>JAHEFG010000002.1 GCA_024640305.1 Gammaproteobacteria bacterium
CAACCAAGGAAGGAACGATGATCAAGAAAATAGCTATTGCGGCGGTGCTTGGCGCATCGACCGCTTGTTTCTTTTACACCTATCCCATCGACGCCCCGGTCTTTACCACTTCCGGGCAAGTTCACCCCGGCGTCGAGAACACGCCACAACAGTCGGCGGCAACGACAAGTCACGAGATGGCGCAATCGCTCGGTGTCGACGACGACACAGAGGTCGTGCTCGGTATCAGCGTTCGCAAAGACAGAAACTGCCGCGTTGAGCTCAAAGACTACGTGACGACAGATGGCGAAATGTTCTCTGCATACTCATGTACGCCTGCTAATCCTGTCTCGCGGCCCATCTATGCCGACTACGACAACGAAACGCTGGCCGGCATGGCTTACTCAGATGCAGACGCCGCCGCGACCCTGGGCCAACGGCTCATAAGCAAAGACACACACAGATCGTATCAGTTGCTTGTTCGCGCGGCTGCGCTCGACGGTAAGATCGAGCACCTCACGTGGCTGGCCGATCAGGCATTCGGAACGGTTGTAGTTAACGGCGAACCGCAAGTTGCCAACTTACGGCGTCAATACGAACTGGCGGCATTGGCGGCACGCTTGGGCGATGCTCCTGCGAGGTCCCGCTACTTCAAGACCGAGCTCATCAGGAACGGCATCGACCAAAATCAGTTGCACTCACTGGATACGCGCGTCGACGAACTACTCCGGTCGATGCGTGACATTCAACTGACCGTTTTCGGTGCGGCCACTATCGGGGAGCAAGACAATGCGTAAATTGCTTCCATTTCTACTGCTGTTATTGCCGCTGGCCGCCGACATTTCTATGGCCCAGACAAGCCCGCTGAACATCATTTGCGCGGAATGCCGGGATGCTAATCAACACCCGGACGATTTCGTTAATTTTGCATTCAATCAGGCCTATGGTCCCGACGCCTGGCTGACATTCGACCAGGCAGATGACTTCTATATTACGAATCTCGACAACCAGACTGTTTACGTCGACATCGATTTCGTCTTCCTTGGGTTTGGCTTTCAAGGTCTCGAGTTACCATTTTGGCCGACGCATCTCCTGAAATTCACGCTGGCACTGCCTAACGGCAATATTTACACAGTGCTCCGCAGCAAGTTCCTTACTCCACTACCTGTGCCCGCATCGCATGACAGCGATGTAAATGACTCCGGTAGTGGCACAGAAGGCGATGATGACGACTACGGTCTTGACGAATGGGAAGAAGTGGAAAACGACGCGTACGAGGGCACGACGGACATTGAGGACCCGGATGAGTATGGCAATTTCGAAGATCCCGATTGGTGCGAGGAGTGCTAGGTTCGTAGCTAAGAGCGTGTGTCTATAACAGGTATACACGCCGCGCGATGAGACATCGGCGTCGCTATTGGGCACAATAGCGCCATGCCCAATTTCATGACAGAAATGAAGCGACGCAATGTCTTTCGCGTCGGCGTAGCCTACACCGTTGTCGCGTGGGTTATCGCCCAGGCGCTTGACCTGGTTGCCGACAACTTTGCCGCCCCCGACTGGGTTATGAAAGTATCGCTGGCTGTGCTTGTTGCAGGTTTGCCTATCGCATTGATCCTCGCCTGGGCCTTCGAGCTAACGCCCGACGGCGTAAAGAAGACCGAGGACGTGCCGGTAACGGAATCGATCACGCCGCGCACGGGCCGGCGGATCAACTACGTTATAACGACCGCCCTGGTTCTGGCGCTGGCATTCATCGCCTGGGACAAGCTCGGGCAGAACGAAACCATCGCAGACGATCCGGTTATCGATAAATCAGTGGCTGTACTGCCATTTGCTGATCTTTCCGAACTCCAGGACCAGGAATGGTTTGCGGATGGCCTGACAGAGGAAATTCTTAACTCGCTCGCACGCTTGCCGGAGCTGCAGGTTACTGCCCGGACCTCCAGTTTCGAGTTCAAAAATACCAATACGGACATCGGTGACATCGCAAGCAAGCTCGGTGTGGCGCATGTGGTCGAAGGGTCGGTGCGGCGCATTGGCGAACGACTGCGCGTAACGGCGCAATTGATCCGCGCGCGTGACGGGTTTCACCTGTGGTCTGAGACTTACGACCGCAGTACCGAAGACCTCTTCGACGTGCAGCACAATGTCGCCGAAAATATTGCCGCTTCGCTGGACGTAATTCTTGACGAAAACATGCGCAACCGAATGTTCGCCACTGGTACTCGCAACGTCGCAGCCTTTGAGGCCTACCTGAAAGGACGCAAACTATTTATGCAAGCTCACTCGCGAGGCACGGCCACGCTCGTGAGTCTTGCCGATGCCAATGCCTTTTTTGAGCGGGCCATGGAATTAGACCCCGGCTTTGCGCAACCGGCAATTCTGCACGCGGACCGGTACGCACACATGCTGCTGGAGGGCAACGCGCTGATCGTTGGCGATATCAGCAACCTCGATGCCAACAACGCATATGAACTGCTAATGCAGGATCTGGATTTTGCCAAGGACAACGCGCAGGACGAGGCGTCACGCATAGTCGCCGAGATTAACCGGGAATTTTTTTCGCCACATTGGCACCGCCTGCCCAACCTGATTGAGCAGCTCCGGGAGATCGTTAACTCCGGGGCACCGCTGCCGGAGTCACTCGTTTGGCTACAGGAAATATTGCAGGTGACCCAGGAATTCGAGCTTGGCGAGATACTCGCCAAACGCCGGCAGCAGTCGGATCCTCTCAACGATCACGGGTGGCAAGATGAAGCGGATGTCAAAATAAACCAAGGCGATTATGAAGGCGCTGCTGCGATATTGACGTATGCGCGCAGTACTTTCGGCGAAAGCCCGAGCCTTAATGAAAGAAGTATTATAATTGCGATATTAAACGGCAATAAGGCGACTGCTATTGCACTGCTAGAGGACGACTTCGATTTTTCCGGCGACTTCAGCTACTACGAGCCGCTTCTCGCAGCGCTTAAGGGTGACCGCACGACCGCGCTCCAGATCGCAGACACGTTCGAGGATCGCTCGATAGGCTATAGCGCCGGCCTGTTATTGACCTATCACGAGTTGGGTGAGGCAGAGCGCATGCGTTCTTTGGTCGCTCGTCTCGATGCATCGAAAGTCGGACCTGCTTTACTGGCAATCGATTTGGCCATCACCGGCGGGATCCTGAGATATGATCTTGACGATGCACCTAATTTAAAGAAACGCCTTGAAGAAGCACAGATAGACCCTGCGGCTCTCAAGACAAGCACGAAACCGTAGCTGCCTGCAATTCCGTAACAAAGAGGAGTTTCCTATGTTCGTAGGGCATTATGCGGCCAGCCTGGCGCTCAAGAAATTCGAAAAGCGTGCATCGCTTGGCGTTCTCTTTCTCGCCGTGCAGCTGGTCGACATCCTGTTTTTCCCGTTCGTGCTACTCGGTATCGAACGCATCAACATTATCGAGAACTACACTCAGTCGACGCATTTCCAGCTTGAATACATGCCCTTTACACACAGCCTTCTTGGCAGTGCGCTGTGGGCCGCGGCTGCCTATGCCTTGTTCCGTTGGGTGTTCATTAAAAACCACGCTATAGCACTGGTCGTGGCGCTGGCCGTATTTTCTCATTGGGTGCTCGACCTGGTCGTGCATACGCCGGACCTGCCCTTGTGGAGCGACTCGTCGCTCAAGCTTGGCTTCGGGCTCTGGAACAACGCGATTGCAACTTACGTTCTTGAGGCCGCGTTGTTGCTCGGGGCGTTGTCGGTATATTTGAAGTCGACAACAGCTTCAACGGCGACCGGCAGATACGGCATGGGCGTGTTTGTCGTATTCCTGCTGCTCGTTAACGTACTGAATATTTTTGGGCCGCTTGGAAGCGACAGCAAAGTACAACTCGCTGTATCCGCCCTCGCCGCCTACTTTGTATTTGCTGCTGTCGCGTTCTGGTTGGACAAGAAACGAAACTAAGAACTTATTGAAGCTACTTGTGCTTCAGAGCGGTAACGATGCGTCGCGCGCGCGAACGGCGCATGTCGGTGAGGTTCTGCATAGTCAAGGTATCGGACGCTGTGATTTTCTCGTCCATTTCGGCACTTATGGCCGGCACGTTCTCGATCTTGATCCGGTATCGCCCAAGCGAAATGATGTCGTTATCTCTCAGGATAGTCCTCTGAGTAACGGTCGAGTTAACCGTGGTTCCATTGGTGCTATTCAGATCGAGCAGCACAACCGCATTCGCATAAACTTGTAGCATGGCGTGAACCTTGCTGACGTAGCTGTCTTCAATGATGATGTCGGCCAAACTGGTGCGTCCGATAATGTACTGTTTCTCAGTTAACTCGTGCTCTGCCACCATCTCCCCGTCGCGCGAAACAATGATTCGCGGCACAGGTCTCGCCGAGCGCAGCTCGATCATACGTTTCATGACCTCTATCGCCCTTTCGTTCAAAGAACCTGGCCAGCCGCACGATAACTCGCGTAGTTTTTCACAGACATTAATCGGGAAAACCTTTTCGCTTTGCTCGCCGCCTGCGGCAATCAGGCGAGTTCGCAAATAAATCATCGTTTCCTGTGTCGTCAGCGGATTAAGCGAATATGCAGCTGGATGACGCCGAGCGAGGCTGCGCATGCTTTTGTCGCGCACCAGTGCCGATAATCGCTCCTTGCCCGTCAGCACGATACGCAGTGCATAGTTGCCGCGAACATCCAGTGCCGCGAGCCAATTCAGCAGGCGCAAAGCACTCGATGTAGCACGATCAGCGTTGTCGATAAAAAGCACAGGTGCCCTTGCTTTGCGCGTCTGCTCAGTCAGGAAGTGGTTGAGGGTCTGTAATAACTGCTCGTCATTCAGCGAAGCATCGCGAACATTGAATTGCGAGAGCATTCCGGTGAGCAGCTGACGTGGCGTCAGGCGTTTTCCATCGATAAGGGCGACAGCTGCGTCGCGCGAGGACCAGCCACGCTGCTCCGTTATAATAGTGGTCTTACCCGACCCCGCTGGTCCCTGCAGCAGAGCGGCACCGTTCGCCTGGCTAAGTGCCGAAGACAAAAACCGCAGCGCATCCTGATGCGACTGGTAGGCGACGATAAGTTCGGAGTCAGCGTGACTCCCGAACGCCTTACTGCCTAATGAGGGGTCGTGTGCGTACATGGGCTCTTATTGGCTTTATTTTGATGTTCCACATTATTGCGCTTATGCGCAGTTTAGCGTAGCCGAGATTCCATAACGTAGCAATTTCAGTTCGCCACAATATACTGGATCCCACCTTATTTGTGTCTTAACCCCGCTAAAACTCTAGTCCTCAGACAGTAATCAGGTATTCCTCACGCTTCCAACCGGCTTCCTCGCCGCTCCAGTTCTACTTTGGCCCCCTCGATCCAGCGTTGTAAAGGAATGCACTGATGAAGATCTCTCAACAACCCGGAAAAAAGACAATTTCTATTGTTCTACTGGCAATCCTGCCCCTGTTCGCAGCCTGTGGCGGTGGTGGTAACGGTGGTGGCCAGAAGATTGTAACTCCGACCAAGACCTACCAGATTCGGCAGTGCACAACCTATCGAAGGACCGACGGATTAACGGGGATTTCATTTTGGGCTAACTGCGAGGACTACACCTGGGAACCTCGGCCGGACGAACCCTTGTTCAACAACCTTGAGGCTTGCGAGGCGAGAATCAGTGTTCTGAAGAATACGGACACATATGTTTATGACAACAGCGACGATGACAAGGCTCGGCGTTGGGCCCAGAAGCTGTTTTGTCTCGAGCCGGACACAACACCGCCAACGCTCGTATCCAGGTCACCGGCTGCCGATTCAAGTGGATTCCCAATTAGCGGCAGCAACGTGCAAGCCGGGTTTTCCGAAAACATGGAAGCTGCGAGCTTCGACACAACAACCTTCACACTTGAGGATCCGGCGGGAACATTCATTTCGGGCACGGTAGTCTATTACGAACAGATCAGGGAAGCGCGGTTTACCCCTGTCGAACCGTTGAATTACAATACGATGTACACCGCACGATTAAGCACTGGCATCACGGATAACTCTGGCAATGCGCTGCGCACTGAACAGGTCTGGTCGTTCACGACCAAGGACGATGCACCTGTTGTCATCCCGGACAATGAAGCGCCGTCGATAGTTGCACAATTACCTGAGACCAACAGCATTTGTGCTGCACAAGACAGTGTCGTTTCGATCCGTTTCGACGAACCGATTGGTGCTTTTGGAACCTTCACGCTAAGTGATAGCAGTGGAGCACGGGTAGATGGCACCGCAACCTTCACCGAAAACATGGCGACATATACGCCTGCCCTGCCACTGGACTATGACGAAATATACACAGCTCATCTCGAAGGCGATATCGCCGATGAAGCAGGCAATACCATCACACTACCTGATTGGTCGTTTCGGACAGAACTGACTCCGGAAGGTACCTGGACATCGATCGCGACGTCTGACAACGTCGCCAGGCGAGAAGAGCATACCGCAATCTGGACCGGCAACGAGATGATCGTATGGGGGGGAGGTAATATCGTCCACAATACTTCTTTTCCGTATTTTTCGTATGCGACGAATCACGGCCGCTACGACCCGGCGCAGGATGCGTGGGACAACGTCTCAACTTTAAACGCTCCGGAAAATCGTCGACGGCATACTGCAACCTGGACGGGCACCGAGATGATCGTGTGGGGTGGAACAACCGATCAGTGCGTGTCGAATGACTGTCTTTTTGCAACCAACACAGGCGGTCGTTACGACCCGGCGACCAATACATGGACGCCCATGAGCACTGTCGGTGCACCATCGCCTCGCACTTCTCATACGGCTGTCTGGACCGGTTCAGAACTGATTATCTGGGGTGGGCTGCACGGAAGTGGTGTGGAGGAATACAATATCGAACTTGGTGACGGCGCTCGATACAACCCTGAAACCGACACCTGGTCACCCCTGTCGATGGTCAACGCACCTAGCGCACGTCGAGATCAAAAGGCCTTCTTCGACGGCCAGCAAATGATCATCTCAGGTGGCTACCCTGTCGACAATCAGCTTGCGACCGATGGCGCAATTTACGACCCGGTAAGCGACACCTGGTTGGTTTTGCCCAGCGACAATGCGCCAGGCGGAGGTTCATTGAAATGGTCCAGCGTCGTGTCCAGCGGTACCGATATGCTGGTCTGGATGCCTGCATTGGATTGGAATTATGACCAGGTGACTGGCGAATGGTACGAAGCCTTCACCTCTCAGACGCGACGCTACAATTACCAGGATCAGCAATGGCATACGGTCGTCGACGCCTGCAACCCGGCCGCGACACCTGTGGCTGTTTGGCTGAATGGTCGCTTGCTGAGCTGGAGCGATGACTTCAATCAGGGGCAGTCCTACGATGAGCAACTGGATACCTGGATGCCCATTACGCCGTTCGCGGGTGGCGCTCGACGGGGTGCCACAGCTGTAGTAGCTGGCGACTCAGTTATAGTCTGGGGCGGACTCACATCCAGCACCGGCTACCAGCTGACATTTTAGTGTCAGCTGAGGTTTCAGCGTATCTTGGCCTTGATCACTTTACGGTGCAGGCTCTTCATCGGGAAGTTGAGCGCCATGCGCAAAGCCTTTGCTGCAGTATTGCTCTGCTCGTAAACACCGCGCGCGTTTGAAAAGCGTTTGAACCCCTCTATGCCGTGGTAGCGGCCCGTGCCGGAATTACCGACGCCGCCAAATGGCAGTTGGTGCTGCATGTAATGCACCACGACATCGTTGCGCACAGCACCACCCGACGAGGTCTTCGTCAAAGCAGTTTGCCACTCTTTGTCGTCCTCACCGAAGTAATACAGTGCCAGAGGTTTCGGCCTTGCGTTGATATAGTCGATAGCGTCAGAGAAGGCTGTGTATGTTCGAATGAGGAACACAGGCCCGAAGATTTCCTCCCTGCTAATGAGCATGTCGTCGGTAGCATTGAGAACAAACGTAATCGGCATCTTGCGAGCATCGGACGGAAAACGCTCGCTTGCCGGGTTGACCTCGATGATCTGCGCGCCTTTTCCACGAGCATCGTCTATATAACCCAGAACACGCTCATAGTGACGCTCGTTTACGAAATTGACGTACTGATCGTTGTCGACCATGGTCGGGAACATCTCACGGACGACCTTGTCGGCCGCTTCGATGAACGCCGATTCGCTACCGGCAGGGATAAAACCATAGTCCGGTGCGAGACATACCTGGCCGCCATTCAGGCACTTACCCCACATAATGCGACGCGCCGACTCAGCGAGATCTGCGGTACGGCTTACGATGACAGGCGACTTGCCACCAAGCTCGAGCGTTACCGGCGTCAGGTTCTTCGCAGCTTCGGCGCAGACGATTCTCGCCAGCGCCGGCGAGCCCGTGAACATCAGGTGATCGAACGGCAGTTTTGGAAACTCAACGGCAAGATCCAGGCCACCGGCGAATGCCGCCAATTCGACGTCGTCAAAGTACTCAGCGACCGCCTCGGCAATAGCATGAGACGTCAGCGGCGTCTGGTCAGACGGTTTTAGAATCACCCGATTACCCGCGCCAAATGCTGCGCCAAGCATCGACAGCGACAAGTTAATTGGGAAATTCCATGGCGAGATATTGCCGATAACGCCCAGCGGTTCGTAGTGCACCCTGGATCGGCCACCGAGCAACCCAAGCGGGAACGCTGACGCGCGGCGCTCCCCGCGCATGAAGCCGGACGTTGCAGAACGATCGGCCTTGAGGCCGTCTATCAGTCCAACAACGTCGAGCGCCTTGCCAAGTTCCGGGTCGCGCGAACCGTAATCGGCATGCGTGGCCTCTGTAATACGATCCGCGTACTTGATAGCCAACGCGATAACGCGACTTATGCGATCTTTACGCGTCTTTAGATCAGGCTCACCGTCCTCAACAAACGATTTTTGCTGTGCCGCAAAAACGCGATGCAGGCGATCGATAAGGATCGTGTCACTGGACTGTGTGAATTCGCTGTTCGCAACCATCAGGCTAATCTCTGGGTGGAATTTTGGACATGGCGCGTTCGGTCATCGCTGTAATCGTCAATGACGGGTTTACGCCCGGGTTAGCCGGCACGACCGAACCGTCACAGATAAGCAGCTTATGATAACCGAATACGCGTTGCTCGTGATCTACAACGCCGTGCTCGGCGTCGCCGGCGATTGCGGCACCGCCGAGAATGTGTGCAGTCATCGGGATATTTGCAACCGCTTCGAGCACGCTGCTTTGGGCAATGCCGCCTGTATTTTCCGCAATCCAGTTGGCTGCCTTGTTACCCGCATCGATGTACGTGGGGTTCGGCCGCGCCGCGTCTTGCTCCGTGGCAAGCCGAATGCCCCTGCCAAACCACTTTTTCCTGGCCCGAAACGAAATCGCATTATCCAGACTCTGCATCACCAGCAATCCTATCGACTTCTTCGACCAGCCGAATGGCCACAAGGTCTGCAGGAACCGCAGCGGATGACGTATGACATTGCCTAGCAGTGAAAACACACGAGTCCAGCGAGTACCGTCACCCACAATGAGTGTCAGCAGAAAACTGAGGAGGTCGCCTTTTGCACCGTAGGTCACGACCTCGATATGGGTATCGGCATCGGTATGGATGCTCGAGCTTATTGCCACACTTTGCGAAACACCGAGCGAATCGTCCGGCAAGGTAACGGCGAGAATTGATTCACTGTTGGTGCGGACAAGCCGGCCGAGTCGATCGCTGACTTTTGGCAACGAGCCCGCGTGCTTGCAGTTGGCCAGCAAGTGGTTGGTACCCAGGGCGCCAGCCGAAACAATGACGCCCTGCGCACGCAGTGTTTTTCTTTTACCGCCGAACAAGCCAGGTGATTGCGTCTGCACCTCGTAACCATCACGGCCATCGCTGCTGCCCAACGGGCGAATATCGACAACCTTTCTATTTGGCAACACTTCGGCTCCGCATTTCTCCGCGAACCAAAGATAGTTCTTGAGCAAAGTGTTCTTAGCGCCGACGCGGCAGCCGACCATGCATGCTCCGCAACGTATGCAGCCGGTGCGCGACGGGCCTTCGCCATCAAAATAAGGATCTTCGACAGTCTTGCCGGGCTCACCGAAAAATACCGCTACGGGTGTTCGGCAGAACGAGTCTGCGGTACCGATGCTGGCTGCGTAATCCTGCAAAATCTTGTCGCCAGGACTTTCAAATGGCACGGTGTTGACGCCGAGCATTCGTTCGGCTGTCGCGTACGGTTTGTCGAGTTCCTGTTCCCAGTCGGCAAGCTCCGCCCATTGAGGATTCTCAAAAAACTCTTTCTTGGCGCGATACAACGTGTTGGCGTAGACGACGCTACCGCCACCGACGCCCGCGCCACTGGCTATGAACACATCTTTAAACGGAGTGAAACGCATGATGCCGCGCAAACCAAGGAATGGCGCCCAAAGGTAACGACTCAAATTCCAGGTGGACTTCGCAAAGTCTTCGTCCTCAAAGCGTCGGCCAGCCTCGACGACACCGACTTTGTAACCTTTCTCCGACAAGCGCAGCGCCGAAACGCTACCACCGAATCCGGAACCAATAATCAGCCAGTCATAGTCCAACGCCTGGTCTCCTACATCGACAGCGATCCTTCGCGGAAGTCGGTCTTATCCAGCCAGGCGTTAATCAGTACGGGTACGCCATTACTGGCCGCCTGACGGGCATCCTGTAAGCAGGCCTCTGTGTGCTTTTTGTGTTTCAGCAGCAGGCCGCGCCCACCCAGCGCCGCGACAACCTCATGATAGTCGCTGCGGGCCAGTACAGTACCGACATCGTCATGCAGCATCTTGACCTGCTCGCGTGCGATCTGCGTCCAACCGGCGTCATTGCCTACAACTGCAATGACCGGAATTTTATGACGCACGAATGTGTCAAATTCGGCAAGAGCATAACCAACCGAACCGTCACCGAACAGAGCCCAGATCTCGTCATCAGGGTGACAGAGGCTTGCGCCCAGGGCGAAACCAGCACCGCAGCCCAGCGTGCCGAAGACGCCGGGATCCAGCCAGCCCAGAGGTTTCCTGGGTTTCACGATGTACGATGCCGTGCCGACAAAATCACCGCCGTCGGCAACGATCACGCTACTGTCCGGTAACTGGGAATCGACACTTCTGCACAAATTGACCGGGTTAATAAATTCACCGGACTTTGCTGCGTTCGATTCAATTTCGGCTTCGCGCGTCCTGTCCCGATCGAGGAGCAATTCCTGCCACTCCTCCCAGTGCTTGCTGGTATCCGGCTTGAGAGTCTCCGCCAGTGCGCGCAAGAACAGCCCTGCGTCGGCGAGCGCGCCGATATTTGGGCGGCGATTGCGCTTCAGATCGATAGCGCTGCGATTCGCCGATATCAAGCACGCATTGCGCCGCACGTTCTGTCCATAATTCAACCGGAAATCGGATGGCACACCGGCCAGCATGACCAGGTCGGCCTCACGTAGTGCTTTGGTTCGCTGATGCCGATGGTGCAATGGATGCGATTTGCCCATGAGCCCGCGTGCCATGCCCGACAGGTAAACCGGAATTCCGAGGCGTTCGATCGCCGCCGCAACGGCCGTTGCGTGGCTCGCATCAACCAGCGCCTGACTGCCGACGACCAGCACCGGTCGACTGGCTGCGGCAATTTTGTTAGCCGCTCGCGTGACGACACCGGGTGACGGCAGCATCACTCGTACTTCGCTGACCGATTCAGTGTCACTGGAATCGGCACCAGCAAACAGCCTGCCGGCCTGGTAATTGAGATAGGTACGCACCGCTCGATCGGGCAACGACTTGCCTTGCGGTGTGCTAGCCGCGTACCACTCGCGTACGACTGACTCGTCATACAAAAGATCGACAGGGCATTCCACGAACACCGGACCGGGCACACCACCGCTTGCGATATGAAACGCTTTCGTCAGGGTCGGAGCGAGATCGCGAACGCGTGTAACGGCCCGTGCCCACTTAACGTGCGGCTTGAACAACGCCATCTGGTCAATGTCCTGCAGCGCGCCACGACCTTTTAGTACGGTCGCCGGCGCACCACCCAGCAACACAACCGGCGATTGCGCAAGTTGCGCATTCTTCACGGCAGTGATTGTATTCGTGGCGCCGGGACCTGCCGTGACCGCCGCAACACCGGGTATACCCGTGATTCGCGCAACCGCGTCAGCCGCAAACACGGCCGTGGCCTCGTGCCGCACATCGACGACACGGATGCCCAGGTCTTTCGCACCCTTGAGGATTGGGGAGATGTGCCCGCCGCACAGTGTGAAGAGAAAACTCACCCCGTGGGACTGCAGCACACGTGCAATGTTCTCACCACCGTTCATACGTTGTTCTCCGCCCAGCCGAGATGGAATCCTTTGCCGCTTACGATCGATGCCTGCACCGTTTGTACCGGGGCATCCTCCGGTATGACAATACGGGCGCGACTGTTGGCGAGCAAGTCACGTTCAATGTCGATGCCTGGCATGATGGCGCGCAGTGTCAATCCGGCATCCGTTAGTTCGAGCACTGCAAGATCCGTAACATAAAAGACTCTTTTACCGCGCGAGAGAGCGACACTGCCGTTGAATGTGACTTCGTTAACCTGCTCGACCAGTTTGGGTTTACCCGGCCTGTCGAGGCGCAGGGATTCTCCGTCGATGCTGACTTTGGAGCCCTGCATCCACTTGCCGATAAACAAAACCGTGTTAGCTGAATCGATAATGCTCGACGCGCCACCTGGTCCGACATAGTCCAGCATGCGCGGCCCGCGATTCGACAAATTGAGGTTGCCTGCCGAGTCTATCTGCAGGAATCCAAGCATGGTTGCATCGAGATGCTGCCGGTAATAATGAAACATCCAGGCAGAGGACTCGAGACGCCGCGGATTGATGGCCGCCCCAAAGAAGATACCCGGTGCCGGTATTCCACCGACAGGGCCGGATTCGGTCGTAAACGTTATGCGCTTGTGCGCACCGTGTTCGCAAAGCACACGGCAGACCTCCTCTCCCAGGCCGACACCAATATTTACAGTGGCACCTGTTGCTACGTTGTCGGAAAAGACCCTGGCTCCCAGCCGTGCCAGGGCATAGTCGACCGGACTGCGGCGCGGCGTTATCCCCAGCGTTTTGTTGATGAACCTGAGCTGCAGTATCGCCTCCCGCTCGTCCACGTTCGCTCCAGCCGTAAACATCGGCCAGTACCGATATTGTGCAACCGAACCGGTCTGCTCATTGCGCGGATTGATAACAACGACGTCAACTTCGTCTGCTGCCAGCCCTATCGATGCGGCGTCGTGATCGATCAAACCGGAGACCGATACAAGAACCAGCCCGCCGTTGTGCCGTGCAGCGCGAGCAGCTTCCACATTTTCCGTGATGGTGGCCGCGTTGTGAAAATAGATGTTGCCATCGCGATCTGCGTACGGCGCACTAAAGAGCGCAACATCGATCAGTGGCAAGGTATAGGCGATTTTATCGCCATCTGCTCGCGCAAATTGCATCGTCGCGTTTTCGGTTACCGGCGAGCCACGGCCGACACGAGGATCCAGAAACGTGCCAATGCCGGTTCGGCTACGCACCTCGTTCTCGCCCCGCCCCTGCGCCTCAACGACATGGGCCATTTCACCCTGCGGCAAAGTGTGTAACTCCAGCCGCCCGGCGTCGGCGAGGCGCAGCAATGACTTCGCCGTTTCGGTATGCCCGGCGATGTAACGTGTCACGAGACCATCGACGCCGACTTCTTCAACGGTGCCGGGCGCGCGACCACGTCCGCCCTGCCCACCTACGGATATCCAGGTAAGTTCACGTGGATAACCGCTTTGCTCAAAGCGCTCCCGCACCGCCCAGAAAAGTATCGAACAACGTGCATTCCCTGAAATTCCACAGGAAATGACACAGGCACCGTCAGGAATCATATCCGCAGCCGCCCGCGCGGACTTGAACTTGCCCGGCAACGGTTCCGGCGCCACATAGGACGTATCGCGGCGATCCCAGGTCAGTCGCCAGCGAAGTATGTGTGCAAGCAGTCTTGCCCTGTCGAGTAGGTTCACGGTGCCCCGGTCTGATTCCACTTCGAAATAGCGTAACAACAGCCCGGTGGCGTGGGAAATGGCGAATATACCTACCATGCCCAAGAGACTCGCGCCGTCAATTGCAAACAATTGTTTGTTGAACTAACATTTGTTTGTTATGAAGAGCCGCGAACAACAAGTGTTGGCGCTGATACGAGAAAATCCGATGTTGCCACAGCAGGCGATCGCGGCACAGCTTGGCATCAGTCGTTCTGCCGTGGCCGGACACATAATGAACCTCACCCGCAAAGGATCTATCAAAGGCCGCGGTTACGTTTTCAGCGACGCGCCGTTCGTTAGCATCATCGGCGGTGCCAACATCGACATACACGGCAAATCGAACAAAGCACTGCGCCGCGAGGACTCGAACCCCGGCAAGGTAAATACATCGGCGGGCGGTGTAGCCCGGAACATTGCCGAGAACCTGGCGCGCCTCGGCGTCGATAGCCGACTGGTCTCGGCCATCGGTTGCGACCACCACGGTCAGATGCTGATGAAACTTTGCCGAGAAGCAGGTGTTGATATGCAATACGTGCAGGAGATCGACTCGGAAGCAACATCGACTTATTTGTCGCTGCTCGATAGTAGCGGCGACATGCACGTTGCCGTTTCCGACATGAACATTATCGACCACCTGGGCGTGGAACGACTGCAACTGCTCAAGGCGGCGTTGGGTCAGGCATCGCTCATGGTCCTGGATACCAACCTCACCGACGACGCGCTCGCATGGCTCACGCAGACCTTTGCCGACAAACCAATCTTCGTCGACGCCGTCTCCTGCAGCAAAGCGATTCGAATCAGGCCGTATCTGCAATTTGTCCACACGCTGAAACTGAGTTCGATCGAGGCTGAAGCGTTAGCCGGCAAGGAAGCTCGCACACAGACCCAATTGCGGAACATCGCTAACCAACTCCATTCGCAGGGTGTCGATCGGGTATTTATTACGCGTGGAAGTCAGGGCGTGTTTTATAGCGACGGTGACGCCCAGGGCATACAGAAATTGCAGCGTGGCATACGAGACGTGCACAACACAGGCGGTGCCGGTGACGCGTTTCTCGCCGGGCTCGCGTATGCCTGGCTCGAGGACTGGCCGCTGCAAGAATCGGTTTCATTCGCCCTGGCCGCCGCTGACGTGACGCTATCGCATTCCGCGACCGTCAGCCCCGCCCTGTCGCTTGCGGCTGTTAACCGTACCGTGGAGGAGGCCCAACGTGCCGGATAATCCCGCAAACGATGTTCTCGATATCGCACCAGAGGTCGCAGAGGCACTGCGCGCAGGTCAACCCGTCGTTGCGCTGGAATCAACGATCATCAGTCACGGTATGCCATACCCAAAAAATGTTGCTTCGGCGTCGGCGGTAGAAGAAGCCATTCGTGAAGTCGGCGCAGTACCGGCCACGATTGCCGTTGCCGGTGGCAGGCTGAAGGTCGGCCTGTCGACGGATGAGATTGAACGCCTCGGCAAGCTTGGGCAAAAGGCGATCAAGTGCAGTCGCCGGGATTTACCATTCGTACTCGCCCGACAACAAGACGGTGCAACGACCGTTGCGGCGACGATGATCATTGCCGCCATGGCGGGTATTCGTGTGTTTGCGACAGGCGGCATCGGCGGAGTGCACCGCGGCGTCGAGGAGACAATGGACATCTCCGCCGATCTCGAGGAACTGGCCCGAACCAACGTTGCCGTTGTGTGCGCGGGCATCAAGTCAGTGCTCGATATCGGCCGCACACTGGAGTATCTCGAGACCGCCGGCGTGCCGGTTGTCGGATACCAAACGGACACGCTGCCCGCTTTCTACTCACGCAGCAGCGGCTTTGCAGTGGACTATCGTGTCGATAACGCAGCGGACGTGGCTGCCGCCATGCAGGTTAAGTGGCAGATAGGGCTGCAGGGCGGCCTGGTTATCGCGGTTCCGATACCCGCAGAACACGCCCTCGATCGCGATGAAATAGATGGCGTCATCAACGAGGCGATTGACGAAATGCAGCGCCAGGGGGTCACGGGCAAAGATACGACACCGTTTCTGCTTGCCAGAATTGCGGAGCGCACCGGTGGTCGAAGTCTCGAAGCCAACATCCAGCTTGTGATTAACAACGCACGTGTTGCCGCTAGGATTGCGAAGCAAATTTGACGCGGAAGAACTTCGAATAAAGCACTGGCACCACCAGCAGCGTCAATGCCGTGGCAAATGCCAGGCCGAAAATAATCGTTATGGCCATTGGCTTGAACATCGCCGTATCACCCCACAGCAGCGGCGTCATACCGAGAACTGTCGTCGCCGTTGTCAGTAGAATTGGTCGCGCCCGTTGTTGACACGCCACCATGACGGCATCTGCCTGACTACGACCGAAGTCTCGAATCTCAATCGCGATCCTGTCCAGCAATACAATGGCGTTATTGATGATGATGCCGGACAAGGAAATCAGCCCGAGGATAGTGAAGAAGCCGAACGATGAATTGGCGATTAGCAGCCCGAATGTAACGCCGATCAGACCCAGAGGAATTGTTGAGAGAATGATCGCCGGCTTGCGCATTGAATTGAACTGCCCGACCAGCAACAACAATATGAGCATGGCGGCGGTGGGTAGTTCAGCTGCGATCGATGCGTTGGCGTCACCGGACTCCTCCGTCTCGCCGCCGATTTCGAAATCATGACCGGCCGGCCAGGCTTTTGACGCTTTCTTCAGCCACGGTTCGAGCACTTCCACAACCTCCGCCGCCGTCGCCTCAGGGCGCAACTGTACGTTGAGCGACAGAGTTCTATCCCGGTCGCGACGCTCGATGATGCCCGGCTCAAATGTCAGCGTGACATTGGCGACTTGCTTCAGCGGCACGTTGGCTCCGGTGCTCCGGGAATAGACCGACAGGCCGTCCAGCTTACTCAGATCCTGCCTGTCGGACGCAATTGTTCGCAGCGTCACCGGTATCAATTCGTCACCTTCCCGGTATTGCGTCAAATCAATGCCCGTCAACCCCGCCTGCAACGAATAGGCAACATCCTCACTGGTTACGCCCGAACGCCGGGCAAGCTCCTGGTCGACGTCAACAAGCAGCTTCTTGGTCTGCAAACCCCAGGAACTATGGGCGTCCGTCACCTGCGGAAGGCTGTATAGAAAACCGGTAACCTGGTCTGCGATGGTGTACAAAGAATCGAAATCGTGTCCGGCGATGCGCACGATAATCGGGTAACCCACGGGCGGGCCGTTCTCGAGACGCTTGACCTGCGCAGCCAGGTCGGGATGACGTTCGCGTACGTAGTTCTCGATTCCGGCAATGACCTCACCGACATCGTCACCGCTGATCGTATTGGCGATAACAAATGAATTCGCCGGATTCGGGTTGGGCGGATTGAGGCTCAATTGAAAACGCGGCCCGCCTTCGCCAATGAATGTCAGCCAGTTGCGCACCCGCGCTTTTTCCGACTCCGGCGCAAAATACGTTTCCTCGATGAACGTATCAACCTCTGCAATAATCTCCTGGCTGGTCTCGATCGATGTTCCCAACGGCAATTCAAGCTTGGCCGAGAACACAGGATCCTCGGATGGCGCGATGAATTCCTGGCGTACCAGGCCCATGCCGGTAACAGCGACCATGAACAACAGAACCACTACGCCAAGAAAGCGATACTGGCACCGAAGTGACAGCCGCAACAGCTTGCGGTAAAACCTGTAGCCGCGACCGGCAAACGCTTCACCCTCACCTGTCTTCGTTGCTGTCACTTTCAACGCGACGGTTGTCAACATCGGGACGAACGTCATTGCCAGCAACCAGGACGACAGCAGCGCGATGGTGACGACGTAGAAAATATCCGAGGTGTATTCGCCAACGTCCGACTTCGCCATTGCGATGGGCATAAAAGCGGCTGCCGTCGTCAACGATGATATGAGCAGCGGGGTTTTCAGTTCCTTGCCCGATTCAATAGCTGCGGTGACGGCATCCTGACCGTTCTCCCGTTTTACGAGAATCGACTCCACGACCACTATCGCGTTATCCACAAGGAGGCCAAGCGCGATGATGAGTGCAGTCAGTGATATCCGGTTGATCGTAATATCGAAGAGCTGCATCGCGTAAAATGATGCGACGATTGTTGTTGGAATGAGCGAGCCAACAACGAGCCCGGTCCGCAAACCCAGGAACGCGATCATTATCAGTATGACAATTGCGATAGCCTGCAACAGGCTCGACGAAAATGCTTTCACTACATTATTTACGAGGTCGGCCTGAAACCAGACCTTGTCAATCTTGATACCCCAGGGATACTGCGCCACCAGTTCCGGCATCAGGACGTCGAGGCGATCACCGAGCTTGAGAATATCACCGCCCTCACGCATCGAAATGGCGAATGCCAGTGTCGGCTGGCCATTAACGCGACTAACACTCCTCGGCGGGTCTTTGTAACCGCGATAAATATTGACAATGTCTTCCAGGTAAACAAGCGCCCCACCGGGGAGCAAGATGACCGTTCGCTGCAGGTCCTCAATAGACTCGAAGTTACCTGTCGGTTCGAGTGCAATTCTTTCGCGTCCGCTGATGATATCGCCGCCAGACGAGAGGATATTGACACTCGCAAGTGCTGCTGAAAGTTGCTGCGGTGATAACCCGAGCTCTGCCAGTCGAGCGTTGTTGTACTCAACGAAAATGACTTCCTGCTGCTCACCGTGAATAGAGACCTTTGCTATGTCCGGCTCTTTGAGCAGCTCATCGCGAAGCTCATCCACAACACCCTTAAGTTCAGCATACGAAAAACCGTCGCCGGACAGCGTATAGACGCTGCCGAAGACATCACCAAACTCATCATTTACATCCGGTGTTTGTACGCCTTGGGGAAGATCCGAAGTAACGGCACTAACCTTGCGACGCAAATCGTCAAAGATAGGTCGCATGACTTTGTATCTGTCTTTGAAGTCCGCGTAAATCACCGAAATGCCGGTTCGCGACTCGCTGACGATTGAGTCTATTTCCGGCATTTCCTGAATTTTCTTCTCGATCTTGTCCGTTACCAGCAGCTCTACACGTTCGGGGCTGGCCCCGGGAAAACGCGTAGTAATTACCGCGGTGCGGACGGTGAAGCCGGGATCCTGTGCCTTGGGGAGATTCTGAATTGCGAAACCGCCTGCCAGAACGACCAAAGCGACGATCGTCAGCGTGATGCGGTTTCGGTCAATTGCTACGGCAGTGAGGTTCACAGAGGGTGACCTTCTATTCCGAGAGGGGCATCAGCACACGTTGGCCATCGCGAATCACTGATACGCCCGCGGTAATAACCCGGTCACCGACATTCAATCCATCAATAATCTCGATACCCAGTTGTGACAGCTCGCCCAATGTCACTGCACGGCGGCGAACGATCGCCTCGCCCTCGGTCGCCGCCGGCTCGGCAACAAACACAAATGTCCCACCTGGATCGTTGATGACCGCAGTAACCGGAATTACCACGCGACCCTTATCAGCGGCCGAATCGAACTGGAATGTGACGTCGGCTGCCAGGCCTGATCGCAGCGAAGGATGGCTTTCCGCTATTTTGATGACTATCGGAAATGCGGCTGATCCAGCCGCCAATGCAACCGCGACCTCCGAGATTACTCCGCTGAACTCCTCGCCGGGGATGGAGCCAAATCGCACGGTGACGGGCGTCGTGGCATTGACGCTGCCGATCAGGCTCTCAGGCAGGTCCAAAGTGACTTCGAACGCATCGCCGCAACTAACGGCTGCGACTTGCTGGCCCGCGGCAACGTTTTCATTGACCTCAATATCCAGCGCGGCAATAGAGCAGTCAGTAGCCGCAGTCAACTTCGTGTAGGAGACATTGAGGCGTGCAATTTCGAGAGCCTTGCTGGCCGCGCGCACCTGTGCGCCAGCTGACTCCGCCTGCGCCCGCGCCGATTCCAGGTCGTTCAGTGAAGCGTTGTCATTCGCGTACAGGCCCTTCGTTCGCTCGTAGTTGGCGGCCGCCCTTCTGCTGTTGGCCTGCGCTTCAACGAGCGATGCCTGAGCCTGTTGTGCCTGCAGTACGTAGCTGGCTGGATCAATTTCCCCGATCAGGTCACCTGCATTCAGACGCTGACCGATTTGCACGGGCACATTGATCACTGTGCCGGACACTTTGAAACTGAGTCGCGACTCCCTGCTGGACTTTGATGTCCCGGAAAAACTTCGGTCGCGAAACACGCTCGCATCAGTCACCGTCAAATAACGCACAGGTCGTAATATCTCTTCGACAGTATCGTCGGACTTGCCACAAGCGGACACCATCAAGGTTGCAGCAAGCAACGTATAAATGCTGAGTTTCATCATTCTGTTCCCGATAGTGTCATGCGCATTTTGATCGCCAATGCTTCTCTTGCTTCCGGCGTGAGCAGGAAGTCGTACTCGCCCACGGCTCGTTGCACCGCCATTATTGTAATGAGGAAGTTATACAACGATTCGGCAGCGGCAGCCGATGCAGCGAGCGCCGTGTCCTGCGCATCCAGCAATTCAATAACCGTAACCGTGCCCCGCGCATAGGCATCACTCACCAGGTCAAAGTTTTTTCCAGACGCCTCGGCAGCACTTGCGGCGAGTTCGATTTGAAAGAGGGCAGCTTGCGCGGCGTGCAGTTGGTTGCGAATTTGCTCCTCGACTCGTTCCTCGATGGAGACACGCAGCGACTCCAGTTGCCGCAATTCAAAACTGGCCTTCGAAACGTTGGCCTTTTTGAGACCGCCCGAGAACAACGGCAATGTCGCCTGCACGCCAACACTCCAGTCATCGAGGCCCTCACCTGCCAGCGGTCCGGCACCAAGCCCGGACTGGCTGAGGTTGCTCGTATAGCGCCCACCGACTGTGAAATCGGGCAGCCAGTGAGCTCGCCGTTGACTGGTAAGCTCGCGACGCTTGGCCGCGATTTGTGCATTGAGTTGTGCAAGTTCGGGGGCCTTGTTCAGCGCCCTGTCGATGTAGAACCGGGTAAATCGTGCGTAGTCTGCGGGGCTCCTGACCATTTGCTCGAATTCCGCCCGTTCCATGACAAACGGCTCGTCGAAGCTTGCTTCTTTAATCGCGAAACGCGTGCCCTGCGGCCCATGAATGATGCGGTTCAGCGTATCCCACGATTGGTTCAGCGCCGCCCGCGCATTCAGGACAAGAATCTGCGCCCGTGCGACTTCTGCTTGCCAGCGATAGACGTCGGCTGGTGTCGACGTTCCCAGTCGGACCCGGTCTTCCGCCAGCTCAAGGTTGGCGCGCGTGATCTTGAGATTGTTTTCCTGCACCGCAAGCTGCGAGCGTGCGTTCAACACGGTGTAGTACGAGGTAGTTGCCGCCAGTATGACGTCGAGTTTGAATTCCTGAAGACTGGCGAGGCGGCTCCGCTGAAGCTCCTTCTGAATCTTCAAATTAGCGCTCGCGGCGTCTGAATAGATCAGCTGATCGAGGCGTATTGCAGCATCTGAAGATCGTTCTGCGAACAGCCCTGCCGCTACTGCGAGCGAATCTCTGCGCAGCGAATAGCCCGCCGACGCTCCAACCTGTGGCAACAGATTCGACCTGGCTCGTGCAATCTCTTCAAGGCCCGCTTGCACCCCGAACCCTTCAGCCCGCAGATCCTGGTTTTCATCCAGAGCCAAACGTGCAATTTCGACGACGCCGTAATGTTGTCCAAGAGCGTCCTCATCCTGATTCAACAAGATGGCATCGTTCAGAACATCAAAGCTCGGCGATAAACCAATACGCCGCGCCGTCGCCATATTGATGGTCAGCTGTTCCCTGGTTTCCGATGTGATCTGTTGATCTTCGGCGCGCTCGCCCAGCATCACGGCCTGCATATTGAGTGCATTGAGACGCGCCTGACGATCGATATCGCGCGGCTCCGAATTGGTGACCAGCAACCCTGCCTCAACGTCCGCAACACCAGCGAAGCCATAGCTTGGCAGCCGTGCTGCATTGATCGCTTCGACCAGAAGAGCGAAATCGGCCGGCGGCATGCGCGGCAGGCCAGCTATGAATATCGCATCCGTGTCGGCGGGGACTCGATTCATCAGGCGATGGTCGACGCCATCGTGCAGGACCTCGAGCAGATTGATGCCTCTCGCTTCGCTGGCTGCGTATGCCGCATCGCGCAGCGCCAGTACTGCCGATGACAATGCCGTGTCGATAAACAGAACGAGATTCTTGTACGGAGTGATACGTGCGAGCGTATCCAGATCGCCCGCAAAGTCCGCGTAGGCGGTCAGGTAATTGAGATTCGCTTTTCCGGACCTGCCGACTGACGCCTCACCGGCAACCAGTCCGACGTCGATAATGATCGGCAGAAACGTCGGTTTGGGGAACTCCGGCCTGATCGCCGCAATTTGATTCGCGACGAAGCCCGTGACCAGGACGAGATCAACTTCACGGTCGGCATAGGCGCTGGATATCGCGGCATCAATCGACTCCTTGGTCCACTCACCGTCAAAACGCCTAACTTCAACGTCGAACTCACTAGACGTCAGCGCCAGAAGTTCGTCGACATAGACTTGATGCTGCAGTTCAAACCGGTCGGACGGACCGTCGCCAACGACGGCCACGACAAATCTCTGCTGAGCGACAGCCGGCAGAGCCAAGAGCATCAAAAGTATGGGGAGAAGAGCCTTCAAGCCGCCATTCTATCGACTCGAAAGGGATTAAGTAAGTCAGGCCCGCCGAAGGCGGGCCTGACTACTGTAAGCGACTATTTGCCGTTTTTGCCCTTGCTGTGAGGAACAGTGACTGTTGTCGTTGCCGTAGCTGAGTTTTCACAAGAATCCGTTGCGAGGTAGGTGATGGTGTAGATTCTTCCATCACCACCGCCAGCACGCTCGGCGCGCAACTTGTAATTGAAGTCGTCTAAAACAACGATGTCGTCTACCGTGCTGCCATCACCTTCGCCGTCATCTGGCTCGTTCGATGTCACTGAAACGAGCGTCACGGTTGGGATGGCTTCGCCGTTGTCGCCAACGGTGACCGATGCCGCAATATCCACGTACTTGTGATTAGCCGGCCAGAGAACGTTGGGCGTGACGGCTATTTCCTCAAACGTCGGTGGAATGTCATCACAGACATCCAGGCCGACAATAACCGGGTCGTGGTCAGACGCGCGATAGGCATCCGGCGCATAGATCTCATCCTGATTAGGCAATTTGAAGCTGGTGTCATAGTCGATGAGGTCAGGCTCATCAGCATTGATATGCCACTCCGCCACACCTGTCACTGCATCCATTAAGCCTGCGCTCGCCAGGGCGTAGTCCAGGTAGCCCGTTTGACCATCGAAGACGTATGTGTAGGCATCTTCACCATGATAAGCAGCGATCAGATCCGTAAACCCACCACCCCGGATAGCATCGATAGGATCTTCCTTATCATAGGAATTCAGATCGCCAATAATGAGCTGGTCGTTGTTGCCGCTTGCAGTCGGGTCGGCAGCCAGCCAATCGACCAGCGCAAGAGCGGCATTGGTTCGAGTGAGGTTGCAATTTCCCGAGCCATCGGTCGCATCGTCGCCGAGGCCGCACGCCGAGCCCTTCGACTTAAGATGATTCACTGCAACAGTGAACACACCGCCTGTCGAGCGCTCCACGAAGGACTGCGCCAGGGCCGGACGGTTGTTATCCGCCCAGCGAGGATCGACTGAACCATCCAAATTTGCGTAGTCGCCGAGCAGCGAAACCGCGGCAGGCTTGTAAATAAACGCGTTCTTGATTGCATCACTGCCGATCGGACCAGTAGCAACGTAGTCGTACGTTCCGGCACCACTCGCGTCGTTCAGGCCAGCCACGAGATCGATCACAGCGTCATCATCAATGTTGTTTTCGATCTCGATCAAGCCAACGACATCTGCATCGATCACCGTTATCGCAGCAATAATCTTGTCGCGCTGGCGAGTAAACTCATCGGCATTGTCTGCTCCGCGGCAACCCATGTCCTCGGATGGGCCACACGTGTTTCGAGTAGGAAATTCATCCAGCGTGGTGAAGTAATTGAGGACGTTAAACGACGCCACCTTCATAGTGCCGCCTACCGCATCGGGTTGCCCGGTACGCGGATTCGCCGGCACGTAGTTGGCGCCTTGCGTTGGGTTGATGCGATACTCACCGAATGACTCATGCATGGCGCCGGTCACATTCTCAACCGTGTCGCCACCACGGAACAGGTTTGTCAGATCAAATACCAGCCCGTTCGGGTGAATGGCCGGGTCCGGATTCTGGTTTGTCCGCCCGTCGTCGATAACGATTCGATCGAGCAGGAAGTCCTGCGCAGCCTGTAACGCATCGGGGCCGGGCTCAAATTCAGCCGTTGGTGTCAGATGCCGACTGGACGTCAATACAATTTCATTGTAACGATCGAAATTGAAATACTCAGATATAACGAGTGCCTGCGGGAATGTGACCAACATACCCTCGAAGGCTTCATAGTCATCCACGCTGGTTACCGGCAAAGTCACTGCAGAGGCGGTCGGCAACGGATTGCCGCTACTGAGAATCTCAACACCTGTGAACGACGTAATCTCGGTCATCTCGTCAAATTCAGAAACCGCGCCTTCAACGCGAACGAGATCGCCGATCGCGACATCTACCGTTGGCGAGCTGCCGTTGTAAATGAATATGCCTTCCGATGTCCCGGGGTCACCGTCAACATCTGCATCTTCCTCCTGAACGTAGAAGCCGTTCAGATCGCCATTGGTTCCACTGGCCCCGTCCTGGAAGTCGCCAACGACAATGCCTTCGATCGCGAACGTATTGCCGACCTCTGGGCTCACCAGACCACTGCCTTGTATCTCATGAATAAATACTAATTCGGTGGGGGCGACGCAGATATTTTCCGCTCCCGGGGTTGGAGCAAATTGTGCGTAGCTGGTGGTATTGCGCGCGCCGCCACTGCCATTTGGACAACGTTGGTTTGAGTGTCCTGTACCGTTACCACCACCACGCTCGTCGACTTGCGGCTGCCCTGCGTTGAGCAATACCAACAACCCGGCATCATCTGAGTCACTGGTGTCGTAGACAATTGCGTCAATCAGGTTGACTGTGGTTACAGGTGTGTCGTTCGGGAAGTCTGCCGCGTCGCCGGTGAACAACGCAACCGCATCAGCACCATTCTGGATCAGGTTGGTATTCGGTGACACATCCAGATCGCAATTAGCGGTGTTGGCAGCATCACCACAAAGGACGAAAAAGCCATCACCGTTCGTCGAAAAACCATCCAGATCGAAAGCCAGATATGAAGCATCGTCGCTGCCATTGAAAAGTACCAGCGCCAAACCGGTCAAATCGGTGTTACCTGCGCCGCCGTCGAAAAGCTCAACGAATTCTGCGGCGTCCGTGCTCACCTGGTCAGCATCGACTTCATTGATCAGGATCGTTGGCCCTCCACCCGTTTGAGAATAGGTACCAATCGGGAACGGCGCAGCAGCAGTTGCGTTGCTGCTCTCACCGTCCAGCGCATTGGGGCCGCTGAAGGTCCAGTTGCCGAGCGCAAAAACACTGCCGTCAGGCCCGGTGCCACTGACACGGTAGGCCCAACCGTCAAGGTATTCCCATGGATCTCCAGTGCCATCGACGTCGATTTCGCCAAAAATGTCGCTCACCGCGCCATTCTTGAACAGCTCGATTGCGTCATCGCCATTGATGCTCATCGCCCCAGATGTGTAGTCAGCAGCGAAACCGAAGAACGAGTTAAATCCAGCCGCCTGAGATGTGATGTAGATGAAATCGCCCGCAGATGCCGCTACGGCGGGGAATGTGAACTCCTCGCCGTCAGTGCCACCGCCATTGTTGGCTGAACCAACTCCGAAAATGCTCATATCGGCTATATCGCTGACAACGTAGACCTCTACTGCTTTTGGAACGCCGCCAGACAGCGGACCATCAATAACGCCACTTATTACGAGTTCTTGAGCGATGGCTGAATTTGTAAACGCCATGAATGCTGCCAATACAAGAGTTGAATTTCGCATGATTACCCCGTTTTTCGACTTGTTTTTTTGATTCGTTATTCTGGGGTATTTATACGCTGAATTGGCAGCAATAGCGGGGCTTCTTAACTTAATATCGGTGTGATCAGCTGGTTCCATTTGATCTCGTTCCGGACTTCCGTCCGGCACAGGATGGTGCCGCAGAGTCGTCAAGCTCAGCGTCGTCTTTTACGCATTGACATGCTGCCACCTGCCCTGTTTTATGTTCAGAATCCCGTATGAGGAAATTAGAAATGCGAATTTCGTATTTTGCCGCCCTTGCGGCACTGGCCCTTGGCGCTTGCGGCCAGACTTCGGCGCCCACCACTGACAGTAGTGTACCGGCCGTTTCCCGCGAAAATAGCGCCGGCCTGACACAGACTTATGCTGAATTTCGAGCGACCCAGGTCGGAAACGTCAGCTACCAGCTGGCTGTCGACCTCGATCCGGACCTCGATCATTTTTCGGGGGAAAACAGGATCAGCTTCGATCTGTACGAGAACATTTCGGACGTGACTATCGATTTTGCGAACGGCGACGTATCCAGCGTTAGCGTTAACGGTGCCGAAGTCCAGATCGACTACAACGACTCTTTCATTACGGTCGCCGCGACAACACTTCGGCAAGGTCAAAACGAGATCGCCGTCCAGTTCAGTCACCGTTGGAGCGACAACGGCTCCGGGCTTTACCGCTACGACGATCCGGACGACGGCAAGACCTACCTCTACACTGATTTCGAACCCTACGATGCTAACCTGGCATTCCCGTTGTTCGATCAGCCCGACATCAAGGGGCGATTCACGATTTCAGCGACGGTGCCTGATGACTGGAACGTCATCTCGACAAGTAAAGAGACATCAATCGAGCAAGCCACAGAGTCGACGCGGACGTGGCTGTTTCCCGAGACCGTACGAATTCCCACCTATGTAATGTCTTTGCATGCCGGCGATTACGCAGTATGGGAAGACAGTGACTTTCGTATTCCAATGCGCTTGTTTGCTCGCCAATCGGTGGCTGACATCGTTGCACTGGATACCGACATGTGGTTCGAGTACACGAGTGCCGGACTCGATTTTTTTGAAGAATATTACGGCGTCGATTACCCCTACGGAAAATACGACCAATTACTCGTTCCTGATTTCAATGCAGGTGCGATGGAAAACGCGGCGGCGGTCACTTTCAGCGAACGTGGATACATTCAGCGTGACGGCTGGAGCTACAAGGAAAAGAAAGGGCTGGCTGAGGTCATTTTCCATGAGATGGCGCACCAGTGGTTTGGCGATCTCGTCACGATGAAATGGTGGAATGGGCTCTGGCTCAACGAAACGTTTGCAGAGTTCATGGGATATCACGCAGCTGCGGCCAAACTCGGCCTGGATGATGCGTGGGAAGGCTTTTTCCTCGACCGCAAGTATGTTGCCTACTGGACCGATCAACGCAAAACGACACATCCCGTCGAAACACCAGTCCCCGATACAGAGTCTGTGGGCGCGAATTTCGACATGATCTCCTACGCCAAGGGCGCGTCGGTACTGCGCCAAATAGAATACCGCCTGGGTGCCGATGTGTTCCGGCAGGGAATCAATACCTACCTCAAGCGCCATGCCGAAGGTAACGCGAAACTGGAGGACTTCGTTGGCGCGCTGGCAGAGGCATCCGGCACCAACCTCGACAATTGGGCGAATGAATGGCTGTATACCGCCGGCGCCAATACAATCGAGGCGCGATACTCCTGTGTCGACGGAGCTATCACGGACTTCGTGCTATTACAGAGTGCGCCGGCTGACCACCCTATCCTGCGAACGCAAAAAGTACAGGTTGGGCTGCTTCGCGATATTGACGGCGTCGTCGTGATCGATGACGTAGTTCCCGTCACTTACTCCGGTGAATCAACACCAGTGACCGATGCGGTCGGCAAGGCATGTCCGGACATTGTCTATCCCAACCACGGTGACCTCGGATACGTGCTCGTCAAGCTAGATCCCCGGACACGTGGCAACCTTAACGAGATGATTGGCCGCATCGAGGATCCATTTCAGCGCGTCATGTTCTGGCAAACGCTTTGGGACAATGTTCGCTTCGCACAGATACCTGTTACCGAATATCTCGACGCGGTATTCGCATCGGCGGCGCAGGAAGATAACCTCAACAACGTCGACCAGGTGTATGCCTTCGTAGGTACTGCAATCACGTACCTGCGAAGCATGCAAAAGAAGGCCGCAGATGTACTTGCAGAGTATCGCCCGAAGGCAGAGGCGATCACGTGGGCCAATATTGAACGGACGCGTGGAGATTTACAGACGATGTACCTTGATCGTTACC
This sequence comes from Gammaproteobacteria bacterium, assembly GCA_024640305.1. Lineage (GTDB taxonomy): Bacteria > Pseudomonadota > Gammaproteobacteria > Steroidobacterales > Woeseiaceae > UBA1847. The sequence continues at coordinate 28,283 of JAHEFG010000002.1, forward strand.
TGAGCTTCGTGTCGGGAAATACAGGTCTCGAAAAGCTCGTCGGACTCCTGACAGGCGATGTCGAAATACCGGGTCGCGAGCTCGACCAGGACAGGCGCTGGATAGCACTGCGAGTTCTTAGCGCCGAGGGCCACGATCGCGTCGATCAGTTACTCGCCGCCGAGAAAAAGCGAGATTCATCCGATAACGGGCGCCGTAGGGTTCTGGCTATTGAAGCAGCAAGACCGGACATGGCGGTCAAACGGGCCATAATTGACGATGTTTTGAACAGGGAGTCCGCGAACTCCTATGCCATTCAGCGCATCTCCATGGGCAACATGTTCCCGACTGGCCAGAAAGAACTGCACGAGGCATTCGCCGAAGAAATTCTCGCTCAGATCCTGGCAGAAGAGAAGAATCCGGACCCGGCTTTCTACGCACGTGCCCGGGCATTCGCTGCCTACCTGATCCCGACGAATTGTACTAAAGCCAGCGTCGCCCGCCTCAAGGAAGCGGTCGCCGCACACAAAAACAGCCGGGCATCGATAAAAGACTACTTCTCAGATAACTATGAAGACGACGCGCTATGTGTTGCGAGGGCCAGGCTATTGAAATAAGGCAACAAGCGAAGTGCTAACGATCCGCGCTTAATAACGCGTGTAGCAAGTTGTTTTGAAAATCGATATTGCCAGTCAACTGACTGTGTCTTTCGCACAGGAAGACCGGGTAGTCGACTGGAAAAAAGCTGGACTTGTGGCGAGCAACGGTTGGATCAGTCGTGTGCTTGGCGAGCAACGATGCCTTCGTTACCGTTCCATCCCCCGGCTCCAACATCAATTGCTCATAGTCCACGTCTGGCAGCGGCCTCACGATTTCTGCAGGTGCAAGATGCACTTCCCAGGCCCCGTTTACTTGCTCAACTACGGCGCGAGCAGGCGTTGGCAGACAATCACCGCCGAAGACGATGTATCGCACTTGCGGGTTGGGGACAGGCACCGTCAATGACCAGCTGAAACGCCGAGCCCTTTCGATGTGCTTTCTAAAGTAACGCTCGAGAAGCGCGATATACGCCTCCGCCTCAGCCTCATCGTCAAACTGTTCCCTGATATTGCTTTTGACTTTGTCACTGAACACCGAGAACTGGAATCGTTTCCAGAAATTGTCCGCGCTGAATTGATCGTGCTGTAACGGTTGTCCTTCCATTGTGACAAACCAGTCCGTTATCGCGTGTGGGATTACCTGGTAGGTGCTCGGAAAAGTAGCGACTACCTCAGGAGATACGACTCCTAATCCGATCCTGTATCCGCGCATCAATGTACTCAGCGCTCCTATCGACCCGAGATTGGGCGTGCCAAGCAAGATCACACGCCTAATTCGGCTCGCCCCGTATTGATTGACCGGAAACTCATCATCGTCAAGTACATCCAGAGTTCCGTATCGAACAAAATAGCGGGTGATCAAGCCTCCCATGCTATGCGCAACAATATCGACCTTGAGGTCAGGCTCCCCGTAGTCTTCACGGATCTGTGCGATAAATTCATCAAGCTTCCGAGCTGTTGCAACATTGTCCTGCCGCCAGTCGTAGCTGAAAACGTAATATCGCTGTTCGCCATGTGCGGCCAGCGTGCCGGGAACCGACGCTTTGTAACCAGCAGCGTTCTCGAGCGTCGACAAAATACGCCCATAAAAATCGACGCCGCCCAGGCTTTGAGCAATTCCGCCCTCCACCAGTTTGGACGGCAATGGCTCAAGTGTTTCGGGATCGATTTCGAGGCGGAGATTCCTGTAGTCGCTAAATACGACACTCCCCAGTGACCCCGGCCAATGCTCATCGCCGGTTTCGGCATCCTTGAGCCGGCTACCCATAGCGCCCTGGATTATCACGACAGGCGGCTGATCCGGGTTATCCGCCTGCATGAAATAGAGCCGTTTAAGGTCTGTTTTCGGGTGAACCGCGCAGGCAGTCAGAACCAATGCCGCCAATATGGCAGTCGATATATATTTGGTCATTTCCCGACCGTAGCCGATTTGGCGGGGCGGCAAAAGGGGGCGCTTGGCCCGAAAAACAGCCATTTTGTGGATTCGGTCATATTCCATAACGTCGCAGCCAGCCATACTAAGCAAATATGGACGGGCTGACCCCACAAATTATGACGTACCTGCTCGGCAGCGCCATCGTTGGCACCGTTCTCGGGTGGTTGATCCGTGGCGCACATCTAAACCGCCGTGTGGATCAACAGAATGACGAGTGGCAGATAAAGCTCGACAATTACGTGCGTCAAAGAGATCACCTTACGGCTGAAGCACTTAAATTGCGCTCAACAATAGAATCGCAGCAGGCTGCTGTGCATAAGCATGAAGCCGCCGTCGCAAATGCCAATACCGAGCTCGAATCCGCCCGCGAAAAAGAAAAGCGGATGTCGAAGGACCTGTTTACGCTCCGCGCTGAACGTGAAGACTTCAAAAGCAAGATGACCAGCTTTCAAAACGCACTGGTACAAGTCAAACAACAGTCCGCGAACCTGCAGACAGAATTTATCAAGTCGGGCGACTTTTATAAGAGCGAGCTCGCAAAGTCATTTGAGATTCGCAAGGCACTGGCGGCGAAGGTCGAAGATGCCAAGCTGGAGCATGAGTCGTTTAGCAACCTGCTACAGTCTTCCCGGTCGGAACACGAGTCGGTCAACAAGATGCTTGCGTCCGCCCGAAAACGACTGGAGAACCTCGATGCGCTGGAGCAAAAAGCAATCGAGCTGGAAGCTGAGAACGCGCAGCTAAACCACGACGCTACTCTTGCGAAGCAGGAAATTGAAACACTGCAACGTGATGTCGCTGAAATGGATGAACTCAAAGTGCAGAACAGGGAACTGTCGCAGTGCCTCACGTCGATGGAAAACAGCCGCAAGCAGTATGAAAGCGATGCCAGGCGCTATAAAGAGCATGCGGGCCAGTACGAAAAGAAATCTGAAACGCTACGACTCAAACTTGACGAAGTAGAGAAGAATTTCGCCGATATCGAAAAGCAGCAGCGCCAGGCCCTTAAAGATGTACGTAAAACGACTGTTGCGAAGCAATCAAACGGTCAAAAACCTGCCAGGCAAGAGAAGGACAACCTGCAGGAGATTGTCGGCATCGGTAAGGTATTCGAACATGCGTTGCACGAACTTGGAATCTATAGCTTCCGGCAAATCGCATCGTTCGATGTCGCAGATATTGCACGTGTGAACCTGGAGCTAAAAGAGTGCAAGGGTCGCATGGAGCAGGACGACTGGATCGGCCAGGCAAAGGATCTGCATTTCAAAAAATACGGTAGTACCGGCTAGTCAAACCGACGCACTGTCGAACGCCTTCGACAATGTCGCCAATAGCGCCTCATCAGAGTGAATCAGCGGATCGTTATTTGCTTCGGCTACACCGAGCATCGTCAACAGTCCCAGCGCTGAGCTCCAGGCAACGAATGCAAGTTGCCGCGTGCGCAAACGTTCATCCTCACCCACATCAGCGCTTGCCATGCGCTTCTCAAGAATGTCGAACAAATGACGTGTGCGTGGATTGATTTCATCGCGCAGCGTTTGCTCCTCGATACGCTCGTGCTGTGCCGCGAATAGCTGCGACTGACAATAGATAACCCTGAGTGCATCGAGATTCTTGATGTAGTGGCCATAGAACGCGCGGATGAGCGTGCCGAGTATGTTCTCTCTCGTGCCTGAAGCCTCGACCGCTGCGGTCAGAGCTTTGATCTCGTCATCAAGCAGCGTCGTTACCAGGCTTTTGACCAGCGCCTCTTTCGAGGGAAAGTAATGGTACAGGGACTGTTTCGTCATGCTGAGCTCACCGGCAACCGATGCCAGCGTAACGGCCTCAACGCCGCCTTCGCGCAAAAGCGTCCGGGCGACCTCGAGTATTTCCGTCCTTGCCTGCTCACGTTTGTATTGGACGCGGGCTGAGGGCTGTTGTCGTTTCACTACATTCTCTTATTTGACCATTGTTCAATTATTTTAACTGTGTTAAGGTTTTTTGTAAATACACAAGAGAGCCACTCGCCATGCCTATCGAACCCGCAATACTTAGCCTCGAAAACCCTGTTTTTCACCTGTATATGCTGGCCGCCAGTATCATGATTCTCAAGCTGATGCTTCAGCCCTGGATTACGGTACAAAGAATGATGAAGGTTGGCGCCGGTTTCCGCAGCCCCGAAGATGCGAAAAAAAGCCCCCTAAACCCGGCCCCGCGAGAAGGACAGACCGAGATCAACGAATACGTCGACCGGTCTCGGCGTATCAATCTGAACGACCTGGAGAGCATTCCGGGCTTTTTGAGCGCCGGCTTCCTGTTCGTGTTAACCGGGCCACCATTACTGCTTGCGCAAGTACTGATCTGGACCTATGTCGGTGCCCGTGCCGCCCATTTCGTGGCCTACTCCACCGGGCAATTGCACGACATTCGCGCGTTTTGCTGGACGTGGAGCTCGCTGGCAGTAATCGGCATGGCTGCCTATGTACTTATGCAGGCGCTATAGGCACACCGCCAAAGTCACTTTTCGGCCGGGGCGATATCGGCATACAGGCAAATGCCGAGCCAGTCCGGCATCGTACGAGCAGCGAGAGCAGGTCGCCTACTCGCTTGCTTCAAGCGTTTCACTGGCTTCGAGCCAATCCCACTCCAGTTGCTCAACGGTGGATTTCGTCTCGGCCAGCGCTCGCACGAACCCGGTGAGCTCGTCCTGGCGAGACGGATCTGTATAAAGTGTTTCGTCGGCGAGTTTCTTTTCCAACGAGTCCATCTCGGCCCGGTTGGATGCCATTTTTTCCTCGATCTCCCGAACCTTGTCGTACATTGGCTTCAATCGTTCACGACGATTGGCTTGCTCCTGCCGCAGTTGTTTCTTACTGGATGACCTGCTTGCTGGCGGGCGCTCCTTCTCACCTGTCTCATTCTGGCTTGCCAGTAGTTGCTGCTCTTTTAACCAGGCCGGATAGTCGTCAAGGCTACGGTTAAAACGATCGACAATGCCATCGTGAACGATCAATAACTCATCGCAGACGCTGCGCAGCAAATGTCGGTCGTGTGAGATAACAACCAAAGCACCGCTGTATTCAATGAGTGCGACGCTCAGAGCCTGGCGCATTTCCAGATCGAGATGGTTGGTTGGCTCATCAAGAAGCAGCAAGTTCGGCTGCTGACGAATTATCAGTGCCAGTACAAGGCGAGCCTTTTCGCCACCTGAAAACGGCGCGACGGGCTCAAAAATACGCTCGCCGCTGAAGCCAAAGCGTCCCAGGTAATTTCGCTGCTCCAGTTCACGATCCTTTGCGGCGTAGACACGCAAATGATCTATCGGACTCTGCTCCGGTTTCAGCAGGTCCAACTGGTGCTGTGCGAAATAACCGATCTTTGTATCTTTGCTGAGCAGGCGCTCGCCGGCGAGCAGCGTGCTGCCACTGGCAAGAGCCTTGACCAGGGTGGACTTGCCCGCCCCGTTGACACCAAGCAAACCGATCCGGTCGCCAGCAGCAAGGTGCAGGTCAACATTGTCGAGAATCGGGTTCTGCTTATTGCCGTCGTACCCCAGCACAGCATCCGACAAACCCAACAGGTGTTGTGGTTGTTTCTTCGGTTCGATGAAGTGAAAGCGAAACGGTGAGTCAACGTGCGCCGGCGCTATTCTCGCCATGCGTTCCAGCATTTTCAGCCGACTCTGCGCCTGGCGCGCTTTCGACGCCTTGTAACGAAATCTGTCCACATAGCTCTGGATGTGTTTGATTTCGGACTGCTGGCGCGTGTACATGGCCTGTTGTTGCGCGAGTTGCTCGGCCCGTTGTGCTTCGAATTGACTGTAGTTGCCCGTAAACAGGTGCAACTGCTGGTGCTCGATGTTGGCAATGCGCGTACAGACTTCATCGAGGAAGTCCCGATCGTGAGAAATCACCATCAATATCCCTTCGTAGCGTTTCAGCCAGCGCTCCAGCCACAGTATTGCCGGGAGATCGAGGTGGTTGGTCGGCTCATCGAGTAATAAGATATCGGAGCGACACATCAGGGCTCGAGCGAGATTGAGACGCATGCGCCAGCCGCCTGAAAACTCCTGCACCGGCTTGTGGATCTCTCCGTCTGCAAACCCGAGGCCGTGCAGCAGCCGCGCCGCACGCGACTCGGCACCATAACCGTCAATCACTTCCATACGTTCAAATAGCGCGTGTAAAGCATCGCCATGCCCGCCGCCGCTGGCCTCCTCGGCAGCAATGGCTGCCTGCACTTTACGCAGCTCAGCATCGCCATCCATGACATGATTCAGAGCCGTACCGCTGCCGCCTGGGCTTTCCTGAGCCACATGTGCGAACACGTCATCCGGGTGCAATTCGAGCTCGCCGTCATCTGCCTCAAGCTCACCAAGCAACATCGCAAACAAGGATGATTTACCACTACCGTTGGCACCGATCAGGCCCATCCTCTGCCCGGAGTGGAGCTGGAAACTGATATTCTCGATAAGCAGAATCCGCCCACGGCGGATACTCACATTGTTTAGACCTAACACGGCGGCGAATAAATCTGCTTCATCAGTGGGCCCATCTTGCGCATTCCGACGATAGCCATGGTCGTCAGCATGCCCGCCATCATGGCGCCTGTGACGCCGCAGGTCAGTGTGTCCTGACCGGTAAGCCAAAGCCCGGGAATGCGGGTGCGCGGACGCAGCCAATCTTGTTGCAGTCGTTCCGGGGTGTGATCAAGACCGTAGAGTTCGCCGTGTTGATAAGCGGAAAACCAGTTGGTTGACAGTGGAGTTGAAACCTCGAAGTAATCCACCTTGCCCTGGAGCTGCGGAAGTTTGTCGTACAAGTGCCGCATCAATCGTTCGCCGAGTTCCTTTTTGAACGCTTCGTAATCTTCACCGCGCTTGCCCCACGTACTCCCCTGCCACTGCTCGAACCAGGCATAAGGGGCCGGCGCGACGATTTCAATGGTCGCGGTGCCGGGATGGCGGCGCAAATAATCCGGGTCTTTCGCGGACGGAAACGAAATGTAGACAACCGGGAACGGCGCATTCCTGTCCTTCACAAACTCTTCGACAGCGGCATCGTAATCATTGCCCGGATATATCCAGAAATTTGTTCTGGGTAGCCCGAGTTCTTCGGCCGTGTGCTTGAGGCCGATATAGACACCAAGGTGCGCGAAGCTCGGTCGCACTCTGCAGAGGTCTTTTTCGTAACCGGCGCTCCTGACAGCCTTTCTCGACAGAAGTCCATCGAAGGTGTTGGCGACACCCGCCGAAGAAATGACGCAACCGCACCTGATTTGATGACCATCAGCCATTTCAACACCGGTGACGCTGCCCTCGTCCACCAGGATTTGCTTAACGCGTGCGTAAGTAAAAACTTCCCCACCCGTTTTTTGAATTTTGGGAATAATGTGTTCGGCGATTTGCCAGCTTCCGCCCGTCGGATAGAACCCACCGTATAAATAATGGCGAGCTATCATGGCATGCACCATGAACGCAGACTGTTTTGGCGGCAGACCCATATCCCCCCACTGCCCGCACAGGGTTGCGATAAGATCCGGGTCGTCGGTGAGTTCGCTCAATACATCATGAGTATTGCGATACAGCACGCCTGGTTTTTTCCACTTCAGGACAGGTGTCGCGAGCGTGCGTTGCCAGGGCTTCAGGACGCGTTCGATGCTGTGGGCATATAAGGCGCCGCTGACCTGCCGGAGCAGCTGCATGTAGCGATCAATGGCTTGTTCTTCCGCAGGGAATTGCCTGACGAGGTTTTCGCGAAATTCCTGTCTGCCGGCAACCGCGTTAAACACCTTGTCGCCCACGTAAAAGCGATCGTACTCCGGTGCCATCGGCGCCCACTTGAGATTGCCGCTGGTGAGAAAATCGAACATTTTCCTGGTACGGGTCTCGGCACCGACATCGCCAATGTAGTGCACGCCGACGTCCCACTCATAGCCGTTGCGTTCGTAGGAATGAGTATAACCACCTGCCGTGTAGTGCTGCTCGAGCACACACACTTTCCAGCCAAGTTCGCTGAGCAGCGCCGCACTCGTCAGCCCGCCCATGCCAGAGCCAATGACGATCGCATCATACTGCGGTGCGAGACGTTTGGGTCTGTAGCGGTAGCCGATACGCAAAGTGCTGGGTTTCATTGCCAAGAACTGTTCTTCCCTTTGTTTTCGCCGCCTGTCGAAGTGTAGCAGGCCGCCGCAGCGAGCTTGTAACGATGGCACGTCCAGAAAAGTGTGACGTGTGTCACAACGCGTCCCCCGATGCGGTCGGATCTCTTTTTTTGACTGACGCCGTAGACTGAGGTCCTTGAACTGTTGTCGATGCAGAAGCTCTGGAAACGGAATTACAGGGGTCAATATTGATGAAATTTCAGCCCACCACAAGACTTGCACTATTCGTTCTTCTGGCAGTACCACTTTCGCCAGTTCTGGCCGGGGACCTGAGCACAGTGTTCAACGGTAAGTCATATCACGTGGGGGCGGCTCAGGACTGGAACGAAAACAACTACGGCCTCGGTCTTGAGTATACTTTCACGCGCGATTCCCGCTGGAAGCCGCGAGTGATGGCGAACGGTTTCCGTGACAGCAACGAAGATATGTCTTACATGCTTGGCGGTGGTCTGCACAGGAACCTGTACGCCACCGATCGCATGAACGGCTTTTACTTCGATGCCGGCATCGATGCGTTTGTCATGACCCGAACTGACGTTAATGACAACAAGCCGTTCCCGGGCGCGCTACCCAGCCTGACAGTTGGCAACCGTTACGTTGGCGTCAACCTGACCTATCTGCCAAAAGTCGCCGTCGAAAAGATGTATGACAGCAAAGTGGTAGACGAATCCATGAGCGGCATCGTCTTCCTGCAATTCAAGATCAACGTCAGCCAGCTCATGAACTAGGGTCTAGTCGGTCTTGCCCCTCAATCTGTCCGCGTATGGTTCAAAGCTGATATCTCTGCCAAGAAAGTCCGTAACCGAATCATTGGCCGAACGACTGCCGCCAACCGCCAGAACTTTGTCTCGATAGGCGCCCGCTACTTCGACGTTGCGCAGCCCCGCTTTCTCGAACTCGGTAAACATGTCCGTCGCAATGGCTAACGACCATTGGTACGTATAGTAAATGGCCGAGTACCCGTTCAGATGTCCAAACGCCGCCCAACTGTGGGTGCCGGCAATAGGAGAGAACTTCGTATACTCGCTCGTGATCTCAGCATTCAGTGCATCGAAGTCGAGCTCCTTTGGATCGCGGTCGTACATAGACATTGATAACGACGCGTAAGACAGCTGTCCGCGAGTGCCCATTCCAAGTCCGAAGTCGCGAGCGGCGACCATTCGCGAGTGCAGGTCTTTCGGCAACGCTTCGCCGGCGGCGTTTTTGGCAAACTGAGACACTGTGTCATAGTCCCAGACCCACTCCTGCAACATCTGCGACGGGGCTTCCACAAAGTCCCACTCGGTCGAAATGCCTGAAATATTGCTCCAATCCTCGTGCCCGGCAAATTGCCAGTGAATCAGGTGCCCGAATTCATGCAGGAACGTGACAACCTGGCTGAACTGCATCAACTCTTCTCCTCGTGGGAAATTGCAGATCAACCCAGCCACCGGTAGTTGTTTACCATCAATACCATTGACGAACGGGAACATCGCCGCATGTTGAAACTTTCCTTCGCGCGGATGCATGTCGAGATAGAAGCGCCCAATAACGTCATCACCGTCAACTAACTCGTAGGACTCCACGTCTTCATGCCAGGTGTCTGTCTCCCATGGCTGGATACGTACCCCAAACAACTCCTGTACCAGTGCAAATATGCCGTCGCGAGAATTGTTGAAATTGAAGTACTGCCGTGTGACTTTGCTGTCAACATCGTATTGTTCCCGACGCACCTTGCTTTGCACGTAGCTCCGCTGCCAACTCTCCAGCCGCTCGGCGTCCGGTTCATCCTGCCGCAGCCTGGCGAGCAATACGTCGTACTCCTTGTCCTGCACCTCGCCGGTATAGCCTTTGAGTTCGGCCAGGAATTCTTTGACGCGCTCCGGCGACCCGGACATCTTGTCGGCGGTTACCAGTTCTGCATAGTTGTTAAAGCCGATCAGTTGTGCCAGTTCGTATCTCGCCTCCAGTAACTTGCGTAAGACCTCCTCATTCTGAGGGTATGCACGCTGCCTGTATATCGTCGCCATTTCCTTTCGCCGTGCGTCGTTGTCGGCATACTCGAAGAAAGGAAATACATCCGGATATTGGGTCGAAATTACGATCTTGCCTTCATCGTTTGGCTGGTGTGCCGCTATGTAGTCTTCGGGTAGTCCTGCCAGTTCGTCGACCGAATCGAGCTCCATGTAGCGGACATCATCGCGGATATTGCGATCCCATTCCTGGCCAATAGCCACTATCTCGTCGTTTAGCTCTCGAATCCGCTCACGCGTAGCATCATCCTTGTCCACACCGGCAAGCCGGAAGCTAAGTAACAACTTCTCGATTGAATACTTCGTGGCATCATCGGCGTTAGCGAGATCTATCTGACTCACTGAATCGTACAGCGGCCTGGACAAGCTCATGTCTGTCGAGACTTTCGTCAGGAGCTGCGAACACGCATCGCCCGCGTCGCGTAAATCCTCATCGGGATGCACACCCGCAAGACTGCCGGCTGCCGAACTCAGGTTGCCCAGGCTGGAAAACAGGCTGTCGAGTGACTGGTAATAGCCTTCTATCGCGGGCGTGCCAGAGAAGGTCTCAAGCTCGGCGAGATGCGCACGAAACAAGCCCTCTTCTTCTTGGCAGCGTGCAGTAAGCGCTTCGGCAGTAGCGATATCGGCCAGATCAATTACCGCATAGCGCACCGGCAGACTCGGCGTCTCCTGCGGGGCTTCGCTTTTGCTGCACGCAGATAAAATCAGCGCGGTGCTGAGTGTAATTACTGTAGCTAACTTGTTCATTCCAGTCCCTCAAAACAAACGATACGGGATCTACAAGAACTGTAGTTCCTGATCGCATTCAAAATCATTGTCACCTAGTGGGCGACATTGTGATGGAAAACCGCGCTTTACCCAATAGTCATATATACCGAGACTTCGGATCACGCGCTTAAATTGTGGCGTACCGCGAAACTCGGCCGCATCCGGATGCCACAGAACCCAGCGAGCGCTCTTTTTTACTTCCTCCAGTTCATCGTAAGCTCGAAACGAAACGTACAACTGCGGAATATCCCCGAGCCTCTTGCGGGTGCCAGACTTGCTAGCCCAGTCTTCCAAACGCGCCAGGCCAACGCTGTTGTCCGCATCCGGGTTCTCAATCGCTCTGATCCAGTCGACGACCGGCGCCGAGTCCCGATCAAGCTTGATATCCGCGATAAGCATGGCCAGGTAACGTCGGTCGTTGCGCACAAGATAAGAGACAAAACTCTCCGTAAGAGAGTGAAAATTGTGTTCGAGAGTCAACTCGAACAATTTGATGGCGCGCTCATTATCGCCTTTGATCAGATAAGCATCGGCCATATGCTGGCGGCAGTTCTGGTACATCGGATCAAGTGCAAGACAACGCTCCAAATCGGAAATCGCCGCGTCAATAAAACCCAACTGTTTATTGCTCAGCCCTTTCCACAACCACGCCGTCGTATTCTTTTTGTCCTTCTCGACGGCCGCCTCGAGATAGTCAAGCGCACCAAGGTAATCACCGCCACGCCCCGCAACCAGGCCAAGCACTGCTCGAGCTATCGACAATTCCGGGTTCAACTCCAGTGCTCGCAAAGCAGCCTCTTTTGCGAACGGCTCATGGTCAATGCCATCATCGAAAATCCAGTCATCGCTGACGATTTCAGTAGCAGCCAGACCTTCCCACGCCCGGGCGAAGTTCGGATCCAGTTCAATAGCTCTTCGCAGCAGGCGAGCGCTTTCCCCAAGCTGAATTCGATGAATAAAGAATTCTCTTGCCTTTAAGTACATTTCATAGGCGTCGAGATTGTCCGTCGCCACTTCAACATTAACGCGCCTGGCCTCCTCAACACCCATCTTGCCAGTCAGTGCCGTCACGATCGCATTCGCGATTTCATCCTGGATAGCGAAAATATCAACGAGGTCGCGATCAAAATTCTCTGACCAGAGGTGCCGATCGGATCCCGCCTCGATGAGCTGCGCCGTTATCCGGATACGAGGGCCATCCTTACGAACACTTCCCTCGAGTATGTGCCCAACGTTCAATTCGCGTGAGATCGCAGGTATACCGATGCTTGAATCACGAAACGCAAAGGACGATGTGCGAGAAGCAACATGCAGACCGTCGACACTTACCAGTAAATTAAGCAGCTCTTCCGACAGCCCGTCGGTAAAGTACTTCTGATCTTGATCTTCACTCAGATCCGCGAAGGGCAACACGGCGATAGAAAGTTCAGGAACAGTCTCCGTCTCTGCCGAGCTCTCGGCGGCAACCTTACCCGGCTCGGCCGTCTCCGGTATGAGGCGATCTGCGATGAGCCCCACAATGGCTAATACGAGGAGAACCACGATAACCGTATTGATCTTATGGCCGGTACCATCGGTTATGGACTGCGACCGATCAACCTGTGATTCGCGCTTGAGCCCTTCCGGCGTCATCTCGTAAACCCAGGCGAATATCAGGGCGGGGAAAAAGCCGAGCAGGAGCATCAGGATAACCAGCGAGCCCGCCCATTCGGGAACCGGCAACAGCGATGACAGCACATCGGTGAATTGCAGCAATACCCACGAGGATACGACGTAGAGAATACCAACGCGGAAAACGTTGCGGCGCTTTAGCTCAGAGAATAGTGACATTAGTTATTTCCAGGACTATCCGGACAGCAATTCAAGTTTTGCCTTCAGTTCCGCGACCTCGCTTTCCAGCTCGCTGACTCTTGCCGCCAACTCGGCGACGCTGACGCGTTCGGACGAGACGTGCGGACGTGCCACCTGTGCCTGGCGCTCGTGCGCCTCGATGTCCACAGGCCCGCAGAAAAGGTGCATATACTCACAATCCTTCCTGCCCGGCGAACGTGGCAACTGCACGAGCAAAGGCTCCCCCTCATCACGTTCTATGAGGCTGTTAAGCGCAAGAACAACCTCTGCATTGTCCGTGAACTGATGCAGACGCCCGCTCCGTGCCCTCAACTCGCCAGGTGTTTGCGGGCCACGCAGTAGTAACAGGCACACAATGGCCAGTTGCGGCGGCTCAAACTGTTGGTTGCTATAACGCGTATTGCAGAAGCGTTGCGAGTACTTCTCCGTCCTGCTCTTGAAATTTTCATCCCGGACTACAAGGTGTTTGGCCTCGAGGACACCAAGCGCATGTTGCACCTCGCCCTGAGTAAGCGCCATGACCGGGTTGCGTGATGACTTTTGATTGCACGCAGCGGTCAGCGCGTTTAGCGTCAGCGGGTACAAATCCGGTGTAACGACAGACTTTTCTATCAGGCAGCCAATTATTCGGGCGTCGATGTCATTGAGCTCTTGCAGCACGGCAGATCCTCGTTGCGGTGGGTTAGACTATAGATTATTCGTGAGTAAAACCATTCCCAAACACTTAAAACTAGGGCAAGGTAAGGCCTGATCAAAACTCCAGGGTAATTCGTGGGTTACTTTCTAGAAGAGTTAAAGCGGCGCAATGTATTCAAAGTCGGTGCGGCGTACCTCGTCGTCGGCTGGATTATTGTCCAGGTCGTGCAATCTGTGCGCGAACCGCTTGGGCTCCCCGGATGGACAGAAGCTTTTTTCATCGTCCTCCTGTTGGTTGGATTCCCCATTGCACTGATCTTCGCATGGGCCTTTGAGCTCACACCCGAAGGCGTCAAGAAAACCCAGGAAGTAGATAAAGAAGCGTCGGTCACGGCTGACACAGGTCGAAAGCTGAACTACGCGATTATTGCGACGCTGGTGATTGCGCTGGGTTACTCCGTTTTTGAGCGTGTGACTTTCCACAACGATGACGACATCCACGAATCTCCCGCCGAGATAGTCGCCGCGGAGCAAAAGCCAGACGGCACGTCCATTGCGGTGTTGCCATTTGTAAACATGTCGTCCGATCAGGATCAGGAGTATTTTTCCGACGGTATCTCTGAAGAACTCCTGAACGTGCTCGCTAAAATTCCGGAACTGCGCGTCGCCGCCCGCACGTCGAGTTTCCAGTTTAAAGACCAGAACCTCGATATTGCCAAGGTTGCCGAGCAGCTCAATGTCGACCATGTATTGGAAGGCAGCGTTCGCAAAGCCAATACACGAGTGCGTATTACGGCGCAGTTGATCCAGGCTGACACTGGTTTCCATTTGTGGTCGGAAACTTACGACCGTGAGCTGGACGACATTTTCGGCATCCAGGACGAGATTTCGGCGGCTATCGTGGCGGCGCTGTCCGAGACGTTGGGGCTGGAGACGCAAACGGTGCCAAGCGTAGCCGCCGCGGCAAATACCGATGCCTACAATTCCTATCTACTCGGGCAACACCTGGTACGTCAGCGTACCAAAACGTCCATCGAGGCATCTCTGACGCATTTCGCGAGGGCGCTGGATCTCGATCCCGACTACGCACCTGCACACGCCTCGACGGCATTGGCCAGCTACCTGTTGACCAGGGGCGGCGCGACATACGGTACTTTGACGCTCGAAGAGTCCCTGTCGGTTGCGTTGCCGCACATCGAACGAGCTCTGGAGCTCGACCCTGCACTCGCAGATGCACACGCGGTCAACGGTCTCTTGCTAAGTGCGCAGCAAAAATATGAAGAATCGACCGCCTTTTTTGATGAGGCCCTGCGGCTTAACCCGTCGCATAACGACGTCCGAAGCTGGTATGCCTCCTCACTCCAGGAATTGGGCCGACACGCGGAAGCGTTCGAAATCCTCAAGGAAGCCTATCGTCTCGATCCGTTATCCAACCTGACATTCAACAACTATGCGACCCAGTTGCTGGCTAGGCGCATGTATGACGAACTGGCCGTCATTATTGGTCGCTTCGAGGCGGTCGATCCTGCCCGTGCTGCTGCGTTCGCCGGCTTCGTACTTAACGAGAAGCGTAGAGCTGCGGATGGTATCGTGACCATGTTGCGTGGCAGTGAGCGAGCGCCCGACAACACGCGGTTGCAGTCGATTATCGCGTTTCAGTTATTCAACCTCGGGCTTCGGGACGAAGCGCGCCGTATTTGGCCGTTCGACAACGTTGATGAAGTTCTCTTCGATCCAGAGGATTACCAGGGCTTTCTGCAATTCGCTGAAACCAAGTACGAGGAAAACCCGGAAAGTCTTAACGCCATGGAGCGTCTGGCATGGGCCAGTCTTAGTGTCGGCGATAATGAGCGTGCCCTGAATCTCGCAAACCGCTACCTGGGTGAACTCGGCGACGTTCGTCGTGACATCGACGGTTCCAATTTCGTTATTGTTTACGACGCATGGCAAAGGAATGACACGGCAACGGTGCTCGAGCGACTAACTCCATTGGAAGCTGACCTCCAGCGCATGACGGACGACGGCATAGATGCGTGGGATATAAGCTGGGAAAAGGCTGCGAACCTGTTTATGCGCGGTGAAGTCGACGCGTCGCTCGAAGCACTCGAGTTTGCGTTGTCACGAGAGGTATTTAACGAATTCGAGATCGCCTGGAATTTCAAAAACCTGGGCTGGAACGAGCTACCGCGATTTGCTGCTGTCAGGGAAAAATACGACGCATACAGGTCGGAGGAAAGAATAAAGCTCTTGAAAGCCGCTTGCGGCGAAATCGGTTTTAGCCTCTGGAAGCCGCTGGAAAAGAATTGCAAAATCGTTGAAAGTACTTAAATTAAATCTGTAGATAAAATGATCAAAAACATTGTGAACACCGCCTGCCTGCTTTTTTTGCTGGCCGGATCCTTCGCCTGCGCAAGTGAGCTCGACCCCTACCGCCTGAACCCGGCCGTGCAACCGCTCAAGCAACAGCTTGAGATGACGATTGACCCCAATCGTCCGGACTACGTCGGCAGCACCCACATAATTCTAGAGGTTCGTGAAGCCGTCGAGTCGGTAGTATTGCATGCTCAGGACATCACGATCCTGGGTGCGACGTTTGGTCCAAAGGGCGCGCCGAAAACAGCGACATTTGAGCAGTTTGAACAGTCTCTGCTACACATCTCCACCGGCTCGACGATTGAACCCGGTGAGTACGAGTTGCACATAGACTTCGAGGACAACTTCAATACAGACAGTGTCAGTATGTATCGTGTTGAGGAGAACGACCTCTATCACGTCATTACGCAAATGGAAGCATCCGAAGCCCGGGAGGCATTTCCTTGCTTCGACGAGCCGGCGTACAAGTTTCCGTGGCAGGTTACCCTGACGGTACCGACAGACATGATGGCGATCTCAAATACACCGATCGAGAGCAGCATCGAGCAAGGCTCGATGAAGACGGTTGTATTCTCGGAGACGGCGCCTATCCCGTCATACCTCATTGCCATCGCTGTTGGCGAGTTCGAAGCCGTCGATATTCCCGGTATGAGCATCCCCGGCCGGGTTGTTGCGACACCAGGAAAAATGAATTTAACGAAGCTCGCCGTGGAATCGACTCCCAGACTGGTGGCCGGCCTCGAGAAATATTTTGACTCGACTTACCCGTATCAGAAGCTCGACCTCATCGCGACACCGGAATTCTGGTACGGCGCGATGGAAAACCCTGGTGCCATAGTTTATATCGACCGGGCGTTGCTCATTGATATGGAAAACGCTGACCCAACGCGCTACCGATCCATCGTTGGCACAAACTCACACGAACTGGCGCATCAGTGGTTTGGTGACGTCGTCACGATGGAATGGTGGGTGGACTTATGGCTGAACGAGTCTTTCGCCAGCTGGATGGGCGATAAGATCGTGGCAGAAACCTATCCGGAGCTGGATATAGAGAAAGCACGCATGTCGACGATGTTCAAGACGATGAACGAGGATGCTGGCCCGTCGGCCCGGCCTATTCGGGCGCCCAGAAAGTCGACTGATAATTTCCTGAACGATATCGGACCCGCCTACTCCAAAGGACGGGTTGTCATCAATATGTTCGAAAAGGCGATCGGCGAAGAGAGTTTTCGCGCCGGCATCCTTGAGTACATGCGCCGACATCAATGGGGTAATGCGTCTGCCATCGATTTCGCCGACGCAATCGGCACTCATGCCGATTGGGATGTTGCGAAAGCTTTTGCGAGCTTCATGCAACAGCCTGGAGTCCCACTGATCAATGTTGAAGTTCTCGATGACAATCGCCTCTCGGTCTCCCAACAACGATTTTCTAATGCAGGTATCGAATTACCCGAGTTGCAATGGACTATTCCTGTCGTGTTCAAGTATTCGGTCAACGGTAAAGTGCATGAGCAGACGCTTATTCTCGATAGCCCGTCAGCAACAGTGGAACTGGAGCACCGCGGTGACATCGACTGGCTCTACCCAAATGCTCAACAAGGTGGTTACTATCGCTGGAAACTCCCCGCGAAATCTCTGCAGCCGTTAGTCGATGATGCGCAGCAATTGCTGACGCCGATGGAGCGAATGGGGCTCGTGTCCAACCTCACGGCCACGCTTTATGCCGGAGAACTCCCGGCGAACGAATACCTTGCGGCACTGGCCTCATTTTCGAAAGAACGCGACCCTTACGTACTGAACATCCTTGTCGATCAACTTTCGATCATCAAGAACGCGCTGGTCAGCGACTCTCACAAGAGCGGCTTTGCGAGGTTTATCGGCGATCTACTTGGGCCGGCGGCCGAGTCGTTGGGACTTGACCCTGCGGACGGAGAAGCAAACGCGGTGACAACCATTCGTCCGTACTTGCTGGGACAACTAATCCGCTATGCCCGTGATGAAGCAATCACACAGGAGTTCGCGAGTCGTGGCGCTGCTTACCTGGATGGCGACCTGGGCCTGCATGCCAGCCTGATACCCACAGCGTTACTTGCTGCAGCAATCGACGGTGACCTGGACACTTATGCAACATTCAAGAATCGATTCGAAAGCGCGAAGGAGCCAAATGAGCGCAGCCGGTTTTTAGCAGCGCTGACTTATTTCGATATGCCGGAAGTATTGGTTGACCTGCAGGCCTATTCGCTCAGTAACGCCGTACGCCCAAGTGAGATGTTGTCGGTTCGAACCTTGCTGCTCAGACAACCAGAGAATCGCGATGCGGTGTTGGACTATGCGTTGGCAAATTACGAGACTTTCAAGACGCGATTGCCAGGTAACGGCCTGGCAGGACTCCCATCAGTTGCGCGGAGCTGTTCGCTGAAGAGCATCAACCGTGCCAGGGAATTTTTTAGCAATCCGGATCACCAGGTTTCGGGCACATTGCGCGTGCTCGATAAGGTCGTGACGTCTGCACAGACTTGCGTGACATTGCGTGCACGCGAATTGCAAAATGCAGACAAATACTTTGAGTCACTTGGCAACTAAGCCACTGGCTGGTATTTAGCCGGCCCCTGCTTTGCCATGTGCTCATAGGTCTGCCAACGATTCT
Organism: Gammaproteobacteria bacterium; assembly: GCA_024640305.1. GTDB lineage: Bacteria > Pseudomonadota > Gammaproteobacteria > Steroidobacterales > Woeseiaceae > UBA1847. The sequence goes on from JAHEFG010000002.1 coordinate 46,730, forward strand.
CGATCTGCTCCTGGGCACTTCGCAGTAGCTTCTCGGCCTCTTCCGGATGCGTCTGTTTCAACACGCGATAGCGGTTCTCATTGTATGCGTATTCCGAGAGCGGAATGCTTGGCCGCGGAGAATCAAGGACGAATGGTTTCTTGCCTGCAGCTCGTAGCATAGGGTTGAAGCGAATCAGCGGCCAATGCCCGCATGCGGTTGCCAGCTTTTGTTGCTCCAGGCCCTTGGTCATATCTATGCCATGTGCAATGCAATGGCTGTACGCGAGAATAAGCGAAGGCCCTTCATATTCCTCTGCTTCGCGCATCGCCAACAAGGTTTGTTGCGGGTTTGCACCCATGGCAACCTGAGCCACGTAGACATTGCCGTAAGACACCGCCTGCAACGCGAGATCTTTCTTGCCAATGCGCTTGCCGGCCGAGGCAAAACGGGCTGACGCACCCAGCGGCGTTGATTTGGACATTTGGCCGCCGGTGTTTGAATACACTTCGGTATCAAGCACCAGCACGTTGACATTGCGGCCACTGGCCAGAACATGGTCAAGCCCACCGGAACCGATATCGTAGGCCCAGCCGTCGCCGCCAATCAGCCATATACTGCGGCGCACGAGGTGCTCGATAATCGAAAGCAAGGCCGCGGCATTTTCATCGTTGTCTTTGCTCACCATCTCGAGCAAGAGGCTTCGCAAGTCCGCTACGCGCTTGCGTTGTTGGCGTATCTCGGTACCGAGGCGCTGGCGAGAATTTATTAACCGGTCGGCCAGCTTGTCACCGATTTTCGACGCGAGTTCGGTGACCAGATCCTTCGCGATACCCATGTGATGGTCTGCAGCGATACGCATCCCGAGACCGAATTCTGCATTGTCTTCAAAAAGCGAATTGGACCAGGCCGGCCCCCTGCCCTCGTGGTTTTTTGTCCACGGCGTCGTCGGCAGGTTACCACCGTAGATAGACGAACAGCCCGTCGCATTTGCGACCAGCAAGCGCGGCCCGAATAACTGCGAAAGCAACTTCACGTATGGCGTTTCTCCGCAGCCGGAACACGCCCCGGAAAATTCGAATAATGGCTGCAGGAATTGTGCGCCGCGCACGGAGGAGTAGTCGATTTTTGCGCGATCGTTGTAAGCCAGGCTTTCGAAAAACTTGATGTTCGCCTTTTCCTGCTCTAACACCGGTTTCTTATCGCCCATATTTATTGCACGCACCTCCGGATCGTCCGGGCTACGTACAGGACAGGCTTCAACACAAAGGCGGCAGCCCGTGCAGTCTTCTACGTAAACCTGCAGCGAATAGCGCGTTTCCGGAAAACCGCGTGCACTGATTGGAGCGGACGGAAACTCCTTTGGAGCATTCGCCAGGGTGCTGGCGTTGAAGAACTTCGCCCTTATGACCCCATGGGGACAAACAAAGCTGCAATTGCCACATTGGATGCAGAGATCCTCCTCCCAATGAGGCACGAGATCCGAAATGTTGCTTTTTTCCCATTGCGTCGTACCGCTTGGATAAGTGCCATCAACCGGCATCTTGCTCACAGGCAGGTCATCGCCGTAACCGCGCATCATCTCTGCCGTCACTTCGCGTACGAAAGGCGGCGCCTGCTCCGGGACAACCTGTTCGAGCGGACGCTTGCTGAAACGGTCTTGTGGAATAGCAACCTCGTAAAGATGATCCAGCGCCGCATCGACCGCCGCAAAGTTTTTGTCGATGACCGACTGGCCTTTCGATTTGTAGGTTTTCTCTATTGCATGCTTGATCTGCTGTATGGCCTCGTCGCGTGGCAAAACACCTGATAGTGCGAAAAAACATGCCTGCATCACGGTATTGATGCGTTTACCCATACCCGCGTCGCGCGCGACGCTGTTGGCATCGATCACATGCAAGTGTATGTCGCGGTCGATGATTGTCTGCTGCACAGGTCGCGGCAACATGTCCCAGACTTCGTCGGCTGCATACGGGCTATCGAGCAGGAACACCGCGCCGTTAGCTGCGTGCCGCAGAACTTCAATTTTTTCGATAAGATCGAATTGATGACACGCAATGAAGTTCGCCGACTGAATGAGGTACGGGGCATGAATCTCGTCAGGCCCAAAGCGTAAATGCGACACTGTTCGAGACCCGGACTTCTTCGAGTCGTAAACGAAATAGCCCTGGCAAAAAAGATCGGTGTTTTCTCCAATGATCTTGATGCTGTTTTTATTGGCACCAACTGTGCCGTCTGAACCAAGACCGAAAAATAATGCTCGAGTGACCTTATCGCTCTCAATATGGAAGCTCTGGTCGTATTCGATGCTGGTATGTGTCACATCATCGTTGATACCAACCGTGAAATGACGCTTCGGTTGCGGCTTGCTGAGCTCATCGAATACGGCCACCACCATCGCAGGAGTGAACTCTTTTGAAGACAGCCCGTACCGTCCGCCTATGACGCGCGGCATCGCGCTCATCTCGCCGTCGCTGACAGCCTCGGCAAGCGCGGTTATGACATCCTGGTATAGCGGCTCTCCACCTGCGCCGATTTCCTTGGTCCGATCCAGCACCGCAATCGACTTTACGGTACGCGGAATGGCTTGCAGGAGATGCTCCGCCGAGAACGGCCGATACAGGCGGACATTGACCATGCCAACGCCCTCGGCAGGCAATGTCTCGAGAGTCTGCATCACGGTGTCTGCACCGGAGCCCATAAGGACGATGATTCGCTCGGCCTTCGGATCGCCGTGATAATCAAACAGGTGATACTGCCGACCCGTGACTGACGCAAACTTATCCATCGTCTCCTGCACAATCGTCGGCGTCGCTGCGTAGTAACTATTAACGCTCTCACGTCCCTGAAAATAGACGTCGGGATTCTGTGCAGTACCGCGGATAAACGGATTGTCGGGGTTCAGAGCCCGCCTGCGATGCTCGTAAATAAGTTTGTCATCGACCATCGCCCGTATCTGCTCGACAGACAATTCATCGATCTTGTTAACTTCGTGCGACGTGCGAAAGCCGTCGAAGAAATGAATGAATGGCACGCGCGCCCTTAACGTCGCAACATGGCTGACCAATGCCAGGTCCTGCGCGGCCTGCACCGACGATGCCGATATCAACCCAAAACCGGTGGTTCGCGCCGCCATAACATCCTGGTGATCACCAAAAATCGATAACGCCTGTGCCGCCAGCGAACGGGATGCAACATGAAACACTGCCGATGTCAGTTCGCCGGCAATTTTGTACATGTTCGGCAACATCAACATGAGGCCTTGCGATGCCGTAAATGTCGTCGTCAAAGCACCCGTTTGCAGTGCGCCGTGCGCCGTTCCTGCCGCACCTCCTTCGCTCTGCATTTCGATGATGTCGGGCACATGGCCCCAGATGTTCTGCTTGCCCTCCGCCGCCCAGACGTCGGCAGATTCGGCCATCGGAGACGATGGTGTAATCGGATAGATCGAACAAATTTCGCTGACCGAGTATGCAACTCGCGCGACTGCCTCATTCGCATCAAACGTACGCTTAGTCGTCACGCGTTTTGCACCGTATCGAGTCCAGGCTCGTCGATCATTTCGATGGCGTGACACGGACATTGCTCAAAGCAGACCGCACAGCCCGTGCACAGATCAAAGTTGTAGCGATAGCGTTTGCCGGGTCCGAGTTTAATGATCGCCCCTTCCGGGCAGGCACCGTAACAACCATCGCACTCGAAGCAATTGCCGCAGGAAAGGCATCGTCCGGCTTCAAACAGCGCGTCGGACTCGGTTATGTTCTGTAGAATCTCGTCAAATCCTTGTTGACGATCCACAATCGGAATTCTGTTTTGCTCTACCTGGGGCGCGGCAGTGCGATACCAAATATGCAATTTCTCATGCCCGATTATCGGGTGTCTGGCCTTGCGGCGATATTCAGTACCTTTCAGGTACGCATCGATATGCCGCGCTGCATGTTTGCCGTGACCTACCGCAATGGTGACCGAGCGATCACTGGGAACCATGTCGCCTCCGGCAAATATGCCTTCGTGTCCAGTCATCATGTTTTTGTCAACGACGACCGTATGATCCTGCTGGAATTCAATTCCGGGAACTGATTCCAGAAACGCTGTATCAGTGTCCTGACCTACAGCGAGAATCAGTGAGTCCGCTTCCAATGTTTCAAAGTCGCCTGTCGGTTGCGGCCGCCCGTTTTCATCGAGCTCCATCACCTCAACTTTGAATGTTGACCGATCGATCTCTTTAATCGTACGTAACCACTTGATCTTGACGCCTTCCTCGATCGCTTCATCCGCTTCAAAATCGTGTGCGGGCATACTGCTGCGATCGCGCCGGTAGATTATCATTGCCTCATCGACGCCAAGGCGCTTCGCGGTTCGTGCCGCATCCATCGCCGTATTGCCACCACCATAAATCGCAACACGCCGACCGAGTTTGGGCCGCTCGCCCTTGTTGGAACTGCTGAGAAAGCTCACTGCATCAAGAATCTTGCCCGCTTCACGGGTCGGTATATCTATCTTTTTACTGATATGTGCGCCAACCGCAGCGAAAACGGCATCGAAGCCGCCCTCTTCCTTTTCGGCCAGCACATCATCGACGCGATGATCGAGCGTTATGCGCACGCCCATGTTTTCGATGCGATCAATTTCGGCCTGCAGTTCATCCCGCGGCATGCGATAAGCCGGGATTCCAAAGTGAATCATGCCACCGGCAACCGGCCCTGCCTCACGGATCTCGACCTGATGACCCATGCGCACGAGTTGATATGCAGCAGACAGGCCGCTCGGGCCGGCACCGACTATAAGTATCTTCTTGCCGGTGTCTTCCGTTGGCTTTTCAAATTGCCAGCCCTCTGCCAGCGCCAGGTCGCCGAGGAATCGTTCAACGGCATGAATGCTGACCGCACTATCCGTAAACGCTCTATTACATACGTCTTCGCATGGGTGGTAGCAGACGCGACCGTGAATTGAAGGCAATGGATTGTTGATGACAAGTTCGCGCCACGCGGCCTCGTAGTTGCCATCTTGTGCAAGCGCGAGCCACGCCTGAATATTTTCACCGGCGGGGCAAGCATCATTGCATGGTGGAAGAAAATCGACGTACTCAGGACGGCGTGAACGCAGCGCACCCGTACCCCGGTCGTGTAGCGTCAGATCCGCGCTTTTTGTCAGGTCTTGTCCAGTCATAATTCGATCCAGATATTAAGTTCGTGCAGCCACGAGCACATCAGGGCATCTACTAATAGGATCTGACGCGTATATCAGTCGTCATCTATACTCCGATTATGAAGTTACTTCGATCCACTTCCGACCGAAGCAGCATAACTAAATTTTTCTCTCGCTGCCTCGCGGGTCTATTGTTTTCGGTGTTGCTGTCGCCAATTCACGTTGGAGCCACCGAGGGCAAAGCAAATGGCTACGAGATTCTATTGATCGGTAATAGCCATAGCTCAAGAAACAAGTTGCCGGAACTCGTGGCCACTCTAATCGAATCAGGACTGCTCTCGAAAACCGTACATGCTCAAGCAGCACCAGGATGGGGTTTTCTAGCCGACCACCTGGGGAACGACGCCACGCTCCGACTGCTGGAGAGCCGAAACTGGACACATGTAATTCTGCAGGGTCAGAAGTATTCCAGCTCAGGGCGCTACTATTATCCGACCACCGCAGCCGAAGAACTGATTCGTCGCGCCAGGTCGCGTGATGCAGTTGCGATCATGTTCCCCGAATGGCCGCGGCGGGGCAACGGCGAAGAAGGTCAGCGTGTGCATAATCTTCATTTACAAATCGTTGCACGCGAACCTGCGTGTGTAGCACCAGTGGGCTTGGCCTGGCAATTGGTCCTGCAAGAACACCCTTCGCTTAAACTGCACGCGCCCGACGGCAATCACTCCAACCGAAGAGGCGCGCTGTTAACGGCATATGTCCTTTATGAGGTCGTTACGGGCCAACTAGCCAGGGAGTTACCGAATATTCCAGACGTCAAAGTTAATGAGGAGACGCAGGAAATCTTGCGCAATAGCGCATCCGAAACCATCAAGGCGCATTCCTTTTGCCCTGATTCCTGATGTCAGGCCGTTCGGGTATTTCCGCCAGAGTAGCGATGGCGTTTGCCACTGCGCTGTTTCGGCGCGCCGCTCCTCTTCTTCTTGCCCGCCCCGGGGCGATGCGCATTCGAACGTTGCTGCCCACGGCCCTTATTAATCGGCTCCGCTTTAATGCGTGGATCCGGCTCGTAGCCGGGAATAATCACTTTGTCGATATCTCGATTAAGCAGGTTTTCTATGTCGCGCAACAGTTTCAGTTCATCAACGCACACCAGTGAAATGGCATGGCCGTCGAGACCCGCACGCGCTGTGCGACCGATGCGATGCACATAGTCTTCTGAAACATGCGGTAACTCAAAGTTAACGACGTGCGGCAATCGATCGATGTCCAAACCGCGCGCTGCGATATCGGTAGCGACCAGGATCCGAACGTTGCCCTCTTTAAAATCTTTCAGCGCTTTCGTCCGTGCACCCTGGGACTTATTGCCGTGAATTGCGGCAGCCTTAAGGCCGTCATCAGATAGCTGTGTAGCCAATCGATTGGCAAGATGCTTGGTACGCGTGAAGACCAACACCTGGCGCCAGTTGCCCTTGCCAATAAGTTCCGACAGGAGTTCGCGCTTGCGGCCCTTGTCTACCGGGTGTACGACCTGGCTGACACGATCAGCTGTCGTATTGTTGGCCGCAACCTGGATCTCCGCAGGAGCATTCAGGAAGTTGGCGGCCAGACCTCGAATTTCTTTTGAAAACGTTGCCGAAAATAACAGGTTCTGCCGTTTGGCGGGCACAAGCTCTATGATCTTTCGGATGTCGCGGATAAAACCCATGTCAAGCATGCGATCGGCTTCATCCAGTACCAGCACTTCGACTTTCGAAAGGTCGATGGTTTTCTGCTGGACATGGTCGAGCAAACGACCTGGCGTAGCGACAACGATGTCGACGCCTTCACGCAGTTGCGATATTTGTGGTCGAATGCTGACACCGCCATAAATCTGCAGGGATCGAATCGGCAAATGGCAGCCATAGTTTCTTACACTCTCGCTAACCTGTGCTGCGAGCTCACGCGTGGGCACCAGAATAAGCGCCCGGACAAATCTCCTGGCTGGCTTGTTCTGTTGTAATCGCTGTAGCAACGGCAACGTAAAACCGGCTGTTTTGCCGGTGCCGGTTTGGGCGCAGGCCAATACATCACGACCTTCAAGAATAGGTGGAATGGCTTCGCGCTGGATAGGGGTTGCTTCGCTGTAACCCTGTTTTTCGATTGCACGAAGCAGTTCGGCCGAGAGGCCGAGTTGATTAAATAACATTTAGTGGTACTCCGAATACGTCTGACCCGCAGCAAGATGGTGCCATGCACGGTTCGGCCCAGACTGGAATTCTAATTAGTGACTCTGAGAGCGCGGTATTGCGGTGTCAAAGTGAGTGGCGCGACCGATGTGCGCCAGGACGGAGCGGACTGTAACAGATGTCCGACAAAAAGAAAGGGTTATTTGTCACAGTGGCAAGTAGCACACCGTATTGGTTAACAGAATCATGATGAACACCAGGCAGGTGACCATCGGTCCCAGGTAAATCCTGCCTGTCATCCTGAAAAAGTACCGATTGAAGTACGGCAGTACGAACATCATTGGCACCACTGCGAACAGCAGATTCACGTACAGCCAGCCGTCGGTCCAGTAGACGGTTCCAGTGAGCATGAAGGTCACGTATTGAACCACTACGATCAGGAACAGCCCGAGTGAATTGCCAATACCGGCGAGGAGCATACTCTTCCATTCGGCCTGACCCTCGGTGCGCATAGCAGCGTTTGCACGCAGTGAATTGGACAGGAAGAAGATGAAAAAGAACGGCACGTACATTATTAGCAGCAGCAACTCGACTGGCCGAAAAATACGAACGCCCATAAACAGGAAGCGGTAATCGACGTGTAACACGTAGTAAATCGTAAACAACAACAGGAAATAGAATACGAACAGAGTCAAGGCAAGCCAAAAGGTGCGCAGCAATTCGGAACGTCCGATCTTCGCACCCCACATGGCTGGCACGACGCCGTGTTGCCTGCCGTGAAAGCGATAAGCCAGCCAGAACATCAGGTAACCGACGAGCCCATTCAGCACTGCCCACATCATCACCGCGTTGTTCATGCGTTGCGGAAAAAACCAGGTTTGCTGGCGAGTCGATGCTGCCACAAAGAGTGCTTGCGACAACTCCGACATCGGTATGTAAGAGAAGCATGCGATCAACGCTGCAACAGCGAACAGACCCCAGAACAGCGCCCTGCCCCTGCCCTGCGGTCGGGGCAACACCGCTGGAACCGGATGCACAAGGGCCGCGAAAACGGGAACCTGCAACAGCAACCGCCCCATTGGCACGAGCACAACGAATGCTGCAATTAATGCAATTAGGCTGAACAATTCCTTCCAGTACCAGATCTGGTCGCGGCTTGCGAGACCGCTGTCCAGGGCGAAGACCTTCTCGAAATACTCAACCTGGTTAGCCGTTGCCTCGACAATGTACGGTTGAAACGGATGCAGGATCCTTTCGTTGTGTACGACGCGTAAATTGTTTCGTTCTATGTTGCCGTAATACTTACCGAGCGCCACTTCGTTGACACGCGGCTCCAACGCGTCGCGTCCGCTATTGACGAGGCGCAATGCCTCGGGTGCTCGACGCATGTCTGCGCTCTTGAGCTCGTTGCGATACGCCCCTTCATCGTAATATGCATAACTCATTCCAACGTTGGAACGAACGTCGCGCAAGACTTCATCTGTCAACGTCAGGACATAGCCCGAGACGAAAACCGAGTGCAACTTGCTGCGCTTGCCGCTGCGCTGTGCCTCCTTGCCGAAGAAATTCGCCCCTCGTATCGCCGCGTTACCTCCGGCCGAGTGCCCTGTCGCTCCAATTCGGGACTTGTCAATGTAGTTCAGGTTTGCAGTACTGGCCGCGTAATCAACGACCGCAAACATTCCATAGCCTTCGGTTGTTGCGGCCATCCTGCTCATGGAAGAACTCGAGCCGCCCTGGGCGTATGGGTCGATAGTAATGGCGACGATACCGCGGCGCGCCAGCTCAATCGCGATGTTGGACAGTGACTCCTTGGAGCGCTGGAAGCCCGGCACGATGACTACTAATGGAGCTGGATTCTCCCTCGTTGCTGACCGCGGTTTAAACAGATCCGCGACCAGCCATTGTCCATTTTGTGTCGGTATCTTGATGTCGTGGACCTGCACCCGACCACCTGCGCTTTGCACAAGCGAGGCTGCTGTGCTTGCGAACAAGACGATCAACAACAAAACCCACAGCAACTTGTTATTTGCAGCCATATGAACACAAGGTCTAATAAAGTGGTCGGACATCATCGGCGCATGACACACTGAAGTCAAAACAGCTCTGCACGCGCGAATAATCTTCCGTAACTGCGCCCGTTTTCCCTATAATGCGTCGATGCGAAAATTCTTCCAGGAACTTCAGAAGCGACAGGTCATTAAGGTTGGCATCGCTTACCTGATTGTTGCGTGGCTTGCCTTGCAGTTGGCTGACGTCATCTTCCCGGCAATGCAATTGCCTGACTGGTCGACGTCGCTGGTACTCGGTCTTCTGATTGTCGGGTTTCCGTTGGCGCTGGTTTTAAGCTGGGTTTTCGATGTCACGCCCGGCGGAATTCACCGCGCTGAGCAGAGCACTCAGGAAGATACCGCTGCCAAGCAGGAGAGCAGCGTGTTGCGGGATGGCCCATCGATCGCAGTGTTGCCTTTCCAGGATATGAGCGCGGAGAAAGATCAGGAGCACTTTTGCGATGGTCTGACTGAAGAGTTGCTCAATGTACTCACGCGAATTCCCAAGCTCCGCGTCGCATCCCGGACTTCTTCTTTTTCGTTCAAGGGCAAGAAGACAGACCTCAAAGCCGCTGCCAGGAAATTGCAGGCCGCCCATATCCTGGAAGGCAGCGTGCGTAAATCAGGCAACAAGATACGCGTCACCGCGCAGCTAATTGAAGCGGCGACCGACTCACATCTCTGGTCGGAAACTTACGACCGCGAACTCGACGATATATTCGTTATTCAGGACGATATTGCGGCCAAGATACTCGAGGCAATGCATTTGCGACTGAGTACTGAAGCGCTGCCCGATCCGACTACCGACAATCCGAAAGCCTACGAATACTTTCTGCGCGGTCGCGGCTACGCAATCTCTAGCAGCGACCGAGACATTGCCCTGTCACTGGAGATGTTTCAGAAGGCCGTTGACGCGGATCCTGCTTTCGTTCGCGCCTGGATTGACCTGGCCGAACAGTGCACTTTAAACGCGAACTTCTTTAGCCGAGACGAAAAGTGGCGCCAACTTGCAGACGAGGCAGCGGCTAAAGCAATGCAACTCGCACCCAACCAGGCCAGTGCCTATGCGGCTCGTGCTTACGCACACAGTGCCAGCGAGCGATTTGTCGAATCCGAACGTGATCTGCGCAAGGCACTGGAGCTTGACCCGACTTTTGGCAGGGCGTATCACCACCTCGGGCGTGCCGAATTTCACCAGGGGAAAATCGAGCAGGCTATCGACAGCTTCGAGAAGGCCGCGGAGTTTGACCCGGATGACTATGAGAGTCCGCTGATCGCATCAACAATGTATTTTGTTGCTGGCGATGATGAAGGCGGTCGACGTGTATCCAGAATCGGGGTCGAACGTGCGGAGAGAATTCTGAAAGATTACCCTGATAATCAGCGCGCTTATTACCTGGGATCGGCGGGTCTGTTTGTTCTCGGTGAACATGATCGGGCGAAAGAGTGGGCAGAACGAGCCCTGGAACTGAACCCGGATGACCCGGCCACGCGCTATAACTCAGCCTGCTTCTTTTCGAAGTACGGCGACTTCGAAAGAGCACTGGATTTGCTTGAAAACTCAGTCATATCTCGATCGTGGATTGAGAATGATGCGGATCTCAACCCGCTGCGAGATCATCCGCGATTTGCGGCGATTGTCGCGTCTCTTCCTGAATAAGAAGGGCCAGCGTCTTTACTGGCTATCGACAGCCGCGTTATTCGTATTTGAAGCGATTGATGGCCAATGCCGTAACAAGCACCGAGCCGACCAGCAGCGTTGCCACGTTAGGAACTGCGGAAAACGCGCCAGCTTCAAAACTGATCAGCTTGTGTAACGCATCCATGGTCCAACCTGTCGGCATGAGTTTTTGCAGACCCTGCATCCAGCCTGGCGTAACTTCGATGGGCCACCAGCAACCGCCAAGAGCCGCAAGCACATTGGCCGTCAACACACCAAGCCCGGCCGCCTGTGCATCGGTCCGAGCCAGGCTGCCGAGAAGCAATCCTGCTGAGGCGCAGAACGCGGCCCAGCAAGCGAGGACGAGGATGATCATCGGTACGTCGGGCCCCCACTGCATCTTGAATAGATAAGTTCCAACAAGAACAGCGAAGCCGATCTGCAGCGTGGCGAGGACCATGCGCCCGCCCCACTTGCCTGCAACCACCTCGGTGCGTGTCATCGGTGCCGATGCGAGTCGCCGCAACAGACCCTGCGTCCGTTCGATCACAAGCATTGAGCTGCCGCTGGTGAGTAATACAAGTAACGTGAACATAACGACGATGCCGGGAATAGCCTGGTCAAAGCCGCTCGGAATTTCCTGCCGTTGGCCAGCCGCCGACGAATCGAGCTGCCATATGCGAGTTTCCGCGTTAAGGGCGGCAAGCACCCCTGTCGACAACGGGCCATCCGATTTTCCGGCAGCCACAACAACATCCGCAAGCACCGTGTACAAGCCTCGTTGCATGCGAATGACTTCGTAGTCGCGCGATATCGACGAGGCTGTCGTTTCATAGCTCGCGACAACCGGCTCACCTGCCAAAACCTGATCGCTTGGATTGCTGCCAAAGGTCAATACACGTTCAGGAAGGTTGCCGTCGGCATCCGCAACGACCTCTGTCCGCCACTCCGGCACGAAATCGTTCTCCATCAGGCGCAGGTTTATCTGCTCCTGGAGAAAGCCGGGCTCATTCGCCACGACGACAACCGCCGCAGAGCTCGCACCGGCTATCGTGCCCGAAAAGCCTGCGGTTACTGTGCCGATGAAGTAGAAGAAGATTGGCGGCATGACAAACAGCCACACAATCGTGCCGCTTTGCCGCAGCTGGTAACGCACATCGTGCCAGCCAATAAAGATTGCATTCTTCATGCGCTTGCAAACCCGCTTCGCAGACGCAGGGCACACGCCAGGAGCCCGGCTGCGGCTGCAATAATCACAATCGACCAGCTGGACGGCGGGATAACCCAGGTACCGACGGCTGTAATCTCGGCGGTTAGCCTGTCTGTAACGAATCCGTTTGGTGCTGCCCGCCCGACAACTGCTATCCAGCCAGGCAAAACGGCAAGCGGAAAAAAACTACCGCCGGCCATTAGCAATGGAAATAACAACATCGACGAGATGACATTCGCGGAGCGCCGCGAACTGAACGACATTTGCAGCAACGACAGCCACGCGAACAATGCGATTCCCGACACAGCAATCCATAGCAAGGACGATGGCAGCTTCACCCACGAGATTCCGTGGTACAGAAGACCAAGTGCAAGCGTCAGGCCACCAATAAAACTGATGGTGGCCGCCGCCGCAAGCGCCTTTCCAATCACGAAGCCACTGAGCTGTCCCGGCGCATACACAAGCCGTCGCAAAGTCCCCTGCTCCCGTTCGCGCCAATAGTCGTTGGCAAGCCCGTTTGCCGAAAACATGACCGCCATGACTATGATGCCGGGCAGGAACAGAACAGCAAGCGGCGTGCCGGGATCTGACTCCGGCGGCTCGACAATGCTTAGCTCGATAATCGGCGGAAACAATTGAGGCGCAACGGCCTCGAATTTATTTTGCAGCGTAACTGCCATTGCCGCGACAAGCGCATCGTCCGGGTGCTCACCGAAATTCTTGATGGCCTGAATCTCGCTACCGAACAACTGGTGCAGATAAAAACCGGCGTCCAGGAGTATCTCGGTAACCTCGGTGATAATTCCTGGCAATATTGTTTGTGCGGGGTTGGTCTTCAGCGTAAGCGTTACCGGTTCCGAGTTCAAAAATGCGTCGCCGAAACCTTTGGGAATAATCAGGAACCCGCTTGCCTCGCCCGCGTTAATTCTAGCGGTACCATCTTCAATGTTTGTCTTCTCGACTGAGATCAACTCGCCAAGTTCGCCCGCGGAATAGGCTCCGGCAATAAGCTCGCTGAATAAAGACTCATCCTGATCCAGCAATAACATCGTGCCGTGCGGCTTGGCGCCCTGACCACTCATCAGTGCCGTAATCAAACCGCCTATCAGCAGGGGAATAGCAACCCAGATAAGCGTGGACATCAAGTCCTGGCGCCAACGCGCAATATCCTTTTTGAAAGAAGACAGCGCGAAACTCATGATCTATTCGCGCAACTCTTTGCCCGTAAGCAAGAGAAAGAGTGTCTCCAGATTGGGGCTGCGAAGGCTGGTCTCACTAACGTTGCCACCCGCAACTGACACGGCCTCAAAAATTGCCGGCAAATGTTGCGACGCATTGGAAAGCGTTAGCGTAATACTCTGTTGCTCCTGGCTCACGAACTCGAGATCGTGGTTACCGTTATTACTTAGTGCCTCCATGGCATGCCGCGTCGCATCAGGCGGAAAACTGCCACTTAGCTGAAGGACATCTCGCGCACCGAGCTTGGCCCGCAATTCGTCAACCGTACCCTGAGCGATGATTTTGCCGTGGTCAATAATGGCAAGCGAATCACAGAGCCGTTCCGCCTCTTCCATATAGTGCGTTGTGTACAGAATGCAGGCACCCGCGTCGCGCTCCGCCTCAACCAGGTCAAATAGACGCGCTCTCGATTGAGGGTCAACACCCACCGTCGGTTCGTCCAGCAGAATTACAGGCGGCTTGTGAACAACACCACATCCAAAATTCAAGCGGCGCTTCATGCCGCCGGAAAATTCTTTAGGCAAATCCTTTGCTCGATCTGCCAGGCCGATATGTTCCAGCACCTCTGCGACCCGCGCATCGAGAGCATCGCCACGCAGACCGTACGCTTTGCCCCAATAGCGCAGGTTTTCTACAGCCGACAGGTCTTCGTACAAGGCAAGCTCCTGCGGAACGACGCCGAGCTTCTGCCTGGCGGCTTTACTTTCGGCAACGGTGTCGTGTCCCGCAACGAACGCACGTCCCGATGTCGGTTGCAGTAATCCGGAGATGCAGTTAATCGCTGTGGATTTCCCTGCGCCATTCGGGCCCAGCAAGCCGAAAACGACGCCCTTGCCTGCGCTAAAGCTGATCCTGTCTACCGCGACGAAGTCACCGTAATTCTTGGAAAGCTCCTCAACCTTGAGCATAAGAGTTCCTATCGCTGCTGCGCAAAATTCTTATTGAATAAAAATGCCTACTGCAGGCACCGGGTCCCAACCCAGCTTGGCACGCTCGCTATTAATGGCGTCCAGGTTTCGTTGTTCCAGAGCCAGAAACCTTGGGTCGTTAGCCATCGGCAAGAATGCGGTATTGTAGGCAAAGCCCTGCCATCGCGATCCTTTCTCGAACGCTTGGCGCAGTCTTTCCAACGACTGATCGTAATCGCCGACCAGCGCCAGATAAGATGCCCATCGTTCGTCCTGATCCGAACCAATCATGCCCTGCGCCGTGCCTTCGTCCAACGTCACCTTGTACGCTGCCAGCAGGGCATCGCGCTCTTCGTGGCGCCCTAGTGCGTCCATTGCCGGGACGAAGAGCAATAGAAAATCGTCCAAACCCAAAGCAGTAATTATTGACGGTGAATCAATATACTCATCATAAAAACCTACAATTGCCTCGAAATCGCCGACGTAGTTAGAACCTGTCAAATAGAAATTGAGCGTCAAGGGCTCCAGTGGGCTCAGCTCCAGTCGTTTACGCAGCTGCGGTAATGCATCGTCCCACTCGCCCGATAAGAAATTGCGCATAATTCCAAATTGCGGTGGCACAATCTCGAGCGCCTCTTCAAACTCCTGCAACCCTACGAGTGTAAATGCCGTTTGTGAAGAAATGGACGGAGTGTCCGGCGCAATAGCGTAGGCTGATCGAAAGGCTCGAAGTGCATCGGCAAGCTGCCCGGCGCCGCGCTTCAATTCGCCATCGGCAGAATGAAAATTTGCGGAATCCTGGTGAAATGGCCGCAATCGATCGAGTATCGCCCTGGCCTCATCCTGCCGCCCCAAACTGGCGTATGTACGAGCTAGATTCGAGTTTGGCACCAGCCAAAGCGGATCTATGGCCGTGGCTTCTCTGTAAAAACCCAGCGACTCCTCGACCCGACCTTCTGCCCCCGCCGAGTTCCCAAGCCACGTCCAGGCATTAGACAAGGAAGGATTTAGCTCAACAGCGCGCAGGAGCGCCTGCTTTGCCTCATCCCACTTGAGGTCCGAATTGAGCATCAACCCTCGAACCGCATATGCGTCAGCGAAATTGGGATCAATTTCTATGGCGCGATCCAACAATGGCGTGGCCAATTCCCGTGCCTCTTGTGGATCCAGGTTTCCGTATGCATAGAGCGAATCACCTCTCAGCAACATCAGTGTCTCTGCCAATGACGATAAAGCGGGCGGAAAGTCCGGTTCAACGGCAATGATTTCTTCCAGGATCACTCGTGCCTCGAGGAGATTCGCATTAGAGCGCGTTGTGATTTTCTTACGTGCAGCCAGGTATTTCTCGTACACAGCAATACCGACTTCGTGCGTCTGCAATACAGGCGCCTCGTCTCCCAGCAAGTTGCCCCGCAACTCTTTGACGATCGCGGCTGAGATTTCATCCTGGACGGCGAAGACGTCCTGAAGTTCGCGGTCGTAGGTTTCGGACCAGAGGTGAAAACCATCACTGACCTTGATGAGCTGCGCCGTTATCCGCAACCTGTCGCCGTCCTTGCGAACAGACCCTTCAAGCACATTCTGCACACCGAGTGCGTTGCCTATTTCGCGCAGATCTTCGTTGCGGCCTTTGAATGCAAATGATGATGTACGACCAGCAACCTTCAGCGCTTTGAGTTTCGCAAGTCCGTTCAGAATTTCTTCGGTGATACCGTCGGAAAAATAGTCCTGGTCTTTATTCGGTGACATATCGGTAAATGGCAAGACGGCGATAGACACATCACCGTCGGCAACCGATTGCTCTACAGGCTCTGGAGTGCGGGGAAACAAGAATCGTTCACCAGCTACAAAAACGACGACGAGTGCAAGTGCGGCGAGAGTCACGTGGTTGAGCTTTTTGCCCGTCGCTGCTGTTATCGACTGCTCGCGATCCACCTCTTTTTGCAGCTTGATGCCTTCCGGCGTTAGTTCGAATGCCCACGCGAACACCAGGGTTGGAACGATACCCAATACAGCCAGGAGAAAGATCAGGGAGTTAACCCATTCCGGAAGACGCAAAGCCGGTACAGCCATGTCGGCAACCTGCAGCACGAGCCACGACATGACAGCGTAGGCCATGGCAACCCTGAAGACGTTTCTACGCTTGATTTCCTGGAACAGGGTAGACATCGCTACTCCCAGAATGGCAAGGCCGTATGGTAGCAAGCGCGAGCTGTGGGGTCATGCGCTGGATCGTGCGGCGCATAGACTGCATCATCAACTCGTTATACTGTGTCGCTCGACGGATAATCAGGGGATATCACACCAATGTACCAAGGCAAGATCTTAATGCTCTCTATGCTGTTCTCCGCCATGCTATTGGTGGTGGCCTGCAGCCCTGACGAATCCGCGCCCGAACAAACACACCGCAGTATCGAGGAAATCGCAGATGAGTTCCTCGCGGCGACATTGGAACGCAACCCAACGCTGGGCACCTACTACGCAATAGAGGGAGCCCGCCACGACAAGTTGTATGACAACTCCCTGGATGCGCTTGCGGAATGGCAAGCGCGGCAAGATGCCTGGTTGACTGAACTCAACACAATCGGTGCACCAACCGAGGTTGGCAGTCGGGATTGGGTAACGTACGGCATCATGCATGAAGACCTTGAAGGCTCTGTTGAGGCTCGCGTATGCAATGGCCACCTGTGGAGGGCGAGCACCACTACTGCCTGGTACAGAAACCTACCATTTGTTTTCGAGGTCCAGCCAGTAGAGACAGAAGATGAGCGCCAGCAGACGCTGGATCGTCTGCGCGCAGTAGCAACATATATCGATACCGAGATTTCAAATCTTCGACTGGGCATAGAGCTCGGTTACAGCGCACCGCGACTGACAGCAGAGGATGTTCCGCAACAAGTGAGCGCGCTGATCGCAGACGATTCAATTTTTCTGAACCCTGCAACACGCACAGAGGACGAAGCGTTTCAAACAGCCGCTCGAGGCATTTACGAAGACGAAATTACTCCGGCAATTTTGCGTTTTGCCGATTTCATGGAGAACGAGTACATCGAACAGGCGCGAGAGGGAATTGCGCTTAGCGCAAACCCCAATGGCGAACAGTGCTACCCGGCCCTCGTACGTTCGTTCGCTACCGTACGTCCATCGGCCGACGAAATACACGAGGTGGGGCTGCAACAGATCGCCCGTATTCGTAAGGACATGCACACAGTCATCGACAAGCATTTTGGCGGTGGCTCGATCGAAGACTTCCTGCGTCGAGTCAACACAGATCCCGAATTTACGTTTCAATCTGAAGACGCCGTATTGCAGTACTCAGTGGACGGACTCAATGCCGCCAAGGCCGCAATGCCCAGCGTGTTTAATCGATTACCGAAAGCCGACGTTGTCATCAAGCCTTACCCTGAGTTTGCGGAAAGCGGCATCGGCGAATACCACTCACCGTCCGAAGACGGCACCCGACCCGGCATTTTTTATATTGCCGTGACTGACCCGCTGCACCGCTCTCGCGTCACGCAGATATCCACCCTTTATCACGAGACTTACCCCGGCCATCACCAGCAGATTGCGATTTCATTGGAGTTGGGTGACAAGGTGCATGCGATCGCACGCTATTTTGGCAATTCCGGTTTTTCGGAGGGTTGGGGTTTGTATGCAGAACGACTTGCAGACGAGCTTGGTCTGTATACCAACCCAATTGACTACTTTGGAATGCTCTCGGAACAGGGTGCTCGTGCCTCGCGGCTGGTTATCGATACCGGCCTGCACACCAGGGGCTGGACACGGCAGCAGGCCGTCGACTACATGATGAGCAATACTGCCTGGTCAGAAACGGATATCCAGAACGATATCAATCGCTACATTTCATATCCGGGCCAGGCGACGTCGTACATGCTGGGTATGCTCGAAATTCAGCGCTTGCGAAAACTGGCAGAAGATGAGCTCGGTGATACTTTCGATCTGAGCGCGTTTCACGACCGGGTGGTCGGTTTCGGTGGCATTACGCTGCCGATGTTGCACGTCTCTATCCTGGCCTGGATAGAGGAGCAGAAACAATAGCGGAGCCCGAAGGCCCCGCTAAGATCCAGCTTCTTCCCTACTGAAAATCTAGGGGATGTTTACCTCTGTTAGCTGCTTCGCAATGATCTCAGCAGGTTTGCCTTCAGCAGGGTCGAACGTTGTTCCGTCACAAGTGAACGCTACTTCGTATTCACCCGCAAGCAGGAAGCCAACCGTGTAGTGGTATGACACTACGCCCTCAAGGTCGGTCTGCTCATTTACTATCGCGGTAGCAATCGGGTCCAGCAGCCCATCCGGATCCGATTCGGCGTCGGTACCAATAGGGTTCGGCTCAACGCCGTCGTCAAATACGAAAACAGATGGCGCGCATGCGGGTTCAGTAGGCGCGACTATCGCGGCAGCAGGATCACCGGTGATCTCGCCGGTCAGAGTACCAACTTCAACGTTATTGACGAGGCGGATGGTAGGCCGCAAGACAACGTCCGGATCCAGCCCGGGTGGCGCGGTGACAGATTTCATTAAATCAAATTCTGCGGTGAAGTCTGCCGAACCATTAACGGGAACGGTAAATCCGCTGACCAGCTTCAGGCCACTTTGCGCTCCGCTTGGTACGTAGAGATTGTGCAACGATGATCCTGAATTCATGACGATATAGGACTTCTCACCAGCACACACGGTGCCAGCAAGGTCCGGATCGTCTGCGCCGCCGGCAGCGCCTCGAACAGCATCAACACCGAGTCGCATCCACTGATAATCTCCCGCCGGCAATTCGTAATTGAACAACAAGGGGGCAGCATTGGCACCCTGGAAGTCGAGGAGATTTACTATTTGCACCGGGTCCAGTGGCTCGACGATGGATTCACCGGCGCCCTTAAATTCGATTTCATTAAATGCAACACAGACCTTGTTTGCATCGTGAACCGGGCCATCACTGACACCCAACGATATTGTGCCGGTCTTTTCTCCAGAAGCGGAGCCAGAGCCGCCGCAGCCTGCAAGCCCGACAACCAGCAGCACCAGTAAGCCAGTCGTGAGTGTTGTTCGTAAATGAGTCATCTAAAATCCCCTGTAACAAGAGCGATTTCCTGTCGCTGTGACTATCTAACATCAACCCGCCTTGTTCAGATCAGTTTTTTTACATAACTCACAAATTCTCCGATGACACAGACACTTAATAGTATGAGGAGCCAGGTCAGCCTGGGCTTGATGAGATTATCGAAGGGGAAATGGTGCCGGATAGAAGATTCGAACTTCTGACCCCATCATTACGAATGATGTGCTCTACCAACTGAGCTAATCCGGCAGCGGCGCGAAGTATAGCCGCAGAGCAGCGCCCCGAAAAGGGGTTTTGCGACTAATGGCTGCGATCCCTGACCTTGATCAGCACCTCGATGCTCTCACGCTCCGTGCCTTTTGGCAGATCCGGCAAATCCCGGAAACAGACCTGCTCATCGGGTATGTCTGACAGCTCGCCTGAATCGACGTTGTAGAAATGGTGATGCGGGCGAGTCGTCGAATCGTAGAATTTTCGAACCGGGTCGACCATGACTTCCCTGACCAGGCCATGCTTTGAGAACAGATTGAGGCTGTTGTACACGGTCGCTTTCGATACCTTGCTGCCCGAGTCTTTGAGCTTATCGATCAAGTGTTCAGCCGACATGTGCTGGGGCCGCTGCAGCAGGATAGCGGCAATATCGAGACGCTGTGGCGTCGGCAGAATTCCGAACTGATCAAACAGAGACAGGAGATCCGCACGTGTCATTGCCGAACCCATGTTGATGGCGATTTGCCGATTATAGCCCAGATTCGCGACGTGCCGAGGCAGGCGATGCGACCTACCCTGCCTGCAGGACAAGGAGGTCCGCCATGCCGAAACTCAATCGCGGTTATTCATTGTTTGAACTGCTGATGACCCTGACACTGGCCGCGCTGATACTGGGGCTGGGGTTGCCCTCATTCACCAGCGTCATCGCACGTAACCGTCAGCACGTTGAGATCAATGCGCTGTTTCATGCGATTCACCTGGCTCGCAAGGAGTCGATCATGCGGCGACAAGTCGTGTCGCTGTGCCCAAGCGTCGATGCCATCCGTTGCAGGCCCGGCAAAGATTGGTCGTCTGGCTGGCTGATGTTCGCCAACCACGATGGCGACGAACCCCCGCAGATCGACCCCGGTGAACCACTTCTGCAGGTTCATACCGTGGGTGAAAATATCAGGATCACCGCAAACCGGCGCGGATTCACGCTCAGAGCCACTCAGAAGCGCGCCACGAACGGCACAATCGTTGTCTGTGACACGGCCGGGCGCATCCCTCCCAAGGCGCTGGTCGTAAGCTACACTGGCAGGCCGCGCGTCACCCTCAAAACCACCCGCGGCAAGCCCTATGCCTGTGCGGATTAAGTTAAGTTCAAGCCCTCTGAATCGACCGCCTGTCGGGCTGATTTGGCCGTTCGTCGGTTGCCTGCGAAGCTCCGCAACGCACGCAGTATATTGCCTGCATGAAAAAGCGAACCCAAACCGGCTTTACGTTGTACGAGTTGCTGATCACATTCCTGGTTGTCGGCACGGTGCTGGCGTACGGCATTCCAAATTTTGCGGCATACACAGCAAATAGCCGCATGACGAGCTCAGCCAACGACCTGCACGCGGCCTTTCAAATGGCACGTACTGAGGCGGCCCGCGCCAAAACCAACATCACGATCTGCGCCAGTGCTAATTCAATGGACGCAGGCGCTGATTGCGGCGGCACATGGGATCAGGGCTATATCGTTTTCATTGACGACAATTTTGACCGCGCAAGGGCTGGCGCAACGGAGACCATTTTGCGTGCACACCCGGCTGCGGAAACAGGTGTCACGCTCGCCGTCGCCAACGATGCTACCTACTTCATGTATGCATCGACCGGTATGGGCCGTCAGGATGTCGGCGGCAACGCCGCGCTCTCGCAAGTGGTTATGTGCGATGAGCGAGGCAACATAGTTGGTGCTGGCGGAAATTCGGCAGCGCGCCTGTTCGTCGCCACACCGTTGGGCCGGGCAACAATTTTGCGAGACATCGGGCTGATTGGTAATGCGCTGGCCAACATGGGCAAGAGCTGCCCATAGGCGTTCTACCGTCTATTTGAGGAAAGATTTCGATGCGGATAAATAAAAACATCAGGGCTAAAGGGAACCAGCGAGGCTTTTCGCTCGTGGAGGTTCTGATCGCGCTGATCATAATGTCAGTTGGCATGCTCGGCATTGCCGGGCTCTACGTACAAAGCATGCAAGCCGGTCGCACATCCTTGTTTCGACATCATGCCGTGACGCTGGCGGGCGATGTCGCGGATCGTATTCGCGCCAACCCCACTGCGGGTGCTGCGTATACCGGGGCCGGAATAGACTTCGGCTGCGTCGCAGCAGGAGTCGATTGCAACGAAGTCGAAATGGCATCCAGCGATATTTTGCTTTGGTCGCAGCAAGCCAACGAATCCTTGCCTAATGGCACGGTCGTGGTCGCATACGATAACGCAACCGTTCCGCCAAGCTATACGATTGCTGTCGGTTGGGATGAGCCTGGCGAACAGCTGAACTACACGATCGTCATTCCGGTGATAGGACTATGAGAACCCTTAGCAACAAGCAAGCTGGCCTGACGATGGTAGAGCTGATGGTCGCTCTTGCGATCGGGTCGTTCCTGATGATTGGAGCCATCCAGATCTACAGCCAGAGTCGACAGGCGTTTGTCGTCAACGAGTCGATTGCTCGCGTTCAGGAGACGGCGCAGTTTGCGATGGACACTATCGAAGCCGACCTGCGCATGGCCAGCAACTGGGGTCGAAATAGCCGACCGCTCGCCGTCGAAGGACGCTCGATCGCCGGAACACCTAACCCAAACGCACTGCCTGAACCGAACGGATGTGGTGACGGCTGGGCACTGAACGTCGCCATGACCGTAGAAGGTGTTAACAACGGATACACACTGCCCTGTGCCCCCGGGCGCGTGGCCTTCCCGGTAGCCGCCCAGGCAAACTCAGACAGTTTCACGGTGCGCAGGGCGACCGTGGTTCCAGCACCATTAGAGGCCGGTCGCCTGCAAATTCAGACGACACGTATTCAGGGCCGCTTGTTCGCCGACGGCATCGTGCCAGCAGGATTCAGTCCCGTCGATTCAACAACTCATAACCTGCTCGTTAACAGCTATTACGTCGCGGCAGATTCCGAATTGATACCGGGTGTACCTACGCTGCGACGCAAGTCGCTTAGCATGGTCGCCGGGGCGCCGGGCATTGTTGATCAGGAGATCGCACCTGGCGTTGAAAACCTGCAGATTCAACTCGGCATCGATGTTGACGAGGACAATACGGTCGATCGCTACGTTAATCCGGGTGTCCTGGGTGAAGCGATTTACGACCCGAGCGCTGCGGAATTTATTCCAGGCGCACGTGTAATGACTGCCCGCGTGTGGCTGCTTGTGCGTGGTATCACGCAGGAAATTGGTATTCAGCAAGTACGCGGCTTTCAACCTGGTGATATCAACCTGGGCGTACCGAATGACACATTCCGTCGCATCCAGGTCTCCAAAACCATTCTTCTGCGCAACGCCAGAACCTGATTGAGAGAACAGGCCATGAACACAACTATTCAGATTAAGAAGCAACAAGGTGCGGCGTTGATCGTCGGCCTGATTCTTCTTGTCGTCATCACGGTTCTCGCTGTTTCAGGCATGAACACCGCGACGACTGAGCTTGCGATGGCGCGTAACGACCAGAACTACGAGAACGCGTTCCAGGCCGCCGAAACCGGTCTTGAAAGTGCGCTGGCACAGGGCCAGTTCACAACACTAGCTGGCGCGGCCGTTACGCAGGTTATTAATGCAAATGACTCTGTAACCGCACAAATCGATTTCGAAGACTCAACGCTCGTTCCGGACAGGGCATTCAGTCTCGGTGTGGGCAGTGGCGTCTCCGCATACCATTTTCTTGCGACTTCGCAAGCCGAGTCTCGCAGAGCTGGAGCGGGAACAACCACGGATCGCGATTCGACAGCGGTTCATACACAGGCTTTTTATGTTGTCGGTCCGGAAGCGCCGACGCTTTAACCACTATTGAGTGACGACCCAGGGAATGAAGGTGAATCTCATGAAAATCAAGACTCTATTTGCAATCGCGTTGTTCGGCATTTCGTTTGCAGCCACTGGACAAATTATATCGCAGGCCTACGAAATTGCACTTGGCGACTTTCGCGCGCCAGTGTCGCAAAACGGTGTCGCGGCATTTAAAGAATGTGCAGACTGTGAACGCAGGCTCGTAAGAGTCACACCGGCCACTCGCTATACCGTTAATGGCAGGATTGTGCCGCTCGATGATTTTCGCAAGAGCATCGGACCGGGCGGAAGCGGCAAGCACGGTGACGTGATAGTCCTGCACCATCTCGAATCGGACACGATCGAATCGATCGCCGTTTCACTTTGATAATTGAATTCAACGATTGAGGCCAAGATCATGAAGATCTCAACACGCAAAATCACATGGATGAGTGTCGGCTGTGCTGTTGCAATGCTGACGGGACTACCCGCAGTTGCAGACGACACCGAGTTGCTACTGGTTAACCCTGATCCGGCGAACACACCGAAGCCTAATGTCATGTTCATTTTGGATACATCAGGTTCAATGACGACAACACAGTCAACGATTGATCCGTACGACAGCACAATTGTATACGGAGTCGGTTCATGTGACCCGACGAAGTATTACTGGACAGACGTCGACGTAACGCCAGACTGTGCGACAACAAATAATGTTATTGACGGCAGTGCTTATGTTTGCGAATTTTCCCGCAAGCAGATCGACGGCATCGGCAGCTATACCGATACGATGGTCCAGTACCGCGACGGTGGCTCCGATGGATCCTCAGGCGGTAAGGCAAACTGGCAAACACTGGCACCCGGGTACTCAGCCGAATATGTCGAGTGCCAGGCCGACTCCGGAAAACATGGCGACGGCATCGATATCGACAGGCTCTGGGCGCGCTCCGGTAATGACCTGAAAGACCTTTGGACCAACAACGTCAAGACTGCTGTTTCCTGGGGTAGCGCACCACGCAACATCAGCTACACGATATATTCGGGTAATTACCTCAACTGGAAAGCGTTACCGAACAACGTAGTAATGTCGCGTTCGGAGATCATGAAAGAGGTCACAAAGAAAGTGCTGAGCTCGGTTAACGATCTGACCGTCGGCCTGATGCGCTTCAATCCTACTGGCCCTGCCGACCAACGTGGTGTTGGTGGATCCGTGATACTTGATCTGACCGACCTCGATAACAATCGCCAGGATGTTTTGGACGCCGTCGACTCCCTGCCGGCCGATGGCTGGACGCCACTGTCCGAGACTTTGTATGAGAGCGCTTTGTACTGGCGCGGACAAAACGCCAGATTCGGTGCAATAGACTGGGCGCTGACGGATCCGGACGCTCTGGCTTCCACCAACCCAATGACCTATGAGATACCCCAGTGGGACGTTTGCGCGAAAAATTACAATGTCTTGCTCACTGATGGTGCGCCGACAGAGGATCTCGAAACACCAGGGCTGCTCGGCAATTTGCCGAACTTCGGTACCGCACTCGGTTACGTCGGATGTGACGGAATTGCCGGCGATGGTTACTGCCTGGATGATGTGGCTCAGTACTTGTCGGTGGAGGATGTCGATCCCGTTGCTGATGGTGACCAGTTTGTAACGACGCACACGATTGGATTCACGGTCGACCTGCCGATCCTCAAAGAAACAGCAGAGGATTCAGGCGGATCGTATTTTCTTGCGGACGACGTCGAATCTCTGACCAAGACCCTGCTATCGATTATCGCCAACATCAACGACCGTTCGTTGTCGTTCTCGGCGCCAGCGGTTTCGGTAAATACCTTTAACCGCACGCAAAACCTCAACGACATGTACATCACAGCGTTCGGCGCCAAAGCCAGGGCGCATTGGCCTGGCAATCTCAAGAAGTATCGTGTTGATACCACGCATTCTGTTGATGCGAACGGTAATGATGTTTTTGATAGCAGAATTGTCGATGTTAATGGCGCGAACGCCGTTGATCCGGCAACCGGGTTCTTCTCAACGACGGCGAAAAGCTATTGGACCGTCGGCGCCGCAGACGGCAACGATGTCAGAAGAGGTGGCGCTGCGCAGCAGATACCTGATCCGTTGGTGCGGAATTTGTACACCAACAACAGCGGCAACGACCTGACCGCGGCAGCGAACGCAGTTACACCGTCTAACACAGCCGCCTTTACGTCGACAGATTTCGGTCTGACAGGAGCTACCGGTGAACCCACAATGGAAGAGCTCATTCGTTGGGCGCGTGGCGAAGACTTGCTCGACGAAGACAGCAATACCGCAACGACCGTTCGCAAAGTGATGGGCGATCCGCTGCATTCGCAGCCGGCAGCAATTGTTTACGGTGGCACGGTAGATAGCCCCGACGTAGTGGTCTTCACAGCGACAAATGATGGTTACCTGCATGCTATTGACGGCGCCTCGGGCCAAGAACTTTGGTCGTTTATTCCAAAGGAACTCTTATCTAACTTGATGCGTTTGTATTTTGATCCACGATCCAAGTACAAACAGTACGGCCTCGACGGTAATGTCGTACCCGTGGTCAAGGATGTTGATCGTGATGGTGTTGTCGAGCCCGCAGATGGCGACTTCGTACAGCTGATTTTTGGCATGCGCCGCGGTGGCAACTCGTTTTACTCACTGGACGTCACGAACAAGAACTCACCAAGACTGCTATGGAGTTCAAACCTGGTCGACTATGGCGAAAGCTGGTCAACGCCTGTTGTTGCGCGAATGGACATTGCGTCAGTCACTCAAAATACCGACAAGGCGGTCGTAGTCATTGGCGGTGGTTACGACACGGTGCACGATACATCGGCGCATCCCGTCAGTGCGGACGCAGCGGGTGCCGGCGTATTTATCCTGGATCTCAAGTCTGGTGTGGAGCTCTGGCGTGCCAGCTCGGACACAGCCGCTGATTTGACGCTTGCAACACTGGGGCGCGAGATGGATCGAGCTTTGCCCAACGATATTCGCGTCATCGACCTGACTGGTGATGGCCTGGCCGATCGCATGTACACCACCGATCTTGGCGGACAAATATGGCGATTCGATGTCTTCAACGGACAAGCCCCCGGAAGCCTGGTAACTGGCGGAGTCATCGCGCAGCTTGGTGCTGAGGGGCTCGCCAGTCCTTTGGAGGCCGACACCCGGCGATTCTACAACTCGCCTGACGTTTCTCTGATTACCGACAACCGTCAGCAACGCCGCTACATTTCGATCAGTGTCGGCTCCGGCTATCGTGCGCACCCATTCGACCTGACTGCATCCGATCGCTTTTTCTCGGTTCGGGATGGTGATGTATTTAACCAGCTGACACAGGCGGCCTACGACAGCTATCCGATTGTCAAAGATGCCGACCTGGTAGAGGTGAGCGGGAAAACACAGACGGTAATTACAGCAAATGACCGCGGTTGGAAGTTTACGCTACCGTACAACGAGAAAGTGCTGGCTGACTCATTGACGTTTGACAACGAGATCTTCTTCGTGGCCTTCACGCCCGACTCGAATGCGGCTGCAACCTGCGCCGCCGGCAAAGGAACAAACTTCCTGTACCGTGTGAGCGCTATTAATGGCGATCCAATTGTGCCGAATATAGACACATTGAATCCGCTGATCTCGGATGATGAACGCCGCACCGCATTGCAGCAGGGTGGTATCGCACCGTCACCGACAATTCTGTTCCCAAGCCCGGATCCGGATTGCGTAGGTGATGCATGTAAGATCCCGCCACTGGGTTGCGTAGGCGTTGAGTGTTTTGACCCAGGCTTCGAAAACAATCCGGTTCGCACACTCTGGACCCAGGACGGTATCGAATAATGAAGGGTAATCACAGAACCGAGCTTCGAAAAATGTATCGCCACATGCGTGGCGTTACATTGCTCGAACTCATGATCGTCACAGTCATCATCGGTATCATGGCGGCTATTGCGTACCCAAACTATCGGCAGTTCGTCGCACGAGCCAAGCGCAATGAGGCCAAAGCCGCGTTGTTGCAGATTGCGCAGAACCAGGAGCGCTTCTACCTGCAAAACAACACGTATACGACTGACATGACACAGCTTGGCTTCCCCGTGGCCGCCGCCTATATAACTGACACAGAGGCCTACTCAGTCAGTGTGACGGCGGCGGATGCCAATGATTTCGCAGCTGTTGCTACCTACCAGAATGCCGATGCTGAAGCCGGTAAGTGCCTGACCTTCAATATTGATGGCCGTGGCGGTAAAACGTCAGCTCCCAACGTCGACTGCTGGACCCGAACGCGATAGAAACAAGGCGTCGATAATAAGCAATGCCGCGCCGACGCTGATTGCAGCGTCGGCAACATTGAATGACGGAAAAGCCCAGCTACCGAACCAAACCTGAATAAAGTCCGTAACATAGCCCAACCGCGCACGATCAATCAGATTGCCGACCGCGCCACCGAGCACCAGTCCCAGACCGCCTAATAGTATGGTCGCACCCTCTTTTCGACTCTGCCAAAGCCAAGCTACAATAACGCCGCTCACAACGGTCGCGAGAACCACGAAAAACCAACGTTGCCAACCGCCTGCGTCCGCCAGGAAACTGAATGCGGCACCAGTATTGCGTTGGTGTGTCAGATTCATGAACGAATTCAGCGGCACCTTACCGTACAGCTGCACCCACTCCACAATGGCCCACTTGGTCGCCTGATCGGTAGCAACCACGAGCAATGCTACGCTTATCCAGGTGATGAAGCGTCGCGTCCCCGTGTCCGATGAATCAGTCAAAACATAGTCCCCTCAAGCCGCGTTTGCCGCGAGTATCGATCTGGCATTGTCGGCATCGCGGTGCATCTGCGCAACCAATTCCTCAACCTGGTCGTATTTGACCTCTCCTCGCAGACGGGCAACGAAGTCAACATGGATATATTGGCCGTAGATATTCTCGTCAAAATCGAAGATATGCACTTCGAGCAGCGGTTTCGTGCCGCCAAATGTTGGCCGGGTTCCAACACTGGCCACCGCGTCCCGAGGGCCACCTTCGAGACCATTGACTCGCACCGCAAAAATCCCCATGACCGGACTTTGGCGGCGCCGTAAATCAACATTCGCAGTTGGATAACCCAATTTCCTGCCGACCTTGTCACCAAGGACTATTTTGCCTGACATTCGGTAAGGCCGCCCGAGCAATGCTGTCGCCCGCTGCAGGTCGCCACTCCATAGCGATTCCCGGATCGCCGTGCTGCTCACCCGGATGCCATCGATGACAATACTGGACACCTGCTCGACCGAAAAATCCAACGAATCACTAACCTGCTGCAAGTGCTGCAGGCCTCCCTCTCGACGGCGGGCGAACTGGAAATCGTCGCCCACGACAATATGTTTCGCACAAAGACCGTGAATCAGGATTCGTCGAATAAACGCGTCAACGGCTATGCTGCGCATTTGTTCGTCAAATTGAGGGCAATAAAAAAGCTCGATACCGTGGGCTTCCAGCGCATCGAATTTCTCACGGAACCGCATGAGTCGCGCGGGCGGGCTTGTTTTCGCAAAGAACTCCTTGGGCATCGGCTCGAAACTCATGAGAACCGATGGCAATCCGAGGGATTCCGAAGCGGCCTTCACACGCTCAAGCAGCGCAACGTGCCCAAGGTGCAGACCATCGTACGAGCCGATAGTGACAACGCTGCCGTCTGCAACAACGTCAAATGGCATGTCCTCAATGTGTCTGATAAGGCGCATATCAGTGTGGCCTGATGCCCAATTTGGAAGGACGCAGCCCAAGGACTAGCAGCACGCCAAAGTAAGCGGCGACTCCGGCAGCGATTATGACCGCCAGCCAGCTGATCCGATCAACGCTGCCGACTTCCAGCCACCAGTTTAAGGGACGCCCGAGGCGAAGGATAACGAACCCCATCAGCGCATTCGAAGCGATAGCCTGCAACAGCAAGCTGCCCCAGCCTGCCGAGTGATGCAGCACTCCATCCCGGCGCAGGCCGCGATAAAGAAGCAAGCCGTTCAGCAGTGCCGCAATCGAAATGGCGAGGGCGAGGCCCGCGTGGGTCCCTGCAAATCCAATGGAAGTAAGGTACCAGGCCAGTGTAATGCTCAGGACGAAATTCACGGCAAGCGCGATAAGGCCAATGCGAACAGGCGTCTTTGTGTCCTCCCGGGCGAAGTATGCCGGAGCGAGTATCTTAACGAAGGAGAAGCCTACGAGACCCACTGCGAACGCCTGCAGTGCGAGACCCGCCATGCGTACATCATCTGCCGTGAATACACCGCCGTAAAATATCGTGGCAACAAGCGGCTCTGCCAGGATGATTAGGCCGACGGCAGCAGGCAGCGCAATTAGAAGAACGAGCTTCATGGACCAGTCAATCGTCGCAGAGAATTCTTCATGGGAGCCATTGGCGTACTGGCGAGACAGGTAAGGCAAAGTAACTGTAGCTAGCGCGATGCCGAAAAGTCCCAATGGAAATTCCATCAGCCTGTCGGAGTAGTACAGCAGGCTTATCTTGCCGACACCCAGCATAGACGCAATGATGCCGCCAACCAGCACATTAATCTGCGCCACCGACGACCCGAATATCGCCGGGAGCATCAAGGTCATGACGCGCCGCACGCCTTCGTGCTGCATCGCCCATTTAGGCCGCGGCAGGGCTCGAATGCGCAGCAGGAAAGGAATCTGAAACAGCAGCTGCAGAAGACCTGCAAGCAGAACCGCATACGCCAGCGCCATGCCCGGCTCTTCGAGCAGTGGCGCTAGCCAGATCGCAGCCGCAATCAGGACGATATTGAGAATGACAGGTGTGAACGCCGGAACGGCGAAACGGCCGTAGGTATTCAGGATTCCGCCAGCAAATGCCGTCAACGACACAAAGAACAGATAAGGGAAGGTGAAACGCAACATCAGCGTGGCCAGATCGAAGCGGCCATCGGAGCCGACGAACCCCGGCGCGACGATTGCTACAAGCAGAGGCGCCGCAACGACGCCTGCCAGCGTAACCAGGAACAGGATAATGCCAAAAGTGCCCGCAACCGAGTCTACAAATTCCTGGGCGTCCTGATGGTCATGCTGCTCCCGGTAGCGCGCCATAACAGGCACAAATCCCTGAGAGAACGCGCCTTCAGCGAAGAAACGCCGCAACATATTGGGAATGCGATTGGCCACCAGGAAGGCATCCATGACCAGGGATGCGCCAAAATAGCGGGCAAATACGATATCCCGGATGAGGCCCAGGATGCGGGAAAGCAACGTCATACCGCTGACGACCGAGGTCTTCAGCATCAGCTTGAGGCCGGAAACTTTTTTCGTCGTCATACGGTTACCGAGTTTAGCCCAAAATGAGGCTGTGCATGGCGTGTGCGCTTAGTCATTGACAATGCACCTCCGGGCACGAATAATACGCGGCTCTTTGAGAGCAGGACACGGTAAAAACCAGTGGCAAACATCAAATCAGCTCGGAAGCGCGCCCGCCAGGCGGAGAAGACCCGTAAGCACAATATGGGTTTGCGCTCCCTGATGCGCACCAAAATCAAGAACGTCGTCAACGCATGCGATGCGGGCGATAAAGATGCTGCTATCGCAGCTTACAAGGATGCCGTCCCGGTCATCGACAGCATGATCAACAAGGGCATCGTCAATAAGAACAAAGCCGCTCGCCACAAGAGTCGGCTGAATAAGCGGATCAAAGCGCTGGCCGCATAATCCCCAAGCTTGCAGGACAAAAAAATGCCGCCTCTCGGGCGGCATTTTTGCGTTAGCGTATCGGCGTTTTTCTCGCTATCTCCAGCAGTCGTCCGCAGCTCCCGTAGCGCCTCGTGCACCGCCTTGATTCAGTGTCAAAGTGCCGCAGTCTGTATCTCGCTTCAACTGTCCGGCAAGTGGTGCGGCTACCGCAACATATGTCGTCGCTGCGACGTTGGCCAGCCCGAAGACATACACAGCGTCGTCATCACCGGCCTCCGCTGGCGCTCCATCGCCGGATACAAATAGCGGGTTTGCACTGAAGCCCAAATCAGTGAGGTCATTCGCATAGCGCTTGTTATCCATGAAGAACTGCTGCTGCCGATCTGAAATTTGCAGCAGTGTCGACGTCGCGGCAGTGCGCTTTGTGTTGACTACGTACTGTGTGTAAGACGGATACGCAAACGTCGCAATAATGGAGACAATCGCGAGAACGATCATCAATTCGAGCAGCGTTATACCACGCTGATTTCGCACTAGTCTGGCAGAAAAAGTCATCTTATGGCTCCGTGGGAACAGTCCCACCCAGGTCGTTTATGTCGGTATCTTCTGCCAAATGCCAGAAGGTGCGCCAGCGAGTGGTCGCATCAATGTTGTCAATCTGCAAGTCGGGTCGCAGGATCTTGTTCGGTGGAACGGTTACAACCTCTGCCGGAATGCCGAGCGACTGAAGCTCGACACTGCGATCATTTTTTGTCGTCGGCTCATCCGGGTTATCAGGATCATCGTCACTCGTATCGTAATTCATCACGGCAGTAGCATTCTGCATCGACACGGCGTAAAGGCGCCCGCCACCCTCAGACGGTGTGCATGCGGTCGCACCGCCGCCAGACTGCGGCAGGTAAGACGTGAAGAACGTCTTGCCTGTAATTGTTAGCGGAGTCGCCAACATTTTTTCGCCCGGCTCTTCCATCTGCAGACGCCAGCCGTTAGTAAGGTTTACGACGCAGCCGCCGCTTCCTTGCAGGCAATTGCTCGTAACATCACCGAAATCAACGTGTGTCAGCCCCGTATCGACCGCGCTGCCGACAGATGTACGGCGATCTTTGATCATGTAAGTGAAATCGGTCGTAATTCCACCTTTGTCCAGTGGGTTTGCTCTGTCGCCCGATCCGATTACGACACCGTCAAATAGCCCGTCGGAGTCCTTGCTCGGTACCAGGTCCGGCCGATGGAAGAATCGACGATCTGTGGCAATGCTGGGAGATCCGCCAGCATGTCGACCAACCGAAGCCAGCAGCGTCAAACCCCAGTTGACCGAATCTTTGCCAACGATATCTGCGCGCCAGATATTGCCACCCGTGTCACCGACAACGATGCGGTCCGTCAGGCCATCACCATTGGTATCACCTACCGTTAATGTCGACGGAATGCTGTCGACCAGTCCTGGGTGCTCAAAAACACTGGCGCCGGCACCGCCGGAGCCCTGTTTTGCCTTCCAGATCAGTTGGCCGGACTCCGCATCAACCACATAAATGGCATTGCCTTCCGAGTCGTCTGATCCGACTACTCCACGCCGATCCTTGTTCAGATCGTAGCCGCCGGCGAACATGACGACGGGTCGCGGTCCAGAGGCTGAATCGATGAGCCCGACTCGAGGGTTCGAGAACGTATACCCGAGTTCGGCGAAGTCGCCACCCTTTTCGATCGTCCACATCAGCCTGGGACTCTCCGGGTTGGTTATATCAAGGGCGTAATACGCCTTGCCACCACGACGCATTCCGACATACATATACACGCGATCGCCATCGCCAGAGACGATCGACCCGTCTCGATTCTTGTCTTGCACGAAAGCCACCGGTGCACCGTCCATTGTGTACGGGTGTTGCATTCCGGTGCCATTGGCGCGCAGTATTTTTTGCGCCTCCATCGAGCGTCTTGGCATAAAGGCCCAGACTTCCTCGCCGCTCTCGCTTCCGCCAGCAGTCGTATTTCTCAGCAATCGGAGCATGCCGTCATCGGAGCCAACGGCGATAAAGATCGCTGGGTTCGCTGGGTCGCTGTATCCACCAATCGAGCCGAAGTTGATGGGTAATGGTCGGGAATGCAGGGCATCGCCGAAAATCCATTCTCTCGCCTCATTGGTCTCGCCATCGCCGTCTATGTCGTCGATATCCAACCCACGTGCATGAGCAATCAGTGCCGCTGCCTCTGTGGTTGTGGCGACGTCAAAATCGGACTGCAGCGCTGAGGCCGTTGCTGAATCTACATTAAGGGCCGCCAGCGACGACGATGTGCGATCGTAGTAGATCGTCCGTCCGCCCAAACCGTTGGCTTCTTGTGGACTGCCAGTAAGGAAGCCAGGAATTCGTTGGCCGGCCCCACCTCTCGCAACGACTCGGCCATCCCGACCGGCAACCTCTCCCGAGTCCAGGTCCGGAGGCGGCAATGAAGCCGGCAAAGTCCAGCTCGTCAGTGCATCGAAACGTATGCGCCCATCGGCGGCAACAGCGGGGGTACCGGTTGCGTCAACCAGAGTCGCATCGGTTGATGTCGTGTTTGCACCCTCAAGCTTAAGCTTCTTGACGTTGCCTACCCAGTACGGGCGTGCCTGGGCATCGACCTGAAACAGTGCGATATAGACGTTGTCGGTTATCTCAGCACGGTTGAAGACATTGACCGGAACTGATGCCGCGACGAAAGTCGTGCTAACGCTGAGGATCTGCTTGAAAATTTCCTGAAGTGTGGCGACAAGCTCGTCCGGGTCTTCGCTGAGGGCGAGTGGCATGCCAGTGCCACCAGCTTTCGCGTAGCCTTTTGTTGTCGTGTTGATTTTCGTCTTGTCGACTATGAAGTAGGAGATAACATTTTGCTTGTCATCAAGATCAGGCACAGATCCATATTTTCCGTTCGCCAGATCCGCATCATTGAGGTACTGCAGGACATCGGGAAATTGTCGCTGCGACGAACCAAATCCGCCGGAAGAAACTGGATCCTCAATCGCATCATCTGAATCGTCATCCTGGTTCGACACCTGGAACATGACATTTACTGTATAGAGCTTGGAACATGCACCTGCTCGATCCAGTGGGCTAACGTAAGCCGGCTTCGTTCTTGCGCCTGATTCAATAGAGCTATCCCAGGATATGGCAGGATTATCCACATCGAGATTGGTCTTAAAACTCGATGCGTAGTCCGTATAGCCATTGTGTGCGTTGTAGACTCCTTGCCCAGTGATATAGCGGAAGAACTCGAAGAAAAGCTCTTTGCCCTGATACGAATGGCTAAAGTTTCCCTGTGGCGTAGGCATCGATTCGATGAGCTTATGAAAGCGTGCCTTTGCCCCGTTAGCATCACCTTTCTCAAACGTCTCAAAGCCCATCGCAATGTAGCCGCCGTTGCTGCATCCGGTGCGACCGAAACCTTCACAGTTGTTGTTATTGTTGTGATTCAACATCAATCCGACTTTTATGCCTTCAAGCGGATCGAACACTTTGCGAAGAGCACCGCGCAGCACATCGAAGAACGTATAGGGGCCGTAGGCACTCATATAACCTTCGCTAATCAAAGTGTCACAGGCACCGCCGTTGCAGGCCGTCGAACCCAGGTTGGGACGGTAATCGAGTGAAAACATGACCATCGGTTCGCTGCCAGGTGGAAGACCGGCTCCGGAATTCATGTAGACGTCTGTATCGTCCGCCTGAGCGGATCCGACAGCAAATATCAAGGCGGCCATAAAGGCCGTGATGGAAAGCTTTCGAATTGTGGTATCCATACCTAATACTCTCTATTGAGATTCTGTGTTACTGCTTCGGCACCAGCACAAGCACACCTTCGGTGACTTGCTGGCGGCCCAGTCCGTCTTCAACACGGTCGTAAGTCGTCGTTACAGTGAATGACGCACTTGTAAATTTATCGATACTCGATTCCACAACACGCGGCGGAGGACGAAATTCTTCACCAGTCCTCTCAACACGTGCTGAGATGTAATTTGCTGCAATTCCCGCGGCGAGAACCGGGTTGTCGACCGGCAAATCGACGCGGTCACAGTTCATTTGGCCTGCTGTACACGCTGTGTACCCAGTCTTCCCAACAACTGGTGTCGATGAGGGGTTTGCAACGATTGCATCAGCGAGAGCCTGGGCAGCCTGTGTTGCTGCAATTCGAGACTCTTCGTTCTGCGCCATATGCAAGCCAATATTGCTGGAGCGCATCGAGGAGATCGTTAGCAGTGTCATTGCAACAAGAAACATCAATGCAATCACAAGAATTGCACCACCTTGCTTGTTTCTTGAAGCTTGAAATCGATTGCTCATATCAAAGGCCCATTCTGTTCATGCTGCGAATGTTCTGGATCGTCACGTTTGTCGAAAAGACGCGTCGATGAAATGAATCGTCCGGCAGGAAATCTTGCGCGTTACTTATCGAGTAGGTCTTGTCGTTATCGTATCTGGTATCGATATCCGTAGTTCGTGCGAGGATAAATACTCTCGCCGTAACCACGCGCTGCATTTCCGCCAATGTCGGGCTCGGCATAAAAGTATCGGGGCCTCCATCTTCATTCGTATCGATGCCGTATTCGATCTGAAGATTCTCGATACCAGTAGCAAGACATTCGGTTACCATGCTTGGGCCGACCCCGTTCAACACTTTACGGCACAATGTAGGAATGCCATCGCCCGGCACGTTCGCATATCTCCGAATGAAGTAAATAGTTGGTCGGAACTCCCAGTCATCACCGGTGATTGCCGCTGCGCCAGGCGCTGGCGAACGATACAACAGGCCGACAGTACCGTTTGTTCGCAGGTAGATTCCGCCGTTTCTCAATACGGCTGACTGAGATCCAACAACGCGCTTGATCGATACAACATCGGTCCCTTCGAGCAACTCGCCCGCGGCGATACAGGAGTGCGCCGCCAAAATGTCTGCGTTGGATGCGTTATCTACAGCGGTAAGCGAAAGTGCATCGTCCGTGCCAGGCACGACCGTGCGGTACATCCAGTTGACCTCACCCGCCGGACCGCAATCGACACCGATGGCCAAGCCACCATCTTGCGTTACAACATCGGGCATGTGCAGTTCCGCATAATGCCCGGCCATACTCAGGTCGAACGCGATTTCGCGCAGCGCGTGGCGGGCGTCGTCCTGCATTCGTGCAATGTTGTCATCCTGGGTGAAGCTGTGGCTGTTGTTCACGAACACGGAAACGACTGCAATGCTCAATGTCATCGACAGCGCCAATGCCACCATCAACTCCACCATGGTAAAGCCAGACTGCAATTTGTTTGAGGTGTGATGCATAAGACGCGAACTCAGATATTTGGGTCGATGTAAGTCGGAATCTGGATGATTCGGCGAAACTCCAGGTTGGCGCCGTAATTACCGCTCAGCGCTCCGCACGGGTTGTTGACTGAATTAACGATGGACGCTGTCCCGCGCCATGCAATTGTGATTTGGTAAACCCCGGCACCGCCGACGGCCGGCCCATCGATACATACAGAAGGCAACATCACTCCTCCCGTACCGACTCCGGCGCTCGTTTCCAGGTTACCGTCGATCATCTGCTCCCAGAACCAAAGATCATGCGCGGCTTTCTCTGCAGGGTTACATTCGGCACCAACGCTACAATCCGGTACAGGCTCGCCACCGCGGCGACCGCCGCCAAATTCCCCGGCAGTCCGATAAATATCCAATGCGTCGCCATTGGTACGTATGTCCTCAAGCAGTCCATACGCAATCTGCGACGCCGACGTGCGTTGAGCGCCTTCGAAATTGGCTTGCTTGGACACAGTCTGCAGCCCCGCTATAGCAAGCAGGCCGATGCTGAAGACCACCAGCGCGACCAATAATTCGAGCAGGGAAAAACCCTTCTGCAATTCGCGATGAGCAAACATCAATGACATCCGATTCTCATATAAGGGAGTTATGCGCAGTCCGGCAAAGTGCCGTCTGCGCGATATTTGGAAAGACGTGGACGACCAGACAAATCAATAATGAGTACCTTCGCGTGCTCTTCACCACGGTCATCACACACCGTGAACTGACCCGCACTGCCGTTGATTGAGGCACCGACTACGCGCCCATTCGGCCGAAACATCATGACCCCGCCGAATTCGCCCGATCTGATAGTCAGTTCATTTGAGCCACTACCGGTCGCAACAATGGTGTCGCTGCCATCTACCGTCTGATTACTGTTGCTGTCGGAAAAGACGATCCAGCCCTGATTCCAACTGACAGCTTCACAAACGTTGCCTGTAGCGCTTGCACAAATTGTTACGCGAGCATTTGTGGTTACAGCGGTACTACGAGCGACATGCATCGAGGAAACGAAGTCATTGACCGTGCCGGTTTGCCGTGC
This sequence comes from Gammaproteobacteria bacterium, assembly GCA_024640305.1. Taxonomy (GTDB): domain Bacteria; phylum Pseudomonadota; class Gammaproteobacteria; order Steroidobacterales; family Woeseiaceae; genus UBA1847. Next base: position 84,222 of record JAHEFG010000002.1, read on the forward strand.
GTTGCTGGTAAAAGAGTCCAGTGCCGGGACCGCCATTGACAGCAAAAGCGCCGCCAGACCGATGGCAGTCAGCAACTCGATGAGCGTAAACCCTCTTTGCCTGTCCATTACATAATCCCTGTAGCAATTCACCCTGACCAGGTCAGTCGGTCAGGCTCGGTCGATTCACGACTATGGGTAAATGCTACTGGTTATGCGGACTTCAGGATGCGACGCAGGTCGGATTTGGGTTCAAATGGTGGTATTTCTCAGCCAATTTTGTGAACCAAGCCCGATGTTATGTAAGCTCATTTTAAAATTGAACTGCCTCCGTACGGAGACGGATTGACCGACAGTATTAGTGGCTATTCAGCTTCTTCGGCGATCTCTTCGAGCTCGCGCATGATGGCCTGCGCGAGCGCTTGGGTTCCTTCACCAGTCGCTGCACTAATCTCGAAAAAGCGTCCTTTCCAATCGAGTTTTTTGAGCAATTCCTGCGTCGCTTTAGCCTGATCCTCAGCGTCAAGCAGGTCAACCTTGTTGATAATCAACCAACGCGGTTTATCCGCGAGATCATCGGAGAATTTGACCAGCTCATTGGCTATTGCTTTGACGGTATCTGCCGGATCCGAACCATCGATCGGCGCGATGTCGACGAGGTGCAGCAACAGACCTGTTCGTTGCAGGTGCCGGAGAAACTGAATACCCAGACCCGCGCCTTCTGAGGCGCCCTCGATCAGGCCGGGAATGTCAGCCATGACGAAACTCTGCAGTCGACCAACGCGAACCACGCCCAAGTTCGGGTGCAAAGTCGTAAAAGGGTAGTCGGCGATCCGCGGTTTTGCCTCGGACATCGCCGTAATCAATGTCGACTTGCCAGCATTTGGCATTCCAAGCAAACCAACATCCGCGAGGACTTTGAGTTCGAGGCTCAGGTGCCTGGCCTCTCCCTGCGAGCCGTTTGTTGTCTTTCGCGGAGCACGATTCACGCTGCTTTTGAAGCGCGTATTACCTAATCCGCCACGACCACCCTCTGCAACCATCTGGCGTTGGCCCGGCTGTGTCAGATCGCAGATCAATTCACCTGTGTCGACATCGTGAACGACAGTACCGCAGGGGATTTGCACATCCAGGTCTTCGCCCGAGCGGCCCGTCTTGTTGCGCCCGGAACCGCCCTGCCCGCTTTCGGCGCGGAACTTCCGCGCAACGCGAAAATCCGCCAGTGTATTTAGAGATGGCTCCGCAACCAGGTAGACACTGCCACCGTGGCCACCATCGCCTCCATCTGGCCCGCCTCTTTGCACGTATTTTTCACGGCGGAAACTCAGGCAGCCGTGCCCGCCGTTGCCAGCCTGTACGCGGATTGTTGCTTCATCGACAAAATTCATGTTTTTAGCCTACAAAAAACCCCGCTCGTGCGGGGCTTTTCAGAACCTGCAGGAGCGGCCATGGCCGCGACCGTCAGCTACTTACGACACTCACGAACTGGCGATTTTTCGGTCCCTTGCGCTCGAACTTGACGTCGCCGTCTTTCTTGGCGAAAAGCGTGTGATCACGACCGATGCCAACATTAACGCCCGGGTGAAAACGGGTACCGCGCTGGCGCACAATGATGTTACCGGCCAGCACTGTTTGCCCACCGTATATCTTGACGCCTAATCGTTTACTTTCTGAATCGCGACCGTTTTTGCTACTGCCGCCTGCTTTTTTATGTGCCATTGTTCTGTACCTGCTTCTATCGGCCAGGCATTAAGCCCCGACCCTTAAAAAAATTGCCGCTCTAATCAGCGACTTTCTTCTTTGCCGCTTTCTTCTTGGCTGCTTTTTTCGCAGCCGGTTTCTTGGCAGCAGGCTTTTTCGTTGCTGCCTTTTTCTTTGCGACCTTCTTGGCCGCCGGCTTCTTCGCTTCCGCCGTCTTCTCGGCTGGCTTCTCAGCCGCGTCTGCCTTAGGCGCCGCTTTCTTTGCCGAAGCACCCGCTATAGCCGTGATTTCCACCTCGGTGAAGAACTGGCGATGAGAGCCCTGGCGCAAATAATTTTGCCGACGTTTAAATTTGACGACGGGAACCTTGCGAGACTTACCCTGAAGTACGACCTTGCCGCTAACAGAACCACCGGACAGCAACGGGCTGCCTACTTTGACGTCGCTGCCTTCGCCTACCAGCAGAACCTCATCGAACTTGACCGTGGCGCCCTCTTCAGCCTCGATTTTCTCGAGACGCAGGACATCACCCTTAGCCGCGCGGTATTGTTTGCCGCCGCTGCGAAAAACCGCATACATCGTATTTTGCTCCGTACCGCAGCTTGTGTTTACTCGCAAACCGCTGAAAATTAAGTGATTTCTTGTAACTACCGAATTGACGCACGAGCACGCATCTGGCGGCTGCCACAAAGGAGCGGGAATTCTATAGATTCCCCTGCTCCGGGTCAACGTCCAAGGCCATCAAATTTAGCCTTGAATTCAATAGCTTGCGATTAAGCCATTTACACCGTTAACGCACACAGGCAGTCGCCAATATCGGGCAATTCAGGCATCATGCGATTTATTATGCAGGCGGCCGAAGAAATACGCGATTCCATAACTTTTGACAGCGTGGTTGCGCTTGCTCGCGATGACATGTCGGCTGTGGATCGACTCATATCCGTGAGCTTGAAAACCGATGTTGCGCTGGTCTCAGAAGTATCGAAATACATCGTCACATCGGGCGGCAAGCGCCTGCGACCGTTGCTTGTATTACTCGCGTCCAGAGCACTGGGCTACAAAGGCGATCAGCATATACGTTCGGCAGCCATAGTGGAGTTCATCCACACCGCGACTCTGCTTCACGACGACGTCGTCGATGGTTCACAGAGACGCCGAGGCAGAGATACGGCAAATACGGTATTCGGCAATCAGGCCAGCGTCCTTGTCGGCGATTACCTTTACTCACGCGCTTTCCAGATGATGGTCGACATCGACAGTATGCGCATCATGCAGATATTGGCCGACGCCACCAACACGATAGCTGCCGGCGAAGTCATGCAACTCATGAGTGTGCATGACCCGGATACCACCGAAGAATCCTATCGGCAGGTTATTTATCGCAAAACCGCCCGTCTCTTCGAGGCCGGCGCACAAATTGCCGCCGTCCTCACGAATAGAGATTCCGGCGACGAGTCTGCAATGATCAGCTACGGGCAGAACCTCGGCGCGGCGTTTCAACTCATCGATGACGCGCTGGACTACAACTCTTCCGCAGAGGAACTAGGTAAAAACCTGGGTGATGACCTGGCCGAAGGCAAGGCAACGTTGCCATTGATATATGCAATGCAGCAAGGCAGCAGCGAAGATAAAGAACTAATTCGTGATGCAATTATCGATGGTGGCCTGGACCGGCTTGAAAGGATTCAGGCAATCATCAAGTCAACCGGTGCACTCGAGTACACGGCGATGCGTGCCCAGGAAGCCGCTGATGCGGCCATCGCAGCTTTGTCCGAGATTCCAGACTCCGACTACAAGCGAGCTCTCATCAGCATCGCCAATTTTTCTGTCCAAAGACGCATGTAGGAAAAGGCAGAGGTTGAGTTGGTCGGGCTGGCAAGATTCGAACTTGCGACCCTCTGACCCCGAGACAGATGCGCTACCAGACTGCGCCACAGCCCGACCGAGGTGCAGGATTCTACAGCAGGTCTGTCTCTTCAGCCAAGCCTTCTGAAGACACCGCATTATCTGACCCAAGCCTGCCACAATGGCATTTCGTGGTCTTTACGATAAAATAGGCGCCGCGCCGAGAAAGACGTGTCGCGCCAACGGCCTGCTCAATTGGGCGTATCGATCCTTCACCAACATTGGTAATCAAAATGTCCAATCGCACTGAACCACTACCGCCTTTGACCGGTCTGCGCCATGTCATTCGAGAAATGCGCTACCACGAGGCGTCCCGTCAATGGCTTGGATTCATCTTGTGCATCATATTTGTTGCTGTTGCGCAGCCAGTCGAATGGGCTTTGTATGTTAGTACGCCAATTGTTGTGCTCGGTGTCTGCGTTCGCTTGTGGGCCTCTGGCTTTATCATGAAAAACAAGGAACTGGCAACGAACGGACCATATGCACTGGTCCGTCATCCGCTTTATACAGGCAATATTCTCATCGTATATGCCTTTGCCGGAGCATCCGGGCTATGGTGGACCTTTATCGTCGCGACGATATTTTTTGTCTTCTATTACCCGCCGGCCATTGAATATGAAGATCGCAAGTTATCGAAGATCTTCGGCGATGCCTGGCAGGATTTCGGCAACAACACACCGGCGCTGATGCCCTCGCTGGGTGGCCGCGATCGAGACGTGAGTGGCAATTGGTCACTCAAGACAAGCATGGTGGCAAATTACGAACCCGTCATCGCTGTATTGCTGCTCGCCGCCTTCTTCTTCACATACAGTAGGCTGTGAACGACCCTGGTATCACTGAGTCGGACGTTCTTTCCTGTGTAACCAGCGGTGATCAACTGGATCACCGCGGATATCAGGGCAATATCCATACCGGCCAGGTCGGTGAACACAAAATATTAGTCAAGTCAGCAGCCGGGCGTGGACCTGCCGCCTGGTTGAATCGCCGCATGCTCCGGCGTGAGTACCTTATTTACGAACGGCTGGCTGGAATAAGCGGCATTCCTCGTTGCTTCGGTTATTTCATGGGGCGCTACCTGGTGTTGGAAAATGTCGACGCGCAGACACTGCGTGACGGCACTATTACTGACCGCGACGGTTACTTTGTGGAAATGCTGGAAATAATCAAAGCTATTCACGAGCGTGGTATTGCGCACGGTGACCTGAAGCGGAAGGAAAACGTTCTCGTCACCCGCGATTCACGTCCGTGCCTGATCGATTTCGGTGTCTCTGTTTTTCGCAAGCCCGGCTTTCACCCATTCAACCATTTCCGACACAATTTCTCGCACCAGCACGATTTCAATGCCTGGGTGAAGCACAAATATAATCGCAACTATCAGGAAATATCTCCTGAAGACGCGAAGTACTATCAACCACTGCTCATAGAGCTCATAGCTCGCCACATAAAGCGAGCCTGGACGAAGCTCAAGAGGATCTTCAAGACCTCCACCGACAAGAGCTAGTTCTCTGCGTCCGCAAGGCCGGCCGGTGCAAGCGCCGTATTGTTACGTATAGATAGGGTCAGGAGCCTGGCCCTATCATCTCTATCAGGCCACTTGCCCGGCTCACGCCGGCGAGGGATGAAATGCCACTGTGATCACGATGGAGGCGCTTTCATGAGTACTCAGACCTGGGCCGAACCTTACAAAATCAAGATGGTTGAGCTGATCAAGATGACCAGCCGGGAAGACCGTCTCGCGGCCATTGAAAAAGCAGGCTACAACACGTTCCTGCTGCGTTCCGAAGATGTTTATATCGACCTGCTGACCGATTCAGGCGTCAGCGCAATGAGTGACCGCCAATGGGCTGGGATCATGATGGGCGATGAGGCGTACGCCGGTAGCAGAAATTTTTATCACCTCAGGGACACGGTCGAGGAGTATTACAGCTACCGCTATACGGTTCCCTGCCACCAGGGTCGTGGCGCAGAAAATATCCTGAGCCAGATCCTGATCTCGCCGGGCGACTACGTGCCAGGCAATATGTACTTCACAACGACTCGCCTGCATCAGGAACTGGCCGGTGCAACGTTTGTGGACGTTATCATCGACGAGGCTCACGATCCTGAATCGGAGCATCCGTTCAAGGGCAACGTCGACTTTGACAAGTTGGATGCATTGGTTGATGAAGTCGGACAAGACAAGATCCCGTACATTTGCATTGCGACTTGCGTCAATATGGCGGGCGGCCAACCGATCTCGCTTGAAAACCTGAGACAGGTGCGCGCCTGGTGCGACAGGCACGATGTCATGCTCGTGCACGACATGACCCGCGTCGCAGAGAATGCTCACTTTATCCAGCAGCGAGAAGACGCTTACAAGGACAAAACGGTTCGAGAGATCGTCTATGAAATTTGTGACCTTACGGACGCCGCGACGATGTCATCCAAGAAAGATGCGATGGTGAATATCGGTGGCTTCCTGGCGATGAACGACGCAAAATTCTACGAAAAAGCCTGTGGTCTGGTCGTCGTCTACGAGGGCCTGCACACCTATGGTGGCATGGCCGGACGCGACATGGAGGCGCTGGCGATCGGAATAACAGAGAGTGTCCAGGACGAACACATCCACGCGCGAGTTGGCCAGGTGCAATACCTTGGGCGAAAACTCAGGGAGGCAGGAGTTCCGATCGTTAACCCGATTGGCGGTCACGCAGTATTCCTCAACGCAAGCAAGATGCTGGCGCACATTCCACAGGAACATTTTCCGGCGCAAGCTTTGTCGGCGGCCTTGTATGTCGATTCCGGCGTGCGCTCCATGGAGCGTGGTATTGTTTCGGCCGGCCGCAATAAAGAAACCGGCGAGAATTACAAACCGAACCTGGAGCTTGTCCGACTCACGATACCGCGGCGTGTGTACACGCAGGCGCATATGGACGTGACGGTTGGTGCTGTTACGGACGTAATGGAACAACGCAGTACAATAAAAGGCTTACGGTTCACCTACGAACCGGAAATGCTACGTTTTTTCCAGGCGCGGTTTGAGCCGATCTAGCGTTTGACAGCAATCAGCCAACATCGCAAGGTAGGACGCTCTGGAGGCCTCCTGGCGGAATTGCATGTTTCAGCGCCTGATTATCTGGCTTGTTCGTGTCATTACGAATACGTTTTTCCGCCGTATAGACGTCGTCAACATCGAGAATGTACCAACTGACGGCCCGGTCATATTCGCAGGCAACCACCCAAATGCCCTGATGGATGGATGGCTCCTGACCGCAAAGTGCGGCCGCTGGCCGCTGCACTTCATGGCAAATGCGAAGCTCTGGAAATACCGCTTACTTGCGCCCGCCCTCGATGCGAGTGGCGCTGTACCGGTTTACTCGCGCGACGAAGCAAGTACAGAGCTAAGCAATGAGCAGGCGTTCGCAAAACTCTACGAGGTCATTGAGTCTGGCAATTGCATGGGTATTTTCCCGGAAGGTATAAGTCACGTTGAGTCGCAACTGAGCAAACTCAAGACCGGTGCAGCTCGAGTTGCTCTTGCCGTCGCAGCAAGAGGCAAGGTTCAGATAAAGATCGTCCCGTGCGGCCTGAATTACATTCACCGTCACCGATTTCGGAGCCAGGTGCTCATTGAATTTGGCGACCCAATCGTCATAGATGATGTATGGATACAGAACTACAAGCGTGATGAGCGGCAGACCGTTCGAGAGCTGACGGATCATCTCGCCGAAGCACTCGCAAGTGTGACTCTAAATGCGCCCGATTGGAGAACGCTGCGTATCATTCAGACGGTGCGTCGCTTGTACAAGCCTGCGAAAGCGTCGCTGACCCCAGGCGAATACATCGAACTAAATCGCCGATTCGTAGAGCAATACCTGAAGGACATGCATGAACCCGAAGTGCAGGCATTAAGCATAGAAGTAGAAAATTACCAGGCCCGGCTGGATATGCTCGGCCTCAAAGATCATCAACTGCGCCAACCCGTAACGCTTGCTGCTGCCTCTCGCAAATTGCTGTTGCGGGGACTAACCATGCTTGCGCTGCTGCCACTGGCGATTCCCGGCGCGCTCTTGCATCTGCCGGTCGGATGGATCGCTGCGACGGTGGGCGAGCGTTTCAGCTATGAGGAGGACGATATCGCGACGCTGAAGGTCCTGGCGACAATTCTGCTGCTACCGTTGTTGTACGCGGCAATCGCCATACTAGTAGGTATCAACGCCGGCCCGTGGTGGGCACTGTTTGCGATCGTCGCACTGTCGTTCAGCTTTCTTGCCTCGGTGCGCCTGCTCGAAGCCCAGGCTGGCTTGTTTTTATCAATGTTATCCGTGCTCCGATTGACTCGGCTCGGCAGCGATCTCGACGACATACGTGAAATCCGTGCTGGTCTCGTCGGGAAGATCCGGGATAGAGTTGATCGTACGACCGATGCGAGCATGCAGAGGTTATTTACGCAAGAGGATTTTGGCCGCAAATAGCGTCGCTCCCCCTAAACGACGGGAAATACCATGACTGAATACACCGCCCCACTCGCCGACCTGAATTTCGTGATTAACGAACTTTCTAACCTGGACGAGATTATCAAGCTACCCAAGTTCGAGCATGCGACTGATGATCTCCTGGAACCGATACTGGATGAAGCAGCTCGGTTTTCCCGCGAAGTCCTCGGGCCTACAAACGTTATCGGCGACCAACAAGGTTGCAGCGTGGAAGACGGCGTTGTGAAAGTACCAACCGAGTTTTCTGAGGCCTACCGTTTGTTTGTCGAAAGTGGCTGGCAGGGTCTTGACTGCGACCCGGAGTTCGGCGGCATGGGACTACCTGCCCTGATTGGTGCCGCAACTGGTGAGATGTGGCAAAGCGCAAACCTGGCGCTGGGCTTGTGCCCGATGCTGACCAGCGGAGCCGTCGAGACCATCGAAGTCCATGCGACCGATGAAATAAAACAAATCTACCTGGAGAAGTTGATTAGCGGTGAATGGGCCGGCACGATGGATCTGACGGAACCCCAGGCCGGCTCCGACCTCGCAGCGATTCGCACGCTTGCGACTCCCGACGGCGATCAATACAGGTTAACGGGTAACAAGATATTCATCACCTGGGGTGACCATGAGATGACCGAAAACGTCGTCCACCTCGTACTTGCAAGGCTACCTGACGCGCCTGATGGTGTGCGCGGAATTTCTCTCTTCCTTGTGCCCAAGTTTCTTGTCAACGAGGACGGCAGTCTGGGCGATCGCAACGATGTATTTGTGACCTCCGTCGAGCACAAGCTCGGCATTCACGCGAGCCCGACCTGCGTGCTGAATTACGGTGATAAAGACGGTGCGGTTGGCTACCTGATAGGAGAGCCGAACCGGGGTCTGTCATGCATGTTCACTATGATGAACCTGGCTCGCCTGCAGGTTGGTATTCAAGGTCTGGCAACAAGCGAACGTGCATACCAGGCCGCGCGAGATTATGCGAAGGAGAGAGTTCAGGGACAATTCCCAGGCAGTCGCGAGTCAGCTGCAATTATTCAGCACCCGGACATACGGCGCATGTTGATGACCATGAAATCTCTCATCGAAGCCATGCGGGTAACCGCCTGCGTCACCGCTGCTGAGATAGATATCGCCCGTCATACCGACGATGATCAAGCGAAAGTCGCATCCCTGGAACGATCAGCATTGCTCACGCCAATCGTTAAAGGTTGGATGACAGAGGTAGCTCAGGAACTCACATCTATCGGCATCCAGATCCATGGTGGCAACGGTTATGTCGAGGAAACAGGCGTAGCGCAATACTCGCGTGATGCACGGATACTGACCATTTACGAAGGTACCACGGGCATCCAAGCCATCGACCTGCTTGGTCGCAAGGTGATGGCTGACAGCGGCAAGGGCATGCAACGGCTGCTCGCGGAAATCGGCGAACTGGATGCGAGACTCGCAAACAGTGGTGCGGAACTCGAAAGCATAAGAACTGCAGTAGCTACGGGCCGCCAGCGACTCGAGGACGCCACGAAGTGGCTATTGGGCAAGGCCCAGGAAAATCCCGCCGTCGCATTCCTTGCTGCATTCGATTACATGATGCTGGCAGGAACCGTAATCGGCGCCTGGCAAATGGCTCGAGCGGCTGATATTGCTCAAGCCAAACTCGCTGGCAAAGAAGGCGACGCAGACTTCTACAAGGCGAAGATCACAACGGCGAGATTCTACGCAGAGCAGATCCTGCCTCGGTCTGCCTCCCACTTCGAGGCAGTTACTTCGGGTGGCACCGCGGCCATGGAGCTGTCAGAAGAACAGTTTTAAAAGCATCATTTTCTGGCATGGCTGCGCCACCACAGCCCTGCCAGCGTGCTGTAGCCGAGGTCGCGGCTGACAATCTGCTGCTTGCCATCCAGCACGTAGTAAGTGGGGAACGCATAAATGTTCCAGTCGCCTGCAATCTTGCTGTCGCCCAGCAATACCGGATCCGAAATATTGTGGCGATCTACATAGTCTTGCACCTCGTCGCTGGATTGCCAGTCCAGCGCCACCATCAGTACACGCAATTCATCCTCTCCGCGCAGCCGCTGCAAGTGGTTGATATTGTTCGAGCTTGCAGCACATATCTTGCACCATGGGGCAAAGAAATAGACGAGAGTCACCGGCGCTGTTTCGGCCTGCAATGCGAAGAATTCGCCCGTCAGGGTGGTGGCGCTCAGAGCGGGTGCCGGGCGCGCATCCGTCGGCAATAAGTTGCGTGACTGATACGCAAGAACTCCGGCCAGTATTGCAATAAAGACCAGCGCTTCCAGGCCGAGCTTCGTCAGCTTGCCGATTTTCGGGTTCTTTGGGATCTGGATAGCCATCAGAGAAAAGCTTGAAACAGACTGTAACAAATTCGGCCAATCAGGAAATCATTTGGAAACATCTTTCCATGATCGTAGTTGTTGTAGCTGACTAAGGCTCTCGGGCTAGTAGTCGAGGAAGCTGAGCACCCCCTGCCAGCTTCCTTTTCGCTGGGGCCGGAAACCCCCATTTTCCGGCCCTTTTTTCGAATTCATGAGGACAGAATAGTGATGCGAACTCCAGCAAGAAAAGTACCACTACCGGCATGCCTGATAATACTTGCCGCCACCATAGCGACGGCACAGGATGGACAACAAGGCATGGGCAAAAACATGCCATCGTTTGCAGACTTTGATCTGAATAACGACGGCGTCATCACCGAAACGGAATTCTATGAGGCACGGGCGGCGCGAATCAAAGATCATACTCAGGAAGGCCGCAAGATGAAGAATCTGGCCAACGCTCCAGCTTTTGACGACATCGACACAGATGACGATGGCAGCGTCAGCCCTGACGAATTCGGCGCGCATCAGGCCAGGTGCAGGAAAAACAGGGGCCAGTAAACAACGGGTTAGCAATAAACAGGGCTTCTGTCTGGTAAAGTATTGCACGTCTCGATCAAAGGAGCTGCCCGTTGGCCAAGAAGCTCAAAAACGAACCGGCGTTACTAAAAGAAGCCTTGTCGCGAATAATGGAAGGTGCCGTCAAACGCGGCATTGTCGAATTCGAAGCAACGGATTCCCATAACCTGAAAATCGAATACGCCTACAGGCTGCTCGTGCACGATAAGGAAATCATTCCACTGCCGCCGAAGCAGATGACACAACCCAACATGAAACACCGGCTCGCCATGTGGGTGACCCACCAGTTACCGGACGATCACCCACTGAAAAAAACCTGACATGAGATTTCGCATTGTTTTTATTGCTGGATAGTCACTCAATTTGACCGCAATATCGGGCGGTGTCATTGTCGGCACATCATGCCGATGCACCTTACAAGCAAGCTGCCTGACGTAGGCACTACGATATTCACTGTCATGAGCCAGCTCGCCGCCGACTGCGACGCGATCAACCTGTCACAGGGGTTTCCGAGCTTCAGTCCACCACAAGAGCTCACGGACAGAATTACTTATCACCTCGAACACGGCGGCAACCAATACGCACCGATGCCTGGCCTGCCCGCGCTTCGCAAAGCTATCGCCAAAAAAACGCAACGCCTGCAAGGCAGAATTGTCGATGTCGACAGCGAAGTCACGGTATGCACGGGAGCCACTGAAGGTCTGTTCAGTGCCATTCAGGCCATTGTCCGGCCGGGCGACGAGGTAGTCGTGTTTGACCCGGCCTACGATTCCTATGAACCGTCCGTTACGCTTGCCGGTGGCATCACGCGACATGTACCGCTCTCGATATCGGAAGACGGCCTGGACTTTTACATCAACTGGCAACAGCTCGAAGCGGTCGTCACCGACAAGACTCGCCTGATAATCGTCAATTTTCCGCATAACCCAACCGGCGCTATTCTTTGCGCAGACGACCTCAATAGTCTCGCCGACATCGTACGCGGGACGAACGCTTACTTGTTGTCCGATGAAGTTTACGAACACATCATTTTTGATGGCAAGGCACACCACAGTCTTGCCAGCCACGACGAGTTATGGCGACGCAGTTTCGTGATCTGTTCTTTCGGCAAAACCTTCCATGCGACAGGCTGGAAGGTCGGCTATTGCCTGGCGCCGACCGAGCTCACTGCGGAGTTCCGAAAAGTCCATCAATTCACGACGTTTGCAGTTAGCACACCCATGCAGCACGGAATCGCGGATTATCTTGTCAGCAACCCGGAGTTTTACGAAGCTCTGGCCGCGTTTTACCAACAAAAGCGCGACCTCTTCTGCGATTTGCTCAAAGAAACGCGCTTCCGCTTCACCCCTTCACGAAGCACATTTTTTCAAATTGTTGATTATGGCGACATCAGCAATGAGCTGGATGTATCGCTGGCCAAAAAGTGGACGCGTGAGGTTGGTGTTGCATCAATACCGTTGTCGGTATTCTGCGAGCAACCGTTTTCTGGCACACGCCTGCGATTCTGTTTTGCAAAGGACGATGCAACGTTGGCCAACGCCGTCGAAAAACTAAGACGGTTGTAGCGACGACCATTTTGGCAGCTGCGCTAGCTGCCCAGTTGATATACCAGCAACGCACCGAAGTAGCCGATCGATGTCATGTAGAGCCAGGCAAACGCCGGCCAGCGCCAACCACCGGTTTCCCGCCGAATCACTGCGAGCGTCGCAGCGCACTGCAGGCAGCAAGCGTAGAAAATAAGCAAACCGAGTACCATCGGCAGCGTGAACACCTGGCGGCCATCGGGCCAGGTTGCGGATTTTAACCGCGCCGACAACGTCGACTCATCGGCTTCATCACCGACGGCGTAAATCGTACCCATTACGGCGACGACCACTTCGCGTGCCGGGAAGCCGGCGATAACTGCCGAAGATACTCGCCAATCCCAGCCGAGCGGTTCGAATACCGGCTCGACAAATTTTCCGGCACGCCCCAACCAGCTTTGTTCCAACTGTACGGCTGCCGCCTGGTTTGCCGTAAGGGCTGGATCTATGTCGTTTGCCCTCGGGTAATAGGATAGCGCCCAGACGACAACGGCTACTGCAAAAATGACGGTACCGGCTCGGTACAGGAAGATCTTTGCGCGCGCGTAAAGTTGCAGCAGCACGGTTTGAATATTGGGTCGTCGAAATTCGGGCAACATCAGCGCGAAGGGCGGCTTCGGGCCACGCAGCGCGGTCTTGCGAATCAGCAATGCCGTCAGCACGCCCGCAATAATTCCGAACATATAGAGGGCGAACAGAACCAGCCCCTGTAAATTGAGAAAACCGATGTCCCTGGGCGGCACGAAAGCTGCAATGAGCAACGCGTAAACCGGCAGCCTGGCCGAGCAGGTCATGAACGGAGCGGCAATTATGGTCGCAATTCGATCGCGGCGGTTTGGAATGACTCGCGTTGCCATGATGCCCGGAACGGCGCAGGCAAAACTCGAAATCATCGGAATGATCGATTGCCCTGACAGCCCGACCGAGCGCATCGCCCTGTCCATGAGGTAGGCCGCGCGAGCGAGGTAGCCAGAGTCTTCAAGCAAAATAATGAACAGGAACAGAATGATTATTTGCGGTAAGAAAATAACAACACTGCCCACGCCCGCGATAACGCCATCCGAGACCAGGCTGGATAGCGCACCACCACCGAGCTGGTTGCTCACCATTGAACCCAGGATGGCTGTCACGTTGTCAATCAAGTCCATGACAGGCGTGGCCCAGGCGAATACCGCCTGAAATACGATCGCCATGACAATGAACAGGCCTATCGTGCCCGGTATGGGTTGATTGATCCACGACCTCAGCCGCGATCGCCAGGAATAGAATACCGGAACCTGGTTTTGCACTTCAGTGAGCACTTCGCGAACCCACGCATAACGGACTCGCGCTTCCATGGCCAGCGGTGGCTCGAAACCGAACAACTGCTCGCGAACCCGCTGCACCTCGGCTTCCGCATTTTCTCCGAGACAGTCGAGGACGTGCTTGTTTGCCCCGATCGGTCCGTCGATCAGCAGGCGCTCAATTTCGGCAGGTCGCAGGGGGACTGTCGCTGATACTGCGAGCTCTCTTGCCGCCGATGACAACTCCGGCCAGGACTCGCTGGGTGCGGGCGCCGGCTGGCCAGGCAGTTCGACAAGTGCATTCCGCAGGTCGTTAATGCCCTTGCCGGTCGTCGCGACAACTGGACAAATCCGCACGCCGCTGAGCCTCGCCGACAAGGCCTCGATGTCAATTTTTAACCCGCTGGCCTCAGCGGCGTCGGACATCGTCAGTGCGACAAGAACAGGTAACTCCAGCTCCAGCAGTTGCTGCACGAGGTACAAGCCCTGGTACAAATTGGTGGCATCGACAACGGCAAGTATGCCGTCGGGCGGTTGCGTGCCTGCGATGCGGCCCAGCACAACGTCAACCGTAATATGTTCTTCCAGTGAATGGGCGCTGAGGCCGTGCGTACCAGGAAGATCAACCAATTCAATCTTCTGGTTGTCCGTTTTCAGCGTGCCGATGTGCCGCTCTACGGTGACGCCCGGATAGTTACCGATGCGTTGGCGCAAGCCGGTCAGACGATTAAAGAGCGTACTTTTGCCGGAATTCGGACTACCGACAACCGCTATGCTGGCGTCCGGCTGCCGGCTTACTGGGATGTCTTGCAGGAGTACGCGGGTTTCGGTTTGCTTAGTCACCAGACTCGAGAGACGACACGGTGAAGTGCCTGGCCTGCTCCTGACGGAGCGAAATGCCGCAGCCGAACAACCTGAATTCCATTGGATCGCCGCCCAGGGCCGCGCCTGCAAGTTCGACTTCGGCGCCCTCCACGAGCCCAAGCGTCATCAAGCGCTGAACCTGTGGATCACTTGGGTCGACGGCAGCGATAACAGCCTTTTGGCCGCGCTTGAGCGAAGAGAGAACCCTGCAGTTGTTGTCCATTTACCGTCTGTCCTGATCGCACCGGAATCGTCGATATTGAGCGAAAATCGGATTTTCTGGTGGTTTGCCTAACTTGGCGCAAATGATAATGATTCGCATTACGATAAGCAATAGGGGATTGTACGGATAGGCAAAAAGCGTGACGCCCGTCTCCTGATTACAGTACCGGCCTGCCGATTTCGGCCGGTAATACCGCCTCAATTCGCTCCATTACATCAAGCCGATGAACGAGATCGTGGATGTAATCCAGCTGATCCGTTTCCAGCACCAGCACATCGCTCATGGCGTAGGAGCCGATCCAGTCTTCGTACAGGCGATCCAACCGCTTGAGGTACGCCAGCGGTACATCCTGCTCCATTTTGCGGCCACGCAGGCGTATGCGCTGGCGCAGCGTGCGCATGGAGCAGCGCAGGTAGATCATCAGGTCTGGTGGCTGAATCGCATCGAGAATCGCACCGTAGAATCCCTGGTAGGTTTGCCAGTCACGCTTGGATATTTTCCGCATCTGAAACAATGCCGTCGCGAAGATTTCGGCGTCCTCGAAAATGGTTCGATCCAGCGCCACAACTCCAGGCTGCCTGTCGAGTTCCTGATGCAGCCGAAACTTGTTACTGAGAAAGTACAGCTGCGACTGGAACGCCCAACCCTTCATATCCTTGTAGAAATCGGCCAGGTAGGGGTTTTCGTCATTGGGTTCATAGAAGGGCGTGACGCCATAGGTTCGTGACAGAAATTCGACGAGCGTCGATTTTCCCGAACCCATATTCCCAGCAATTGCGATTGACCGTTTCACGATTGTGCTACTTTACCGTATTCCAAGGTTCAGGATACCCAACGTGAGCGACGCAGCACCGCCAGTATTGATTTCAGAATCCGAAATTGCCGCACGAGTCGAAGAACTTGCAAGACAGATTTCCGCCGATTATCAGGACAAGGGCGACCTCGTTCTCATCGGCGTGTTGAAAGGCGCCTTCATTTTTCTTGCAGATTTATCCCGGCAGTTGACGATACCTCGCACAATCGAATTCATTGCTGTATCGAGCTATGAAAATAGCAGCGTGTCGAGTGGCGCTGTTCGACTTGTGATGGACGTCCGCGGCAATATCGAAGGACGTCATGTACTCATCGTCGAAGACATCGTCGACACGGGGCGAACGCTCGAATACCTGATCGGCATGCTTGAGTCCCATGGGCCAGCATCAATTCGAACCTGCGCCTTGCTGCACAAGCCTGGAAGCACCGAGGTCGAGGTTGATATCAATTACGTAGGCTTTGGGATTGGTGGCGAATGGGTAGTTGGTTACGGTCTCGACTACGCCGAGCACAATCGTACCCTGCCCTATATCGGAAAAGTAAAACCCTCGGACTGAATCCCCGGCTAGTGGTCTGCGCAGTCGTCGGTTTCAATCTCGATCGTCGAATGACCGACCCCGTAATCGTCCAGCATGATCTTCTTGATTTGCCGAATTATCGACGTGGGGTTGTCGAGTTCTCCGTTTACGCGAACGTGCATGGTCATCATCAGGTCCTGCGGCGTAAGACCCCAGACATGTACATGATGCACACCAGCTACTTGCGGCACCTGGGCGATAATACGTTCCTGCATAGCCGGTACATCGAGCCAATCCGGCGCACCCTCGAGCAGCACGTGGGCGCTGCGTCTGACAAGTGACCAGGCACTCTTCAGGATCAGCATAGCTACTGCAACGGATAAAATCGGATCGATTGGCATCCAGCCGCTATAAATAATAACGACGGCGGCAATAATTGCGGCAACCGAACCCAGCAGGTCACCGGCAACATGTAACGCCGCGCCACGGATATTCAGGTTTTCCTTGTCACCGCTATGCAGTACTGCGAAAGCGATGATGTTGACGACAAGCCCCGCCGATGCAACCACCAGCATCGTCTCTCCCATGACGTCCGATGGCGTGATGAACCGTTGCACCGCCTCAAACAGAATCCAGCTAACGATAGCAAGAAGACTCAATCCGTTTACAAAGGCAGCAAGAATCTGGAACCTTTGATAACCATAGGTGAGTTTCTTGTCGCCAGGCCTCTTGCTGACACTGAAAGCAACCGCAGCAAGTCCAAGGGCGATTGTGTCGGACAACATATGACCGGCGTCGGCCAGCAACGCCAACGAACCAGACAGGATGCCGCCAATTACTTCGACGACCATGAAAGTGCCCGTCAGGACAAGCGCAATGACGACGCGGCGCATGTTACTGCTCGTCTGATCGTGATGATGGCCGTGCGCGTGGCTCATGTCGTCTGACCTAGTTCTCGTTGCTATCGTTGTGAAGACGGTATATCAGTATTGCTGCTCGCTTGATAGCCAGGGGCAGCGATGTGAGGTCCAGCGATTCGTCAGGTGTGTGGCCTCCAGTACCGAGTGCCCCAAGACCCGCAAGGCTGTCAGCGTATGGTGCGACAAACGATATATCTGCCGCACCGCGTCGCGCCGGGTCAAGCGCCGGCATCGGCCCCCGACCAAGTGCCTCGTTGACACCCGACATGGAAACCTGCAGCTGACGGTTGCCCTCCGTCGGCGGCATTGACGGATAGCGATCCCAGAAACGAATAGTCGCGCTGGTGTTTGGCAAACTGGCCGCAACTACTGCACGCATCTTCTCGCGTGTTCTTTCGAGTTGCTCCTCGGAGATTGTTCGGATTCCGCCATGAACGATGACCTTGCGCGGCACAACGTTTCTCTTGCCGAAAGTCGTGCCTCGGTTTTGCTGTGCGTCATACTCAACATCTGTGCCGCCCTGTATCGTCCCGGCGTTAAACGTCAAGTACTCTTCACCACGGACTTCATCGTAGAAACCATTGAGGATACGTGCGGCTTCAAATATTGCACCGGCGCCAACCTTGTCGCTAAAAATAGCTGACGAGTGCGCCTGTTTGCCGGCCACTTCGAGTACCCAGCTACTGGAACTGCGCCTGGCTATCGTGGCCCAGTCGGTACCATTGAATGTAACCGCAGACTCGAAGCCCAAAGCAACGTCCGCCCACTTGCCCGCCTCTATGAGATGTTCGCGAGAAATGGAAAGTGGTGTACCGGTTTTCTCCTCGTCGCCGCTATAGACGACAACGACAGGGATGTTTTTCAACGCGCCAATCTCATGCAGGGCCTTCAGTGCATAAACAATCGTAACGTTACCCGCTTTCATGTCGTCGACGCCCGGCCCGTACCCTGTATCGCCCTCGCGCCTGAACGACTGAAATTCATCATCAGACTCGAAGACAGTATCCAGGTGACCAATCAGAAGGATCTTTTTGCCGTGTCCGGATTTACGAGCGATCGCATGGCCTGCCCTGTTAACCTCGGGCGGCATTTCTACCCACTCGGTCCCGAGACCGAGTTCATCGAGTTCACGCAACATCACGACTCCGACTTTACGGACGCCTTCGTGGTTGTTCGTGCCGCTGCCAATATTGACGGTCTCTTCAAGCAACGCGATAGCATCTTCAGCATGGGAATCTATCCATTCGACCATGCGCTTCTCGTCAGCATTCAGTTCTGCGACAGCATTGAATGCAAATAACACCAGGAAAACTGCAGAGACAGATTTCAGCGTCCGGCTTTTCATGCGCGATCCTCCCTTTAAGCATGCCAGCAACGGCCGCCGTAGCGAGCAATATTACGAAGGTGTCAGGCACAAAAAAAGCGGCTTCTTTCGAAGCCGCCATTTTACCAACGCTAGCACGTCGATCTTGGCCCCCTGATTCCCCCGCCAAGCCGTACCTGAAGGTGTCCTGCAATTGTTCGCGTAGGCCACTTGTTGTTCAGAGGCTACGCTTGTTAGCCGGAAAGGTCGCAGAAAAACCACCACATGTCAATTCATTAGGCCTTGAACTTGCAGCGCATGGTTGGTGTTTAACTAAAATGTTGCAGATATACAACATTCGGGTTGCGGCATCTTGTGCAATAGTTGCGGCATGGATATCAGCCGTCGCAATCGAATTCTCGGCCTGGCTTTGCCGATCATCGGCGGCATGGTGTCGCAGAACCTGCTCAATATTGTTGATACGGCAATGGTGGGCTTTCTCGGCGATGCGGCGCTGGCAGCGGTTGGACTCGGCGGTTTTATCGTGTTCATGTGCCAGGCATTGATCCTCGGCATTTCGACCGGCGTGCAAAGCATCGCGGCGCGCCGCAAAGGCGAAGGAAAACTCGATAGAGCTGCCGCCGTCCTGAATACCGCCTTGCTACTGGTGCTGCTAATCGCACCGCTTCTGTCTGTCATCCTGATCCAGCTCGCAGAGCCGGTATATTCTTTCCTTAACTCCGACCCCGCTGTCATTCAACGCGGTGTCCCGTACATTGAATGGCGTCTCGGCGCGATCGTTTTCGTCGGCATGAATTTTGCGTTTCGTGGCTACTGGAATGCGCTTGACCTGTCGCGCGTGTACATGCAGACGCTGATCATCATGCATGCCTGCAATATCATCCTGAACTACACGCTTATTTTCGGTCATTTCGGTGCACCGGCGCTTGGCGTGACCGGCGCTGGCATGGCTAGCGCTATTTCGATGAGTATCGGCACACTGGTTTACATGTTTCTCGGATTTAGGCACGTAGCGAAAGGATGCTTCCTGCGTTGCATGGCCACACGCGCTGAAACATTGTCGCTGGTAAGAGTATCGATGCCCGCCGGTCTGCAGCAATTGTTCTTTGCCGCCGGCCTGGTCGCAATGTTCTGGATAATCGGCCGGATCGGCACACCGGAACTGGCTGCTGCCAATGTTCTGGTAACCGTCCTGCTGTTCGCGATACTGCCGGGCCTGGCGCTTGGCATAGCCTGCGCGACCCTGGTTGGACAAGCTCTGGGCAAACGTGAACCGGACGATGCCTATCAATGGGCATTCGACGTGTCAAAGCTCACCGTTATTCTGCTAAGCGCGCTGGCCTTGCCCATGTTGATAGTGCCGGATCTCGTTTCGTCGATCTTTATTCACGAAGCCACAACCCGAGATCTGGCGCGCTGGCCGATGAGGCTTATGGGCTTGACCTTGCCTATCGAAGCCGTAGGATTTGCATTCATGCACGGCATGCTGGGTGCCGGTGATGCACGACGCGTCATGCTCATCAGCATCGGAACCCAATGGCTGCTATTCCTGCCACTCGCGTATGTCATCGGACCGGTGCTGGGTTTTGGGCTGATTGGTGTATGGGTTTGGCAAGGTGTTACGCGCGCGACGCAGTCCTGGCTTTTCCTCAGCATGTGGCGAGGCCGTGGGTGGCAAAAAATCGAAATCTGACACAGCCTGGAGACAAATAATTAATATCAAACCGTTTGTTGCAACGCTTTTGCTGCTTCTTTGCTGGCCGGCAGGCGCCGTGGAAACAGTATTCCACGGGTTCACTGGCCATACATCAACCGAGACTGGTATCCGCGAGTTTAGTGTTCTCGTCATTTCGGACAATGGCAAGGTCATTGCTACGGGTGATGCGGCGCTACTTGATGATTATCCGCATGCAAAACATATTAATATCGCGGGTCGGTACGTTTTGCCTGGCCTGATTGATGCGCATGGTCACGTTCAAAGCCTGGGATACCTCGCGATAAGTCTGGACCTCAACGGTACGCCGAGCGTCGACGATGCAGTCCGGCAAATTGCCGACTATGCCGCTGCTAACCGCTACTCCAAATGGATTCTCGGGCGCGGCTGGAACCAGGTGCTCTGGCCCGTCAAGGAATTTCCAAAATCGTCTGACATTGACGCAGTTGTGAAAGACAGGCCGGTCTGGTTACGGCGCATTGACGGCCATGCCGGCTGGGCAAACAGCAAGGCGATGCAGATAGCCGGGATTAATGACGACACACCCGATCCTGTCGGGGGCAAGATTTTGCGCGACGCGAATGGCAAGGCAACCGGAATTCTTGTCGATAAAGCGATGAGCCTCATCGGATCCCATATTCCTGCGTCAGGCAAGGATGAAATCCGCGAGGCCTATCGCGAGGCGATGCGAAAGCTAGTTTCGCTGGGCATAACAGGCGTGCACGATGCCGGCATAAATACCCGGGAGGCGGAGGTGTACATGTCGATGGCCGATGATGGCGAACTCGACATTCGCATCTACGCGATGCTCAGCGATGCTGGCAGAAACCTCGACGATTTTGGCAAGCCGCTGACTGCTTACGGCGATGACAGGCTGGACATTGCCGCAGTCAAACTTTATTCGGACGGGGCATTGGGCAGTCGCGGGGCAGCGATGCTTGAGCCCTACTCCGACGATAGCGAAAACCGTGGTTTGCCGTTCTGGACTGCAGAAGAATTATCCGCGTTCACGAAAAAGGCCAATGACATGGGGTTTCAGGTCGGTATCCATGCAATCGGCGATCTTGGTAATCGCATGTCGCTTGATGCATTCGAGAAGGCACAAGGCGGTCAACCTTCGGACCTGCGCAATCGAGTCGAACATGCACAGATTATTTCACTCGACGACATTCCTCGGTTCGTCGAACTCGGTGTAATTGCATCAATGCAACCAACGCACGCGACGAGTGACATGAACATGGCCGAGGATCGGATCGGCCCGGACAGAATCAAGGGTGGTTATGCCTGGCGCAAGCTGCTCGACTCAGGCGCCGTACTCGCCAGCGGCTCCGATTTCCCGGTTGAACTGCCCAACCCGTTTTACGGCCTGTACGCGGCGGTGACCCGGCAGGATCGCAACGGCATGCCGGAAGGAGGCTGGTATATAGAAGAGGGTCTGACAAGAGCTGAGGCGCTGCATTCATTCACATTGGCAGCAGCCTATGCCGCTCACCAGGAAGATCGGTTGGGCAGCCTCGAGCCCGGCAAGTGGGCCGACTTCATCGTGGTCGATCGCGACTACTTCACTGTTCCCAGCTCCGAGATCGATGATATTCAGGTACTTGAAACCTGGGTTGGCGGTAAACGCGTATTTGATGCCAATAACGGCGAGCAGCAATGATCGTTGAACAAATCTGGACTGCTAACGCTTACCGCAACTTCAATTACCTCGTTGCGTGCCCGGAGACCGGCGACGCGTTGGCGATCGATCCGCTGGACTACACAAAATGTCTCGCCGTTGCGAAGCAACGCGGCTGGACGATCACTCAGATCCTCAATACTCATGAACACGGCGACCACACTGGTGGCAACAAGGGTGTCGTCGCGGCGACAGGCGCTCTGATCATTGCGCATGAAAATGCCAGCCGCAGCATCCCGAACATGGGTCGCGGCGTTGGCGCAGGCGACATTATCAAGGTTGGCAAAACTGTAGACCTCGAGTGCCTCGACACACCGGGACACACGATGAGTCACATTTGCCTGCTGTCAAAAACTGACCAGCCTGCGCTATTCAGTGGTGACACACTGTTCAATGCAGGCGCGGGAAACTGCCACAATGGCGGTCATCCGAATGACCTGTATGAAACGTTCCGGAATCAACTCGAAAAACTGGACGATGAGACACAGATCTATCCGGGGCACGATTACCTGGTAAATAATCTGCAGTTTACCCTCGACCGTGAGCCCGACAACGCCACGGCCAGGCAATTACTGGCTGCTGTAGAGGATCAGGATCCGAACGATGCCCTCGTAACGACCTTATCCCAGGAACGCCAGGTGAACACATTCTTCCGCCTGGACAGCGCGTCAGTTATTGCGCGACTGCAGGAACAGTTTCCCGACATCGGCAGCCAACCGGACACGCGCACGGTGTTTCTCAAACTTCGCGAGCTGCGAAACTCCTGGTAGCAAGCTGCATCAGGGCCGGGCAGCTTCCCACAACCACAGCAACGCTTCATAGATACTTGCCTGCCGCGCTAGCTGCTCGCGCCAGCGCTTGCCATCGCCGTCGAAGTACGCATCCAACAGGTAGTCGCTTTGCTCTGTTGTTAGCTCATGATGTGCGACAACCGTCGCAAGATCGAAGAACGGATCATTGTCGCAGGCGTACTCCCAATCCAGGAACCGGATCTCGGGCGTATTGATGATATTTGCGACAACCAGATCATTGTGACAACAGCAAAGGTTGTGCGGCAGCGGCCCAGCCTCGATCCTGCGTAAGCACTCGCCGACCATTTCAGGATCTGCGTCTGCTATTTGTTGAACGTAGTCACGTGCTGCGCCAGTCGCATCGAAGGTGCGGCCAGTTAGCGGAAGTGCATGCAACTTCTTCAGCCCGGCAGCAAGCACATCAAGGTTCGCATTATCTTCCAGGTGCTCGCCCGACCAGATTACGCCCTCGAGGTACTCGGTCATGTAGACCGTATCTGATACGAACAACACGCGTCCCGCGAGCCCCCTGTCGGCTGCCAGGGTTTGTATGTGCGCTTCGATTGCCCTCTCGTTATATGGCGGGTTCCTGCAACTGTCATCGACTTTGAGAACAGCCCTGGCCGTACCGTTATCTACAAGATATGTCCGATTGCTG
This sequence comes from Gammaproteobacteria bacterium, assembly GCA_024640305.1. Lineage (GTDB taxonomy): Bacteria > Pseudomonadota > Gammaproteobacteria > Steroidobacterales > Woeseiaceae > UBA1847. The sequence goes on from JAHEFG010000002.1 coordinate 107,549, forward strand.
AAGCCGCCGCTGAGTTCGCAGTACTCCGCGCCTTCCCAGCCGGGCACCATCAACAATGTGTCCGCAGGTGTCTTGTTCGTCGTCATGCGGCCACCTCGCGCCGTGATCTGGCCCAACTCACCAGCCCGAACGGAATCATGAGCACATATACCGCAAACAGCACTGACGTCAGCTGTAAGTCACGGGACCAGTAAATGAAGATCGATGCGACATCAATGACCAACCAGTACCACCAATTTTCGAGCACCTTACGCGCAACCAGAAAAGTTGCCCAGATAGCAGCCCAGGCAGTAATCGCATCAACGTAGGCGTGTTGGGAATCTGTCTGCGTGTGTAGTAAGTAACCATTGATCAGCCCAACAGCAACAATCAACAGAATCGCATAGACATGTGTCATCAGCGGCCAACTGACGACCGGCAATTGTTCTTCATCCGTCTGACCCGAACGCCACACCACCCAGCCGTAAACAGCCATTGCAAAATAGAAGCCGTTTAGCGCGGATTGCATGTAGAGTTTCGCGTCGAAAAACAGGTACACGTAAATCGCGGTGCTGATACCGGCACCGAACCAGCACCAGATATTCTGGCGAATGGCGAGCAACAGATACAGCAATGCCATAACCACAGCGACGACCTCAAGGGGCGAAAGCGTGGCCGCCTGATGCTGCAATATCATCACGAGATTTTGCATCGTCTACCTTACTTGAATTCCCACGTGAAACTGAGGCCTGCCTGGCGTGGGTCACCGAGCCTGGTGTAGAGCGCATCGGGAAAATCCGGGGGTTCGTTGCCAAAATAAAAACCACGAACCGCATAGCTCTCATCGAGCAGGTTGCGCACCCAAAGCTGAGCCGACCAGGAAACCGCATCGTAACCAATGCGTGCGTGGACGAGTTCGTACGCTTGCGATTTCTGGTCGTGACTTACGTCAAAATAGAACGCGTCTCGCGCAGTTGTATCCAGGCGAACAAATACACCATTGGCGTGTCGATAGCTGCCGCCGAGAGCGATCGAGTATTTCGGCGCATGCGCCTGGCCTCGTCCACTGAGATCGACCTGCGGCGTTTGAAAGGTCTCAAACGTCGCATCAAGCAAACCGATATTCAGGTAGAACTCCCAGGCATCACTTGGCAACCACCGAATATCGGCCTCGAAGCCGGTTGTTTCACCCTGCGCCGCGTTGTCGGTGAAGAATACGAACGAAGCCGGGTCACCGGGGATCAGTTGGAAGGAGGTCCTTACCTGCTGGTTATCCCGGCGATTCAGGAATACAGACGCATTAACAATCAGCGAATCCTGCCGCAACGCAGCTTTTATTCCGGCTTCAAGACTCCACAGCTCTTCGGCGCCAAAATTGCGGCGATCGCTGGGCACGACGCCAAGATTGAACCCGCCCGCCTTGTAGCCCTTTGACAAGCTGACGAAGCTAGTCAGCGATTCGGAATAATCGTAGCTCAGTGTCATTTCTCCGCCCCACATCGACTCTGATGGGCCAACGGCAAGACCGGCGGTGTCGTCATAGTCAGTCGTCCTGCGTTCAGCCCGCAGTCCAAAGCTGGCTCGAGTCACACTGCTAAGATTGTGCTCGTATTGACCAAAAGCGGCGATGCTTGTCGCACGATATTCGCTACCAAAGGTATCATCGAGGCTGTCCGCGAAGTCGTAAAACGGATCGTAGTACTCACCCTGATTGAAGGTCACGAGCGTATCCTTCAGTTGCAGCGCGTAAATGCCGAACAGCCAATCGTCGGTCGCCAGCCGAAGTTCCTGGCTAATCGTTTCGCGTTCTCGGTCGCTGACCGAAATGTAATCGTAAGTAACCGGCGCCCAGCTATCTTCGTTGCCCCAGTCCGCGTCGTAGCTAAATTCGATATCGGACACTGCAATGCTCGAGATCGACGTCACTTGCACGTCTGAAAATCCGGAATACTCAACCCTGGCCGAGACCCCGATGCTCTCCTGCGCATCCTTGCCGGGCCTGTCAGACAGCGTGACGAATCCGTTATCGAGTGCAAACGCATCGTAGCCATTGCGGGAATTTGCGAACAAGGCAGCCAGGTCGACCTGCCAATCGTTGCTGACCGACCAATGCACGCGCCCACGGACGGTCGTTTCGTTACGGCCGTTCGTGTCGGTACGCTGCAGGTAGGTATTATCACGAAATCCGTTGCTCTCATGCTGATGTGCACTCAGCCGATAGCTGACGTTGCCATCCGCACTGAGTCCGCCTCCTATTGCAACACCAACAGCGAGCGTATCGTCCGCGCCAACCGTCAGCTCCGCCCGCCCTTCAAATTCATCCGTTGGAGCTGTGCTTCGCATGTAAATGAGACCAGCCAACGCATTCGCGCCGTAGCGGCTTCCCTGCGGCCCACGCAGGACTTCTATTTGCTGCATGTCGAACAGCGTCGCGATGCTACCGATGCCGCTAAAATCTATATCGTCGATCAGGAACCCGACAGATGGATTCGGTGCTCCCTGGTACTGCTCAAGTTCGCCGACTCCGCGAATCTGGAAGTAGCGAGCACGGTTACCATCCCCGGACCAGTTAAGGTTGGGGATCGTATCGATTACTTCTTCGAAGTGTTGCACCGCCAATTGCCGAATTTGTTCAGCGCCAAGGACGGTCACGCTGGCCGGGAGCTCACTGCTGCTGCGCCCGCGAAAATCCGCTGTTACGACAATCTCATCAATGGTGTCCTGCGCACTGACAACAAAGGGCAGCATTGATGAGATCAGGAGGACGGCATATTTTGGCCGTAGCGTGCGAACGAATTGCATATTTCCCTTCCTACGCCAGCATTACCCGGGTCAGGTTCTAAGGGTTCCCAAACGGATCTCAGGCCAGCGGCCACCCCTGTGACGGGAAAATTATATCAGGATTCGAGCCGGGCAATCAGGCTCGACGTATCCCAGCGGCTGCCGCCCATCGACTGCACTTCCGCATAGAACTCATCGACAAGCTTTGCCAATTCGAGTGTCGCACCGTTACGCTGCGCCTCGTCAAACGCGATTGCCAGATCCTTGCGCATCCAGTCGACCGCAAACCCAAACTCGAATTCGTTGTTGACCATAGTTTGCCAGCGGTTTTCCATTTGCCACGACTGCGCTGCGCCCTTGGAAATTGACTCAATGACTTTTGCCGGGTCTATGCCGGCGCGTTTGGCAAAATGCAGCCCCTCGGCGAGGCCCTGCACGACACCAGCTATGCAAATCTGATTGACTGCCTTGGCAAGTTGACCGCTACCGACACCGCCAATCAGTGTCATGGCTTTGGCGTAACAGTCCATCACAGGTACCGCGCGTTCGAAGACCTCTACGTCGCCACCTGCCATGATTGTCAGTTGTCCGCTCTCAGCTCCCGCCTGGCCACCGGACACCGGCGCGTCCAGGAAATTAACGGCATGTTGCGCTGCCAGCGCGTACATCGCACGCGCCACCACCGCCGAGGCCGTCGTGTGATCGACCAGGACAGAACCGGCCTGCATCTCCTTGATAGCGCCCTGCTCCCCCGCGAGTACTTCCTGAACATCGGCATCATTACCAACGCAGGAGAAAACAAACTCTGCAGAAGCGGCCGCCTCTGCCGGCGTGGCCGCCATTTGGCCACCGTATTCGGCGCACCATTGTTCTGCCTTTTGTGCGGTACGGTTGTAGACCGTTACATCATGTCCATTGCTGGCGAGATACCCGGCCATTGGGTACCCCATAACACCTAGGCCAATGAAAGCAGCGCGCATACGTAAGACTCCTGTGCAGATTCAGTCACGGCAAGAGCCGCCTCCACAATTTACACTCAAGCAGCGCTTGCTTGCGACTTGTTTTGCTTCTTTCGGGGATCGAGGCCAAGGGAGCGAGCAATAATCTCTCGCATGATCTCAGAACTGCCGGCGTATATTCGGGAAACTCTGGCGTTCGCATACATTCGGCTGATGGGATATTCGTCCATATAACCATTGCCGCCGTGCAACTGCACACACTGGTCTGTCACCCGACCCTCCAATTCACTCGTCCACAATTTCGCTTTAGCCGCATCGTCCGCCGACAGAGAACCCTTGTTGTGCTCTTCAACACAACGATCAATAAATGCATAGCCAACATCGATTTCTGTTCGCATATCCGCAAGCAGGAATCGCGTGTTCTGGAAGTCGGACAGGGTCTTGCCAAAAACTTTGCGCTCATTGACATAGTCCAGCGTCATATTGAAAGCAGCCTCCGCGTTCGCGATGTAGCCGCACGCACCAAGCAATCTTTCCTCCGCCAGAAAATGCATGAGCTGGTAGAAACCGCGATGAAGTTCGCCCAGGAGGTTTTCCTTCGGCACTTTCACGTTATTAAAGAACATTTCTGCCGTGTCCTGGCTCTTCAAGCCCATCTTTTTCAGGTTCTCGCCACGCTCAAAACCTTCCATGCCGCGTTCTACTACGAACAAGGAAAGGCCGTGGCGGCTAGCCGGATCGGTCTTGGCCACTACAACGACGAGGTCAGCAAGAATGCCGTTAGAGATAAACGTCTTGGATCCATTGAGCAGAAAGTGATCGCCCTTGTCTTCCGCCTTCGTACGAATTCCCGCAACGTCACTACCAGCACCGGGCTCTGTTATCGCAACGGCAAGAACATGCTCGCCCGATACGCATTTGGGCAGCCAACGCTCCTTCTGCTCGTCCGTACCAAGCTCGCCGATATAGGGCCCGACGAGGCGGCTGTGCAGTGTCATAAAGAAGCCCGCATCGCCGTGGTGTGCGTTTTCTTCGATCAGGATCTGCTCGTAGCGAAAATCGGTGACCCCCGCTGCCCCGTATTTCTCGTCAGCCCACATTAACAGCAGGCCCATTTCGCCGGCCTTGAGAAACGCTTCGCGATCGACGATGCCCTGCTCGTGCCATTTGTCGGTATGCGGACGGATCTCGTTTTTCATGAAGCTCCGGACAGAGTCGCGGAACATGTCATGTTCTTCTTCAAAAATATTGCGATGCATTATTCCTTGCCTCTAAATTCGGGTTTACGTTTTTGCAGGAAAGCCGCGATGCCTTCATTGTTATCATCGGTTCCGACCAGTGACCCCTGCAGCTGCGCCTCGAGGTCGTAAGAGCTGTCCCAATCGTTATCCATTGCGAATCGCATGACCTTCTTCGTCGCCGCCAACGCCAGCGGAGCCCGTTGACTCAGGTCGCGCGCCCACTCAAGCGCTGTGCTTTGCAACTCGCCCGCAGGCGCCGTCCGGTTAACCAGGCCAAGTTGTACGCATCTTGCCGCGTCAATTCGCTCTGCTTCGACACTTAGTTGAAAAGCACGCTTGTAACCAAGGTGCCGAACAAGCGTCCAGTTCAGGCCGCCGTCGGGAACAAGTGAAATTGTTGCGAATGGTGAAAGCAGGAAAGCATCTTCAGCCATGATGACGAGATCGCAATGCAACGCCAATGACATACCGATACCAGCCGCCGAACCGGGTATTGCAGCGATAACCGGCACCGGCAGTTCGGCTATCGCGGTAAAGACAGGACGATACTCTTCCCGGAGTTGCTCACTCACAGGTCGGGTGCCCAAACTTTCGTTCAGATCCGCTCCGGCAGAAAAACAGCGGCCCTCACCGGTCAGCACCACAACCCTGACTGAACTGTCGTTAGCTACGTCACTCAGCGCCTGTGCCAAATCCGCTCTGAGGCCGGCGGTAAAGGCATTCATATTGTCAGGTCGATTCAGCGCAATCACAGCAACTGCGTCCGACACTGCGTAGTTCACCAGCTTATCCATTGGTCTACCTCAGGTCGCGCTACATGTTACGGCGGTACTCGCCGCCGACGTGGTAAAGCGCATCTGAAATCTGACCCAGCGAACTGGTTTTGACGGTTTCCATGAGCGCTGCAAAAACATTACCACGATCGCGAGCGACTGATTGCAGCTCCAGCAGCGCTGTTGCGCTCTCTTCAGCGTGGGTTTCCTGGAACGCCCTCACGTTCTTGATCTGATCCTGTTTCTGCGCATCCGTTGAGCGGATCAACTCCTGGTTATGTACTTCGTCCTCCTCACCTTCGTTGGGCAGGAATGTATTGACGCCTATTAAAGGCAGAGAGCCATCATGCTTCTTACTCTCGTAGTAAAGACTCTCATCCTGAATCTTGCCGCGCTGGTACATAGTGTCCATTGCGCCGAGAACGCCGCCACGATCGGAGATGCGCTCGAACTCCTGGTAGACGGCTTCTTCAACAAGATCTGTCAGTTCATTGATGATGAATGACCCCTGCCAGGGGTTCTCACAGAAATTCAGACCCAATTCGCGCGAGATGATCATTTGTATTGCCACGGCACGCCGCACGGACTGCTCGGTCGGTGTCGTAATCGCCTCATCAAATGCGTTTGTATGCAGGCTATTGCAGCTGTCGAATAACGCATACAGCGCTTGCAGCGTTGTACGAATGTCGTTAAAGCTGATTTCCTGCGCGTGCAGACTTCGGCCAGATGTTTGCACGTGATACTTGAGCATCTGCGAGCGCGAACTTGCACCGTAACGCTCTCGCATGGCCCTTGCCCATATGCGTCGCGCCACGCGCCCGATGACGGTGTACTCCGGATCCATTCCATTGGAGAAGAAGAAGCTCAGGTTCGGCGCGAAGTCGTCGATGCTCATGCCACGAGCCAGGTAGTACTCGACGATTGTGAAGCCGTTCGACAGAGTAAACGCCAGCTGGCTTATCGGGTTAGCTCCGGCTTCTGCGATATGGTAACCACTGATCGAAATGCTGTAGTAATTGCGGACGTTGTTGTCGATAAAAAACTGCTGCACATCGCCCATCATCTTCATCGCGAATTCGGTCGAGAAAATGCACGTATTTTGTGCCTGATCCTCCTTGAGAATATCTGCCTGGACGGTGCCTCGAACGGAAGCCATCGTTTCCTTGCGAATCCTGGCATAGGTTTCTGCGTCGACGAGTTTGTCGCCTGAAATACCCAGTAACGCAAGACCGAGCCCGTGATTACCTTCAGGCAAGTCGCCCTCGTAACGTGGCCGCTCTCGTCCCTCGAAGTACTTGTCTATTTTCTTCTGCGCAGCGTCCCACCGGCCCGTTTCGCGCAAGTGTTTTTCGACCTGCTGGTCGATGGCACTGTTCATGAAAAACGCCAGGATCATTGGCGCCGGGCCATTGATCGTCATCGACACCGAAGTTGTGGGCGCACACAAGTCGAAACCCGAGTACAACTTCTTCATATCATCGACACTCGCTATCGAGACGCCGCTGTTGCCGACCTTGCCGTAGATATCGGGGCGCTCGTGCGGATCCTCCCCGTACAGGGTGACGGAATCGAACGCGGTGGAAAGCCGGGCCGCCGCCTGGCCCTTCGATAGATAATGAAAACGACGGTTTGTTCTTTCCGGTGTTCCCTCGCCCGCGAACATGCGGGTAGGATCTTCACCAAGGCGACGGTAAGGATATACACCACCCGTATAAGGATAGGCACCCGGCAGGTTTTCCCGAGACAGGAAACTCAGCAATTCACCCCAGTCCCTGTATTCGGGCGCCGCGACCTTGGGAATCTTCTGATGACTGAGGCTTTCCCTGTAATTGTCGCCAGTAATTTCCTTGCCACGTACAGTGTAGCTGTAGCGTTCGGCCTGCACGCTGGCTTTGCGATCCGGCCAGTCCCGCAATATTCGCAGCGACTCCTGCGACAGGTCCGACAGAGTTTCCTGGTAGCGCTGGCGCAGCGCAGCCAGGCTTCTGTCACCATCTCCGTTCAGAGCATTAGCGGCATACGCTGCAAACAAGCCAGGCAACTGCGGGTCTTCAATCAGTTGCAGAGCTTCGTAAAGGTGCTGCAAGCGGCTGGCCAGCTCCGACTGTGTGTCAATACGGCTGTTGATCGCCCGGCCCTGCTCGGCGATCTCTGCAAGGTAACGAATACGAGAACCGGGTATGGCCGCCGCTGAACGGGACTCCCGGTTGGAGGTATCGATCTGCGGAGTCCATTTTTCAACATCAAGACCTAACTTGTCAGCGACCCGCCGGCACAGCTCGGCGAACACCCAGCTGACACCGGGATCGTTGAACTGGCTCGCGATAGTCGGGTAGACCGGAATATCTTCGTCGTCCGTGTCGAACGCCGTGTGGTTGCGCTTCCACTGCTTGCGAATATCACGCAGCGCATCCTCGGCACCGCGCTTGTCGTACTTGTTCAGAATAATAAGGTCGGCGAAGTCCAGCATGTCAATTTTTTCCAGCTGGCTTGCCGCGCCGTACTCACTGGTCATTACGTAAGCAGAGAAATCAACAAGGTCAACAATCTCGCTGTCACTTTGCCCAATACCGGCTGTTTCGACGATGATCAGGTCAAAGCCGAGCGACTTGAGATAGGCAATGTGATCGCCAAGCATCTCACTCGTGGCAAGATGCTGCCGGCGCGTTGCCATCGAGCGCATGAATATCCGGTCGGAGCGCAGTGAGTTCATGCGAATGCGATCGCCAAGCAATGCGCCCCCTGTCCTGCGACGCGTTGGATCCACGGCAAGAACGGCGATATTCATATTCGGGAAACAGGCCAGGAACCGGTTGAGTAACTCGTCGGTCACACTGCTCTTGCCGGCTCCGCCGGTACCGGTGATTCCCACGACGGGCACCTGTCCCGCCTTCACCTGCCACTCTTTGCGCAGACTTGCCAGCTGTGCCTCATCAAACGCGCCAACTTCAAGGGCCGAGATCATTGCCGCCACGTCTGTCGCCGCAGGCTTGTCACTTGCAGCTGGTGCCTGAATCGGCCGCCGGTTTGCGACAGTCCTTGCCACGAGATCCTTGATCATTTCTTCAAGGCCAAGTTCCATGCCATCGTGAGGGTGATAAATTCGCTCGACCCCGTATTCCATCAACGCCTTTATTTCCTCCGGCGTAATCGTGCCCCCACCACCGCCGAAGACTTTGATATGCGATGCGCCGAGTTCACGCAGGCGATCGATCATGTAACGGAAGAACTCGTTATGCCCACCCTGGTACGAGCTGATCGCTATGCCGTCGGCATCTTCGTGAATCGCCGCTCGAACGATGTCATCGACACTTCGGTTGTGACCGAGATGCACGACCTCTGCGCCCTGCGCCTGGATGAGGCGCCGCATGATATTAATCGCAGCATCGTGACCGTCGAATAAAGAAGCGGCCGTAACGAACCGCAACGGCGCCTTGTTTGTCCGCCCGACAACGCCGGGCAAATCACTGGCTGCAACGCTCATGACGCAAGATCCCTCCGAACAAATCACAACAGAAACCTCCACCATTAAGATGGAAATTCCTTATAAATCAATTGCTTTTATTGTTGAAAATATTTTAATCTAGATTAAAATAATGTAAATCCTGCCAAATCTCAAGTACACAGGCACGAAAGCCAAGGAAACGTCATGGCTCAAAAACTCAAGGAATCTCGCTTCGATCAACAACGCGACCGCATTTTGCGTGCAGCAGCGCATTGCTTTAATCAAAAGGGCTACAGTGGAACATCGCTAAAAGATGTCGCCAACCTCCTGGGTTTAACCGACCCGGCTCTCTACTACTACGTCCGCAACAAAGAAGAATTAGTTTACCAATGCTATGTACGAGCGGCAGCGCTTGGTCGCGAAGCAATGGAACAAGCAGTCATCGACGGTAGTAACGGGCTCGAGCAGGCCCGACTATACCTGCGCTATCACATTGAGATTATGGTCGGCGAAAAAGGCCCGATGGCGATCATGAGTGAAATTCCATCTCTTCAACCAGAACATCGCGATGAAGTGCTCAGACTGTCGCGAAAACACAGCACCGGCTTCGAAGCAATTCTCAAGCAAGGCATTAGCGATGGCAGTATAGAGCCGTGTGACGTTCGCATGACTGGCAACGCCATCATGGGATCAATCAACTGGATCCCGAAATGGTTTCATGGCAACGAAGCGCTTGCTCACCGGCTTGCCGATGAGTTTCCGAAAATCCTGAGTCGCGGCCTGGTGCGCGATCAAATTGGTGCTGAATCTAACGACTAGCCTTATATGCTTCGACTTCCCGTTCCGCCTCTTGAATGAGTTGCTCCAAAATGTCTTGCTCCGAATCGTCCAGCGTAGTTTCGAGCTCGATTTGCCGGTGCAAAAATTCGAGCCGCGATCCGATTCGATCAACCGCTGCATCAAGTACGTCCAGCTGCTGTCCGTAGTTGCCACGCTCAATATCCTGTTGGAATAGCTCGGTGCCAGTGCGCCGATGCAAAACGTCGATATCATCTCGTATAAGTTTGTGTACAAGTGCTATGTCGCCCATTCTTCGTCTTAGATCGACATATAACATGTCGGAACGCGACCGTTGCGCATCATTGAACAGCGATAACAAGCCGTCACGAATTCGCACGTATTGCTCATTCTCGCGTTGCGCCGCGAGGCGATACCAGGCCGACGCGACGATTGCATCCTGTGGTACGCCGTTACCGGCCAGGTTCATGTAGCCGACCATGTACTGGGCGTATTTATCGCCGACCGGCGCAAGGTCGTCCTTGTAAATCGCAAGAGCCTTGGCAAACTTACCTTTGGCAAAGTAGCCATCGGCTTTTTCCTGTGCCTTAAGTATGGTGCGGGTCGGCGCCTCACCAAGGTAACCCTCCTGGGCGAATGCGGTCATCGCAAGCATCAGCAGCATCGGTACTGCAGCAAATCGTATACTCAAAATTCTCATATCGACTGTCTTTAACCTGGTTTGCGGGCCGAATCTGGCGAAACGGCGGCCCGGTGATTCAATGCAGAAATTAGATCATAAATCGGACATTAAAGTTCCACAATCGGAACGCCGGAAACAGCCTAGTCGAGGCGCTTGTTCGGGGCGTCTGAGAACTCAGGCGGGCGCCCTTCCACATTCGCTTTGGCGGCTTCAACCTGGTTTGGCCGGCCCAGGATCGACAACTGCAACCGGGCCTCCAATCGCAAAGCATCAGCCTCCGACAACGCCCAGCTTTCGTTGATTAGCCGCTTTGCTGCCCGTATGGCATCGGGCGACTTGTTGGCAATCGAGTGCGCCGTCTCATCGGCTGCTTGCAGCGGATCATCGTGAACTTCCGTTACCAGGCCGAGCCGCAGAGCTTCCTCACCCGCAATAACTTTCCCCGACCATGCCAGTGACTTGGCGACATCCATCGGCACTATGCCACGCAGCGTCGTGCTGATCGCCATGTCGGGAATCAGCCCCCACTTGATTTCCATGATAGACAGTCGCGCATCCGGTGCGGCGAAGCGCAGATCTGCCCCAAGCGCAATCTGCAATCCGCCGCCGTAAGCCGCGCCTTGTATTGCGCATATGACCGGCACCGGCATTTCGCGCCAGACATAGGCGGCTCGCTGAAACAGATTTGCGGGAGAACTATCGCCAGGTGCCATCGCCTCCGCGGTGGCGACCGGTTCCTGTTGTTGGAAAACACTGATGTCGATGCCAGCACAAAAATTCTCGCCGGCGCCATGCAAAATAACGGCGCGAACAGACTGATCTTCGGCGAGCTCCTGGCCGACGCCTGCCAACTCAGTGAACATCTGATAGTCGATAGCATTGTGCTTGTCCGGCCTGTTCAGGGTAACCCGGGCTACATGGTCGACGATCGAAAATGTGACACGACTTGTCATTGACTATTCCTCGTACGGCTACACCGCCAACGTGCACTTGCCGTTGCGCAAAACCACGACATCACGTTCTTTCGCCGTACAACGAAACGAGACGATATTGCCGTCCTGCCACATGTCAGTCTGAATCGTATCCCCTGGCAAGACAGGAGCCGAAAACCGAACATCAAACCCGGCAATAAGCGTGTAATCGTAATCGCAGATCGTCTTCAGAATCGCGTGGCAGGCAATTCCATAGGTGCAGAGCCCATGCAAAATCGGCGCCGGAAATCCGGCTGCGGCGGCTGTCCCGGGATCGCAGTGCAACGGGTTTCGATCGCCATTAAGCCTGAACAATAGCGCCTGGTCCGCGCGCGTGGGGCTGTCGCATCTGAGGTCGGGTTCTCGATGCGGCGCACGGTGTGGGGCCGGCCCTTTGCCGGATTGACCGCCAAATCCGCCGTCACCACGTGCAATAACTGTGCTGCCAACGGTGAACAAGGCAGTGTCGTCTTTGGCAAGGCGGCCGTCGGCCTCAAACAGGATCATCGCCCCGCGCTTAGGGCCACGATCAAAGACCTCTACGACACGCTTGTTAACCAGTATCTCTGCCGCGGCGGGCAGCGGGCGATGCAGCTGCAATCGTTGTTCTGCATGCAATACCTGCGTGTAGTCCCATCCCAGGTCAGACGGAATCAGATCTGGTACCAGCACCGTCGCCATTGTCGGAATCGTCTGCAAAGGTGAGCCTTGCTCATGCACGTACGGGAGTTCCTTACGGTCAACAGGATCCCGACCGAAGCCGACGCTCTGCGCATATAGCATCGTCTCCGTATCGCCGTAGGAGTGGTTCAGGTCGACGATCGATGTCGCCATCAGTTCTTCGTAAGTAATTGTCATGAGTCTCTTAGTGTTGGATATCAGCTACTGCGCCGGGCGTACCGCCAACCAAAATCGGCCAGTGGCTCCACCGAGTCCGCCGCCTGCCCGGCATGGGCACTCGCGGCTGTACCGTCGCGCACCCGCCCCGCTATGCCTTGCAGTATGGCCGCAAGCCGGAAGAAATTGAATGCCGAGTAGAAATGACGATCAGCAATCCCTTCGTCTCGACCTGTCCGTTTACAGTATGTCGCAGTGTAAGCGTCCTCGCCCGGTATACCTAAAGACTCCAGGTCTTTACCAAGCAAGCCTGCCGAGCCGATGCCAAGCTCGGGTACCTGCCAGGACATCAGGTGATAGGTGAAATCGGCCAATGGATGTCCAATGGTCGACAACTCCCAATCCAGAACAGCGATCACTTTCGGCTCGGTCGGATGGATGATCATATTGTCCAGGCGAAAATCACCATGGACAATACTGACCGAGTCATCAGTCGGAATGTTGTCGGGCAGCCACTCGATCAGCGCATCCATCGCTTTGATCTGCCGGGTTTCAGAGGTGCGATACTGGCCACTCCAGCGCGAAATCTGGCGCGCGAAGTAATTACCAGGCTTGCCAAAATCATCCAGACCAAGCGCCCCGATATCGAAGTTATGCAATTTCGCTATCGTCTCATTGACGTTGTCGTACAAGGCTTCGCGACCGGCCGGGCTGGCATTGGGCAGGTCCAGGTCCCAGAAAATGCGGCCTTCGACATACTCCATAATGAAGAACATAGTGCCGATAACTACATCGTCTTCACACAGCGCATACGGTCTGGGAACCGGAAAGTCGGCGCCGTATAGCGCACTGATAATGCGGAATTCGCGATCCACAGCATGGGCCGACTTGAGCAACGTGCCGGGCGGCTTGCGGCGCAGCACGTACTTGCCGGATTTCGCATCCACCAGGTAGGTTGGATTCGACTGGCCGCCCTTGAATTGACTAATCTGGATCGGCCCGCGGAACCCCTCCACGTGCGACGCCATATATTCTTCGAGGAGGCCTTCGTCGAATCGATGCGCCTCTCGGATTTCTCGTGTACCTGAGTTTTGCTCTTGCCGGGATTTCACGCAGCCATGATACCGCATCGACGCGTGCCGGCGACGCGCTACATCCTGAATATCCCAAAGGGCGATTCGTCGTCGCGAGGTCGATTCATCGCAGCCGAAAGTCCAAGTGAGAGTACCGCGCGCGTATCAATCGGATCAATGACACCGTCGTCCCATAATCTTGCACTCGCATAATACGGATTGCCCTGAGCTTCGTACTGCTCGCGAATTGTCGCCTGGTAGGCTGATTGTTCTTCCTCGGGCCACTCTTCGCCACGCGCATCAACGGCATCACGCTTGACCGTCGACAGAACCATCGCTGCCTGCTCGCCACCCATGACCGAGATCCGTGCGTTCGGCCACATCCAGAGCATGCGTGGACTATACGCACGGCCACACATCGCGTAGTTGCCGGCGCCGAACGACCCGCCGATGACGACCGTGAACTTCGGCACTGTAGCCGTAGCCACAGCATTCACCATTTTCGCCCCATCTTTGGCGATCCCGGCATGCTCGACACGTTTCCCCACCATAAAGCCCGTAATATTTTGCAGAAATATCAATGGGATACCGCGTCGATTACACAGTTGCACGAAATGCGCACCCTTCTGCCCCGACTCCATAAAAAGGATGCCGTTGTTGGCGACGATGCCGACAGGGCAACCATCGATATGTGCAAAGCCACACACGAGCGTCGCTCCATAAAGCTTTTTGAATTCCTGAAATTCTGACCCGTCTACTATGCGGGCGATAATTTCACGGACGTCATATGGAAAACGGTATTCGCGTGACACGATGCCGTAAATATCGTCGACCGGATATTGCGGTTCAGACGGTTCGCGCATCTTGATGTCCGTACGCTTCGAAAAATTCAGACTGGCAACGATATCCCGGGTAATCATCAAGGCGTGCGTGTCGTCATCGGCGAGGTGATCGGTTACTCCTGATACACGGGAATGCACGCTGCCACCGCCCAAGGTCTCTGCGTCGACAACTTCACCCGTCGCCGCCTTGACCAATGGCGGGCCACCGAGAAATATCGTTCCCTGATTACGGACGATAACGGCTTCGTCGCACATCGCTGGCACATAAGCACCACCGGCTGTGCACGAGCCCATCACAGCTGCGATCTGCGGAATTCCCTTCGCTGACATTCTTGCCTGGTTGAAAAATATTCGTCCGAAATGATCGCGATCCGGAAAGACCTCATCCTGGCGAGGCAGGAACGCGCCCCCCGAGTCGACGAGGTAGATGCAAGGCAGGTGGTTTTGCTCGGCAATTTCCTGTGCGCGCAGATGTTTTTTCACCGTTAACGGGTAGTACGTTCCACCTTTGACGGTCGCGTCGTTCGCAACGATCATGCACTCGATATCATTGATGCGACCGACACCGGTGACAATACCGGCGGCGGGAACATCGTCCTGATAGACACCCAGGGCCGCCATTTGCCCAATTTCGAGAAAAGGCGAATTGTCGTCGGTCAGCGTATCGATACGATCACGTGGCAATAATTTACCGCGAACCAGGTGACGCTCGCGCGAACGCGCGGATCCGCCGGTCTGAATCTGCTCGCTGATCTTGTGTAAATCATCGACCAGCGCCCGGTTGACCTTCGCGTTTTGCTGAAAGTCGTCAGACTCACAGTCAATTTTGGACTTAATGACTGGCATTGAATAGCTCGCGTCCGATCAGCATACGCCGAATCTCGCTTGTGCCGGCTCCGATTTCGTAGAGCTTCGCGTCACGCAACAATCGTCCTGCCGGGTATTCATTGATGTAACCATTACCACCTAGTGCCTGTATCGTTTCCAATGCCATCCACGTCGCCTTTTCTGCAGCAATGAGGATACAACCTGCGGCGTCGAATCGGGTAGTCTGAGCACGATCACAAGCCTGGGCAACTGCATAAACATAGGCACGACAGCTGTTCATGGTGGTGTACATGTCGGCAATCTTGCCCTGCATGAGTTGAAACTCGCCGATCGCCTGTCCAAATTGCTTGCGGTCATGCAGGTATGGCAACACGGTGTTCATGCAGGACTGCATAATGCCAAGCGGCCCTCCGGCAAGTACTACGCGCTCGTAGTCCAGTCCGCTCATCAGTATCGTGGCACCCTTACCTTCTTCCGCTAACAGGTTTTCAGCAGGCACGCGGCAATCTTCAAGCAGCACCTCGCTTGTGTCGGATCCACGCATACCCAGCTTGTCGAGCTTTTGCGGCGTTGAAAACCCTGTGATTCCGCTTTCAACAACGAAGGCGCTCAAGCGCCTGTTTCCCGCATCCGCGTCGGTAACCGCGTAGACAATCATAACGTCTGCTTTGGGCGCGTTCGTGATCCACATCTTTGATCCATTTAGTACGTATTCATCGCCATCCTTTACGGCCGTGGTGCGCATACTCATAACGTCGGATCCGGCGCCCGCCTCGCTCATCGCCAGTGCGCCGAGATGTTCCCCCGAAACCAGTTTCGGCAGGAATCGGGCCTTCTGCGCATCGTTGCCCCAACGGGACAGTTGGTTCACACAAAGGTTAGAGTGCGCACCATACGATAAACCGACCGATGCGGACGCACTGCTGATTTCCTCCATTGCAATGACGTGGGCAAGATAACCGAGATTCGATCCGCCGTATTCCTCGCCGACCGTGATGCCCAGCAGGCCCAGTTCGCCCAAGGCAGGCCACAGATCCAGCGGGAATTCATTACTCGCATCAATCTCCACAGCGCGCGGTGCGATCTTGTCCGCGGCGAATGAACGTACAGTCTCGCGCAGAAGATCGATATCCTCACCGAGCCCAAAGTCGAAATCCAACATAGTAAAAACCACCATAGAATCAAGCGATTATTGTCGTCAATTACGCGTCTTAGATGAATACCATAGGGCAGGTATCGCGTTTTGTCAGGGCTGAACAAAGCTAGGATCGTGACAGATCATCAATAAAGCGAGAGAACAGCTCATATTGCGACGTTATTCCGAGCTTCGAATACAGGTTGCGCTTATGCACCATCACCGTACCAGGAGCAATCTGTAACCTGCGGGCGATCGATTTCGCAGAGTGGCCGCGCAGCAATAGCTGCGTAATCTCGCGCTCTCTTTCGGTCAACAGTGAGTTACCGAAGTTGTCAAAACAGCGGGTAAGACGCTGATGCAGATCTTCACGCCGACCTCCTGTTTTCATATCCGCCGCCATGCGCTCCCAGATATTGCGCATCGCTGCAATAACGACTGGTTCGATGAGGTGCAGGCGGTCTAGTTCAGACTTTGAGAACATTTTTTCTCGTCGACCAACGACCAGCGCCAATGTGCTGCGCGCCGAGACATCAACCAGAAAATCGATTTCGTCGAGTAAGTGCGTACGCTCACAGTACTGCCGGTAGTACTCGCTGGATCTGAATCGATCAGGGGTCAGGTCACGAAAACGGCAACTCGACGGTTTGTCGTCCCGAAGTGCCAGTTCAAAAAGTGGGTCGAGCAGGTAAGGACCCGCAACGTACCGATCAAGATAGTGTCTGACGCCTGCCGGGTCCAGGGAATGATGGACTACTTCGGGCGGCGCATCGCTATGGAAAACCAGCAAGCAGGTGCCTTCGTGATTGACGGCCAGATCGATAGCCTCGACCAGGGAAGAAGCGGTTGCCTGCGCATCGCCGCCGCGAACAAGTTTCGCAACCACAGCATGCCACGCCGGTGTGTCGAATCTGGTTCTCACGATTATTGGTCCACCGTATGTGCCGGACTACGGTTGATACAAACCTGCGATCGACCCGCCCGGATCCTTAATGACACCGAATCGCCCGCCTGCGAGCCCACGTGGCTCCACAACAACCTTACCGCCATTCGCTACGCATGCTGCGACGCTTGCTTCGACATCAGCAACAACAATGTAAATCAGCCACCCCGAGGGTAACTCCGCATTGCTACCCTTTGCATGGCAAATCCCGGAAACGCCTTCGCCGGAAGCTGGCATTTTCATGACGTAATCGCTGTAGCCTCCCATATCGACTTCATCGCTCTCCCAACCAACCACAGCTTTGTAAAAATCACGCACAGCTGGTGCATCTTCGACTGTCATATCGAGCCAGCCAATCTTTCCTATATCGTCGGAACCACTCATCTCACCACCTCTGCCTGCATCTCGATATACAACTAGAATGAAGTCAGGAACGATGCGGCATTGCCGCCAATCATGCCTTTGGCCATCCGCGCCGCTTGCAAATACGTCTCACCTTTTGGGTAGTCGTCCGGTTGCGGATTACAAACTCGTATAACTCGATTTCGATGATACAACCTGATCTGCGAACTGAACGGAATGACACGCTCCGGGTCTCCCCCGGTAAGTTCGAGATGCAGCGCAGGTAATCGGTACCACGGCACGTTCATGTCCCAATGGTGCGCGTTGTGGTAACCAAAATTAAGCGTAAGCCAATTCAGCCTTTCGAAACGTGACGACAACGGTACGCTGAATGTGTGCTTCTGCTCCCATTCGAAATCGCCCTTGTGTGGCGAAGGTACATATTCAAACAACGTCGCATTGTAGGAATAGTCATGCTGCAAAGCATCCATGAATCTCAGCACATGCATCATTATCATGTAAGCAATCATGTAGAGAATCGCAGCTTTGGGAAATGTGAAAAGGACAACAGCGAACACACCGCCCCGAATGACGAGCACAATGACATTTCTTACCCGCTGCTTGCGGCGCTCCGGAATAATGAATGACGAAAACGCCATGACAAAATGCATGATCAGGTCATGTGCGGGAATGTAAAACCACTCGAGTATCCGTGTCGTTCGCAAAATTAGTGGATGGCGCTCGAAGAATTCTTCGTACTCGAACCACACTACATCATCGTTATCGACATGGTGCCGGAAGTGCTTGTAACGCATATCTTCGTAGGTGCCATAGGCAGCGCCGCATATCCAGCTCAGGAAACGACCCAGGCGTGAATTGTGCTCAATCTTCCTGAAGATCAGATTATGCCCACATTCGTGGATCAGATAAGCCGCAATCGTCATCGCATGAGCGAGCAAAAACATCGCAGGGAGACTAACCGCCAGGGACGCGTGAAACAGGCCGGCCAGGCCGAGCGCGTAAGCAGACACAACATACAGCAGAGCTCCACCGTAATAGCGCATCCCATCGGCTTGCTTGAGAATCGAGACTGGCTGCGTCATCGTCACCAACCGTGAAAAGTCGTTTTTCTTTGTACACTTAGCCCGACCGTATTGCTAGCATAGGCAAATCAAACCGACAGACAGAGAGAGAGTACGGATGAAGCTTGTCACTGCCATTGTGAAGCCATTTCGCCTTGACGATGTACGTAATGCATTGAGCGAGGTCGGAATCCAGGGAATGACTGTCAGCGAAGTAAAAGGATTCGGCCGGCAGCGTGGTCATACTGAGCTCTATCGCGGCGCAGAATATGTGGTCGATTTTCTGCCGAAAGCCAAAATCGAGGTGGCCGTATCAGACGACATGGTCGACCGAAGCGTCGAAGCGATTGTCGAAAGCGCAAGAACAGGCAAAGTCGGCGATGGCAAAATTTTCGTCACCAATATCGAGCAAGCCTGGCGCATCCGAACCGGAGAATCCGGCGACGGCGCACTCTAGGTAAGATGGTCGTGTGCGACCTGCTGCCAAAAACACTCGCTCCGACAATCGACAAATCTAGACACTGGCGACTACCTGGCGCCAGCACTCGAGCTTTTGTGCATACGGCATCGAGGCGTACGCCGGACTCGTTGAAGGTAAGACGCGCGTCTGCGGCACAGCTGATTCCAATTGCGGAATAACCAGTCTGTGAAATATCTGCGCCGCTTTCTGGCCATTAAAGCACAGCTGTGAAATCTTGCTGTGCGTTAGAAAAAAGCGATTGAAATTATTGATCTTCTCGGTACCGCGACGAATGTCTGCGTCCATGCTGCCCGGTCTGACAGAACTCTCGAGGACGTCCCATAGTGCAATGCCGTGCTCGAGCAGTGCCTGGCAACGCTGATCGTAGGAACCGTCAGCGCCTGTGAGTTCGCCCATTATTTTCCAAAATGTATTTTGCGGATGGGCATAGTATTGCTGCGCTTCGATTGAGCGTTTTCCGGGGAGGCTCCCCAGAACAAGCACGCGTGCGTCGCTTCTGGCCACAGGCGGGAAGCCGCTAGAGGCTTCCTTCGTCATTTCTTCATATTCTGCGCTGATTGCCCACTCCTTGTTGCGATTCCGGATGAGTATAAATTCTGTTACTCAGGAGAAGACAATGAAACTACTCGCATTTACCGTGACCATGCTCGCGTTGTGCCAAACGCCGGCGTATTCCTATGACGACTGTGCCAAAGCGGCGTGCGCGGAAGTGAAAGCCAAAATCAGCAACATCGAGTCGAAAATGCGCTCTGGATATACGCGCGCTCAAGGCGAACGTTACGCAGACAAATTACGCGTGCTCAAGGCCCGGCGTTCAAAATTATGCCGTTAGCGCGCGACTCAGTAGCCTCGCTGTGGGTCAACAACGTTTAGCAACTTGTCGCCTGCAACAAACCGTCGGGTGTTCTCTTTGATTAACGTATCGTGACGCTCACGACCTCCCCCCCGACCAGCAACGTGGGGAGTGATAATGACGTTTTCAATCTGCCATAAGCGATGATCTGCCGGCAATGGTTCCGGATCCGTGACGTCCAGACCGGCACCGGCGAGCTGCCCGGTTTCAAGCGCTTGAACCAGATCATCGGTCACAACACTGGCACCTCGGCCAACCGAGATGAAATAGCTGCCACGTTTCGCATCCGCAAAAAACTCCTGGTCGAATATGCCGGTGGTTTCCGGCGTCAGCGGCAGTGCATTGACAATGAAATCGGCCTCCGCGGCGAGTTCATGCAACTCATTTGACAGCCCAACATAGTCGACGAAGTCCGGCCCATCTCGCGAACTCCGTCGCGTACCGACCACGCGCATACCGAGCGCCGCAGCACGTCGCGCAACCTCGGTGCCGATACCGCCAAGCCCCACAACGAGCAACGTCTTTCCTGAGATTTCCTGTTTTCGCGGCGCCGCCGGGCCACCGCGCCGCCATTCGCCTGTTGCCATCAGCTTGCCGTATGGGACAAGACCGCGCCCCAGCGCCATGACCATCGCTACAGCATGTTCCGCGAGCACGGGTGAGGCTATTTTTTGCATATTCGTCAATACTACTTCTGTGCTCGCAACCTGCTCCAGGGCTACGCAGCGTTCCACGCCAGCGCTGAAAACCTGGATCCAGCTTGCATCAACGGCAGCATCCAGCACTTCTGCGCTACAAATGCCGATAATCGCTTCCGCAGCACCAGCTTGTTCAATGGCCTCGGCCTGTGTTGTTACCTGAACGAAATCGATATCCGGCCACAGTCGCCGCAATTCGCCCACAAGCTCGTCCGTCGCCCTGACCACGATTTTGCGTGGCTCACGCCACCTGGAGAGATCTCGAACCGGTACCGAGCCTTGCTTGATTCCAGTTTGCCTTATAAGTTTTTCTACTTCGCTGTCCGCGAGGACGGTCAACGGGAAAAGCAGCAATAGAAAAACCCCGACTATCGATGCTGTCGGTCTGGTCATTTTTGTGGTCCCTTTTTATTATGCGGGGAAGAAATCGATCGGCTTCGTCGTTGTAATCGCCTCGACGTCTTTGGCCTCGAAGCGGAACAGCTTGATACGCTGTACAAGCTTATTCTCAAGATCCGGGTCACCGAGTTCACTGGATACAATCTCACAGAACGTAACCTGGCCGTTGGGTGCAATCGTCAGACGAAGCACAACCTTTCCTTCTAGTGATGGATCGCTGCGCAAAGCACGATTGTAAAGCGCAAATATAGCACCCTTATTCTTATCGAATACGAGCTCAATCTCCTCTCGCGAACGCGATGCCTTGCCGCTCGTACCGGTCCGGCTTGCGCCGCCCGCAGGTCCAATCCCGGCCACCGGGTTCTCGACCTGGGTCGTCGAGCGACCAGCAATTCCGGTACCACCTGTATTGCGACTCATGCTTGCGGTATTGATACCGGTAGATGCTGTACCGACCTTCGAGGTGATCATCGAACGTTCGTTACGCGCGGCCTCACCTACAGACGCCGAAAGCTCACGATCGTCTGCGACCTTGTCGAGCAATTCCTGGTCAACAAGGTCGGCAAGGTCTTCGGCGAAGGGCATCAATGCTGCCTGCGCCTGTTCGCGTGCTACCTCGGTCAAGTCAACCTCTGGCTCCGGTTCCGGTTCTGGCTCCGGTTCGGGTTCGGTCTCGACAACCTCCTCCGGTTCGGGTTCGTCGGCCTCAGGTTCGGGCTCTTCTTCCTTTGGCGGCGGAGGTGGCGGCGGCAATGGTTTTTCTTCGAGCAATAGCTGCGCGATACGCGGCGGAATTTCCTCAATTTCGTTAGGATCGCGTTCCGGTGTCGGTAGGAACGGCCAAATCAGCCCAAGCACCAGGACAATAAGGAACGTAATGCCCAACAAGCGCTGGAACTTGCGATCCTGGTTCGAATCCGACGACCAGGGTAGTTCATATTCTCTGTAGAACGGTAGATCCACGCGCTACTCCTAAGCTCTAACCTGTGTCCCTACTGCGTTGCCTGCAGATTATCGAGCTTATCCGAGCTCTTCTGCAGCACCGCAAGAGAAATTTGTCCGTAATCCGACTCCGTGCAAGTCGCCATGACTTTCTTCAGGAGTCGGTATGGAATGTCTTTGTCACCCATAATGGTGACTTCACGTCCGGCGATGTCGTCTTGTGCCGCGCGTCGCAATACTCTGTCATTCTGCGATTTAAGCGCCTCGCGTAATGCCGGTATATCGTTGCCCGTAGTTGCCATCACATTTGCGACTTTGACTACAACTTCGCCCTGTACCAGGATATCTTCCTCACCGATCAGAATAACGACGGACTCTTTAGCCTTATCTTCGGCTATCGATTCCGGGAGCTGTATATCTTTCGCGTTCGGCAGTGTTTCGACATCTGATGAATTAACAAGCAGAAAGAACACCAGGATCGTGAAGATATCCATCAGCGAAACGAGATTGAGAGCACCAGCGCCTTTGTTGCGCTTGTGGTGTTTCTCCATGCGTTTTGCACGAGCCGACTTAACCATTGCTTACGCCCCTTCCTGCATGACTGGCGCATCACCAATCGAGATGTCGGGAAATAATTCGTTGCGAACGACTGATTCATCCTCAATCGCTTCTTCAACTCGCACCCGGTCCATTACCTGCACGAGCGTGTCGTACGCGATATCGGATTCAAGCAAAATTGAGGCATCGGTCTTGTCCGGATATTTGTCTTTGAGCTCGGACAACTTGCCGCTCAGCGCATCGAAGTCGTATTCGCCTTCATCGCTGCTCGGGTAGATGCCCAGCAGCCCCTGGTTACGATCGCCAACTTCAATCTTGCCTTGGCGAACAATGACTTCCAGTTGAAAAGTCTGTTCCTGCGGATCCACGGGCTCGGTTGAGGAGCCTGGCAAATTCAGTTCTAGAATTGCCAAACGCGAGAACACCGCTGTAATCAGCAGGAATGGAACCAGAATAACCATCAGGTTCATAAAAGCCGTGATATTGAGTTCGGCCGTGTCATCGTTGTGATGACGACCGCCTCCGCGGCGACGAATCATGCTTACGCTCCAGACGTCTTAAGTTGACGTTCGGTGACGGCGTTAAGAAACTTGACGCTCGCCATCTCAAGGCTATCCACGAGCTGGTTCGTCTTTGTCTGCAATAACGCATGGATC
Organism: Gammaproteobacteria bacterium; assembly: GCA_024640305.1. Classification (GTDB taxonomy): domain Bacteria; phylum Pseudomonadota; class Gammaproteobacteria; order Steroidobacterales; family Woeseiaceae; genus UBA1847. The sequence goes on from JAHEFG010000002.1 coordinate 130,847, forward strand.
AGCAACAAGGGAATCGCTGCCATCAATCCGAATGCCGTCGTGTTCATCGCGACCGAGATCGATGCTGAAAGCAGATCCGCCTTGTCAGCAGGGTTCGCGTTCGAGACCGCAGTAAACGCATTGATCAGGCCGATAATGGTGCCGAGCAGTCCGAGCAATGTCGCAACATTGGCAAGCGTGGCGATGTAATGCGTACGCTTTTCAAGGCGTGGCAACACCTCCATCATGCTCTCTTCCATCGCTTTCTCAATATCGTCGCGGCGCCGCGCAGATTTAACGCGGTACAACCCGTAAGTCAGAATCGAGCCAATGGCGGCCTTCGATTTTGATGTGTGCTGAGCGGCTTCCTGGAAGTTGCCGGCCTTAAGAAACGGCACGATCTTCTTCCACAGAGCGCGATTGCTCGTGCCTGACATCGTTAAATACATCCAGCGCTCAATAGCGATCGCGACGCCGCATGCAAACACAAACAGGATCGGGTACATGAATGCACCACCTTCCTGAAAAAAACGCACAACTGTGCCCATGGTCTTGCTCCTCTTAGAACATTTCGCGGCCTGCGCCGCTCCAAAAAACTGTTGCGACCAAAGTCGCTCCTACTCTTGTTCGTCTCCATACAGGTCGTCGTAATAATTGACCTGCCTAATAAACTCTTCTCTGTCGATCGGCGCTAACACCTCATCTAAGAGTGTATTGACCGGACGTCCCATCAAGTCGCCAGGATCGGACTTTTGCCAGGGAACGATATACAGCACCTTTGGCAATTCCTGATTACCCGTAATTTCAGTGCGCCCCAGCTCCAACCGGTCCATCACCTGGCTGCCGGACTCCTGCCTGGTAACATCTGCAGCAATCACCGCGGATGAACCAGCTGGCTCTGCCGCATCGCGATCATCACCAATCGATCGAGACGTATCGACAGCAGGCTGAAGATCGGCTGAAGTATCAACAGCAGGTTCAAGCGACTCCTCATCCGATCCCTCCTGAGCAAAAGCGGCAAACGTCGCCAACAACATGGCAAGCATGATTTCGGGGCCGAATACTCTTCGTTTCCTAGCACTCATGTCCGTCATTCCGCCACGTTTGCCGTCCGCTGATTCGCCGCTACACGACGCGTCAGATCTGCAATCCATTTTTCAACCTGTTTGTCGTTACCAACAATTTCCTGATAATCCTCAAAATGCTGCAGTGCGACATCCAGGCGCTGTAAATACAATTCATTCAGAACGCCAAGGTTGTAGTGTGCCAAGGCGTAATCCGGTGACGATGTGACGGCCTTCAAATAAGCGGCTTCTGCCTCGAGAAATTTCCCATTTCTGCGAAGTAGCATGCCCTGTTGGTTCAATGCCGCCGGATGCGAGGGGTCAAGTGCCAGCGCCCGGTCAACGGAATCCTGCGCGGCCTGATCATTGCCATTCTGCGAATGAATGATGGCCAGGTTGACATGTGCACCCGGGTAACCTGGATATTGCAGCAAAAACTCTTTCAAACGCAGCTCAGCATCAACAAAATCGCCCGATGCCATGACCGCCGTCGCCTGCTCGAACATCGTCAATGCCTGTGGCGGGATCTCTGGCAGCACTTGCTCGACGCCACCCTGAGGTGCCGTTACAGGCCCTGATTCGCCGCCATCTGCGGTCTTGGGACCCGACGAAGCGCAGCCTGCAACTGCCACAATGGCCGCTGCTACAAGCAATCGCGATGCCAGATTAATATAACGCTGTAACCACATCTTCACTGCGCTCCATCTTCGCGTACCGCGCCGGCATCAGACCCGCCAGACGCTCAAAACTTTTCCTGACCCATTCGTCATACACGCCATCGGTCGTGCGGTCGGCGTTCGTCTTGTAAAGGTCGATAGCCTTTTCTTCGAACGGGTATACCTGCTCCTCGAGCAATAACTCGTACTGTTCCAATGCTGCTTCATCGAGTTCGCCCGGGCGTTCCGATGCCATCAAGTCGGCACTGAATTGTTCGTAAACTTCGGCAAGCCTGAAGGTTGCTGCCGTAGTAACCTCCGCGACGCCATAGTCGGCGGCGGATGTATAAACGGCAATCACCTCTTCCATGAGCGAACGCTTTATCTTGAGACTGTCGGCCAATGGCTGACTTAACTTGAATACGTTAAAGCGACGCCGAACCGGCTCCGCCAACTCAAGAGAAGAAACTGCGGCCAGGTAGCGTGTTCTATCAGACCGCTGTGCCCCGGCCTGCGCATCTGCCCGCACCAGTTCCTCGAGTCGCGTGGTGACTTTTGCCGCGTCGCCGTTGGAGCGCGCAATCTCGAGCAATCGATAACGCGCCTCGATCGACTCAGATAGTGGATTCGGGTACCGGGCAATGATGTCTTCCAGGACGCGGTGCTCGCTGCTTGTCGAACCGCTTTCCTTGTAAAGATCTGCTGCCTTCCACATGGCTTCACGTCGCACTTCTTCAGTACTCGTATCGGCAACCGCGATGCGCTCAAACTCTTGTGCGGCTTCTACCGCACGTCCTGAATTGAGGTACGTCACAGCGAGCTTCTGAGTTACTTCGCCTGCAAATTCACTGTCCGGATAATCCTGACGGAATTGCTCAAGAACACCGGATGCCCGATCCCACGCAGCAAGGTTAATGAGTGCGGCCGCTGCATCGTACTCGGCCGTAGCACGAATATCGGAATCAGGCACTACCTGACCGAGACGCCTGAAGTGAGTAATCGCCGTCTCGAGATCCCCTGCGTCACGGGCTTGTTCACCCTGTTTGTAAATTGATGATGCGATGCGATCCTTGATTTCCTGCACCGCTTGCTGATCATCAACCGGCGTGTAATTGCGTAGTTGGTAATAAGCCTCTTCAGCCAATGCGAAATTATTCAGATCGAATTGTGAGTGCGCGATGACCGTCCAGGCGGTACGTACCAGCGGTGTATCTACTGGTGGCTGTTTTGCCACAACGGCCTGTCCCACAGCGATCGCAAGGTCAAACTCGTTGCGGGCAAAAAGATCTTCGGCAACTGTCGTCAACACCGCCCCAGACTCCGGATGCTCGGGAAAAGTGTCGGCGAACTTCAGACCACTATCGAGGTAGCGCTGGTGCCAGGCGTCCCTGGTGGCACCTGTGATTGTTGCTTCGTGCTCGCGATAGGCGAGTATTGCTGCGTAAGCCGCCTCGGCGGAGCGCTCGTGCGACGGATACTCATAAGCCGTCCGCTCGTACTCGACCGTTGCATCCTCAAATTGCTCGCTCTCAAATAACACTTCTGCAAGCAAGAAGTTGGTGTTTGCAGTGTCCGACTCGCCCGGGAAGTACGCCAGGTACTTGCGATAGTACCGAGCCGCTTCTTCAAAATCGGGCCGTTTGCCATCGCGCTGAGCCTCCGCATGATAGTACTGAGCCAGATCATTCAAATTGGATTTCAGGTATTCCTCGACAGCAGCATTCTCTTCGCGAGGATTGCGCAGCCAGAAGCCGCCGTCCATACCGTAACGATCGACATACCCTTTCTTGCCCTCGAGAACAAGACTGGGGAAGCCGCCAAGTTTGTATGCCTCAATAACCTCATACTGCAGGATCGGCGATTTCGGATGGAACGGGTCTTGCTCGACGAATGCTTCATAAGCTTCCGCGGCATCGACGAATCGCTGTTTCTCGAGATACAGATCACCTAGATTGTTGTAGATGATGTAACCGAATGCCGGGTGACCGCGCTGATCAAGATACTTGTCGATACTGGCAGCCCCTTCCATGTAGGAAAAACTGATGCTCAATACGCGTAGCGTATCTTCTACAAGCTCCTGATTCGGTCGCGTTAATTGTTGGAATTGTTGGTCGCCATCCTGCAGTTCAATATTACGAAGTTTGCGATCGAGTAATTCAAAGAACGGATCAAGGCTGTCTTCGTGCCATGCCAGCTTAAATTGAGACCAGCCGAGTTTGTACAGCGACTGTTCGTAAAAGCGAGAAGATTCGCCATAGCGAATAACGGCCTGGTAGGCCATTTCCGACTCGTTGTATTTCTTGCGAATGAACAGCATCTCGCCACGACGAAATTGAACCTCATCGATCAGCGGTGTGTCAGGGAAGCGCTCAACCAACTCGTTTAGCACCACAAGTGCATCGTCGTTTCGACCTCCAATCTCGTAGGCACGACCCAATTGATACAACACCGTGTCGTTACGACGATAATCCGGGTAGGCCTCGAGCAACTGCTGATACAACTGAACAGCATTATTGAAACTCGCATGGTTCAGCGTATCGATGTTGGCGGCGAGCTGTTCGGCCTCAGTTGCATCGAGTTCCAGATCGCCCAGGCGACGCATCGCTTCCGCGCGCAACTCCGGATCATCTGAAACCAGGTCCAGGAAGGCACGGTAATTGTCGCGAGCCAAATTCGTACTCCGGGCAATAACCTTACCCGGGCGAATCTCAACCGTCTTTTTCTCGAGACTCTCGATTGTGTCTCGTTTTTTGACCTTTTCAGCTTCAGCCACAGAACCCAGCGCAACGGACGCAGCGACCAGAATGAGCAGCAAAACCTGACGAATATTCACGGCGAAACCTCAGCTTCCGTTGCGGCGAGGTCATAGATCGCGGCAAGCGCAAACCGCGCCTGTACCGTATAAATATCGAGACGTTGCTTCTGCGCTCTCAGTTCGCCAACCGCTATTGATTGCAGAAATTCGCGTTGCTCAGCCATGGCACCGGCTACCCTTAACTGCATTCCGTCGATGCGCGGTTCCAGTCCATAAACGCGATCGCTAAGATTCTCAAACCGAAGCGGTTCACTACGCATCGTATCGTCGATTTGACGCCTCAGGCGTTGCGTGTCCACCAAGGCTTCGCCGGTTTGCCGGACACTGCGGCGAAGACGCCACAGGCGATCATTGAAATCGGCTTCAAGCTGCCACTGCAGCACGCCCTTGAGCAGGCTTATTTTGTCGCGAACCTCGGCAGCCTCCGGAATGTCCGCGATCAGTGCCGGCGTGTTCTCAAGGCCGCTGATCTCGCCCCACATTTCGATTTCACTCTCGGATGCGAGGGCTAACCAGTCATTGCTTCGTTCTATCTCATTCAGCAGGGAATCCAGTTCAAGTTTGCGGTCGACCATGCCGTCAACATCGGCACGACTCAAGGCATCCTCTACCCTCGGCAAACGCTCGGCATAAGCCTCGATTCGCGTTTCGAGCATATTTGCGAAAACGTCGACGTTTTGCCGCCAATCTTGCAGGTTCTTGCTCAGGTAATTAAGGTCACGGTAATTCTTGAGGCCTTCCTGGAACTCGTCCGTGGCCAGCAGATGGTACAAATAGCGGGCTTCAGGGCCCTGAGGTAAATCTTCCAGGCGCCAGTACCAACCAGTGCTGTCCAGCGGATCATCCACGAGAAACTGGTTGAATATCTCGCCGGACTCGATAAAGCCGATCGTGCGGTCGATGCGATTGGATTCCTCGTAAAAAGCTTCGATGGCATCGACGTAGTGATCCGCCGCCTGACTAACCGAATCGAGCTTTGCGAGCGCATAGGGAATAGCGAGCATGGACTCCTGCACCGCGGAATCAAGCAGATCACGGCTACGTAGCTCCATCCACGGCACCAGCGCGCGGCTGAAATTCTCAACTTCAGCGTCCGCCCAGCCGACACCCAACAGAGCTTTATTGGAGAACGGCCCTTCCAACCGAACGCGCTGCAAAACTCTTTTTGCTGGCAGCGGCTTGCCGTCCTGAAGCAGAGAATAACCGAGCGCGAGATTTGCTCTGTCGCGCAGTGATGTCAGCTCGTCGTTGAATGGATCGATACCACCAAGTTCGTCGAGAATCTCGGACGCGGCATCAAGTTGCCCGTTGCGGGCCAACGCTACTCCCAGATTGAATTTTGCGTAACTTGCCCATTCCGTCTTGCCCTCCCAGTCCCGCAACATGGCAATAGCTCTATCGTACTGGGCACTATCGATATAGATTTGCGCCTGCAACATTTGCGCTTCGCGCCGCAAATTTTCGGGCAACGCATCGCTGAGGTTCGCGAGGGCCTGCTGAGACTTGTCCAGGTAACCGCGTTGCTTCCAGATTTTCGCTAGAAAGAACCATGTCCTGTCGCGAATCTCCGGCGCGACTTTGTCGGCCAGCAGGCGTTCAAAGATGTCGGCCGCTTCGAGATGGTGGCCATACGACAGGTACATACCGCCGAGAAGCAACTCGGCCTGTTCCGTATGCTGACTCAGTTGAGACTGCTCTTGCGCCGCTAACAACCGGACTATGGCTGGAAAATAGTCGTTCTGATAAAAGTAGAAAAGGACCTCGCCAAAGTGCGGATCCTTGACAACAATCGGATCAGAATTGTCCGCGGCCGCTTGGGCCGGCTGCACTGATGCCACGAATATCAGGCATAGTGCGACAACGGTAGAGCGGCAATTCGCCAACGATCACTCCCATTCCTTGATGACGAACTCCGGCTGCTGTTTCTTCACACGATCGGTGATTTCCAGCTCCAGGTATTTTGCGCCAATGCCTTTGTTGAACATCAGCGTGGCACCACGGCGATAATCCCGGCTATGTGGACCCCCGCCTGTGAATACAGCTACGAGCTCGTGGTCACCAGTCTTGAGGTTGGCCATATGCAGACGATGCACTCCGCCGCGAACCAATGCGCCAACCTCACGCTCCGTGTAGAGGTAGTTGGAGACTTCTTTACCATCGATTTTCAGAGAAACTGAATCAAGCTCAAAGTATTCTCCAACATCCATCGATATAAAGAATGCCACTTGCGAATTCGCCGGGAATAGCAGCTCTTCCTCAAGCAGGAACAAATCGCGGTTCAGATCAAGAACTTCTTTCTTCAGGTCCTGCACATTTTCGTCAAGGCTGCGAAATTTCTCGCGTGAGTCAGCGTCCACATCCGTTGATGCCTGCTCCTGTGCAATCGTCGTAGCACCGAATGCCAGCACCAGGCTGGCCGCGAAGCTGATCAGAAATCGTTTTGTCACCATTAATCTCCTGCGAACCGATGGGGCTCGGTTACTCCCTCAGTAGTGAACGGATCTGGTCCAGGTATTTATCTTCATAGCCCGGCTTATAGCCATGATGTACGTAGCGGACGGTTCCCTCGCGATCGATGAGAACCGTGACCGGCATCGCCTCGACCTCATAGAGCTTACTGACTTCCTTGCGTGCGTCGAATAATACGGGAAAACTGACGCCGAGTTCAGACACCATGCTCATGGCCTTGCGAGAATCGTCATCAATATTGACACCGAGCAAACTGAAACCAACGCGCTCGTAGCGCGAATACAATTCGTCCAGCAGCGGCATTTCCTGACGACAAGGTCCGCACCAGGTCGCCCAGAAATTGACCATGACAACATCGCCACGATACTCGGAGAGTCGCAGATTGTCGCCACTGCTGCTTTTGAGTGCAAAGTCCGGCGCGACCTGGCCGGTAAGGCCCGATGAAGCCAGGCTCGTGGCGGCGAACACGCTAAACGTCAGACCCACTAGTAAATTCTTCATTTTCATCATCTCATTCCTTGTCATATCAACCAGGATCGATCCATGTCCTGAAACGGCGGAACTACAACGCCCATGGTGACAGCCCAAGCCCGGTTAAGGGCGTGATGATCGTCACAAATGGCCGGTCTTGTCTAAACATAATGGCCAGCTCCAAAGCCTCGAAACGCACGATTTCTGGCGTTTCGACGGGATAAGTGTGCCGCGTAATCGTTACAGATTACGTTAAATAGCCCGATTTTCCAGATATTTCCGGTTGCAGATAAATCCCTGCCCCGAACCACAAGCGGCGATGTCGTATTGGCTCACCAGCAGACAATCAATGATAGGCGTATGAAACTGAATTTAAAGTGAAATCTCGTCTGTATTCGGCGACAAAGCAGTTTTATTGGGGCCGATCACGGCCCTGGTTGTTGTAAACCGTCTGAATAGTAGATCTGGCCCTCAGCATCAATGACGATGCTCTCGTAGTCCGGTAACGAGCCAATCAGGCGCAGCCCTCTGTCCACACCCATGACAAATACTGAGGTAGACAGCGCGTCGGTGAATACAGCGTCCGGGCCGAATACCGTTGCACTGTGTATACCACTCGCCGGCGCGCCCGTGCTTGGCTGCAAAATGTGATGATAGCGGACGCCGTCTTCCTCGAAGTAACGCTCGTAATCACCGGATGTGGAAATAGCCTCGTCCTCCAGCGGCACTGATATTGCGACCTGACCGTCCTTGCGCGGGTCGCGTATACCGACCATCCAGGGCTGACCGCGCCGATCACCGAGCAGCCGCGAATCTCCGCCTGCTGTAACAATGCCGTGTTCAATGCCGTTCGCGCGCAGAATGGCGGCGCCGCGCTCTACAACGTACCCCTTCGCAATGCCCCCGAGATTGATACGCACTCCCTGCTCACGAAAGCTGACGGTACCGGCCGCCTGATCAAGTTCTACGAATTTCCAATTGATGAGCTTGCGTTCTTCTGCAACAGTCTCAGCATCGGGGCGCTGCCGATTTCTGAAATTGTAATGTTGACCAACACTCTCATACGTTACGTCGAAGGCTCCAAGAGTTAGTACGGATATATCGAGAGACCGCTGAATCAGGTCAAAAAGCTCGCCGCCAGCAGCCACCGGTTCAATCGCCGCCCGTCGATTGATTTCGGATATTCGACTTTCTTCGATGTAGGTACTCATCAGCTGATCAATGCGGTGAGCCTCGTCGAATACCTGCTCGACCAGTAATTCGCCCGCCGCCGGGTCATCATGCCAAAACAAAACGCTGACCTCGGTACCCATCATTGGCCGCGCATCACCGACCCAGTCCGCATAAGTCGAGCTTGAAAACAGCAAGATCAACACCATAGCTAGAGTTAGTTTGTGCCCAGGGTTATGCTTGGCTCTTCGAATTCCTGACAAGGAGCGGGACAGTGACTTCATTCTTGATTTTCCTCGCAATTATCGTTGCGGTTGTTATGTGGGGCGTCGGTATATATAACCGGCTGGTCAATGAACGTAATCGCGTCAAGAACGCTTTTGCGCAAATCGATGTACAACTGACTCGTCGACACGACCTGATACCGAACCTTATCGAAGCAGTCAAAGGTTACATGAAACATGAGCGCGAGACGCTTGAAGCTGTAATCACGGCTCGCAATGCCGCTTCATCGAGTCTGGACGCCGCCAAGGCCGATCCTGCTAACGCGCTTGCCATGCAGGAACTCGGTGCGTCGGAAGGCGCCTTAACAAGTGCGCTTGGCCGCCTGTTTGCTCTCTCAGAAGCTTATCCTGATCTCAAGGCAAATCAAAACATGATGCAGTTTCAGGAAGAGCTGACAAGCACAGAAAATAAGGTCGCGTTCTCGCGCCAGGCGTTCAACGACACAGTCTTGCAATACAACAACTCTGTCCAGAACTTCCCGAACAACCTCATTGCTGGATTCTTCAGTTTTGCACTCGCAAGCTTCCTGGAAATAGAGTCGGAAGAGAAACGCGAAGTACCTGAGGTCTCGTTCACCTAGTCGCTCGCTCCAGCCCCGCGACCGGAGCCACGTTGAATTTCTTTGCCTCGCAGGACAAAGCCCGCCGCACGACGCGGCGTTTGGTATTCGCCTATATTTTGGCGACGGCGCTAATCGTAGTTGGCGTGATGCTGATTGTCGGCGTCGCGCTGTTCAGTTTTTCGGACGCCCGCTACGGAACCACGACCGGAGCATTCATTGGGCAACAGGCACCGATCCTTATCGGCACAGCGATACTCACTACACTATTCATACTTGGTGCCACGGCATTCAAGACCGCATCTCTGTCGTCTGGCGGTGGTCGCGTTGCGTTGGACATGGGAGGCACGCTGGTACCGCCGGACGTACAAGATCCACTACGGCGGAGACTTCGCAATGTCGTTGAAGAGATGGCAATCGCGTCCGGCATGCCTGTACCGGACATTTACGTGCTCGAGCAGGAAAGCGGAATTAACGCATTTGCTGCCGGCTATACGCCCGGAGATGCAGTCATCGCCGTCACTCGGGGGACGCTTGAACTCCTGGATCGGGAAGAATTGCAGGGCGTCATCGGTCATGAGTTCAGCCACATACTGAACGGCGACATGCGGCTGAATATTCGGCTGATGGGAGTACTATTTGGCATCATGGCGCTTGGGTTGATCGGGCGCATGATTCTGCGCAGCGGGCACCATGCCAGCATCTTTTCCAGCCGCCGCGACCGCGGCGCACCGGTGGTGCTTATCATCGGTCTCGGTCTGACCATTCTTGGTGGTATCGGCGTTTTTGTCGCGCGAGCGATAAAGGCCAGCATTTCGCGGCAACGTGAGTACCTGGCTGATGCATCCGCCGTGCAATTCACCCGCCAGACCGGCGGCCTGGCCAGTGCGCTGAAGAAAATTGGTGGTTATCAGGAGGGATCGCATTTGCAGCAAGCAGATCCGGAAGAAGTCAGCCACATGCTGTTCGGCACAGGCTCCAGACTCAGGGGCATATTTGCGACACACCCACCGTTGACAGAAAGGATTCAGGCGCTCGATCCCAACTTCAAAGCAAGCGATTACCCCGCCGTCGACATACGTACCCGCGACACGGTAAGCGGCAGCGCAAGTGCAGCCGGGTTGCATGCTGGTACAACAACGGCGGTTGCAAGTGGCGGCGCCAACCTGCCGGAGACCATTGCCGAGATGGTAGGCGACCCAGAAACCCGGCACGTCACATTTGCTGGCCAGTTGCGACGATCTGTTCCCGAACTACTTTATGACGCCGCACATTCAGATGAACGCGCATACCTGCTTACTATTGCACTGATTCTCGACAGCAGTGGGCGTGATCTCGAGAGGCAGTTGACGCTGGTGCAGGAAAGACTCGGTGCAGAACGCGTGCAGTTAATCAGGCAGTACTACGACAATATCTGCGCTATCGGTGCCGAATACCGATTGCCATTGATGGAGATCGCCTTCCCTGCTCTCAAGCGCAGGCCATTACCGCAATTGAGCTATCTGATTGACCTCGCCCAGCGCCTGATCGGAATCGATGGTGAGACGGACTTGTACGAGTATTGCTACTACCGCATCCTCATTGGCAATCTCGGCCAGGCAGTTGATCCATCCGCCCGGCAGAAACATCGGCGCGGCATTCGGGAACCCGTTCGCCGTGCCGCTATCGATCTTCTACAAGTTATCGCCAGACACGGTCACGAAGATCCGGGCGAAGCAAAACGAGCGTTTGATGCCGGCGCGGCGTCTTTCGGCAAGTGGGGCAGCCAGTTTGATTTCGACGACGACTTTGGCGCTTCCGTGGCCGTACTGGATAAGAGTCTGGATATTTTGCTCGCGCTCAACAACGAGGGTAAACAAATGCTGCTCGAGGCCATTACGATAGTTGTCATGTCAGACAAGACGCTTGCCGTGACAGAGGCCGAGTTGATCCGAGCTATCTGCGCCAGCCTTGATTGCCCGTTGCCTCCGATACTCGTCGAAAACCCGGTTGTTTGATGCCGCGATGAGGGGTATTGATTTTTCGCGTATCATGGAACTCTTTTGGATCTGGCTTTTCTACTAACCTCATGAGCAATAAAATACTGAAAACCTTCCTTGTCGTCCTCGCATTGACACTCGCACTCCCGGCTGCCGCAGCGACACGAGAGGAAAAGCGCGTTGGCGATGCTGCCGATGTCATTGACCAGCTTCTTCGTCTACCGGAAAAATCCATTCCGCCATCGTTGCTGGCTCGGGCCTATGCTGTTGCCGTTATTCCGGATGTAGTCAAGGCAGGCTTCGGCGTTGGCGTACGTCGAGGCAAAGGCATCATCGTCGTCCGCCAGGATGATAATTCGTGGAGCAACCCTGCATTCATAACGCTAACCGGCGGCAGTATCGGTTGGCAGGTTGGTGCTCAATCAACTGATGTCATTCTGGTTTTCAAAACACGTAAGGGTGTCGCTGATATATCGCGTGGCAAACTGACTCTCGGGGCCGATGCATCGATAGCAGCGGGCCCTGTCGGGCGACATACTGAGGTCGCAACCGACCTGAAATTCGAAGCGGAAATCATGTCCTATTCCCGCAGTCGCGGGTTGTTCGCAGGTGTCGCTCTGGAAGGAACTGGGGTCACAATGGACCACAAGGCAAACTCTGCCTTCTATGGTTCTTCCACAATGACCGCGGATAAAATTTTCGCCAGTTCGCCTAATATTGCTCCAGATATTGCGAACGAGTTTGTACAGGTTCTGACCGCACAAACGCGACGCCTGCCAACCAAGCCAGGCATGCAGCCTGGCGCGACATCGTCACCAGTTGCCACGGACGATGCCCCGTCCGAAGTTCGCACGTTCGGAATACCTGGCAATGACGAGTCGGACGAGTAAGAAACAGGCTGCTGATTAATCAGCTGTGAAGGAACTAGTCCAACAGGTGCAGTCGTTGGCCGAATTGATCGGCCCGAACGCCTATCTACAAGCACTTGTAATAGCCGCCGGTTTCATCGCGTTTGGCAAGGTTGCAGACTGGTTGTTGTCGCGAATGATTGGCCGCTTCGCAAAACGGTCCCAAACCGACATCGATGATCGGCTTATCGACCTGGTGCATCGACCGATATTCCTGTCTTTTGTGCTTTTGGGTTTGGGCCTCGCAACCCTGCGCATCAAGCTTCCGGAAGCTGCTGAATTCCTGACGCTGGGAGTTCTCAAGACCATTGCTGTGCTCGTCTGGTACAACATGCTGCGTCATCTTTCGGCGCTGGTCGTGCAGGTTACGAAGCGTCGGCGCACTAGCAAGATTGTACAAACCGGCATGCTGGCGCTTATGCAAAACGTCGCCAAGGTTGTTTTGTTTGCTGTTGCTATCTACTTCATATTCCTGGCCTGGAACATTAATGTCACTGCATGGGTCGCATCCGCTGGTATCGTCGGTCTGGCGCTTAGTTTTGCTGCCAAGGACACGCTGTCAAATCTTTTTGCCGGAGTTTCCATTGTCATGGATGCTCCGTATAAGACAGGGGACTTCATTATTCTTGATACCGGCGAACGCGGAGTAGTGACACATATAGGGTTGCGTAGCACGCGCCTTATGACCCGCGATGACGTGGAAATCACAATTCCTAACGGTGTTATCGGCAATGGCAAGATTATCAACGAGGCCGGTGGACCATCAGAAAAGCATCGAATACGCGTGTCAGTCGGTGTCGCTTACGGATCAGATATCGACCACGTAATTGCCACCCTGGAGCAAGTTGCGGCAGACAACGTCGAAGTGTGCAAAGATCCTGCGCCGCGAGTTCGCTTCCGCACGTTTGGTGAGTCCGGTCTTGATTTTCAACTGTTATGCTGGATTGAGCGACCAATAGACAGAGGCCGTGTCAATCACGAGCTCAACTGTGCGGTATACAGGGCTTTCGCCGATAACGATATTGTAATTCCATTCCCACAGCGTGACTTGCACGTTCGAACGATGCCCACCTGAGCCTGACGAAATGTTTCGCTGGCCTTAGTTAGCCGGCTCCTCGCTGCGTTTTCGCAATTCTTCACGAATTGCTTCGAGGTCGCTTCCAGGTTCCGCCTCCATCGCAGGCGCATTGCCGCCATCGGTCGCAGCCGGAGTGTCAACAACTTCTGAATAAAACTGTTCCTTTTGCTCTGCTTCGGCCGATTCGGGAATGACCGCTGTGGGAGCATTCGAGGAACTGGCCTCACTCGCAGCATCTGCTTCTGTCGACGGGGGCAGCTCACCGAACTGCGCCAGATACTCCGCCTCGCTACGCAAACGACTCTGTTCCGCCACACGGCGACGTGCTTCCGCGGCGGCCTCCTGGGTTCGTCGCAAAGCCTCACGCTTGCGCTCAGACTGTGCCTCGAACGCGTCGCGCCTGGCTCGTTCTTCTTTAGCCTCGAGAATAGTAATCGCCTGCCGCGCATTCACGCACTCGGCGTCGTAACGGGTTTCTTCACGATTAACGGAGCATCGGACAACCGCGGCCTCAAGTACCAGCGGATTATCCAGAAACTCAGTCACAGTGCGGGGTTTCGGCTCCTCGCCGCAGGCGGCAATGAGGGCAAAACCGCACAAAAACAACGAATTTCGAGTTCTATTCATGATCCAATCGGCGTCCAAAATTGATTAAATGGTATACATTTCAGTATCCTGCAGCCCCGCATAATAACATCGCCTGTGGCATGTGAAACGGCGTCAGTTCGCAGTTTTCCGCGCTGAGAAAGCACTTTTCAAGCTATAGTTGTGCGGCACTTAAGCAACGAAAGCGACTGCAGTGACCGAATCCAACCAATTTTCCCTGCTCGGCCAGCGACGCTTCGCGCCGTTTTTCGGCACCCAGTTTCTCGGTGCTCTGAACGACAATATTTTCCGCCAGGGCCTGATAATCCTCGTTACATTCCAGGGTGTGCTGATCGCCGGAATGAACCACAGCCAGCTTGCGAACGTCGCTGGCGCGTTATTCATCCTGCCGTTTTTTCTATTGTCGGCCACCGCCGGCCAGCTTGCCGACAAATACGAAAAGTCCATGCTCATGCGTCGCATCAAGCTGCTCGAGATCGTCCTGATGCTTGTTGCTGCATATGCCTTCTTTGTTCAGCTCTATTCGCTCTTATTGTTCGTACTATTTTTGATGGGTTGCCAGTCAACCTTATTCGGCCCCGTCAAATACGCATACTTGCCACAACAGCTCATGCCGGAGGAGCTTGTCGGCGGTAATGCGCTGGTCGAAGCCGGCACATTCATAGCCATCATCCTCGGACTCATCATAGGTGGAGTAACCACTCAGACATTACTGGGCGTTTGCCTCGTGTCAGTGGCGCTGGCGGGATATCTGGCGAGCCGGCAAATCCCGACAACTCGAGCAGTCGACCCAGAGTTGAAGATCAGTTTGAACGCCTGGAAAGTGACTTGGCGAATCATTGGTTTCGCCCGTGAAGACCGCACAGTCTTCCTGTCTATCCTCGGTATTTCGTGGTTCTGGTTTTTCGGTTCCGCAATGACTCTGCAAATTCCCGCTTACACGATGGAAACGCTTAACGGCAGCCCGGCAATAACGACGAGTCTGCTAATTGCATTTGCAGTTGGAGTGGGTATTGGATCGCTGCTTTGCGAACGCATGTCCGGTCACCGCATCGAACTGGGTCTCGTTCCGTTCGGTTCGATCGGGCTAAGCCTCTTTGCGGTAGATCTGTACTTCGCGCAACCGACGGCTCACACCGTCACCGTTTCTTCCATCAGCGACTTCCTTGGCCGCCCCGGAAGTTGGAGAGTACTCATTGACCTGAGCTTGCTCGGCGCGTTTGGTGGATTTTACAGCGTCCCCCTGTATGCCTTAATTCAGAAGCGGTCCGAGCCTCGACATTTGTCGCGAATTATTGCGGCCAACAACATCATTAATTCCATTTTCATGGTGGCCGCCTCAATCCTGGCAGTTGTTCTGCTGCGTCTCGGGCTTTCGATTCCAGAACTGTTCTTGGTGCTCGCAGTTCTAAATGTAGCTGTCGCAGTTTACATTTATGGCTTGCTGCCTGAGTTCCTGATGCGGTTTCTCGCGTGGGTTTTGATCAGTCTCTTTTATCGTATCCGCATCACCGGGCTCGAGAATGTTCCGAGCAAAGGCCCTGCTGTTGTGGTTTGTAATCACGTCAGTTATATGGATCCCATTCTGCTGGCCGGATCCATCAAAAGACCCATGCGCTTCGTGATGTACTACAGGATTTTTCAGATCCCATTATTGCGCTTCTTCTTTGAGCACCTGCAGGCGATACCGATTGCGGGCGCCAGGGAGGACGAGCAGTTAATGAACGAGGCATTTGAACGCGTTGATGAAGAGCTTGCTGCCGGCAACATCGTCTGCATTTTTCCGGAAGGAGGGATAACGCGGGATGGCGAGATTCAACGGTTCCGCCCAGGCATCGAGAAGATCATCGCCCGCAGAGCTGTGCCGGTCGTGCCTGTTTCTCTCGGACGCCTGTGGGGCAGTTGGTTCAGCCGTCGCAAAGGTGGCGGAATTCGGATGATTCCCGGGCGACTTCTCGCACGAGTACCGATTACCGTTGGCGAAGCAGTCCCTGCGCGTGACGTGACAGCGGCCCGATTGGAGTTATTGGTGAGAACCTTGCGCGGCGATCAGCGCTAACTCAAGCCGCCGGCCGACTTCACAGTTCGTCTGCAACCGGAACACCGAGTCGACGGTTCCACTCCTCCAGCAATTGTTGTTTCTTGCCAAACAGACCCGGACCCTGGTCACCTCCAAAACTCAGTCGCGCCAGGCGAACGAAAGCCTCGCCGGCGACGGGCAGGTACAGACGATTCCCTCTTGCCGCAGCTGAATTGGAGCCCTTAGCAAAAACCAGGTGACCGCCGTTGACCGCTTTCGGCCCAAGTATGGCATCGATCCAGACAAGTCCTGTCGGGGATGATCCCGCCCGATGTATCCAGCGTGCGGTTCGGAACAGGACGCGCGACCCACCGGGCGCGAACACAAGATCCTCGACGGCGCTTGGCAACTGCAGCACAGACTCACCAATACGACCCTCGTGCAGATTGAACTGCTGCACCAGGTTTTCAGCGTCGACCATTACGAGGAACCCGGATCGCGGTGACGCTTCAAGCCAACGAATTGGCGACTCTCCCTGCCACAGCGTCTGCACACTCCAGTTACCTCCGGCACTTCGAGAGATAACACGCAGAGCCCCGCTTTCGCTGCCAACATACATGTGATTCAAATCCGTGAATGCGATCCCTGAATGACGCTCACCCAAATCGAAACGCGCGAGCATCGCACCGGTTTCCGCGTTCATCAATTGTGCGCCGGTGCCATTCAGAATTCCTATCAGCGATGCATCAGGACCGAACGCAAGTTTGCTGACCGGATCGCCCTCTATGACACCGATGAATGGCATGGGCAGGCCATCCGCAATATTCCAGACACGCACAGTATTGTCGTCCGCGACACTTGCTGCGCGGGATCCGTCGGCGCTAACCTCGAGGACGCGAACCTCGTCACTGTGGCCGAAGAAGCTAACGTCTTCCGCCGCTGCCGCCAGCGCGTCCAGATCAATGTTGGCAGGCAGAATATGCACATTCCCTCGCCGATCCCCGATGACCACCGTCGACGTATCCGGCGTGACTGTCGCGATCGCATCACCCGCTGCGGGCCAGATGGGCTGACTGAATTCGACGCCCCCGAGCACACTGGGCGGCGGCATAGCCGGTACACGCCAGAAACGAGTCAGACCATTCGCCCCCGCGGTAACGACAAGCTGCTCATCGGAACTAAACGCAAGCATCGAGCCTATTGCACCGCTATCGAAACCCAGCGGTGGACCAAGCAGGTATCCATTGCTGCTGTCGTAAATCTGGAAGCCGTGATCTGCCCTGCCGATAAGGACTTTTGAGCCAGACGGCGAGAACACGAGCCGCCAGCTTCCGTGGCCAAATTCTTCGATCACCGGATGCTGTGGTTGATCCACCCGCCAGAGTGATGCACCGGACTCGCGTAATACAACTCCGAGCATTTCGCCGGTAGCAGCGAGACGTATTTCACTTGGTTGCTCGGACAGATCCAATTGTGCGATCAGCGTTCCATCACGCAAGTCCCAAATTCGCACCGCACGATCGTAGTCAGCGATCGCGATGCGATTGCCGCCTGCATCGAGCGACACCAGCGCCGGTGTCCCGGCATTATCCAGTTCTGCCGCAATAGCCGCATCGTCGAGCGACCATAATTCGAACACGGAGTCACCGTCACGATTGCTTTGCACAAACAAATGAGTTCCATCAGAGGTTAGTCGAGCGGTGGCGCTTGCGGATCCTACCGGTAGTGTCGCAACCCTGTTGCCTGTGTTTGTATCCCAGAGCTTGATCGTCTCCTGTGTGGCAGTGACCAGCAGCTTTGCGCCCGCACTCAGTCCAATCAGTTGTTCCAACTCATTCACGGCAACCGCACGAACCGGCTGCGCGAATGCGAGATCCCATACTCGCGCGCTATCACTTTGCATGGCGCGAGCGACGGCATAACGCCCATCATTACTAAACCATAAATTATCACTTTCGCGTTCAACCGGATCGGAGATGTTCAGGCCGCGCTGAAAGTCTTCAACAAGTCCCTGCGAATTGAGCTGCAAGTTCCAGCCAACCAATTGACCCGCAACACCTAGCTCTTCATCACGAATGCTGAGGCTCCATGTGCCATTCAGCGACTCGCCCTTCAGGGCACTCAATTGGGTTGCCGGGATGCGAATATCCTGATTTGACGAGGCGCGCTCGACCCCCGCATCGACCTCGACAGCTCGTCCTGACGGCGCAATGACTTTGATTCGAAGGTCGCTTGCACGAGCGTGGCTCAGGTTAAGGGTCAGACCGACGCGACCAAGCTCGCCGTCCCTGTCAACAATGACCCGCCGCACGAGGGGACTGACCTCCAGCGCCGTGATCGCCCAGCTCTCCCGCTGCTGCAGACTTTGTTGTTCCGGCGACCACTGTGTCACCTGCGCAGCACGCGTCTCGGTTAGCAATTTGTTGACAGGGTCGAAGACAACATTGTCGCGTTCGCTCTCGACCAGACTCGCCAGCAGCAGTGGATAGTCATCCGCAACCAACATCGCCGCACGATTGCGGCGCTTCGGTGTTGACGACACCAGCGATTGCAGCGCTGCGAGCAGCGCTTCATCACGCCGCTCTTGCCTGGTCGCCGCTTTCACCTTCCGATCCCAGAACTGCGCTCGCAAGTCGTTGGGCAGCCGCCCGGCATTCGGCAATATCGCGGCCATCTCTGCGATTTCTTCAATTTGCTGCTCGTCGGCTGCATTCCTGCCCCTTGCCTCTATGAAACTACGGTAGAGGTTGTCAGCGCCTGCGACGTGCCCGGGAAACGAACGAAAATTTATGTAGGCGCTTTGCGCTTCACTCAATTCGACCGTGTCGGACGTTAGAAGGGCAACATAGGATCGAGGCAACAGCTGTGTATACCAAAAAGGTATCGCTACGATGATAAGCAGAACAACAGCCGCAATGGCTGGCGTGCGCCAGTGGTTGGGCAGATTCTCGTTAGCCCATCGCGTCGTGAACACGGCTGCGTAAAGCCGGTTGCGGATTGCCAGGTTACCTTCTTCATCGATTTTCAGCAGACCGATTGCGATCAACCGCCGTTGCAATACCGAGCCCAGGTCCGCGGCAACTGCGATGCCTTTGCTGATCCTGCCGTATAGATTCAACAAAGCTTCATACCGCTTGGCGTCTCCAACGACCTCGCGGTGAATATGACTCATATGCGGTTCATTATGCAGAGCAGCGCGGCCTGCGAGCTGTTGCGTTGCGAGCCTGTCGACGTTATCCACGATATCAGTCGTGAGTTGCTCTCTTGAAATCGCCCGCGCCAACTTTTGAGTGAGGTAAGGCTGGCCGCCCGTCCAGTAATAGACTCTATCCAGTGCGACGACTGCGTCTTGCGGCGACAGGCCCAACTCCGCCGCAAAAAGATCCAGGTCGGCGCGCGAAAAATCGCCCAATGACACCGGCTGGGTCACATTGAACGGTGACAGCTCCGGTTCATCAATCAGGCTCAGTGGATCACTTTCGCCCAGCAGTACGAAAGTTAACCGACCAAACTCCGGATCCGTTGCACGAGCGTTATGTGCCGCGCGAACACTCGCCAGCAATTGATCTGCAAATTGCAGCCCGGCTATGCATTGAATCTCGTCAATGAATACAACGACACGCTCAGAGACATTCTGCAGAATGACCTCAGAGTAGAATTCGACAAGCCTCTGGCGATTGCTTAGAAACGACTTATCCTGCCACCAGTCCTGCAAATCAATTCGAATACGCAACTGTCGGAGCAAACGATAAGCAACGCTGTAATACCACCGGCCCGCATCGGTACCGGCATCACGTGCGCCGATCTGTTCAAGATCCAGAATTGCGACTTTGAAACCATTGTTTTCCAGCCGGGCACTGGTCGCCGCAACCAAGCTCGATTTTCCGCTACGACCCGGAGCGATGACATGCGCATAGCGACCGGCAACGACCGTCTCAAAAAGCACGTTATCGGCGGCGCGGCGCACATAACCAGCACGTACGGCGTGCAGCGGCGCGCCGACGCTGAAGAATTCGCCGGTTGAATCAAGCCTGATACGCTCGGTACCAGGCGTCTTTTCGTCTGAATTATCAGTCATCGATCATTCCAGAGCAGCACGCTGTTGTATTCTCTGTAATTTGGTGCCGCACCGCCAGCGCCCCGGCTCAGTAATTCACTATACGATGGCTGAAAATAAGCTTCTCAAGAAGGACCTGTTCGGCGAAATTCGACTTGTCACGGCCGATGGCCATACGCATATCGTGCGTGATTCGAACAACGCGAACGTTTGGGTGCGCTGGCTTGCGCGCCGAATGCTGCAGCGGGAGGCACGCATTCTGGCTGTGATGATTAATGTAGAGGCCGTGCCGAAGCTTCTCGCGATCGACTCCGACCACCTGACGAGAAGTTACCTCCCCGGCTCGCCCATGCACATAGCAAGACCAACAGACCTGTCATATTTCAAAAATGCAGCAAAGCTGCTGCGGACGCTGCACCGAACTAACGTCGTGCATAACGACTTGGCGAAAGAACCGAATTTCCTGGTGTTTGATGACGGCTCGGCCGGAATACTTGATTTCCAGCTGGCCTGGTTTGCGCCGCGCCGGGGACGTCTGTTTCGACTTCTGGCCTACGATGACCTTCGACACCTATTGAAGCACAAGCGCTACTACTGCCCGGATGATCTGACGGCTCGTGAACGGGCAATCGTGTCCAGGCCGTCGCTGCCGTCGAAAATCTGGATGCGCACTGTGAAACCGGTTTACATGTTTATCACGCGCCGGATATTGCGCTGGTCGGATCGTGAAGGGGCATCAGATCGTGGTGACCAGTCGTAAAGTTCCGGTATACTGCCGACCGCGCTAAATAAGGACGACCGCCGTGGACTACTGCCATCAACACAATCTCGTCGACCCCGCTACAGCAGGTGCCGATCGGCGTTTCGGGATTCGCGTTACGTTACCGCGCAACGATACGATCCGAAAAATTCTCGGCAATGACTGGGAAAAACTGCACTGGTATACGAGTGAGGCAGAGCGTGACCAGGCTTTCGAGAACATGGCGGCGCGCCACGGCTACTATCGTGACACCGACTCGCCGTCGCAAATCCTCGAGAAGCTCGTCCGTTAACCCAGGCAGGCACGGTCTATCTTGGCGGCGCGCCAATAAACAGATAGAAATTTGTCTCGCCGCCCTCCGCCAGGCCAGCGGCAAGATAGATCGGGCCTATGTAAGTATCCAGGCCGGCGAAAAAGCTGCCATTGAATTGCATCGTGTCAAGACTCATGTCTGAGCGGGTCTGCCAGACATTGCCAGCCTCGAGCGACGCGCCGAGATAAACCGGCACATCGAGCAGGTTGCCTGCCGACTCTCCTACGCGACGGTAATAGACGAGCTTTGCCAAAGCCGCATGAGGACCGCTGATCTCACCGCGCTCCAGCCCCGACAAGCGCAAGAAGCCACCGAGGGGGAAGAAATCCTGAATCGAATCATTGGAATCTATCGTCGCCGCGTAGTCGAAGCCAAGTTGCAGACTGTTCTTGCCGCGGCTCCAGGTGGAAGCGACATCCGCTTCAATGGTGCTGAATGATGCATCAGCACCTAGCCCGGTCAGCGACTCCTTCCAGCGAAAATTTGCTCGTATACCGCTGCGTGGAAATTGCGCATTATCCAAAGTATCGATTCGAAACTGCGCAAACGCCCCACCGGTGTCAAACGAAATATTGGGGAAAGCCGGATCCCCAACCTTAACCCGAGCCGTCCCTGCGCCGCTGAAGGCACCAACGCGGAATTCGCCCCACGACCCGATTTCAGTACCAAGGTCGATGCCCGCTTCCACGTTCGAGAGACGTAACCGAGCTACTGCCTCATTCAGGATGTAAGCCTTGATGTTCGACTGTCGCATATCGACGTGAGGGGCAATAAACAGGCTCGAGTCATAGCCAAAGGGCTGATGAAACTCCGAAAACAGCAGTGGATCTGTGCCGAGTTGCAGATCTGTGCGCCACTCAGCACCGCGAGCGTTGAGCTCGGTTTTGGTTAGACGTACGGCCAGGTTGATTTCTGTCGAGCCCTCGAAGTCGTCCTCAAGAGACGCAGCAAACTGCAACACGTCAGGGCCCCAGCTCTTGGAGCGAGCATCAAATTCGACGCCGGTTCCCGACTCGTCCGTCACCAGCCTGTATCCGACCTTCTCGTAAAGATCGAGGCCGAAAAGGCGCTGGGCATCATCTGCGAGGCGCTGTGTATTTACCGCGTCACCCACTTTGGTATCCAGCCGCGATGCCAGGAGGTCGGAAGAAAGACGTCCGTCTTGCACAACGCGAACAAATGCCAGCTGCTCCTGCTGTGGCTGGTCACCACTGTGTCGGGCCAGGAAGTCTGCGTAACGCGACTCATCAACTGACAAGCGCTGCAGTTGCTCCGAAACGGCATTGGCAGCACTCCTGCCTGGTTCTATCGCAGTAGCAATTTCGCCAAATGCCGTGGACGCGAAGGTGCCAAGTTCGGGCCGGATGAGAATATCTTCGTCACCTAGAGTATCAATCTGGCGAAGCGTTTCCTTGCGTATCAATATGGTGAGCATCTGTTCCGATATTGTTACCGCAGAATCGAGTTCGTCCGCTGCATACAACGGAAATTCGACATCGACCGCGATTATGACGTCGACCCCCATGTCACGAATAACATTGATCGGCAGGTTGCCGACGATGCCGCCATCGACGAGTAAGCGGCCATCAAGCTTTACGGGTGCAAAAACACCGGGTACCGACATGCTGGCACGGATAGATCGCGCGAGGTCTCCCCTCCCCATAACATAAGGCTCGCCGTGCTCGATGTCCGAAGCGATGGCACGAAATGGAATTGGCAGATCATCGAAATCCGTCAGGTGCGAGACGTCAATTGTCAGCTCTCGCAATATCAGATCCAGTTTCTGCCCCTGGATTACGCCCTTGGGCAGCAACAAAGATCCATCACGCAGGCCCACTTCGAGGTCAATCGGGAACTGCGCATCGTCCTGTTTGCGGCGAAAACTCAAGAACTTTCGTGCGGGCATGTCTGTAAGTGCGTCGGCCCAATCCAGCGACGACACCAACTGTTCAAGTTCATCGGGATTCATACCGGATGCATACAAGCCGCCAACGATCGCGCCCATACTTGTGCCTGCAATGGCATCTATCGGAATGCGATTACGCTCGAGTTCCTTCAGCACGCCAATGTGGGCCGCACCACGAGCGCCACCACCGCCCAGCACCAGGCCAATCCTCGGTCTGTCCGTTTTTTCCCTGGCGACAGCGTCTGCACTCTGGCCCCACGCCGCCACCTGGCTCAGCAACAAAATCGAGACAAGCGCACAACTGACCGGACGGACAAAGATGGGCTTTTTCATGGGCTGGCACTTCCGTAGGGACGATCGTATCTGGGGCGATTATAATAGCGCCAGCGTGAGAATCGAATGACAACAATGTGCCGACGACAGTACCTGCGACTGTGGCTGCTCATGCTAATCGCGTCGCCGCTGCCGCTGTTCGCGCAGTTGCTCGACAGCACTGCTCCGATAGACGAGCTTATCGTCACATCCCAAAGACGTGCTCAACCTGTACTGTCGCACGCCGGGAACATAGAACGCCTCGATTCAGACGCTATTACCCGCGTAAGGCACCAGCATATCCACGAACTCTTGACGCGGGTTTCCGGCGTCTGGCTCGGTCGCGCCAGCGGGCAGGAACACCTGACAGCAATTCGCTCCCCGATACTTACCGGAGCCGGTTCCTGCGGCTCGTTCTTGTTTCTCGAAGATGGCATTCCCATTCGCCCCAGCGGTTTTTGCAACGTCAATTCGTTGCTTGAAATAAACACGGAGCAAGCGGCGTCGATTGAAGTTATTCGCGGGCCCGGCAACGCGCTTTATGGATCCAACGCGCTCCACGGCGTTATCAATGTACTCATGCCGCGACCTGGCGCAGACCATACGCCTCAACTCGCGTTCGAATTCGGCGCCAATAATTTCTATCGCGCAAGTGCCAACCTGCCCCTGGATGACCGGGAAACCTGGCTTGCGTCCATGGTTTACGCCGACGATGGTGGCTTTCGCGACGAATCCGGGTACAGGCAGAGCAAGATTCACTTCAAGCGCGAATGGGATCTGCGTGACAACAACTTTTTGCTCGCTTTTTCCGCCACGGACCTTGACCAGGACACCGCCGGTTTCATTTTGGGAGAGGACGCATACAAAGATCCATCCCTGAACCGCGGCAACCTGAATCCTGAAGCATTCCGAAACGCAAGCAGCCAGCGCATATACGGCATTTGGACGCGCCAATCAGAACGCTTTGTGCTCGAGTTGAGGCCTTTCTTGCGTCATTCGGATATGCGCTTTTTACAGCACTTCCTGCCAGGTCAACCGCTGGAGGAAAATGGGCATATCAGTAGTGGCGTCCTGACCTCGGCAACTTTTTCGGCCGAGAATTATTCGACGATTGTCGGGGTCGACCTCGAGTGGTCAGATCTTTTTCTGAAGCAGACCCAAGACGGAGCAACGCAGGGATCTGATTTCCTCGTCGAGACACGACCCGCAGGTAAACACTACGACTATGACGTTACCAGTTACGCCATCGCTCCTTATATTCAGGTCGAGTATCGACTGAACGAGAATCTAACGCTCAATGCCGGGCTGCGTACCGAGTACCTGCGCTACGAATACGATAATCACATGCTGGATGGCAACACGAGGGATGATGGAACGGAATGCGGCTTCGGTGGCTGCCTGTATTCACGCCCGGCTGATCGCGCGGACAGTTTTACCAATCTTGCCCCGAAGCTCGCGATCAACTTCCTGCTCAACGAACAGACCAGCCTGTACGCGAATCTGTCGCGAGGTTTTCGTGCGCCGCAGGCAACCGAGCTGTACCGACTGCAAAGTGGCCAACAGGTTGCTGATCTTGAATCCGAGCGACTTGATAGTTTTGAGATAGGAGTACGCACCAACAGGCGCAGCTGGTCCGCCGATTTAACCGCGTTCACGATGCGCAAGCGCGACAGCGTTTTTCGGGATGCCGAGGGCTTTAATATCAGCGGCGCCCGCAGCAAACATCACGGCCTTGAAGGTAGCGTCGAAATCTTGCTGAATTCGTCCTGGCAATTAAACCTGGCTGCCAGCTACGCCCGTCACCGCTACGATTTCGATGTTGTAGCTTCGCGTGGTGAGACGTTTGTTTCTGGTCGCGATGTCGATACGGCACCGCGCTGGCTGGGTAATGTCGAGTTGTTGTTCAGGCCCAATGCGCGTAGCAGCGCCGCACTGCAGTGGACGACTATTGGTGAATACTATCTTGACGCAGAAAACCGGTTCCGCTACCCGGGACATGCCATTGCCAACCTCAGGGTGGGCACTAATCTCACAGCGTCGCTTGAGTTCATCGTTCGCCTGAATAACCTGGCGAATCGCGACTACGCCGATCGAGCCGACTACGCATTTGGCAGCTATCGCTATTTCCCGGGGCGTGGCCGGGAGTTGTTCGCCGAGATTCGATATGCGCCCTGAGAGCGCGGCTGCACGCGACGACTAAACCCGCAAGGATGCGCTGTAATACCGTAACGATTCGAGTTGTTCACGGCGGTCTTCGTCACTCCAGGCAAATTCCGCGGCTGCGATTGCAGCAACTATTTCATACAGCGCCCTGCCCTGGTCGGCGGCAAGTCCAATCATCAGGCGACGGTGCACGATGTCCGCCAGGGTGCGCGCCATTTCCTCGCGAATGACAAAGACAACTTCTGCGGCCAGTATTGTCTCACCGGCATCGATTGCCTTGCCGAGCGAAGGTTCGGACTGGGTTAGCTCAACAATGTCGATACTCCTGCCGCCGTAGATCGACAGCAGCCGTTGAACTCCTTTTGTGGACAGTCCCTGCAAAGATTCGAGCACTGTGCGGGCTTCGTCAAGCCGGTAAGCCCCCGGCAACAGTGCGTCCCTCGTTCTGCAATCCGGCAATCGACGACCGAGCGTCTTGCCCACGCGGTCAACCGTCTGTTCCGCGAGACTTCGATAGGTCGTCAATTTTCCGCCAATGATGGAAATTAGGCCTCGCGCTATCTTGCGGTTCCTGCGGATTATGTGGCGGCGAGTAATCGATGATTCCGGCCCTTTCTGACGATGCGGTAACGGCCGCACGCCTGCATAGGCATAATTAATATCTTCCCTGCCTAGCTGCGCAGCTGGAAATACGCGATTCGTTTCGGACAGCAGGTAATCAACCTCTTCGCGACTCGCGCGAATTTCGTTCAGGTCACCGCTGTATCGGATATCCGTTGTACCGATCAGGTACTGGTCGTTCCACGGAATAATAAAGAATGGACGACCGTCTGCGGCCGCCTCAACGTAAAACGCATCCTTTGGCGCACCCTTGAATGGCCCCACGACGATGTGGCTGCCTTTCGTTCCACCGATTAGCCGCGGGCTGACCCTCGCGGTTGTTGCAAGCACCTGATCTACCCATGGACCCGCTGCATTGACCACAACACTCGCTGCAATCGTCTTTTGTTCACCC
Source organism: Gammaproteobacteria bacterium (assembly GCA_024640305.1). Classification (GTDB taxonomy): domain Bacteria; phylum Pseudomonadota; class Gammaproteobacteria; order Steroidobacterales; family Woeseiaceae; genus UBA1847. Next base: position 157,432 of record JAHEFG010000002.1, read on the forward strand.
GTAATATTGTCTTTGAACTCGAGGGTACTCACGGCGCCACGTTCGATGTTTATCTTCGTAACTGAACTGTAGGTATGGACCTCGGCTCCGGCCGAACGCGCCGCCAACAGGTTTTCCAATACAAGCCGCTCTGCGAATGTCACTTGAGCATCGTAGTAACGCGCTTCACTTCGAAGCCCTTCTGCGGCAAGCCCGGGCTCGGCCTCGATCGCTTCATCGCGGCTCAACATGTCGTGTACCGGTACAGTTTTTCGAACCGAAAGCAGGTCGTACGCGATCATGCCCAGGCGAATCAGTAACGGGCCGCGCCTGGCCGACTCATAGATCGGTATACATATCCGAATCGGTTTGACGAGGTGTGCCGCGATACGTCGCAACAGGATGCGCTCGCGTAATGACTCGAAGACCAGCGGAATCTCGCCATACTCAAGATAACGCAGCCCGCCGTGTATCAGCCGGCTGGAAATCGCCGACGTGCCGCTGCAGATGTCATTTTGCTCCAGCACGACGACTCGCAAACCTCTCAGCGCCGCATCGAACGCGATGCCCGCACCGTTGACGCCCGCTCCAATGACGGCGACGTCAAACGGTGCAGACTGGCTGGACATCAGGGCCTGACTTGCCCGCTACCGCGAACAACGTACTTATAACTTGTCAATTGATCCGCTCCGACCGGCCCGCGGGCATGCACACGACCTGTCGCGATACCTATTTCGGCACCCATCCCGAATTCGCCGCCGTCTGCGAACTGCGTGGATGCATTCTGCAGCACAATTGCACTATCGACGTCGCGGAAAAAGCGCTCGGCTGCACTGCTTTGCTCCGTCACTATGCATTCTGTATGACCCGAGCCATAGCGGGCGATGTGCTCGATTGCCTCATCGATACCGCTGACGACACGAATTGAAACAATCGCGTCCAGATACTCCGTCGCCCAATCCTCTTCAGTTGCCGCAGTGGTATTTTCAATCGCAGAGCAAACTGCCTCGTCGCCTCGAATTTCACAGCCTGCGCTGACCAGTGCTTCAGCCACCGGCGGCAGTAGCCGCGCAACAGCAGCCTTATCAACAAGGACTGTTTCTGCAGCACCGCAGATGCCCGTACGACGCATTTTCGCATTCAGAACGATGTCACGCGCCATGTTGGCATCCGCTGCCTCGTGCAGATAGACGTGGCAAATTCCCTCGAGGTGGCCGATAACCGGCACACGCGCCTCATCCTGCACGCGCTTGATAAGACTCTTGCCTCCCCGCGGCACGACGACATCGATCCACTTGCTCATCGATGACAGCATGTAACCAACCGCCGCGCGATCGGTCGTTGGCACCATCTGGACAGCGTCCGCATCGACTCCAGCTGCGGTCAGACCATCTCGCAGGCACGCATAAATTGCGCGACTGGAATGATAGCTTTCAGATCCACCACGAAGGATCGCGGCATTGCCCGATTTGAGGCAAAGGGCCGCCGCATCTGCGGTGACGTTTGGGCGACTTTCGTAGATGATGCCGATGACGCCGAGCGGTACAGACACTCGCTGGATAACGAGGCCGTTGGGACGATCCCATTCCTCCAGGATCCGGCCGATGGGGTCATGCAACTTTGCAACGGCTTCAATGCCAGCAGCCATTCCCTCAATACGGTCGGTATCCAACATCAGCCGATCCAGCATCGCAGCACTGAGGCCGCGCTGTTCCCCAAGCTGCATGTCATTGGCGTTGGCCGCCAGGATCTCATCGGATCGATTTCGGATGGCGGTCGCCGCTGCCTGTAACGCGCGGTTACGCTCGTCGTTGGAAGACATCGCCAGTGCCGACGCGGCACGGCGTGCTGCCTCGCCCATTGGTTGCATCATATCCACGATCAACGTGGATGAAGGTTCGTTAGCGCTCATTATCAAACAGTACCAGTTCGTCCCGGTGAACCATGACCGATCGACCACGATAGCCGAGTTTTGCCTCAATATCTTCTGAGCGATACCCGACCAATCGCTGGGCATCTTCATCAGAATATTCGGCCAGACCGCGACCGATTTCATTTCCGGATGCATCGACGATCGTGACAACATCACCGCGACGAAAATTGCCGACAATCTCAATAACACCAACAGGCAGGAGACTTTTGCCGTTTCTCAGGGCTGTTACCGCCCCATCATCGAGCCTGAGTTCGCCGCGTACTTCCAGCACACCAGCCAGCCATTGCTTGCGGGCCGCGGCAGGCGATCCCGCGGCGCTAAATACGGTGCACTTACCACCAGCGGCCAGCGCCTCAAGCGGCCGAACAATCGCGCCGCTGGTAATGACCGTGGAGCATCCCGCATGGGTCGCGATTCGCGCGGCCTGCACTTTTGTCGCCATGCCGCCGCTGCCGATTTCCGAGCGCGTCTCGCCGGCCATCATCTGTACTTCGTCAGTGATGTTCGCTACCTCGGGAATGTGTGTTGCGTTGCTGTCTTTCCCAGGGTCTGCTGTGTAGAGACCATCAACATCCGACAGCAATACCAGCGCGTCAGCCATAACGAGCTGGGCGACGCGGGCAGCCAGGCGGTCGTTGTCGCCGTAGCGGATCTCGTCAGTCGCTACGGTGTCATTTTCGTTGATGATGGGAATAACGGAGTGTTCAATCAGCTTGGCCAGCGTGCCGCGCGCGTTCAGGAAACGACGACGATTTTCCGTGTCCTCGGGAGTCAATAGAACCTGTGCCGCCACGATGTCATGGGCACTCAGTGCTTCCTGATAAGCATGTACCAGTTGCACTTGCCCTGCTGCAGCGGCTGCCTGAAGGTCTTCCAACCGGGCACGCCGTTTATTGAGCCCCAGCACCGTGCTACCTATTCCGATAGCACCTGACGAGACGATGAGCACCTCGTGGCCGTCAGCAACGAGTCTCGCAACATCTTCGGCCAAGCCCTCGAGCCAACCGCGATGTACATTGCCGTCCTCTCCGATAAGTAGTGCTGAGCCTACCTTGACGACAAGCCGGCGGTATTCGGAAAGGGCGAAGCCTGGCATTTCTCAAGCTGACAGGTGATGTTGCGCGTCATACGATGACAGCGTCACCTCTCCCTTCGACACCGCGACGCTGCCGCTACGCGCGACCGCAGAAAGTTCACCGATTGCGGATACGTCTTCGATAAATGCATCAATTTCGCTAACCCGCCCCATTAGTTGCAGCGTGAAACTGACCCGGGAATCATCGAGAATCTCGGCACCGTGCTTCTTGGCGATAGCCTTGGCTTTAGACGGGCCTCCGGATACCAGTTTGACCTTAACCATCGCAAGTTCGCGCTCGAAGTGATCGCCAAGCGTCATGTCGTGGATGTTGACGACGTCGACCAGTTTCGCCAACTGCGTGTTGAGCTGCATGATCGCTGCATCGGATCCGGAAATGACTATGGTCACGCGGGATACGGTCTCGTCGTCTGTTGGCGCTACATTGAGCGATTCAATGTTGTAGCCACGGGAAGAAAACATACCGGTCATGCGTGTTAATGCACCGACCTCGTTCTGCAGTAGGACTGAAATTGCGTGTCGCATTGGATCTCGCTTAATACATTCGTTTGAAACTAATTCACCCTGATATTGCGCGGATGGTGGCGCAGATGTTCGAGTATTGCAATGCAACAGAAATTAGTAAACACTCGCCAAAAACCCGGTATCAATCCGGCACTTACGTAACACCCTGGCGATACTGTGAGCGAGCAGGCGAAAAGAGCGAAAAATTCCGACCATCCACTCGAAGGCGCACGTATGAGCGGCGCGGATATCGTCGTGCAGGTATTGGCTGATGAGGGTGTCGATACAATATTTGGCTACAGCGGCGGCGCCATTCTGCCTACCTACGACGCCGTGTTTCGCTACAACGACACGCATCGAAACGAAGATGGCACCTCGCCAATACCGCTGATCGTGCCGGCGAACGAGCAAGGTGCGGGTTTCATGGCATCTGGCTATGCCCGTGCCAGCGGCAAAGTCGGTGTCGTCCTGGTTACTTCCGGTCCGGGCGCGACCAATACCGTAACGCCGGTGCGAGACTGCATGGCCGACTCCATTCCTATCGTCGTTATCTGCGGCCAGGTGCCGACAGCAGCTATCGGCACCGATGCGTTTCAGGAAGCGCCAGTCTCGGCCATTATGGGCGCCGTCGCAAAGCACATATTCCTGGTTACGGATCCAAACCGACTCGAAGACACGATGCGCAGCGCGTTTGAGCTCGCGCGAACTGGCCGACCGGGCCCGGTCGTGATTGATATCCCTAAAGACGTGCAAAACTGGGAAGGCGAATTCAAGGGGTCAGGCACTCTGCCGTTAGCGGGCTATCGTCGTCGGCTGGCGACGGTAACTGAAAACCGTTTGAGCGAACACGCTTGCGAGCGTTTCTACGAGATGCTCGCACGATCCGAGCGGCCGCTGATTTACGCCGGCGGTGGTGTGATCAACAGCAATGCGACCAAACCGATGCGGCGGTTCGCAAACGAGTTCGGCATCCCGGTTACAACAACGCTTATGGCGTTAGGCGCGAGCGACACAACGCATAAACTGGC
>JAHEFG010000024.1 GCA_024640305.1 Gammaproteobacteria bacterium
CCAGCCCGAGCAGGTAGGCGGTAAGTGCGACTGTTGTGGCGAGCGACTTACCGTAACGCGGCGGCATGTTGATAATGAGTCGCCTGATGTCACCGCTAATCACGCCATTAAGTACATGAATGATCGCATCCATGTGCCAGTTGTCCTGATAGTCGATGGCCGGATTTAGCTCGGCAAATGACCGCTGGTAAAATAACTTGAAATCCGTTCTCAGGATCGCGTTAAGTGCTGTATAGCTGTTCATTTTTTGGTCTCCTTTTGCTGTTGAGCGTCGTTCAGGATTCGCAGCTTGAAGTCTTCGAGGATGGTGATGTCGTCTGGGGTGAGTGCCTCGACCGCATCGTTGGCAATGCGGGTTTGCTCCAGTCCAAGAATCAGGTTGATAAGCACGGTGGCGGCGCGGGTGTCTCCCTTAAGCGCCTTGGCGAACAATGACTTGATCATGGCGCGCTGCTTGGTGGTCTCTTTGGTCATGCCACCTTCGCTCACCACGATTTTCTGGCTGAGTTCCTCCTCTAGGTCCGTGTTGAGGTTTCTGATGCCTTTGGGTCGTCCCTTGGGATTGCCCGACTGACCCTTTTTGAACTGTGCATGCTTGGGCGGTTTGCCATAGCCAACCGCGTACTTGTCTTTGCTCATGACAGGACCTCCTGCAGGTCAACGTGCGTCTCAGACGCGATTTCAGAAAATGTTTTCCCCGAGGTCTCGTGAACGGCATGCTTGCCAGTCATGGCCTCCCAGCGTCGAACTGCGACATCCACGTAGCGCGGGTCGAGCTCCATGCCGCGACACACACGACCCGTTTGCTCGGCGGCGAGGAGGGTGGTGCCAGACCCTAGAAATCCATCGAGCACCACATCCCCGAGCTTGGACGCATCAAGGATGGCATCAGCGATCATGGCGATCGGTTTTACCGTGGGGTGGGCGGCCAGACATTCCTCACGATCTGGAGAGAAAGTATTCATGCCCGGGTAGCGCCAAACGTTGGTGCGGTATCGGCCATGGGCACCCAGCTGAACATTGTTGATATGCGGCTCGCTGCCCTTTTTGGCGACTACCACCAGTTCGTGCTGAGAACGGTAGAGCGAGCCCATACCTCCATTGGTCTTCGCCCAGACGCACATATTGATCTGCTGCGAGAAGACACCATCCACTGCCTCCAGCAGCTCCCGGAGGTGGCGCCAGTCCATGAAAATGTAGTGAAGCGAGCCCGGTGCGCAGGCGTTGGCGAGTACGATGAGGGCCTTTTTGAGAAACTCCGTGAACTCTTCGGAGCTCATCTCTCCCGCAGCCATCGCAAAGTCGCCGTGTGCAGCGCCATCGCCGATGGAGATGTGGCCTTGAGTGGGGACATTGTATGGCGGATCTGAAAGATGCTGCTGGGCTATAGCGCCAGACATTAGCTGCGACATTTGTTCGGCGCAAAGAGAGCTGCCGCACATGACTCGATGCTGGTCGAGAGTCCAAATGTCGCCGGGCTGCGTTACCACTGACTCATCCTCGGGCATCGCCGGCTCACCAGGCTCAGCTGTCATCGATTCCACAATGAGTAGGCTGTCGATTTCGGCAGCTTCAAACCCGGTCGAATCGAGATCAATCTCAACATCGCAGTCGATCAGATAGCTCAGTTCAACCTTTAGGAGCGTCTCGTCCCAGCATGCGTCTTCCGCTATGCGGTTATCAGCCAGCGCATATGCGCGCAGCTGAGCCTCGCTTAGATGGCTGTTTTCCAGCACCGGGACTTTGGCTACGCCGAGGCGCTTGAGTGCCTCAAGCCTGGCTGTACCAGCGTAGACATTGCCGTGCTGATCTATAACCAGCGGCGTTACGATACCGAAGGTCGCTATCGCGTTCTTCAGCTTCTTGATTTGCTTTTCGGGGTGTTTTCTTGCGTGGGTGGTGGGAACCACTAACGTTTCGATGTCGACGAATTTCACGTCGCTATTGAGAGTGTCCATGGACAATCCTCCAGGTTGCGATAAATGAATGCCGTAAAGTCGGCAGCCTTACCACTCCATTGAGGCTTGTTCACTTCCGGTGGCGCTGATTGCCAGCGCTACCGTGTTGGGCTGTGCAGGGGTCATTTGCTGGAACCCCCTGGGTCGCGATGATCACGCCCCTGAGTTGTACAGGGATTAAGCTACAACCTCCAAACGCACCTGACAAATATTTTTCATAACTCACTGAAATATATATAAATAATCTGTCAAGTGTTATTAGGTGGAATGCTGGAAATGGATGGATTTTAACTCGGATACGATTTTTCGGATGTACCGAGCGCCGATTATGGTCTCTCGAAATGGAGGATAGGCGGCACAAAGATGGTGCGAGACGCGATGGTATTGCTGAAATCAGAAGGGCGGCGCTAATCCAAACAACACTCGCTGCTTTTGCCACTCCATCGGAAACCCTTTCTTTAGCTTTTCCAACGTGAGCGTTTCAGGCACGTCTCCTTCAGCAATTCGCGCAATGATGTCCGGTGCCAGGAAGGCCAGTTGTCGGACTCGATACACTTGGCGTCGATTCAGACCATCCCGTTGGACGAGCGCCTCTATCGAACTTACCTGACCTGTGGTCAGCTCTTCGTTCCAGCGCATCGCTTGCAGCACCGTGCGCTGCAGCGCGACTACCGATCGTGGATGCGCGTTCGTGAGCTTGCTGGGGTTATTGCCGATAATCAATTTCTTTCCGATACCGCTGCGGCGAAGTTTTACCGCCGCCGATAGCCTGATGACATCGCTGTCGTGTTCAGAGCGCTGGCTGGACTTGTCCGAGCGAATTTTTTTGAGCAAAAAGTCGCATAGACTCCTGGCCCCTAGGGTGACGGTAATATTGCAGTCTGACACCACGACTTTCGCATCCAGCGCTTCCAGCACTGTTGCCCTTTCACAGGTGTTATAACCAGTCCAGTTCATCGTCAGAGCCTCGGCTTGCGACATCAACCGGTTCACCTGAAATGCTTTGCTGACGAAGTGACTAAGATTATCGATAAGCGTTGTCGGATTCCGAAGTAGATTTAGCAGCAAATATTCTACTGCTGTATCGAGTTCCTTTGCGGGTATGCGGCTGACACCATCCACGTCATCATCACGAAATTGTAGTAGCGCCTGATTAACGTAGTAGCTGTAACGCTTACCCTTTTTCTGCGTGTAGGTGGGCGACAAGCGATTGCCTGATGTGTCGGTAATGCGCCCGGCAAGTAGGCTAGGGTGCTTGGCATTCTGGCCGGTTCTATGCTGGGTACGGTTTTTGGAAACTCTTGCCTGTACCGCATGCCACACGCCCGAATCGACGATCGCCGCGTGATTGGCCTCGTACAACTCTCCGTCATGATGGATCTTGCCGATATACAGTGGATTTTTGAGGAGCGAGTATAGATTGCCTCTAGAAAACCGCTGCTCACCTTGGATCTTGTGGTGCTCAGGTCTGGGCTTACTACGATAGCCGCCGGCATCCAGTTCGGCCTTGAGTTTACGGACGCAACCGAGCGCCATGTAGCGATCGAAGATATGCCGAACCGTTTTCGCCTCAATCTCGTTCACGTGCAACTCACGATCGTCGAGATCGTATCCCAGCGGCACGCGACCGCCCATCCACATGCCCCTTTTTTTGGAAGCGGCAATTTTGTCGCGGATCCGTTCTCCTGTGACCTCCCGTTCAAACTGGGCGAACGAGAGCAGCACATTCAGCGTAAGTCGGCCCATGGAAGTGGACGTATTAAAGTTCTGTGTGATTGAGACAAACGACACCCCCTGTTGGTCGAATCGCTCAATTAATCGGACGAAGTCGGCGAGGGAGCGCGACAGGCGGTCCAGCTTGTAGACGAGGACAACATCGATCTTGTTGCTGCTGATGTGCTCCAGCAGGCGCGACAGGGCGGGGCGCTGAACATTGCCACCTGAGAAACCGCCATCGTCGAAGTGCTCAGGTAATAGTTGCCAGCCTTCATGCGCCTGACTCGCGATATAGGCCTCACAAGCCTCACGCTGCGCGTCGAGGGAATTGAAGTTCTGATCCAGGCCTTCTTCAGAGCTTTTCCGGGTGTAGATCGCGCATCGGATCTGAGTGGCGCTACTGCTTCCCATTTTAACCATGTTGATTCAAGCCAAAGAAACGTGGCCCGGACCACCGAGTACCGGTGATGAGGGAGGCGATCTTGGACAAGCTGCCAAAGCACTGCCCCCTAAACAAGAACCCGTCATTTTCTACCATGACTTCGTAGGTTTTGCCTCTCCATTCGCGCACGAGGCGGGTACCAGGTTGCATTGCGCTGCTTCGCTTGCTTGGAGATTCAGACACAGCTCGCTCTAACTTGCGGAGGAGATCGGTTCGTAGTTTGCGATGATTGAGTCCGTTATCAGTTGCTTGCGCTGCCCACTCCACGTTCTGCATGGCGAGTTCGAGGCTCATGCGTTTCGGCGGTGTGATTGAGAAAAGCTGCGAGAATCGCGAGAGTGTATCGGTCCTGCATTGGGATGCTGTCGATTGGGGTTCGCTATTGGAAGAACGGCTATTCATGTGTCCATTGATCCATGGGAGCCCTTCTATCTCAAGTCAATTCACCGCGAACTGCAGGAAATACTTGGCTGTTGAATTGCACCGAATATTGATCCAGTTGAAGCAAATATTTGCAAATTAGAATAACCCACCGTCAGGGCGAGCAATACATACAGATCAGCTCCCTCAGGCAATCCTGGTGGGTCACTATTCAATGCAACCGGCGGTTCAATTTTCAGTGCAAATCAACACCGTACCCATCCACATGAACGGGTGGGTTTATGAACCCCGATTTCTGTAAGTCTCATTTGCCATCCCCCCTGGAGGTCATGCTATTCAGCCATTTGTGAGATTTGAGTGCGATCTGCCTAAAAGGGGTTAGAAGTAGCATGCCTGTTAGAAGTTGTCTGTAATTGATCTCTAAGAAAGGATTTCCGCGTTGTCGTATTTAGTACTGATATATTGACACCGCTAGTGCCACTATGTATGATTCTATTTGTGGCACTACAGGTGTCACTAAGTGCAGGCGGTTGAATAATAGATCGAGCTTGAATTAAAGCGTGACAAATAAGAGGAAGTAGGTATGCGCGACGCCACAAAGAACGTTTTTTCGAACCGCTTGTCCATAGCGATAAAAGCGACGATCGGCCTAACAGCAATGGGTATGCTGTCAAACACGCATGCCGAAACTCTGATGTTGGAGGAGGTGATCGTTACCGCCCAGAAGCGCTCGGAGAGCCTGCAGGACGTGCCGGTGGCCGTTACCGCCTTCAGCGCAGACACCATCCAGGAAGCCGGTATCAGTGACACCAGTGACCTTGCGGTCATGACACCTAGCCTGAATGCCAACGCTAATGCCAGCCCGTTTACCACCAGGCTGTCGATCCGCGGTATTGGCACGTCTCAGTCCGACCCGGCCCTGGAACCCTCCGTCGGCCTGTTCGTCGATGGGGTATTCATGGGTCGTACCGGGTTGGGCACGTCCGATCTCACGGACATCGAGCGCATCGAGGTACTGCAGGGCCCACAGGGCACCCTGTACGGCAAAAACACCAACGCTGGCGCCATCAGCATAATCACCAAGCGACCCAACTTCGACGAATTCGAGGGCTATGTGGAGGCCTCCGTGGGCGACTACGGCATGGGAAAGTTGACCGCGACCGCATCCGGTCCCCTGAGTGACACGGTGGCCTACCGCCTGTCGGGCAATATTCACCAGCGCGACGGCTACTATGACAACGCCGGTGCAGGGATCGACGACCAGAACGATGCCGACGACTGGAACCTGCAGGGCAAGTTGCTGTGGGAACCCAACGACCGACTCAGCGTGCTACTCAGCGCTGCCCATGTAGATCGCGATAGTACCTGTTGTGGCGCAGATAGCACACAGAGTGAAGTAGTGCAGCAAGAGCTGATTAACCAGAACCTGGCACCGGACAAGAACGATCCCTACGATTACGACGTGGCAACCAGCTACCAGGAATCATTCAGCATGGAATCCGACCTGGTATCGCTGCATATCGATTACGACCTGGACTGGGGATCCATCACATCGATTACCGCCTGGAACGACTACGACTATTCCGTCAGCAATGATCCCGATCGCTCGCAACTGGACCTGCTTAACACTACTGATGAGCACAATGAGGGAGACAGCTTCTCGCAAGAGCTGCGCCTGGATTCCTCCATCGGTGACAACATCGACTACCAGGTGGGCTTGTTCTACTACGATCAGACCACCCAGCGTGGCGACAAGAGCCCCGCACTCACGGTCGGTGAAGACTTCATTACCATTGCCGACCAGCAGGACCTGCCTTTCCCCTTTCCGACCATCGGCTTCATTGTACAACCGGGCGATGATATCCGGTATAAGAATACCTGGGACAACGAGACTATAGCTGTGTTCGGCCAGGCTACCTGGCATGTCGGCCAGAACTGGCACCTGACCGGCGGCCTGCGCTGGACGGACGAGCAGCGGGATGCCCACCTGTTCAGTGAGACGGTTTCGACGGCGCCGTTGGCGCCAACCGTGGCCCTCCTCAACGCCTTCTCCACACCGATAGACGCCAAGCTTGATCGAAGCAGCGACAACGTCGATTGGCTGGCTAAAATTGCCTACGACATCGGCGACGACGGCATGGTGTACGCCAGCGTCGGCACGGGGAGCAAGTCCGGCAACTTCAACGGGGTGAACGGTACCCCGGAGGAACGCGAGTTCGACGATGAAGACACCACCAGCTACGAGCTGGGTCTGAAGTCCACCCTGTTTGACTCAAGAATGCGTATCAACGCCGCGGCCTTCTATTCCCAGATCGACGACTACCAGTCTCAGCTGCAGTTGCCCACGGGCCTTGGTACCTTTGTCAGCAACGAGGGCGAAGTTGAGTCGTCCGGTATAGACATACAGCTGGAGGCCGTGCCCCTGGCGAACCTGACCCTTAGCGCGGGGCTGTTGTATATGCACAAATACGAAGTAACTGACGGCCCGAATGAGGGTTTGGAGCTACCTTTTACGGCGGAGTACAGCGGCCACCTGGGCGCTACTCTGGTCTTTCCCCTGGCTGACGGCGGGATCTACATCCGCGGTGATTACACCTTCATGGACGATCACGTGACCAACACGACAAGT
>JAHEFG010000025.1 GCA_024640305.1 Gammaproteobacteria bacterium
TCGATCACTGTTCCTCGAGCTTCTACGTTCGCGCCAATCCAGCCAAGTGTCGCGTCCTCCGCAAGCTCAATCTCGGGCGCTACAAGATCATGGTACTCGGTGTAGTCCAGCGACTGAAAAAGCGCTGTGAATCGCTCGCGCATCGCATCACTTGTCGTTTGTTCCAGCTTGCCTCGGCTGGCCGTTATGATTTCAGGTGCGGACAAATTAGCGATCATGCCTGCGTCGCCGAGGCAATGGGCCGCCAACAGTTTGCGATGAAGTCGGTATACCTGCACCACATCTATTCCCGGTGACGGAATAACATCAAGGAACCACAAAGGAGATTTCGGCGTGATACTTATGTCGGAATAGTGATAGTCAAATACGCGTTGGCCGTCATCGATCTGCAGGTGAAATGGCAACTGCGCGTCCGCCACATCGCGCCAGTCGTCAAACCTCACAGAGATCACGGTATCTTCCGGAAACTCGAACAACAGTCCCATTGGTCGCTTTGCATCGCCACCCTCAATCAGATACACCCTGCCGCCGTATGGATAATCCCCACCAATCGCCTGACGGGACTCGCCATCAAAATACACATCCTCACGTCGCGGAACGCTTCCTAAAAGCTCCTCAAACTGAAGCAAAAAGGCATGAAATTGATGGCCGAGGGCAAACAGCTTGTGAAAGTCTGTGCCAATGCTCGCGGTGTCGCCGAGCTGCGTCCAACTGTGCGGCCCTTCCACGACAATCAATTGCTGGGGATCTCGGATATGGCGGATAGCCGATACATCCCTGGACTGGAAACTTGTCTCAATCTGGAAGCTTGAACCATCTGAAACCGTGACGTCCGCGGCGGCTGTGATAGCTTGCGTCGAGCATGCGTCCGACGACCACGAGAGGTTCGAATGAAATACTGACAACAGAAGAAAAGTTATCGAACTGGTTTTCCACATGCGAAACGGATCCTACTGAAAGGAAAAAATCACGACGCGGCAGGAAATACGCAAGATCTCCTCAATGGTCGCAACGGGTCAGTAGCAGCTATTCTAGCCCAGTTCTGGTGAATGGCAGCTTTGGGGTACGTAGCAGACGCCAGGACGCCGACTCATGGGAATATCTGGACCGCGCCTTAATCGCCCTGAATTCATTGTCAGCTTTTACTTATAGCAGCCATGGATAACCCCGCCACATGGGCGGGGCTATCCGAGTTACTTAGGTAATTTGCTCTAAGGCAGTGGAGGCACTGTCCACCCGTCCGGGATTACGGTCCCGTCTGCAATTACGGTGTCCTTCTTTATCGTTACATAGTTGCCAATGATAACGTTGGCGCCAATCACCACGTTTTTGCCAATAACGCAAGAGTCGCCGATGACGGTGCCGTCGCCAATCTCGACCTGTTTATTGATCACAACGTCAGAGCCAATCTCTACATCGTTACCTATTAAACTATCTTTGGCGATTTCGGAACCGCTTCCGACCGTTATGTTGTCACCGATATCGCTGTCTTTCGAAATTATGACGTTTTCGCCTATGTTGGCATCGTCGCCAATTGATGTTCCGGCCGCAATCGTGGTGTTGTCACCGATGACCGGATTTCCTCCAATATCTGCCCCGGGCGATATGGATCCGGGCGGTACACAGGCATCACCCAATCCGTCATTATTGTCGTCGATTTGAGCGGGATTCGGGACAGTTGGGCAATTATCAGTGGGAATGCAGTTATCCGGGCCACTACTAGGCGCAGCTACATCGCAAAATCCATCCTCGTCAACGTCAACTTGCGCGACGGAACAACCGCTCTCGTCGACGGCTGCGGCGACGCCAGTTCCGGGACACAGATCACCAAGGTCAACTACGCCGTCACCGTCACTGTCACTACCCGTATCATGGCAGGTCGAGCAATCTCGCTCGACAGACAAGGTCACGTCATGACAGGAAAGGCAAACATACATCTCACCGGGCGCGCCAAAGGGAGCATCCGTTGGAGATGGAATGGTCCCACCGTACAGATTATGGTGGCGATCTGAGTCATTAGTTGGTACGTCAACGAAATCGAAGCCATGACAGCCCCAACAGTCACTGTCACCGGGGCCTGCATCCCGTCCGACGTGACCGTATCCCGCGTCTTCACCGCCGATAACAATAAAGCCTAAAGTAGCTGAGCTAGGAGAATCTGCCTGGATGTTATGGAGTGACTCAGGCCCGTGACAGTCTTCGCATCGCCGAATTTTCTCGCCCACGGGTGCCGAATCATCATGACACCAGATGCATTTAGTTGAATCTGAGCCAAGGCCAGTGCTGTGGTGCAGGGCTTCATTCGTATAAGTCCCAGCGCCATCGTTATGGCAGTAAATACAGCTACCAGAACGACTGCCAAGGCTATTTAACGGAGATCCACCATTTGGTTTTGCACTCGGCCATGGTGTTACTAATGAGGCATCGTAGGAAGGTACATAGTGACCGTCATCGAAATCGTCCACCAAGTCGCCATGACAGCGCGAACACTGACGGTCGACCGCAAGCGTCGTCGCATGATGATCCCCTGACGCTGGTATACCTTCCGTGTGACACAAAACACATTCGGCCTCTGCGAAGTCGCTAAAGAACACGTCACGCAAGCCCATTGACTGGTTGACAGGTGGAGCGGGAACCTCCGCCCAACCTTCAATAGAAAAAATCAGCAAACTGCCAACAACTGCAATTGAGACAATTAATCTCGTTTTCATCGTCCGCCTCCACCTATGGTTATACCCAACGAGCGAGATTTCATTACGGTATCGGCAGCCCGGCGGTCTTAGGGTCCTTCGGGGAGTCATCCATGGCTTCTCGGAGGAAGCGAGGACCCGTGGCTTTGCGTCTCCAGCTTTGGCTAGATTTGCCTTTGTCGAAGGCGGATGCTGACAAGTTTGGAAAGCCTGTCAATTCGGGGATGTACTAAGTCGGATCAAATCTCCGCTTTGGATTCAGTAGCGGCCATTCAGACTGATTCCAGTTCAACGGCAGCTTCCGGGTGGTAAGCGGTACCCCATCCTGGGCGGCAATATTCACAACCGGCGGTTGCGCCTGCTAGTTGAGATACGTCTCGCTACCAAAGTCCGGGCAGGCCTCGACTAGCTCCGGTGCCTGCAGGTCCTTGCGGCTATCCGCAAGCCAGCACTCGTCGAATATCGAGCAGTAGCAGAAGGTGAGCGCGCCTCTCGGCTTGCTGACGGCACCAACAAGTTTACGTGCCAAGTCAGCGTCCATTGTGCTGAATATGATGACCGTTTCGTCGGGTCGCAGGACACGATCGCTGATAAAGCTCCGGTTGATTGCGGCTCCAGAATCCCCGTCCACGCTGGCAACCAGCTCGGACCAGTTTCGCGTGACGTTGCCATCGATGCTGACGCGGACATCCTGCATCCTTGCGGGACCGACGCCGGCATTTGTAAATGCCAACGAGAATCCTGCCGTGTCGCCCGTATCGTAGTTTTCAACCATCAGCTGCACGAACGGCCAAACAGCCGCCGCGGTCTGCTGGCGAACCGCGGCAGATTCGGTCAGTGCCGCGTAGAGGGCAAGGACGGCAATTACGACACCGACGACCGAGAGGATCGTCTGCCAGAAGGTCAGACGGATGATGTGGTGTTCGGCGCGTAACAGGGAGTGAGTCGAGGCCGAGTCAACATCGCTCGCAGTTGGCTTGTCATCAGTCATGCATCGACTCCCTCGTGCCTTCCAGCCGCCCGTTGCGGTTGGATTTTGCCATTGTAAGCGAGTGTCTGCTATGGGTCAGTAAGCGACGGTCAATCCAACAATTGCTAGCCGGCAACTTTCATGAGTTTGTCATCCGATTCAACGCCTTTCAGCGGCTCTTTCTGCGGGACGGCTTCATCCCGGTTCATATTGACAGAACCGTTGAACTCGGCGCCCTCGTCCATTACGAGGCGCTTGCAACTTATTGCCCCCTCGACAATAGCCGATGAATACAGGTGCACGAGTTCATGGCCGAGAACCTCACCTTCAATGGTGCCGCGCACCTCTACAACGTTGCCGATAATGTCGCCTTTGACCCGCCCCTTCTTACCCACGGTAAGATGTTTGTCACTGCTCGTGATCTTGCCCTCGACCTCACCTTCGATGACCAAGCCCTCGTCGGCCGTAATCTCACCCGTCAAGCGCAAGCCCGGACCAACGTAGGACACGCTGCGCGTAACGATTTGCTGCGCTGGTGCTTCCTTTTCTTGCTCTTGGTCTTCTGCTTCGACTTCAATTGTGGGCTCACTCTGTTCCATACGCTCATTGCTCTTATTCTTAAACATTGAAACCTCCGGTGATACCGGCAATAGGCAAATGCCAGTGTAGTCTTGTTATTGTTTGTTGTTTGCTCTTGCTTTTTTTGTTGTCTTTGCTTGCGATCGCAGCAAAACCGGCTCGACTTATTGTTTGCGGTTCTCGCCAATCTGCTCAACGTAATCGTGTTCGCAAACTGTCGCTAATTGGAGACGTTTTGACATATGCCGAAATATTGCCTGATCGGTCAAAGCCGTAAAGGGTCAGTAGTTTTCGGGAGAACTACCGGCTATCGATTATTCTCAGATTAACCCATGGCAGGCGCACCTCTGGGGACTTGCGAAGACGTGGCATCCACGCCGGTTCCAGCGCCAGGTCTAAAAATGACGCCTCGATCCGCCCAGCGACGGCAGCTAACGGCCAAGATCGGACATCACTGAAGACTCGATGAAACGAGTTCTGGTGCTTTCCAGCAAACTTCGGTCGGAGATGATGTTTCCGACCGTGTTTCAGAGAGCAAGAATATTGTACTCCCTGTTACAGCCGCAGAAGTCCCGTCTCAATGGGTCGTATATATGAGGCCCTTGTCGGAAAGCACCGACACACCGACTGACACAAACCGCCCGTTTCCCCAGACAATACCGCGACTCTCGTAACCGGTGTCAATACCGAAGCTATCCCAGCTCGCACCACCGTCGCTACTGCTGATGCCGATTGGACGATAAGTGCCGTCCTGACTGGAGGAGACCCTACCGGCAAATATCAGTTGCGTGCCGTTCCAAGCCCCTCCGGAATAGTCGACATCCTCCAATGGAGTCGATAGTTCCGTCCAGTTAAGTGCATCGAACGATGAAAAGACCGTACCATCTTCGCCAGCCACGAAGACCTGACTGTCAGCGTCAACGACAGTCCTCAACGCCGCAACTTGCTCATCGACGAAGACTTCATTCCACTGTTTACCGTCGGTCGATACGATCACGCACGGTTCAAGAGGTCCACTGCTAAAGACCCGCGTAAGGGCAGGCCCGACGAACAGTCCATCTCGATAGATGAGCTCGCTAACCCCCCACGAGAAGATCATACTCTCCCACGTTTCGCCACGATCCTCGGAGATCATGATATGTGGAATAAACCCAACGTCAACGCCCGTAACAATAACTTGTGACGAGTTGGCAACGACCTCAAGCCCAAGGAAGTCCGGCTGGGCTTTGACAGTCCAGGTCTCGCCGTGGTCTGTCGACAAAAGAACACCTGAACCACCGACCGCATAGACGTCCGAATCGAAAGCTGCAACCGCAACCAGTGCATGGTCAGTAGCAGAATCTCGTGCCACCCAGTCAATACCATCGACAGAGGTCAAAACAACACCGCCATCTCCAAGATTGCCTCCGACTGCAATGAATACTTCCCCGTCCCACACAACGTCATTTAGTGGAAGCGGCGCCGTCAGCCGACGCGTCCAGTCACTTTCAACCGGGATTAGGACTTGTCCGGTATCCGGGTTAACAACCAGCCCGACACTATTGTCGTCGCACCCAACCAGTACAAGTGCAAGACAGAATAGCCACTTACGCATTGTCACCACCTTCTTGATCACACTGCTTTTTTGGCTCGGCAGCCCGGCGATCTTGGGTCCTTACGACGAGCGTCGGAAAGGAGGCGAGGACCCGTGGCTTTGCGTCCCTGACTTTGGTTAGGTTTGCCTTTATCGTGAAACTAATTGTGCGCCGATAGGCGGCGCGGTCAATTCTGGGATGTACTTAAAGCTGGAATTGGTCTGAGTTTAGATAGCGCAGATAGGAACGTCAGCTTTTCTCCAGGGCGGTCATGCAACTAGCCCAAAATCAGCGAAATTGAATGGCCACTAACGGCCAGAAACAGACGTATAGGCCTGCAAAGGATCTCTCAAGCGGCCTCGCCCCTCGATTCCGCGCCTGCCTTCTGTCCCCGGGGCCTCGCCCACTCGATAGAATTTCCTGTCCGTTGACTGATATAGTCTTGTTTATCATTAGAGTATTCGTATATTCTAAATTCGGGTGTCGCGAGAAGCGCCCGGTGTCTTCATGAAAAGTGCATTACTGCCGGAAAGAAGACTCAGTCCGTAGATTGTTTTTGGGGGTTACCAATGGAAATCTTTGCTGCAATTCGTAAGTCATTTGAAGGCAGGGCGCCTGCGCGCCCCCATTTTGCGGCGACTGATCAGGAAGTTGGAGAGAAAGAAGTTGGTCGGAGTTACGATCATGACGTTGTCCAGAAGTACACTGACCACGAACTATCGGGCATGACCATCGGTATCGAGCATGTTGACGCTGATGGTTCTGTCAGTCGTCAATGGGCAACGATCGTCGCAACCGCCGAAATGGACGGACATAATCAACTGCTCTGTCACTGCTTTAGAAGCGACGATCTGCGCGCTTTCCGGATGGACCGGGTAATCACTATCTTCGATGAGCGTGGCGAAACTTTTGATGTGCG
>JAHEFG010000003.1:0-137431 GCA_024640305.1 Gammaproteobacteria bacterium
CCGTTGCCTTCCTGAATCGGTGGGCACTTGGTGTCGCCATACGAACAATACACGCAGCAATCACCTTTATTGGGCCTGAGCAACGCACCGCAGCCTTCGCAGTCGTAGAAGAACTGGCACGCGTCCGTCGGCATCAACTCTTGCTTTGAGTGCCCACATTTTGGGCAGGTGATTGTCGAGTAAAGTTGCACCTTAATTGGTCTCCCACAAACGGTTATTCAGCGACGGTGAGAAATTGCACGATTGCCAGCCATGAAGCGTCCGCAGCCTCTTTCTGATAACCAACGGTCATGCCGTTGCCGATATCCAGCATTGGCGGGGCTCCTTCTATATCAAAACCATGCCGCGCCCCCGGATAGTTGTCGACCGTTATCTGGTGTTTGATATGAGCCGATTCCACGAGGTCTTCACAAGTAGTCGCGTCAGCAATATCGTCGCTTCCTCCAAGTAACATGAGCACTGGAATAGCTACACTCAGGTCCTTGTGCCTGTTACATGGTGGGTATATCGCTATCGCGGAGCGAACACTGGTTGCTCCGTGCCGCGGTCCATCCAGCCACTTGAGAACTCCACCACCACCCATCGACCAGCCGACGATGTGAAGCCTGTCGGGATCGACAAATGACAATTCTCTCGTCCAGGCGACCGCGTCACTGATGTACTCGGCGATGCGCTCGCCATCAATCGGATCAGCGCAGGCGGTTAGCAGACCCTCGGCGGCATTTATATTTAACAGCAGCACCGCAAATCCCTCTGCCTGCAGCTTCTCCGCCATATGCTGATAATGCTGACGAAAAAGCAGGTCGTCTTCACGGAGTTGGGGGTTGGATTTCTCCGCGGCCGGGCTATCCGATGAAATTCCACTGCAACCGGGGATAGCAATGATTGTCGGATACCGTCCCTGGCCGGACGGAATGTACGAATAGTGGTTTTCTCTTACGAGGTCGCGAATGCTTTGCCCTGACGACAAACCCGGTAGTAGTAGCAATAGAGCAGCCACCCATGTGCAAGCGTGTCTCACTCTGTTCTCCAAAAGCGCACATGATCCGACCCAGGCATCAGGTTAACGTGGACAGCGACCCCAATGTCTGTTTCATGGCGCATAACGGCCAGTCGCGCTCAGGGCTTGCGAAACAGCAGCGTAAACCGGTCTGTGTTGCCGCTTACTGAACGTCGTCCGACTTCGTACCTGAGTTCGTCATCGGCGCGGTAGTGCAGGTCGGCATAGCCCTCGAACTCGAAGCCCAAATCCAGCAATTCCTTGATAACCATAACCGGATCAAGGCGCCGACGGTTCTCGTGGTTAGGCGGCTCCATATGACGTGCAGTGTGGTCGACGACACCGTAGATTCCGCCGGACTTCAGCGCGGCGAAAACCTGGCGGTTCATTTTTTCCCGGGAGGTAACATCGAAATTGTGGAGGTTACGAAACGTCACCACCATGTCGAGATCGGACACGCCAAACTCGAAGTCATCCAATACGTAATGGCGACTGCCCTCGGGCCGGCGAAGATTATCCGATGTGGATAGCACCTCGACCTTCTCGAACCCCGGCAAGTTGACGACGTTGTCGCTGACTCTGCCCGTCCCGAGTGCGACGTAGAGCTTGCCGTTGTCGGCCAGCACTGGCGCAAGCACGCGTGTGTACCACCCGGCCCCGGGTATTAGCTCCAGGACACGCATGTTGTCCTTCAAACCGAAGAAATTCAGCGTATCGAGCGGGCGACGATTACTGTCCCGCACGCGATCTTCTGCCGGGCGTGACCCGTCAGCCAGGGCGGCCTCTACTTTAGCGTCAATATCATTTGCAGCGTACGCGACGCCAACCAGGCTCAAAAAAACAATAGTCAGTAGTACTTTCATTAATAACTCCTGCGGATAAATAAGCTCTGCATAAGAACAGGGCACCAATCTTTTTTGCACGGCGAGTCTGTCCCCAAAAATAATACGGTGTCTTTAGGTCGAACTCGCGAGAAACTAACGGCAGCTTACGGCCAGAAAATGCAAAGTCCCCCTAACCGTGAGGTTTCAGCGCCGGATCCAGATTGGTGCCAATAAACTTACAAACAAAAATGGCTTTGCCAAACTTTTCGTAGGAGCGACGAAATTCTGCTGTCAAAGAAGCCATCACGAGGTCGTAGTCACCAAAAATCTGTGTACTCATCGTGTTCCCCACGACGCTCAAGCCTTCTACAGCACGCAGTCGTTCGATGAAATCCTTGATCGCCGGAATATAGTCGTCGGCCAATGGGTATTTGCTGATTTCCACGGATAGTTCCATCACTGGTTCCCCTGTCATATCGCTCAATATAATCACTTAGAATTTAATACGCGTCCAGGCTGCTCCCGGGCATATATTGCTAAACGAACCCTCGCGAACTCTTTATCAAGTCATATGCTGCGTTTATCTCGCGTGATCGCTCTTCAGCAACGGCACGCATGCTTTCAGGCAGTCCGCGGGCCGCTAACTTGTCCGGGTGGTTCTTGCTCATGAGTCTGCGGTATGCACGCTTGATAACCGCCGGAGTCGCGTCCGGAGTCACGCCTAGTGCGACGTAGGCATCGGCGAGCCGGTCCTTCGGAGGCTTGCCAGTCGAACCGCGCGCGCCGCCGCCGGTTGCCGCCCGCAACAGCGACTCCAACTGCGCAACGTCTCCCTCTGCAAGTCCCAGCCGGACTGCAACACGAACCAGCATGGCATGTTCTGCCGGGTGGACTTGTCCATCCGCGGCCACCGCCATGCACTGCAATTGCAGAAAGAGCTGAACGAGCGGCGCGCGCCCGCGACTGATTGTTGCAAATCGATCCACGGCAGCATCAAGGTCAAAATGCGGCTGCTTGCCTTCGTTGAATGCGGATTTGGCCAGGCGACGTTGTTCGTCAGTGAGACGCAGCATGCCGAAGATCTGCTCAACGGTTTTGATCTCGTCGCGTGTAACGACACTGTCTGCTTTGCAGACAGCTCCCATTACCGCAAAAACGGATTCGATCAGCTCTGTTTGCGCAACGCGCAGCCCGCCGATCATCGTTCGTCGTAGTGCTTCGCCCGCGAGATAACCGATAAACCCGCCTACAAACAGTCCTATGGGGCCGCCTGCGATTAGACCGATGATTGCGCCGATAAATGTAAGTGTCATTATTTAAGTCTAACAGTGTCAGCTGCAGATCAATCACCGATTGTACGTTTGCCCCCACAGCAGTACGATTATGTTTGTGAGGCCGATTCTCAAAATCATCTGGCTCGCACCTGTTCTTGCGCTGTGCGGATGTGCCAGCGTGCTGGACGAAGATGGTGCGCTCGCAATCGCTCCTTACGACATCAGAGAAGACGGACGCATCGTCGTCGAAGCCCAGGTAAACGGTCAGGGTCCATTTGCGTTCGCTCTGGATACTGGCGCCAGCATCTCAGTCGTCTTCGACGAGATGAATAACAAACTCGAACTCGAACCCCTGCCTGGACAAGCAGTGATAATCCATGGAGTAGTGGCATCGGGTAAATTCCCATTGCTGCGTGTCAGTCGCCTGGAGGTCGGTCGTGAGGTTTGGGCGGATCCAAGGATCGCCTTGCTGCCTGGTGATACCCCGGCAACCAAAGGCGTTGACGGTATTCTGGGTGTGGATTTCCTGCGGCGCTATGCTGTCGGATTTTCTACCCGGGATCGCGCCATACGTTTGTACCCGCCTGAATTGGTTGGTCGCAGATCTTACCGGGGTTGGGCGTCGGTCCCGCTGCGGCCGGAATACATAGGCGATAGCGGCGCAGCGCTGTACTTTTTCGAGATAGAAATCGGCGGTAAGAGGATACCCGCGCTATTCGACCTTGGAGCCGGACTGAATATGATCAATTGGGCTGCTGCGCGCAGTCTTGGTCTGGAGTTGGTCGATATGCAAGGTGACGAGTTGTTGACCGGTGCAATCGAGAGTGCGCCCGTTGCAGCTCGAGTCAAATTCGACGAGGTAACGACCGGACGTATCCGCTGGCGGGATGAAGAGTTCACGATTGCTGAACTGAAAATATTTTCAACCATTACGCCCGGCATTAGCGGCTGCGCGATTCTGGGTGCCGAGCTTTTCACGCAGCGCGACTTTATTATCGATTTCACACGGAATCGCTTACTCGTCAACGTTGCGATGCGTGAGACGAATGTATTTGGCGGGAAAAACGGCGCAATGCGATCACGCGACGATAATGTGAGAACCAGCCAACGCCAACATTACAACCAGAGCATGGTCCAGTGCTGAAGTACTCCGCCAGGTAAGTATTTTCCACAAGCAGCTCATATTTACCGGTCGAAGCTAACGTGAGCGACCCCGGACGCTGGTAAACTCGGTACTGATGCGAACACATCCTGCAACTCGTGTATCAGGCCAGGCTTTGCGTCGGTCTCGGCTATTGGCATTGCTGATCTCCTCATTCTTGCTGTGGGAAATAGCGGCAGCCGATGACTGGCATTACTCAGACGTCAAAAAAATCGTAGCGGTCGGTGACGTTCATGGCGCCTACGATGCCTTGATTTCGACGCTGCTATTCTCTGATGTCATTGATCGCAACCTTGCATGGGTTGGCGGTCCTGCGCACCTCGTCTTCACCGGCGACATCCTGGATCGCGGCCCGGAATCGCGCCTCGTAATGGATCTCATCATTCGATTGGAACAAGAGGCGCCTTTGTCTGGAGGCAAGGTGCATCTGCTGCTCGGGAATCATGAGGTCATGAACCTTATCGGCGATCTTCGCTATGTTGCCAAAGCTGAATATGCTGCTTTTCTGGATCTTGAATCCGCTGAAGAACGCGAACTGTGGTACGAGCATTTTCGCGCCGGTAAACCCGACGGCATCGACGAGTCGATAGTACGGCGGGAGTTTGACGACAAGGCGCCCCCGGGATACTTCGCGCATCGTCGAGCCTTTCGACATGACGGAAGCTACGGAAAATGGCTGCTCGACAAACCTCTGATGATCGTGATCAACGATACGTTGTTCGTGCACGGCGGCGTACCGCCTTATGTCGCGGAACATGGACTGGCGGGCGTGAATATCGAGCTTAAGAAGAACCTTTACGACTACGTGACTACGAGAGCGACGCTGGAGGATGCCGCGGTCATAAGTCCTGTTGACCGGTTTAAGGAAATCCCGCCGATGATTGTGCAGAAGAACCAGGCGGGACAGATTGCGGACGAGTTCTTCAATGACATGCTGAATATTCTCGGGCTTGGCAAGTCTCCCTTGTACAACTCAGCCGGTCCGACCTGGTATCGCGGCACGGCTACCTGCAACAATCTTGTTGAAGGAGACCTGCTCAGTTCCGCGTTCAGCAAAGTCGGTGCAAAGCGTGTGGTCATGGGACATACATCGACAATTACTCGTCAGGTTCAACAACGTATGAATGGACGCGTTGTTGAGATTGATACCGGCATGCTCAAGGCAAGCTACGAGGGCAGTGGTAACGCCCTCATTATTGAAGGCAGCGAGCTAAGCGTGGTTAACGAGGATGGCAGGACGGATTTGTCGCCTATAGACGCCCCGATGAGAGTCGGTCATCCGTCCATTGATATCAATGACGAAGCGATGGCCGAAATTCTGATGCATGGCGATATTGCTGAATTGAGCGATGGGGGAACCGAGTGGAGGCCGGTGCAGGTTTCAACCGATGAACTATCGGTAGTCGCTTACTTTCGAGAGCACTCGGGAGACCAACACAATGCGCCGGAACTTGCAGCATACAAACTGGATCGCATGCTCCAACTTGGCATGGTTCCGGCGACCGTTCGGCGCGAAATTGCAGGCACTAAAGGCACTCTGCAATTTGTCCCGGCCGGCACCATGACGGAACTCGAACGTGTAACAACCGGGAAAGGTGCCTATGCACCATGTTCCACCGCAAAACAAACCGGTGCGATGCATGTTTTCGATACGCTTATCAACAATTCGGCGCGAACACCTTCGTCGATGTTGTACGGCCGCGAAGATTTCGCGTTGGTGCTGGTTGATAATGATCAATCGTTCGGCGCCACACCCGCAAGACCGGTGTACCTTGAGGACATTGAACTTGCTGTCGGCGATCAATGGCTCTCTGCGTTATCCGAACTAAATGACGAAACGCTTCGTGCGGAGCTTGGCGATGTACTGGATGACGATCGCCTGGCGGCGCTGGGGGCTCGTCGCGACGCTCTGCTGAATGGATCCAAAGCTCCGATTCTTGGCGGCAACCCGGAGTGAGATAGCCTGTCACAGGGCTTCTTGCCTGATTCTCAGGCGATCATCAGAGGAAAATCACAAGTTCTTCGCAGGGAGCTTGTTCAAATAAGACGCTCGTAATGCTGCAAGCAGGCTTGCTGTACTACATCGTGGTCGATGCCGGTGACACGATGGGCGTGAGTGTTCAATACAAGCTGAAAGCCTTTGAGATGGAGCCGCTCTAGATAATATATACTCGTCGGCAACGGGGGGTCATTGCACCTGCAAATGCGATCAGCCCGCTGGATTCGCTTTAACGTGCGCGATATACGGCGCGAATATTTTTCTCAATTGCGTTTGGACCAAAGAGTGGCCCATCAAGAGGCAATTGAGCACGGAGAATGAACGATGCTCAGTAAATTCATCTATCCGGTTCGGTCAGCTGTCATCGGGCTGTTCTGCGTTGCGGCAATAGCCTTGCCAGCTGTTAGCGAAGGGCAGGTACCAGGTCTGATACAGCCGCAACAGCAGTTCGAAGCGGCCAGGGCCAGCGGCGACCTGCCGGCGGCTATCGCAGCGGGTCGACAGGCGCTGGAATTTGCCGAACAGCAATTTGGCGATTCCAGTATCGAAATAGTTCCTACGCTTGAGATGCTCGGTGAAGTCTCCGCTATGGCGAAGGACTACGACAGCGCCACCAAATATTATCAGAGAGCCCTTACGATCAAGGAACAGGCACTCGGCGAAGATCATCCGGACCTCGTCGTTACACTTGACGCCCTGGTCGATGTCAATATGCAACGGGCGACCTATGATGAAGCCGAAAAGTTACTCAAAAGAATCCTCAAGATCGAGCAAGCGACCTTCGGCGAATCGCACGAAAATGTTCTGATCTCCTGGCGCCGTCTTGAAGACGTTTACTCGCGTGCAAATCGACCCGAGGACGCCGCAAGTGTCAATGCGACGATCGAAGGCTTGCAGATGCGGACGCGGAGCCTGGACGTCCGGCGATATACGACAGAGGATGGCTTCGCGACGGTACGCGTTTTTTATGGAACCGATCGTGCGCCTACGGGGAAAGCCAAGGCATCGAATTACTACGGCAACAAGCGCGGTGAACTGGAAGTCGGGTATCTCGATGTCAGCATCCCCGAAACACACAAATATGGTGAGCTGGAGACATCAAGCCGGTGGTCGGTGTTTGCGAACACGATGGGTGATGATGAGCTCAAGAGAAAATACATATTGCTGTTGGATGTAACACCGCTCGCACAGGAGAGTTTTGACGAGCAATTGCAGCAACATGTCGAGAATTCACCGAGCAATGACATCCTGCTGTTCGTGCATGGATATAACTCGTCTTTCGAGGATGCTGCGAGACGTGCGGCACAGCTGGCCTACGACCTGGATTTTGATGGCACACCGATGATGTATAGCTGGCCGTCACAGGCGTCGACCATGTCCTACACCGTTGACGAAGCCGTCGTGCGACTTAGTGGTCGCAGAATGGCCAGGTTCCTGCGCGGGATCGTCGAGGAGGCCGGTGCAGATCGGATTCACCTGATAGCGCACAGTATGGGTAATCGCGCTTTAGTCGAAGCACTCGAAAGAATCGCGGCCGAGCAGAAAGAAGAGACATCGAAACCGATGTTTGGCCAGATTGTATTTACGGCTCCTGACGTCGATCGCGATTTCTTTATCGAGGCGGTTCAGGGTCTGCGGGGCTCTGCCGAACGCATCACCTTGTACGCATCAGAAAAAGATCTTGCCCTGCGTTCGTCGGCGGTGCTTCATGGCGCACCGCGAGCGGGACTTGCCGGTAAGAACATCGTTTCGGCGGACGGCATAGATACGATTGATATGTCAGACATCGACGCAGACCTGCTGGGCCACGGTTACTTCGCCGCCAAGGAGGGTGCGATATACGACCTTTTCAGGTTGTTTTGGCTGGGCGACCCACCGGAGCAACGTTGCGGCATGCAAAACAAAGACGATTTTTGGTCATTTGATGCCAAGCCATGCAGGGGTGGCGCGGTGCTCGAGGCTGGGCTGTTGTACAAGAAATATGGCCCTGCGGCCCGGGACAAAGCGCAACAGCGACTTGAGGCGCTGGAAGAGGCCGATGAAGAAGCTGATAAAACGGCCAGGAAAGAGTGGTCTCGTATCCTGGATCAGCTGGATATCCTGCTGCAGGAAGACGACGAGTAGACGCGCGCGGCGCGGCCTATTTGTTTTCGCTTAACGCCTGCGCGAGCTCAGCTTCGTCAAATTCCGGGTAGACCTGATTCAGCAAGCTTTGCTCGAGATCACCGATTTTGTTTGCGTGGGCTAATTGCAACGCTTCGAAACGCCAGTCCTCGAACCCCGACAGTAGTAGTGCCAGGTTTCCGAGTCGAATCGCATCCGGGACTTCGAGTTCGATGATTGAGCGCGCCGCTGTGGGAAGTTGATTCTTATCAACAACCGTAATTGGTATCACGCTGAGGCCAAATGCGTCGGTGATCCGCAACTCGAGCCGTTGCCCTGATTCAAGATTGCATCGTGACAGGGTGACGCCGTATTCAGTGATACCGCTCGCCTGCGCAATGGCTTCTCCCGAAGTCGTGGTGAGTTGCACTTCGAACGGCGAGTTGCCCCCGCTCCAGGCGACGAAAATATCCCTGCGGCCTTGCAACAGAAAATTTTCGCTAGCCACGGCGACGAGCGCCGTCGGATCAAGCATGCCCTTACTGACCGCTACCAGCGTTGTGGAACTCTGATTGGCGCGCGTCTTCCACCAGCTGGTCATCCAATTGCCGATATTGACAAGCAGGCTCGGTGCCGCGTCGGAATCTGGTACGACGAAAGGCGACACTTTGCTTGTCACCGCAATGCTCTCGTTACGCTCATTGATAACAAAGAGTTCTGCCGCTTCGTCATCGACGTGAATGATGTCGCCGGCTTGTAGCAACATGAGTTGTTGTAACGCGATCTTCTCGCCACCGCGTTCGATGCGGTATTCATCCGCAGACCCGGTGAACTCGCTAACCCAGAAACTCGCGTTGGCGCCCGACCAGCAGAGCAATAAGAAAAGGGCAGTGATCGTGCGTAGAGATTTCATACCTCAGCCTACCTTACCTCGATATCGTTCGCTTAATTCCAACGCCTCCCTCTGTGCACCCTTGTATTCGGCTATCGCCCGATGAATGAGCATCGCAAACAGTGGCAGCGCAAAATCTATCCAGAGGCCGTACTTGAAGAAATAGAAGTTGATGGGCACCAGCACGAGCAAAATCACCGCGCCGGCAACGACAACTCCCAGCAACGATCGAAACGACATGAACACCCATGCAGCAAAAAAGATGATTGTGAGTTTCGCTGTCCATTGCAGCCACGCAGGCGGCGTGTCCATCTGCCCGTATAGCGCCAGCGACTTGATCGCGTTGGCGATGATGAGTGCACCCGGCATATCGCCTATCGGCGTACGGTGTATGTCGCCGCTGTCGACGTGGCTGGCACCAATGATCGTAACAGTGTCTTTTACGAGATCGCCAGAAAGAGTTCGATCCGTGTCGGTGACAAGCTGTGCCGAGATCATGACCAGGTCCGGTGACTGCTTTTGCCACGGCATCGTGTAGATGATGCGCTGATCGATGCTCATGTCCGTAGTCGCTTCACTTCGGTGGTGGCCAGGCCCGGGGGGCTCGCTGTTGACGTCAGACGCTTTCGCGCAGTTTGCCAGGCCGACGCTCCCCAAATTGGCTGCACGACTTACGGCCGGCGAATCGACATCGGTTAACAGGCTGGCTGCAATCAACTGCACTGCTGGCAACAACATCATATGGCCATTCAGGCAGCCGCTTTTGACGAGATTCCAGTGCCGGACGACATCATCGGACAAGGTTGCACGGAACAATGGCTGCGCCCAATGAATATTTGCGGGAAGCTCGACATCGTCAAGAAACGAGGCGCGAATTTCATTGCCATCGCGATTGACGCTGTCGGCGCGGTAGAAATTTCGCACCAATATTAACGGTGGTAACTCGCTTTCGCTTCCGTAGGCGCCCAGGTAACGCGCCAAATCCGCATCGTGTTCGGCAACGATCCCTGCACGTGACAGGTCGAAGTCGACGACGATCAGTCGCGCACCATTGCCGGCGGCATACTCAATAAGTTTTTGCAGCTTGTCCCGGGGCGTGTGAAACGGTTCGTTCCAGGCACGAAAGCTTCGATCGTCGACATCGAGATACGTGAATCGCAAGGGATTGTCCGAGTCGCTGTCGCTCATTCGCGGCAACCCCTGGTTGAGTTCCATCATGATATCCATCGCCGAGTTTTCCACGTTCACTAGCCACTGGTTCTGGTGGAAGAAAGCGACCGCAATTGCAACCAGGGTGGCAATCCCGACATTTGCAAGGAATGAGCGCTGTAATTGGGACAGGGTGTTACGCAGCGGACGCGTTGTAACGGCGGACAAAGCAGAGGTCATCCTCCGCCACACGGAGGTGACTGTCCCGGCCAACCGCCTGAGCCAGCGGGTCAAACGCAGCGGATTAGCTTGTTTATTCATGCAATTCGAAGCACGTTAGTCGGGCGGTTGTTATTGTGAACGTATAATGAGCGACCGTTTTTGATTATAGTCGAGTCGAATCCAGGCAGTATAATGCGTGCGATCATCAAGCCGGCACGTCAGACAATAAGAGAAGAATTAAGATCATGACGCCAAGACATCTCCTAAGCTATTGCATCATCGCCGTGATTGCTTCGGCAACGATATTGACCGATTCGCACGCTGCCGACGTAAGGTCACGAGCCTACACCAATAGCTCCTGCATTATTGCGGACGAGCCGTTCTTGCTGCCCGAGACCACCGACGACACGAGTGCGCGCATGGCGCCAATGGTCGGCATTATTGCGGCGAAACTCGCCAACGCTTTAATAGCGGGCGCAATAGACGGCATATCAGGAGGTCTTAGCAAGCGAGGGGAACGCAAGGACACGGAGTATGTGACAGCAAATAATGTGAATTTGTATGTCGCGGATCTGAGCGGCGAACCGCAGGTGCGTCTGAACCCGGAATTCCGTTGCGCGACGATCGTTACAGGTAATATTCAACCGTCCGATTATGATTGCAGCAAAGACTACATCCCGCGCGAAGCATCAGTGGAGTTCCTGGATCTTCCACCATCGGAGTGGGTCACTACCCGAGAAGATAATTCAGTCGAAAACATTCTCAAGCGCGCCAACGTCTGCGTAGTTGGCAAGGTGGCATCTGTTTTCGAAGCGCGCATTATCTTGTCGGACGACCGAACGGCGTACCGCGTGGATAGCGCCGGCTACGAAATCAATTCTTTGTTCAGCACGAAGAGCAAATCGGCCAAGAGGAATCTCTTTTACACGATGGAGGTCGTCGAACCGACGGCCGATGGAGATGGACGCGTCCTGACCATGCCGCTGCTCGACATTGGGGAAGTGTCAGCGGGCAAATCATCACTTGGTGATACTGCCGTCAGCTCCGATTGGCTACTGGTGCCGGATATTTCCCCAAATGCCCGCCGGGATTTTCAATCTGACACGCTCGTGCATCAGGAAGTATTCGGCAAGATCGAGGCGCTGGAACGCGTTGTGACGAGGGATACGCGTGTGTTGGCAGGCATTGAGGAACGAGCAAAAAATGTCAGCGCTAATATCCGCGACGCTCTCAAGGACGAAATGACTGACATTGAGATTCGTCTCATCAAGTCTGCATCGATGCTCGAAGCGCTCAGAGGGGAGTACGCGGATCTACCGGTCGTCGCAGATCAGTACATGCCGGTGACAATCCGCTTCGGCATTACCGAATCGCGATCTGAAAGAAAATCGCTGCAAGCTATCGGCGGTATCCTGGAAAAGAACAGCGAGATGCTGGCGTCCAAAGCGACCAAAATGGTCGGTGTCGAACGCTCCCTGGATGCCTTGCCTGAGGAGAGTGAACTCGATTCTGCACGTACCGCTTATTTTGACGCGAAAGTTGCACTTGAGATCGAATCAGCATCGGCGGATGCTGAAAAATTGCACAGCGAACTCGAAGCAGCGAAACAATCTTTTAACGCTGCGCTAATCGCAGAAGGGCTTGCACCGATTGAGTAAAATCCGTCCATTCTTGTTGCTGATTATTTTTTTCGTTGCTTCGGCGTCGGCTGAGCAGCGAGCATTACTCGTCGGTGTTGGTAAGTATTCTGTGCCCGGCATCGACTTGCCTGGCATCGATCTCGACCTCGAACGCGTGCAGGAAACTCTTAACCTGATGGGGTTCGAGGACTCGCAGATTCGCAGGCTGCAGGATGAACAGGCGACGTCGAAAAACGTCATTCGGGAAATGGATACCTGGATGAGAAAAGGCGTCGAGGCCGGGGATCGCGTCGTTTTTTACTATAGTGGTCATGGCAGTTTCACGCCGGATCTCGATGGTGACGAGCCTGATGGCGTGGATGAAGTCCTCGTTACGCACGACGTTCGACGTGTAACGCAAAACGGCAAGCGCGCACTGACGGGTGTCGTAACAGACGATCGGCTGGCGTCTTTGGTTGCCGCAATTCCGAGCGACAACGTGCTGATTATTGTGGACGCATGTCACTCGGGGACGGTGTCGCGCAGCCTGACAATGGATAACATGTCGCTTGGCCCGGACGAAGTGTACGTCAAGTCTTTTACCTACTCGGGCATGGAGGAAGGCGGGCAGGTCGCCTTTGATCGCGACGTCGAGAAAGGTGCTGGCGAGGCAAATTTTGTTGCCATATCCGCTGCGGGTGATGGCGAGAAAGCACTGGGTACCTCGAAAGGCGGTGTCTTTACAATCGGGCTTACCAAGGCGATTACTGAAGTCTCAAAAACCGGTGGTCTGCTGACAATCAACGAACTGCGTGACTATGCCGCCGAGTACATTCGTGATCACGTCGACGAAGTTCGAGTTCACCATCCCCAGGTTACGGGCAGCAAATCGCTGGCGGCGGGCGAGCTGCAGATTATTCCGGTCAGCCCGGATAGCGGCCCCAATCGCAAGCGGCTTGCACAACTTGTCGCGGAACCCGACAACCCGTTCACGCTTGAAATGTCGAAATCAACATACGTCATCGGTGAGCCTGTCGAGTTCACACTGGATATTCCGATGGACGGTTTCCTTAACCTCGTGACGGTTGATGCGCAAGACAACGCAACAGTGCTCTACCCAAACCAGTTCAACCCCGAGAACTCGGTGAGCAAGGGCGCATTCAAACTCCCTACCGACGAAATGGACTTTGTGCTGCCGGCATCCGAGCCAGTCGGGCCAACTTTTGTGGCCGCATTCGTAACGGTCGATCCGATCAATTTCTATGAGCAGACGCTCGATGATCGCGACGCCAATGGTAACGTCAACGTCTCATTCACGACGCTGTCGCACACCGCCACGAAGGCCATTCGCGTGGCAGCACGAAAAGCGGATATGTACGCGGTCATGCACGAGATATCCGTCGTTGCCGATGAATGAGCCTGGTGCAATGCCAGCATGACGTGCCTCAAATAAGCGATTTGACCTAAAAACGCCCTGAATTCCGTAACTTGTAGCGTTATTGCGCCGAAATGCGTGCGCTGCATCACGGCTGGGAAGCTCTGCTTTGCCTAGGATTATGTGTGTATCCGGGCCATCGATCGAGCAGAGGCAACTATGCGCAATCGGCATCAATCATTCGACGACAGCGAGTTCGCAAGTCATTTCGGCGTATGGCGATTTTGCATCGCACTCATTGCTGTCCTGGTTTGTGAGCAATCACTGGCTGCGGATGGACTCTGGATCGAAAACCCTACGGAAGTCGCTTACTCTGTTAGTGATTTGACGGCGGACGCAATGAAACTGGGACTCAGTGGTAACAGCCTGGAAGAAACGTTGAGCACCACACTGACACGCGCCGGCCTGAAAGCGAGGCCCGCTGAATTTACTCGTGACCAGGGCGTTCTCTTTCTCGACATCGTCGTCGAAAACCAGACCTTCTACGCTTCCCTGGGCTTTTGGCGCGTGGCTACCTTTCCGCTCCCCGACGGAGAACCGGCGTCCGATTTCGTGATTGTCTGGCAGGACTACTCAGTGGGAATTCATCACAACGATGCCGCTGCGGTCACGCATACCGTGCAGAAGATCATCGATCGATTTGTAGCCCGGTACAGCGTAGCCAACAAGATTACGGATCCGTTGCAGGCCGCAACAACCCCCTGATCCTGACGCGGGGCTCTGTGACGCTCGCCTGCCGCTGTTGACACGGTCGGTCGGTCAATCCAATATAATTAGTGCTATATGCAGGATTCGCGAGACATTTTCTCGCGCGATCGTAATTAACGACCGGATAATTATAAAAAGAAGGACGGCACTATGACCAGGTTTCTCCGCGCGTTTGATGCAAAAATCGTTCATGCTATATCGCTGTCTGTGGCGCTCGGCTGCATGCTGGCGCCGCATGCTGCGACGGCGCAAAACATTCCGGCGTTTATTGATGGACTGGATCTCGCAGACACGAATACCGGGCGTTCCGCTAACGCTATCCAGAGAACCTGTGGGGAGCTTATACAGACCGGGTTTGTTTCTACTACGGGAACCAGCTCCGGCAACGAATTATGGCGGCGCTGCAACGAACTCGTAGCGACCGCTCAGGGACTAACGAGTGGTCCGGCCGTGCGAACGCTTGGTTATACGGAAGACGACGACTTGCTGGCCGCGTTCCAACAGGTCAATGGTGAAGAGACCCTGTCACAATCGAGCCTGTCGCAAAACGGTACCTACGAACAGTTCTCGAGCATCGGCGCGCGCCTCGGCGCTTTGCGTGGAGCGTCTTCGGCATCCGTAACATCAGTAGCTGCCAACGGTAGCGAATTCATGTATGGCTCAGGCGGTGGTGCGGCAGCGGACGATGCACCGTTCAGTCCCTGGGGCTGGTTCATTCGCGGCACGTATGCAAGCGGTGAGCGTGATCCGAGCGACCCGAACGGTTTCGTTGGGGAAGAGAACGGATTTGATTTCAATCAGTACGGGATGACCTTCGGTATCGATCACTCGTCGGGTTCACGTGTCTGGGGTGTCGCTATCAACTATTCGAGCTACGACCTCGACATGCAGACTCTCGGTGCAGCGGCGGGAGGGACATCGCCTACCGACCGCGTAAATGACAGCACGATCGAATCGGACAGCGTCAGTGCAACGGTCTATTTCGACTACACGAGCGACAGCAACGTGTATTTCTCGGCGTTGATGGGGCTTGGCAGCCAGTCGTTCGACCTCGCCCGGAGCTTCATCTATGTGCCGACATGTACCGCGTGTGCCGCAGATGTCGTAACACAGAGTCGCACGCTCGTCGGTGCGCCTGACGGTGATTCACAAGCCAGCACACTGTCTTTTGGTCGCATGATACAGAGCGGCAGCTGGGTCATCGATCCGCATATCGGTATTACATATGACAACATAACGATCGATAGCTTTGCAGAATCCGATAGCGGCAACGCGAGCAACGAAGGGATACAGGGCATAAGCGCCATGCAGTTGATGTTCGACAAGCAGACCATCAAGTCTTTTCGCTCAACTGTCGGCGTCCAGTTCAGCAAAAACGTGAACACGAGCTTCGGTTCTGTGCGTCCGACGTTCAGCCTCGACTGGCATCACGAGTTCGAGGACGACCCTCGTGAGCTCAGGGTCAAGTACGCTATGGAAGATGCGCTGGTTGGCGCGCCTGTCGTTGTCCCGGGGGCCAGCAATGATTTCGCCGAGGGATTCGACTGCACCGTATCGTGCTTCACTTTGTTATCCGAGGCACCGGATTCCGATTTCTTCGTCTTTGGCGCCGGTCTGGCCGCGAGCCATAGCAACGGAATCCAATCGTTCGCGATGCTTGAAGGGTTGCTTGGCTACGACAATCTGAGCACCTACGCGCTCACGATAGGGCTGCGCGGGCAGTTCTGAGGCGCGAAGAACCAAAAATCAAGCACTTAGGACGTCTCTCCGGTTGCCGATTCCGTGCGGCAACCCCTATAACGCTCGTGCGCGTCGGATTTTTGACGTAGTATCGACGCTAAATAATAATCATCCGCAATTGGCCTGTAGGCTTTGATGAGACGGTGAGATGAGCGGCAGAGTATTGATCGGCACAGTATTGACAGCATCTGTGATGCTGCTGCTGCCGTATGCTGCGATTTCCGGCCCCGACGACATGTCTGTCGAAACCCCCAGAGGCATCGTCGACTGCCTGCTTCCGGGCCAGTTGCGCCGGGTGGGCGGCAGTATTTACCAGATGCCGCACAGACCCGCGCGTATCACGGCTTCCGAGTGCACGATCCGTGGTGGCGATTTCCTGCTGTATGACCGCGCTAACTACGAAACTTCACTGAAGCACTGGATCACGCAGGCCGAGCAGGGATCCGGCGACCCGGAAGCAATGCTTTACGTGGCCGAGATCTACGAGCAGGGAATTGGCCGCGACCCCGATTACGTGTCTGCGGCGAGCTGGTATCAGAAAGCGACGGATGCCGGTAATACGACCGCCATGATCAGCCTTGCGCACCTTTACAAGACTGGCCAGGGCGTACCACTCGATCTGGGCATGGCGCAGTCGCTGTATTCGCAGGCGTTCGGCTCTGACGTCATGATCCCGCTGGACCCGACGTCGGTCGCGGGTGCTGACCAGCGGGTCGAGACACTGGTTGCCGAAGTCGACGAGATCCGGCGGCAAAAGATTGCGGTCGAACTCGAGCTTGCGGCGGCAGACGAACAGCTGACTAACGCACGCCGTGCCCTGGATAACACACTGGCAGGTTCCAGCACGAATTCCGAACAGATCAAGCGCCTGCAGGCGGCTATCGCCAGGCAAGAATCCGAAATCGATGCATACAAGTCAGAAGCTGAAGCTATTCGAACGGAAAACGTCGAGCTGGTTTCCCTGAAACAGCAACTGGAATCGCAAAAAGGCGAAACGGTCAGGCTGCAGGCCATGCTGGACGCAGCTGAGGCCAAGTATGCGCGAAATAGTGAGCAGCTGAGGGCGCAGCGCGAGGCCCTGGACGCAGAAGAAGCGCAATTCAACGACCTGCTTGTCAATATGGATGCTGATCGTGAGGTCATACAAGCCAGCAAACAGGAGGTTGATGAGCTCCGTGACAAGCTCAATGTCATGGAGGCGGCGGTGCGTAAGGCCGAGCACGATAGAGACTTCTACCAGGCGCTAGCCAGCGAAAGTACAACGCACGAAGAGCGTGTCGCAGCATTGTCGGCGCAGATTACAGTGCTGGAACAAAAGTCGAGCAGCGTTGCAAGTGAATCGCAGACTCTGCGAGTCGCATTAACGACGCGACAAAATGAACTCGACGCGCAGGTCAAAGCGGCTGCCGAGGCACAGCAGTTGTCGGCCACGGAAATCGCTGCCCGTGACGAAGAAATCGCACGTCTGCGTGCGGCGATAAGCCGCGCGGAGCAGGAAAAACTTCGTCACGGAAACGATATCGACAGACTGGGCCAACAAAGCGACGAGCTCGAGTCACTGCGGGCGGATCTGGAGCGCGAACAGGCGCAGTCGAACCGCCTGCAGCAGTTACTTACAGAAACTCAGGGACGCTTCTCCGCCTCGAACGAAAAGCTGGAGCAGGCAACCGCTGCACAGGCGGAACTGGAACAGCAAGTAGCGGCTCTGCGAGCCAACGCCGAGACGGACAACCAGGCCGACCAGGCGATGCTTGGGCAACGCCTGGCGCAATTAGAGTCATCCCGTGCCGAAATCGCGACACTGCAGGCGAATCTCACCGCGGCGGAAGAAGAGTTCGCGCAGTATCGCCAGCAAATGGCTGATACGGCAGGACGTCAGAGCAGTGCGATTGAGAATCTCAGGGCGGCCGTCGTGGAGAGTCGTACCGAACGAATTAAGCTGGAGGAACAACTCAGCTCTGCAAATCAACAGCTTGCCAGCGCGAAAACGGACCTCGATCTCGAGAAGCGACGGTTGGGCGAATTGCAGGACGAACTCCGCCTTGCGCGGGCCGAGAAGGATGACTCTGCCGGGGCACTGCGGGAGAAGCAGCGCAGGCTCGACGAACAGACCCAACAGCTGGCAATGCTGCAACAGGAAATCGAGCGCCTCAACCAGCAATCCAATCGTTACGCGTCGAAAATCAATGAACTCACCGCCATGGCGCAGGCCGAAAAAATCGATTTTGCAGGGCCGAATATTATCCTGATGGAGCCCAGCGAAAACACGCTTGCGAGTACCGGGCAAGCTACGCGCGGCGAGCCGCTGACGCGAGGCATATCGGTGGTGGCTGCGAGCCGTGTAAACGAAACAAAGGTGGTTCGGGGACATGTTGAGGCGCCGGCAGGGCTCGCCAAACTGACGATCAATGGCATGCAGGTGCCGTACGACGATCATCAGTCGTTTACGCAACCGTTCGAACTGGATGGTGAGTCAATGCGAATTCGTATTGTCGCGGTTGACCACAACGGTAAGCAGGACACGAAGGAATTCGAATACCGAACCGACGGCACGATGCAACAAACGGCGTCTATTCATAGCAAGGCCGCGAGATTTGAAGAATCGCGGAATACGGCGCTCGATCACCTCAAGTATTACGCGCTGGTTATTGCGAACAAGGACTACGAAAACGACTTCGCACGTGACCTGCAGACCCCGTTTGAAGATGCCGAGGAAGTTGGTGCCGTGCTGCGTGATCGGTACAGATTCGAAGTCGACATCCTCTACAACGCGACCAAGGCCCAGATCGAAGAGGAACTCGAGAGGATCTTTTATAAAGAGCCCACCGACGACAATGAAGATAACGACAAAGATGCGGTTCTGATCTATTACGCAGGTCACGGCTATGCATCCGACTCGCGCAACAAAGAAGCTTACTATTGGCTGCCGGTCGATGCCGAGTTCGATAGCCCGAGAACATGGTTCAAGACCAAGGAACTGGAGGCATACATGCAGGTCAGTTCGATCAACCAGATAATGGTCGTGGCTGACTCGTGTTTTGCCGGTAACGTCCTCAGTCGGGATGGAATAGCTGGCAAGTTCGCATCCCTGAAGTCGAAGGAGTGGCGTCGGTATCTTACGGAATACACCGAAAAGAAAAAATCCCGCTACGTATTCACGTCGGGAGCATTTGCTCCGGTACTCGATGGCGGCGGTGGTAACCACTCGGTCTTCGCAAAGGCCTTCCTCGAGGTCCTGGCAAGCAACAACGAGATCCTCTCCGCGCCCAGGATGCATGAACAGGTTGCACCGGTCGTGATGAACCTGGCTGCACAACTCGACCACAAGCAGACACCACTCTTCGGCTATCTCACGAGTGCCGGCCACGAGTTCGGTAATTTTTATTTTCCGACACCGCACGCCGTGCCAGCAGGGGCTGTTGCCGCAAATCCGCAATTGTTGGATATGAAGCGTCTGTTCGCACAGGCTGCGTCGCCATCACAATAAGCGTCACTGTGCTTGCCGAGTTCTTCTGAATACCGTTTGAAGCTCCCTCTCTACCTTGCCGCATCGATCCTGGCATCGCTCAGCGCCTGTGGGGGCCACTCCACGTTGGATTTCGCCGCAAGCAACAAGATGATCGTGCGAGAAACGACGGGCGCGGGATTCAGCCATATGGTTCTGCAACGCTGGGCATCGCCGCCCGGCAATGAGTTGCATGTCTACATTGAAGGCGACGGGATTCCCTGGGTCGGTAATCGTTCGGCGGCCGACCCGACGCCCGTCAACACCCTGGCACTCAGGCTTGCCGCCCTGGACGGGAATGATGTCGTCTATTTGGGACGGCCTTGCTACTTCGATCGAGCCGACTCCGAGCCCTGCCACCCGAGGTACTGGACCTCCGATCGATATGGGGAGGAGGTACTGCAGAGCATGGCCGCAGCCATAGCCAGTATTCGCGAATCGAGGCACACGAGCGTCGTGCTGATTGGTCATAGTGGTGGCGGTGTTTTGGCCGCTTTGCTTGAATCGCGCGTTGACGATGTGGTCGGGGTTATTTCGATCGGGGCAAACCTGGATATCGATGCATGGACCGAGCTACATGAATACGACCAGCTGACCGGCTCTCTGAACCCGATCGCACAGACGAAGAACAAAAATATTCCGCATTTGCAGCTCGTCGGCGGGCGCGATGCCAAGGTTCCCCTCGAAATCAGCAGTCAATATTCCGTACTAAAACCCAACGTCAATCTTGCTGTGTATCGAGACTTCGATCATGTCTGTTGCTGGGAGAAGGAATGGCCTGCAATTCTGGCGAAATTCTCAGGGGAGAGTATTCTCGACCAGCAGTGAAGCCCTATCTCTCCAAATCCCGACTGATCTCCGCCTGGCAGTGTCCGAAGAAGCTGCACCTGGAGAAGCATTACTCTGAGCTGGCAGTCATCACGGCGCAAATGGAGTCGATGTTTGCCGGTGGCCATCAGGTTGGCGACATCGCGAAGCAACTGTACGGCACCGCCGATTCGGTGGAAGTTGAATTCGATTTCAAGACGATGGTGGCGGAAACGAAGCGGCTCATCGATGGTGGTGCCGACTTCCCGAT
This sequence comes from Gammaproteobacteria bacterium, assembly GCA_024640305.1. Classification (GTDB taxonomy): domain Bacteria; phylum Pseudomonadota; class Gammaproteobacteria; order Steroidobacterales; family Woeseiaceae; genus UBA1847. The sequence continues at coordinate 20,711 of JAHEFG010000003.1, forward strand.
TTTCGAAGCGACGTTTCGGCACGAGAACGTGCTCATCCGGGCCGATGTTCTGATGCCTGGGCCCGACGGTTGGAAAGTGGTGGAGGTCAAGGCCTCGACCTCCGTGAAGGATTATCACAAGCTCGATTGCGCTATTCAGCTCTGGGTGATGCGCGAGTCGGGATTGCCGGTGAAGTCGATCTCGCTGGCGCACATTAACAACCAGTTCGTGTATCCCGGTAACGGTGACTATGACGGCCTGCTCGTCGAACATGACCTCACCGAAGAGGCCAACGGCCTCAAGCAAGCCGTTGTCGATCTGCTTGTCGATGCACGCGAGGCAGTAATCGGACCGATGCCGGATATCAATGTCGGTGCCCATTGCAGCAAACCGTACGATTGTCAGTTTCAGTCGTACTGCTGGCCGCAGGACTCGAAGTACCCCATCTCCGGTTTAAGGGGCAGCAAAGCAAAGCTTGGCGAGTATGTGGCGCTTGGTGCCCACGACATACTCGATGTCGACGAGAACAGCATTACGTCTGCTACGCAGCAACGTATCTATCGAGTGACGTGTAAAGGTGAGCGCGAGATTCTCGGCGGCGCACGGCAGGAACTGCTGGCTTTGCCGTTCCCGCGCTACTACCTGGATTTCGAAACGATCGGGCCTGGCGTGCCGATCTGGCCCGGCACCCGCCCGTACGCGCCCATCCCGGTGCAGTGGTCCTGCCACATAGAAGAAGAAGGCGGTGAACTGCGTCACGAGCAGTTCCTGGATATCTCTGGCGAGCCACCGATGCGGGCCCTTGCCGATAAGTTGATCGCGTCTCTGGGTGATTCCGGGCCCGTGTTGATGTACACGAACTACGAACAGAAGGTCATTGAAGGCTTGCTCGAAATGTTTCCTGATCTGGCAGAGCCCTTGCAGAAAATAATTAACAGACTCTGGGACTTACATCCGGTAGTTAAAGAAAATTACTATCATCCGGACATGCTCGGATCGTGGTCGATCAAGGCGGTTTTGCCGACAATCAACCCACAAATGGACTACAAGAAGCTCGAAGGCATTGCCGAGGGTACAGGGGCATCGGATGGCTTTATCGAGGCTATCAAGCCCGAGACCGATATGCTGCGAAAACAGGAGCTGGAGGAACAGCTACTGCGTTACTGCAGGTTCGACACCGAGGCGATGGTGGAGATTGTGCGGTTTTTCTGCCGGTCTTAGAGCCCGTCCAGCCACTGTGTCATGCGCTGTGACTGGAACGCAAAGAACGGGTTGTGTCGCATGCGCAAGAAATACTGGGGGTCCAGAAGCAGCACATCGCGCTCTCCGCGTGGCGCCAGTGCGCCGAGAACGGCATCGGGAGCATTGCTGAGCGAGCCGTCGCCGTAGAGTCTGTCGTCGGGACGAAACGGAATAGCAATGTGCGACAGCGAGTAGACTTCGGTCGGCCACCTCAGTTTCGTTTCTGTAATCATTGCTTCAGTCTGGCCGGCAGCTAAAGTCTGTACGTCGATAGCATTAGTGGAAGGATCCCGGTTCCTGAGAATGGTTACACCGAAGTCCAGCGGTGCCATTGCGACAAACGAGTCGGCCGGTTCGTCCGGTACCGTTTCCATTAAGTGCAGCATCGTGCTGTTGCGATTTACGTCGTAAAGAACCAGCTCGCTGCCGTTAGGTGGCAACCTGTCGTACACGGTCGATACGATGGCTGTTGCGTCTACCGTATTATCCACGGTCGATTGAAATGTCAGAATGGGTGGCATGCGTGCGGCTTTTTCCAAATCGGCGAACTCATCGTGCACTCGGCTGGAAAGTTTGTGGACTTCCCAGGCCGCCTGCTTGGGAAACGACGTGAATTTGAAGGGATCAACCTCGGGGAGAATCTGCAGCCATTTGAATTGCTCGAAGTAGGGCACCCAGGAGATTGCCGCGTGCCAATTCATCACTGCAGCGGCGGATGTGATGGCCATGCCCGGTGACAGGAGCACCAGGCCGTCGGGGCACGGTAATTCATCGTCGCTGCTGCACTGTAGCGCGTAATCGACGGCCAGCAGCCCGCCGTTGGAATAGCCAACCAGCAGCAGCGAATCATCTGCACCGGGCAGTTGCATCGCTCGCCGGACTGCAATTCGCACGGCCGCTGTCCAGTCCTGCCAGCGCGCCTGCATCAGCCCCCCGATGGCGAATCCGTGACCCGGCATGCGTATGGCGACCACGTTATAACCCTCACCTGCCAGAGCCTGTGCGGTAGCCAGCATGGAATACGGAGAATCAGTCAGGCCGTGCAACATCACGGCAACACCGCGTGGCGATGGCACCGTCAACTCGTAGGAACGGTTCCAGTTGCTGTCCAGGTTATCGGGGTAAACAAGACTGTCGGCAAAGTACCGATCCGCGGGGCTGTCGGGACGCGACTGACTGGGGATCTTATGCTCCAGTTCCGCCGCGAGCTTGTCTTCAATGGCAAGGTAGGCCGCCCAATCCGTGTCGTTTTCCATCGACGCATCAAATTCTTCATCGAACTGAATGCGGTGCTCCGGGCCAAGCTGCGGCATGCGTAGCGCATCGAACGCGCGCCCGAAGTAAATCGTCAGCAGCAACACGATCACCACCGTGGCAAGCCACTGACCAACAACGAATACGGTACTCATTACTGACTCATCAATTCCTGCATTTTCGCGAGCTGTATGGATTCTTTGACGAGCTTACCGTCGTGGTAGAACATGACAAGCTTCAGCGGGATATTGTTCCAGGCAAGCTGCGCGACGTTGTCCGGGCTGATGCTGTGTCGTCCCAGGGTTTTCTCAGTCGGCCAGTCCACTGATGGAAACGAAATATAGGCCAGTTCTGAACAAACAATTTTGTCCGTAGTGTCGACATCGAAGTTGAAGTCGTATTTTTTGCCCAATTGACGAAACGCCATCAGGAGTGCTTCTTTTCTTAATTCTTTCGCGTTTTTATGATCGAAGACAGGGCGCAGGATGGCGATGTCATCCACATTGATAAAATGTTCCAGGGTATTCAGTTGCACGCCGTCCCGCAGTGCCTCAATAATTTGCTGCTGGTCTTTTGAGTCCGGGTTGTTATCTGTGCTGAGTTGGTTGGCGTACTGTCTGACCAACAACTCGTCCCAAACCCCGGCATCAATAAGCTCCGCTTTGCTCCCTGTCCAAATGGCTACGTGCCCGAAATGGCCCGGAATGAGCTTGTCGGTCAATCGAAATGGCGTCTTCTCCAGGATGATATCAAGCGGTTGCAGAATGGACTTGATACGGCGCATGGCCTCTTCATCGCCATACAGCTTGCCTTTTCTGGACTCGTACATACCGACGGTATTGCCGAACAGACCGCTGACCATGTCGAAACCGTCCTTGGTCGCCTCTGAGATCGTATCGACCGTGAGGCGTTCGAAGGTGACAATCTTGTTTGCGGCTATTTCACCGACGCGTAATTTCTTGGCGTAATTGTAGGATGGGCTGGAGTCGATAAGCTGTGCCAGGTAGGCGAAGTCGGAGTCTTCGTGGGCGTCTTCGATCATGGGTTTTTGCTGCTCGTAAAATTCGATCGCGCGTCTTGCCCGGTGCCGGATTTCAACGGAATTAGCCGCCAGCGTTGCTTCGGCGAGTTTATTCGCGACCAGGCCAAAACCCATATCCGGGTCATTGAGGACATTTCTGAGTCTCTCGTCCTGTTCGAACAGGACTATGCCCAACAGGTAATTGTCATAGAGAGTCAGGGCGGCGCTCATCGACAGCATCAGCCCTTTGAGTCGCAACTCCGAGTCGATCCCGTACTTGACGAGTGTCGCGTCACTTACGTCGACGGCGCACTCGTAAGCGTTGGCGATTGCATAAAGATCTTCGCGAACACCGAGGTAGAATTCGGAGCCACTTTTCAGTGTGAGCAGATCCCGGCTGGACAATGGCTCGTCTGTGTTCAACCTCAGGCGATTCGAGATCTCCAGCATTTCGGCCCTGGCGACAAGGCTTTGTTCTACGAGTACTTGCAGGTTCTCAAAATCTTCCGCGAAAAGGAGTTCGGGCAAGACACCACTGCCTAGCTTCCGGGCCAATGTGTCAAAGCATGCGACCTGGTGTTCTTCCACGTTGGTGGTAATGCGCCAATAGCTGTAAGCCGCCACTACGCTGGCTGCGGAAATGAGTCCGAGCGCGATCTTGAGGATGCTTGTTTTACTAACTATGGGCACAACCAGTTTCCACGAATGCCAGGGATTGCAACGATACCAGCTTGGGCTTGTACACGTTATGCTCTGCGTCACGTTGATGACATGAGAAGATCGACACTGGAATTAGGAAAATCGGCTATATCCGCGTAGCCGTGGGCGCCTGCCGCGCCTATGAGCGTTGCGTTGCCCGAAATAGTGCAATACTGCGTCGTGCAGCAGAAAACGGGATAAGAAGATGAACAAGTTAGCCGTTTCAGTTTTTTTCGCAGGGGTAAGAATGAACAACAAAACCCTGCTGGCGATTATCGTGGGGTGTTTCATGACAAGCATTGGTCAAGCTCAGGAGGCAGGTGACTATCGCCTGCCAACTGCAATACAACCGACGATGCAAAGCATCATTCTCAGGGTTGATCCAGCTCAGACGGCGTATTCGGGGCAAGTTGAAATTCAACTGACCATTGACGCGACCGTCGAACGTATTGGTATTCACCAACTCGGCCTTAACATGACGGCGATTACGTTGTCAGAGGGTGACAATGCGCGGCGGTTACAGGCGGAAGAGGGCGACTGGGAAATTAACTGGTTGTCGGACGGCAGTCCAATCGAAGCTGGCCAATATCAACTGAGCATTATTTTCGATGGCCAGCACTCGACCGATTCGCTGGGCATGCACCGCGTCACGTTCGAGGGCAACGAGTATATTTTTACGCACTTCGAGACTATGCATGCGCGCCGGGCCATGCCGTTATTTGATGAGCCCAGCTTCAAGATCCCATACCAGCTAACCATTGTTACGCCCGAAGGCCACACGGTGGTCGGCAACACACCGGTGGCGTCACAGGGTGTCGAAGATGGTTGGCAGCGGGTTGAGTTCATGCGCTCCAAACCAACGCCGGGTTACCTGATCGCCTATGCGGTCGGCCCCCTCGATCGTGTACCGCTGCGGGGAATGTCTGTAGCGGGCTTTATTTACACGCCAAAGGGTCGGGCGGATAAAGTGGGTTTTGTGCAACGGGAGACGCCGAAGCTCGTAAGCGCTCTGGAGGATTATTTCGGCACCGACTACCCCTACCGCAAGCTGGATTTTTTAGCCGTGCCGGAATTCGCAATCGGTGCGATGGAAAATCCGGGGTTGATCACGTTCAGAACCGACTACCTGATGCTTGGCGACGAGGCGGAGGGGAGTACTGCCGAGGCGGCACTATCTACGATCGCACACGAGGTCGCTCACATGTGGTTTGGCGATCTCGTCAGCATCCAGTGGTGGAATGATATGTGGCTGAAGGAAGCGTTCGCGTCCTGGATGGATACAAAAACACTAGACCGTATTTATCCGCAGTTTGAGGCGGGCCTGAAATTGCCACAGGCAGAATCACTTGCGACTGATCAGCAGACAACAACGATGGCAATTCGCAGAACGGTAAGAAGCAGCCGCGATGTTAATGCGGATATTCGCCTCAATTACGCGAAAGGCTCGGCGCTGCTCGGCATGCTCGAAGATTATGTTGGCGCCGATGTCTGGCAACAGGGTGTACGCATCTACATGAAAGCCCATGCTTGGGGTAACGCAGCGGAAACCGACCTTTGGGAGGCAATGTCAAAAGCGTCCGGCATCGATATCGGTGCAATCGCGAGCACTTACCTGAACCAGCCGGGGTTCGCGATTCTCGATATTGACGCGGATGGCAACGTTGGCCAGAAACGTTATCTGACCTACGGTATGCAAGCGCCGGATTTCGAGTGGCGTATTCCCCTGAGCATCAAGTACAAACAGAACGGCGAAGTTCGCAGGACGTCATACCTGTTGGAAGAAAAGGCCGGCCGTATTGATGTTCCCGAAGACGCCGACTGGGTGTTCCCGGATGCGGGCGCAAATGGCTATTTTCGCTGGCAAATTGATTCGCGGCAATTTCAGGCGCTTCTGGATGACGTCGGGGAACTGACGAATCGCGAAAAGATTGCGCTGCTCGACAATAGCTCGGCATTGCTGATGGCCGGCCGTCAGTCAGTCGCCGAGCACATGTTCGTCGTCGACAGCTTGTTGAAAGACAATCATCCACTCGTGTTCCTGAAGGCGCTTGAGCAGCTCAAGTGGGTAGCGGACCGATTTGTCGACCCTTCCAACGCCGATTCGTTTGCACGACTCGTCGACGAAAAGTTGAGCGACCGCTTTCGCGAAGTCGGCCCGGAAACTCGCCCAGGTGATAGCCAGACGTTGATTCAAATGCGACCGCGGCTTCTTCGCGTGCTGGGTGAATACGGTTCCGATACCAATGTACGCGCCGCGGCGGTTGTTATAGCAGAACGCTACCTGGAGTCACCGGAATCAGTCGGCGGCGATCTCGGCCGCGAAGCACTGCGAGTTCTGGCGCTCAACGACGATGGTGCTCGTTATGAGCAATACGTCGAGACGTACCTGCAATCGGATTCTGAGGACCAGAAATCAAAAATTCTGGGCTCGATCTACTTTGCGAGCGGGAACGTCATCCAGAAACACCTCGATTTTTCGATTTCGGCCGCGGTGCCTGCAGGGGATGCACCAAAAGGCATCGTTGCTTATGCCGGCCTTCTTGAGTCACATGCCAGCCTGTACAAGTGGCTGGAAGCAAACCTCGACGCCTATGAGGCAAAAATCACGGCCGATTACCGCCCTCGCTTGCCGCAGTTCATGGCCGGCAAATGCAGCGATGAAAACCTCGCTCTTATGCAGAAGTTTTTTGCCGATCGGGGTGAAGTATATGCAGTGAGCCTTGGCAAAGCGGTCGAGAAAATGCGCACGTGTATCGGGCTCAGGCAGCGAGAGAGTGCCGCAATGCTGGAGTTTCTTGAGCAATACGCGGATTAGCGCTTGCGGCCTGCACGCACTACGGTATTGCGTTAAATCCTGATATCCGGCGGCGTTTTAGCAACGTAAACTATCGTTAGCGGGGAGCTTTTGAAAAAGCTGCGGAGCTAGCCAATGACAGGTTACTCGACGCTGCGCGAGCACATGATCCGGGACCAGGTTGTCGCCCGAGGTGTAACCTCAGAAAAGGTTCTCGATGCGATGCGCAAGGTGCCTCGTGAGCGATTCTTGCCACAAGGACAGGGGAAGTACGCCTACGACGATTCACCGCTGCCGATTGCCGAAGGCCAGACAATTTCACAACCTTACATCGTGGCGTACATGTTGGAAGGCCTGGCCCTGAAGGGCGGCGACAAGGTCCTTGAGGTCGGCACCGGGTCTGGATATGCGGCGGCAGTTCTCGCTGAAATAGCCGCGGAGGTCTACACGATAGAGCGCATCGCCGGGCTCGCCGAAATGGCGCGTGCCGTTCTCGACAATCTCGGCTACGACAACGTGCACGTGCGGCATGGTGACGGCACGCTCGGCTGGCCCGAGCAAGCGCCTTTCGACGGCATCGTGGTTGCGGCCGGAGGTCCATCGGTTCCGGAAACGCTCAAGCAACAGCTCAAGATCGGCGGGCGGCTGGTCATACCGGTCGGCAGGAGCAAGGACTTCCAGGAGCTCATTCAAGTTACCCGGGTCACCGAGGACAGGTTTGAAACAGAGGACCTGTCGACCGTGCGTTTCGTGCCGCTCGTCGGTGAAGAAGGCTGGTCATCGGAGCTCGGTTCGTTAACCAGCCAGATCGCGGATGCCTGCGAGCCGTTCCAGTCGATCGAGACTGTTAATCTCGATCCGTTGCTCGAGCGCATCGGTGATGCACAAGTGGTGCTGATCGGTGAGGCGAGCCACGGTACGTCGGAATTTTACAGGCTGCGCAGTCGCATTAGCAGCGAACTGATCAGTAAGAAGGGTTTCAAATTCGTTGCCATCGAAGGTGACTGGCCAGACGCGGCACGTATCGATCATTTCGTCAGGCACTTTGAATATCCGCCGTCGGAGTGGACATCTTTCGCCCGCTTTCCAACCTGGATGTGGCGCAACAATGAAGTTCGTGAGTTTGTCGATTGGTTGCGGCTGCACAATGCAGCTCTGTCAGCTGATGCGCGCGTCGCGTTTCATGGCCTCGATCTTTACAGTTTGTACAGCTCGATCCGCGCGATTCTGAAGTACCTGGACGAAGTCGATCCCGAGACTGCCAGCCTGGCCAGGGAACGGTATGCATGCCTGAAGCCGTGGCAGCCGGATCCAGCAAGTTACGGCAGGGCTGCGCTCAGCGGCTCATACCCGAGTTGCGAAAATGAAGTGGCGCAAATTCTGGTCAGGTTGTCGCAGAAGCATCGAGAGTATGCAGAGCATGACGGTGAACGTTTTCTCGACGCTGTGCAAAACGCGCGACTTGTTGCTAACGCGGAGCAGTACTACCGGACGATGTATTACGGCTCACGCAAGTCCTGGAACCTGCGTGACAGTTACATGTTCGAAACGCTGCAGTCGTTACGCCAGCATCACGCACCCGACAACAAAGCGATCGTTTGGGCGCACAACTCTCATGTTGGCGATGCGGCGGCAACCGAGATGCAAAAGCACGGTGAGATCAACATCGGCCACTTGTGTCGTAAGGAGTACGGCGATGCAGCCTACCTGATCGGTTTTGGCACGCATTCGGGCACGGTCGCGGCCGCATCGGACTGGGATGGGCCGATGGAAGTAAAACAGATCCTGGCTTCACGCCACGGGAGTTACGAAAGACTGTTCCACGAGGTCGGTTATCCCGGGTTCTTGCTGGGTCTTCGGCACCTGACATCGAGTTTGCTGCGGACCAGGCTCTCAAAGGAACGACTGCAGCGTGCCATCGGTGTTATTTATCGCCCGGAAACCGAGCTCGCAAGCCATTATTTTTCGGCCGACTTACCGACTCAATTTGATGAATACATCTGGGTAGATAACACCCATGCCGTGCAGCCCTTCGAGACTGACGAACTCGAAGGACTGCCCGACACGTATCCGTTCGGACTGTAACCAGGCTTATTCCGCTTCAGCCAGAGTCTTCATTGTGTCGGCCCTGACACCATCTGCTGCTGCGGCCGCTTGTCCTTCCTCTGACGACAGCATGGCGTTAAGCGCATCCATGTCGGACACGCTGATTACCAGGCCGGTCAGGTGAGGGTTTTTCGTGTCCTGGAACGTGTGCACATGTGCCGCGCCATTGGCTGCGAATAACTGGTGCCGGCTATCATCACCGCGCCAGGCAGCGAGCCATTTCGCGGGGTCGTTTACTTCGTGCAGGATCATGAGATGGGTGTTGCCACCACCACCAGCACCCGCGGCTGGCATATCGCTGTTCCAAATATCATTGGTGTAGCGCCACTGGCCATCGTCGCCCCGGTGCCAGGTTTCCATGTACTTGCCTGTGTCAACCACGGTATCGCCGGCTGTCAGCGTGTATGTACCGATGTTGTATGCATGGTCGCCCGCGATCTGCGTCTCCAGGGAGTTAAGTTTCCCGGTGAGGCCGGCGTCGATCATGGAGCCAAATAAGGTGCGCACTGCATCAGCACCAATCTGTATTTCTGCGTTGGGTGGCAAGAGACGTGCGTCACTCTCGTACAGAGCCGCGACTGCTTCGATGTCACCGGCATTGAGTGCTGCTTCCCACTCGGCTGACCTTGCATGGATTTCCGAAGGGTCGGCGGAGGGCGGGCCTTGCGTGCAACCGACAGCGATTACGAGCAACGAAAGTACGGCTATAAGTTTTCTCATTTTGAATCCTCTTGGGGCTGATTTGATATAAGAATAGCAGGGGATAATACGATGTGCTCGGCGTCACCAGCTTCTGCGTAATGGATCTTTACGCCGTTGTTATCGGCATAATCGTGTTTGATTTCGGGGGGCTTCTCAGGCACAAGTACAGATTAACCTGTGGAAAGCGTGACGGCCACTCGAGTGGACAAGAACACAGCAAGGATAGTCGCCGATGGGCTGACGTGGACCCGAATACTGGCTGTAGCGCCGATAACGGTGCTCGCCTGGTATGAGCTCAAGTGGTGGGTGCTGGTGGTCTACGTCGCCGCTGCCCTGACAGACCTGCTTGACGGTATGTTTGCGCGGCGCGCGGCGCCACCTGCGACCAACATAGATTTCGACGGTCTCGCCGATCTGCTTCTTAGTGCGATGACATTGCTTTGGCTGTGGATGCTTATTCCCGGGTTTTTCCCCAGGTATTGGCTGCCGTACATTCCGTTGCTGGTGTTGCTCGAGATCTACATGACCTCGGTTCGGATTCGCCATCCGCACATGACCATTCCACATTTTGAGTTTGGTCGTTACGCCATGGCATTGTTTTTTTTCCTGTTGCCAGTACTCATTATTTGGGAGGACGTAAGCTGGTTCGTCCACCTGGTATTGATTATCGGCACGGCGTCCAAGATACAGCTCGCCTGGGCACTCGCGGGCTGCGTCAGATCCGGCCGGGCCGGCTAAGTAATTGATTTAACGGCGCCGATAAGTCGCGCGACACTCCAGGACTGTCTATACTCGGCGGCGGTATTGGAGATCGCAGGCAGCCTGGGAAACGATGGGTCTATTCACCGAACTAAAGCGGCGAAACGTGTTTCGTGTCGCGGCTGCCTACGCCGTCATCGCCTGGTTTTTGGCACAGGTTGCGGATCTCGCTTTTGATAATTTCGGTGCTCCTGATTGGGTACCCAAATCCGTGTTGTTTGTTCTGGCGCTCGGCTTTCCATTGGCCGTTATCTTCGCCTGGGCGTTTGAGATGACGCCTGAAGGCGTGAAGAAGGAAAAAGATGTCGACAGGTCGCAGTCCATCACCCAAAAAACAGGTCGCAAACTCAACTATCTGATCATAGCCGTACTGGTTGCTGCGGTCGGTGTCCTGCTGGCCGACAAATTCTTGTTGCGGGACGTAACGCCATCTGTGGCCACGGATACGATGGTTGGCGCCGTCACGGATAAGTCGGTGGCTGTGTTGCCGTTTGTCGCAATGAGCAGCGGTCCTGATGATGAATACTTCGCCGATGGCCTGACTGAGGAGATCCTGAATTCCCTGGCACAATTGCCCGAATTGCTGGTGACGGCACGCACTTCGGCGTTCACCTTCAAAGGCCAGGATCTGCCGATTCCGGAGGTCGCTGCGAAACTCGGGGTTGCTCATGTTGTCGAGGGCTCGGTCAGGCGTGCCGGCGAGCAACTGCGCATAACCGCACAGCTGATTCGAGCTAGCGACGGCTTTCACCTCTGGTCAGAGACCTACGATCGCTCAGGCGAAGACAGTTTTCGTGTGCAGGGCGAGATCGCCGAAAAAGTTGCGGCGGCACTCGATGTGGTGCTCGATGAGGAACAACTGGAGAGCATGCGGTCGAGTGGGCTGCGGAACCCAGAGGCATTCATTGCTTATCAAAAGGGAGTAGAGATTGCAGACAGCGCGCACGCTGGCACAGGTGACGAGCAAGTTACCGGATTGTTGGCCGCGAATGAGTTCTTTGATCGGACTATTGAATTAGAGCCGGGGTTTTCATCGGCGCACTTTGATCACGGTGATTACTACGTTCACTTTGCCGAGAATGCGCAGGAGGGGAGGGATTCCGAGGAGATCGCGGACGCGCTGGAGCTCGCCGAGAAGGATTTCCAGAATGCCGCACGGACCGCCAGGAGCGAGGGCGACCGTCTAAATGCAACACTAGAACTGACGTTGATATCGAAACAATGGCGGCGACTGCCGGAGCTGTTCGCCGCTGCTTACCGGTCGACTGATTGCATCAGGCCTTCGTGGTGGGGATCAGTACCAACGATACTTGACCCATCAGAGGGGGCACTCGCTTTATGGCAGCGCGCAGCGGCGTGCGACCCAATGAGTTTCTATAACTGGGTCAATGTCGCACATTTGCAGGAATCACTGGGTGATTACCAGGCAGCGATAGATACCGCGAAGCGAGCGATGGAAATAATTCCGCATCGACAAATAGCAGATCAATTGATATCTGCGTACATGGCCGCCGGTCAGTTTGATGATGCTGAAGCCGCCGGTCAGAGGTACCTGGAAGACGAATCGAGGCGGCATGAGCTCCAATTCAGGCTGGCGGCAGCTAAGGGCAACGCGACTGAGGCGCGGGCGCTTCTCGGCGAAATGGTCGAGAAATTCGGTCTTGAGGAGCTACATCATTTCGCGGTACTGGGCGATCGCGGCGAAGCCAACCGCGGGGCAGCGGTAGCGGACAAACATCCACTCGGCTTCCTGGCTCTTCTCGATGTGGTTAGTATCTGCAACTGTGGTGCGCCGTTTGATCTTGACGCTGCGCCGAACTTCGCGCGGTTGATCGAAGAGGCGGACTTGCCGTGGCCGCCAACTTCGCCAATCGAATGGCCGTTGAAGGATTGGTAGCTCCGGGGCTGCCTACCGCGATTTCAGGATCGCCTCGATTTCCGCAAGCTGTTCTTTCGTCACTGGTTGAAACTTTCCGAGTGAACAGTGGGGACCTGTACCCCAGCTTCCACCCCAATGCCAGGGCCAGCGCCGGTACCAGGGGTAGTCGAACCAGTCGGCGACCAGGAATTTGTCCATCTCGCACATACGCGATCCGCTGAATGACCTTAGTTGAAGAACGTTGCCGAATCGCAGATCCGGGCAAGGCCAAGGCAGCGTATTGATCCACTGCTTATTGCGTCGTCCATTAAACAGAATGTGCTTGTCGTCAAGGGCGCGGAAGCTGTGAAACTCCATCTCGGACAGGCAGCGTTTGGTTTCTCCAAATTCGGCCGGGTCGAGCGGTTGACTCAGTATTTCCGCGATGTCCGCCTGCTTCGCTTTTTGCTGGCTCTCGACTTCTGGTGAGGTCGCGCAGCCCGAGCAGAACAGAACGGTGACGCATGCCATGAATATGGCATATTTGAAAGCGTCCATGACTCGCTCCTTTTTTTGCTCCGCAATACGAAGCTAGCACGGGCGATCACGCGTAAGAATAAGGGATATGTGCAGTGTCGGGCGCGGTCCGAATCAGGCTTTTTGCTTTGGAGCTGGTTTTAGCAGGGTTGACTCGAATTCGTATTTCGAACCGTTTGTGGCCTCAAGATTCACTTCCCACAACTCCTCGTCCGGCATTTGGGTTCGCTCGAGCCCAGGAAGCTCTCGCTCGTCATCAACCTGCAGGCCCCAGACTCTGACGTTACGCACGCCAACGACAGGGATGCGCTCACTGTCGAAACGGGCACGCATCGCCTCGTCGACACCGTCGGTTGCCCAAATGGCATAGCCGCAATCGACCATGGCAACCAATTCCGCTGGCATTGTTGCCTGCGAGGTTTTATCGGTCATGACAATGTCTCCTATCGCAACCTGATGATAAACATATCAAAAATCGGGAGAGCCGTGTGCGGACCAGCATGACGGAATCTACGTAGTTTGATCCGCTGGCTACAGGCTTATAGTGAGACGGTGTTCTGTGCTTGGGTGAAAGCTCGGGGAGGCCTTTGTGGATGTCACATTAACCCAAACGATTGCCGCCATTGTCATGGTTGGCCTCGGCCTTGCGCTCATTATCGCTTACCGTGCCTACCTGGCCAGGAATTCCGAGCGCCGCATGCTTGGCATGCTTGATTCCCTCGGGCTCGATCAGGAAATCGCTTCAAGCGGCGACCTCAAGACGATCATGGGAGAAGCACGGAAACGTTGCGAGGCTTGTACAGCCGAGGATGTGTGCGAACGTTGGCTGCGGGGTGACGAGGAGGGCGACAACGCCTTTTGTCCCAATAAGCGCGTGTTCGACATACTCAATAAGTACAAAGACGGCGTCGAGCGGGTTTGACAAGGACGGTTACAGAGCAACAGTATCGCCGGTATTCAGCCGCTCCGCTCCGCGTGTAATAACGCGGTCGCCAGCTTTGAGCTCACCCATTACTTCAATATAAATTCCGTCGCCCAGGCCGGTAATAACGTTTATCCGTTCGACCTTCATGTCGTCATTGAGCCTGAATACCGATGCACCGTCTCTGCGCAGGATGAGGGCGTCTCGCGGCACGGCCAGAACCTGCTTGGCGACGGCCGTAGGCATCGAGAGTCGGACGCTTTCGCCAACCGTCCAGCGCTCCGGGTTAACATCGAGTCGAACCTCGAACATGTGCGACTGGGGATTGCCGAAGGGAACAATAGTGCGTACCGATGCCTCATCCTTCTTGAAGTCATTGTGTAATCGCAGCACCGCGCCGGCAGAAATGAAATTGACGGTGTTTAGCGGTGCCCGCGCAACGATTTCAAGTGTTTTCGGATTAACAATGCGAATGACCTGGTCTGAAATATTGAGGCGCTCACCAATGTTGCGCAGCCGCTCAGTGACTAATCCATCGAATGGTGCACGGATCTGGGTGACATGCATCGAAATCTGTGCGAGACCGAGTTGCACGCGAGCCATGGCCTCTTCACTTTCTGCGATTGCCAGGTCCGAGACGACCTGATCGAACTGACTTTTGGCCGACAGGTTCTTTTTCGCGAGTTCGTCGAGGCGACTTTTCTCGGAGCGAAGAAACTTGACGCGCGCCTGCTCTCGCTCGACGCGAGCCTGAGCTTCCATCTCGAGCAATTTAAAGGTGAAGTCTTCGAGTCGGGCGACGGTGTCGCCTTCTTTCACGATCGTGCCCACCTCGGCGATCCAGACGAGTTTCGCCGATAGTTCCGATGCGAGTCGTGAATCGAAGCGGCTGACGACGGTGCCCGGCAAATCGACCGATGGCGCAAGCTGCCGCATTTCCGCATCGGCAATGACCACCACGGGGGCTGGCATGCCTTGCGCGAGTGCCATTGCACATGGCACGGCGCTTATCAGTGAAACCAGAAGTATGCGCATGCTTTTCGTCATCATATATTCGCTGGAGCTGGAGTTAGTTCGCCTGACCGGGCAGCTGATGTTTCTCCCAACCGTAACAAACTGGGCAGAAAAATAAGTGTAAACACTGTACTCACAGACATACCGCCGACAATCACTGCCGCCAGCCCCTGGTACACCTCGGAACCCGGACCCGGAATCAATAGCAGAGGCAGCATACCGAACAGACTGGTCAATGTGCTCATTAGTATAGGCCGTAGTCGCCGGCGAATGGCCTGCTCAACAGCGCTGCGACGGTCGAGCCCATCGCGTTCTGCCGTTCGGGTCTGGTGCACCAGCAAGATCGCGTTGTTGACGACAAGCCCCAGCAAGGTGATGAAACCGATCATCGTTAACAGATCCATAGGCTGGTTCATCAGCCGCAGAAGTGCGACGCCGCCGACAGTTGCCAGCGGCAGCGCTGCGATAACGAGCAGGCTATCGCGGAAGGAGCGAAACAGTCCGCTCATTAGCAGGTACAACACAGCGATAGCGAGCATGAAACTGCGTGACATATTGCCGAGCGCGATATTGAGATCGTCTGCGCTGCCGTAGTAACTGACTTCGCCGTCATCGGGCAGCGCTTTCATGAGTTCTGGTTCGACTTTGGTTTGCAGGATGGAAATCGTCTCTTCAAGGGAAAGGCCTGCCGGTGGTGTAATTGATAACGTCACGGCACGGCGACGGTCTACGCGGCGTATTTCAGTTGGTCCGGCCGTACGTTGCATGCGCACCAGTTGGTCGACCGACTGAATACCGCCCAGCGGCGTGCTCAGTGGCGTCGCGGCCAATTGCTCCGGGCTGGTCCATTCGGGTGCTCGTAGCACAACGTCGAGGCTGCGATCGCCGTCGAAATAGTCGCCGACATAAACGCCATCACCGAGTGCTCGCGTGACGGTCGACATTTGCCGTCGCGTCCAACCGGCTTCTGTGATGAGTCGCTCATCCGGGATAAGACGTAGTTCTGGTTCGGCATAATCGACACCGGGAATTGGCCGGGCCTGTGCACCGGGCAGGTGCTGGCCAATCAGACCCATACCAAGGCCCGCTGCAGAAAGCATTGCGTCCATATCGCGGCTTTGTATATTCAGTTCGATGTTACTACCGCCGCCGAGTCGATCAAAAATTCCCCACTGACTGGCGAAGGCCATGGTGTCGGGAAAGCCCGAGAGAATTTCCGAGTTCAGCTTCTCCACGAACGGATCGGCATCTTTGACGTTGACCATGCCAGCGCCGGCGAATGCAAACGCGCCGAATGCCCCCATGAAATAATTGTCCACCGGGATCTCTGCATCTTTTTCGAGATAGGGCCTGAGGCGTTCGATGACCGGATTGGCAAATTCTTCCCGGGCTGTCGTCGCGCTTTGACCAGGTGGCCGCACGATATACGCGAATACCCATCCTTGCTTGCCTTCCGGCAGGTAGTCGGCCGGCGGCAGTAGCAGCCAGGTCAACATTGTGGCGCTTGTGAAACAGCCGACGATTAGAAATTGCCGTACACGACGTCCGTCAGTCAGTCGCATGATACTGCCGGTGATTCGTTCCCACCAATCAACGTGCAGGTCTTCGAGCTTAATGCCTTCAAGCCACTTGGATGCTGCCGTCGGAATGATAGTGATTGCGATGATCAGCGAGGCGCTGACTGCTACCGAAATGACGAGCGCAAGGTCCGCGAACAATTGCCCGGAAACATCTCTGATAAACATGATGGGCAGGAAGATTATGATCGTTGTCGCCGTTGATGCCAGCAGTGCCCCGGCGACCTGGTTGCTGCCGGTGCTCGCCGCTTCATCCGCAGCCAAGCCTTTTTCCTTGAGCCGAACGATGTTTTCGAGCACGACAATCGCCGCATCAAGCACCATTCCGGTGGCAAAAGCCAGGCCAGCCAGAGAAATCATGTTTAGTGTTCGGCCGGTCATCTCCATGACGGTGAAGGCAGTAAACAATGAGACAGGAATGGCGATCGCGACCATGAAAGTTGCCCGGAACCTGCGCAAGAACCACCAAAGGACAGATATAGCGAGACCTATCCCAATCAACAGGTTGGTTCTGAGCATCGCTATCGAGTCTTCAATGTAGGTTGACTCGTCATACGCCTGGCTGACTTGCAGGCCGGCGCGTTTGAGTGGCCCATCCTGCAACTCTTTGATGGCGACTTTCAGGTCTCTCATAACCTCGAGGACGTTAACGCCCTGTTCAACCTGCGTGTCGAACGCAATAGCATCTTCACCATTCTGGATCATGAAGCCATCTACATCGCGCATCTTGATCTCGACCGTCGCAATGTCCCGCAACCGCACGGGGTTGCCGCCGCGCCAGTCGAGCACCATGTCTCCAAATTCTTGCAGCTCGTATTTGCCGGCGTATCGTAGCGTGTACTGGCGTCTGCCAACTTCTGCGGAACCACCCGATGCGTCGTAGTTATTGCCAGTCAGGCCAGCGAGGGTTGGTATGTCAATTCCGAGCGCTGCTGCCTGGTATGGATCGAATGTGATCCTCACCTCGTTGGCACGGCCACCGTAGGCATTGGATCTGGATACGCCAGGTACACGTTCGATGCGGGCCCGCACAACTTCCCGAACGAAATCCTCGTAGCTTGCCATGGGTCTTTCATTGCCCGGCACTCGGGTCAGAGCGAACCAGGCAATTTGTGCACCGAAGCTGTCTTGCCCGGCGTAAATTCTTGGTTCAGTGACGTCGTTCGGGTAGCGAGGTACCTGGTTGAGCCGATTGATTACTTCTATGAGGGCGCGCTGCAACTCGGTCTCAATTGAGAACATCAGGTTGATGTTGCCGTACCCGCGACTTGCTGATGATTCCATCTTTTCCAGGCCGGGTATGCCGCGCAGCGCATCTTCCTGCCGCTCGATGATCTCAGACTCAACTTCCTCGGGCGCGGCAGAGCGCCAGCCGGTACTGATCTGGATGAAAGGTTGCTGCACATCGGGAATCATCTGGATGGGAAGGCTGAGCATCGCAATGGTGCCCAGCATCAGCACCAGCAGGCATGCTGCGACTACCGCGACCGGATTGGATAAAGAAAGTCGAGTCAGATTCAAGGTTGGTCCCGGAGAAGACTTTTGCAGGTCAGAAAATAGAGCGCACTAATAGCAGGAAGCCGACAGAAGCAAGCGGAATACCCACTGGTGCTCCAATTATACTCAGCGTTATCGCCACGCCCGCAATCATCAAGCCGATGCCCAAAATCCCACAAAGCAATCGGCCAATGAGCTCGACGACAAATGTTAACAGCCGCCAGATTGCATAGAACGGCCACAATAGCAGTGGTATTCCGTTGCTGTCTTGATTATTCATTTTTGTATTGTAACCAGCTCGATGCGAATTGCATCCAAACTACCGGATAATTTGACCGACTCAAGGCCGGTCGGTTCCACTATAATCTTTATGCGTGCTGCTTGATCAACGGAGCCAAGACGATGGGAAAGACGATTCTTTTTGTCCACGGTAGAAGCTTTAAACCGAAAAAGACCGCGCTTCGTTCGAACTGGCTTTGCGCCATCGAGCACGGCATAGCACGCGACCGGAAGGGCAAGCTGGCGGCTTTCAAAAAAGCCAGGAAGGAGGTTGTCTACTACGGCGATCTGTCAAATGCCCTGCTTCGTTCGAAGGGAAAGAGATACCAGGAAAAGGAAGATATTAAGAGCAGAGCCGAGACTCTGGCAGCACTAAAGAAGTTTGACGCCGGGCAATTTACGAAGGCGATGTACAGGAAATTGCCGGGCAAGAATTCGTACAAGGAATTTCTCGCGGATGTAGGGGCTGTTGCACTAGGGCCGTTACACCTGACAGAAGGGCTAGTGTCCGTGGTTGCCGCGGATATGAGGCAATACTGGAATTTTGACAGCGAGTTCGGCAGCAATGTTCGCGCAAGGATGATTGGCCCACTCAAACGGGCGATGAACCGCGGCGACAAAATCATGGTTGTTTCCCACAGCCTGGGAACGCTCATCGCCTACGATACTTTCTGGAAGTTCAGCCGCACCGCCGAGTACCGTCCGAAGTACACGAACAAGAGAGTTGATACATGGATAACGCTCGGTTCTCCGCTCGGCGACGAAACGGTGAAGAGAAACCTCAAGGGAGCAGGAGCCAGCGGTCCAAGGCGCTATCCGGGCAACATTAAACGCTGGGAGAACGTCTCGGCTGAGGACGATTTCATCTCGCACGATTCGAAACTGTCGAACGATTATAAGGCTATGTACAAGAATAGCCTGGTCGACGAGATCAACGATCAGAGGATCTACAACCTTGCAGTTCGTCGTGGCAACTCAAACCCTCATCATGGTGCCGGGTATCTCATACATCCGAAGGTTATCAAGCTGATTACAGATTGGGTTTGAGTGCGTAAGGTCCTGATATGCATTCCTGCAGCAATAACGATCAAGAAAAATTAGTATCGCCCATGCTGTTTGAAAATGTAGTTATTGAGTTCGATGAAGTCGTGATTCATTCGATGCACGATTCGATGCGTTGAACGTGCGACGGCGCGCATTACTTTGTAAACGAGCCGAGGATTCTGGTCGACAATTTTCTCGAAGTCTTCGCGCTTGAGGCTGTACACACGGGTGTCGCAAAGGGCTCTAAGCCCAACAGAGTGAATTTCGCCGTCGAGAAAACTGAGTTCGCCGGCAAGGTCTCCTTCTCTCAAAATAGCAAGGCTTGCGGTACCATCCGCGCCCGTGCGCTTCACGACCTCTAGTTTGCCTTGTAACAGCACATGAAGTGACTCGTCTGCGGTTCCTTCGGTAATGAGAAAGTCACCATCTTCAAGGTCTCTCAGGTTCATCAAAGCGCTGAGCTCGCCTGCTTCTTCCGTAGAAAGTTCCGCACCCAGAGATGAGTTGAGAATCAGGTTCACTGACTCGTTCATATATTTCCCCTGGTCAGAATTGTCAATGCGTCTGTCGGTAGGGATTAGGCGCAAGGTGGGCTTCGAATTCTTCTGTCAGGCGTTGCGCATCCCTGATCCAGACGCAGGCCTCGCACGTACACATGGTCTCATCGTGGCGCAACTCGCTATGCACATTCTCAACCAGTCGAATGCCGTACCGCAACGAAGCGTTAAGTGTATGGATTGCTTTGTCTTCAAGACCCGAGAAATTGCTCAGATAGGCAACCCAATGACATTCGCTGTTCAGGTCGCACGTATGACAACGCTCACTGGTAGCTTCGAACACACCGTCGTGCGGACAGTCGTTCTCTTCCATTATTCTTTGTACCAGTAGCCTCGGATACGAAAGTGCCTCAATCAACTGTCTTCGCATGACCCTCTCCCGAAACGTTTTCAGGCAATTTAATAGCTGGTCAAAATGCTGTCTATCGTGTAAAGCGCGTATGCGGTTCTGGGAGGGTTGGCACGGTGGAAACATGGCCGATTCGACGCGCCGGCAAACCTGATAAATGACTTTTTTTCAGTAACTTAGCTGTGCTTTCTACCCATTATCGTCCTATCTGTGACGACAATTTTGAGCGCTAAGGGTGTCTTAAGATTCGGTAAGTAATCTCTCTACCATCGTAATTTACAGTGGTTGGGAATTTCGTGGATCAGACTTACACACACATCGCAGAGGCCTTTGCTCCAGCTGTACCACTGCCGCGGTCGCTCTCGGTAGACCTGGATCCGATCCATTCAGCTGCAAGGCAGAAACTCGAATCCTGCATAGCTGCCAGGTTTGACCAGCAGTATCATGCTGAGATAAGCCATTTCCTGCCGTATTTGCTCAGTCTGAGCGAGTCTGAACAGCTTGACGCTGTCGTCGGTATCCAACTTGCCGGCAAAGCTGACCTGTTTCTCGAGCGCTACCTGGACGCGCCCGTAGAACAGGCTATCAGCCAGGTTCTGCAGACCCCGATTGATCGCGGCCAGGTGGTCGAAATAGGCAATCTCGCGGCAGCAGTTCCAGGCACCGCGTCCCTGTTGTTTGGCGTTCTGGCAACCGTTTTGCATCGAGCCGGCGTTCGCTGGGTCGTTTGCACGGCCACACCCCAGGTCAGAGCAATGCTCAAGAACCTGCACTTTCCGACCCACACAATCTGCGATGCAGATGCGGCTGCCATGGGCGAGCAAGCTGATGAGTGGGGCGACTACTATGCGACTCGCCCACAGGTAATCGTCGGGGATACGCGCCTTGCCGCCGAGGCGGTGGCAAGCAGTCGGGTAGTGAATGTATTGAGCCGCAAGCTCGCTGAACCGATCAATGCAGCAGCTGCTGCATTAAAAGAGGCGAGGCAGTAATGCAAAGGTTACTGTCGAACATTAGCCAGAGAGGCGCTGCGACTGACGTTGTGCTGAAATCGGGCACAAGGTCTGTCCGAAGGTCGGAATTGGCGCTCACTGTTGACGACCTTGCAGAGCGGCTTCGTAGCCTGAACGTAAAAAGCGTCGCGCTGTACGCGGACAATGGCATCGACTGGATTCTTACCGACCTCGCTTGCCATGCGCTGGGCATTCGCATCGTGCCAGTGCCACTGTTTTTCTCCGCGGCACAAATCAAACACACAATTTCGAGCAGCGGAGCCACAGCTCTGGTCTCGGATCAGCAGAATATCGAAGATCTTATCAATGCCGGGGCAGGGCAGGCATTTTGCGGCAGGACAAGCTTGTACACACTTGACGAAAGTGGACCTGCAGCTTTGCCCGAAGGAACGCAAAAAATCACCTTTACGTCCGGTACAACCGGTGCGCCGAAGGGCGTTTGCCTGTCTGCGCTGCAGCAGCTGGCAGTTGCAGCTTCGATTGCTGCTGTTGCCGCCGAGGACAACCCGAAACACCTGTGTGTTTTGCCGTTAAGTACGCTTCTTGAAAATCTCGCAGGCGTTTACGCACCGCTGCTGTCAGGTGGGTCGGTGAGTGCGCCGTCACTGGCTGATGTTGGACTGGCAGGTTCGTCCGGATTGGATATCAAACAGTTCCTGCACTGTATTTCGGAACATCGGCCAAACACAATGATTCTTGTACCGGAGATGTTGAATGCCCTGACCGAAGCGACGGAGTGTGGTTGGCGCCCCCCTTCGTCACTGCACTTCGTCGCTGTCGGCGGTGGCAAGGTTTCCCCGGAGCTTCTGCGCCGGGCGCGTGCCGCAGGGCTGCCTGCCCATGAGGGCTACGGTCTGTCCGAATGTGCGTCGGTAGTTACTCTTAACGTGCCTGGCGCCGATCAGATCGGCTCGGTTGGGCGGCCTTTGCCGCACGTAAATGTGCAAATCGAGCAAGGCGAGATCGTCGTACGCGGTAGCGAGTTCCTCGGCTACGCAGGCCAACCCGATAGCTGGAACGCAGCGCCGGTGCGGACCGGTGATCTCGGTCATATTGATGACGATGGCTTTGTCTTCGTCTCCGGGCGAGCCAAGAACCAGCTCATTAGCAGTTTCGGCCGGAACATCTCTCCCGAATGGGTAGAGAGCGAATTGCTGGCGGGGCCGCTGCTGCAACAAGCGGTGGTAATAGGTGACGCGCGACCATATTGCATCGCCCTGGTAGAGCCGCGAAACGCGGCAACCACAGATCTCGAGATCGACGCGTGGCTGCGCAGCGCAAACCAGAAGCTGCCGGACTACGCACGCGTCGTTGACTGGCATCGAGTGATTGCACCACACCGTGCAACGATCGAGAGTGACTACAGTGTGGAAATAGAAGAAATGTATGCAATAAAAGCAGAGGTTAGTAACCAATGAAATTCATGGACAGACTAAACAACGAATCAAAGGATGATCGCGATTACTTGTTGTCGTCACCGATTATCAGTCGGTGCATGAGCGGAGATATCACTTTGAGTGACTATGTCGCGTTCTTGACGCAGGCCTATCATCACGTCAAGCACACGGTACCGCTACTTATGGCCGTCGGGGCGCGCTTGCCGGCAGAGAAAGAATGGTTACGCGAAGCTGTTGCCGAGTATATAGAAGAGGAACTCGGCCACCAGGAGTGGATCCTCAACGACATTGCTGCTTGTGGGTTCGATAAAGAAGCGGTCCGCCACTCCAAACCGAGCGCCGCTACCGAGCTGATGGTCGCTTATGCCTATGACACGATCCAACGCGTTAACCCGGTTGGCTTTTTTGGAATGGTACATGTGCTCGAAGGTACCAGTGTCACGACTGCAGATGCGGCCGCGAACGCAATCAAGGACGCGCTTGGCTTGCCAGGCAGGGCGTTTACCTACTTGCGGTCGCATGGTGCTCTCGATGTCGAACACGTGAAGTTCTTCGAGTCCCTGATGGACCGGATAACTGATGCAAAAGAGCAGGAGCAAATTATTCACAGTGCCAAAATGTTCTACCAGCTGTATGCGAATATTTTCCGCAGCCTGCCAACCGACATTGCAATAGCCGCCTGATGGATATCCGCGACAAATACATCGTCCTGACGGGCGCGACTGGTGGTATCGGCCGCGCTATCGCCAGGAAGCTAAGCAATGACGGAGCCCGCCTGATACTGGTTGCGAGAAACGAGCAAAGGCTCGCGGCATTGATGGACGAACTGCGTGGCGACGATCACAGAGCCGTGTTTGCAGATCTTAGCCAGGCACGGGGGCGCCAGCGCGTGCTGGAGGTCTGCCACATGACTGGCGTCAGTCTTTTGATCAATGCCGCCGGCATTAACGAGTTCGAGATGTTCGAGAAGCAGTCCCCGGACGATATACAAAACCTGCTGGAGATTAACCTCCTGAGCCCGATCCTCTTAACCCAGGAACTGCTGCCCCTGATCGCCCAACAGCAGGACGGCCGTATTATCAACATCGGTTCTACGTTCGGCAGCATCGGATACCCGGGATTTAGTACCTACTGCGCGAGCAAGTTCGGGTTGCGTGGGTTTACCGAGGCGCTGCGTCGGGAACTTGCCGACACTAATACGCGTGTTTCTTACGTCGCGCCACGCGCTACCCGCACTGATCTGAACAGCGACAGCGTGGTTGCGATGAACGATGAGCTGGGCACCGCGATGGATGACCCTGCGTTAGTCGCTAATGAAGTAATGCAGGTCATCCGTGGTAGTTCACGGACTGACAAGTACATAGGCTGGCCGGAAAAACTATTCGTCCGTGTCAACGCCCTGTTTCCCGGAATAGTAGATAACAGCCTCCGCAAACAACTGCCGACAATCCGGCGTTTCGCGAGAGGCAAAATTTAGATTGAGGATAGAACCATGCAATTGATATCAATGAAGCCCCTTACCCTTGTACTGTTGCTGTTACCCGCCGCGTTGTTTGCACAAACCGGCGGCACAACGGTTGCAGAATTGCAGCATGACTGGGCCATCGCCAACTACCAACTCACTGGCGATGCTCAGGAGACAGCCTTCGAGGCACTCATCGAGCGATCCAACGCCGCTGTACGCAGCAACCCGAAGTCTGCGGATCTGCTGATATGGGATGGCATCATCAAATCAAGTTTCGCCGGTGCCAAAGGCGGCTTGGGTGCCCTTTCCCTGGCGAAGGAGGCGCGCGATAGTCTGGAGGCAGCTTTGAAGCTCGACGACCAGGCACTGAACGGTTCTGCTTATACAAGTCTGGGTACGCTTTACGCCAGCGTTCCAGGATGGCCGGTCGGTTTTGGTAATGACAAGAAGGCCGCGACGATGCTGCAGAAAGCGATTGAAATAAACCCCGATGGCATCGATTCGAACTACTTCTATGCTGACTATTTGTTGCAGTCAAAGCAGTACAAAAAGGCCGAGGAATATCTTCTTAAGGCGCAGAACGCACCGGCCCGGCCCGATCGGCCCGTTGCCGATGCAGGTCGGCAGGAAGAGATCCACGCCGCATTATCTATCGTCCGCGAGAAACAGCAGCGCTCGGGCTCATAATGCTGCATATCGCCGCGTTTGAGGCGATAATACGGTATGCAGATTCTTCTCGTCGAAGACGATCAATCGCTTGCTGCAGGTATAAGCAAGGCCCTCCGCAACGAGGGCTTTGTTGCTAATCACGTGTCCGATGGTCAGTCGGCTTTACACGTTGTTGAAACCGAGCCGCCGGATATTGTCGTACTCGACCTTGGCCTTCCCGACATGGATGGGCTCGATGTTCTAAAGCGCATTAGGGGGCATGGATCGGCGATTCCGGTACTTATTTTGACGGCCAGGTCGAGCATCGATGCGCGGGTTTCCGGGCTCGACCTTGGCGCCGATGACTATCTCCCCAAACCGTTCGAAACACCGGAGCTGATCGCCCGATTGCGTGTCATCGAGCGCCGCCTTAGCACCTCCCAGGACAGCCGTATTAGCGTCGGCAACATATCGCTGGATACGCTTAGCCTGCAGGTCTATCGAGATGACGAGCTTGTTGACCTGCCACGACGTGAATACGCGGTTCTCAAGTCGCTGATGGAGAACACCGGCAAGGTGCGAACGCGGGAGCAGCTCGAGACCAAGCTGTATGCCTGGGGTGAAGAAGTTTCCAGTAACGCGATCGAAGTTCACGTCCACCACCTGCGTAAGAAACTTGGTAATGACCTCATCAAGACTGTGCGTGGCGTCGGCTATACGATTCGCAAGCCGTGAGATCGATTCGCTTTTATCTAGTTGTTGCGCTGCTATCCACCGTGGCGCTTGGCAACTTCATTGCTGCTGTCTACGGTTACCGCTCCAGCATGATCGAGGCGCAGGCGCTGCTTGACAGGCAGCTCGCCGATGCAGCGACACTCATCAGTACGATGCAACCGAGAAATACGTTGGTTGTCGAGCAGCCGTCGAGCCGCCTGGCCTTCCAGATATGGACTCAGAATGGCAGGCTTGTGCAGCGCTCTTCAAATAGTGGCAATACACCCATCACGGCCTTTGAAGACGGGTTTCGGGACGAGAACTTTGAGGGCTATCGTTGGCGGGTGCTCGGCCGCCTGGATGAGCGCCAAAGGCGCTGGATCCTGGTCGCCGAGCGTATCGATATTCGTACCCAGCTTGCCGATAACCTTGTTCTGCGGGCGGTTGTGCCTATGGTTGTCAGTTTGCCGATCATCGCCCTTATCGTGTGGCTTGTCGTTGGCAATGGTCTTTCCCTGGTCAAGCAGCTTGCGCAAGAGCTGAGAGGCAAACGTGCTGACGATCTTTCGCGGCTGACGACAAGCGACCCGCCGGTCGAAATGGCACCTGTTGTTGATGCAATCAATGATTTATTAAAACGACTGAATGATTCGGTACTCCGGGAGCGCCGTTTTTCAGCCGATGCAGCACATGAACTGCGCACGCCAATAAGTGCGATCAAAGTGCATGTGCATAATTTGCGTAGCGAATTTCCCGAGCATGCGGACGAATTGGCGATACTGGATCGTGACCTGGGCAGACTAAGTCACTTGATCGAACAGATCATGTTGCTCTACCGGGTAACGCCGGAGCATTACAAAGCCAACATGCAAATGATCGATCTGCACGCACTGGCGCAGGAACTTATCGGCGACCTCTACGAAGAAATTGATAACAAACACCAGACGATTTCGTTGGCAGGTACTTCGCAGACTATTTCCGGCGATCGTGATTCGCTGGTTATCCTTCTCAGTAACCTCATTCTGAACGCCAGCAAGTATTCGCCGGAAGGTGCATCGATACGCGTGCTTGTAGATCACACTGAGCTCGGCATTTGCCTCAGCGTGGAAGATACGGGCCCCGGCATTCCGCTGGCCGAAATAAGTCGCGTCTTCGACCGCTTCTACAGGGTGGGTGGCGATCGTCACGATAGTAAAGCTGATGGTTGCGGGCTCGGATTGGCAATTGTCAAACATATTGCCGACCTGCACCGTGCGAATATAGTCCTTGAAAATAATGCCGATACGCCAGGCCTTACCGTTAATGTCATTTTCCCTGTGGATATTGATACATCATTGTTCATAAACAGAGTAGAGGAATGAAACTTCTCGGCCGAATTGCAGCGCTCCTTTTTCTTGTGACGACCGCTAACGCAGCCGTGCCGGTATTCGAAATCGAAATCAGAAATCATTTATTTCAACCGGATGTTTTGACCATCCCGGCGAACACCAAGGTCAAGCTGATTGTCTACAACCGCGACGAGACGCCCGAAGAATTCGAGAGCTACGAGCTGAACAGGGAAAAGGTCATCATGGGAGGGCGCAAGGCGGTTATTTTTATCGGGCCGCTGGCACCCGGGGAATACCCGTTTTTTGGTGAGTTTAATCCAGATACTGCGCTCGGGAAAATTATCGTGAAGGACGGTAACAATGCTGATTAACAGCGTTGTTATAGTGTTGCGCGAGGTCCTCGAAGCGGCGTTGATGGTCAGCGTTTTGTTGGCCGTATCGCGAATTCTGCAACTGGATACGCGTTGGTTACGAATTGCGCTTGTAGCTGGACTTGGCGGGGCGGCAATCTATGGCCATTTCCTGGATACAGTTTCAGAGCTGTTCGAAGGTGTTGGCCAGGAGCTGTTTAATGCACTTCTGCAGTTTTCCGTACTTGGTTTCCTGACCATTGCAGTATTCCTTATCGCACGTCAGCGAGGGCAGCGCTGCGAGCGGCATTCGTTTTTGCCAATAGTGATGGCGCTGGCTGTTGCCTCGGCGATAACGCGCGAGGGCGCCGAAGTTCTGATCTACGTATCCGGCTTCTGGCACATGAATGATTTCCTGTCGAGTGTCGGGGTTGGTTCATTCGCCGGTGCCGCCATCGGCTGTAGTGTTGGCGTGCTGTTCTACTACCTGCTGCTGGCCGTCTCACCCGCCCGTGCACTTTTGACATCAGTTGTGTTACTTGGGCTGGCCGCATCGGGGATGTCCGCCCAGGCCATGGGGCTGCTGATTCAGGCGGACTGGGTGAGTGTTGCTGCGCCAATGTGGGATTCATCCGGCTTCATCGCGGAGGATTCGCTGACCGGCCAGTTGCTGTACGCCCTGATCGGCTACGAAGCATCCCCATCCGCCATCGAGGTAGCTACCTATGCAGCCAGCATCGCAGTCGTGGCACTATCAGCAGTTCTCGGTCGAACTGTATTTGCCAGGAAAGTGTCGGACGTTTCATGAGCAATCCTTTATCCCTTGCGGCTCCCGGAGTTGCGATATATGCCGGTGCTGCGATTTCTCTGATCCCTGCATTGGCCATGGCCGATGGGCTTGTCGTCGACCGAGTCTATGATCCATACGTCCAGCCGTTGGAAACCGAGTTCGAGTGGCGTTCGGTCATGCAATCGGACGACGAATTGGGCGACCCGCAAAAACACTCTTTCGGCATGGGTAGAGGTTTGTCAGATCGGTGGGCACTAGAACTGTATGTTATTGGCACCAAAACCAACGGCGAGAGCATATCTGTCGATGCGTTTGAACTGGAGGCCACATGGCAACTAACGGAGCAGGGCGAATACGCCTTCGACTGGGGTGTGGTCTTTGAGCTCGAACGCGAAACCGATGGAAATGTTTGGGAAGCATCGTCAACGCTCATTGCGACGCGGGACTTCGGTAGATGGACTGGTACGGCAAACGCTGGCCTGATTTATGAATGGGGCTCGGGCATTAGTGACGAGATTGAGACCTTGCTGAGATTACAGGCGCGCTATCGATTCAGGGAGTCTCTTGAACCTGCAATTGAACTGCATATGGGGCAGGACACGGTGGCGCTTGGCCCTGCGCTAACCGGGCTGAATCGTTTGTCACCGGGGAAGAAGTTGCGTTGGGAAGCAGGGATCTTCTGGGGGGTAGACAAAGACAGCCCGGATCGCACGTTCAAACTGGGGGTTGAGTACGAATTCTGAGCGCGATCAACGCAGAGTAATTCGTTGACCGCGCCCAGCATTATCTAATTACTGCCAAATCCGAACCCGCTCTTGCGCAGGCCGGTACAGTGCGTCACCTTCTTGCACGCTGTAAGCCTCGTAGAATTCGTCAACGTTCGGAACGACACCATTTACCCGGAACTCATCGGGCGAGTGAGGATCCGATTTAATCAACAGCTCGATGAGCTGTTCACGCCACTTGATACGACTCGATTGCGCCATGCCGAGGAAGAAACGTTCTTCGCCGGTAAAGCCATCTATGACCGGTGACTCTTTGCCTTTGAGAGACATGCGGTAGGCCTTCAATGCGATAGCGGTACCGCCGAGGTCACCAATGTTCTCGCCGAGCGTAAACTCGCCGTTCACGAACAGGCCCGGCAATGCTTCGAACTTGCTGAATTGATCCACCAGCCCTTGGGTACGCTCTTCAAAGTTGGCACGGTCTTCATCCGTCCACCAACTCTTCAGGTTGCCGTCACCATCGTACTTGCTGCCCTGGTCGTCGAAACCGTGGCCGATTTCATGTCCGATTGTTATGCCGATAGCACCATAGTTGTATGCGTCTTCGGCATCGAGCTGGAAGTTGGGCGGCTGCAGGTAAGCGGCGGGAAAGACAATCTCGTTCAGGCCCGGGTTGTAATAGGCATTGACCTGTTGCGGTGCCATGAACCACTCGTTGCGGTCGATAGGTTTACCGAGCTTGTCGACGTTTCGATAGTGATTAAATTCTCTCGCGTTGCGAATGTTGCCGACCAGGTCGTCGGCTGAAACTTCCAGCGTCGAATAGTCACGCCATTCATCCGGGTAGCCGACCTTTGGCGTAAACTTGGACAACTTCTCAAGCGCCTTTTTCTTCGTGTCATCACCCATCCATTCGAGATTCCTGATGGAGTCGGCGTATGCCTCGCTCAGGTAATAGAGCATGTCGGCCATGCGCTCTTTCGCCTCAGGCGGGAAGTGCTTTTCGACATATAATTGGCCCAGCAACTCGCCCATGTTGCCGTTCATCGAACTAATAGCACGTTGCCAACGCGGTGTTTGTTCTTCCGCGCCTAAAACAACCTGACTGTATTCGAACTGCGCATCGACGACGTCTTTTTGCAGGAAAGCTGCAAACGGACGTATCGCATTCAGACGCGCATACTCTTTCCAGATCGCCAGATCTGTTGCGACGAAAACGTCATTGAAGGCTTCGAGATAGGAAGGCTGGTTGACAATGACATAGTCCTGACGACCAGATCCGATTCCGGCAAAGTAGCCATCGAGGTCGAAATTCGACAGCATCTCGCCGAGCTCTGCATCGGTGGTCTTGTTGTAGGCCTTATCGGCGTCGCGGCTGTCTTCTTTGTTCCAGTGGTGTTCCGCGAGGTTGGTTTCAAGCGCCATAATGCGCTTCGCAGCTTCTGCCGCGTCCGCGTAACCCGAGGCCTTCAGCAATTTTTCGGAGTAGGCGACATAGGCATCACGCAATTGCAGGCCACGTTCGGAATCGTCAAAATAGTACTCTTTATCCGGCATACCAAGTCCGGACTGCACCAGGAACATGACGTATTTGGTTGAGTCCTTGTCGTCCTGGTTGACGTATAGGTTGAACGGCCCATCAATACTGATGTCGTTGTTGTCGCCAAACCAGCGCGACATGGCCGCATGATCTTCGATCGCGTCAATCTCGGCAAAAAGTGGTTTGAGAGGCGTCATACCCAGTTCTTCAACACGCTCTTCGTCCAGCCAGGCGTTGTAGTAATTGCCTATTTTGGCAGCAGCTTCGCTATCCGCGGCATCACCGGCCACTTCTTCAACAATGATTCTGACGTCCTTAAGGCTGTCGTCACGCAAGGTCATGTAGCTGCCCCAACCGAATTGATCGGCCGGAATTTCGGTTTCTTCAAGCCATTTGCCATTGGCGTAGGCGTAGTAGTCATCCTGGGGTCGAACCGACGTATCCATGCCGGTGAGCTCCACGCCCGATTTCAAAGGCGCCGCCGGTGCGGCGGGTTCTGCTGTTTCGGTTCCCTGGCCACATGCCGCAAGCAGTGCGCTGACGGCGACTGTCAAATAGATCTTGTTCATGAGGGTTTCCTGTTATTAATTGGTCTGCTGATCGGTGTCGGCAGTTCAACCGGTAATTTTGCCATTTGTTAGGCGCGAATTGTCGATTTTGGTTCAGTATTTCTCGTGATCAGGCGGTTTGGCGCTGAAATGGTAGTATCCGCTGCTGATAAAGGAGAGTTCATGAATTACCGCCATCTCGGAAGAGCAGGTATCCAGGTCAGCGAATTGTCGTTCGGCTCATGGGTTACATTTCATACGCAGGCCGGCATCGATTCCACCGTGGAGATGATGACCGCGGCTTATGATGCCGGCGTCAATTTCTTCGATAATGCAGAAGGTTACGCAGGCGGGAAATCCGAAGAAGTTATGGGGGCGGCGCTCAAGAGGCTCGGCTGGAGGCGCGGCAGCTACCTTGTATCGACCAAGCTGTTTTGGGGACTGCACGAAGGGCCGAACGAGCAAAACACGCTTAATCGTAAATATCTGCTTGAAAGTATTGATGGCTCGCTGGCTCGGCTTGGTATGGATTACGTCGATTTGCTGTATTGCCATCGTGCCGATCCGACCACGCCTATCGAAGAAACAGTCTGGGCGATGCATAACATCATCGAACGCGGCAAGGCGCTGTACTGGGGAACGTCTGAGTGGGAGGCGGCCGATATTGTGACCGCAATCGAAATTGCAGAACGCCATCATTTGCATAAACCGGTGGTCGAGCAGCCCGTATACAACCTGTTTGACCGTCATCGCTTCGGAGCGGATTACGATCGCCTGTACAAGGAGTTCGGCTACGGATCGACCACATGGAGTCCGCTGGCCTCGGGGCTGTTGACAGGAAAGTACAAAGCCGGGATTCCGAGCGACAGCCGTGGTGCTCTTGAAGGTTACGGCTGGCTGCAAGAGCAACTGACCGATGCAGATCGCCTGGCGAAGGTTGCGGCATTAGAACCCATTGCCAGGGATATGGGTGCGAGCCTCGCGCAGTTCTCACTGGCATGGTGCCTGCAAAATCCACATGTCAGTTCTGTATTGACCGGAGCAAGCCGGGTGGAGCAAGTACGCGAGAACATGAAAGCGATAGCATTCATCGACAGTTTCACACCGGATGTAATGCAGGCAATCGATAAGGTATTCGAGTAGCAACGAGAAATACTTACCAGGAATTTTCATGAAACGAACTATTCGATTTGTTGGCCTCACCGCCGTACTGCTCATGCTGTCGATTGTCGGCAGTGCTGATGAGACCAGCGACGTAGAAGACCTGACAAATATGCTCGATAAGTTTCTCGCAAATGCAGGAGTAGCTGAGGTCCACGAGCGCTTTTGGGCGGATGACCTGATCTACACGTCATCAAGAGGCACGCGAACGACCAAGGCCGAGATCATGGCGGGGTTCGCTACGGCAGAAAACGAAGCAAGCGAAGAAAACGATGCCGCAGGACCGGTATATACCGCGGAAGATGTTCAGATACAGTTATACGGCGACACGGCGGTGGTTGCCTTCAAATTAGTGGCAACGCCACCAGATAATTCGGTCGTGCTGACCTATTTCAATACTGGCACGTTCTTGCGGCGCAACGGTAAGTGGCAAGTCGTGGCCTGGCAGGCAACAGCGATGCCGGTTACCTAGGGCGCGCAGATATACGGCAACTCAGCAGGCGGCGGCCGGTTAACGTTCTCGCGTTCCAGTACAGCCATCACGCTGGGGAAAGGGCTGGGGTCGAATTTGTGGTAAACGAGCCAGCCCGCAAGTGTCCGTGGTGTTTCTTCTGACTCATAGCCTCGGAGCACGTTTTCCGCGGCTTCGTTGTCGCCGAGCATGAGCAAGACCAGCCAAACGATGTTGCCGGAATTGACGCCATTGCGTTTTGCCTCGTCGAGAATGTCGAGGACATCCTGCACCCTGCCTTCCATGCAGGCTTGTCGTGCCACAACCATTTCGTCACCGCCAAATAGTTCCAGATATTGGCGGGCTAATGCCGCCGCTTCCTCGGGCCGTTTGGCCCACATCAATGTCCGGTGCGTCTGGTACATGATTGAGCGGTTTTCGGGCCAGCGCTGCAACGCCTTCAGGCCATAGTCAGCGGCCTCCGATGCATCCAGAACCCGGTAGGCATTACTCACGTAACCTAGTGCCGCCTCTGCCAGAGTCTCGCCCTGTTTTTTGAGATGTCCGAGAGCGTCAATCGATGCCTGCCTTTCGCTTAGCATTACCGCCACGGTCTGCAGGGTTCTCCACGCCTCCAAATCGTTCGGGCGGTCTTCGAGATAGCCCTGGAATAGCTTTAGTGCCCGTCGAAGCCGCATTTGATAAAACGCCTTTGCCGCTTGCAGACCGCGCCGGTCAATTTCGTTCTGCGCGGTCTCAATAGCGCGGTCAATGCGCTCAAGATAGTTGTCGCCCATTTCCGAGGGCGATGCCTCGGTCAACCCTGATCGCGTAGAAGTCAGCAATAACTGGTTCTCCCAAAACAGTGCGGCCTGTCGATGGGCAGCCGAAAAGTTCGGGTCAATGCGGCGTGCTTCTTCAAATAACTCGTATGCGACCAGCAGTCTATCCGTTTCTCCAGAAGCCAGGACTTGTGCCCATATAGCGAGCCCGCGCAAATAGGTCTGGTACGCATCCACGGACTGCGTTCCGGCGTCTAACATGTTTCTGAGTGCCTCCGGATCCATCGTGGTTTCCATCGCGCCCGCAATTTTTACGGCGAGATCTTCCTGCACGTCGATAATATCGGCCGCATCGCGATCGTAGTTCTCGGACCAAAGATGAAAACCGTCGGACGCGCGAATCAACTGAGCTGTCACTCGCAGGCGTTCGCCGGCGCGGCGGACAGAGCCCTCCAGAATGTGAGCGACTCCAAGTTCATTCGCAATTATGCGCAGGTCTTTATCGGACCCTTTGTAAGCAAACGTGGATGTGCGCGATGCAACCATCAGGTCCGGTGTGCGAGCGAGCGCATTGAGTATTTCTTCAGCCAGACCGTCGGCGAACCACTCCTGATCCTGACCCTGGCTGAGGTCGGCGAACGGCAATACCGCAATCGACTTGTCGACACTCGCGGTGATGTCGGGTGATGATTCATTGCTCAAATACACTTTGTCGATCATCAGGACGACTACCGCCAGCGCCAGTACGCCGATGATCACCCCGTTCAGTTTCTTTCCGGTGTTTGGAGTAATAGACGCGCTGCGATCGACGTCCTTCTCGAGCTTGAGCCCGTCCGGTGTCAGTTCGAGCGCCCAGGCGCCAATCAGGGTCGGGATAAACAGGATGAGCAACAGCAGGAAAATCAGTCGAGGCACCCACTCGGGCAGGGTGAGCATCGGTATGAGGATGTCGGCCAATTGAATCAACAGCCACGAGGCAATCAGGTAGGCTATGGCTACCCGAAACACGTTGCGTCGTTTCAGCTCGTTAAAAAGGCCCATTTAATTGTCGCTTTCTAATTGTTGCGTTGTTTCCCCAAGCACCGAAGCATAGGGAAAAGCGGCCTTATTAGCTAGCGAGCGAGGGCCTCACTGACGGAGTCAATCGTTAGGCCGACAGTCAGTGGTTGGCCAACAGCCGTTGCGGCATTGGCAATGTCTTTGAGACCGCTTCCGGAGATCAGGCACACAACGAGTTCGTCTTTGTCGATTTTCTTCAGTTTGGCCAGCTGTCGAACTGCTGCCCACGACGCAGCGGCGGCCGGTTCGGCAAAGACGCCAGTGTGCTGGGCGATCTCCGGAATTGCGGCGAGTATTTCTTTATCTGCAACCATTATGGTCTCACCGCCGGATTGAATAATGGCTTTGACCGCCGCCAGACCGTCGCGGGGGCGATTTACAGAGATCGAATCGGCCACGGTTGTAGCTCTGACTTTGTCGATGATAACTTCGGACCAGTCCAGGTTCGTACTCCCTTCGTCCCGAAGTTGTTGCACCGCATGGCTGATCGCGGCGCTGTTCTCGGATTGCACACAGTCGATTTTCGGTAGCCGGTCGATGAGACCCACTGCTTTCAGATCGCACCAGCCCTTCCACATTCCACTCAACAGATTGCCGTCTCCTGTTGGCACAACGACACGATCCGGTACCCGTCGCCCGAGGTCTTCCCAAATTTCGTAGGCACAGGTCTTCTTACCTTCGCGCGTGAACGGGTTATAGCCTGTGCTGCGATTGAACCAGCCAAATTCGTCGCAGGCGGCCATGCAGAGATCAAAAGCGTCGTCGTAGTTACCACGTACGGCCAGAACAGTTGCCCCGAACGCCAGGGCCTGTGTGAGTTTCGCAAGCGGAGCACTTTCCGGAACGAAAACGATTGCGTTCTGGCCAGTAGCTGCCGCGAGGCACGCCATCGAAGAACCGGCGTTGCCGGTACTGGCGACGGCGACAACATCGGCATTAATGTCGGCAGCGCGTCGCAGTGCAATGGCGCTGGCGCGATCCTTTGTCGATGCACTCGGGTTGAGTGTGTCGTCCTTGAGGTAAACGTTTCGAAGTCCCGCTATTTTGCCAAGGTGTTGCGCATCAATCAGCGGTGTTCCGCCGACTCGCAGTGGGAACGGCCTACTAAGCCTGCTGACTGGCAAGAACGGTGCGAAGTCAAAATTTCGCTCGAGTTCTTCCCGGATAGCCTCGTAGTCATACGTGATATCGAGATTGCCGCCGCAGGATGGGCAAACAAAGCCGGCGAAGTCCGCGGCTTGCGTTTCGGCACAGGCAATGCATTGGTAACCGTTCATGTCATTGCGGCAATCAGGGCACGATATGCGTGCCGTAGATTCCTTTTAGTGCTCCTTCGAGATGATGCGGTTGCGTAATGATGACCTCTTTACCGCCGTTCTCGAGAAACTTGATCGCGCTTTCGATCTTTGGTCGCATACTGCCGACGGCAAAGTGTCCTTCGTCCAGGTATTGCCGACATTGCGCAACATTCATCCGATCGATGTCCGCCTGCTCAGGTGTAGCGTAATTTCTCGTCGCTTTGTCGACGTCGGTCGAGAAAATGAGTATCGACGCTCCCAGCGCCAGGGCGAGTAAACATGAAGCCGCATCTTTATCGATTACTGCAGGGCGCGGTCGAAGCGTGCCGTCGGGCTTGTACACCACCGGGATACCTCCGCCGCCAACGGCAATGACCAACGCGCCGCTGTCGACGAGCGTGCGAATAGCCTGCAACTCAATAATTTCCAGGGGAGCCGGAGATGGCACTACCCGTCGCCAGCCGCGTCCTGCGTCTTCGGCTACCGCCCAGCCGTCTTCGAGCGCGTGCTGCTGCGCTTCCTTCTCCGTCATGAACGGGCCGACCGGTTTGCTGGGATTTGCGAAACTCGGATCATTCTCGTCGACAACAACCTGCGTCACGATCGAGACGACCTCTTTCCTGGTCCCCTGTCGCAAAAACTCATTCTGCAGCGACTGAGCGATCTGGAAACCGATGGCGCCTTGCGTGTCGGCAACGCAATTGGCCAACGGCACCGAGTGCAGAACACCCTTGGCGAGTTCCGAACGCAACAGGATGAAGCCGACCTGCGGGCCGTTACCGTGCGTAATCACGACCCGAAAACCCTGATTCACGATTGGTGCGATGTACCGACTGGTTTCGCCTGCGGCGCGGTACTGATCAATAACAGACATGTGATCGGAATCTTTGATCAATGAATTGCCGCCGATAGCAATAACCACGAGTGGGCTATCCGGGTTGTTGCTGCCATGTGTGTTGACGTCGTTCATGATTCGCTACATCGTCAGGGCCATAAGAGCCTTGGCCGTGTGCAGGCGGTTGTCGGCCTCGGGGTAGACTCGTGATTGCGGGCCGTCAATGACCGCGTCTGTTACTTCACAGCCGCGATCGGCGGGAAGGCAGTGCATGTAAATCGCTTCTTTCTTTGCACGCGCCATCATCGCTTCATCACAGATCCAGTGCTTGTATTGCTGCGCCACCTTCATCGCCTGCTCGGGGTTACCGAACAAAGACTCTACGCCCCAACTCTTTGGATACACAATGTCAGCGTCGGCGAATGCAGCTTCCATGTTGTCTACGACTTCGAATTTGCCACCGGATCTTTCGGCGTTTGCACGCGCCAGATTCATGGGTTCATCCATTAAAGTGTATTCGGGCGGATGCGCCAGCGTCACGTTCATGCCGAAGCGCGTCATGAGCATGATCAGTCCTTGCGGCACAGACATCGGCTTCACGTAGCTCGGCGCATAGGCCCAGGACACGGCGATCTTCAGGTCGCGCAGGTCTTTGCCGAATTCTTCGCGGATCGTCATCAGGTCAGCCAGGTTCTGGCAGGGGTGATCCACATCGCACTGCATGTTGATGACGGGAACGTCGGCCCAATGCGCAACGTCACGCATGTAAGACTGGCCTTCACCGGGAACAAGGTCATGGCGGATGGCAATGCCGTGACCATAACCGGACAGGATCGTACCCATGTCTTTCGGGCTTTCACCATGTGCGATTTGCGATGTCTCGGAGTCTATGAAATGCGCGTGCCCGCCAAGCTGGGTCATGCCCGCCTCAAACGAGTTACGGGTGCGCGTGGACTTGTCAAAGAAAATCAGGAATGCGGTCTTGTGCGCGAGGTGCAAAGTTGGAATGCCACTCTTGAACTCTTTCTTCAACTGATCAGCGGTTTCCAGTGCGAGCTCGATTTCGTCATCGGACCAGTCCTGTGTCATTAACCAGTCGCGACCCTTCATCTTGTCTGTGATGGGTTTTGCTTCGATAGTCACTTGGAGTCATCTCCTTTCGCAAAGGTATTCACGAGCGCCGCATAAAAAGCTGTGCAACGTACGAGGTGTTCGATTTCGGTTTGCTCATTGGGAGCGTGCGCGAAATGTTCATGGCCCGGTCCGAATCCAACCGTCGGAATATTGTGCATGCCAGCTGTGGCCACGCCGTTCGTGCTGAACGTCCAGTGGCCAACTTCAGCGTCTTCGCCAAACGCGGTTCTGTGCGCGGTCATTGCAGCCTGCACGGCTGGTTCGCTTTCGGGCATCTCCCACGTGGGATAGTACTTGCGCGTCGGATAAGTCAGCCCCGTATGGCTCGGCACGGCGTAGTCGAGTACCGTCACCGTCGCATTTGCGGCTTTGACCGATGGCAGCGCAAGAATTTCGGCTACCGAGGTTGCTTCGGTTTCATTAATCGTCAGGCGGCGGTCAAGATGTATCGTGCAGCCGTCGGCGACGGCGCACAGGCTGGGCGAGGACGAGCGGATTTCACTGATTGTGACTGTGCCTTTGCCGAGCGGATCTTGCGGTTCAAGACGCTCATTGAGTTTCTCGATGTCTGCGATGATGCCTGCCATTTTGTAGACCGCGTTGTCGCCACGCTCTGGCGCGGAACCATGGCAAGAAATTCCGGAGGTATGCACCTCGATCTCCATGCGACCACGATGTCCGCGATAGATGCGCAAGCT
The DNA here is from genome assembly GCA_024640305.1 of Gammaproteobacteria bacterium. Taxonomy (GTDB): domain Bacteria; phylum Pseudomonadota; class Gammaproteobacteria; order Steroidobacterales; family Woeseiaceae; genus UBA1847. Next base: position 58,838 of record JAHEFG010000003.1, read on the forward strand.
GGTCGGTTCGGTTATCACCACAAGATCCGGGCGCAGGCCATCTTCGTTGACGATGTATTGCCAGCACAGGCCGTCACAGTCTTCTTCCTGCACAGTGCCGGTTACGTAGAGCGTGACATTTTCAGGTACGCCGAGTTTCTTCAGTAGTGCGCCTGCATAGACGCTCGACGCGACGCCGCCTTTCATGTCACTCGTGCCGCGGCCATACAGAATTCCATCCTCGATGTCGCCTGAATGGGGGTCTCGATCCCAGAGTGACAAGTCACCGACGTCGACCGTATCGACATGACCATCCAGTGCGATGACTGTCGGCCCGTTGCCGATGCGACCTATGACATTGCCCATCGGATCGATGCGTACTTCGTCGTAACCAAGCTTCAGCATTTCGTCCTGGATACGTTTCACCACTGCACCTTCTTCTGAGCTCAGTGAAGGAATGCGGATGATGTCCTGCATGAAATGCACGAGATCCGCTTCGAGTTCGCGTGCGCCGGCAAAATATGTGTCATTCATCTTCTTTCAATCCGGTTGCGTTGTTAAAGGCATCGATTAACCGATCCCACTCATCCACCACGTCCTGCGAGAAGACCTCTTGCCAGAAGTCTTCGTCCCAAAGTTGCCGCAGTTCGTCTGATGTCCGGCCTTGCTGCTCCACCCACGTAAAGTATTTGAAATTGTGCAGCGCCTTTTGATCTGCATAGTTCAGTTCACGCAGGTTGTCGGTTGTAATTCCCTGCAGGTAGCGCGCGTAGTGCTGGTCGGCCATGCGTGTGGTGTACGGCCCGAGCGTCTGTTCGGCCTCCTGCATTCGGGACGAATACAATTGCATCGAGTCCGTCAGCGGCGTAAAGATCACGTCGCGTCCATCCATGTCGTAGTAGCGTGCCGTCTTGATGCTGGCAACGAGGTTGCACAGGCCCGAGATGCCAATCATGTCGAGTGACTGCAGCGTTGCTTCATCCACACCCTCGCGCAGCAAGCACTCGCGACCCTCTTTCTCGTTGAACAGGCGCATGAGTTGCATCGTTTGTTCGTCATCGACTGCGGCAACCATGTTGGTGTTGCGTACGTTGTGTACCCACGGAATATGCTTGTCGCCTATGCCCTCGATACGATGCTCACCGAAACCGAACTGCAGCAGGGTGGGGCATTGCAGCGCTTCAGTCGCTACTACCCGAATGCCGGGATGTTGCGTCCGCAAGTAATCTCCGGCGGCGATGGTTCCGGCAGAGCCGGTTGCACTCACGTACGCGGACAGTCGCCGGCCGTCGCTGTAGTGGTTCTCAAAGACCTCATCAATGAGCGAACCCGTCATCTGGTAATGCCAGATCGCGTTGCCAAACTCCTCGAACTGGTTGAAGATAACGACTCCATCCCCGCGTTTTTCCCGAAGTTCCCAGCATTTGTCGTAGATTTCCTTGACGTTCGATTCCGTTCCGGGAGTTGCGATGATCTCGTCGGTACCGATTTCCTGTAACCATTCGAATCGCTCACGGCTCATGCCTTCGGGCAGGATGGCCACGGCGGGGCAGGCCAGCAGCGCGCAGTCATAGGCGCCGCCGCGACAATAGTTGCCCGTGGACGGCCAAACTGCCTTTTGCGTTTCCGGGTCGAAATTGCCGGTGACCAATCGTGGTACAAGACAACCATATGCGGCACCAACCTTGTGGGCGCCGGTCGGAAACCAGTTACCAAGAATTCCAATGATGGTGGCATCGACGCCCGTTAGTGCTTTGGGGAATTCAATCCAGTTGCCTTCGCCAAATCCGCCACCGTTTTCCACGGGCTCATTTTTCCAGGTGATGCGAAACAGGTTTGCGGGGTCCAGGTCCCAAAGCCCAACCTTTTTGAGTCGTGCGGATATGGCCGCCGGTACCAGGCTGGGGTCTTTTTGCTGCGCGAACGTTGGCAAAATGATATTGCGTGCCCGCGCGCGCTCAATTGTCTTTTCTAGAACATCATGTCGAATGTTCGGTATCAAACTCATTGTTCGCCTCCAAGAGCGATGCATGGGATCGGCGTCAGGTCACCCCAGGCCAGTTCAACTTCGGTTTCCCCGGCACGCGTCGCGCGCAGCAATTCGTCCTGATCGACAGGCAAGCTGCGCATACGCACACCCGTGGCACGGTAGATAGCGTTGGTAATGGCAGCGCTGGTCGGAATGCTTGGCAACTCGCCGACGCCTTTTGCCCCGTACGGCCCTGTTGAGGTGTTGTGCTCAACGATGTGCGATGTGATCGAGGGCGTGTGACTGATGCTTGGAATCTTGTAGCGCGCCAGGACGTCGGTCCAGGGTTTGCCTTGTTCCTGAATGTAGTGCTCCGTCAGGGTATAGCCGATGCACATGACGATGCCGCCTTCAATCTGTCCCTGCAGCGTCAAAGGATTGATGGCGCGACCAACATCGTGCGCGGCAATGATCCTGTGGACCTGTACTTCGCCTGACTCCATATCGATCTCGCAGAGGGCTGCCTGTACCCCGAAGCCAAACGCGACGTGCATGTCGCCGCCGCTGCCCAGTGGTTTTGTTTCGGGTGCGAGATAGTCATAGCGGGCGACAACATTTGCTCCGGGTTGCGCCCCCTTAATCTGCCTTGCCGCATCCCGCGCCGCGAGTCGTGCCGCGTTACCGCTGACGAATGTCTGCCGACTCGCAGTCGTCGGGCCGCCGTCAGGGCAGTAGTCCGTATCCCCGAGCAAGACATTTACCGCGCTGGCCTCTATGCCCAGTTCCTCCGCGGCGCATGCGGCGAGCACGACCGGTAAGCCCTGACCCATTTCCGCGGAAGATGTGCGTACTTCAGCTCGCATTCCGCCGTCCGGATCCAGCCACACTTCAACTTCGGCGCTGGCTTTGTCGGGGGCGCCACCGCCGAGGCCCGTGTTTTTGTAGGCGGCGGCGATACCCCAGGCGAAGCGGCGATTACCTTCCTGCCACGTCCAACGAAAGTCGTCGCCCCGTAAATCGCGTTCAACCAGGTCGATGCATTCGTTCAGCCCGGCACTCTCACGCATTACCTGGCCGGTTGAGGTTACCGAGCCAACATCGAGCGCGTTCATACGACGAATTTCGACAGCGTCGAGTTCGAGCTGCTCGGCAAGGATGTCCATGTTGCTTTCGACAGCGAAACAACTCTGTGTCACGCCGAAACCACGAAAGGCTCCGCTGGGCGCGTTGTTGGTGTACATGGCAAAGCAGTCCACCTTCACATTTGGCACATCGTAGGGCCCGGCTGCATGTGTGCTGGCGCGCGTCAGGACTTTTTCGCTGAGACTGGCGTAAGCACCGCCATCGCCATATAGCTTTGCTTCAACAGCGGTCAACTTGCCATCGCGCGTCGCGCCGGTGCGAATGCGGATGACCGTGGCATGCCGTTTCGGGTGTACCAGCAAACTTTCCTGGCGCGAATACAACATTTTGACCGGACGTTGCGTCTTCTCGGCGAGCAGGGCGACATGAATCTGGCCGGTGATGTCTTCTTTGCCACCAAAGCCACCACCCATCAGGGTGGCTACGACACGTATGGATTCTGGTTCGACGCCCAGTGTCGCGGCGACCTGGTCACGATCCCCGTAAGGAATCTGGCTGCCGACGTAAACTGTTGTCTTGTCGTGCTTTGCGGTTTCACCTCGTGCCGCCGTAGTATCGAAGATGCCGCCAAAATTATCCGGCCTGTATCCGGCGGGCACGCCGATTGAGCATTCCGGTTCAAGAAACAGGTGTTCGGTCGCGGGCGTTCGGTAGGTCCGGTCAATGATCGTATCGGCTGCCGCAAAACCGGCCTTGATATCGCCTTTGTTAACTTTGATGTGCTTGAGCAGGTTGCCTTCGGCTCGACCTTCGTGCACAAGCGGAGACTCGGGTTTTGCTGCTTCTATGGCATCGCTGACTACAGGCAGTTTTTCGTAAACAACCTCGATCAGGTCTACTGCGGCAGCAGCAGCTGCTTCTGTTTCGGCAGCCACGATCGCGATCGCATCGCCGGCGTAACGAACTTTGTCGGCACACAGTACCGGCCAGTCTTTAATGAACACGCCGTGCAGATTGCTGCCGGGAATATCCTCGTGAGTCAGTACAGCATGGACGCCGGGCAAAGCGCTTGCTGCGGATGTGTCTATCGAGCAGATCTTTGCGTGCGGAATGCCCGCGCGCTTTGTGCGCGCGTGCAGCATGCCCGGGAACCGGTAATCATCGGCGAACTTGGCGGTGCCCGTAATCTTGTCGCGCGCCTGCAGGTTGGGCATGGGTTTGCCGACCGAGTTCCCCGTCGGCTGCGTTGCCGGGAGGAGCGGTGGAATGTCCTGCCCGGATGCCTGCAAAATGGCACGCGTAATGCTTTGGTAGCCGGTGCAACGGCAAAACGTATCTTTCAAGGCCACGGCAATATGATCTGGCGTCAAGGTCTCGCCAGCCGCCTTTTTCTCATCGATTAGTGCTTTGGCCGTCATGATCACGCCTGGCGTGCAGATGCCGCATTGCACCGCGCCATGATCCAGGAAGGCTTGCTGAAGAGGGTGCAGCTCGTTGTTTTTAGAGAGGTTTTCGATCGTCTCAACGTTGCTGCCATGCGCTTTGAAGGCAGGGAAGACACAGCTCGATACCGGCGTGCCGTCAACCAGTACCGTACAGATTCCGCATTCAGCTTCGTTGCAGCCGATTTTCGTGCCGGTCAGTTGCAGATCCTTGCGCAACACTTCGGAGAGATAACGCGATTCCGGTACATCGATGTCGACCGGTGTTCCGTTTACGGTCATTTGCAGCCTGCTCATGGGGAGACTCCCATTGCTTGCTCGACCGCGCGGGCCAAAATGGCCGGGAGGTAGGTTCGCACCATTTGCTCTCGATATTCCGTACTTGCCCGGTATTTGCTCGAACGCAAGGTGACGCTGGCCAGGGCGGCTTCCGCCGCCTTGTTGAATTGCCCTGCAGAAACCTTGGCGCCTACCAGTACCTCCATAGCTGATTCGGCCAGGAAGGGCACTGGCCCGACGGGCCCCATGCTGATACGTGCTTTCTTGATTGTGTTGTTGTCGTGCAATTGCACGCGGACTGCCATCGAAATAATTGGCAGACACAAACCCTGAGGGCGCATAACGCGGTGATGCGCGGATCCTTCTCGAGTTCCAGTGCGCCTGAAGCGCAACCTGGTCAGCACCTCACGGTGCCGATTGATGAAGCTCTTGCCCGGCCCTTTGAACGATTCCTGCATCGGGATCCATCGCGTGCCGTCGACACTGGCGATCTCGATTTCACCGCCCAGTGCGAGCAGACCGATCGTGCCGTCACCGGCGGGCAAGGCGTGGGCGACATTACCGGCGAGCGTGCCGACGTTACGCACCTGCGGGCCTCCAATAACGCCGCAGCTTTCAGACAAGCACGTCCCGTACTTAATAATGCGGCTGTCGCGGATAATCTGACTGTGCGTAACGCCGCAACCGATAACGATGTTATCGCCATCTTCTTCTATAGTGTTGAGACCAGCGATGCGTGAGGCATCCACCAAAGCGTCAACCGGGCGGTGCAGTCCGCGTCGGATTTCCACGAGCAGATCGGTGCCGCCGCCAACCACGCGAGCCTGGCCGTCATAGCGCTGCAGCAAATCGACGGCCTCGGCTACTGTCTCAGGCGTGTAATAGTGTTCCCAGCGGTGTGCTGATGAGTTGCCCATTGCTTAGTTGATCCTTGCCCATAATGTGCGTGCCCGTTCTCTGCAATGGGCACGAATCGCTTCTTCGTCGAGATGCGGCAGGCGGCCATCGTCAACCACCACGCGACCTCTTGCGATCGTCGTTTGGATGCGGCTGAAACTCAGCCCGAACAGCAAATGCCCATAGAACGTGTCCGCATTCAGCGGTGTAAATGGAACGTAGTCGTGAATAACAACGTCAGCCAGTTGTCCTGCTGCCAATGTGCCGCGTGGTTCGGCGAACAGGCGATTGGCAATGTGGCTGTTGTTCCTGAGCAAGATCTCGCACGCCTCGGCAAATGCAAGAGTCGGATCCCTGTGTTCGGCACGCTGATGCAAATACATGGCGCGCGCCTGTGAAATCAGGTGCGAGGAAATTCCGTCAGTACCTACACCCACGGTCACGCCGTGTTTAAGCATGTCCAGAATAGGTGAAACGCCCAGTCCATTATTCATATTGGATTCCGGGTTGTTTACCAGGACTGAGTCGGTAGCCTGTAACGCGTCCATTTCTGCAGCCTCAAGACAGGTGCCGTGTACAAAGATCGTCTTGCTGCCCGGAATGCCAAAATCGACAAAACGATCCATGATGCCCTGGCCGTAACGCTCCTGCGTCATCTGCACATCGATTACGTCTTCTGCCGCATGTACATGGAAGCCAGCTTCTAGTTCGTGTGCTATATCGGCGCAACGTTGCAGCGTGTCGTTGCCCAAAGTCATCGAAGCGTGTAATCCGAAGAGGGCTGTCATCTGCCCATCGTCGGAATCACGGCACTTGCGGATATAACGTTCGTTTTCTTCGATCCCTTCGCCGTCTTTGTTGCGATCCGAGACTTCGTAGCAAAGACAGCCGCTCAACCCAACGTCGCGAAATGCCTGTTCGACCTGATCGAGGCTACCGTCGCTGCATGAGGGCGAAGCGTGATGATCGATGATGGTCGTGCAGCCGGCACGGGCGGAGTCCATCAACGCAAGCAACGCAGAGTGGTAAACGTCCTCGGAATCGAGTGCCGCATCCAGTTTCCACCACAGGCGCTTGAGGTTTTGATCGAAGTTCGTCGCTTGCGGGCCCGGTGGTGTGAAGCCGCGAGCGAAGGTGGAATAGAGATGATGGTGAGCATTTATCAAGCCCGGCATGACGAGTTTGCCGCCAGCATCGAGCGTACGGTCGGGCGAATATGAGCTCGTATCAAGGTCACCAGCGGCGACAATTCGGTCTCCTTCGACATAAACACAGCCGTTTTCGACGAAGCGGTTGTCGTCGTCGAGTGTTGCCAGAAGGCCATTTGTGATTAGCAGCGAGGTCATGAAATTAGTCTCTTTGCCCGAGAATAGACGTCGCGGCCGCTATAGTCGGTCGTGGTTATTCCTTATATATAACGGGAATATGTGGCATCGACTTTGCGATGCCACGCAGCAGAATCGCCATCGAGACCTCGGGTTCCGCTGCGGCAGGCTTATCACCCGTATAATTCAGCTGGCTGTCCAGCTCGATATGATGGGTCGCCCCCTGCCAACGAGCATCCATAGCCCATCGGCCTGATTCGTTAAAAGCCATGAAGGCATTGTTCTGCTGAGCTTCAAACTCTTGCCGGTTTAGGTAAAGCCGGGGTTTGTCGTGATACGGCAGCCCCGATGTGGGGCAGAAGGTCGTGCAATTGCCGCACTCATTGCACAAATCGGCAATGACGGCGACCTGAAACTGCTGCCGTGCTATTGCAGAGTCATCGGGCGGCTGGGTCTCATAGGTCAGCAGGGCGAGGTTGGGACAAACCCCTACGCACAGACTGCAGTAGGTATCGCAATCCAGGCATCGCGCGGCCTCTGTCCTTGCCTGTTGCGCATCGTAGGTGAGCACGACCTCTTTGGAATCGTCTCGCTCCGCGAGCGGTGTGTGTGGTGCAGGAACTCGCCATTGCCGACGACTACGTCGGCGCAGTATTTCCGCTCGATCCTGGGAGGCGGCTGCGGTCGGTTCGATACCGGGTGGCTGGCGCTGCAAAATACTGTTGGCAATTGCTTTTCCGGCGGCTACAGCCTTTACAATTGAGGCCGGTCCATCATTGACCACGTCGCCACCCGCGTAGACGTTTGCAACCGAAGTCTCGAACGTCACGGGGTCAGCTTCGATGTATCCCCGCCTGTTCACTGCAATCGGTTCGTTCTCAAAGAAGTCGAGAACGGCGTGCTGGCTGATGGCCAAAATCAAAGTATCCAGCGGAACCTCGAAGTCAGAGTCGGCAAGTTCGTGCGGAATTTTACGGCCGGAAGCGTCACGATCACCCTTGTAGGTCATGCGACGACACACCAGCCCTTGCAGACTATCGTCTGCGACAACCAGGCGCTGCGGTTTGCAGAGCTCGAGTACTTCGATGCCTTCGGCCAGGAGATGCGCTATCTCTTCGCGGTCGGCTGGCATCTGGTCGATGGTGCGGCGGTAGATCAGGCTGACCTTACAATCCGATTGGCGGCGAGCGACTCGAGCACAATCCATTGCCGTGTCACCGGCACCAATAACGCCGACATGCCGGGCGGATTTATTGACTTGTCCTTCCCGCGCTTGTCGCAAAAACTGCAGCGCGTCGATCACGCCACCGCAATCTTCGCCCTCAAGACCAAGCATCTTGCTGAGCTGGGCGCCAACCATGATCACGATCTTGTCAAAGCCATCGTCACGCAGTTGCGACAAGCTGAAATCACGGCCAGCTTTCTTGCCAAAATGGAACTTGACGCCCAGGTCTTCAAGCAAGCCGAAGTCGCGATCAAATATCGCCCGTGGCAGGCGGTACTCAGGTACCGCACCGCTGACCATACCGCCGGCATAGAGGTATTCCTCGAAGACTTCTACCTTGACGCCGGCGAGCGCCAGCTCTGATGCTGCTGCCATGCCGCCCGGCCCGGCACCGATGATAGCGACCTTGCTGCTGTTTGCTGCTACCTGCTGGTTCACGACCGCATGCGGCTTGAAGTCCGAAGCGAATCGCTTGATGTCGCGAATGGCCAATGGCTCATCAAGGTGATTGCGAATACATGTTCGCTCACACAGATGGTCGCAGACACGGCCGAGTACGCACGCAAGTGGGTTGTCTTCCCGCACTATTCGTAGCGCTTCAGCAGTGTTCCCATCGCGAACAGCATTCATGTATTGCGGCACTTTCTGGTTGATTGGGCACTCGTCTACACAGGGAGCCTGGATGCAGTCGAACAGCCCGAGTTCGCGTGACGTCTTTGTGTGCGCAGTGTCGAACGTGCTTTTGATGTATTGCGGATTCCTGAGTGTCTGCTGCGCGTAGTGACGCAGGTTGAGCCGGGCAGCGGCTGACTTGTCTGCGCGAGACTCGTCCGTCTCTGCATAATTGAAGATAAATTCGTCGATGCTGTGCGAGCCTGTTTTGCCGAAGGCTTCTTCCACGGTCTCGAGGTATTGCAGCAAACGCAGGTATCCACCGGTCTTCAGCAGGTCGGAACAAACCGTGATGGTCTGCATCCCCGTCGCGAGCAAATCCGGAGCGTTAAAGCAGTTTGCTCCTGCCGAAAACGACATCGGCAGCTTTCCTGCAAATTCTTCCGCCAGTTCGTGAGCAAGGTTGACCGTTATCGCGTGCAGCGGGCGGCCGGACAGGTACATCATCTTCTCGGCTTCGTTGAAGACCGAGCGAGTATTTTTCACCTCAAGGGTGTTCGACAATTTCACGCCAAACTCAAGTTCACAATCTTGTGCAACTGCCTGCAGGTTCTTCAGCATCGTCACGGCATCGGAATATTTGAGGTCGTGCTCGAACGCGATATCCGGCACGACGACATCACCAAAATCGAGATCGTCATTCAAGATCGCCCGCACGCGCTCAGGACCAAGAAGCGTCGGGTTGCATTTCACCAGCGTGTGGAGCCGGCGTTCGCTTAGCAGGTAGGTGGCGATGCTCTCAATCTCATCCGGCGGGCAGCCGTGCATGGTCGATAGAGTTACGTTGTCAGAGAGCTGATTCGGAATGTGTAGGTCACTAACGCCCGGGTAGAAATGGGCAACCTGGTCGATGAGGGTCTGCTTGTATTCGGAGCAGTCGTGCATCTGATTCAGGAACCACTGCATGTTCGGTTTCTGAATACCGGCGAGGTCGTAACCGACGCTGAGATTGAACACAATGCCGGGTGATTTCCCCGGGAATCCGAGTTTGTGGTGCAGCGCGTGAATCAGGACCCATGCACGCAGGTATTCCTCGAATGACTGCTCAACCTTTAGTTCCTGAGACCACTCGACGTTATAGCCTTCGTCCTGCATGTCGATGCAGGGTTTGGACACATCCAGCACATCGAGCGTTTGTACTGTCTTGAGTTCGATGTAACGTGCGCCACACAACCAGGACGCGACAATGTTTTGCGCCATCTGCGAGTGCGGTCCCGCGGCAGGACCGAACGGTGTCTCAAGCGGATGGTCAAACACTGACGTACACAATGGATTATCTTCACGCGGCACGAAGAAATGTTGCCGCGGGATACCGAAAATCGAATCGCGGGTATCCAGTTCACAGAATATCCATGCGACCAGCTGGTCGGCAGAGATCGGTTGAAAGAGATCAGACATATGGAATTATTGAACCGTTAATGCCCAATTTGTCGCTATAGGCACTTGCCGCAAGTGGCATACTTGCACGTTCGGCCGTCCGAACAGCTTGTCTGCACCGGCCGTATCGAACTGAATTTACGAGGAAAGGAAGTATGAACCGAGCATTTTTTTTGGGCGGTATGGCGCTGACGTTACTTTTCGCAGTGGCTGGCTGTCAGCAAGCGAGCAACACCAGCGAAGAAGCCGTTGTTGATGCCGCAGCCCAACTGGAACAGTTGTATGCAGAATACGATGCAGAGTACCTGGCCCTTAACCCACTGTCTGCGACGTTTCGCGGCGACAATCGATTCAATGACCAGTGGGGTCCGTACGACCGGCTATCCGATGAGTACGCGGCGGCAGCATACGATCTGAGTCAACGATACCTTGCACGACTCATCGCAATAGACCCATCAGGTCTTGGCGTTCAGGATCGGCTCAATTACGACATCTTTCAGCTGGATCGTGAAAACGCAATTGAGCGCCATGACCAGGGCTTTGATGAGTTCGAATCGCTGGCTCCCGTTAGCCAGTTTTTTAGTACGCCGAACTTCCTGGTGATGCTGGGGTCGGGGGCGACGGCACAACCTTTCAAGACACCGCAGGACTACGACAACTGGATTGCTCGTTCGAGCGGATTCGTTGGACATGTTGATTTGTCCATAAGCAAAATGCGAGAGGGTGTCGAGCTCGGTGTCGTTCGTCCCCGCATTCTCATGGAAAAGGCATTGCCACAACTCGCGGCGCAGCTAGTCGCTACACCCGAGGAAAGTGATTTTTGGGCACCTGTCGCCAACATGCCGGAGACATTTTCAGACGTAGATCGCAAGCGCATCACAGCCGAATATCGTGAGCACATTGCTGATGTCCTGGTCCCGGCGTATACCAGGCTCCATGACTACATTAAAGATGAGTACCTGCAAAATACTCGCGACAGCATAGGGCAGGACGATGTGCCCGGCGGTGCCGACTACTACGCATTCAAGGTGCGCGAATCGACGACCACAAATTACACGCCTGAGGAGATTCACGAAATTGGCAAACGTGAAGCCGCGCGCATCTATGCGGAAATGGAAAAAGTCCGGGATGTTGTCGGTTTCGAAGGGGATATGCAGTCGTTCTTCGAATATCTGCGCACGGACCCGCGCTTTTATTTCGATAACGAACAGGCGCTGGTTGATGCGTATGATGAGCTGCGCATTACCATTGACCCGTTGTTAGACGCATTGTTCGACGTTAAACCGAAATCAAACTATGTGGTTAGGGCGATAGAGGCCTTCCGAGCCAAGTCCATGGCAGCGGCGATGTACTTCGGCGGTACGCCGGATGGCTCACGACCGGGTATTTTTTACATCAATACTTACGATTTGCCGTCACGGCCTAACTACATGATGGAGGCGCTGTCGCTGCACGAAGCATCGCCAGGCCACCACTTTCAGATCTCAATAAAACAGGAACTTGAAGGCCTGCCGCCGTTCAGGCGCTTCGGCGGCTATACCGCCTATTCGGAAGGTTGGGGGCTTTACGCAGAATCCCTTGGCAAGGAACTCGGACTGTACACAGACCCGATGCAGTATTTCGGTGCCCTGTATATGGACATCTGGAGAGCTAACCGGCTTGTTGTCGATACCGGTATGCACGCGCTCGGCTGGACAAGACAGGATGCGATCGACTGGATGAAGGGTAATTCACCGATTACCGACGTGGATGTCGTTGCCGAGGTCGAACGCTACATCGCAATCCCGTCACAGGCTTTGAGTTACAAGATCGGCCAACTCAAGATTCGCGAACTGAGAACACGTGCCGAAGCAGTTCTCGGCGACAAGTTTGATGTTAAAGAATTTCACAACCAGGTACTGACTACCGGCGCATTGCCTCTGGTTGTTCTGGAGGCGAAAATTGACCGCTGGATAGCGTCGCAGTCAACCTGACTTAGGTGAAAATCGTCATCAGCCGCAGGAATGCGGCTGGTTCGGTGACGGCCACAAACGCGACCCCGGTAATTGCGCCGCACAGGTGCGCATCGTGATTAATTCGTCCACGCGATTGTGTAGATGCCCAGTACGAGTAGCCGACGTAGCCCACGGCGAATAGAGCAGCCGGTATCGGTATTGGTATCGGGATAATCATGAGCGTTGTCGTCGGAAAATAAACGATGTAGGCGAACAGCACTGCAGATATTGCGCCGGACGCACCCAGCGAGGCGTACTCCGGGTTGTCCTTGTGCTTGAAGTAAGTGCAGGAGTGGCTTCCGAGTAAACCCGCAACGTACAAAATAAGGAAGGGGATGGTGCCCAGGTGATTTTCCAACGGAAACGCGAAGAAATAGAACGTGAACATATTGAATAGCAAGTGCGGGATGTCCGCGTGCACGAAGCCGCTCATATAAATAGTGTCGTACTGTTTCTTGCGCAGAAATAAATACGGCCGAAAAAGACATTTGTCGATAATTGTCGGGGAGCCGTAGAGGCCCAGTAAGCTCGTGCCGATGGTGACCGCCATGATCACGGCCGAGCCGATTTCTCCGTATTCGAACATTTCGTTACACATCCTGCTTCGACTGCATTCGGCGCTCAACATAGCAGATATGATGAGAAATCAGTACGATCAGGCGAGATAAGAAAGGAGCTCGCATGCTTAGTCGACGAAAGTTTCTGAATGCGGCAACTGCCGCATCACTCGTAGCAGTTTCACCTGCCACTCTTCTTGCAGAGCAGCGTCTGTTGCCGACGCGGCCAATTCCTGCCAGTGGCGAAGCACTGCCAATTATCGGTATGGGGACGTCAGCTGCGTTTCGGTCTGGAGATCGTGAAGCCTCCTGGAATGTGATGAGTCCGTTTCAGGATCATGGTTCGCGATACATCGATGTTTCGGGCGCGGCTCGTTTTGTTGTGGCCGATATTGCTCGAGAAAAAGGGCGGACGAGAGACGTCTTTCTTGGTAGCTATTTCTCGGCGGCAGATGATGTGCGTTCTCGAGCTGATGCGGCACGACTACTCGAGACAAGCGGCAAGAAGTCCCTGGATCTTATGCATGCCTATCCCGAAAATGCCGTGCCGAACTGGGAGGTCATGACGCGCTGGAAGGCGGATGGTTTGACGCGACATATCGGCGTCGCCAGGCACAGCAGCCAGCACTACGATGCGATGATGGGGCTTATGAAAACGGGCACCGTCGATTTCCTGCAGGTCAACTACTCACTGCTCGAGACACAGGCCGCGGATCGCATCCTGCCGATGGCAATGGACAAAGGTGTCGCCGTAACGATTAACAGGCCGTTTATCAACGGCGACTACTTCAAGACCGTGCGTGGCCGGGAACTACCGGCGTGGGCCGCAGATTTCGATTGCGAAAGCTGGGCGCAGTTTTCCCTGAAATACATTCTTGCTCATCCGGCGGTGACCTGCGTACTGACTGAAACGGCGAATCCGAAACATGCACTGGATAATCTGGGTGCTGGCTTCGGTCGGATGCCCGATGAGCGGGAGCGCGAAAGAATGCTTTCGCTGATCAAATCATTTGCATGATGCGGTGCAATAAAATCGCAGAAAATTCATGCGCTACGCGGCAATTTCATTGAATTGGGCGTCAATTAGATGAAACCTTTGCCGCTGGTCGTGCATCAAAGTAACGTACAATATATTTATACTGACCGAACACGACAGAGCGCATCGAATGCCCCTGATTGCTGAACTCCGACGCCGAAATGTTTTCCGCGTAGCGGCGGCCTACCTGGTCGTTGGCTGGCTGCTAACGGAGGTTCTGACCACCATCTTGCCTACACTGGGTGCCCCGAACTGGGCGGCGCGGGCGGTAATTCTGACGTTCGCGTTCGGGTTTATTCCGGCCGTCGTACTTTCTTGGATCTTCGAGCTGACGCCGGAAGGTATAAAACGGGAGCATGAAGTCGATCGCAGTGACTCCGTTACCAGCAAGACTGGCAGGAAACTCGATTACATCACTATCGCAGGCGTCATCTTTGCAGTGGTGTTCTTCGGCTTCTTCAGTGCGAGAACGGCAGACGATGAACCGCCGGTCGTCATAGCCAGCGACGCATCCGTTGCTGTCTTGCCGTTCGTCAATATGTCGGATGACAAGGACAACGAGTACTTCTCCGACGGCCTTACGGAAACGCTGTTGCACATGCTCGCCCAGGTCCCCGACCTGAAGGTCGCAGCTCGGACGTCGAGTTTCGCGTTCAAGGATCAGAATCGAAGCGTGCAGGACATCGCCCAGGCGCTCGGTGTTGCCCATGTGTTGGAGGGCAGCGTGCAGCGGGTGGGTGACCGGGTTCGAATAACGGCACAGCTCATTCGAGCTGCGGATGGTTTTCACGTTTGGTCGTCAAGCTACGATCGAACGCTTGACGATATCTTTGGCATTCAGGACGAGATAGCTGAAAAAGTTGGCACGTCATTGTCCACATCACTACTCGGAGCACCGAGCAAAGAGATGTTTGCCGGCGTTACGACCACGAACTCCGATGCCTATGATCTCTACCTGCAGGCATTGAAAGAGCGAGCGACGTTTTCCTACGGGGGCCTGCAGGCGGCTGAACGCCTGCTCAAAGGTGCCCTTACGATTGACCCGGACTTCATGGACGCCAAGAGCGAGCTTGCGGTCAACTATATCCACCAGGTTGAGACCGGGTTGATGGATGAACAGTCGACCTACCCCGAAATAATCGCCATCGTTGACCAGGTGCTTGCGGTTCGGCCGGATGATGTGGTGGCACAGGCCGTACGAGTTTTCGGTGCTGCGATGATTCGGGCGAACGCCGGTGAATTGACCGCGCTTACTGAAATCGAGGGAGAGCTTGAGGACATCGTGGCCAGCGCCCCTGGTGTACTGTATCCCCGCGTGCTGCTCGTGCGGGCATACAAGAGTGCGACCAAGTTAGACGAATCGCTGGTGGTTCTGGAAGATGCGCTGGAACGTGATCCATTCAATCCGGCAATACACTACGAGCTCGGCACTTTGCACATGATGCGCCGAGATTGGGACGCAGCCCAGGCGTCACTTGAAAAGTCTCTTGAGATTGAACCTGCGCAACCGAACGCCTACATCAGCCTGGCCGGTATTGCGTTGCATAATGGGGACGCGGTCAGCTACGTGCAGTATTCGCTAAAAGCCGTTGAGGTTGATCCTTCAGACCATGAACTGCACGGGTTTTTGGCTGGGTTTCTTTATCAACTTGGTCTTGTCGAAGAGGGTGACGATTTTCGTAATCGTGTAATGGCGATAGCGCCGACCAGCGAAGTCGCATACCGGCTGAACTTGTTGCGGGCGATCAGCCTCGGTGATACCGATGCGAGCCTTGCTGCTGCGAGACTGGCGGTTGAGGACGATATCGATGACCGCCGCTTCGCTTACGGGGGTGCGGTGCAGTACCTGCTAAGGGCCGCAGCTCGCTCCGGAACCTATGAACAGGAAGCCGCGTTCCTGGAGGAGCACGCGCCAGGTATTCTCGATGTTTATGAGGAATCGCTGCCGCCGAAATACAAGGGTGTTCAATTCAACGCTTTCGATGCCTGGTACGTTATCCTGCCAAGGGATGAAATGATAAATCGACTGGATACGTTGCTGGAATTTGCAGTTGCCAACGGTTTCAAGTCAGAGCAACAGCCCAATGCCCAATTGGCTATTTTGGCGCTTCGTGGTGAAGTGCAGGAGGCAATCAAAATCGGGCTCAGCGACGTGTTCGTCGGCTCCGTTGCCGAGCGGCTGAACTGGCGACAAACCTATACTCAGCCACAGTATGAGGCCATCATTGCGGATCCCGAGGTTCAGGCGGCGTTAAAGCGCTGGGAAGACGAAGAGGAAGTAATGAGAGGACAGGTGCAAACGTACCTGGCCGATATTCACGCATCGACCTAGCGGGCAAAAAAAAGCCCCGCACCTTGCGATGCGGGGCAGGCGGGGGCGCTGGAGCTAGGGCTCCAGTAAATAGACACCAAGTTTGTAAGCGTTAAACGTGTTTGTATCGACGTCGTACCTGCCGTAGGCGTACATTGATCGCGCTGTCGTAGAACCATTCAGGCTCAAGCCGAGGTCATCGACGAAGTCTCCCCAATCCGAGTACTGCCGCAGGCTGTCTGTCGTCTTGATTACGAACAGCATGCGGTCGCTCTCGCGCGGGACGATCGTCGTGTTTGCAGGAAGCGACGTCAGATCGATGAGGACCGGGCCTTGCCTGATGTAGTGGCGAATGCCGATGTCAGCGTTTTGGTTGTCGAGTACCAAACCGTCGATACCAATACTGGTGAACGGTGCAACGGTGCCGTCAGCACCCCAACCGACACCCAATGCACTGCGAACGTCCGAGTAGTCGACGACGCTGCGTCCCGTGAAATCAGGTGGCGCCATGCCGAATGCAGTCGGGAAACCCCATGCAACGATAGGCTGGCCGGTCGAGAAGTCGGCCAATGTCAGGTTGTCGGTGCGCACCTCGTAATTTTCCGGGTCAGCATCGAGACCTTGCGACGGCCCTGTGCCGGCGAAGTCGAAGATCGCAACACGTCGGTGATCGATAGAGTGCAGCGTAATGTCTGTCTGACCGGGCACTACCGTATTGACGATGCCCGACAGGTGGGTAACGTGCATGCGCACTGCGCCTTCGGTGGCGTCAAACAGTATCTGTGGCGCCAGGGCATCGCTGCTTGCCGTTGGCTGGTTGCCACGAATCGTGACGCGCTGGCCAATTGACAGTGCGTCGATGCTCAGGCTCGAAAGCCGGTAGCCGTCTTTGAATACCCTGGTATTCGGTCCGACCTCAACAACGACATCGTCGTGGAAATGCACGCGGCGATCGACGCTCACAGCGTGCGGGATAATCGTCGCGCCGCGTATCGTCAGGAAGTTGCCGTCACGCTTGATGATGTTGCCGACTATGGCATCCCGGTCGTGGCCCGGTACGCTCGACCCAGCGAGCACGAGATCCGCCGTGAAGCTACGGTCAGCCACAGTCAAGGTGCCTTTCGCGACGGTCGGAGTGCCCCGGCCGGCGGCACCCAGCGCCCGCAAACCTTCCGTACCAACGAACATTTCGTCGTTGACTTCAAACTCGGTCGTATCGGTCACGTTGACAGTGAATTTGCCGAAGTCACCGGCACGATCGTGGAAAGGTCGAACGGCGATGGTGTAACTCATGCCGGCTTCATTAACTTCGACGAGTGGTCCGCGAACGCGAATATCTTTTGCGTCGACCGGGTGCACCTCGGCGACAATAAATTGCTCGGCAACGGCTGTAGCCGGAGTCGGGGCAATGTCGACTACGTGCGATGCTTCAAGATCGAAGTCCAGTTGCAGGAAATGCGCGCGGCGCTTCGTAACAGCCAGCCGGTCGCGATCGGACAAGACGATCTTGAGATCGGTTTGTCCCAGCGGCGTGCCGGCACTGTCGGTTACGATGGCTTCCTTGGCGACATTCGCTTCCTCAACAAAGATCTCGGCATCGGTGTAGTCGAGGCGAATGGTGCCAGCAACATAGACGGCAGGTGGAATAGCCGCAGCCGTTACCAGTTCGGTGACATCAACATAATCCGTAAAGTTGATGCGCGTTTTGCGAGGCATTACTTCAACGACTCGCCCGTTCGCCGTTTCCAGAGTCAGTGACAGGACGTCAACGGTATAGTTAAGAAAATCGCCATCGGCGTCCGTGAACCCGACGAGAACAGTGCCGCATTCGTCAAACGTCGCGGCATTGGCTGGGTCGCAGGAGGCGACTGGAAATGGGCCGGATGCCGCTGTACCGGCACCGCCGCTGCAGCCTGTAAGTATCAGGGCTGTCAGCAGTGCCGCTGCGCGCCCAATCGTTGTGAATTTCATGCGTCTCTCCTTGGTTTGCATCAGTCCGTTGCATAGTTGAACAACGCTGGTATCGGAAAATGGTTGACGCTGCGGGCGCGAATGCAGGTTTCTGTGAAATTTGGAGTTACCAGAATGTAAAAAAAACAGCGACTTAGCTTGTATTCCTGACTCAACATGTCACAATTCTTTCCCGTCTATATGAAGGATTGCGCACGGGTTACCAGCATTTGACAAATCCACCAGACAGCAGTGGAACCAGCAGTGTTCGTCACCGCAGACCGCGGGCCGGTACGCGCACACGCGGCGCTGCCGATGCCCTACAGACCAAGATCGCCGTAGGCGTTCTGAATCTCGACGCCAGCAACTACCAGCAACAACTACAGGCCAATATCGGAGAATTGCCCGATGCGGCTGGTTGTGATGCTGCATTTGTTGCTTTGCTAAGCGACGACGGCGTGCGTCTCGAAACTGTCATTTCCGAGAGCAGCGGTTTCGCCCAGTGTAAGGCCGAGGTCCTGAGTGGTGAGGCGATGGATTCATGGCCCTGGTTGCGCGAGCGCCTCGGTCACCTCAAGGTTATTGAGGTAGCCGATACGCTCAAGGGCCCCAGGTCGTCCAAGATTGAGCTCGAACGCCTGGCCGAATTGCACATTGGTTCGGTGCTCATGATCGGGTTCTCGGTCAATGGCGAGATTGCCGGGTTTCTGGCGCTTGCGAACGAACATCCGGTCGAATCGTGGGATGCGAATCTGCATCTGCTACTTAAGCTGATTGGTGCTTCGCTGGCGTCAGGTCTCGAACGTATTCGTGACCGCAGCCTTCTCGATGAAATGAATCAGCGCAATGAACTCGTTGCGGCGACTGCCAACGATGGCATTTGGGATTTCGACGGCGAGTCAAAACGCATCAATTTGTCACGGCGCTGGAGAGCCATGCTCGGTTACAGCATCGACGATGAGGACGTGCTGCTGGATTGGTATCACCTCGTGCATCCAACTGACATGGCCCGCGTTCAAACGAGAATGCGGGAGCACCTCGAAGGCAAGTCACAGTTCTTCGAATCTGTTCATCGTATGAAGCACCAGAACGGTGATTGGCGCTGGATGAGCAGCCGTGCCAAGGCAATCCTGGATGAAAACGGCCGCCTGATCAGGCTGCTGGGCGTCGAAGTTGATATTACGGAGCGAAAACTTTATGAGGAAGCGCTTTTCCGCGAAAAGGAGAGTGCCCAGATAACGTTGCAGTCTATTGGCGATGGCGTTATTACCACCGATTCGCGGTGCCAAGTTGAATACATCAATCCTGTTGCAGAGGATCTGACGGGGTGGAAGGTTGACGACGCGAGCGGCAGGCCTATTGACGAGATTTTCCGCGGCTTTCACGAAGAAACCTGCGAGCCACTCGAAAACCCGTTGTCAGTTTCGATACGCCGTGATCGTGCTATCAAGTCAGTAAGACCGACTTTGTTGATTCGTCGCGATGGCAATGAGCTGTACATCGAGAGCACAGCATCACCGATTCGTGATGGTAAGGGTAATGTTACTGGCGGTGTGCTTGTCTTCCATGATGTTAGTGAGTCGCGCGAACTTAATCGTCGCCTGAGTTATCACGCAAGCCATGACATTCTGACCGGGCTGGTTAATCGCCGTGAGTTTGAGAACCGTCTTGAGCGTGCGTTGAAGAGCGCCAAAGCCAGAGAAACGTCCTATGCGCTTTGTTACCTCGATTTGGATCAATTCAAAATCGTCAATGATTCTTGCGGCCACAGCGCAGGTGACGCATTACTCGGTCAACTTGGGGCTTTGCTCAAATCGAAGATTCGCTGGCGGGATACGCTAGCGCGTCTCGGTGGCGATGAGTTCGGTGTATTGCTCGAGAGTTGTTCCCTTGACGAAGCGATGCAGGCAGCCGAGGCGCTGCGAGTCGCTATCGGTGAGTACAAGTTCATGTGGGACGAGCGCAGCTTCCGCCTCGGCGTTAGCATTGGTGTTGTGCCAATTGTTGCAGAGAATGAGGATGTTGCGGCGTTGGTCAGCGCCGCTGATAGTGCTTGTCAGGCCGCAAAAGAAGCCGGCCGTAACCGTATTCACAGTTTTCAGGAAAACGACATTGACCTTATGCGTCGACGTCGCGAGATGCAGTGGGCGGCACGAATCAATAACGCGCTGGAAGAAAATCGCTTCGAATTATTCCGCCAGACCATTCAGCCGTTACAGGCTGATGAAGAGGGTGCGCACTATGAGATTTTGCTGCGCATGCGCGATGAGACGGGCGGTATTATCTCGCCAGGGTTGTTTATCGAGGCGGCCGAGCGTTACGGCATTACACCCAATATTGATCGCTGGGTGATACGCAGTGCTTTTCGTTGGTTAGTCTCCGAGGCGGATGAGCGTGAAAGGCTGGCACTGTGCTCGATTAATCTGTCTGGCCAGAGTTTTGGCGATGAGAAGTTTTTGCCCTTCGTCGTTGATCAGTTCCAGATGAGCGGTATCGACGCGACGAAAATTTGTTTCGAAATTACGGAAACAGCTGCGATCGCAAGTTATTCGCAGGCGAATCGATTTATTAATGCACTGAAAGAACTGGGTTGTAAGTTCGCGCTTGACGACTTTGGAACCGGGTTGTCTTCGTTCGGCTACCTTAAGCACTTTCCGGTCGACTTTCTCAAGATCGATGGCAGCTTTGTAAAAGAGATCTTGCACGACCCCATCGATCGCGAAATGGTGCGTTCGATCAACGAGATCGGGCACCTGACCGGCAAGCAGACTATTGCGGAGTTTGCCGAGAACGAAGAGATCATCACGATGCTTCGCGGCATGGGCATTGACTATGCCCAGGGTTATGGCGTTTCCGAACCCAAGCGCGTTACCCGCGCAGTTGCCTGATACCCAGAACTTAAAAAAGCCCCCGCCAGCGATGCCGGCGAGGGCTCATTCAGCTTTGGCTGGTTATAGGAAGAATCCGCCGTGACCGTAGCCGACCATACTCATGATCATTGGAATTGACAGGAATGTATTGGTCCGGGATGCCAGAAACGCCACGTTTTTTGCTTTGGCGATTTCTTCAGCGCTCGCCGCAACCATGCCCAGCACTTTTTTCTGATTGGGCCAGATCAAAACCCAAACGTTGAAAAGCATAATCGTGCCAAACCATGCACCGACGCCGATAATAAGATCCTGAGTGCCCCCGCCGTCAAGCATACCGAGAGCAAACGCATGTTGGAATCGACCGAGGTGGCCGAGGTAAGCAGCACCGGACAACCAGGTTAGCAATGCACCCCAACGGAACCACCAGAGCGCGCGCGGTGCGACGTACTTGGTAATACCTGCGCCGCCTGGGCCGCCTTCATCGGCCAGGGCATCGCCCAACGCCGGTACCTGCACGAAATTGAAATAGTAAAGCAATCCGATCCAGGTGATTCCGGCAAGAACGTGAATCCAGACTATGAGGCTTCCTACGTTCAGGTGGATTCCGGACGTCGCAGCGGCAATTATCACCGCAAGGACTGTTCCGCCGATGATTGTGCCGGCGATACTTCTTAAAGGATTCATTCTGTTTCTCCCTGATGGATGTTGTAATTATTGCTGCCTATTTTAGACCAATTCTAGGTACAATCGCGAAGTAGTTATGTTGCTGGGCATGCGGCGGCAGTACTCGCCAGGGACACTGGCGGTGTGAAATCGGTTGCAAGCCAGATAGTGGTTAAGAAATAGAGGGTTATGGACGTGGATGTAAATTCCAGAATTAAAGAGCAACTTGGCTCGCACGATATTCTTCTTTATATGAAGGGTACACCGGACTTTCCACAATGTGGGTTTTCCGGTCAAACTGTTGCAGCGCTAAAAGCGGTGGGAAAGCCATTCGCATTCGTCAATATTTTTGAGGACGAAGAAATCCGGCAGGGTCTCAAGACTTACTCAAACTGGCCGACGTTTCCGCAGCTTTACGTCAAAGGTGAGTTGATTGGTGGTAGTGACATCGTGGTAGAGATGTATCATTCCGGCGAACTCAAAGAGCTGCTTGACAGCATAGACGACTAAAACTCGCGCCTGCATATACTGATATTCAGTCGCGAACTGTTGTCTGGTATACCGGCTGAAACCGATTCACAATCTCGCAAAATACATCGGCTGTTATTTCAGCGTCGTATGCCGCTGAATGGGCTGAGCCCTCGTCCCAGGTGAATCCTGCAGCAGTCACGGCGCGTGCCAGCACCGTTTGGCCAAATGCGACGCCGCAGAGAGTCGCGGTATCGAAGCAGCTAAATGGGTGAAATGGATTGCGTTTAATTGCAGATCGCTCAATCGCCTCGTTGAGGAATCCCAGGTCGAAAGCTGCATTGTGGCCAACCAGAACAGCGCGTTGGCACAGGTTGCGGCGAACTTCACTGCGCACTGCGCGAAATACACGTTGCAGCGCATCGCGCTCATCAATAGCCGGCCGCAGAGGATGGTCGGGGTCGATACCGTTGACGGCGAGCGATGCAGGTTCCATGTTTGCGCCTTCGAACGGCCTGACGTGATAGCGCACGGTTTCACCACGCGTTAACAGTCCACCGTCGTTGAAATCGACGAAAACTGCGGCAATTTCCAGGAGGGCATCTGTTTTCGAATTGAAACCACCTGTTTCTACATCAATGACAACAGGAAGGAAGCCACGGAAACGGTTGGCCATTGATGGCAGATCGCTCACCTAGAGTTCTGCCTTTAACAACTTCTCATCAAGAATGAGACTGATCGTGAACCGCACTCCAAAACCTGTTACTTCGGTGGGAATATGGGCGAGACCACCCTTGTGATTGCTGGCAGCGAGGTCCACATGCACCCAGGGCGTGTCGTTTTCCACGAATTCGGCTAGAAAACTCCCGGCCAGAATATGGTCACCCATGCCTTTTGCAGAACACTGCTGGATGTCGGCTGTATCGCTTCTGAGGTCCTCCAGGAACTCCTTTCCGATCGGGAAAGGCCAAACGCGTTCACCGCAGATGCGGCCTGTTCGCTTGAGTCGAGGGTGCCAGTCCGCTCGATTGGTGAAAACACCGCTATAGCGTGTCGTAATGGCGTTCAAAACCGCGCCCGTCAGCGTCGCGTAGTCGATCATGAGCTTCGGCTTTTCGCGGCTGGCAAACGTCAGCGTATCCGCAAGCACCATACGTCCTTCGGCATCAGTGTGTATGGTTTGAATCGTTTTGCCGTTCGCAGCAGTAATAACATCCTGAGACTTGTAAGCATTCGGGCCCATGCGGTTCTCGGTAATTGCAAGCCATGCGTCGACGGCGACCGGTAACTTCAGCTCTGAGATCGCCAACAAAGTGCCTGCTGCCACGGCGCTGCCCTGCATATCGCCATGCATGTCGAGCATCGACGCAAAGGGCTTAAGATTCGTACCGCCAGTGTCGAAAACAATGCCCTTGCCAACCAGGCTCAGCGCCGGAGCTTCATTTTTGCCCGCGGGCCGGTAGCGTAGCCTGACAATCGAGGCGCTATCGTTGTCATTGCCCTGGGCAACGGCCAGGAATGCCCCTGCGCCCAGTTTTTCCAGTTCCCTGGTGTTGAATTTCTTGTACTGCCAGCCGTGTTCGCCGGCCAGGTTCTTGAGGAAATCGGCATAACTGTTTGCATCGAGTTTGTTCGGTGGTAATGCCGTGAGCCAGCGCGCGAGATTGTTACCCTTAGCTTCGGCAATAGTGCGGCTCAGGTCGACTTTGCTTTTCAAGCCGAGTAGACGGATATTCTTGATTTTCTCTGCAGAAGCCTTGCTTTTGAACTCGGGCAGATTGAATCCAGCGGCAAGTGCGGCGGCAACAGCGGCGTTGCTGAGCATATGTTGCTGTTCTGCGCTGAATCCGGCGACCAGGATGCCAAGACTGCCGGCTTTCTCCGTTGTCGCGGCAGCAACAAGTTTGCGTGCAAAGGTAAGCTGCTGAAAAACTTCCGCGTCACCGTCGATCTTTCCTGCTACAACGAGTGTTTGGCGCTTGTTCGACAGCCGGGTCTGGAGCGCGGGCGTTTCACCGGCTGCGCGCTTCTTCAGGAGTGCCTGCAGTTTGTTGCCCTGCGGAATACTGCGCCAAAGAGCCGTTGGCGTTCGCTTGGGTAGTATCAGTAGTAACTGATCAATTGGCTCAAATGCCTTAGAATCGGTTCGACCAAGCTGTTGTGTCACGCTAATTTCGCGTGAATCGAGTACTAATGCTGACATAGCTATGAAATCCTTGAAGATTGCTTGACCGTTAACGCCCAAACACCGAATATGACGCCCCCGAAGTCCGGATTGCCCGGCTAGGGCTATACCGATAATCCTATTGTGAATGATTTATGAGTCGATTCAATCCATTTGATGACATTGATCCTGTCGAGACCACCGAGTGGCTTGAATCAATCGATTCTGTTCTCGCGCAACATGGCCCCGAGCGGGCACATTTTCTGCTAAACCAGATGATCGATTTCGCTCGTCGTTCGGGGGCATATCTGCCATACACTCCGAATACGGCCTATCTGAACACGATTTCGACCGCTCACCAGCCAGAGTACCCGGGTGATCGCGCGCTTGAGCGCCGTCTTGA
Source organism: Gammaproteobacteria bacterium (assembly GCA_024640305.1). Lineage (GTDB taxonomy): Bacteria > Pseudomonadota > Gammaproteobacteria > Steroidobacterales > Woeseiaceae > UBA1847. The sequence goes on from JAHEFG010000003.1 coordinate 83,502, forward strand.
AGCCTACATCCGCTGGAATGCAATGGCGATGGTTGTGCAGGCGAATCGCAAGAGCACCGAATACGGTGGTCACATCTCGAGTTACGCGTCATCTGCGACGCTCTATGAAGTTGGCTTCAACCATTTCTGGCGAGCGCCGAGCAAAGACCACGGCGGCGACATGGTCTTTATGCAGGGCCATTCGGCACCGGGCATTTACGCGCGCGCCTATCTTGAAGGGCGCCTGGACGAAGGTCAGCTGAATCGTTTCCGACAGGAGGTTGGCGGCGGCGGTTTGTCATCGTACCCGCATCCGTGGCTAATGCCGGACTTCTGGCAATTTCCGACCGTTTCGATGGGCCTTGGTCCAATGATGGCCATATACCAGGCGCGCTTCATGCGTTACATGGAAAATCGCGAATTAATCCCGCGCTCGGACAGAAAGGTCTGGGCGTTCCTCGGCGATGGTGAGATGGACGAACCGGAGTCGATGGGCGCAATCACAATGCCAGTGCGCGAAGGTCTCGATAATCTCGTTTTCGTCGTCAATTGCAACTTGCAACGCCTCGATGGTCCGGTACGTGGCAATGGCAAGATTATTCAGGAACTGGAAGCAGCGTTCGGTGGAGCAGGCTGGAACGTTATCAAAGTTGTCTGGGGCTCGAGTTGGGACTCGTTGCTGGCCAGGGATAAGGCAGGGCAACTGCGCAAGGTCATGGAAGAGACCGTGGACGGCGAATACCAGACGATCAAGTCAAAAGACGGCGCTTACGTGCGCAAGGAGTTCTTCGGCAAGCACCCGGAAACCGCCGAGATGGTGGCTAATATGTCCGATGACGAGATTTGGCGCCTGAACCGCGGTGGCCACGATCCGCTCAAGGTGCACGCTGCATACGATGCGGCGATGCGCCACACGGGCCAGCCAACAATCATTCTTGCAAAAACCGTCAAAGGCTATGGCATGGGTGAAGCCGGTGAGGGCCAGAATACAGCCCATCAGCAGAAGAAGCTGAATATTGAGGCAGTCAGGAAAATGCGCGATCGCTTCAATATCCCGGTGTCGGATAAGGATCTGGCGGATGTTCCGTACTACAAGCCGGCGCCCGATAGTGAGGAGCTGGAATACTTGCAGGAACGTCGCCGGTCGCTGGGTGGCTATTTGCCCAAGCGCCGCAAGAAAGCGGCAAAATTGCCGATACCGGGCCTTGAGATCTTCAAGACTCAGCTTGAGGGCAGCGGCGAACGCGAAGCGTCGACAACCATGGCGTTTGTCCGCATGTTGACGACGCTCGCGAAAGACAAACAAATCGGCAAACATATTGTTCCTATCGTGCCCGATGAAGCACGCACATTCGGCATGGAAGGTATGTTCCGCCAGTTCGGCATCTATGCATCAAAAGGCCAGCTCTACACGCCGCAGGACGCCGATGAGTTGATGTACTACCGCGAAGATAAGAAAGGCCAAATACTCGAGGAAGGCATCAACGAAGGTGGCGCGTTTTGTTCCTGGCTTGCGGCCGGTACGTCGTACTCAAACCACAACGAGCAGATGGTGCCGTTTTATATTTACTACTCTATGTTCGGTTTCCAGCGCATTGGCGATTTCATCTGGGCTGGCGGCGATATGCAGGCACGTGGTTTCTTAATCGGTGGTACTGCCGGTCGCACGACCCTGGCGGGAGAGGGTCTGCAGCACCAGGACGGTCATAGTCTGGTCAACGCCGCTACCGTACCGAATTGCGTTGCCTACGATCCGACCTACGCTTACGAACTTGCGGTCATTGTTCAGGATGGTCTGCGGCGTATGATCGGCGAGCAGGAAGACGTTTTCTATTACATCACCTGCATGAACGAGAATTACGTGCATCCGCCGATGCCCGCTGGTGTCGAGGACGGGATTCTCAGGGGTATGTACCTGTTACAGGTTGGCGGCCAGGGCAAGATTCGTGCGCAGTTGATGGGTGCCGGTACGATTTTGCGCGAGGTGCTGGGTGCTGCAGAGCTGCTGGACAAGGACTTCGACATCCCGACCGACGTGTGGTCTGTCACGAGTTTCAACGAGCTGCGGCATGACGCGCTCGAAACGGATCGCTGGAATCAGTTGCATCCTGGTGAGGAGCCTCGCAGGTGTTACGTCGAAGAATGCCTCGCAGATCGCCCGGGCCCTTACATTGCAGCAACTGACTACATGAAACTCAACGCGGACCAGATTCGCAGCTGGGTGCCGGGTCGTTACGTTACGCTCGGCACTGATGGTTACGGTCGCAGCGATGCACGCGCTGCGCTGCGCAGACATTTCGAAGTCGACAAGTATTATGTAGCCGTTGCTGCACTAAAGGCACTTGCGGACGATGGAGTTCTTGATCAAAAGACCGTAACTGAGGCGATCGAGAAGTACGGTATTGACCCGGATCGTCCCGATCCAGTCAAGTTGTAGGCGGGGCGCTTTCGTGGCAGCGATTATCGATATTATCGTTCCGGATCTTGGCGACTTCGACGCTGTCGAAGTTATTGAGCTGCTGGTTACGGCGGGCGACAGTGTCGCCCGAGAAGATGGCCTTATTACTGTTGAAACCGATAAGGCGGCGATGGATATCCCGTGTCCTGAAAACGGTGTAGTCGAATCGCTGAGCGTCGCAATCGGTGACACGGTCAGCAGCGGCCAGGTTATCGGCAAACTGAAAGTCGAGGTGAGCGACACAGTTGTCATCGCACCAGCACTTCGCTACGAGCCGACAGGTGATACCACTGTTCTCGCATCGCCTGCCAAACCGGATGGCCAGCCGCAGAAAAGCGGTGGTGTGCAGACACTGGTTGTTCCGGATCTCGGTGACTTCGAGGAAGTTGAAGTCATCGAGGTGCAAATCAGCAAAGGGGACAGGATAAACACCGATGATCCGTTGGTAACGATCGAGACCGATAAAGCCGCAATGGATGTGCCGGCTATAGTAGGCGGGCGCATCGAATCGGTGCTGGTGAAAGTTGGTGACAAGGTTTCTAAAGGCTCGTCGTTGGCCATCATAGAGGCGGATGCGCCGGTCGCGCAGCCTGAACCCGCGGCCGACGGCGTGGCTGTTGCCGATACTTCTGCAGCGGACGAAACGGCTCAGCAGACACCAGTTGCGGCGAAACAGCAAGCGCCGGCGGCGCAGGAACTACCGTCCATTAATGAGGCTGGTTTTTCACGGGCGCACGCAAGCCCGTCGGTGAGAAAGCTGGCGCGCGAATTGGGCGTGGATCTTGCGCAGGTCAAAGGCAACGGTGCGAAGGACCGCATATTGCATGACGACGTCAAGGCATTCGTCAAAGCAATTCTTACAGGGCAATCGGCAGCACCGGGCGGAGGCTTGCCGAAAACGCCGAGCGTCGATTTTTCGAAGTTTGGCGAGATCGACGTACAACCGCTTACCCGAATTCAGAAAATATCCGGGCCGCGATTACAGGCGAGCTGGATTAACCTGCCGCACGTAACTCAGCATGACCTTGCCGATATCACGGATTTGGAAGCAAAACGCCAGGAGCTCAAGGGGCCGGCAAAAGAGCGTGGCATATCGCTTACGCCGCTTGCGTTCATCATAAAGGCTGTAGTTTCTGCACTGCAGGAGTACCCCAAAGTCAATTCGTCGTTGTCTGACGACGGCAAGAGCCTGGTCTTAAAGAAATATGTACACATTGGTTTTGCGGCGGATACCGAGCAGGGATTGATGGTGCCGGTCATACGTGACGCGGATAAGAAGGACGTTTACGAGCTTGCTGCAGAGCTCGGTGAGCTTTCCGCTCTGGCTCGCGACGGCAAGCTCAAGTCAGACCAATTGCAGGGTGCAACGTTTACGGTGTCCAGCCTTGGCGGTATCGGCGGCACGGCGTTTACGCCAATCGTAAATGCTCCGGAAGTCGCAATACTCGGTGTCTCTCGTTCGTCGATGCAGCCGGTCTGGAACGGATCAGAGTTTACTGCGCGACTCATGTTGCCGCTGTCGCTTTCTTACGATCACCGTGTCGTCGATGGTGCGGCCGCGGTTCGGTTTACGACGTATCTCGGCAAAGCGCTGGCCGACGTCGATAGCCTGATCCAGGCGACGCCATAATGGCGGATCACACGGCACAATTGGTTGTTATTGGTGCCGGTCCAGGTGGCTATACGGCAGCCTTTCGCGCAGCAGACCTGGGTCTCGATGTGTTACTCGTTGAACGCTGGGATACGCTGGGTGGTGTGTGCCTCAACGTTGGTTGTATTCCGTCGAAAGCACTACTGCATGCTGCGAAGGTCATCGACGATGCCGAAGCAATGGCAGAGCACGGTGTCGAATTCGGCAAACCGAAAATCGACGCATTAAAGCTTCGCGAATGGAAGAACACGGTTGTCGGTACGCTCACAGGCGGCTTGCAGCAACTGGCGAAGCAACGCAAAGTCCGTGTTGTACATGGGTTGGCCAGATTCGCATCAGAAAATACGCTGCAACTCGATAACGGTGAAACGATCGCTTTCGAGAAATGCATCATCGCAGTCGGCTCCGAGCCGTTTATGCTCCCAGGCCTGCCCGATGATCCACGGATTGTCGATTCGAGCGGTGCGCTGGAATTACACCCGTTGCCCGAACGCCTGCTCGTCGTTGGTGGTGGCATTATCGGTCTTGAAATGGCGTGCGTGTACAGCGCACTTGGTGTTGATGTCAGCGTTGTGGAATTGACCGATACGTTGATGCCCGGCACGGATGCAGATTTGCTCCGGCCGTTTCTGAAAATCGTCAAGCCGCGATACGAAGCGATAATGACAGCGACGAAAGTAACCGGCATGCGTGCGACGGTGCCCGGCATCGAAGTAAGCTTCGAAGGCAAGGATGCACCGTCAATTGGTGTTTATGACCGCGTTCTCGTTGCGGTAGGACGACGGCCCAATGGTGATCAACTGGACGTGGAAAAGGCCGGCGTCAATGTGGACAGCCGTGGCGTCATCGAGGTGGACAATCAGATGCGCACGAATGTGCCGCATATCTTCGCCATCGGCGATGTGGTGCCTGGACCCATGCTTGCGCATAAGGCGACACATGAAGCAAAAGTCGCTGCCGAAGTTGCTGCAGGGGAGAAGAGCTATTTCGATGCGCGCACAATTCCATCGGTCGCCTATACCGACCCCGAGATTGCGTGGGTAGGGTTAACGGAAACAGAGGCGAAGGCTCAGGGAGTCGACTACGACAAAACCAAAATTCCATGGGCAGCGAGTGGACGTGCTTTGTCGATCGGTCGGTCGGAAGGTTTTACAAAGCTGCTGTGGGACAAAGAAACAGGCCGCGTCCTTGGTGGGGCAATTGTCGGGCCGAACGCGGGCGACCTCATTGCGGAAATTGGTCTCGCGATCGAAATGGGTGCCGATGCTGCGGACATCGGGCTAACCGTGCATCCACACCCGACACTGTCCGAGACGGTCGCATTCGCCGCGGAAGCCTACGAGGGCACCCTGACCGATTTGTACATGCCCAAAAGGCGTTAGCAGGCAATTAGAGGAGTAAGACAGTGCAAGACTACCCGCATCATTATGTTGTAGCCGCATCATCGCGTGCAGAGAGCAATGTCGAGCTTGCGAGCCCGGGCCTGGAAAATCTCGAATCAGCCGGCCCCGCCGAATTTGGTGGCCCCGGCGACCTGTGGTCTCCCGAGACTTTGTTGGTTGCTTCGGTAGCGGATTGCCTGATTCTGTCGTTTCACGCCATAGCGCGTGCATCGAAGTTCGAGTGGACATCTCTCAGTTGCGATGCTGTCGGCACCTTGGAACGTGTGGAAAAAGTCACGCAGTTCACCGCATTCAAACTCAAGGTAACGCTGGAGATTCCGGATGCAGCCAAGAAAGATCGGGCGCTACGCTTGCTCGACAAGGCAGAACACAGTTGCCTCATTACCAATTCGCTAAAAGCTCCGACAAGCATGGAAGCGGATGTTCGTATCACCGCGGCAGCATCCCCGTGATGCGAAATTGCCGCTATTTGTAGTGTTTACTCAGCCAATGATCGACGCTGAGTTTGCCGGCACCCTTAAAGAGCAGCGGTATCAGCATCGCGATAAACAATAACGGGATGCGGAAATTGCCAAATCCCTTGTTTGATACGGTGTAACCCTTCCACAGCTCGGCAAAACTTGACCAGTCATCCGGCCAATGCACGCCACCGATAGCGACGATCGTGAGAATGATCAGGCTGACTGCCCAGAATCGCGTAAAGAGCCCAAGTACCAAACCAGCAGCGCCGAGAATTTCAGACCAGGTGGCGAGAAACCAGCTAATCTCAACCGGAACAACATTGAACGGAAAAGGGAAGTTTTCCTGCACGTTGCCGAACCAGTTTTCACCGTTGAATTTCATTAGTCCCGCTTTACCGTATTCGTATGCTAATAGCAGCCGAATCGGCACAAGCGCGAGCCAGTCACCGGTTGGATCCAGGACATCAACAACTCGTTTCCAATATCGGTGCAGCTTGTTCATTGCGTTGCTCCTTGCGGCGGCGCTCGTGTGCCGGTCAGTATTTCAAGTTGTCTCATCTCTTCCAGAGCTGCGGCGCCGTGTTGGAGTAACGCATCAACGTCAGGGTAGTTAATTTCAATGGCCAGGTTGCGTAGCAGGTCCGCCCCGCATTGTCCGTCGATGTTTTTTTCTACGGCCTCGAGGAGGCGTGCCGTAATCGGGTTGAGTTCGAGGAAATTCACCTTGTCATTCTGGCGACGATACACAGCGAGGAATACAGGTTGCCCGGACGGCTCAGTTGGCAGGTTATCGAGCGATATGCGATGCACAGGGTACTGGTACGAGTATGCCCACGTCAGCACGGACTTGACGGGCACATTGGCGAGTAAATCGCCCGCCGGATCAATCTCGGTCAAGTCGTTGCTGTCCTCCGAAATTGACAACGCAAGTTCGATGTACTCGTAATGAGCCAACTCCACAAGAAACGGAAAATCGTCGTCCCGCGCGTCGTACTCGTTTTGTAGGAAGTCGAGAAACTCCTGCGGCAACTGCAGAAAATACGGTGTTTCAGCCCGGTGCTTCCGCATAAATTGCCGGATCATGTCGTCCCATTTTTCCGTTGCGTGCAGCTTCTTGAGCACGGGAAACATGTTGGAAAGCAGATTGCGGATATTGTTGAAAAATAATTCACGATAAATCGCCATGCGACGATCTTCTACGTCCGCCGGTGCTGCCACATGATCCGGGTCGCGGATATGAGCGGCAAACGCGAACTGCTTTTTTTGAAAGTCGGGAAGATCAGCCATGATTGACTTCCTTCGCTTCGTATTCAGTCTGTAAATTGCGAATCTGTCGTACTTCATCGAGCAGCTCGGATATCGGCGGAAAGTTGAAGTCACGTTCCAGCAATGTTGGTACCGCGCCAAAATGCGCATAGGCATCACCAAGTAACTGCCAGGACTGCTGGTCGACGGCGGTGCCATGCGTATCAATGCGCAAGTCCTCTGCCTCGACATAATGACCGGCCAGGTGAAAGTAGCGAATCCGGTTGGCCGGCATTCTCAGCATGAACTCATGTGCGTCGTATTTGTGATTGATACTGTTAACGACAATATTGTTGATATCGAGCATCAGGTCACAATCGGCCTCTTCAAGAACGGCCAGCGTGAATTCAGCTTCGCTCATCGCAGTGTCTGTTGGCGCATAGTAAGAAACATTTTCGAGGGCGATTCGTTGTTCGAGAATGTCCTGTACGCGGCGCACGCGTTCTGCGACGTACCTGACCGCTTCCTCTGTAAAAGGAATTGGCATCAGGTCGTACAGCTGGCCATCGTCCCCACATGAGCTCAGATGCTCCGAGTACATGCGGATGTTGTGTTCGGCCATGAACTCCTTGATGTCGCGTACGAGTTGCACGTTGAGCGGGGAAGGGGCCCCGATAGAGAGTGACAGCCCGTGAATAAGAAACGGGTAACGCTCGGTGAACCAGCGCAGCTTCTTGCCCAAAGCGCCGCCGACATGGATCCAGTTCTCCGGCGCGATTTCCATGAAATCGATTTCGCCTGGCGCAACGCTCTTAAGCTTGTCGGCCAACGGGCGCCGGAAGCCGAGGCCAGCTCCGGTAACGGGGTATTGTGGTTTCAAATCATCCATTCCTACAGCACCAGACCGTGTATCGGGTGTATTTATTACAGACGTCGAAGCCTCTCCAGGTAAGCCGCCTCATCCGGCGGCGCATTTTTGTTCTGCGCCTCCCAGAGCGTCTCGGCCAGGCAATCTACCATGCGGTGTTCCGCATCGTGTTGGCTGCCGATGCGATTGGCGAGTTCGTTGAACAACGTGGCTATGCCGGCGGGCCTGTTCGTTGCTACCTGCTCGCGAATGCCGAGATGCAGACCCATATGCAAAAACGGGTTGGTTTGGCCACCTTCAACGCTGAAATCGCGCTCAAGGTCGCCGTTAATTGCATCGTGATACTCAGGGTGGTCATCAATGACCTGTGCAATTTGCGCTTCCAGCGGCGTCAGCAGCTGCTTATCGCAGTGCTTTTGCCAGGCATCGGCATACATTTTTCGGAGCTCATCGCGATCCTGCCCAAATATCATGACAATTCCTTCCTGCTGTATTCACACCATTCGATAATCGGGCACTGGTCGCACATGGGTTTGCGCGCTTTGCAGATATAGCGGCCATGCAGGATGAGCCAGTGATGCGCGTCTTTCTTAAACTCCTCCGGCGTCAGACGAAGTAGTCGCTTCTCAACTTCAAGCGGCGTCTTCCCTTTGGCGATTCCCGTGCGGTTCGACACTCTGAAGATGTGGGTGTCCACGGCGATCGTCGGTTCGCCGAAGGCAGTGTTCAGTATTACGTTTGCGGTCTTACGCCCGACACCGGGCAATGCTTCGAGTTCGGCGCGCGTTCGTGGCACCTCGCTGCCATGCCTTTCGATTAACAAGCGGCATGTCTTGATAATGTTCTCTGCTTTGCTATTGAACAAGCCAATCGTACGGATATACGGCTTGAGGCCGCTCACGCCAAGCGCAAGGATAGACTCGGGCGTACTCGCTACGGGATAGAGTTTATCAGTAGCCTTGTTGACGCTAATGTCCGTCGCTTGCGCGGAAAGAATGACGGCGACAAGAAGCTCAAATGGATTCTCATAGTGCAGCTCAGTGTCCGGGTTGGCATTGAGCTCGCGCAATTTGCTGAAAATGGCCTTGCGTTTATCTGCGTTCACGGCGTCGCCTGTGGTCAAGCGAATTTTTCAAGGCAACCGCGAGCGCAAGAGCAAAAAATGCTCCTGGCGGCAGAATTGCCAGTAACAACCCGCTGTCGGCAAATGAGAAACCAGCGAATGGCTCGCCGCCAATAAGCATATCGAAGCCGGACAGGATCGACGCCTGTCCCACGAGTTCGCGGAACGCACCGATTGCCATCAATAGCAGCGCAAATCCGAGGCCCATTCCTATGCCATCGGCGATACTCGCGCCGACAGGATTGCGCGACGCAAAAATCTCTGCGCGGGCGACGATTGCGCAGTTTGTGACGATGAGCGGAATAAATATACCGAGCGATCGATCGAGCGCCGGGAACCAGGCTTTAAATATGAGTTCGATGCAGGTAACCAGGCTCGCGATAATCAAGACGTAAATCGGGATGCGAATTTCCTGGCGAATCCAGCGTCGTGTCGCGGATACAAGGGCGTTGGAACAGGCCAATACAACAAGCGTCGCCACGCCGAGTCCAAGTCCGTTAACCAATGTCGTCGTAACGGCGAGTAGCGGGCACAATCCCAATAATTGCACCAGGCCCGGATTATCCTCCCAGAGGCCCATCTGCAATCTTTCGAAGAACCCTCCCGACGTCATTTACTGTCCTCAGTCGCTTCGGCAGCGAAAATTTCATCACGATGCTCATTAAAATAAAGCAAGGTATCCCGAACGGCTCCGATGACCGCGCGGGGTGTTACCGACGCACCGGTCAGCTGATCAAATTCGCCACCATCGTTGCGAATAGCCCATCCGGTGACCTCGGGATCACCAATAGACCGGCCATCGAACTGGAAAATCCAGTCTGACCGTGCCGATTCGATCTTGTCACCGAGCCCCGGAGTTTCGCGGTGCTGCAGTATTCGTACCCCCGTAATCGTGCCATCAAATTCCACGCCGACAAGTATACGGATTACACCGGAGAAGCCATCGCGTGCAGTAACAGCAAACAGGGCAGCAACAGGCTTGTCTTGCGCATATACGCGATATATCAGCGCTGTGTCGTTACCGGGTAAGCCGTGTGGAGGCAATACCACAAGCCGCGACTCGCTAACGCCGCCCTCATAAAAAACGCCGGCGAGCGCTGGTTGCAGTGCCTGTTCCAGCAGCGCTTTTTCATTTGCGACAATACGCTCCCTGGTGACCTGGTAGGTTGCGGCGACGAGTGTCGTACAGATCGCCGCGATTACCGCGAGCGTCGCGCCGGTCTTGATGACAGACTGCTGACTCATCGTTCGCGGCCCTCGGACTTATGTCCGACAATCGGTGGCCGCGTAATATAGTCAATGGCGGGTGTTGCCATGTTCATTATTAGTACGGCAAACGCGACACCATCAGCGAACGAGCCCCACTTGCGAATCGCGTAAATCAGGAACCCAATGCCGACGCCGTAAATGAAACGGCCCTTTGGACTGGTCGCGGCGGACACCGGATCTGTTGCAATGAAAAATGCGCACAGAATTGTCGCCCCTGAGAACAGGTGAAACCCAGGGCTGGCATTTGTGCTCGGATCGAAGATAAACATCAGCCCGGCGGGAACAAGCAGGCCTGCGAAAACACCTGCGGGAATTTGCCAGCGGATGATTTTCTTGACGAGGAGCCAGGAACCGCCAATCGCAAAGAAGTTACCCAGCCACTCCCAGCCGCGTCCGCCGAAATCGCCCATCATGGGGTTGGTTCGTATTTCAGCGTAGGTGCGCATGGTGCGCAGGCCTGACTGCATCGCGTCAAGTGGCGTAGCGCGACTTATCGCGTCGAAGCCAAGTGTGTCGGGCAATGAACCGCTTAACGTGTAGACGATGGTTTGCAGCACGGTCAGATTGACGTAGTCAATGTCCCCCATGCGCGGTGCGACCCAGAGATTCATCTCCATAGGGAACGCGACCAGGATTACGACATAGCCCGCCATCGCCGGGTTAAAGATATTGAAACCGATACCGCCGTAAAGATGCTTGGCGACGATTACCGCGAACAACGCGCCGGTCGCCGTGATCCACCAGGGCGTCAATGATGGCAACGCGAAGGCGAGCAGGGCAGCGGTGACGAGCGCGCTATAGTCAGCAAGGGCGACTCGCGGGTCGCGGCCTCGTGCTCTCATCATCAGCGCTTCGCTACCGACGCAGAATATCGATGCGATGATCAGGTTGAAGAGGAAACCCGGGCCAAAATACCAAACATGTGCCAGTGCCGCCGGGATCAGAGCGACAAGCACTTGCAGCATCATCGATGCGACATCAACTTTCGGTGCAAGATAAGGCGCTTCCCGTCTGATGAACTCCATACTCAGTCCTCGTCCGCCGCCGCTTGCTTGCGTTTAAGGATTTCGGCGATTGCGTCGGGAGCAGCCTGTCGGGCGGCTTGCTTTTGCCGGGCGAGTTCTTCTTCACGTTGAAGCTGGTCCCGCTCGAGTCGATCATTACGTGCTTCGAACCGATGCCTTGCGCGTTCGGCCCGCGCTTTTTCGTCGGCCTGTTCGAGGATGCGCGCCTTCGCTGTGCGGAAGTTGGCAGTTAGCGGAATGTGGCTTGGGCATACGAGGTCACAGCAGCCGCATTCAATGCAATCGATCAGGCCATGCGAGCGCATCTTGCTCTCGTCGTCTGCACACGTGTACCAGAACAACTGCTGTGGCAGAAGTTGAACGGGACAGACTGCGGCGCAATCGCCGCAACGAATACACGGCATCTCCGGGCTCACAGACGGTGTCTGCGATAGCACCAGAATGCAATTCGTGGCTTTAACGAGCGGCACCCGATCCGATGTCACTGATTTTCCGGTCATCGGCCCGCCAATAATGAGTTGTTCTGCGCTTTCCGTGTAACCGCCGGCGAAACGCACAATATCCGCAATGGTTGTGCCGAGGCGCGCCTCCACGTTCATCGGTGTAGCGACGCCATCACCAGTAATCGTTGTAACTCTCGATATCAACGGTTCGCGTTTTATCATCCAGTTATGAATGGCAGCAGCGGTGCCTACGTTCTGCACGAGGCAACCTACGTCGCTCGGCAAGCCGCCGCTGGGAACTTCGCGATTCGTGACGAGTTGTACGAGCTGATCTTCTCCGCCGGACGGATAAATGGTCGGTACCATCTTGATTACGATTCGCTCGTCGTCAATTTCCGCCAACGCCTCGCCGAGATGTTGTATTGCAATCGGTTTGTCGCTTTCGACTGCGATGTAACACACGTCCACATCCAGTGCGTGCATCAGAATTTGCGCGCCGCCTATCACCTCACGACCATATTCGCGCATCAGTGCGTCGTCGCAACTGATGTAAGGCTCACACTCGACACCGTTGAGAATCAGGTATTCAACATCACACGTCGTCGCCTGCATCAGTTTCTGCGCAGTCGGGAAGACAGCGCCGCCCAACCCCGTGATGCCGCCGAGAAGTATTTGGCCGAGAAGATCTTCGGGTACGAGTTTGTCGTAGGAAGGGCTGTTCTCGTCGGTACCGATTGCGGTGTCCTTGCCGTCACATTCGATAACGATGCAAGGTGCGTTTTCGCCATGGCGCGCAGATACAGGCCACGGTTCGATCGCGACAATGGTCCCGGACGAGGAGGCGTGTATCGGGGCGCAGAGAGTTCCCTCACATTCGGCAATAAGCTGACCCTTTAGAACATGCTCGCCAATGCCTACTACCGGTTGCGCCGGATCTCCGGCATGTTGTGTAAGGGGTAGAAAAAGTTGTTCAGGAACCGGCACTTGTCGTATCGGCTCTGCCGTCGACATTTGCTTATGCGCCTGTAAGCGCAAGCCGCCGTGCAGTTTTCCCAGATCATATGTAGGGGCGCTCACGACAGGCTCCGCATGCTTATGCAATCGACCGGGCAGGGTGCGATACACAGCTCGCATCCGGTGCACTCGGCTTCGATTATTGTGTGCATCAGCTGCTGCGCACCGATAATGGCATCGACGGGACACGCGCTGCGACAGTGCGTGCAACCAATGCAAAGAGCTTCATCAACGATGGCAACATTGCGACCGGGCCTGGGTTGTTCAGCAAGAGGCAATGCATCTTTGCCCAGCAAGCTGGCGAGCCGTTGCACAGTATCGTCGCCGCCAGGCGGGCAAAGGTTGATTGCAACGCCAGACTCGACGATGGCCGCCGCATATGGCCGGCACCCCGGATAGCCACATTGTGCGCACTGGGTTTGTGGCAACAGTTCATTGACCTGCTCGACGAGCTTGTTTGGGTCGGACTTTAGCGATCGGGACGCATAGCTCAGGGCGAGACCAGCAAGCAAAGCGATCAGGGAGATTGTGAGTACCGCGGTCCACATATCCAATCGCTGCCGTCACGGCCGGGCCATGCCCGAGAAACCCATGAACGCCAGCGACATGATTCCGGCTGTCATCAATGCGATTGCAGTACCACGAAAGGGCGCCGGAATATCGGAGGCCTCCAGTCTTTCGCGAATCGCCGCGAACATGACAAGCACCAGCGCGAAACCAACAGATGCGCCGAAGCCGAAAAACACCGACTGCACGAAGCCTTTCGACTGCTGCACATTGAGGAGAGCGACGCCCAGAACAGCACAGTTTGTCGCGATTAGCGGAATAAAAATGCCAAGTACCTGGTGCAACAGCGGACTGAGTCGGCGGACCATGATCTCAGTGAACTGCACGCTGGCCGCTATGACGAGGATGAAACTGATCGTGCGCAGGTATTCCAGTTCAAGGGGAATTAGAACGTACTGATGCAGCAAGTAAGCCGTTGCCGACGACAGTGTTAGCACGAACGCTGTGGCAAGCGACATGCCTGCGGCGGCTTCGAGGTTTTTCGACACGCCCATGAACGGGCACAGGCCGAGAAAACGCACAAGCACAAAGTTGTTGACGAGAACTGTGCCAACAAGAATGACGATGATTTCGGTCATTGTCTTTCCGCTTTATTTGACGCGCATTCCTGCTGCGGCGCCATCATCCGGCGATAGCAAGAATATATCTTTTCCTCCGGGGCCGGCCGCTAACACCATGCCTTCCGAAACGCCGAAACGCATTTTTCGCGGCGCAAGATTTGCAACGACAATCACGTGTTTTCCGACGAGCTCATCGGGTTCGTACGCTTCCTTGATGCCGGCAAAAACATTTCGCGTTGAGTCACCCACGTCGAGAGTAAGCGCGAGCAATTTATCGGCACCTTCAACGGGCTCTGCTTTTTCGATGCGCGCGATGCGTAAATCGAGTTTCAGGAAATCATCGATGCTGATGTTGTTGTCTTCAGCCACGGATTCGGGCTCCTTCGTCGTATCGCTGGACTGTGCAACCATATCGTCCACCTGCTTTTGTTCGATGCGCGTCAAAAGTGGTTTGAATGGCTTGATCGTCTTCCCGAGCAGCGGTTTGCAGGCGGAATCCCAGTCCCAGCTGTCTTCAGCCAGGAAGGTGCGAGCCTCTTCCGCGACGGCTGGAATCACCGGCGCGAGGTAGATCATCAGGCTACGAAACATGTTCAGACCCTGTGTACATACAGCCTGCACTTCATCGAGCCTGATCTCGTCCTTGATCATGACCCACGGCTTTTGCTCATCAATATAGCGATTGGCTTGATCGGCAAGCGCCATAATCAGTCTCATCGCCTTCGAATACTCGCGACGCTCGAAATGCCCGGCGATCGTCTCGGAAGCATTGGTGACCTCGGCGAAGAGCGCCGGCTCGGGCAGGGCGTCGGCGAGCTTGCCGTCAAATCGTTTACTTATGAATCCAGCGCAACGGCTGGCTATATTGACGAACTTGCCGACGAGATCTGAATTGACCCGCGCTCTGAAGTCGCCGAGATTGAGGTCAATGTCCTCAATTGTTGGACCCAGTTTCGCCGCGTAATAGTAGCGGAGGTAGGATGGGTTTAAATTATCGAGATACGTTCGCGCCATGATGAATGTGCCGCGCGATTTGGACATTTTCTGCCCGTTGACGGTCAGGAATCCATGCGCGTAGACGCTGGTTGGTGTGCGAAAGCCCGCACCCTGTAACACGGCCGGCCAGAACAAAGTATGAAAATACATAATGTCCTTGCCGATGAAGTGGTATACCTCGGTGTCGTAACCCGGGCGCCAGTATTCATCGAAATTCAGCTCGTCACGGCGATCGCACAGGTGTTTAAAGCTCGACACGTATCCGATCGGCGCATCGAGCCAGACGTAAAAGTACTTGTCCTCAGTGCCCGGTATCTTGAAACCAAAGTAGGGTGCATCGCGCGAGATATCCCAGTCTTTCAGGCCGGCCTCAAACCACTCCTCAAGTTTGGCGAGTATGTTCTTGTCGAGCGTTGCTTCGTGCATCCAGTCGCGCAAGCGATCTACGTACTCGCTGAGTTTGAAGAAATAGTGCTCAGATTCGCGTTTGATGGGCGTCGTGCCGGATAGGACGGAAACCGGGTCGATCAAGTCGGTCGGGGTGTAGGTTGCTCCACAGACTTCGCAGGAGTCGCCATACTGATCGGCGCTCTTGCATCGTGGGCAGGTACCACGAACAAATCGATCCGGAAGGAACATGCCTTCCTTCTCATCGAACGCTTGCTCAATCGTCTTGGTGACGATATCGCCATTTGCACGCAGCGCTTCGAACATTTCCACGGTCAGCGCCTCGTTTTCGGCTGAATGCGTCGTGTGGTAGTTGTCGAATTCGACGCCGAATGCTGCGAAAACTTCAAGAAACTCTTTGGTAACGCGTGTCGTCAGTTCTTCAGGAGAAATGCCCAGTTCACGCGCCTTGAGCATGATCGGCGTGCCATGAGCGTCGCTGGCGCACACATAGATGCAGTCATTGCCCCGCAATTTCTGGAATCGCACCCAAATATCAGACTGCAGGTACTCGACGAGGTGCCCCATGTGGGGGGATCCATTCACGTACGGCAAGCCGCTCGTGACGAGGATTTTTCGTGTTTTGTCGGTCATTCGTGGCTATCGGTTTCTACGCGGTGTTCAAGGCCGCGATTATGCCACGTTAGGTCTCGTCTTTGAGTCTTTCGAACTTACTCTTGTTGTTTGCCTGCTGGTAAGCGTCGCGCCCTGATACGAAAGCCTTTTCTACGAGTTCCATCAGGGCCGAGTCCATTGTCTGCATGCCCGCAGTGCCGCCGGACTGCATCGCGGTCTCGAGCTGGTCTAGTTTGCCCTGCCGAATCAGGTTAGAGACAGCAGAAGTGTTGATTAGTACCTCCAGCGCCGCAACTCGGCCGGGCTTGTGTTTGGTCGGTAGTAGTTGCTGCGAGACGACGCCGCGCAGCGAGGTCGATATCATCGTGCGAATATGGCTCTGCTTGTCGGCAGGGAATGAATTGATGATGCGGTCGACGGTCTGTGCCGCGCCGTTGGTGTGCAGGGTACCCATCACGAGAATTCCCATTTCGGCTGCCGTGACGGCGATGCTTATGGTCTCGAGGTCACGCATTTCGCCGACCAGAATTACGTCTGGATCTTCTCGCAAAGCAGAGTGGAGCGCCTCGGCAAAGGAGCCGCTGTGCAAGCCGACCTCCCTCTGGCTAACCAGGCTACTCTGGGTCTTGTGGACGAATTCGATCGGATCCTCAATAGTCAGGATATGACCTTTCATGCGTCTGTTCATCGAATCGATCATCGCGGCCAGCGTCGTAGACTTACCGGAGCCAGTCTTACCTGTGACCAGGATCATGCCCTGCGTTTGTCTACACAGATTGTGGATGATTGGTGGCATGTTCAGTTGTTCGAGTGTCAGCGCTTTGGATGGAATAGCACGAAAAATGGCGCCAATCCCATTCAGGTGGCGAAATACGTTTACGCGGAAGCGAGAGACCTCAGGTATCTCGTACGCGAAGTCGGCGGCATCGTCCTGTTTGAACGCGCGTTGCGTCGTGCCGTCCATGATTTCGTAAAGGGCTTCGGCGACGTGCTCCGTTTCCAGTTTCTCCTCTATCAGAACCTGTAATCCACCGTGAACCCGGGCTCTTACGGGATCGCCCGATACAAAGTGCAGGTCCGATGCGTTCAGCTTAAGGGCCGCCTGTAAGTAGGAGTCGATCTTGTTCACTGGACCGCCTTCTCGTTGCCGCCTAGTCCGACAGTTGGTACCAACTCCTTGTCGGTGACAAATCGCGTGAATTTCCTCTTGTCATTGGCGTAGCGGAACGCATCATCCGGGTCGACTTGCTTGGCGTTGATTGCCTCAAGCAGTGCCTGATCCATCATCTGCATACCGTATTCCTTACCGGTTTGCAGTTGCGTTGGTATCTGGTGTGTCTGATCGGTCGTAATCAGCTTGGCGATGGCGCGATTGTTAACGAGGATTTCCATGACCGCACGCCGGCCGCGACCGTCCGGTGTCTTTACCAGTACCTGTGTAACGACTGCCTTGAGGCTCATAGAGAGAAAAGCCTTGGTTTGCTCGCGAAGCTCGCCAGGCAGGGCGTCGATAACTCGATCGATTGTTTTAACGGCGCCGGTGGTATGAAGTGTGCCGAGTACGAGGTGTCCGGTTTCCGCGGCGGTCATCGCCATTGAAATCGTGTCGGCATCGCGTAGCTCGCCAACCAGAATGACGTCCGGATCCTCGCGCATGGCGGAGCGAACTCCGTCGGCGAAAGATGTCAGGTGTGTGCCAAGCTCGCGTTGAATGACCTGGCATTTCTTACTCGGATGGACAAACTCGATCGGGTCTTCGAGGCTGATGATGTTGAGATTACGGGTTTCATTGAGATGGTTGATCATCGCCGCGAGCGTGGTCGATTTACCTGTACCGGTAGAGCCTGTGACCAGCACCATGCCCTGGTGGTAGTCGCAGAAATCCGTGATTACCTTTGGAGTGTTGAGTTGCTCGAGGGTGGGGACGTCGCTGGGAATGAAGCGAAATACGGCGCCGTAGCCGGTGACTTTTCGGAAAACATTGACGCGAAAACGGCCACCTTCCTCAGCCACGTAGGAGAAATCGAGATCGTGGCCCTCTTCCAGCGTCTCTCTTTGCTTCTCGGTCAGGATCTCGTGTACGTAGCTTTCAAGCTCTACGTCCGATAATTCGCGGAACTTGATCGGCATCAGGTCGCCGTTCATACGCAGCATGGGCGGTACGCCGACCGACAAGTGAACGTCGGAACAGCCTTGCGCGAGGCCCAGCTTCAGAAACGCATCAATTCGAGCCATTTCGGCTTCAATCCCAAAAATCAGTGAGTTGCGCCTATCCTAGGCCGAAATTATGTCGCATTCCAGAGCGGCATCACACTTTTCGGAATTCAGGTGGCAGCTAGAGGGGTACCTGCTCAAGCGCTTCCGTGAGTTCATCCATGGACTGGTAGCGCTTGGTTTTGTCGACAGACATCGCTTTGGCGATGATTTCGGCATACAGATCGGGAATTTCCGGGTTCACTTCCTGACAGAGCTTGGCCTTGCCTTGCACGTGTTGATACATAACGGACATATGGTCGCCACGGCTGTATGGCGGGATACCTGTTGTCATTTCGTACATGATGACGCCGATACTGTATACGTCGGCTGTCTCGTCGACTTTCTTGCCGAGTATCTGCTCGGGCGCCATGTACTTTGGCGAGCCGATCACATAGCCGGTTTTGGTGAGCTGTGTATCGCCGCTCGACGCCGCTGCGGCGACGCCGAAATCCACGATTTTTAGAAGTCCGTCCTCATTGACGAGAATATTGGCCGGTTTCAGGTCGCGGTGGATGACGCCGGCCAGGTGCGCCACTGCCATGCCGGTCGCCATGTCGCGTGAATATTTCAGCGCTTTTTCGATCGCCATCGGTTTGTTGTTCGGTATTTCGCCCGACAGCGTGTGCGAAGGAAAGTACTCCATCGAAATGGCATAGCTGCCCTGTAGATTCAGGAAATCGTAGATGCGAATGACGTTGCGGTGCGTGATCTTTCGTGAATATCGTAGCTCATGCACAAAGCGCTTCATCATTTCTTCATCAGACGAAACATTCGCATTCAAGAATTTGAGAATTAGTTGTTCGTCCACGACCTCGTCCTGCATCAGCAACACAGTACCGAACGCGCCTTTGCCGATTTTCTCGAGGTATTTGTAGCGCCCGTCGATAACGTCCCCGGGATTGAGCTTGGTTATATCCAGAGCTACCGATGTTGCCGCAGGCGCTTCGGGAATTGTCTCGACCTGAGCCGTCGGATCCGCGGTCTTTGCCTGGGCGTCAATGAGCTTCGAGATATCATCGTTGTCGAGCAGCAATGTTTTCGTGTGCTCACCGATTTTCTTCGCGCGCTCATTTTCAGCGAGGACAGTCGACGAAAAGCGCGCTTCAAGCTTCTTGAGCGCTTTGTCGGCGCTGTTGATGATGGTGGGCTCTTCGGTTTGTTTGATTTTCAGAAGTACTCCGCGCACCGTTTCGACGTGCGTCTCGTCCGCCAGGGCGGAAATAGCCTTGATCGCCTCCACCTGTACTTCGCGTTCCGGGCTGTTAAGCATCGGCACGATTTTTGAAATGTGCTTCTGACTGCCGAGCTTGCCTAATGCACGCACAACGACCGTGTCAGTCTTGGGGTCGCTACCCAGCATTTCTAGCAATTTTGGCAGAGCTTTCGGGCTGCCAATTTTTGATAACGCATCGACCGAGCGTTCGCGAACCCACCAATCGGTGTCGTCCGCCGCGGCAATCAGGGCATCCACAGCACGCTCGTCCTTGGTCGCGTTGAGTATCTCGATTGC
The DNA here is from genome assembly GCA_024640305.1 of Gammaproteobacteria bacterium. Classification (GTDB taxonomy): domain Bacteria; phylum Pseudomonadota; class Gammaproteobacteria; order Steroidobacterales; family Woeseiaceae; genus UBA1847. The sequence goes on from JAHEFG010000003.1 coordinate 103,353, forward strand.
CGTACGTCTGATCTCCTCGTCGTCGTCCTTGATGAGCGACACGACCGCATCGACAACCTTGGGGCCGCCGATTTCGGCCAGCGCATCGCCGGCTCGCGAACGCACCCACCAGTCGTCGTCCTTGATAACGCTAAACAGCTCTTTTACCGAGTCGGTGTTGCCCAGTTCGTTGAGTACTTCGACGGCAGCTCGACGGGCGTATTCGGACTCGTCTTTAAGAGCTTCGGCCAGGTATTTCACGGTGTCCGGGTGCTGCATCTGGATCAGCATGTCGACTGCCTTGCCCTGCACATCGAGGTCGGCGTCTTGCAGCAATTTGCTGACTGCCGCGATATTGACGGCATCGCCCCGTGTGGACAAGGCGGTAAGAGCTGCACTGCGAACCATCTTGTTCGTATCTTTGAGTTGCATCTCTAGAGCGTTGTTGATCTCCGGCCGATTGAACTTGGCAATAAGGCGAATCAGGTGAACCTTGATAACCGGGTCTCTGCCGCCAAGGCGTGAGACCAGGTCCGGCACCATCTCAGGCCGAAGTGTCTCCTCTATAATCTTGAAAAGAGCGGCCGATTCCTTCGGTTCCATGTCATAAGCGTGCTGCAACAGCTCATGCACGCTGAGATCCTGCTTGTGAACACGCAAAATCTCGATCAGAGCTGCTTTGGAAACCTCTGGGTCGGCAAACCAGTCGAGCAGGTTATTGGCGTTGTAATCTGTGCTGCTCGACAGCGCCCATGAGGTGCCGGAGACAACCCGTTCGTTGCCATCAGCCAGGCCTTCCTTGAACAATGGCAGAGTTTTGTCGTTGACGAGGCTCGACAGGATGTCGACAAAAACCATGGTATGAGACTTGTCCGACAGTGCCAGCGCATCGATGGCCTTCGGCACAACCTTGGCGCCGATTTTCTTGATGCGGTTGATTAGCCTCTTAGCTGCCGGCGAATCCGGCTTCTGCTCGGCAACGAGCTGGTTGACCAGCTGGTCTGCGCGGAAACCTCCGAGGATACTCACAGTAGCGCTCTCTTGCGCAGGTGGGCCATCAGTGGCCTCCCTGCACACGAAACTTTGGTGTGAGTCCTATCTACAGTCAATCTTCGCTTCGCTCTTGCCCAGGCGAGTCGAACGGCTGCGTAGCTATTCGAATCGATCAAGTCCCCAATGCGGCATTATGCCACATCGACCTAGCGCACTGTGTCGCGCAAGCGCCTGAAAAACCAATGCTTGGTTCTTGCTGTAGCTTCGTTACAATGTGCGCGCGCGTACCCCAGTCACAGGGCACACGCGCCAATTTTACCTAATAGCCAAGGCGGAAATGTGACGCCGTCAGCAGAATCAGATGTGAACAATTTCCTAAATTCCATTGAGTTACCGGGTCTCGGGCGGACTATCGCGGAGGTTGGGCGTGTAGTGGAGGTCTCCGAGTCAGATGACCGGATTACTGCGCATATCGAGCTCGGATTTCCTGCCAGGAGTCGATTCGATGCGTATCGCTCGCATATTGTGGCGGAGCTTGCCGCGCGAGCCGGTCAAAAAGAGGTCGAGATTGAATTCTCGACTCGAATCGTCGCACATGGCGTGCAACGAAATCTGAAGCCCATTGAGGGCGTTCGAAATATCATCGCCGTTGCCTCGGGCAAGGGTGGCGTCGGCAAGTCAACGGTATCTGTCAACGTCGCGATTGCATTGGCGGCTGAGGGTGCATCCGTCGGTTTGCTAGACGCCGATATCTACGGGCCGAGCCAGCCGCAAATGGTCGGTTTAGCCGGTGAGAACCCGGAAACCGATGACGGTAAGACGATGGATCCGCTACGGGCACACGGCATACAGGTCATGTCGATAGGCTTTCTTGTCGACCCAGATCAGCCCATGATCTGGCGCGGCCCGATGGTGACGTCCGCACTTAACCAGCTTCTGCATCAGACCAATTGGCAGGATCTGGACTATTTGATTGTCGATATGCCGCCGGGCACGGGCGACATTCAGCTGAGCCTGTCTCAGCAGGTGCCTGTTAGCGGCGCGGTTATTGTTACGACGCCACAGAATATTGCGACACTCGACGCTCGCAAGGGGCTGGCGATGTTCCGCAAGGTTTCGGTGCCGGTGCTCGGCATTATCGAGAATATGAGTACCCATGTGTGCTCGGCGTGCGGTCATGAAGAACCGCTGTTTGGCTCGGGCGGTGGTCAGCAGATGGCCGAAGATTTCGATGTCGAGTTGTTGGGACAATTGCCGCTGGATGCGCGCATTCGCGAGCAAACTGACAGCGGAACACCAACTGTTATCTCAGATCCGGACTCAGCAGCGGCAGCGGCCTATAGAAATGCGGCGATTGGCCTCGCGGCGGCCCAGGCTCGGCAAGGCAAGGACTTCAGTAGTAAATTTCCGAAGATCGTCGTCGAGGAAAGCTAGTGAGCATCAAATCGGATCGCTGGATTCGTCGTATGGCGGATGAGCACGGCATGATCGAACCGTTTGAGCCGGGGCAGGTTCGCGAGAATGGTGGTGATCGAATCGTTTCCTATGGCACGTCGAGTTACGGTTACGATGTGCGTTGTTCGGACGAGTTCAAGATTTTCACGAACATTAACTCGGCCGTTGTTGATCCCAAGGCGTTCGATCAGACCAGCTTCGTGGATATGCAGAACGATGTCTGCGTGATTCCACCGAATTCATTCGTGCTGGCACGAACCGTGGAGTATTTCCGCATCCCACGTAATGTGCTGACGATTTGTCTCGGCAAATCGACCTACGCGCGCTGCGGGATCATCGTCAACGTGACACCGCTGGAACCCGAATGGGAGGGCCATGTCACGCTCGAGTTCTCCAATACGACGCCGCTGCCGGCCCGGATTTATGCAAATGAGGGCGTCGCTCAGATGCTGTTCCTCGAGTCCGATGAAGAGTGCGAAACGTCGTACCGCGATCGCGGCGGCAAGTACCAGGGTCAGAAGGGCGTCACGTTGCCGAAAGCCTGAACGACCGGCTTATCCAGGCGATTGCCGTCCAGCCAGGCGCAGCCGTCCTTGAACTGCAGTCGTCCCTTGCCAAACCAGTCTGCGGCTTGCGGGTAAATCTGATGCTCGATAGCTTGCACTCGTGCGCAAAGCTGCTCCGCCGTTTCCTGCCGATCAACGGCTAGCTTGCCCTGCAGAATGCATGGCCCGCCATCGAGTTCTTCGGTGACGAAATGCACGCTGCTGCCATGCCAGGTCTCGCCGGCATCAAGAACGCGCTGGTGGGTATCGAGTCCCGGGTAGGCCGGCAATAGCGCCGGGTGGATATTCAGCACGCGACCCTCGTAGTGTTTTACGAACCATGGGCTGAGAATGCGCATGAATCCGGCCAGAATCAGCAATTCGGGTTGCCACTCGTCGAGTTTCGCTGCAACGGCGCGGTCAAATGTCTCGCGATCAGCAAACGGAGCATGCTCGATGCACGCGGTGGCTATGCCGGCCTGCTGCGCACGTTGCAGACCGTAAGCATCTGGCCTGTTGCTGAATACAACCGCTAGCTCGAGGTCAATTTCGCCGGAGTCGACGCGATCGATGAAAGATTGCAGGTTAGACCCGGACCCCGATATGAGAATGGCTGTCTTACAACGCCCTTTGCTCAAAGATACTCAACCTCACCGGAGCCATCGGCGATATCGCCAATATGCCAGGCTTTTTCACCCTGAGCGCTGAGGTTCTCGAGCGCTGCGTCGAGGTCGTTTCTAGCTACGACGACGATCATGCCGACACCGCAATTGAAGGTTCGCCGCATTTCGTCAATCGCGATGTTGCCGTGTTGCGCAAGCCAGTCGAACACGGCGCCCTGTTGCCAGCTCGATACATTAACCTGGGCATGTAAGTGATCCGGCAGTACGCGTGGAAGATTTTCGCTGATACCACCGCCAGTAATATGAGACAGGCCTTTGACGGTTAATGCCTGCATTAGCGCAAGCACCGGCTTCACATAGATGCGAGTTGGCTCGAGCAGGGCTTCTGCGGCCGGTCGTCCATCAATGTCCTGCTTGCCGGCAACTTCCAGAACTTTTCGGATAAGTGAGTATCCGTTTGAGTGTGGCCCGCTGGATGCGATGCCAATTAGTGCATCGCCACTCGTAATTTCATCACCGGTAATCATTTCGGAGCGCTCGACGGCGCCGACACAGAAACCTGCCAGATCGTATTCACCGTCGCCATACATATCGGGCATTTCGGCCGTTTCTCCGCCAATTAGCGCAGATCCCGCCTGCAAACAGCCATCAGCGATCCCTGCGATGACTTTGCTGGCAACTTCAATATCGAGGCGGCCACAGGCGAAATAATCGAGGAAAAAGAGTGGTTCTGCACCCTGAACGAGGACATCGTTGACGCACATCGCCACGAGATCGATGCCGATCGTGTCATGCCGATTCAAATGTTGCGCCAGCATTAATTTGGTACCTACGCCATCGGTGCCTGAGACCAGCACCGGTTCGCGGTACTTTTCTGGCGCCAGCGCGAAAAGTCCACCGAATCCGCCGAGGCCCGCAAGGACTTCGGGTCGCTGCGTTTGCTTGACGAGAGGCTTGATTCGATCGACGAGTGCGTTGCCGGCATCGATATCGACTCCGGCGTCCTTATAGGTCATGGGCTTCATCGACGATATAATAGTGCTTGGGCACTCACGGGGAAACCACCCTTGCATAAGTCTTTTCTGCTGATTCTGTTTTTGGCACTTTTCGCCGCGCCGATTGGGGCGGTCGAGGTGGCGTCTCTCTACTCCGCGCAGGTTCCTTTTGATCAAGAGGAGGACGATCCGCGGGCGCTCGCGTACCGCGCCGCGCTCGGTGAGGTGCTAATGCGCGTCTCCGGATCCGAGTTGGGCTCTGACCCTGAAATGATCGAATTGCTGTTCCCGAACCCGGCTTTATATGTCGTGCAATTTCGCCCCGGCGAGGACGATACGCTCTGGGTTTCATTTGACGGCGATGCTATCAAACGGGTCCTGCGCCAGTCCGGGCAGACGGTATGGGGCAGCGATCGCCCGCTGACACTCATCTGGCTGGCCGTCGACTGGGGGCAGGGAGAGCGAGAGATTATCGGTGCCGACGATGCGCAACGGCGTCGCGATGAGGCGCGTTCCATAGATCGTAATCGCCTGCTCCGTGAACGAGTCCTCGAGTCAGCCGAGCGCCGTGGCTTGCCGATCGTGTTTCCGTTGCTGGATACCACAGACCTCCAAAGTGTGAGTTTCAGTGATATCTGGGGTGGTTTTGATGACGCGCTGCTGAGCGCATCCGAACGCTACGAAGCCAATTCAATCCTGGTGGGGCGTATTCGACCTGAGTCGGGTCAGCGCAATCGTTGGAGTTACTATTTTGGCGACGAGGTTCGCACCTGGAATGGTGAGCCCGAGATTGTCGTTGGCCTGGTTGCTGACCTGCTCGGCGAGGAGTTTGCGATCAGTGGTAATGCCCCGGTCGAAATGATCGATCTCACGGTCGCCGGCGTTGCCACGGTAGAGGCATATGGAGCCATGCAAAGGCTACTTTCCGAGGTGAACGTGATCGAGTCATTCTCGATAGTGCAGGTAGAAGGCGACAGGATCCGCTATCGTGTCAAAGTGCTGGGCGGTGCGGAGCGCCTGAGCCGGGCATTGAGATTTAATGGCCTTATCGAACAAAATGGGTTTGACGGTAGCCGCTTTCCTCCGGACGCGTTAAATTCGTCACTGGAGTTCTTCTACAGCCCATAACAAAGAGCACTATGTCCTTAAGCTGGTTACCCAATGCAATCTCCCTGATGCGGATCGCGCTGATCCTGCCGATTCTCGTGCTGTTCGTACGAGACGAATTCGGCTGGGCGTTGGCGTTATTTATTGTCGCGGGTCTGTCAGACGGGCTCGATGGCTATCTGGCTAAAACCTATGGCTGGCAGACGCGGCTGGGCGGTTTTCTTGACCCTGCAGGTGACAAGCTGCTGGTTGCGTGGTCATTTGGAACGCTGGCATACCTTGGCCATATTCCGGTCTGGCTCGCAGTTATCGTCATTCTTCGTGACGTTGTCATTGTTGCCGGGTCGTTCATGTATCACTACCTGGTCAGAAGGTTGGACGGCGAACCGACGCGTATTAGCAAAATCAACACGGCGCTCGAATTCACATTCCTGATTTTCGTCATCTTCAATGCAGGTTATGGCTGGCCGGACGAGATTACGATTACTGTGGTTGGTGCGGCTGTGCTGATTACGGTGGTCATCAGTGGCTACGATTACGTGTCCAACTGGATTCGCAGCGCACGAAGTGGGAGTGATTAATGACCTCAGAGCTGCGGCTTAACTGGCTCATTGCGATAGCGCTCACCGGCTGGGTGCTGTACTTGTTGGCCCCCGTGTTAACGCCGTTTGTCGCTGCCGCTTTACTTGCCTATATAGGCGATCCGCTCGCAGATCGGCTGGAACGGCTGAAAATGCCGCGCACGCTGGCTGTTGTTGCGGTGTTTGTACTTACATTCCTGGTGCTGGTGTTACTGGTCGTACTCGTAGGCCCGCTGGTTCGCACGCAGATCAGCGCGCTATTTGATGCGTTGCCAGAGATTGCGCGGCAGTTTGAACAGGTGTGGATGCCCAATATTGCAGGCTATCTCGATATCGAAGCCGGCGAAGACATAGGTGTGGGTGCATTTCTATCACGCTACAGCGATATGGCCGGCACCTGGGGCACCAAGGTGCTCGTCTCGGTAACCAGATCGGGTGGCGCCGTGGCCGCAGCGGTTTTGAGCCTGTTTCTTGTACCTATTCTCACGTTCTACCTGTTGCGTGACTGGGACTCGATTCTCGAGCGCCTGGGCGCATTGCTGCCATCGGAGCAGCGCAATACGATTATCGGGCTTGCGAAGGAGACTGACGAGGTTCTCGGCGCATTCCTGCGAGGTCAGTTGCTGGTCATGATAGCTCTGTCCATTATTTATTCGGTCGGCCTGGGGCTGGTCGGACTGAAATTCGCCGTTGCGATTGGCGTTGTCTCCGGGCTGGTCAGTTTTGTGCCATATCTCGGCTTCGTGTTTGGCATCGCTCTGGCAGGGCTGACAGTTGCGCTCGAGCCCAATCCGCTGTGGTTGATTGTAGGCGTCATTGCAACATTCACTATCGCCCAGCTTTTGGAAGGCTCGGTACTGACGCCAAAACTGGTTGGCGACCGCATTGGCCTGCATCCCGTCATCATCATTTTTGCGGTGGCAGCAGGAGGGCAACTATTTGGTTTCTTTGGGATTTTGCTCGCTTTGCCTGCTGCGGCGGTACTTTCCGTTCTGGTTCGATTCGCTTATCACCGCTACCTCAAGGAGCACCCGGAGATCGACGTCGAAGAAGCTGTCGGCGAATCGTAAATCGGGAAATCTATTGTGAGTCAACTGGCTTTGCCACTGCGTCTTGCCGATCACGCGGTATTTGGCAGTTTTCTAAGTTCCGGCAACGAGGCGCTGGTTGCCACGCTTGTCGATCTTGCCGATGGTGGCAATCAGGGCTGTTGGTTGTGGGGCGCCGAGGCAGCCGGAAAGACGCACCTGCTGCAGGCGGTTTGTGATCGTGCAGGTGATCGCTCCGTCTATGTGCCGTTGGCCATGCTCGCAGACGCTGGTCCGGAGATTATCGATGGCCTGGCGAGCCGTGAACTCATATGCCTTGACGACCTGGACGCCGTCGCCGGAGACCCGGCGTGGGAAAGTGCGCTATTCGACCTGTGCAACCAGATTCTCGATGCTGATCATTGCCTGATCGTCTCTGCCTCTATGTCGGCTCGTGCATGTCCGGTTGAGTTGCCGGATTTGCAGAGCCGGCTGGCTCGTTTGCCGGTTTTCCAGGTGCAGACGCTTGGAGATGATGAACGTGTCGCCGCTCTGCAGTTACGCGCGCGACATCGTGGTTTGGATCTGCCCGATGACACGGCGCGCTACCTGCTGAACAGGAGCCGCAGGGACATGGCAAGTCTGTATGCATTGCTGGACAAGCTGGATCTCGAAGCACTGCGAGCGCAACGACGCCTGACCATCCCGTTTGTGAAAGGCGTCCTAGAGCTCTAGTTTTTTCGCTACTTTCGCCACTCGCTGACCCAGGGCTCGAGCCAGCACGCGTTCGTCGTCCGAGAGTTCGTCGGGAGAGCGGCCCCAGCTAACGTGGCTGGCACCGTAGGGCGTGCCTCCCGTCGTCGTCGTTGACAGGGCCGCTTCCGCCCACGGAATACCGACGTACAGCATGCCATGGTGAATGAGCGGGACGGCCATGGTCAGCAAGGTGGATTCCTGGCCGCCGTGCAGGCTGGACGTTGATGTAAAGACAGCCGCTGGCTTGCCGGTGGCAGCGCCGCTGGCCCACTCGGAAACCGTGCTGTCAATGAAGTACTTCAGCGAGGCATCCATGTTGCCGAACCGGGTAGGGCTACCCATAACAAGACCGGCGCATTCGGCAAGGTCCGTCGGCGTGGCGTACGGTGGGCCGGCTTCGGGAATGTCGCTATGCACGGCTTCGCTTAGCGCAGATACCTGCGGTACGGTACGGAGCCTCGAGGCCATTCCGGCAACAGAATCGATTCCGCGGCAGACCTCTCGGGCAAGCGCCTCGGTGGCGCCATTGCTTGAGTAATACACGACCAGGATGTCAGTCATTTGTGGATGATCTCCAGTACTTTTTCCGGGGGGCGGCCAATAACCGCTTCGTTGGTTTTGTCATTGACAACGATCGGTCGCTCCAAAACCCTCGGGTGAGCCGCAATCCAGGCCGCGAAAGCCTCGTTATCACTGAAATCGGGAAGATCCGTCGCGTCTTTGAACTCCGCTTCGCCACGGCGCAGCAGATTGACGACCGGGACACCAAGTAGCGCAGCGAGGTGCGATATCGTTTCTGCTTCGGGCGGCGCCGCCAAATACTGCACAATTGTGGGCTCAATGCCTGATTCGACGATAATATCCAATGTTTTCCTAGACTTGGAGCAGCGCGGATTGTGATAGATGGTAATTGACATTGTCCCCCCGTGTGGTAGTTTTTAACGGTTACAGATAACTAGAATAACAATGCTTTCAAGGCGTTTGACACTTTTCCTCCGCAGCGCGGCACTCGCGGCCGTGCTATTGGCCGCCGGCTGCACGGCTTCTCCTCCTGTTCAGGAAATGTCGGACGCTCGACAGGCGATAACTGCAGCTAAGGAAGCAGGTGCTGCAGAATACGCTGCCGATGAACTGAGCGCTGCCATGGAGTTTCTCAATAGCGCAGAAACCTACCTGCAGAATAATAGCTTTCTTTTTGCGCGACGTGATGCAATTGCGGCCAAGTCGAAAGCGCTGGATGCGCTCAAACGCAGCGAAGCAGATAGGGAATAGCCGCTGTCGCTAGCTCTGGAACCACTTCTTGGTTAGCTTATCGATGACCTTGTTCGGGTATTTCCTCTTCCCCAGGCTCCCGTTGTAACGTCCGAGCGCGCGCCGTAAGTCACCTTTTTCCTTATCGATATAGAATTTCAGGATCGTGCAGCCATAGCGCAGGTTGGTCTCGAGGCGTATGAGGTTGTCGTCCGGCCGACCGATTTCATCGATCCAGAACGGCATGACCTGCATAAGCCCCAGGGCACCCGCGACGGATACCGCGTAGGTGTCAAAATTGCTTTCCACTTCGATAACAGCGAGCACGAGCTCTGGTGCTATCTCTGCTCGTGATGCTTCGTAGTGGACTCGTGTCAGAATGCGGATGCGCTCGTCCGGGTCGCCAACCTGGCTCTGCAACCGCGCAGACATGTCGGTCAGCCAGACTTCCGCATCGAAGCGATCCTGAAAACTGTCTGCATCGCTGGCGGCTTGCCTGAGGATTTCGCGAAGTTCGGGATCCGGAGCCTGCTGCGCGATCGCCAGCACTGGCAGCAGCAATGCCAGCATGGTGCTCGAAATGAATGCTCGGCGTCCGATCATAATAGACATTCTATTCTATATAAAACACTAGCTTATAACGCTTTCTTTGAGCAGATTGAGAGCAGCTTCACGCTTCAGGTTGCGCGATTCCTCATCGCTACGCTGGCGATATTCGAGCTCGCCGGCTTGCAAGCCGCGCTCCGAGATGACCAGGCGGTGCGGCACACCGATTAGTTCGGCATCGGCAAACATGACGCCAGGCCGGGTATTGCGATCATCAAATAACACATCAAGGCCGGCATTCTGCAGTTCTTCATACAGTGCTTCGGCGGCTTCACGCACGGTATCGGAGCGATGCATATTGATCGGCACCAACACGACGTCGAAAGGCGCAAGCGGTGCGGGCCAGACAATACCGTTGTCGTCATGGTTCTGTTCGATCGCCGCACCAACTATGCGTGTGATTCCGATACCGTAACAACCCATCGACATGACGCTGTCTTTGCCTTCGCTATCCTGGACAGTGGCATTCATTGCCTGGCTGTACTTGTCACCGAGTTGAAAAATGTGCCCAACTTCTATGCCGCGCGTGATGCTCAACGTACCGTTTCCGCCCGGCGTCGGATCCCCGCTGACAACGTTGCGGAGATCGACGGTGGCGACAGCTTCAATATCCCGGCCGATGTTCGTGCCGGTGTAATGCATATCAGATTCGTTCGCTCCGCAAACGAAATCCGCCATGTTGGCGGTCGCGTGATCATAGAAGACAGGAATGTCCAGGCCGATAGGACCGGCGAAGCCAGGTTCACAGCCAGTCACTTTGCGGACGGTTTCGGCGTCGGCCATTGTCAGCGGCGTTGCAACACCCGGGATCTTCTGTGCTTTGACGGCGTTGAGTTCGTGGTCGCCGCGCAGTGCCAATGCGACAGGTCCGTCCGTACCCTCGACAATCAGCGTTTTGAGTGTCTGCTGCGCTGTTACTGCCAGCATGTCGCAAAGTGCATCGATGCTGCGTGCAGCTGGCGTCTCGACCTTCGTGAGCTCTGCTGTCGCGGCCGCGCGCGTGCCCTCGGGCGGCAGTGTGGCCGCTGACTCAATGTTTGCCGCGTAGTTATCATCGTCGCAGTAAGCGATGGCGTCTTCGCCCGAGTCTGCCAGCACATGAAATTCCTGCGATCTGCTGCCACCGATTTCTCCACTGTCCGCATCGACGACACGAAATATCAGTCCCAGGCGCTTGAAAATCGCGGTGTAGGCAGCGTGCATTTTCTGGTAAGAGGCCTCAAGGCCGGCTTCATCAATATCAAACGAATACGCATCTTTCATAATGAATTCGCGCGACCGCATGACGCCAAATCTCGGTCGTATTTCGTCGCGAAATTTGGTCTGAATCTGGTAATAATTGACCGGTAGTTGCTTGTAGCTTCGCAACTCCTTGCGCGCCACATCGGTAATGACCTCCTCGTGAGTCGGTCCGAAGCAATAGTCACGCTGATGTCTGTCCTGCATCCTTAAGAGCAGCGGTCCGTACTTGTCCCAACGGCCTGACTCCTGCCAAAGCTCGGCGGGTTGCACCGCCGGCATAAGCAGCTCGAGGGCGCCGGCGCGATCCATCTCTTCACGTACTACAGCCTCAACCTTGCGCAGGACCCGCAGGCCCAGGGGCATCCAGGTGAAAAGGCCCGAAGCGAGGCGCCGGATCAACCCGGCTCTGAGCATCAGTTGGTGACTGACAATTTCCGCCTCAGCGGGCACTTCCTTGAGTGTTGTCAGCGAAAACTCCGAAAATCGCATCAAATATCTACCGTTGCGTAATGTAAGTCGCGGATTCTAGTGCATATCGGTGGTGTCTAAAACTATAGGTATTGACTCGCGGGCAAAAGCAGGGGATCGTCGCGGCTCTTTTAGATCAGCGAGACCCGCATTGGAAGGAAGACGCAATCCATTTATCGCCCGCGAAGGCGTTCCTTTCATGTTACTGGCAGCAGCGTTTCTTGGCTTCTCGCTGAAATATCTGGACGTGATTTTCGTAATTGCGGCAGCGTTGCTGTTTATCATTCTGTTGTTAATCTTTCGCGACCCGCGCCGGGTCATTCCCGCATCGCCTCTCGGCGTCGTGAGCCCGGTCGATGGCCGGGTTATCAAGGTTGACCTCGTCGACAAGGGTGTTCTGCAAGGCGAGGCGCATCGTATTCAAATCCGTATCAGCAGCCTGGGAACCTATACGGCTCGCGCGCCGGTAGAGGGAAAAATTAGCGATCTGCGCTCTGTTGCTGGTGACCAGGTTGTCGACTACCGTACTAACGCGCTTTGGATCCAAACGGACGAGGGCGACGACATTGTGCTGCAGTTTCACGGCTATCGCTTTGGTTTGGCGCCGTTGTCATTCGCCCGCTATGGTGAGCGGGTCGGTCAGGGGCAGCGTTGCGCTTATCTTCGGTTGACGCGGATCGCCGAATTGCACCTGCCTATCGAGAGCAAAATCCTGGTCAAGGCGGGGGATGCAGTCGTTGCAGGCACGCAATTAATTGGCAAGTTGACCCACAGCTAAGTGTAATGACCCAATCGTCGTGGCAGACTATTGGTCTTCCTCTACGCCTGCAGGAAAAACGCAATGGTCCAACCTGAACATCAACGACGCGCTTATCTTGAGGCGCTGGGCATTGATGTGTGGTTGCCGCGCGACCAGGCAGAGCCGCACGGGGAAGACATGCTGGACACCGATACTCAATCGGATATCCGAGTTTGGGATGATCTTCGCGCTACCGTCGCCGCCTGCACAAGCTGCGGTCTGCATACGAGCCGCACCCAGACTGTGTTCGGTATTGGTGACCCGCAAGCGGACTGGATGATTATCGGCGAAGCGCCAGGCGCGGAAGAGGATCGTCGCGGCGAGCCGTTCGTTGGTCGCGCGGGCAAGTTGCTTGACGAAATGTTGCGCGCGGTCGGTCGGAGTCGTGATCGCGTATTTATCGCAAATATCCTCAAGTGCAGACCGCCCAACAACCGCGACCCGAAAGCAGAAGAGTCGGCGGCCTGTCGAGGCTATCTGCAACGCCAGATCGAGCTCGTTAAACCAAAGATTATTCTGGCAGTAGGCCGAATTGCGGCCCAATTGCTGCTCGAGACCGATGAGCCGGTCGGGCGTCTGAGGGGTTCCCGGCATCAATTGGGCGACATTCCTCTGGTCGTTACGTACCATCCGGCCTACTTGCTGCGCAGCCCATCGCAAAAGCGCAAAGCCTGGGATGATTTGTGCCTCGCGACGCGCCTGATGCGGGAGGCAAGCGTGTGATCCGACCTGTCCCGGAAGCTGTTATATCCATTCGCACAATGCGCCATGAGGATCTTGCACACGTCTCGGATATCGAACGACGTAGCTATGATTTTCCGTGGAGCCACGGTGTATTTCGCGATTGCTTGCTCGCAGGTTATCAGTGTGTGGTTCTCGATCGCGACGGTGAGGTTGCGGGCTACAGTATCTTGTCTGTGGCGGCCGGGGAGGCGCATATCCTGAACCTGTGTATCGATCCGTCGTTTCGTTCGCACGGTTACGGTGAGCGCCTGCTTGATGAAGTGTTGTTTCGTGCGAGAACTGCGTCAGTGCTTGAGATCTTTCTCGAAGTGCGACCGTCCAATGAAACAGCACTTGCGTTGTATAAGAAGAAAGGCTTCTATCATCTGTCGGATCGTCCAGCGTACTACCAGGCTCGTGAGGGTCGCGAGGACGCATGTGTTCTCGCCAAGAAGCTAACAGCCGACAACTGAGCTAACCATGTCCATTATCGAAGAACAGGTCCGGAAACGGCGCACGTTTGCGATTATTTCGCACCCTGATGCTGGTAAGACCACGCTGACAGAAAAACTGTTGTTGTACGGTGGTGCTATCCAGCTGGCTGGTACGGTCAAGGGTCGCAAGGCCAGCCGTCACGCAACTTCGGACTGGATGGCGCTCGAGCAGCAGCGTGGTATTTCAGTAACCTCATCGGTTATGCAATTCCCGTACGGCGACGAAGTCGTCAACCTTCTCGATACGCCCGGCCACGAAGACTTTTCCGAGGATACCTACCGTACACTGACGGCCGTGGATTCGGCGCTGATGGTAATAGACTGCGCGAAGGGCGTGGAGAAACGCACGATCAAGCTGATGGAAGTGTGTCGATTGCGTGACACACCGATCATGACGTTTATCAACAAGCTGGATCGCGAAGGCCGTGAGCCCATCGAGTTGCTCGACGAAATTGAATCAGTTCTGAAGATCCAGTGTTCGCCGGTTACCTGGCCCATTGGTATGGGAAGCAGGCTCAAAGGCGTGTATCACCTGGTACAGGATCGCATCTATTTATATGAGAAAGTCGGGCGCCAGAAGGCATCTGCACAAAGAATTATCGAAGGGCTGGATTCGGAACAGGCTTCAGCGGCATTGGGGGATGATGCCGATGATTTTCGCGAGGAGATCGAGCTCGTCAAGGGCGCCTGTCCAGAGCTCAGCGTCGAAGACTATTTGGCCGGGACACAGTCTCCGGTGTTGTTCGGCTCGGCTCTGGGCAATTTCGGTGTAAAGGAACTGCTCGATGAGTTTGTCCGGATCGCACCGACACCGCTGCCACGAGAGACCGAGCATCGCGAGGTATCACCGTACGAGGATAAACTCACAGGATTCGTTTTCAAGATTCAGGCAAATATGGATCCTGGCCATCGCGATCGGATCGCGTTCATGCGCATTTGTTCTGGGGAGTACCGTAAAGGCATGCGTGTGCTGCATACGCGCTCTGGCAAGGAAATGAAGATTCCGGACGCGATCACTTTTATGGCTGCTGACCGGCAACATGCCGAAACGGCATATGCTGGTGACATTATCGGTTTGCACAACCACGGCACGATCAATATCGGTGACAGTTTTTCCGAGGGCGAGGACATTCGTTTTACCGGCATACCGAATTTCGCGCCAGAGATATTCAGGCGTGCGGTGCTCAAGGATCCTTTGCGCCTGAAAGCGCTGCAGAAAGGTCTTGCACAGTTGTGCGAGGAGGGCGCAACGCAGTTGTTCAAGCCGAAGCGAAATAACGACCTTATTTTAGGTGCGGTTGGGCCGCTGCAGTTCGAAGTCGTCGCGCATCGCTTACGCGATGAATACAAGGTGGAGTGTCAGTTCGAACCCATCAATGTTGCAACGGCCCGCTGGGTCGAGTGCAGCGATGAAAAAATGTTGTCGGACTTCGAACGCAAGGCGCACGACAACCTCGCGCTGGATCACGGTGAACAGTTAGTCTACATTGCACCTACCAAAGTCAATCTCAATCTCACCGAGGAACGCTGGCCCGATATCGAATTTCGGGAAACGCGCGAGCATTGATCGTCAATAGAAAAGTCTTCGCCTGGGCGCTGTATGACTGGGCTAATTCGGCCTTCGCGTTAAGCGTACTGGCTGTTCTGTTCCCGCTGTTTCTGGGTAGTTACTGGAGTGCTGGCGATGATGGCGCTTCGGTTACGGCGCGTCTTGCCTGGGTTACTGCAGGCGCCAGTGCAATTGTCAGTGTACTGGCTCCGATATTTGGCACGATTGCCGATGAGGGCGGTTATCGAAAGCGCTTCTTGCTTATATTGGCTTTGCTTGGTGCCACGATGACGGCGTCACTCGCTTTAGTCGGCGAAGGCGACTGGCCATGGGCTTTAGCGCTGTACCTGGCTGCGTCAATCGGCTTCTACAGTTCGACCGTATTCTATGATTCGCTGATTATCGACGTAACGGAACCAGGTAATTACAAGTTCGTGTCGTCATTTGGATTTTCGCTCGGCTATCTTGGCGGAGCTACACTTCTAGCTTTGCATGTCTGGATGCTGACTTCGCCTGCGACTTTCGGGCTTGCTTCGGTAAATGAGGCAATGAAGTTCGCTTTTGTTTCCGTTGGTGTGTGGTGGGCCGTATTCCTTGTTCCACTGATCGTGTTTGTGCCAGAGAGTAAGCGGGGCATCAGTGGCGCGGGCGGGGCGGTACGAGCGGCATACAAAGAACTCCGGGAGACATTTACGCGCATACGGCGTTATCGAAATATCTCAATGTTTCTGCTGGGATACTGGCTGTACATTGGTGGCGTCTTTACCGTGATCTTCATGGCTGCGAATTTTGGGCAGCGGCTCGGTTTCGGTCAGCAGGATCTTGTCAAAGCCCTGATGATTACGAATTTCGTCGGCTTTCCGGCGACTTTGTTGTATGCATTTCTCGGTCACAGATATGGTTCCAAGCCCGGTATTTTCCTAGCGCTGGCTGTTTATATCGTCGTTTCGGCATGGGCGGGATTCATGACGGAAGTCAGCCAATTCTATGTGTTGGCAATCGTTATCGGCTGTGTGCAGGGTGGAGTGCAAGGCCTGAGTCGTTCTTTGTACGCTTCGCTCATACCGGCCGAACAGCCCGGCGAGTTTTTCGGCTTTTACAATATGGTGACCAAGCTGTCGCACGTGCTCGGCCCACTAATTGTTGGCATAGCGGCGACTTTTTCGGATGAACCCAGATACGTCCTGTTAGTGTTGATACCGCTGTTCATTCTCGGCGCAATTTTGCTACGGCAAGTTCCAGCTGACGCATCATTGTCGAATCATCCGGCCCATATCGAGCACTGAGATACGTCGACGTGATTGTATCGATCGTATTTGCAGGAATGGGCGAGTTTGTCCGAGCACGATGTGCATACGCTACTGGTGTTTCTCCAATTAGCGGTTCGACTCCCGCTTTAGTCGTAAACCGGCTATAAAGGATAGCGGCTCGATCCCTGGGTGGCTGTCGATAACGCAGCATCAGCAATAGACTGATTAGCAGGACGAGACCGATGACAGTGCCGAGGAGGGTCAACATTTTTTTGCGCCAGTCAGGGTCATCCATACCCAGCCACTCCAGAAAACGGTTCTGATTTTCCGGTCCGTAGCCGAGGATCCATTCGTTCCACTTGGCATCAATCGCATCGATGGTCAGTTTAAGCCGGTGCAGCAGTTCAGACGGCGCTGACAGCCCCCATGCCAGCCCAATGCCGTCAAACATTGCCGCACTTCTGCCGGCCTCAATGCGCTCCGGAGCAACTGCTGCGGTGGGGTCGACGCGATGCCAGCCGATCCCTTGCAACCATACTTCGGTCCATGCGTGTGCGTCGGCCTGCCGCACGATCAAATGCCCGCCCATAGGATTCAGTTCGCCGCCCTGGTAACCCAGGACAATGCGCGCGGGAAGGCCGGCAGAACGCATCATCACCGCGAAAGCGGATGCGTAGTGTTCGCAAAAGCCGCGCCGGGTTTCGAACAGAAAGCGGTCGACCGGGTTGTTGCCCAGTGGAGGCGGCTCGAGCGTGTAGAAGAACTCTTCCTCATGGAATTTCCGGAGGACGGCATTGATGAACTCCTGATCCGATGAAGAACTTTCATGTAGCTGCCGCGCAAGGTCGGCAGTCCTGGGATTGCTGCCTTCCGGAAGCCGCAGGTACCACGTACGGAAAAGACCGCTGATGTCGGCATCTGTCCGGTAGTCGGTATACGACGTCGCGTCATAAGATACGCGTTGGTCGATTGGGTGCACCCGAGCTAACTGCTGTTGTGGGCCCATGAAAGTCTGTGGAAGAGACCATGAGTACGGTATGTCGAGCGCGAAGACCCATTGCTGGCGCGTA
The DNA here is from genome assembly GCA_024640305.1 of Gammaproteobacteria bacterium. Taxonomy (GTDB): domain Bacteria; phylum Pseudomonadota; class Gammaproteobacteria; order Steroidobacterales; family Woeseiaceae; genus UBA1847. The sequence goes on from JAHEFG010000003.1 coordinate 120,867, forward strand.
GGTTCAAGGGTGATGTTGTAACTAACAGGGTCACCGGCTACTTCGACCTGATCTGTGGCTCTGTTGCCTATCATTGGGTCGTTGCCCCGCCAGGTGCGCCCGTTGAAGCGATGCAGCACAAGTCCGCGCCAATAACGGTCGCGTGGGGCAGGAATTGCACCGTCGAACTTTACGCGAAAAGCCACAGCGTCGGATTGTGACAGCGAACTGATGTCGCCTGGACTCATCGTGTCATTCAGACCCGACGTGCCAGAACTGGTGTCGATAGGCACTGCCCAGAAAGGTGTTGCGATTCGCGGGAAGAATATCCACATCGCGACTGCCAGGGGCGCAGCATAAAGCACGAGGCGACTGCTGGTTCTAAAGCTTTGTCGAGCCGTTTCCTGAGCCGACGCGGACATTCTGAGCCAGGCCGTCATGATGAGCAGTACGGCGACAATGAGATACGGCAGCGACCATAAGTACTGCTCCCGCAGCAGCGATGACATGACCAGGAAAATGGAAATAAACAGCAGGACGAACTGATCGCGGCGTTTGCGCGTCTCAAGAAGTTTCAAAGAAGCCATTATTGCGAGCAGAGCCGAACCCGGCCCGACACCGCTAACGGACGAGTAGGTGGCCAGCACGCCAAGGAAGCACACAAGGGCGAGCGCCGCGCGGAACCAGGCGGATGGCAGTGGTCGTCGGCGTTTTTCAATAATGTAACGCCAGGCGCCGCAAATAAAGAACGCACCTGTAATCCAGAAGGGCAGGAACAGGACGTGTGGTGCCAGCGATACTGCCAGCGCGGCGAGCGTCCACGGCAGGCTTACCAAGAGAGAGCCGTCTGTCCCGCGCGGCTTAGCCATCCTGGTCGGCGCCCCCGAAGAGGGCTAGAGCCTCGAGGCATCTGCCGCGATGAGCTTCGCCATGGGACGGCGGAAACTGCGTGCCGTGCAGGCGAAGTCCATAGTCCTCCCGTGTGCGATCGGCTTCGATAATCCAGCTCGTCAGAATTGATAAACGCGACTCCGTGTCGTTCGCCTGCACTTCGTCAAAGTCAAACCACTGGCTGCTGGTATCCGCGCCGGCAAACTGCTTCGATAGTAATTGGCCACTGCGCGCGTAGGCTTTCCAGGCGACATGGCGCGGCGAATCACCATCATGAAACTTGCGCAGCCCGGCAAAATCCTCTTCCCCGCGCGCGTCGTGCTGCCGATGACCGTGCGCTGTTTGCGTTGGCGGTGGTTGCGGAGCTCTATCGGCCGGACATGGGTAGACCAGCCCCGAAAGATCCATGTGCAGCCACGCCCATGAGCGGAAAAGCTCGAAGGGAAACAGCGTGCGGATGCCAAAACGCTCGAGCTTTACCCATCCGCGTTTCTGCGTCGGTACGGTCAGGACGAAAACCTTGCTTTCGCCCGGCTGCAAATCGTGGATATCGCTATCCGCTGTGTCCGTGTACAGACCGATACCATGCCGGGCGCTCTTTGAGCGGTTTGTGATTGCAACGCGAAATTTGGCCGATTGTCCGGCAAATACGGGTTCGACGCCGGCGAAACTCAATTCGAGTCCGACGATATTGCGCTGGCACTGGTGCATGGCGACAAAGCCGAGGCCGGCGAGTATGAATGTGAGCACAAAGGACAAGTTGTTGTTGTAATTCATCGAACCCAACAACATTGCAAACGTCATCAAGCCAAAAATGAGGCCGACGCCGGTTGGCAGTATGTACACACGGCCAGGTCGCAATGCAGTGACCGCCGGGTCCATGCCTTGGCGTTTCCTGGCCCAGCGACCGACGCGACGCCTTGCAGTTGCCGATAGTCTGGGCGCCAGACTGATCTTAGGGAATGGCCACGGAATCGAGGACATGTTGGCAAAGCTCGGCAGCGGAGCGGTGGGTTGTATTGCTGGCCGGCTTCAAGCGGTGCCCCGCAATTGCCGCAAACACAGCCTGAATGTCGTCAGGGTATACGCCGCTGTGGTTCTCGACGAATGCGCGTGCCTTCGCCGCGGCCACCAGGGCCAACGAGCCGCGCGGTGACAAACCGATTTCGATGTCAGGTGACTCACGCGTTTGTCTTACCAGCGCCTGGATGTAGTCGACAAGCGGTTCGCTCATGTGAACATTTGCCGCCGCTTTTTGCAGGCTCTGTAAATCTTCCGGCGACGCAACCGCCTTGACATCTTCGAGCATCGTGCGCCTGTCGGCGCCGGTTATCAGTTCGCGCTCGTTCTCCTCATTTGGGTAGCCGAGTTCAAGGCGCATCAGGAAACGATCAAGCTGCGACTCCGGCAACGGAAATGTGCCGATCTGATCGGCCGGATTCTGTGTTGCGACAACGAAGAAAGGTTCGGGCAGGCGACGCGTATTTCCGTCGACAGAAACCTGGTATTCCTCCATAGCCTCGAGCAACGCGCTTTGTGCTTTTGGCGTGGCTCGGTTTACCTCGTCAGCCAAAATCAGTTGCGAGAAGATCGGGCCAGGCTGAAATTCGAATTCACCTTTGTTCTGGCGAAAGATGGATACGCCGACGATATCGGCAGGGAGCAGGTCACTTGTAAACTGGATGCGACGGAAACTGAGGCCCAGGATTCGGGCCAGCGCCTGGGCGAGCATGGTCTTGCCGAGTCCGGGCAGATCCTCTATTAATAGGTGGCCCCTGGCCAGGAGACACGCCAGGGCAAGGGCGATCTGGTCATCCTTGCCAAGGATGATGCTGCCAAGTGCTTTCTGCGCGTTTTTAAGCACCGCCCGATCCGCGTCTTCGCCGACGGGTAGTTGTTCCAGAGTATTTCCGCTCTGCATGCGAGACTCCTGGTTGACCGGGTGCGAAGCCCCGACGAACGATTATGCCTCCTATCGTCGCGGATGCCCTGTCAGAATGCACTCAATACCGGCCAGTTTGTGATGCAGTACTCAGATTTGTCCGCGTCTAACTGAGGTCGGCCAGTTTTTCGAGTTGCTCGTTTAGCTGCGTAATCGTCTTTTCGAATTCTGCAGCGCGCTGCTTTTCCTTCGTAACCACGTCGACGGGAGCATTGTTCACAAATTTGTCGTTACCGAGCTTGCCGTTCGTGCGGGCCAGGTCCACGTTAGCTTTTTCGAGCTGCTTTTCAAGTCGGGCTCTTTCGGCATCGACGTCGATAACGCCTTTCATCGGCACGAGCAGGCGTAGCTCTCCCAACAATGCAGTGGCGGCCGCCGGCGGTTCCTCGTCGGCGTCGAGCACGGTGACAGACTCGACTCGACCGACTCCCCGCAGCAGGCTGGCATGCGCTGCAGAACGCTTCCGGTCCTCGGCGCTCGAGTGTTGCAGTAGCACGGGTAAAGGTTTGCCGGGAGAAATATCCATTTCTCCACGGATTTGCCGAACACCAAGAATGAATTCCCGCACCCACTCAATATCGGAAACAGCGTCGCTGTCATCTGCACTCGCGTCGACTTCAGGGAAAGGTTGCAACATGATTGTGTCGCCCTGAATGTTGGCTCGCGGCGCAACCTGCTGCCAGATCTCCTCCGTAATAAAAGGCATCAGGGGGTGCAGCAGACGCAGTAATGACTCGAGCACTTCGATCAGTGTGCGCTGAGTACCACGCTTCAGTTCATCGCTGGCGCTGTCAGATTGCAGTACCGGCTTGGATAGCTCGAGATACCAGTCACAAAACTCGTGCCAGGTGAATTCGTAAATGGCCTGTGCGGCAAGGTCGAGTCGGTACGATGCAAAATGGCTGTGAACGGCTGCGACGGTGCTATTGAACTGAGCCTTGATCCAACGGTCGGCGGCAGTAAATTCAACATCACCTGCGCTGAGGTTATCGGTATTCATCAGTACGTAGCGCGCAGCATTCCATAGCTTGTTGCAGAAGTTCTTGTAGCCTTCGATGCGCCCGAGGTCGAAGCGAATGTCCCGCCCCGTCGTGGCAAGTGCAGCGAACGTGAAACGCAGAGCATCGCAGCCGTAGGCATCGATACCATCCGGGAATTGTTTGCGAGTCGCTTTCTCGATTTTCGGCTTGATGTGATCCTGCATCAGACCTGTTGTGCGTTTCTGGACAAGTGTGTCGAGATTCGTGCCGTCAATCAGGTCCAGTGGGTCGAGAACATTACCTTTTGATTTCGACATCTTCTGACCGTCGTGGTCGCGAATGAGTCCATGGATATAAACTTCGCGGAACGGCACGTCGCCCATGAACTTGATGCCCATCATGATCATGCGTGCGACCCAGAAAAAGATAATGTCAAAACCTGTAACAAGCACATTGCCCGGATAGAAATCGTCAAGTGCCTTGGTTTTCTCCGGCCATCCCAAGGTGCTAAAAGGCCACAATGCGGACGAAAACCAGGTGTCGAGAACGTCTTCATCCTGGCGCAGTTCGACATCGGTCCCGAGTTCATGCTTCTCGCGCACGTCTGCTTGCGAATAACCGACATAAACGTTGCCGTCATCGTCGTACCAGGCGGGAATCCGATGTCCCCACCAGAGTTGCCTGCTGATACACCAGTCCTGGATGTTGTACATCCAATCGTAGTAAGTCTTCGACCAGTTTTCGGGCACGAAACGAATCGCACCACTTTCGACAGCTTCGATAGCCGGTTTCGCAAGCGGTTCGATTTTTACGTACCACTGATCGGTCAAATATGGTTCGACGACGGTATGTGAACGGTCGCCGCGAGGAATCTTGACGACGTAGTCTTCGATTTGATCCAGCAAGCCAAGTTTTTCAAACTCGGTGACTATTGCCTTGCGAGCGTCAAAACGGTCCATGCCGCGGTATTTTTCCGGCACCTCGTCGTTAAGTGCCGCATCGTCTGTCAGGATGTTATACATCGCGAGGTCGTGACGTTTGCCGATTTCGTAGTCGTTGAAATCATGCGCGGGCGTTATTTTCACGCAGCCCGTACCGAACTCCGGGTCGACATACTCGTCCGCGATGATCGGGATGTGGCGTCCGACAATAGGCAGCACGATGTCCTGCCCGATCAGGTGTTTGTAGCGTTCATCATCCGGATGAACGGCAACCGCGCTGTCGCCGAGCATGGTTTCGGGGCGCGTTGTAGCCACGGTAAGATGTCCTTCCCCCGAGGCCAGCGGATATCGGAAGTGCCAGAGGTGACCATCCTCGTCGGCGGTCAATACTTCCAGATCGGACAGGGCGGTGTGAAGTACGGGATCCCAGTTAACCAGACGTTTGCCGCGGTAGATGAGTCCTTCGTCATACAACTTTACGAAAACTTCGCGAACTGCTTCCGACAACCCGTCGTCCATCGTGAACCGGTCGCGACTCCAATCGACGGACGCGCCCATGCGCCGCAGCTGCTGCGCTATCTGCCCGCCTGATTCTTCTTTCCATTCCCACACGCGCGCGACGAACTTTTCGCGACCGATATCACGGCGCGTCGTGCCTTCGCTGTTCAGCACACGCTCGACTACCATCTGTGTGGCGATGCCGGCGTGATCCATGCCCGGTTGCCAGAGCGTTTTAAAGCCCTGCATGCGCTTGTAGCGCGTGAGTGCGTCCATGATGGTGTCCTGGAACGCGTGCCCCATGTGCAGCGTACCTGTCACATTTGGCGGCGGAATCATGATGCAATATGGTTCGCCGTCGCCCTGTGGGGCGAAGTAACCGCGTTCCTCCCAGCGAGCGTAAGCGCGCTGTTCGATTTCAAGTGGGTTGTAGGACTTATCCATGGATTGTCGGGTTGGCGTCGTTAGGCTTAGGTCAGGGAAAAATCAGAGCTACACGTTGTGTGTTTCGAGCGTATGCCCCTGGTCTCGATATTCGGCGAATCGTTTGCGGCTAAGTTGCTTGCAGTCTTCATCGGAGGTTACAAGCTCCGCAACCCGCGGGAAAGCTTTTGCGAAAACGGGAACCTCGTCGCTGAGGTTGATAAGCAGGTCGCACGGTGCCACGTCAACGTCACCACATCCGATAGTCACCGGGGATTCCTGCTGCGCGTTCGATTTCGAGATCGTATGGTGTGGCACGAAGCTGCCATCGCGGAATGTCCAGAGTAGTTCGTCCAGACGTTCTGCGCCGGCGCGGTCAGCGACGTGAATATGGACCGTATTCTCGAGCCTATAGGCTTTCTCCGCCAATCGGCACGCGAAAGAATGACGTGACTGCAGACCGGTCTGTTTGAGAAGGTAAAAGTCGACTCTGGCCATTAAGGCAGGGCGCCGGCACGAGCGAGCAGGATCTCGGTAAGCATTGGTACAGGCCGGCCGGTTGCACCTTTCGATTTGCCGGACGTCCAGGCGGTTCCGGCAATATCCAGATGCGCCCAGTTCATGCCGTCAGTGAATTCGCCGAGGAAACAGCCGGCAGTGATTGAGCCGCCATCGCGGCCGCCCACATTGGCAAGATCAGCGAAATTGCTATCCAGCTGGGACGTGTATTCGTCCGACAACGGCATATGCCAACCGCGATCGTCAGAGGCAATGCCTGCGGCGACAATTTCAGCGGCGAGCTTGTCGTTGCTGCTCATCACTGCAGTGCGATGATGGCCGAGTGCGATAACGCAGGCACCCGTGAGCGTTGCCACGTCAATAATTGTGTCGGGCTTAAAGCGCCGTGAGTAAGTCAGGGCGTCGCACAGGATCAGGCGACCTTCGGCGTCTGTATTCAGGATCTCGATGGTCTTGCCTGACATGCTCTTGACGATATCGCCGGGCCGTGTTGCTTTGCCGCTTGGCAGGTTTTCAACAGCCGGTACAACAACATTGACGTTGATCGGCAGCTTCAGCTTCGCAATTGCCGATATCGCGCCAATTACACTGGCCGCACCGCACATGTCGTATTTCATCTCGTCCATGCCCGGGCCGGGTTTTAAAGAGATGCCGCCGGAATCAAAAGTGACACCCTTGCCGACGAGTACCACCGGCGCCTTACCGGCTTTCCCCTTGTATTGCATGACTATCAGCCGCGCAGGTTCCTTGGTGCCGGCCGTCACGGAGAGCAATGAATGCATGCCGAGACGCTTCATTTCCGCCTCATTGAGCACACGCGTTTGCAGGTTCTTATGCTCACGAGCGAGCTTCTGTGCCGTGCGCGCCAGGTAGCTGGGCGTACACACGTTTGCTGGCAGGTTGCCGAGATCTTTTGCCAGCGACATCCCTGAAGCGATGGCTACGCCGTGCTCCGCGCCGCGCATCGATCGTGCTGCATCGCCGCGTTTCGCGATAGCCAGGCCGATTTGCTTCAGCGGCATGCCGGGTTCTTTTCTGCCACTCTTCATTTCGGTGAAACGATAAAGCATGTCGCCGACCGCCTGTGCCGTGTAGCGCGCCAGGTAATAGGCGTCGGCGTCGCTGACGTTTTCGAGCGTCAGGCAATTCAGCACCTGCTGACTTCTTGTTTTCGAAATTGACTGCAGGCCGGCAAGAATCGCACGGCGATATTGCGGCACGCCGAAATCACCGCTCTTGCCCAGGCCAACGACCACAACTCGTGGAGCGCGAACGCCAGCGACATTTGTCAACACAGCGCTTTCTCCCAGCTTTCCGGATATATCGCCGCTCTTGATGTAGCGCTTCATGGCTCCGCCGCTGGCGGCATCGATGTCAGCAGCTCCTGCGCCCAGTTTGCTGCGTTCGTAAATTCCGACGATGACGCAATCGACTGCTCTGCGCGATGCCTTACTAGTGGTCGTGAAATATTTCATAGAATGTCTTTTTTGGTTATCAGGTGAGCCCCGTCGTGATGGACGCGGGACTGTCCCGGGCAAAATAAAAGCGGTAGTCTAACTGATTCAGCCGTACTGGTTAAGAAATCAAAGACTTCTATGCGCCGCATACTCGATCGGTACATATTTCGCGAGATCGCCACGACCTGGCTTGGTGTGACGATGGTCTTGCTGCTAATTCTGCTGACCAACCAGTTTGCACGAGTTCTGGGCGATGTTGCGAAAGGAAATCTGCCCAAAGATGCGGCAATGGACGTTATTGGGCTCTCCGCGGCTCAATATCTGACGATTATCGTGCCCATTGGCCTGTTTCTGGCGATTATGCTGGCGCTGGGTCGGCTGTACCGGGACAGTGAATTGCCTGCGATGATGGCGTGCCGTGTCGGTCCGGGAGGAATATTTCGGCCGCTTATGTGGCTACTGATACCGCTTTCGATGGCCGTGGCGTGGCTGTCAATCGACCTGGCTCCGCGCGCGCTGCAGGCCGTCGACCGCATAGGAGCCGAGGCACGTCGTGAGGCTGATCTGACAAGCATAGAGCCCGGCCGATTTACGATGGTAGGTCCTGATAAAGCGGTGGTATATGGCGAGCGCGTACTGGCCGATGGCCAAATGGAAAACGTATTCCTGCAGCGCCAGACGGACGACGGCCAGGTCGAGGTGGTTGTCGCAAGGCGGGGCGAACAGAGGGAATCCGAAAACCCGGACGTTCGTTTCCTGGTCTTACACGACGGGCGTCGTTATGAAGGTGTACCCGGTACCACGCGGTTTCGCGTTGTCGAATTTGCAGAGCATGGCATCCCGTATCGATTGCCGCAGCTGGATCCTCCGGAGCAAACTCCGCACACAATGACGTTTGTTGCTCTATCGCAAGCAGGCGAGATCGAACATGTTGCCGAAATGCAATGGCGCATCAGCATTCCCCTGGCGACGGTGCTACTCGGTATTCTTGCAGTGCCATTAGCCAAGACGCAGCCTCGCGCCGGCCGTTATGGACGACTTGGTATTGGACTGCTTGTGTTCATTATTTATCTGAACATGCTAAGTGCAGCGAGAGCGTGGATCGAGCAGGGCAGTGTTGCGCCGCAAATAGGCTTGTGGTGGGTGCACGGCTGCGTGCTGCTGCTCGCGCTCGGCATGTTGGCTGTGCAAAATTCGGTTCATCGGCGGTTACTATCGTGAACGGCTTGCTGAGCCAATACCTTATGCGCACTATCCTGGTGGCGACAGCACTGGTATTGGTGGTCTTGCTGGCACTGGCCGGATTATTCGAGTTCATCGCGGAGATTGACGATACTCAGGGTAGCTATCAGACGCCGCGCGTTATTCTGTATACAGCACTGCGCCTGCCACAGCTGGCATTTGAAATGTTGCCGATTGCTGCACTAATAGGTTCACTGCTGGGCCTCGGCGGGTTGGCTGCGAATAGCGAGATCATCGTAATGCGTGCGTCGGGCCTGTCGGTGCTCAAGTTGTCAGCGATGGTAGCGGTGACAGGATTTGTTCTATTGGTACTTACGGGCCTGCTAGGCGAGTTCATCGGTCCGCCGCTCGATTACTACGCGCGAAACATGCGGCTCGAATCGCGCTACGAACAAGATGAAGATCGCCTGGGCAACGAAACCTGGGTCAAGGACGGGTCAGTCGTATTGCACCTCGAACGCGTTAGTTCGGGACTTGAGTTCGGCAGTATCTATATGTTCCGGTTTGGTGAAGACAATATGCTCGAAGCCATAGCCAAGGCGGAGAACTCCGGTATTGACGATGACGATCAGTGGATTCTCGAAAACTTCCGTGAAACTCTGTTCGAGAACGATAGTGTCCACGTCGTAGAGTCTTCAATGGCTATAGAGTCGTTCGAAATTGATGCCGGAGTGCTTGGCATCACCCTGGTCAAACCGCACAGTCTGTCCGGCAGGGAATTGCTCGGCTACATCAGCTATCTGAAGCGCAACAGTCTCGATTCAAATCGCTACGAAACCGAATTGTGGTATCGGATCGCCCGCACCGTAACCGTAATGATTATGCCGATACTGGCGCTCGCCTTCGTTTTTGGTTCATTACGGACGGGCGGTTCCGGCGCGCGCCTGATGATAGGCGTGATAATAGGGCTCGCGTACTATCTCGCGAGCGAAATGCTGGCGAACTCAGGCCAGGTGTTCAGTTTGAACCCGGCTATTCTCGCGTGGCTACCGTCGGCGGTGCTGGCAACCGTAACCGTTATCGCACTTAGCCGAATACGCTAGTTACTTATTCTTTTTGGGTTTCGGGTAGTACCTGATTCGAGTCCCGCTGAGACGGTCATGCCAGGTCAACTGATCCTTGTCCCATAGTTGCCAGATAAAACCAAGACCAGCGGGCACCCAGGAAAGTATCGCCGCGAAGAAACGAATACTGGCCACCGCAAATGTGGGAATTTGGCCAGTTGGCGTTTCAACGCGCAACCCCCAGGATTGCATGCCCAGGGTTCGTCCGGTGCGCGTCCAGAAGCCGACGAAAAAGGCGTATATCACAAGTATCAGGACAAGCCGATAAAGCGTGTTGTCCCCGATCTCGACGGGTTCACCGCCGCGAGCAGCGATAAAAGGAATCGTTGCGATGAAAAATAATGCGCCGATCAGAAGCGTGTCGTACAAGATCGCTGCCAGGCGTCGGATCAGGCCCGTGTTTTGCATTTGTTTAAGACCCTTTCTCAGAGACTGTTGAAGTACTCAACCATGCGATCTCGCATGGTTGCGTCCGGAAGTTCACCAAATCCGGCGCCGAGGTTATCAGCCATATGATGCGGCTTACTGGTCGCAGGAATGACGCAGGTCACCGCGGGGTGACTGATGATGAACTTAAGGAAGAACTGCCCCCAACTGTCAGCGAAGTCTTTGGCAAAGTCGGGCAGCTCTTTGCCCGCGACTGTGCTGAACAGGCGGCCGGCCTGAAACGGTCGATTGACGAGCACGGCAATCCCGAGTTCTTGCGCGAGTGGCAAAACCTGCTGTTCTGCCTCGCGCTCCCCCAAAGAGTAATTGATCTGGATAAACTCCGGCTTGAAGGTCTGCATGTCCTTGCTGATTGCCGCGTGGGCGCTGGCGGTGTAGTGCGTAAGTCCGCTGTAGCGAATTCGCCCTTCTTCCTGCGACTCCCTGATTGAAGCCATATGCACTGCTGTATCTCTAAGGTTGTGAACCTGCATGAGATCAATGATCTCTGTGTTCATAAGATCGGCGGAGCGGTTCATTTGTGCGATGCCGTCCTCGCGGCCGTCCGTCCAGACTTTGGTCGCCAGAAACAGCTTGTCGCGATTGACACCGGCATTGATCACATCGCCGATGACTTTCTCCGAGCGGTTGTACATTGGCGACGTGTCCAGCAAGCTGCCGCCCATATCAGTTAGCCGGTCGACAATCTCCTTGCGCGTTGCGATCTCGCCTGCGCTGCTATCGACATCGAAAACTTCGTAGGTGCCCAGTCCGATCACGGGCAGAGCCTCTGAGGACGACGGTATGGGCCTGCTCATCATCGTCTTTGCCTCCGCTGCGAAAGGAATGCGGGGCAGGGCGGCCAGTGCTGCGCCAGCTGCAAGTACGTCACGTCTGTTCCAGTTTTTCATTCCACACCTCTTGCTCTCAATTTCATGGCCCTGCGTTTGTAATCTCGCCCAAGCCAAAGCGCAACCGCGGCTGCAACAATGGCGAAGGGCATCATTAGCAGGGATATACCGGAGATTCCTGCTCCCATTACTGACATCAGTTTTATCGCCCAGGTTCCGACGACATCACCGCCGCGGTAAATGGCCGTTTCGATAAAGTTTTTCGTTTTGTACTTTTCCTCTGGCGTCACAACAGAATAAAGCATGTCGGTTGACGGCTTGGCGAAACCGAAGCCCAGGCCGCGACGTACAACATCGAGTACGGCGACGGCCATCAAGGTCGGCTCCATGGCCAGAATAGCAAACCCGATAACCGAGGCCAGTGGGAATAGCAGAAGCGAGCGGCCGATTCCAAACCGTGTTACGACCTGCTTGACGAGGAACATCTGGGCTATCAGGGCCAGCGCGTTTTGCGCGATATTCATGTTCGAGAAGAACAGTGTGCGTGCGTCGGGAGTGAGAATCGCCGTCTCAATGAGTTCGGCCCGGAACATGTACAAAGCTGTTCCCAACAGACTGGCTATCAATGACATCAAGGAGATACCGAGGAAGTATTTCGACGAAAACAAGTGGCTAATTCCAGCAAGCGGATTGCCACCCAGCGGTTTTTCACTTTCTACTGTTTCACCGATTTCTTCCTGGTGTTCATGGTGGACCCAGTTCTTGAGCCGCCCGATACAAAAAACGCCAACGAGCAAAATTGCAGCCGAGATCGGCATCAGGTTCTGAAAGCCGATTTTCATAGTCAGGGCACTGGTTGCCGCGGCGCCGATCAGTGCGCCGATGCTGCCACCCGATGTGATTAAGCCAAATAGCCGGCGACCTTGTTCTCGCGTATATATGTCGGCCATGAAACTCCAGAACACCGAGACCACGAACAGGTTGAAGACGCTTAGCCAGACGAAGAAAACACGACCCAGCCAGATGTGTTCCTCTCCGGAGGCAACGGCTCGCGAGAAGACGACCCAGAAGATCAGAATGTTTGATATGAAGAACAGGTAGACCCAGGGCAGGAATATGCGGCGCGGAAATCGGGAGGCAACCCAGCCAAAAACCGTCGACGCGAAAATCATCGTGACGAATGTGCCGATGAATAGATAAGGTATGGTGTCCGGGCCGCTGCCAACAGCCATGGTTTCGCGCACCGGCCGCAGGATATAGTAGGCTGACAATACACAGAAGAAATAAACGAAGGACCAGGCAACAGCGCGGTACTCGTGCTTTTCGAGTCCCAGGAAACGCCCGAGCAGGGTCGATTCAGCGTTATTGTCAGGCGGTGCGATCATCTCATCGATCATCTTAATGACCGGCGTCCAAATGTCACCGCAAATTCACAAATAACCGAAAATTAAGGGGATTTAGAGATGGAACACATTGAATACACTGTAATCGTAACGTTGCTGGCCCTGATACAGTTCATGTTTTTTTCTATACAGGTCGGGGCGATGCGGGCCAAGCATGGCGTTATAGCGCCCGCGATCACCGGCAATCCTGAATTCGAGCGCATGTTTCGGGTTCAGCAAAACACTATGGAACAACTTGTCGTGTTTGTGCCGGCACTCTGGATATATGCTTACCTCGTGAACCCGCTTTGGGGCGCTGGTATTGGCCTCTTTTTCCTTATCGGTCGATTTATATATCGCGCAGCGTACCTGAAGGATCCCGGTAGCCGTTCCAACGGCTTCACAATTGGGGTGCTGGCAACTGCCGTGCTACTGGTCTGGTCATTGGTCGCCGCTGTGATGTTGCTGATCTGAACAGCGTCGATGTCATAGTGCTTGGCGGTGGCGCCGCCGGGCTGATGTGCGCCATTGTTGCCGGCAAGCGTGGTCGTCGTGTCGTCGTGCTCGAAGGTTCCAATAAGGTTGGCAAGAAAATTCTAATGTCGGGTGGTGGGCGCTGTAATTTTACTAATCTAAATTGCACTCCGGCGAATTTCGTGTCTGCAAACCCCAGCTTTTGCATATCTGCGCTGACTCGATTCACTCCCGCACATTTCGTCAAGTACATTGACAAGTACAATATTGCGTATCACGACAAAAGCGAAGGCCAGCTGTTTTGTGACAAGTCGTCGAAAGACATTCTCAACATGCTCACAGCGGAATGCGAGGAAGCCGGTGTTCAAATCCTGACCGACTGCAAAATCTCGTCCGTTGAGCACATGAGCAGTTATGTCGTGAGCTGCGACAAAGGTGAGTTCGAGGCGAGTTCACTGGTCGTGGCGACCGGTGGCCTGTCTATTCCAAAGATGGGTGCATCCGACCTCGGCTATCGATTGGCGCGACAATTCGGCATAAGCGTTCTGGAAACACGTGCAGCATTGGTTCCGTTTACGTTCACCGGCGCTCTTCTCGAACTGACGTCCCGCCTGTCGGGTGTGAGCGTGCGGGCAACAGCAAGTACCGGGAAGCAGTCATTTACCGATGATGTTCTATTCACGCATCGTGGCCTCAGCGGCCCGGCAATACTTCAGTTGTCGAGTTACTGGAATACCGGCGATGAGATACAGCTAGACCTGTTGCCAGAACTCGATGGAACACGCTTCTTACTTGCCGCCAAGCTGAATCAACCAAAGTTGTTATTGCGAACGGTGCTGGCTGATCATCTGCCGCGCGCGCTGGTGCTGGAGTTGCAAGCATTACTTTGGAGCGAACTGGCTGAACGGCCACTGGGTGAGATTAGCGACGCGGCGTTGGAACAGCTGGCGAATCGCTTGCATTGCTGGGTTCTAAAGCCATCTGGTACAGAAGGTTATCGAACAGCGGAGGTAACGATCGGCGGTGTAAGTACCAATGCGTTGTCTTCCAAAACCATGGAGAGCAAACAACACGCCGGCCTGTTCTTTATTGGCGAGGTTGTCGATGTGACCGGGCAACTGGGTGGCTTCAATTTCCAGTGGGCATGGGCGTCCGCACAAGCTGCAGGCGAGGTCGCCTAGGTTTTTGATGTCCACTCCACCTGAAACCTTGCGCATTGATCGCTGGCTTTTCTATTGCCGTTTTTTCAAGACCCGAAGCCTGGCGACCGCAGCGGTTTCAGGAGGGCACGTGAAGCTCAACGGCGAGCGCACAACGCCGGGGAGCCGTGTCAAATGCGGAGACCAGATCGATCTGATCCGCGAGCGATTGCCATATTCGCTGCAGGTATCGGGTATACCCATGCGGCGTGGTCCGGCAGCAGAAGCGCAAAATTTTTATCACGAAGACGAGGAGACGGTTCGTCAGCGAGAAGACCAGGCCGTGGCATTGCGACAAGATCGAATGCTGATGCCGAAGACAGCTGGGCGGCCAGACAAACATACGCGGCGTAAACTAAGATCACGTAATAGAGGTTAAGACTGTCAGATGGGGGCAAGCATGAACTGGGAAGCAGTTGGAGCAGTAGCCGAAGCGATTGGTGTTATTGCGATATTCGTGTCGCTCGTCTATGTGGCGGTTCAGATTCGCCAGAATACGCAGCAAGTTTCCCGCAGTATCGAAGCCGATCGGTTGGCGGCATTCGAGCGCAACGTAGAGTCCGGCAACCATTTTCGCGAGCTGCTCATCTTGCACCCGGATCTCTTGAAGTTGTTACTAAAGGGCTACAGGAGCTACGAGAATCTTCAAGTGTCGGAGAGAGCCAGGTTTGCCCTGCTAATGAGGAATATGTTTTCAAGTATGCAGGGAGCCTATATTCGCCAATTGTCGGTCGAGCACGATCCGCATGGTTTCGCAGGCAGTGCACGCTTGCTCGATGACATTGTGCGTAACCGCGGTGTGCAAGAGTGGCTCGACAAAAGCGACATGGATTGGCGCCCGGAGTTTCGTGAATTCATCGGTCAAAGGTTACAGGCGATTCAGCAAGAAACTGCTGTGGAGTCGGTTTCAGTTTAGGTATTAATGCGGATTCGTTTTAAGGAATCTCTCGCGCACTATTAAGATAACCGAAATAACGGGCGCCGCTCATGGCTCAGTGGAACATGTTCGCCGGATGGGCAGGCATGTTGTTTGGCCTGATTTCCGGCAGCGTTATCGGCCTTTTCTTTCACCGGGCTAATTTCGCGGGCGGATACGGGGCTTTTCGCCGCAGATTGCTTCGGCTCGGTCATATCGCATTTTTTGGCCTCGGCATAATCAACGTTCTTTTCTCGCTCGCCCTGAGCAGCGGTGGCATACAGCCTGAATACCCGGTGGTGGCATCGCTGAGTCTAATCGCGGGTGCTGTCCTCATGCCGACGATCTGTTTCCTAACTGCCTGGAAGACCTTTTTTAGACACGCATTTGCACTGCCTGTCATTTGCGTCGCGATCACAATTGTCCTGGTGCTGCAGAAAATGGTGATGTCATGAAACTCGGTCTAATCGCGATGAGCGCCACCCGCGCGCACAACAAAGAATTAACGGAACTAGGTTTCACATTGCCGGGTTTTGTCGATCGCAGCAGGGTAATCGCCTCGCTGCCTAGTCTCGGACTGCTAACGCTGGCGGGAATGACGCCGGACGACATTGATGTTGAATACATCGATATACCCGATCTCGCGGAGATTGATCATTTGCCCGCTGAGTTCGATGCGGTTGCTATCTCGTCTTTTACAGCGCAGATTCGCGAAGCCTACGAACTTGCAGATCGCTACCGAGCCTCGGGAACCAAAGTACTGATGGGTGGGCTGCATGTAACAGCGCTGGCGGATGAGGCTCTTGAGCATGCCGATGCGATTGTCATTGGCGAAGGAGAGCCATCTTGGCCGGCACTCCTGAAGGACCTCAAAAGCAATAACCTACAGCGCGTCTATGACTCGAGAGGCAGGGCATTCGACCTGGCAGAAAGCCCAATGCCCAGGTTCGAGCTGCTGAATCAGGATCTGTACAACCGACTAACTGTCCAGACCGCCCGCGGCTGCCCGTTTAACTGTGAGTTTTGTGCTGCATCGATTCGCTTGTCCCCGCACTACCGAGTGAAACCGGTGGATCGAGTGATCGCCGAAATTCGACACATCAAGAGTTTGCAGCCTGATCCATTCATAGAATTCGCCGACGATAATACATTCGTCAATAAGCGTCATGGCAAAGCGCTGATGCGGGCTATCGCGAAGGAAAACATTCGCTGGTTTACCGAAACCGATATTTCAGTTGCCGACGACGACGAATTGCTGAGTCATATGCACGATGCAGGGTGTGCTCAGGTTCTAATAGGCTTCGAGAGCGCGTCCAGGAAGGGACTGGCCGGAATCGAAACCAAGTCCGACTGGAAAGCAAAGCAGTTTGACAAGTACTTG
>JAHEFG010000003.1:137531-156651 GCA_024640305.1 Gammaproteobacteria bacterium
GCTGCATAGTTGATACAACGCATATAGACGAGCAGGTGAGAGTTATGAACATCAGTATGGTCAAATTTCTTTTCATAATTGCTGCAATCTACGATGGCGTGCTGGGATTCCTGTTTCTGTTTTGGCCGGGCATGGCGTTTCAGATTTTTGAGGTCGTACCACCCAACCATATGGCCTACGTTCAGTTTCCGGCTATTCTTCTAATGATTTTTGCGGCAATGTTCTATCGGGTTGCCCGAGATCCGATCGCCAATCGTTTCCTCATGCTATACGGCGTCGCTTTGAAAGCCGGCTATAGCGGTATCGTTTTCTACTACATGGCGACCGCAGGCGTTCCTTCAATGTGGGTTCCGTGGGCTTGGGTCGACCTCATATTCTTAGTATTGTTCCTGGTCTGCTGGAATTTCACGGGAAGGCTTGCAAGCGAAGCGGCCAGCCAGCAGTAGCGGTCATTCAACGCTTCAAATATTTATGTGGTGTTGCAATCGGCCAAAAGCGGGCGGGATGTTCAGTTGACGAAATACTCTCTCGATACGGATTAAGGATTGATTCCGCAGCTACAAGCCACTTGCGCCATAGTTGTCCGAATTATAATCGCTCGAGAAATCCGGCTTTAGTGCAATCGCTTTCCTGAATATCTGAGCAGCCTTTTCTGTGTCTCCCTGACTCAAGAACGCAAATGCGAGGCTGTCATATACCTGCGGCGCATCCGGAAAAAGCCCGGCGAGCGTATAAAATATGTCGAGAGCTTCATTCCACTTACTTGCTTTCAGCAAAGACATGCCAAGTTCATTCAGTGTTCGGCCGATAAACTGGGTGTAGCCATCAGACTTGTATCGGGCCGCAAAGTCTGACTTGAAGGTCTCTGCTCCCATCTCCTGATATCTTTTCCAGGCATAGACATGTGGAGGGAGAGTGACCGGGTCATAGCTGCCAGTTTGGATATATGAATAAATTCTACCCGAAACTCTTTCTGCAACCAGATTGTCAGAGTTTGCCAGGACTATGATTTCGTAATTATTGCTCAAGTCCAGTTCTGCTGCGGCACTAACGCCGGCGCCACCGCCGAATGCACCCCAATGCTTCCCGTCTGTCGAAAAGTACTCCCGGATAGTGTCTTTCTGAGGTGAGAGGAGTTTGTCGCTATGAAAGACAGCACGATAGAAAGTGAGGACATCGGCCGCTGTCGCTTCAATGCCACCATCGGGACCATGGTGTTCAGTTACACCAACCAGTACCTGTTCCCCGGCATAGTTGAAAGTATAGCGTAGTGACTGGTTTGCAGAGTCTGCTCTATAGGGGTAGATCGAATCTACGAGCTCAAGCCGATCAAATATATTTTGCTGTAAAAGCGTTGCGAAGGATTTGCCCGTTACCTTTTCCAGGATCGCTCCAAGCACCACGTATCCATAGTTCGAATAGTGGTGCTCACTGCCTGGTTCAAATAACAGCGGAGCATCTTTCAGCAGCTCCAGCCTCTTGGCAATGGTATCGAAAGCAAGTTGGTTCTCTCGATATTCCGCGGTGAAAATATCCGCGAAGCCTGAGCGGTGATGAAGCAAGTGACGAACGGATATCTTGCTTGCTGCATCCGGCGCGAAGCCAAGATCAAAAACTTCGAGCTTGTCATCCAGCTCGATCGCACCGTTTTCTACCTGCTGCAGGACCAATACAGCCGTGTAGTGCTTCATTATGGAGCCAAGATTGTACTTCGTATTCTGGCGATTAGGCGTTGCTGCCTTCCGGTCGGCCATCCCAAAGGACGCTTGATAGATTGGATGCCCATCCCTTGCCAGCAGGACCGATCCGGTAAACCAACCAAGTTCACTATAGGCTTCTGCAATTACGCGAGCTTCTGCAATTATAGCGGCTTGATCTTGCGTGGCTGTCTCACGCTTTTCAGCAAACACCGGTGTAAGCCAAGAAATTATCATGACCGTGGACACGAAATATTTAACAATATTTTTCATTTGTGTTGCCTGTCAAAATAGCTAATTGTTTCCTCTACGACGCGATCATACAGGTCAAAGTTTTCGCGCGTAATGCAATGCCGGGATTCTGCAAGGTGTTCTACTTCGCACTTCGCAAGAGCGTCGCAGAATCGTTGCGCTTCGCCCGTATCGACCAATTCATCGACACCTGCCGTGAACATCTTTACCGGTTGTGAGATGCCTGCGATGTGCTCAGGGCTGAACAGTTTTTCGGTCGAGGCTGCGGTCTCATATAACCAACTCATTGTGACGCCACTGGTGCGTAGATTTTCTCTTCCGGCAAACAGGGCATCCTGAGTTTGCGCGGTGTCGGGGTTGGCGTTGCAGGGGATCGGCTTGCCAAATACAAGCTCGCCGTTTGGCCATTTTGACTGGCCCGGAGCATACAGCGTGCCGAGCCCAAGTTTATGCAATAAGCTGGCGACGGTCTGCACTGTCGAGTAATCAGTGTTACCAGTATTGACCTTTATCATAGGCACGATCAGCGCGTAGGCAGTGACGTCCGGTTTCTGTTCCCCCGCCATTCGCATAGTGATATGCGCGCCCTTAGATATTGAGTAAAAGAACACTGGCTTATCGGTAATTCGTACCTGCTCTGCAAACCGGGCTAACTCCGCGCCGAGTTGCGCGTAATTCTCGACATAGCCTTTTTCCGGGTTGGTAAGTGTTCGATGAGATTCACCCTGGCCACGGTACTCAATTGAGGCGACCCGATAGCCGCTGCTGTTAATCTTGACGATCTCACGCATTGTCATTTCGATGGTCGCAGTAAAACCAGGCACAACGATCACCGTGCCTTTGGCGTCCTCAAAATCGATTACTCCGGTGCGTAGATCAACACCGGGCGCCGGCGAAAATGTACTCCACTCCCAGGCCGGGGGTACAGCTGTTAATTTTCCGTCAAGGTAGGCGGCAGCCTCAGTCAGCTGCCCATCGCTAAGCTGGGTGTATTCATGGGCCTCAAAACGCAACGCTGTGAAAGCCAGCAGCCAGATGCTGACGATCAAAATGACAATAGCCCCGACTATTTTCTTGAGCATGTTCAGTACTTTTCCTGGCAGAAGGGTGGATGTCGGACTCGGGGCATTGGCAGCCCATCAGCACAAGTTTAGCTCAATGTCTGCTTTAGGGTGGGAAGCGTCGACCATAGGGCGCCACGATATTGAAAACCAGTGACATCGCCGTCCTTACCTTCCAGGAACCTGCCAAGCGTGCCCTCGTGGGGACTCAATTCCATACGGATAGCTACGTCTTCCTTGAAAGTATTTTGGGACGAAAGATTGCCGAACGTTGCGAAAAGCTCGCCCACCATGATCGTGAAGATCAGTTCCGGCAGTCCATCGTCCGGGGGTCAGGAAGGTTCAACGCCGCGGCGCGCGCCTGCAGCCGCGGGTCGTTACGGAGGACCTCGTGCGCAGGAAACCATCCCAGTAACGACGGATACCAGGGCACTCGCTTTTCTTCTGCCTCCGCAATCCAATGCAGGGCGGACTCAGAGTCGCCTATTCTCGAATAGATCATGGCGAGTGGTAATTCTGTGCTGGGATGTTGCTCCAGCGCTGCAGCAATTTCGCGTGCCTTGTCCTCAAGGCCTGCAGCCGCATAGGACATGCCTATGGACCACGACCAGTTTGCCGAGTCGGCGAGGTGTCTATGTGCGTCGATGGCCTGGTCAAACTCCCCGAGTTGCGCGGACGTCAGTCCGAGTGACAGCCAACCAATCGGATGTTCCGGATCCAGCCTGATCGCCTCCCTGGCCAGACTCAGGGCTTCGTCGTACCGGCACGCGTCGCGGTATTGGTCTGCGAGCCAAGCGATCATGAACGGGGATAACGGGTTAAGCTCTCGCGTGCGCTCACCCTCATCCAGGGATTGTTTTTCCCGCCTGGGACCCTGTGCCTCGTATAGCCACGCCAGGTGATAGTGCGCTTCGCTGAGGCTCGGGTTGAATCTGATGGCACGCTTTAAGGCCCGTTCGGCACCTTTGAAATCCCACTCGTAGTAGAACCGATACATGCCCAGCGCCAGGTGTGCCTGGGCCAGTTCCGGATCCAGCTGCAGCGCCTTATCAGCTGCTAATTTGGCCTTGGGATAGGCGTCTCCCGGGAACGGGGAATGTCCCAGGTGCGCATAGCCATAAGCTACTCCGGCATGGGCCAATGCACTGGTTGGGTCCTGGCGCACAACCTCTTCAAGGATCTCTATCCCGCGGCGGTCAGCCTCTGACGTTTCCTGGCGGAACTGGTACATCCCTTTCAGGTACGCCTGATAAGTCTCTGGCCGCACAGGGTCAACCTTGGCCAGCGCGGCTTCTTCACGGGGTGTCAGCCGGACTTCGATGACGTCGGCAATTGTTCTTGCCACCTCGTTTTGCAGGGCAATGATATCGACCATCTCGAGCTCAAAAGTATCGGCCCACAAATGCAGGTCCGATGCGGCGTCGATCAGCTGCACAATGACCCGTACGCGGCCACCGTCCATCAGCACCGAGCCTTCGAGCAACTTCGCAACGCCCAGTTGACGGCCTATTTCGGGAACCGAAAGCTTGGAGTCAACCCTGAGGGCTGAGGTGCGAGAAGTGACCATTAGCGCCGTGATTTTGGAGAGGCTGGTGATTAGAGCGTCGTGTACGCCGGCTGCGAAATACGCGTCATCCGGATTCGGGGAGAGGCTTTCCAGTGGCAGGACTGCGATGGAGTTGGGGTCAATTGCCCGCGTGCTCGGCGCGCGTCCGGTTTCGGTTTGGACTTCGATCAGGCGTTGCCCAACCCCGAATACCGTGGCCAGCATAACAACAGCCAGCATGCCCAGGATGCTGTAATCGATTCGCTTGAGCGATTGCGCTGCCGCAACATCTTCGTGGGCAGCAGGCGTGCGCCGGATACCGGAGGCCGTGAAATCGTATCTCCAGCTGAACAGCACCGCCACGGGGAAGCCGATGAGCGCGGCGAGCCAAACATAGCGTATCGCGCCTTCGGGGATGTCGAATGCAGGTAATGCCTCGCTGGCCACCTGCACCGCCACCCAGGCGGCGACGATGTAGATCACCGTCATGCGAAACACGCGGCGGCGGCGTAACTCCTGCAACAGTTCTTTCAGCTTGCCCATAATGGCCCACATCGTTGAGATCGCGAACCTGATCAAACGTCCTGTTCAACGCGAGGACCCAGCGCTTGCGTTTCTGACTTTGGCCAGAATTGCATAAGTTGCGCTCAAACTCCCCGGTACGACGAACCCCGTTAAATTCGGATATATACCTAGAGGGTCTTTGCCGCAGTGCCCACTTTACACCCGAAAGCAGCCCCTCACCAGATGATAAACTCAGTGGCTGCTACTGACCCAAAGCGGTCATTTGTTTTTATTCGGAACCTAGGGAGTATTTCTTGCCAGATATCGTAGATCTTGAGGCGATGCGATCGATTGCGGATATTGCCGTGGCGCTCGCGGGCTTTATCGGCATTATCCTCGTTCTTCAACACCGGGACGCTGCTTTCATGGCGCTCGGAATGACAACGATTTTCGGAGCATCATTCGGCGCAATGATGTTCGCTCTTCTGCCGGACCTACTTTCCGGACTCCTGTCCACAATGACAATGTGGCGAGTAGTCTGCGGTGTGTTTGGCTTGTATCACTTGTTCTTGATTCTGCAGCACCAATTTAAACAACGCTCAATTCGGGCCAACACGCCGATTCAACTGACGATCACTCTGCTGTCGTTCCCGGTCGTAGGCGCAAAACTAGCCGTTGGCTTGGGCTTTCTTCTAGCGTACGCCTACGAGATCTACTACTTGGGGTTATTGTGGCTTGTCGGAGTCTCGGCCTACTTGTTTGCGATGATTCTGTTCGACAATCCTCAGCTCGATACTGAGACGCCCAAAGAAACCTAGTTTGACCGACTGCTTTACTGCCGATAGCAGACATCGAGTATTCAATGTTGGAGAGTAGACATGCCTAAGAAACACGTTGTGGGCCGCAAGCGCGCTCGAAGCCTCGGCTTATTCACTGCCGCCGGGCTGTTGTTGAGTCTTGCTGTGGGGCAGTCCGCTACTGCGCAGATCAGCGATAGCGATTTACGCGCTAGCTCCATCGACGGGCAAACGGCAAAAGTCACCGTGGTGAGCGGTATGCCGGTTCGTTACTATGAAGCAGGTGAAGGCGAACCTCTCATTCTATTACACGGCGGGCGACGGAGCGTGTTCAACTCGGCCAATATGTGGGCCAGGAACATCTCCGGCCTGGCGGAACGCTTCCACGTGTATGCTGTGGATCGGCTGGGCTACGGCCTCTCGGGCATGCGTGAGGACGGCGACTTCCGCTATGCGGCCGAGGTGGAATTTCTCGACGACTTCGTCGTGGCGATGGGGCTTGAGCGCGTTAATTTGGCTGGCAACTCCTCCGGCGGCGCACTGGCGCTGGAGTACGGCATGGCCCATCCGGAAAAAGTTATCACCCTGACCGTTGTTGCGGTCGGGCCGCAAACGGAGTTCTTCGAAAAGCCCAAGGGTGATGTTATGCGTGAAGCCTGCGGTGCCGTCGGCGGGCAGATGGGATGGGGCTGTTGGATGTCGGCTATGACCCATCCGGAGGACTCATTCGATCGGGCATTCTGGGAGGCATCGCAGCACATGATGTCGCTCCCAAGCCGTCAAGCGATCGCAGCAGCGCAACTCACGGCTCCCGCCGAGGAGCCCGACTTTTGGGTGAACCGGCGTGCAGAATGGAGACGGGGAGGTGTGCACGGGCTGCCAATACTCTGGGCCTGTGGCAGTCACGACGTCCTGGACTGGGCAGCCGAAGAAGAGAGCGCGTCCTTGAAGGGTTGTATCGCCTTCTCGCACACGCTCGGAGCAAACAATCCCAACCTGAAGACGATCATCTACAACCAGGCCGGCCACTTCCCATACCGGGAGTATCCGGATCTATTCAACAATGACCTAATCAGTTTTATTGATTATTGGGGTAATCGCAGGGAGCGGTGATACTCGCATCTTGGGTAGTGGTTCGGCATGTTCGGACTCTCGCGAAGAAAGTCCTGAGTCGTCACATATGACCGACACGGGCGACCCCTTAACTCTCAGTCCGGCATTTTCTGATTTCGTCCCGGTTCACCTGCAGACATCCATTGACGTAGAAACTCCCGTTCTGCTTCGCCCGCATCGATGACCAGGTCAGTGTTGCGCTCACCTTCCAGCCACCTTTCGACCTCATGCCGGTGCAATTCCGATAGCCTTATAAATTCGTCCTGCCACGTGACCATGCCAATTCCTCCGAATCTTGCTGATTCGCTCAGTAATGACATTTGAATGGTATTGAATCGCTGGGATTCAATGCCAGATGCTTGCCCGGCTAAACGTAAAAGCCTTGTTCGCCGCGCTTGTATGCCTGGTGTATGGTGGCGACAACCGACCCAAAACGAGGAGCTAGAGACGAGATATGAAAATCATACTGATAGCTTGGTTTGTTATTGGCGGCAACGCCGGTGGCGTGAGCGTGACAACAGAGTTCGATTCGATGCAGGCTTGCCAGGAGGCGGGAGGACTTCTTTATGAAAAAGGTCTGAAAGCAAAAGGCAAAAATATTGACTGGAATTATATTTGCGTTCCTAAGGATGTCGAATAATCAAAACAATGCCGGGGGTTATGCGCTGCAGACGCCTTTGCTTTGCTCGGACTGACGGGCCTTGATAACAGGATTCAGCGGCTGGCGGATTCGGTCGCGGATCGGCAGTTTCTCGGACCGAATCGGCCAGCCAGGGTTAGAATTCTGTACGCCTATTGACCCCAAAACGACTCGAATCGCTCACGGGCCTCAGAGTCACTAACGCAGCCACAGGAAATTTGGCCGACGCTGCGCTTGACACACCACCGCTGCGAGCCACGTGGACACATTCGGCCAGACTGGCCCGTAGCTCGATCCAAAGCTTCGGGCCGTTCGTTTACGGCTGTCGAGTTGCCGGCGAGGTATGCCGGCTCGAAAAGCCCAGGTGTGCTTGTTGAAGCGCAGCCAGACAGTAGTAACGTCAATAATACGGCGATAACCGCGAATGTATTTCTATTCATAACGAGGTAACTCCTATTGCAACTCGATGGATGTGACGAGGATGCAAACTACGTTCACGATCAAAGCTGATCCTGATAGAATCTTTAGGGTTTTCTTATCAAATGATTAGGCCTTTTAAAATCAACAACTTGCAGCGAAATGAATAACACCGTGAAGTGTGGCTTTCGCATTGGAGGTTGGGATGTCTATCCGCAGCAAAACCTGCTGAAAAGTCCCGAGCAGACGAAGGCTATTGAACCCAAAGTGATGGATGTGCTGGTTTTTCTTGCCGAGAGGCAGGGGGAAGTGGTGTCGCGCCAACAAATATTGGACGCAGTGTGGCGCGAGGTTGTGGTGGGAGACGAGGTGGTATCTCGAGCGGTCTCCTTGTTGCGGGCAGAGCTGGGTGATGACCAGAAAAACGCGCGCTACGTGAAGACAATTTCGAAACGCGGTTACTGCCTTGTGGCTGATGTGATCTTGCCGTCCTCAAGCGAGTTGCGACAAGTTGAATCGGCATCTGGCGCTTTCGCCACCGCTGAAAACCAAACCGAGTCGATCACCCGTCGCACTGTGCGCAAACCGTCTTTCACGATTGTCACTGTATTGGTACTGGCGTTAGCCTACTTCGCCTACGATATTTTCTTATTGCAGCCTGAGTCTGACCAGAACGCCGGAGACATCGGAAACTCCATTGCCGTGCTGCCGTTCATCAATATAAGCGCCGACTCTGACAACGAGTACTTTTCCGATGGGCTGTCGGAGGAGCTTCTCAATCTGTTGGCCAAGATTCCTGAACTTAGGGTTGCCGCGCGAACCTCCTCTTTCTCATACAAGGCTAAAGATGTAAATATTGCCCACATTGGTGAGGAGCTCAATGTCACCCATGTATTGGAAGGCAGCGTCCGCAAGACCGGCAACAATGTTCGGATAACGGCGCAACTAGTCAAAGTCGATGACGGCTTTCAGCTGTGGTCAGAGACCTTCGATCGGACCCTGGATGACATTTTCGTGGTTCAGGAAGAAATCGCCGAAGCGGTCATAGACGAACTCAGGATCAACCTGTTGGGCAGCATGCCCGAGGTCAAACAGACGGATCCAGAGGTCTATTCGTTATATTTGCAGGGCAACTACTTCCTTAATATCCAGGGCGAGGAAAATATTGAAAAGGCCTTTGCGTCACTGAATCAGGCTTTGGCAATTGACCCGGACTACGCTCCGGCCTGGGTGAGCCTCCAGCTGGCTTACGGATATCAGATGCGCGATACGCCAGCACGTCGGGAGGAACTTCGGGCGCTGCAATCCGAAGCGATCGAAAGGGCGCTGGCTATCGATGATAATCTCGCGTCCGCCTGGGCGGCGCTGGCCTATAGTAGAAGATTCCATGATTCGGACTGGCAGGGCTCCCGCATCGCCATTGAAAAGGCATTGCGATTGGAACCCAACAACGCTGGCGTTCTCGGTGTTGCAGCTTCGATAGCGAGCACGTCTGGACGATTATCAGAAGCCATTGAACTGTACGAAAAGGCCGTTGCACTGGATCCTTTGGGTCTCCACAGACTGATGTCACTCGGGCGTCGCTACTTGCGAGTTGGCCGCATTGATGATGCATTCGTTGCATTCGATCGGGTGCGAGCAATAAACCCCGACTACCCGGGCCTGAGTCTTATCTTAGGCCGTCTTTACATGATGCGAGGTGACGTTGAAAACGCCCTGCTTGAGACCGAAAAAAACCCCGACGCGGTCTATTATCGTCACCAAAAGGCCAATTTCTTGTACACGATGGGTAAGGAAACAGAAGCCCAGGCACTCATAAAGGAACTTCTTGATACATCTGCGGATGAAGTGCCGGCCGCAATGGCAACCGTCTACGCGTGGCGTGGCGAAGGCGATTCGGCATTTGAATGGCTGGAAATAGCATTCGAGCAGGGCAGTGCGCGGCCGAGCGCTTTTCTGGGAAATTTATTCTGGAGAAAGCTCACAAGTGATCCCCGTTACTCAGCCTTCGTAGAGAAAATCGGCTTGCTGGAAGAATGGAAAGCCATGCCGCCCGAATACGGTGGTCCGCCCAAGCAATAACTCGAAACAGTAGGCAATACACATGACCAATACAGCCCAATCGGAGTGGTCAGAGAATGACCTTGCGAAGTGGCTGCTCACAGCACTCGAATGTCACGTCCCAGCTAAGCAGATTCAACTGAATCTACTCTCCAAGTTCGGACTTACCGAAGAGGAAGCACTCATCGCCGAAGAGAGTGCATGCGACGGAATTTTGCTTGCGATTTCTGGAGTTAAAAGAAATATGCCGAATGCGGAAACCAACCCAATCGGACACGCGGTATTTACATTGGTCTGGGATACTTTCAATCAGAACAGTTTCTTTGACAAGCGGCATAGTCCAAATCGGAAGTGGCTCGATTGGAAAAAGCAACAGACGTATCGGTCGTCCGATTCAAAACAGTGATGTGGCCGCTTGTGGCCGCAAGGCGACGGACGTCTGGTCCAGGTTATAATTTCTGCTGTTGACTTCAAGCAGACCGTGGTGACGCGTACTATTGACAATTCCTGGAATTTCGAATGCCACGCGATAACTCATTCTTCATGATGTATGGAGCGGAGAATAATGTCAGAGAACAATAAGAACAGTGCGATGTCTTCAGGGGCGTGGATCGCGATTGGTGTCGGAATCGGCGTAGCATTGGGAGCAGGTGTCGGTGCTGCGATAGGGCAAATGGGAATGGGAATTGCTGTCGGTGTAGCGATTGGCGCCGCAATTGGCGCCGCAATTCACGCGAGCACAAATAAAGACTGAAAAGTACTGACCCTAAAGCGGATACTCGCTATTTTCTTAGAATCATTCCTTCGCTTATCGATCGAATCGACTGACCGGCAACAACACCACGAGATATCTCTTCGCGTTCCGACAACGTCAGCGCGAGTGTTGATCGACTTCGTTGTTGTGGACGTATCCCACCAGCATCCCAAAAGATGCGCTGTACTGATGAATGCCCTCGATCAAACAGCCGAGCAATGGCATGCATCGAATCACCTTTTTGCCAGCGATCCCACATCAAGTTTCATTGTTCTGAGTTGTAGTAGATCCTGCGGCGTTGTTTCATTTTCAACATCTCCCTCTCAAGTGCTAGAGTGTAGATGTTGCATCGACCGGTTGAGGTTACAACCCTAAGCTGCCGGTCAGTTTGAAGCGGCTGGTCGAAAATAATTGTTATCGTCACGACCGACGTTTGCGATGATCACGCGCAATTTCGTAAGCATATGAAATTTCTGTAATGTCGTTAGTTTGTCAGGTGTTTGTCGTAACCGCCACATCGAGATTTGGAGACAATTAGGCTTGAATTTCACAGGACTAACGGACACACAAAATGAACATCAAAGAGTTGCGAAAGCAGAAACATTGGTCTCAGGATCATTTGGCACAGATCAGTGGCTTGAGTATTCGTACTATTCAGCGAATTGAGCGCGACCAGAAGGCCGGCTTCGAGTCATTGAAAGCATTGTCTTCTGTTTTCGACATAGAAATTAACGAATTACAGCGTGAAACAGCTGACGCCGTCGGCATAATCACTGGGGAACAAACGGAAGAGGTGAAAAAAGAGGCTTACGCAGCAGGTGTAATAGGTCTGTACAAACTAACGGCTTTGGCGATTTTCACATTGGTCTCCACGTTTTTTTTCGTGGTAGATGACAAGACAGGTTGGGGAGTCATTGGCTTAATGGCCATCAGCTGGGTTGTGATTATTGGCGTATACGCAATGAATACATTCGATTTATTTGGCGATGAATGGAAACGAAAAATCTGGGCCAGGAAAATTCAACGCTAGTGCCGGAGGCCAAACATGTCGATTGAGCGGCTGCTTTACGCCCCGGAGCTGCCGTTCGCATAAATTGGGCTAAACTGTCTGCTACTGACCCTAAGCAGACGATCATCTCGATGGCCATTCTTGTATTTCACTTACAGAAAGTGAGCGGAGTCCATCCTGAGAATCGGCTGCAATGGTAATGCTAGGGACGGTGTTCAGTCGGCGACGGGCGGGTTAGGATGAATATGGCCGTCCCACTTAAGACAACTATCTGACAAGCCACGATCCACAACGGCGCATCGAGCAGCCACGTGATCACCGGTGTCGAGAAGATGACAATAATCCCCGTTCGCTTCGCTTTGCGGTCAATGCTGCCGTCGCGGTGCCAGTTGTTAATCAAGGGCCCAAATGTCCTGTGTTCTCGTAACCAACTATTTAGCCGCACTGAGGATCGGGCGAATGCGGCAGCGGCGACCAACAGGAATGGCGTTGTCGGCAACAAAGGCAGTACTACGCCAACGGCACCTATAGCGACTGCGGCCAGACCAGCCAACAACCAAATGAATCGAGTATTTACGCTCATATTGGCAGTTCATCACACGACGACTAGCAGCGGCAAGTTCGGCAGCATCGTCTTCCGCGGATTCGGTGTCAGCTTGCCCCGCTATCTTGGCGACTTGTTCATGTCCGCTTTACCCTCGAAAGCAGCCGCTCGCCTGATATGATGCTGAGAGGCCGCTACTGACCCAAAGCGGTCATCGGGAGAATAACAATGACAACGAAACTCGAACGCCCGCAAAGCATGGCCCGTGTACTGATCACTATCGCCACATTGGTATACGGGGTGATTCCGCTACTGGTGGACATATCAGACACTCACGCTTTTCATCCGGACTGGCCACCGCACGCACGCTTTCACATGGTGTGGTTACTTGGTACCAATAGCACTTTGGCTGTTCTCGCGTTGTACCTAATGTGGATAAGCAGGATAGACAACGCAATACGCATCCGGCTCGCGGGTCTGATAGGGCTCTGCGTTTATGGCGGCTTCGTCATCAGTACATTGACTCGCAGTTTCTACGGCGGCAGTCTGGTGGATCCTTCCGGTGGTGTTCCACCAGTCATGGGGATGGACGCGAGTCTACTGGTTTTTCTACCGATGCTGGGTCTTGTGTTAGTTGGTCTTTGGTTTGCAAATCGCCCGACTCAACCCTGATTAGCGAGCGGCCGCTTGTGGCCGTAAGGGGCCACTGACCTGGATGTATACTCAAGGGCTGGTAATGACCCAAAGCAGACTGTCGAGATTGTCGGCAGACACACAGAATAAAAACAACAAGGGGATACGAAATGCCAATCCAAACATTTAACAGTGCTAACGATGGCCTCGAGGCAGGGGCCAGAAGTCGTGACCATTTCATAGCAAACACAGATATTAATAATGAGGAGTTATGGGTCCCCTATGCCGATGAGGTGTGGATTCAGCCATGTTGCTTCAATGTTACGTCGGGAGGGTTCAGCGTTTTACTGAAGGGAATGCCCGGAGCGCAACTTGGTGTTCACTATCACGTTGGTACTGTGCGCGGCTACACCTTACAAGGTCACTGGCGCTACTTGGAACATGACTGGATCGCAAAGCCGGGAACGTTTATCTACGAGCCCGCGGGCGAAGCGCACACGTTGGTCGTAACGGAAGATTCACCCGAGCCGGCTCTCATTTTGTTTATGGTCGAGGGCGGGCTGATATATCTGGACAACCCGGTCGAAGGAGGATTCGCTGCCTACGAAGACGGGTTTTCGGCACTTGAAATATGTCGTAACTACTATCGCGACGCGGGTCTCGATGTGAAACAGCTGGACGCACTAATAAGATAGAAATGGCTGTCGAGCCTCGCTCTTAAACATGCGACGAGCGACCGCTTCTGGCCGTTACCAGCCGCTCAGTTATCGGCGGTGAGTGACCGCTTTTGATGAAAGCAGACGCTCAAATCATCGGTTTCTGAAATCGCAGCAATGAGCGACCGCTATACCCTCGAAAGCAGCCGCTCGCGCAGGTGTATACTCAACGGCTGCTACTGACCCAAAGCGGCCGTTCACAAAGTAGCTGCTTGCGTTACCGTTGGCCAGCCAGACACCGACCCTGGGGTGTTTCTATGTCTGTAATGGAATTTGTCCTTGTTGCCCATGCAATCATCGTGGGTCTGGCTGTGGCTGAAATTCTGCGTGGGCTTGCTGACACACTTCGCGCGGAAGAAGCACGAATAAGCTATCGATTGCTTCTAATTGCAGGCTGGACGCTGCTCCTGCTGTGGCAGCTTTGGTGGGCGGTATGGCGGGTGGTAGATCGCCCCGAGTGGACGTTTCCGGAATACCTGATTTTCCTTTTTCCGGTAGCTATCCTGTACATGATTGCGCGGCTCTGTTTTCCCGAGAAAGTCTCCGGAACAGATCTTCAGGCGTACTACTTGCGCGTTGCGCCCAAGATTTTTGTACTGGTAGCCGTTACCTACGCCTCGTTTGCATTTCTCATGCAGCCTTTTATTTTTCGAGCTTTTGGGCCGTGGGTTGCTGCGTCGCAAGTATCAATTGCAATTCTCGCCTTACTAGCCAGCCGGTTCCACGCGCCTGCATTTCAGTTGTTTGTGATAATTGCGATGGTAGCTCAAGTCATTTGGCGTGGCTTGTCGACCGCTATCGGAAGCTGACTGACCGCTTTTGGCCGTAACCAGCCACTGGCCTGATGATATGATCAGCGGCTGGTAATGACCCAAAGCAACCGGTCGCGGTTTATCTCATCCTTGGTAGATTCGCATGAAGACAAGTAGAGGATTTAGACATTAATGCCTGCTACGCAGAGTAAGCTGCCAGATCGATATGTCGACCTTTACCGCCGATGGGTAGGTGAGTTTGTCGTAATTGTCCTCGGCATCCTGGCCGCGCTGGCTGTCGATAGCTGGTCCGAGGAACGTAACAATCGTATTTTGGAACAAGAGTACCTTGCTCGAATCAAGGAAGATTTGGAATGGGATTTGGTGGAAATAGAGGAAGCGATCAGCGCTTCTATTCTTCAGGGTCGTTCCGCGACTACATTGCTTTACGAACTCAATGATCCATTGGCAGATCACGTGCCTAGATTTCGTAGTGACAGGCTTGCGGCCATTGACTTTGCTGTTCCGGCACACGAAGAATTTGATGTTCGGTTAAAACGTCTTGTGTGGTTGGCAGCCCGTACCCGGTCTTTTGACCCAAGACGGAGTACGTATGACGAGTTGTTGGCAACGGGTCGGATAGTAGTCGTAGACGATAGCGAGTTGCGAGCATCAATAATTGACCACTACTCCCTGACAGAAGACAGAGTGACGGGGTTAGCCGAATGGGTGGCGGAGCCCGCCACTAAGTACGATGAGTTTCTCGGACGATCCACCGGTTTTAACGCCTATGATTTTAATGCCATAGACGAACCGATGCCTCTCTTGCGAGACTTGGAAGGGTTGCCGCCCTTACTTCGCGACGTGCGCAGAATATCCCTTCGTCAGGCGGCTCAGCTTGAATCAATTGAGGAAAGTAGCCGGAATCTCCTCGCAACTATCGACTTGTATTCGCATAATTGACCGGCCGCTTATGGCCGAAAGCAGCCGGTCAATTCACTGGAATATTGACTGATTGAGTAGCTGGTATTGGTGTAAGCAGTCATTCACAGCCACGCCCCCTGGGCGACGAAATCGACTGCTCGAAAAGCAGTCTCTGAACGGCTGCTTTTCCCCTCGAAGCGGACATTCGGCTAGTATAGGTCTAATAGGCTACTTATGACCCTAAGCGGCCATTCGTCAAACTCTGGTGAATCATCTAAATGAACGGTCAATCTGATACAGGTCTTCAGCGGAATCCACTATTAAGTCGCCGCTCTTTTTCCCGTGCAGGGCTGGAAGCATTGACCATCGTAATTGGCGTCTTGGCAGCACTAGCCGTGTCCGAATGGCAAGAGAGCAGGCACATTCAGGAGCGCATCCAGTCGGCACTCTGGAATGTGCGAACGGAACTTGAGAATAATCTCGAGATTCTTGAAATTGTCCACAGCAACAACGTGACTCTTGTCGAACAGCTTGCCGAGGACGCCAATGCAGTTGAGCAAAATTCACAGTTCCTCCCGGCACTTCAAATCACCGAATCAGCATGGCAGACACTAGGCACAACTGGTCTCACTGGCTACGTAGATTTCGATCTGATAGTCACGCTCTCCGAAACCTATTCGCTGGTTGATGTGTATAGGAGGTCCGGGTATAGCTTAGTAGATGCGAACCTATCGGTGTTGGCGACTGCGACTGCCACAGGCCGAAGCATGAAAGAAATTGACGACGCTGATTTGTTTGCGAAGAACTTTGCCAGTCATTTTCAACTCATCGTTAACGTCGAGTCGGCTCTAATTGCCGCACACCAGGGCGCGTTGGCTGCGCTCGACGCAAGGGCTAAGGAGTAGCGCTTTACTGCTGAGCAACTCACTAGCCCAGCGTCCGCTCTTGGCCGTTAGCTGCCGTTGAAATCAGCCAGTTTCAGGAGAGTTGAACGTCGGCTTTGGGTGAGAGCAGACATTCAAGTTCGTTCAAAACGTAGCTCTCGAAAAATCAGCCTCCGACCGTCCGCTATACACGCGAAAGCAGCCGTTAGGCTATTATTGGTCTGAAGGACTGCTACTGACCCAAAGCAGCCGTTCGATCGGTCGCTTCTCTTGCATGTACTCTTATGGATCTTTTAGTGCTCTTCGACCTATTTTTATAAGAATAATCCTTGAACAGGTACCGTAATTTGCCAGGTATCAACGCCAGAAAATTGATCAGGGAAGCACGCCGCCGCCGCGTGTTCCGCGTCGCTGGTCTTTACATCGTCGCCGCGTGGGTCGTCGTGCAGATCGCGCTAGCGATATTTCCCGCATTGTCGATATCGGATACGGCGGTTCGCTACGTCTGGATAGCATCGCTGCTCGGCTTTCCGGTGGCGGTATTCTTTGGCTGGCGCTATGACATTCGCGACGGCCGCATCGTAAGAACCGGTGCTGGTGGTGCCGATGTGCCCCTGGCGCTGCAGCGAGCGGACTTCGCCGTCTTGGCGGCAATCGGAATTGTCACGTTGATGATACTGTCCGGCGCGTTCCGCGAAATTACCAGCATGGAACCACCTGAGCCGCTGTGGCCTTCGCTGGACGACATTGACAGCGCGTCGGTGGCGGTCCTGCCGTTCGTCAACATGAGCGCCGATCCCAACAACGAGTACTTCTCTGACGGCCTGACCGAGACCCTGCTACACATGTTGGCCCAGTTGCCCGACCTCAAGGTGTCGGCACGTACCTCTGCCTTCTCGTTCAAAAACAAGGATGTCGATATTCGGACGATCGCCTTGGCGCTCGGCGTTGCCCACGTGCTCGAGGGCAGTGTGCAAAAGTCCGGCGACCGGGTTCGCGTTACGGCGCAGTTGATTCGCGCGGACGACGGCTTTCACGTCTGGTCGCATAACTATGACCGTACACTCGACGACGTATTCGCCATCCAGGACGAGATATCCGGCGACGTTGCAATAGCATTGGGCAGTACGCTCCTTGGCGACGATAATGCCGGTATTCGTAATGTCGAAACCATGAATTTCGCTGCTTACGATATCTATCTGCGGGCGCTCGAACAGCAAAACATCAATACACTTGAGGCGCTGTCAAAAGCTGACGAGTTGTTTCGCGCTGCTTTGGAGAAGGATCCCGAGTTTGTTGATGCCAAGCTTGGGCTGGCGCGCAACTATATATGGCAATACTGGAAAGGGTCGGTTTTCAACAGCGATCCCGAAGAATATCGGTCTGCGCAGACTCTGGTCGAGGAAATACTGGCTCAGCGTCCCGACAACCTGTCGGCACAGGTCATGGACCAACTATTGCGGCTCTACATCGGTTATAGCCAGAGCCCAAATTTTGGCACAGACGAGTCACTGGAGGCTATTGTCAACGAGATGGTCCGGCTCGCAGAGGGAGGGCGAATCGACTCGTTCTTGACCGCGCGACTCGTTTTTCAAATAACAGGCCCATTTCGGGGTCGGAATGTAGAGGGGCTCGAGCTCCTGCTTACAGCCCTCGAAACGGATCCGCTGAATGTCGATCTGTTGACGACACTGTCCACGTTCTATTGGGAAACAGATCGACCCGATGAGGCGAAACCACCCTTACTCACTGCGCTGCAAGTCGCGCCGGAGAATCCCGAGCTGTACAGGAGTCTTGGCTCGCTGGCATTTAATCAGGAAAACGTTGTGGAGGCGCAGGACTGGTTTCGACAGGCACATGTTGCAGACCCCGATGACCCCGCAATCGTCCGAACGATAGCGCGCATTTTTTATCTGTTTGGGCTGCTAAGCGAGGGCGACCAATGGTTCGACCAGGTTCGCGCGATGGCTCCCGGTCGAGCTGATCTGATTATCGATCTTGAAATAGAAGCGGCAGCTGCTGCACAGGATCAGGATCGCCTGCTCAAGGTGCTCGAAGAGGCCATAGAGTTTACGATTACTGCAGAGTCATACGACTTTCTGTCGACAGTCTACTACCCGAGTGTCATGGGCGCGCAGGGCCGGTCGCAGGAGGCGCTGGACTATCTGACCGAGCTGATTCCGGGGTTGCAGGATTACAGCAAACTTATTGGCACCAGTCGCTACGAGCAGTTTCTGCAGGGACAAAGCTTCCTACTGCAGCAGGACGTGATGGATCAGGAACGCTACGAGCGGCTTGCGGAAGGGTTTGCGGAGATTGCGGAGGCACAATACCCATGGCTCGCTGATACGACCGACCCGGGGGAGCCACGCACGATCTATAAAATCATGTACCGAACCTGGTTGGGTGATCACGATCAGGCGCTTGAGCTTCTCCTGGAAGGTCACGCTGATTGGCCGATGCTTGGTGAGGGGTGGCTTCTATTACAGGTCTATCCGTGGTTTGAGCGGTATCGGAATGATCCCGAGCTCGCCGTCGCCATCCGTCAACACGAGAAGAAGAAAGCACGTATAGCCGATGAGTTGCGTGAGATGGTCAAGCGACCGGAGTGGCGGTACTGAAGTGACGCCATGCGTTGCGGCGTGGCATGCCAGAGAATCAATGCAGATTTGACCAGAACAAATGTCCGCTTTTGGCCGAAAGCAGCCTGTCACGCACGGCCAATTTGAGACACTCGAGCGGCCGCTTTAGGTGAGAGCAGACGTTCGCTAGCCGTTTTTATCGAAGATTTGAACGGCGGCTTACGGCCAGGAGCA
>JAHEFG010000026.1 GCA_024640305.1 Gammaproteobacteria bacterium
CCTGGATGGAATTATGCAATTCGGATGTATCAGCCACGCGAGGAAATCCGGAGCGGTGAGTGGACGTTCCCGGAGTTTGTCAAGGCGGAGTAAAATTTGATTTGCGACTATCGCAAGGACACCCCCGCCGTCAGTCTAGACAGACGAGGTCCTGCTTGAAGTTGTGAAAACGGTGCAATGCAGCGAAGGGCGGCTTTGGGTCAAATTCGATCCTGCCGCCGGCGCGCCGGCGCCCTGACTGCGACATCCGCTTGGCCGATGCTTGGTGCCAGAATACATCTTGCCTGCTGTCCGGAGATGTCTATCGAAATAGCAGATCATCCAGGGCACCTGTGGTGGACTGCAAACCGAGCCGTTGTGCTTTTTCGCGGACCTGCATCAAACTCCCGGCGGTTTTCTTGGTTAGGCCATCACGACCGAAATTCGCAAGCGCACGACCGCGTTCTATCACGACCTGGCACCAAGGTAGCGGTTCAGACCGTGTGTACGCCTCAAGCAAGTCCGCGTAGCCATCGAGCGCCTCCCACATGCCCTCCAACCAGCTCGCCTCGATGGCAGATCTGTAGAACCAGAAGTGGTTTCGGCTCAGTCATCCGCAAGTGCTTGGGTAGCAGCGCAGTTTTGCGCATGGCGATGCCGGCGGAGGAGCCGTCCACAGCATCAATAGCGGACATTTGGCGATAAGGCGATAGGCTTGGCATCAACGCGCAAAAGGCAGATCAGATCAATTTGTCTCCACTCTGCGCGCTGTTCGTTCCGCGAACTGTTTTGTCGAGTTGGAGTTTGGATACCGGCCTCCAGCTCCCGAAGCAATCATCCCATTGCGGCAACGGCCACCCATGAACTAACATTCAAACTGGACCAACCAACTGGGGCCGATCAGCAAGCATTGCTGATCTGTTACAGCATGACGAGCCAGCATTGATCCAGGTTGCTGGGATAAGCTCGCATGTGGAGAGGGCCTGGAGGGTACATGGTTGGTGAAACAGGCCCGGATCTGATGCGGCGAACGGAAGTTGCCCCAGCTATCGTGTGTAGGCTTGTTGGTGCGGCCGTTCTCACGCTCAATGATGGGCTCATCAAACTGCTGGCTGGTACATATCCCACGGGCGAACTGCTTTTCATACGTGGTATCTTTGTCTGGCCCTGGATCTTGTTGTTCGTAATGCGGCGAGGCGGCCTCGCAATCCTGCGCATTCACAATATCAAGGGTCAGGCACTAAGGGGTTGCTGCGTAATCGCAGGTGCATTCCTGTTCATCACTGGGCTCAGGCACCTGGCGCTGGCGGACGCCATCGCAATCGCTTTCACCGGGCCGCTCTTCATCACCGCTATGGCACCTTTGGTACTGGGAGAAAATGTTGGGTGGAGGCGATGGCTGGCTGTTCTGGTGGGCTTCGCAGGTGTCTTGTTCATGCTCCGGCCGGGCAGCGATGCGTTGCAATGGGCAATCGTGTTCCCGCTCGGCGCCGCAATTTGCGGCGGACTGCGGGACTTGGTCACACGCCGGATTGCGGGCACCGAGACAACAGTCGCGGTGCTTGCCGTGACGACTACGGCCGTGCTGCTCGCCGGACTTGCAACGGCGCCGTTCGTCGACTGGGTGCAACTTCGACCAGCGGATATTGCCACATTTGCAACAAGCGGTGCCCTGATCGCGGTTGCACACAGCCTGATGATCGAAGCCTTTCGACGGGGAGAGGCGACCCTTGTTGCACCGTTCAAGTATTCCTCGCTCATATGGGCGACAATGATCGGCTATCTCATGTTTGGTGATCTGCCCGATACCTGGACACTCGTCGGAGCGGTCGTCATAGTCGTCGCCGGGCTCTACGTGCTCCACCGGGAGACACGGCTCAAGCGACGACAACAGCCGGTGACCGGAACAGGACCATCGTCGCGATTCTGGTCGCCCTAGGTGGTCGAGATGAGCCAAAAAACCCTCACCTATCCAATCCCGCTAAACTCCTCCTCGGGCGTTGACGTCAGACATGTGTGCTAGCAAACGTTTTCGAACGCAAGGCGGATTGGGCCAAGGGAATATCCGGCTCACCCTTCCGATCATTTTAGGCGGTAGATTTGGAGTGTTGCAGGCACCTGTTCGCTTCCGGATAACTGGACTTCTGTCATTGCCAACTGCCGGGGCAGACAATCCGGCAAGTCCTGATTTCAAGGCCGCCGCAGCAATTCAATACTTGCCCGGCCAGTCAGTTGCGGGCACCATCAGCTTTCAGATCTCCCCTCTGGCAAGGTCAATCCATCGATGCGCTCGTCCAGCCGGCTCGCACTCGACAATGCGCCGCGTTCAGACAGTCCCGGACTGGCTGTGGTGTGTTTGTGTGCGGCGATAGCGTT
The DNA here is from genome assembly GCA_024640305.1 of Gammaproteobacteria bacterium. Taxonomy (GTDB): domain Bacteria; phylum Pseudomonadota; class Gammaproteobacteria; order Steroidobacterales; family Woeseiaceae; genus UBA1847. The sequence continues at coordinate 2,356 of JAHEFG010000026.1, forward strand.
GGCTTCCTCCATTGATGCCATCGTAAAGTTCCTGTCCGGCGGCTATCCGGTGCACCAGCTTCTGGCGTTCCGTGCCGGTATGGCGCTGCCACTGCTCGCCATTTTCGTTCTGTGGCGGGAAGGAACGTTCTCGGTACCCCGCTCACGTTGGAAACTGGTTGGGTTGCGTGGTTTGATCATGGCGAGCGCCTATCTCGGGTTTTCCATGGCAGTGGCAACTTTGCCGCTGGCGAGCGGCGTTGCCCTCTACTTCACCATGCCGCTGTTTGTGGCAGCGTTCGCAGGCCCTGTCCTTGGCGAGTTGGTGCCGGCCTACCGCTGGCTGCTGATTGCTGCAGGCTTCACTGGTGTGCTGATCATGATCCGTCCCGGCAGCACAGTGTTCGAACCAGCTGCTCTGCTCGCGCTATACTCGGCATTCGGGTATGGCTGCAGCCAGTTGATCACCCGATCCCTCACCGGCCAAGTCCCGTCTGCCATTCTGGCGTTCTGGGGGAATGCATTCTATCTTGTGCTCGCCCTCTTTCTTGCGGTTGTGTTTTCCGGCTTCGACAATCCGGAAGGCATGCATCCTTCCATTGCCTTTCTTACCCGCAACTGGCAGATGCCACCGCCAGCCGACTTTGTGCTGATGGCATCAACCGGCTTTCTGTCAGCGGCTGCCATGGTGCTGTTTGCCACTGCATACCGGCTGGGCGAGGCAAGCTTTGTCGCGCCGTTTGAATATTCGGCCATGTTATGGGCGACGCTTTATGGCTTCTTCGTGTTTGCCGATCTGCCGGATGCCTATACTGTAACCGGCGGCAGTGTTGTGGCGCTTGCGGGGCTTGTGATGTTGTGGCTGGATACGCGGGCGCGACGCTAGACCAGTCTGGATTTGGATTGAATACCGCGAAAATCAGCTTTCACTCCCGCCTTGTCCGTCATTAGAACATTTGGCACTGATGGCTGCGTAAATTAGTCGGCTTGCTCGCTCAACGATAGGTCGCCGGTGCGCGTCTGCTGCTGCCTCGAAAACGGACTCTTTGAAGGGTGGAGTAAAGAGTCGGAAATGTGCCAACAAGCGACATGCTCAGGTTGGATTGGATTGTCATAGGCGGAATGCGTGGCTGATATTGCTGCGTGGGAAAAGCATCACTTTGGTTGGTCATCCGAGCCCTGATCGTCGGCATTGAACTTCTGGCGATACTCGGAGGGAGACATACCGAAAGTCGCACGAAACGACTTGGCAAGGGCTTGGGAGGAGGAAAACCCACAAGCGCCTGCGATCTTCTTCATGTTTTGCTGCGTCGTGCTCAGAAGGTCAGATGAATAGCGCAATCGCTCCTCTTGCAGCAACTTCTTGAAGCTCATCCCATGGCTGGAGAGCGTGCGTTGGAGCTTGCGTTTCGACATGCCAAGGCTGGACGCTATGGCGCTCAGGTCAACATCGCCGCGAGAAATGGCGTTGGAGACAAGTTGGCGAATGCGTTCGACACCAAACTCCCGCACCAAATCTTTCTGGTCGTCCGGCAGAACAGTGCTTTCCACTTCCCATTCGCGTCTCAGATCAGCAACAAGCCAGGCTGCCGGAAAAGACAGTTTCATGCGCCCGTTCTTCGACCGAGTGCATTGCCGGGGAGGCAGAATGTCGTCCGGCATGGCCTCTGGCTCTCGTAGAGCGGCCGTCAAATCCTTGAAGTGCCCCTCGCCAATTTCGTCGCGAAATATTGTTATCCACACGGCAGCGTTCAGGGTTTCCACCTTCGAGATATTTGACCTGAAGCCGGGCCACCTTCGGATTTCCAAGGTCGCGCGGGCGCCGTCACACTCCAAGGCGTACCACCCGCTGTCTTGTGTCTCCTTGAACACAATCTGGCAGCGAATAAGAAATTCTCCGATCGTACGCGAAGCCCGCCGGGTTTCGACCAGGGCAGTCACACCCAGACACGCAAAGGCTCTGCCGACGCGCGCGGCGAAGCACGGATCACCAATCTGTGCCGTCATGTGGTCGAGCAAAGCATGGTAGAGTCCGGCGGCGACGACATCGCCCGCGTTGAGCGTCGCCGGCGGCGGCAATCCGACTGATAGACACGCCGCATGGCCGTCTCCGCCCTCCTCTTCAAAGCAGCGCAGTACATTCTGGATGACAAAGCCGCGAGTAATCGGGAACTTTGCGCTCATGAAACCTCCAATGCCGCCGCGGTGTGACTTGCGGTTCGACAGCGTGTCCCGAGACGTCAAATAATTTTTTAAGATGGCCTGTGGGGATACGCAAGACTGACGTAAGCTAGTGTATAAAGGAAAGCGATGGTAACCGTGTCAGTTTTCTGGCGAGTGTTTTCGGAGTTCATTGGTGAAGACGTTGCTTGTGCTTCAGGTTGTGTATCTTGCGTTCGCGCTCGGATACAACGTCGTGAGCTACGTGCTGTTGCACTCCACTGGCACAGGTCTGGCACAAACGTCGCCCGTCTTCGGTTTTGTCGCTGTGTCTTTGATACCTGGTCTGTGTACGGTGATCGGCTGGACGGGCCGGATGCAAATCCATGCAATATACGCGCTGTTCGTCGGTGTCGTCTTTTGCATCGTGGGCGGGACGCTGCCGCATGTCCGGGCTTTCATCGCCGGAGATCTCAGCAACTACTTGTCCGTCACATCGCTGTTCGCCGCAGCCAGTATCAATTTCACGGGCGCAATCATCTACCTGATGTCGGCGCAGGCCGCCTGGAAGATGCGCCACCAAATCAATTCACCAGCTGAAACACCAAGATAAGGACCCACGACCATGAAAAGAAGACACTTCCTCGGCGGAGCCTCAAGTTTTGCAACGCTTGCCCTTGGGGCGTCCACCGGCCTTTTCCCGGCCCGTGCCCGCGCGCAGGCCAGCACCCAGACACTGATCACGAATGTCCGGGTCTTCGATGGAAAGGCGGACAAGCTGACCGATGCGACCTCGGTTCTGGTGGACGGCAACAAGATCAAGTCCATCGCGCCAAACCTCGACGCGCCGCAGGACGCACGCCGTATCGACGGCGGCGGGCGCGTGCTGATGCCGGGCCTGACGGACATGCATACCCATCTGGTCTGGAATGTCGGCCCGGCCGAACTGTTGGGGGCGCATGCCGATTACCTTGGCGCCCTGACCCTGCAGGATGCTGAGGCGACGCTGATGCGCGGCTACACCAGCATCCGGGACACCGGCGGCGGCATTCAGGGTGTGATCCGGGCCATCGACGAAGGTCGTTTCCCGGGCCCGCGCATCCAGTCCGCCAACGCGGCGATCACCATGACGGCGGGACATGGCGACTTTCGCAATCGCAACGTCCCGATCCGCGCCTTCGGCGGCCCCACGGAGACCGAACTGCAGCGTCTGGGATTCGTCTATCATGCCGATGGTGTTCCGGAAATGCTCTCGGCGGCGCGCGATAACATGCGGCAGGGCGCCAACTTCCTCAAGACATTCGTGGGCGGCGCGGTCTCCGGCATCTACGATCCGCTCGACATCGCCGAGTATTCGCCGCAAGAGATCGCCGCCGTCGCCGGCGAAGCGAAGCGTTGGAACACCTACCTCGCCGTGCACTCCTACACGGATCGGTCGACCAGGATCGCGCTCGAACAGGGCGCGATGTCCATCGAGCACGGCAACCTGATGTCGGAGGCGACGCTGGAGCTTCTCGTCAAGAAGGACGCCTGGCTGTCGACGCAGACCGCCTTGTTCATGTCGGAGCTTCCGGATGGCTTTTCCGACGCGCAGAAGGACCGCCAGAAGCAGGCCGCTGAGGGACTCGACCAGATGATGACGCTGGCCAAGCAATACGGGGCCAAAATCGCGCTCGGCAGCGACATGGTCGGATCGCTGGAAACGAAGGCCGAGCAGCTGAAAGAGTTCACCTGGCGCACGCAGTGGTTCTCGAATCTCGAGATCCTGAAGCAGACGACCTCGCAGAACGCCCAGCTCTGGGCCATGTCCGGCCCGCGCAATCCCTATGGCGACACGCC
>JAHEFG010000027.1 GCA_024640305.1 Gammaproteobacteria bacterium
GACGCCGCAGCATATTGATAGGCAATCATCGCCCAGATCAGTCCCGCCGCCAACATCACCGGCTTGGACTTTCTCAAGTGTGTAAATTCCTCGACGACAACGAACGCATAGGCCAGGGCAAATATCAGCAGGGCCGAAAACCCAACCCAGTGGTCTGTGAGATTCAAAGTCAGTTCCGCCTGCTCGGCACGACCCGTGCAAGGCACCATTGCGACCAACATTACAGCGAGTCGAATGAAGGATGTATTCATTAACTTTAGGCCATTATCTGATGCGTGGATAAGTTAGTTATCTTCTGGATGTGGACAAATCTTGTCGGTCTTGATGGTGGATTCTCCATACTCGCGAATCGCTTCGGAGATACTGTCACAAGCCAGGCCCGGGTTATCGGAGACGCGCAGCAGCTCGAGATCGCCGAGCGCAAGCACGTCACTCAGAGTCGAGATGCCGGTATGCTCAAGGTTCAGCCTTTGCAGACGCTCAAGTGAGGAAATCTGCTCAGTCGAACGCAGCGCATTGTTGGAGAGATCCAGCTCTTCCAATCTGTGCAATGATTCGAGTCCGCCGATACTCGAGAACCCGTTCCTGTCCAGGAAAAGGCGGCGAAGCGCGGAAAGCTTACCAATAGCTGACAAATCGTCGATAGAATTACTGCCTGCATCGAGCAAAACAAGACCTGTCATATTAAGAATCGGCTCGAGATTTTCGATGCGATTATTTCTTAAGATTAGTTCTGACAGACCATCCAGGGACTGAAGAGCAGCTATGTCTGAGATATTGTTGTGTGCAATGGAGAGACTTTCCAACACTGGAAATTGCTGCAAAGCCAACCAGTCTACCGATTCCAGGAAGTTGTAATTTAGTTCGAGGCGTTTGAGCTTTGTTGTGAAGCGCAATACAGGCAAGTCGCGGATTTCGTTATGGCTTAGATCGACCACTGCAAGACGAGGCAAGCTTGCGAGAGGGCCAATATCCGTGATTCGGTTGAAAGCGAAATTCACCTCACTCAGTTCCACAAGGTGTTCTATGCCTTCAAGGTGCTGTATGCCATCGCCGGATGGATTGTTGCACCGCAAGCTTACAATGTGACCAACGTCAATCCATTTGTTGTTTTCTGCGGTCGATTTAACACAACTCGCAAGCGCGGCATCGGCGAACTGCAGCTCTGCAATTGACTTGTATACGTCTAGTTTGACTGGCTTTAGCAACAAGACGAGCAGCAGCACAATCACAGCGACAAGCAAAATGCTGAGCGCCCTGAGCGGTGCCCGCTCCGACCGCCTGGTCGGCGGCTTGACCTCATCGAGAGTCGCCATCTGCAGATGGTCCAGTTTATTCTTATCGTCCGACATGACAACTCGCGCTTACGCGATTACCTGCCTCATTGCAGCGGCTACATAATACACAACCGGCAATCCATTGATATAGGTGAAAGTGCAATAGTAAATGTTCCAGTCAATCGCGCCAGAAGGCCGGAGTCAATATGATCAGCACTGTAAAAATCTCCAACCGGCCGAGCAACATCGTAACGCACAATATCCATTTCGATGGTTGTGTTAATGCGGCGAAGTTGTAGACAGGACCGATTGTATCCCCGATACCGGGCCCGACATTTGCGGCAGCGGTTGCCGCCGCACTAAAGCTTGTGACGTAGTCGTTACCCGCCGCGGCCAGCAAGGTCGCAGCAACACCAACGGTGCCGGCATACGCCAGGGAAAAAGCCATCACCGACGCAACGATTTCATCGGTCAGCGGCCGCCCCTGCATAACACGCGAGAATGTCGCACTGGGGTGCAACAAGCGCTGAACTGTCTCACCAAACATGACGCTGGAGATGTTGAAACGGAATATCTTGATACCGCCACTGGTCGAACCGGAGCAACCGCCGACAAAGGTAAGAAAGAAGAAAACGACAATCGCGAAACTTCCCCAGGTTGTGTAATCGGCGCTAACGTATCCAGTAGTCGTCGCAATGGAAATCACATTGAAAGCGACTTCACGAAAAGCCTCGGGAACATTGACCTGATCTGTCAACGTCAGCCATATGACGAGTAATGCGACAACGGAGAAGTAGATGCCAAACATGCTGCGCACCTGACCGTCGCGCAGCAAACTTGTCGGGCGACCCAGCACAATCGGCAGGTAGAGCATGAATGGCATTGCAGCAAGTAACATAAATACCAGTGCAACAAACTCGATCGCTACCGAATCAAAATAGGCGATGGAGGTGTCGTGTGTGGAAAACCCGCCGGTAGAGACCGTCGTCATGGCATGGGTGATCGCATCGAATAATGACATGCCGGCGATCCAGTAACTGATAGCACAGGCGAGAGACAATCCAAGGTAGACAAAGAGTAGTCGATTGAGGATGCGACGCGCGTGCGGAAACGTCTTCTCCGAAAAGTCCGATGACTCGGTCTGGAATAGCCGCATGCCGCCGATTCTGAGAAACGGCAGAACCGAAGCACCTAGCGCTATAATTCCGAGTCCGCCCACCCATTGCATCATTGCTCGCCATAGCAAGATATCCATGGGCAGCGAATCAAGCCCGGTCAGTACAGTGGCGCCAGTCGTTGTAGCCCCGGATACGCTCTCGAAAACTGCGTCTGTAAAGTTGCCAACCGTGTGGGAAAAAATGAACGGCAGGGCACCGAATGCACAGACCGTTACCCATGACAGGTTAGTTAGAAGAAACATATCGCGCACCCGAAGTTTCGGGCGCTGCCTGGGCCGGCTAAGGGTAAGAATCAGCGCGACCACAACCGTCGCAGCCTCACTGATTAGAAACGCCTTCAAATCGGGGGAATCGATACGCCAGGCCACGACGCAAGGTGCCAGCATCAAGAATGCGAGGCCCATTAAAATGGGGCCGAGGAGAAACTTCACGTACGAGAAAGCAATCACATTCTTCCCACGCAGTCTAATTGCAGACGTGTTCTGGCTCTTTTACTTGCCGATGTCCGTAACGTGCTTTCAATCGCCTGGCCAGCGTTACCGCTGGATTGACAGCGAAAGTGTGCGCGAAGCGTGACGAATCGCGCTATTGAAGTCAATCAGGAAAAGGCGAAGCCGTTCATGTGCATCTGACCATACTGTAATGGCCGGAAGCCCGCTGTTCTGCTGCTATGATTCTGACAAACCGCTTTTGTCCCAGATCGGATAGATGCCTCTCGGTCATACCAAGAACATTGTTAACTACATTAAGAGCATATCTATGAAAGTGTTTCACGTTTGTTGTCTGGTTTGTCTTGCTAACTTTTCATCAAGCCAAACCGTGGCAGAGGAATTGTTTACCTGGCCTGGTGGCGAAAGGATGGCGATAAGCCTTTCCTACGACGATGCCCTCGATTCGCAATTGGATACTGCTATCCCGGCACTGAATAGCTACGGACTGAGTGCGTCATTTTATCTGACCCTCACATCCCCAACGGTGCGGAATCGCTTGACCGAGTGGCGTGCCGCGGCAACACAAGGACACGAACTGGGAAACCACACAATTTATCACCCGTGCAGCGCTGCATTGCCGGATAGGGACTGGGTCGCCAGTTACTACAATATTGACAACTACGTCATCGACGAGATAGTGCACGAAATAGAAGTTGCCAGCAGCTTTTTGCACGCGATAGATGGACACAACAAGCGCACATTTACGCCGCCTTGCGACGACCTGATTGTCAGCGGCGAGGATTATCTTCCCGCGGTGCGAGACATGTTCGTCGCGATAAAAGGCCACGAACCCGAAAGTCCAGCGCTCGCGGTATTGTGGGCTCCCGTCGCGGTGTCGGGTTCGGACCTGATTGAGCGCGTTAATGCTGAGGCCGCCAATGGCACTAAGCTCTTGAATATTCTCTTCCACGGAATTGGCGGGGATTACCTTTCGGTGACGTCCGAGGCCCACGATCAACTCTTGAAATATCTAGCCGATAACCAGGAGATCTACTGGGTCGATTCCTATATCACTATCATGGAGTACGCATCCGAACATCCCGCAACTGAGGCGATGCGCCAGTAAGCTCAGGGCCGCTCCTTGTTGACTGCAGGTGGGCGGACAGGCCACTTATTGAGCTGCCGGAACGGCCGCTGTTGGTGAAAGCAGACACCGTGATCGCGTATTAGGATGGTGGAGCCGAGGAGGATCGAACTCCCGACCTCTGCATTGCGAACGCAGCGCTCTCCCAGCTGAGCTACGGCCCCGTGGATGCCAATGTACACCACGATCAGGTCGCCAAATCATCCGCAATCATGCCTATATCCCGACACGTCGCAGATTTGTCTACCGCATTTTTGGGCGTCTTACGCCTGGATTGATTCGCGCGCCAACATTGCCTCTAGTTTTTCGAGGTCGGGAATAAGCGGGAACTCATTGATCATCTTGACGCGACACAACACCGGAGCATCGTCGGGCCAGCCTTCTGTTGTGTGCAGTTCGAGGACGTCCTTATTGACGCGCACGAGTTGCGGAAACCCTTGTGTAAGCAGGCCAAAGTAGCCCGTCTTCAATTGACCAGAGCTTGCGTAGAAGACAACTATTCGAGTGCGTCCGGTCGCTACTGGCACATCCTTACCCAACGCGCCTTCAAATGAAACCACGGGCAACTGACGACCGTTCCAGTTAATCGTCCCAAGCATCCAGTTGTGCGCACCTGCCTCGTGCTCAGGCGTCGTGAAACGAACGACTTCCGCCACGCAGGCGCGCGGCACGATCAGGCGATCTTCCGCCAACGGCACGAGCAGGCTATATAGTTCTTCAGCTTCAGCACTCACGACAACGTGATTCCTTTTTCATCGAGCAAGCGCTGAATAGCGTCGAGCAACGCTGAATCCTGGAATGGCTTGCCCAGGTAGTCATTGACGCCGAGTTCGATCGCACGAGCACGGTGCTTGTCGCCAACGCGCGAGGTCACCATGATGATAGGCACATCAGAGACACGCTCATCGTTGCGGACATGCGAGGCGAACTCATATCCATCCATGTTCGGCATTTCAATATCCAGCAGGATAATGTCGGGCTTGTGGTCTGAGATAACGCTAATTGCATCGAGGCCATCTCTTGCCGTAACGACTCGCATGCCGTGGCGCTGCAGGAATCGTTCGGTGACGCGTCGAACTGTTATTGAGTCGTCGACTACAAGCGCAAGCGGGCGATCGTCCGTTGGCGTCGGCGCCGCCTTCTTGAGTTCGACAACGGGTGCACCGGTACGCACAAGTGCCGCGATATCGAGAATCAGTACGATGCGACCATCACCGAGAATGGTAGCGCCTGCAATACCCCGAATACTGGCTAGTTGTGGCCCCACAGACTTAACCACAATTTCTCTGCTGGAGATCATCTCATCGGTCAGGAGTGCAGCGGAGTACTCGCCTGCGCGAACCAGGATCACCGGAACATGCGGTTCGTCCTGTGGCAACGTGGCCGCCTGACCACCCAGGTACATACCCAGATGCCGGAACTTGTAGGTTTCTTCACCATACTGATAGCTTGGCTCGCTCTGACTCAGGAGAGTCTCGAGTTCGGCGCGCGGTATGCGTGCAACACCTTCGACTGACGGCAGCGGCAATGCATAGACCTCGTCTCCGGTCCGCACGATGAGCGACTGCGTGATCGCGAGAGTGAACGGCAGGCGAACCGTAAAATTCGTGCCCTGTCCCGTGACGGAAGAAATGCGCAGCGAACCGCCGAGCTTTTTAACTTCGTTGGCGACAACGTCCATGCCGACACCGCGACCCGCAGACTGCGTAACCTTGCCCGCCGTCGTGAATCCGGGTGTCAGGATCAACTCCATGATCTCTTCGTCGGTTACCTTGCTGTCCGGCTTGAGCATGTCGAGTTCATAAGCCTTGCGCCGAATTGCTTCGACATCAAGGCCCTTACCGTCATCCGCAACGTCGATGATCATCTGAGAACCTTCACGGTGCAGGCGGATCGTGATACGGCCGGTAGCAGGTTTATTCGCTTTTTGGCGCTGCGCAGTCGTTTCCATACCGTGTACAACCGCGTTGCGTAGCATGTGTTCGAACGGCGGTAACATCTTGTCGAGCACCTGGCGATCAAGTTCACCAGACGCACCTTCGACGGCGAGTTCCACGTTCTTACCGGCTTCCTGGGCGATCTGCCGAACCAGGCGAGTCAGACGCGGAACATGGCGCTCAAATGGAACCATGCGAGTACGCATGAGACCGTCTTGCAGCTCTGCGGTTACACGAGATTGCTGAACGAGCAGACCCTCGGCTTCGGTCGTAACTG
>JAHEFG010000019.1 GCA_024640305.1 Gammaproteobacteria bacterium
AGGAGGTTCCAATGCAACACCACTACTCGATCGCACGCCACGGCTCCGGCGAAAACTTCATTCGAATTGATATAGACATCGATGATGACGGCAGTCTAACGATGTCGGACTACTGCTGCGGATCAGCCGCCGAACAATGCTTTGGCTGTCACGACATCGAGAGTGTCGTGACACTTTCGCCCGAGTCGGTCTCAGCCTTGTACGAGGCATTGACGGGGTTCGAGTCACAAGACCCTGCAACAGATCTCGCCTTACTGCTGCAAGCGAGCAAACGTAACGACACATCCGCACAGACGTGGCTGCGCCGCGAATGCGATGATTTTGGCATTCGCTTCAAATGGCATCACTGACCGACAATCGTGGAGCGTGGTCGACGGTTGAGCGAGCTCTGGCGGGCCGACGAAATTAGTCAGGCTTGTTACGAATAACCTCGCCGTCGTCCATCACTTCGACGTCCCATTGCTCGTCATCAATAAAGGTTTCTATCGCATAAAACGCTCGCGTTTTACGGATCTCGACCTTCACCTCTTTGACGACGCCCGTTGGATGCAATTCGTACACAGCGCTCCGCGCAGCTTTCGGCATTTGTTCTTCGCTGATCTCGAATTCGATGTATCGCTCGGACTTTTTCCGGTGCCCGTGCTTGTACAACTCCAGGCCGTCGTCATAAATCATGCCGATATTCGGCGCATAGCGTTTGTAGGACTCATCGTCCGGCTCAAGAGGCGATGACTCGGTAACTACCAGGCAATTATCGAGAGTACCCGTCGGAGTTTCGACGTTAGCACCGGTTTCGAAGATCTCGGCACGATCCATCGCAGCGCCCGGAGCGTATTCCATGTAGTACTTCATGCCGACAACAGGATCCGCGGGCATATACAGCCCTGCCCGCGCATCGCCATTGCCCGCGCGCCACTGGCCGGCGTGATTACTGACTTCGCCGTCTTCGTACATGTCGACGTCTTCACCGAAATAGAAGACGTCTTTTGTCTCCTCGGCCATCGCAAAGAAATTTCGGGATATCTCGATTAGCTCGCCATCTTCGTATTCGCGCTCTTCGATGACGCGGGTTTTGACGCCGTCGACCATCTCCGTTTCATCGAGCACGGAGATAACGACAAGTTCGGAGCCGTCCGATTCAATTGCTCCCAGCACGACAAAGCGGCCCGGCCTCAGACTCCAGTAAGCGTTCCCGTCCTTCGCTGTCATCGTGTAGTTTTCGATCGGGAAGTTGTCTTGCCAGCCGTTATCATCTGCCGCGTCAACGAAAGCAGGCATAACGAAAAGTGTAGATATAAGAAGTAATTTGCTATTCATGGTGTTGCACCTGCGTGACAAGTGTTATGGCACAAGCGCCCGGAAACCAGGCAGGCCTTGCTGGCCTACCTGGGTCGATTCAGGTCTTTCCGGTTCCTACTTAAACCGGACCACACCGCCGAGCGTATATTTCAATTCACCAGACAGGGCGCTTTCGAACCACTCCATCTCGGCGCGAATAGCGAACTGCTCGGTCATGTCGTATTGGCCGCCAAAACTCAAAGCAAGATCGGTATTCGTCTGATGGGCTTCATTGGTATCGTTGACTTCGGTTTCCGTGTTCGAGGCAACGTAGCCAGCCTTGGCGATCAAGCTGGCGTCATCCCCCATCGGATAAGCGAGTACCGCATACACGTCATAGCTTTCGGTATCGACATGCATGTTCGATGGCAGCGATTTGTCATTCGGCGAACCTAATTTGCTCATGCCCGCCTCAATACCAAAGTTCTTGTTGAACATGTACGAGCCATGGAGTCTCCAGCCAGTCGAGTCACCGGCGATCGTCGTCCCTGCATCCTCAAGGTTGACGGGCACGCGAACTGCAGACACACCGGCCGAGAATCCGTCCGCATTGGCTGCGGTCACCGCAATCAATAACGAAACTAACCCCAACATCCCCTTTATTATCAGGTATTTATTTCTCATTTCTATTTCTCCCCGTATGCGCCGAAGAATGTATTAAGCACAGACAAAAAAACGCCTTTCTCGTATGCGCTGCACATACTTAACCTAATAGACGGCCGCTGAACGAAAAATCGGTCGAATTGGCGTTAGCGGACGTAAACAAGGGGGGGTTGCAGCCGCCATGGACCGGATAAATGGCCGGCACCTCGGATATCCCTGACTTGTAGGTGGTTGGCCTGCAAGCCATTATCGGTTGCAGGATGGGACTTGATTCAAAGCATGTTACGTAAGAGCTTTCTGCCTGCAATCTTCTTACTGCTCGCATACGGGTTCACCGTAAGCGCAGATTTCAAGACCATCACCGCCGGTGTGGCTATTTTCCTTTTCGGGATGCTTGCGCTCGAAGAGGGCTTCAAGACATTCACAGCAGGTGGGCTCGAGAAGATCCTCAGGGCCTCCACCAACAAACTGTGGAAGAGCATGACGTTCGGTGTGCTGACCACTGCCATCATGCAGTCGAGTTCGCTGGTCTCCGTCATTACGATTTCGTTTCTCAGCGCGGGTTTGCTCGAGCTGACGTCCGGCATCGGTATCATTTTTGGCGCCAACCTGGGCACGACAACGGGCGCCTGGCTCGTGGCCGGCTTCGGCCTGAAGGTAAACCTGGCTGCATATGCCATGCCCATGCTGGTGTTCGGCATCGTCCTGATATTCCAGCAAGCAAAAAGCCTCAAAGGTGCTGGTTACGTACTGGCCGGACTGGGGTTCCTGTTGCTTGGCATTCAATACATGAAGGAAGGGTTCGATTCCGTCGGGCAGACCATCGACCTTGCAGCATACGCGGTGGCTGGTTACCCGGGCGTGCTGGCTTTCGCCGGTATCGGCATAGCAGCGACCGTCATCATGCAGTCCAGCCATGCCACATTGATACTGATCCTGGCAGCGCTTGCCTCGCAACAAATAAGCTATGAAAACGCACTGGCTCTGGCGATTGGCTCGAATGTCGGCACTACCATTACGGCACTCATCGCGTCGCTCGGCTCCAGCACCGACGGCAAGCGCCTGGCCCTGGCCCACCTTGTCTTCAACACGGTGACCGGACTACTCGCCATCGGCGGTATCTACCAGTTGATGGGCGCCGTTGAGTGGCTCAGCCAACACATTGGAATCGCAGGCGACAACTACACCTTGCAACTCGCTGTATTCCACAGTCTCTTCAACTTGCTGGGCATTGTCGTAATGCTGCCGCTCATGCAAGTCCTGGTGAAATTCCTCAAGAAAATCATTGTCGAGGAAGAGGTCGAAATTGAGCGGCCAATTTACTTGAGCGGTGGCCCGGGTGACATTCGCGATGCGGCGGTTGAGGCGGTGAGAAAAGAGACTATCCGCTTGTACGACCTCGCAGCAGGCGTCATCGTGGATGGTCTCAGCATCAACCGGGACATGCTGGAATCGGAAGAAAAAGTTAAGCGTGTTGTTAAGAAGTCGACCGACATCATCGATGAAGATATCGATGACTTGTACGAAAGGAAGCTCAAGGCCCTGTACGGCGCCATTGTCGAGTACGTCATTCGCAGTCGCGGCGGTTATACCGACGGCAAGCTAAAAGAAGAACTGAATGCGATTCGGCAAGCAGGGCAGCACGTAATCGAGGCAGTAAAAGGCGTCAAACACCTCAGAAAAAACCTGAACAGGTTTATGAAATCCGACAATCGGTTCACGATGAAAGAATACAACCGCTTGCGGCGCCTTATCATCACGGTGTTGAGAGACATCGAGGCTGCTCGCAAAGCTGCAAGTGAAGCGAAGTCTCCTCTGTCCCTGGATCACCTCAAGCTGGACATCGAGGAAAAGACCAGGGAGTTTGGCAAGGGACTCGATGACCTCATTAGAAATGAACGTATCGATGTGCAGACAGCTACTTCATTAATGAACGACATTTCCTATTGCCGGGAGATATGCTGGGATCTTGTAAAAGCCGGCTCAGTGTTGTTCTCCGCGGCAGACCTGGACGAAACGGTAGCAATGCGAGCCATCACCCTGGGTGAAGATGAGATAGCCGAAATGATGGAAAACCCGAATGGGGAGGCGGCGCGATGAAACCCGAAAAAATGCTGACCAAGCTAAAGGACATTCTTAGCGCGGAACGGCATGCGCAGCTCGAAAAATATGCCTCCCTGGAAAAAGTACTGATCGCACTGCGTGATGAAAAAAGAAAATTGAAAAAGGAGTTGGCAGAAGCGACTGATGAGGCAACTCGGCACGATATTGCGGCCAGGCTCAAAATCGTTTCCAGGCAACGCAAGAAAGGTCTGAAAGTGCTGCAAGAGTTGCACGAAGAAAGAGAAGGGTCCGGCAAGAAGAACCGCTAACCCGGAACGGACGAGAAAATACGATGCAAAGATTGATTAATATTGCCGTGAAGGGCTGCCGATAGCCCGGCGGCCAAAGAGAGAACGGGTTGAACGGAATTGCATTAATGCTCCTGTTCACGACTTTCGCCGGGTTCTGCATACTCCTGGGAGGCCTGGCGGCCAGGGTCGAGCGTATACGCCCCAAGTGGCTGGAAACAGAGCTACGGCACAGCATCATAGCGTTTGGCGGTGGCGTACTGATTTCGGCAGTGGCTTTGGTGCTGGTTCCCGAAGGCAGTCGACTGGTGCCGTCTGCAACGGTCGCCAGCCTGATCCTTGTGAGCGGAGGAGTTGTTTTCTTTCTCGTCGAGCGCTACCTGGGATTGCGCAGACGGGAATCTCCGCAATTCATCGCTATGATGCTTGACTACCTGCCGGAATCCCTGGCCCTGGGAGGCATGTTCGCAATTGGAGCAACATCCGCTCCCCTGTTGGCTCTTCTGATCGGATTACAGAATCTGCCGGAAGGTTTTAATGCTTACCGGGAATTGAACTCGCAACCCGAAGCCAAGCCAGACAGGACGCTGCTCCATATGTGTGCCTTGATTCCGTTAGGGCCTTTGGTCGGGACGCTTGGCTGGTTTTACGTGGCCAATCACGCTGTTTTCATGGGCGGAATTATGCTGTTTGCTTCAGGCGGTATCCTATACTTGTTGTTTCAGGACGTCGCTCCGCAGTCTCACCTGGATCGACACTGGGCACCGGCGTTGGGAGCCGTACTGGGTTTTGGCATCGGGATGCTGGGCAAGCTTCTTATTCCTGGCACCTAGCCTCCGATCAAATTATCGAAAGAAGTCTCGTGAAAGCAATAATATTTGATATAGACGGCACCCTGATCGAGTCGATGGACATTGACACCAGACTCTACTTTTCTTCCGTTACGACGGTGCTCGGTCCCGTCGAGTTTCGCAAAAAGCTCCACGACTACGACAACGTTACCGACAGCGGCATTCTTTCCCAGCTTGCAGATGACAACAATCTCCATCTTGAACCGAGCACAATTCACTCGATCCAGTCACTCTTTGTCGGCGGACTGGTTGAGCACATCCAGACGACGGGTCCGTTCCCTGTTATTCACGGTGCCCATCACACAATTGACAGGCTTTGCCGCGCAACAGACTACCGTGTCGCAATCGCCACGGGTGGCTGGAGAAAATCGGCGCTCCTGAAACTCGAGAGCTCGGGTTTTGATCTTGACGGCATACCCCTGGTCTCTTGTGACGAGTCCCCCTCTCGTACAGAGATCATGAGCATCGCGCTCGCGAAACTCGGCAGCAATTTTGAATCGGTTACCTACTTTGGAGATGCCGATTGGGACAGGCGTGCTTGCCAGGCACTCGGCTGGGACTTTGTTCCTGTCGGTCCCGACCTGGGCGGTATCGAGTCCTACGAAGGCTATGACTTCTAACTCGTTGGCTCGACATTAATTAGTCCGTACACTGACCGATCGCTAATTCCCGAATTGAAGGAGTGCATAGATGAATATCGGTTTCGTCGGCCTGGGCGACATGGGCAAGGGCATAGTGCCGCGCCTGATCGCCGCAGGCCACAATGTCACAGGCTGGAATCGCAGCGCCGGCAAAAGTGACAAACTGATTGAAATTGGCATGGCGTGGGGCGAAACCCCCGCTGCCGTTGCTGCCGCATCCGAAATTACTTTCTCCTGTGTAACCGATGCTGCCGCTATCCGGGCTGTCGCCCTCGGTGACGACGGCATCATTGAGGGCATCGGCGAAGACGGCCTGTACCTCGACATGAGCACTATCTCGCCGATCGTCAGCCGGGAAATCGCTGCAGCATTTCGCGCGAAGGGCCGCACGATGATGGACACACCGATCTCGGGCAGCCCCGTGACACTCGAGCAAGGCAAGGCATCGCTTATGGTCGGTGGCTCGGAAGCGGACTTCGAACGTGTGCGACCAGTGCTGCTGGACATTGGCGCGAAAGCCACTCGCATTGGCGAGCAGGGTCTGGCAGTGCAGACAAAGATAGGCATCAACCTGACGCTCATCGTCGAGATGGTTGCCTTTTGTGAAGGCGTCGCCCTGGCGGAAAAAGGCGGCGTCCCACGCGCCGTAGCAGTTGAGGCCATGCTTAACAGCGTCGTCGCCTCTCCGGTCATGGGGTATCGCGGGCCATTCATACTGGATATGCCGGACAAGCCGCTGGCCAACGTAACGCTGCAGCAAAAGGATGCGTTACTGGCGCTGGAACTGGCACGCGAGATGGGGCAACCGGCCCCCTTGATTGCAGCGGCTAACGAATTGCTGAATGCCTGCCGTGGCCTGGGCATCGATCACCGCGACTTCGTTACGGTTTATGATGTGTATTGTCATCTCGGAGGAATGAAACCATGAGCGAGGCGCAGCCGAAACCATTTCGAACCAATCTCAGGGACGTACCCAAGGTTGCAGGGCTAAAAAAGGAAGATGGCTGGATCGACATGCAGGTCCAGTTTCTGATTGACGAGAAGACGGCCAACTCCGGCCGCACTTTGGTTGGCTGGACGGTCTTGCCGCCAGGCGCTGCACATGAACGCCACCGGCACCCTAATGTTGACGAGTTCTGGATAGTCATCAAGGGCGAAGGTGTGATGTATTCCGATGACGGCGAGTCACCGTCAGGGGAAGGCGACGTGGTGTTCACACCGGCCGGCTACTGGCACGGATTCCGCAACACGTCAGACGAGGATGTCGTGCTGGTATGGGGATGGTCCGGTGCCGGCTCGCTTGAAAAAGCCGGCTATGAAATACCGGACGACGCCAGCCACTCCTGACTGTGATCGACGCACGCGTAAAACGCGGTATGCAGGTTCAACTCGATGCCCGGCGCGACCGGCTCATCGCCGGCGAACGCCCGCTCGGCTGGAAAGTCGGCTTCGGCGCGCCGGCCGCGATGAGTGCGCTTGATATCGACAAACCATTGCTGGGCTACCTGCTGCATTCGGGAGTAATGGCGAGTGGCTCCGCCCTTCCATATGCAGACTTCACGAAGCCTGCAATCGAACCTGAAATCGCGGTTTACCTGGGCGCGGATGTTGCCGGCGGCAGCGACGCGGCCACGATCGAAGCGGCCATTTCGGCGCTAGGGCCGGCAATCGAGATTGCCGATGTCAGTTTTGCACCCGCTGAAGGCGTGGAGAAAATTCTGGCAGGCAACATTTACCAGCGTGGCGTTGTCCTTGGCGCTGTTGACGAACGCAGGGCTGGCGCTCGACTGACTGGCCTGACCGCGACTATCCGCCGTGATGGTGTCGATGTCGAAGCGCCCGATGATCTCGAATCGAACACCGGACGGATACTCGACATCGTTGCCGTGGTGGCCGATACCCTGGCGGAAATGGGCGAACTATTG
This sequence comes from Gammaproteobacteria bacterium, assembly GCA_024640305.1. Taxonomy (GTDB): domain Bacteria; phylum Pseudomonadota; class Gammaproteobacteria; order Steroidobacterales; family Woeseiaceae; genus UBA1847. The sequence continues at coordinate 7,710 of JAHEFG010000019.1, forward strand.
CGCGCCGGCCAGCTGATCATCGTGGGATCGATCGTGCCACCTTTCATTCTTGACGACGCGGCAACTTTTGAATATTCGCTTGGCGACGCGGAAGTGATTTCGATCAAGATCGTCTAGGGTTCTGCCGCACTGCGCAGCGCCTCTCTCTCACGTTCCTCGATAAGGCCACGCATCTCGTGCTGACGTTCCCGGCTGATGGGATACCTCCACATCAACCCGATGACGATGGCGTAAGCCATAATTGGCAGCGCAACTATCAGGTAGCGCAAGCGCTGCAGCGCCTCGGCACTGTTCTCCATGCCCAGCTCCGGATCAAAGCCAAAAATCGATAGAAAAGAAAAACCGATGAAGATACCGATGCCCGATGCCAGCTTGCTCGACAACTGCAGTAACGAGTAGTAGAGCCCCATCCTTTCAGAACCGCTCTGCAAATGGTCGTGATCACACACGTCCGCCATCATGGCTCGAGGCAGGAATTCATTCGCTGACGTATTCAGGCCGACGATCAGGAAGGCAGCCGTGGCGAGGGCAACACTGCCGGGTGGGAGAATGAGTAACAACAACGGTGCGATGGCACCCACCGTTACGGCCACCTGCATAGTGCGGTGCTTGCTCAGGTTCTGGGAAAGCTTGACCCAGATCGGCAGACCAATCAGCCCGCCGACTACGAGAAAGACCAGAATAAAGCCGATCCTCTCGCCAAGATGCAACGTGTAGGACACGAAGAAAACAAACAGACCCTGCACGAAGTAGGTTGAGAACGTGAGCAGGGAATTCGCGACCAGGAGCCGCAACAAAGCCAGGTTGCGGAACAAGATCGCAGCGCCTTTCCTGAAACCGAGATGCGGGCGGTTTGGTGTTTCACGTTCCGGCACGCTAAGCAGGCAGATAAGAGCCGTTACGGGCAGAGCAATGATCAAGACCCGGCCGATCGTAGAGACCGTTTCTTCGTAGGTGGGCGATCCTATGCGCTCCATTATCGCCGGCACCAGGCTGACCAGGATCCCGCCGACCATGACGCCAGCCTGAAGCAATCCGGTGATTCTCGATCGACGGTCGTAGTCGCGAGACAGTTCCAGCGCCCAGGAGGTATGACTGATGGTCCAGGCGTCCCAGCCGATATACAAGATGGCGAGCCACATGAAGAGGTAAAACGGTGACGCGGATTCCGGCGGGTTGTAGACCATCAATATCGCCAGCACGAGTATCGGCACTGACAGCACGAGCCAGGGCCGGCGACGGCCCCAGCGCGTGCGATAGCTATCCATGAACAGGCCCCACATCGGGGCAGCGACCATGTCCACCATCTTCGCAGACAGAAACATGAGGCCGACCGTTGCGGCACCCAGGCCGCGATGCTCAGCGTAAAGCGGCGGCAGGAACACGAACACGGCTGTCAGGAGCATGTTCAGGCTCAGAGCGGGTAAAGAAAACCCGATCATTCGTAAGTTGCTGGCGTGGACATCTGTCATGGACACAGAATCAGGGAATGTGGGTCGAGAAGCAAGGTAAGTTCACCGACGAGACGTGCTTCGCTATACTGGGTAACGAGACTATTCGAGGAGACACACGACAAATGCCTGTTCTATTCAACTATGACAGCGTAGATGCGATACCGATGGGAGAAGGTGTCTCACGTCAGGCTCTGATCACGCCCGAACGCGTAAATAATGACTGTCTTATCCTCGACCGCTGGAAACTAAGCGCGAGCGCGAGCACGAAGATCGAGGTCGCAGCGACGGACCTTGCCTGGTTACAGCTGCTCGAAGGCGAGGCAACACTCGATGGAACGGAGGGACGGCATGAGCTGACCACATCCCACGTCGTGTTTCTGCCTCCCGGGTTTTCGGGCAACCTGAACACCGCCAACGGATCTGTTGTCCTGTATGCAGGCGTACCGAACGCAGATCGTTTCGATCCGGACTTTGCACGATCGTCGCTGGAATTTCGCTGTGTTAATTGGCGCGAGGAACCGGTGCTGGACTCTGAACACGATGCCCGTACTCGAATCTATCTCGTGACACCAACCTTATTTGGCACCAAAGCGGTTAAAGGAGAGATGATTATCTATCCTCCCGGTACGCAGGCATCGAACCACCATCACGAGGGTGCAGAGCACTTCCAGTACATCATCAGCGGCAGCGGAACTGTCCTTCTAAGCGAGGAACCGCACCCCATACGCGCCGGAGATACGCTCTATAACTACGAGTTTGAAAGGCATAACTTTATAAACGACGGTGACGAGGAATTGGTTTTCGTCGAGTACTTTGTGCCGGCAGAGTGCACCACGGTTTGGACGAACCCCGAACTGGTCTGCGCCTGGCTACCAACCGGAAAAAACGTCGACGGTGGTGAGCCTTCCCGTAACATCGCCGCGCACAGCTCAGCGGAAACAGTAAACCCGGACGGTGTCTGAGTGCCTGATATCAGAGTGAGCTCGCTCTGCCCAGTAGATTCTGCAATCTGAAAGCGCTGACTAATCAGTCGAAAACAGCCACATCATCCCTTCACGAAAGGACGCCGGTGGTGTCGACATATGAGTGTGCCCGTCAAGATCCATCGTTTTGAGCTGCCACGGCTTGTCGTCACGATTATTCCAGTGTTCGACCCATTTCTGTAACGGCACGCGGAATCTCGCATCATCCAGCGTCCCCTCACCAACAAACAACCTGGATTGCCCGCTGCTGCCTGCTGCATCTGCATGATCCTGCAGAAAGAATGGCTGGTTTCTGTGCAGTGCCGGGTTACTGGCAATATGCCCCCAGAACAAATCGGGTTGAGTCAATGCTGTGTACAACACGAACTGCCCGCCAATCGAATGACCATAGATGACACGCCGATCACCGCGCGAGCGATAACTGGTCTCGATAAAGGGTGCCAATTCATCGGCCAGGAATTTTTGAAAATTGGGAGCGCCACCCCAGTAGTCTCGTTCCGCTGACGGTGCCGTGTAATCCGCGCTGCGAAAATTGCCAGTCTCAAACGTATTACCAGCATAACCAACACCAACAATAATGACGCCGGGGACTTCCTCTCCGCTATGCAAATAACGGTAATAAGCCGCAAACAGCGGGAACAGTGCGCCCCCATCCAGGACGTAAACTGTGGGGTATTCAGTGTCGACAGATTTTCCGTAGTCGTCTGGCAGCATTACATAGACGTGATAACTGCGCCCAACGATGTCAGATTCGACCTGATGGTGAAAGAAATCACCAAGACCGTATGGAATGTGCGTATCGACATCTGCTGCTGTCCAACCGGACACAGGCGATATCAGCAGAAGTAAGATCAGTTTTCTCACAGTTCTTATTTTGGCGCCTGCGGCGAAGAATAGTTCCGAATTTATGTAACTTTTCCTGTCGATCCAGTCTATTACAAGTATCAGACGTAATATTTCTGACCTGCTGAGGAATTCGACAATGAACATAGCGAACGCAGTCACCATGCGTACAAAATGTCTGCTGATCATCACAGGCGCATTGATCTTTCTGTTACTGATCGCGACTATCGCCTTTGCGGATTTCGCGACAATCTCAGGCCAGGCGACTGGGATATGATTTCCTGATCGACGAACGGCGACATCACTGTTGCAACAAGGCACAATAGGGCCATGCCACAGATTACCGCAGAATTGACTGATGGCCTGGTCGTAAAACTCTCCAACGGCCGACACGAGTGGATTGCCGATGAGCCTGCAAGCGCCGGCGGCACCGATACGGGACCCAATCCTTACGAAATGCTATTGGGCTCGCTGGCTGCCTGCACCTGCATAACAATTTCCGGGTATTGCCGGCACAAGGGACTGGCGCTGAAGTCGGTTAGCACACGCTATAATTTCAGGCGCATTCACGCGGACGATTGCGAAAACTGTGACGATGATGCCGAGGGAATGATCGATCACATTACGAGTAATGTGCACATTGAAGGTGACTTCGACGACGAACAACGTGAACGCATTGCGCTGATCGCGACGCGCTGCCCGGTGCACAAAACCCTTCTAAACGGCATTCACATTCAGGACAACGCGACTTTCGACGAGGGATGAGAGTTGCGATAATTCGCATTCAAGACGAAGTACTGCCTGTATGCAGGCGAACCCCCTACTCCGGCCAGTTCGGACAACTCAAATGGTCGCCGATCTCGTCCCGCACTCTTTCGCAGCCAAACGGGTAACCTTTGCTCTCCCAAAGCGGGAATAACAGTTGCTTCTCGGCGACCTCGATCATGCGTGGGTGCTCCATCGCAGCTCGGCCACCCGGTATGTATATTAACCGGAACAGGTATTCATAGTCCGATTCGATCGCCAGCCATTTGTCGAACATACGATCGTAATCTCCGATCAGCCGATAAACGAATAAGTCCGAATCATTGGCCGCTTCGAACGATCCATCTGCTGCAATCTCGCCCCTCAATATTCGTTTGGCGAACGCCCAGGATGACCTGTCGCTATCGGTCCAATCGGACTCATTGGCCGGCCAAAAAACTCGAAGCGCTTCTATCGCAGCATCCTTTTCACCACGATGCTGTAGATCCAGCACCATACTTTGTGTCGCATGTGGCCAGCCCAGCTCATGCGCCCGTCGGATATGCTGGTAGCCGAGTTCGCGTTGACCAGCTGCCAGGTACGCGATGCCAAGCACACCGTTGTTGATTCCGGAGAGCGGATCAAGACGGTATGCGCGCTCCATCAACGGCAATGCTTCATCCAGGTAAGCACCTGATGTAAAGAGTTCATCACCCGTCCACATGAGAATTCCGGCATCGTCCGGGGCCATTTCGACCGCGCGTTTAAGTAGTGCCAAGCCCTGGAATCGGCTGGTTTCAATCGCATTTTGACCCTGAGTCGCCACGGCCAGCGCCTGTGTCGGGTCCAGCTCAAGCGCCCGCTCTGCGGCCGCTTCGGAACGTCGCCTGAAGCCATCGGCTTCCGCGGCGCTCATGATCGTATATCCCGTCACCGTCCTGAGACTCGCTGCGAGGTAGGACCAGGCCTCAGCAAACTCCGGGTCTCGGCTTACGGCGGCCTCCAGATCAGCGATCGAAGCTTTGAGCGGCTCAAAGCCCCGTGCGAAAAATTGTTGCCTGCCGCGAAGAAATAGTTCGTAGGCCGCCATGTCGCGCGTAGGTGCCGATACCGCAACCCGATCCATCCCCAATGCGCCCATCAGCGCATCTGATATAGCGACGGCGATCTCTTCCTGCACGGCGAAAATATCGTCGAGATCCCGATCGTAAGTGTCCGACCACAGGTGCGTGTCATTAGTTGCGTCGATTAGCTGGGCGGTTATGCGCACCCGCATGCCCTGCTTTCGCACCGAACCCTCGAGCACATGCGCCACATCCAGTTGTGACGCTATTTCGGGAATCGGCGTGTCGGAATTAGCAAATGAGAATGCGGATGTACGCGAGGCAACACGCAAACCGTCAACCGCCGCCAGTACATTCAGGATCTCTTCCGAAATACCTTCTGCGAAAAATGCATTTTCAGGATCGGGGCTCATGTTTTCAAACGCAAGTACGGCGACCGACGCGTCAGTCGCGACTTTAGCGGGCACTCTGTCTGAGATTCGCGATTCCCATACGAAGTACGCCAATGCGACGATGAGCATGACGATGATGGATCGATCGAGCTTGCGGCCTGTTACACGAGTTATGGATTGAGTTCGATCGACCTCGGACTCGCGCTTGATACCTTCAGGCGTCGCCTCGAAAGCCCAGGCGAAAAAGAGCGCGACAACGAAACCCAGCACAGCGATCAGGAGGATCGCCTTCATGACCCATCCAGGCGCGCCGATATTTTCGAGCACAATATCGGCGACCTGAATGACAAGCCACGCACCGATCAGGTAGGCAATGCCTACGCGAATGACGTTGCGCCGCTTTAGCTCCTCAAACAGGCTCAACGACAGCCCTTCCCCTGCTTTCGCTATTATCAGAGCTCGATTGTACGTCGGCGACAATCAACCGAGTAAGCTGCCAGGAATATTCAAGGACTACTTCAATGGCTTGAATTTGTATTTTTGCCCACCAATGGACGCTTCATACATCAAGCCGCCTTTGGCAAGCGTGTAGATGGCCATGCCGCGCTTCCACGCGCCTGCTGCCTTTGTGTCACCTGCGGAAGCAGAAGCACCCTGAGTGTTGGCTCCGGCTCCTGCGCCATAGGTTAGTGCAACCGCCGTAGCTTCAGCCCCAAACTCGAAATTGCCGTTGGTGAACTCCTCGTACGTGTCTTCATTCTTGAACAGAACGATCTGGCTGTATGCCTGTCCGCCCAATTGCCAACCAATCGTGAGTTGTTTCATCGAAACGTTGCCGATGTGCTTGCCTCCGACATAGACGCATCCGCTACCAGCTGCACCACCGATACCGACTCCTCCCTTGCCAATCGTCGGCAAGACTGCAAAGCCGTAGGATTCGGCTATCCTTTTGGGCACATCACCAAGTTCCTTGAACTTGGCCAGGGTTTCGTTGCATTCCTCAATGGTTGCAGCCGCATATGCAGATGTTCCAAACAGCAGGAAAATGCTGAAAATAATTACATTTCTGAACTTCATGATTGAACCTCTTTTTAGACTGCCACTGACACTTGAAGCCTGCGATTATATATCAATCGGATGGCACATCGCTCCAAACGTAGAACGGCGGCGCATTTGACGCCGCCGTTCGTATTTTCATGGGTCACAGAAACTTCCGCGACTCATTTCAAGACCGATATTAAAGCAAATCAAAGCGGTCGAGTGTCATCACCTTGGTCCAGGCATCAACGAAATCACCCACGAACTTCTCTTGTCCGCCATTCTCCGCGTAGACTTCTGCGATAGCGCGAAGTTCTGCGTGTGATCCGAACACGAGGTCAACAGGCGTTGCCTTCCATTTCAACTTGCCGCTAACGCGATCATGCCCCTCGTATATGCCTGCGGTTTCCGATGACTTCGTCCACTTCGTCGACATGTCGAGCAGATTGACGAAGAAGTCATTGCTCAACGTTCCAGGTCGAGCCGTGAATACGCCGTGCTTGGCGCTTCCCTCGTTCGCACCCAATGCCCGCATGCCGCCAACCAGGACGGTCATCTCAGGAGCGGTAAGAGTCAGCAGGTCGGCTTTTTCAACCAACATTTCAGCCGGTGAGCGACTATTACCTTCACCAAAGTAATTGCGGAACCCGTCTGCTGTCGGCTTAAGCACGGCAAAAGACTGTACATCCGTCTGTGCCTGGCTGGCATCTGTGCGACCCGGTGTGAATGGAACCTCAACGTCATGCCCGGCTGCCTTGGCGGCCTGCTCGATGGCTGCAGCTCCGCCGAGAACGATCAGGTCAGCGAGCGATACCTTCTTACCACCGGCCTGCGCGCTGTTGAAGTCCTTCTGCACGCTCTTCAGGCGCTTCAGCACTTTTTCCAGTTCTTTCGGGTTATTTACACTCCAGTCCTTTTGCGGAGCGAGGCTAATACGCGCCCCGTTCGCCCCACCGCGCATGTCAGTGCCGCGGAAGGTTGATGCGGATGCCCAGGCAGTTCGGACCAGTTCGGACACGGTCAGTTTCGAATCGAGGATTTCTGACTTGAGCTTCGCTATATCGTCAGCATTAATCGGCTCATAATCGACAGCCGGGACCGGGTCCTGCCACAGCAGTTCTTCAGTCGGAGCGTCCGCACCGATGTAACGAGCGCGCGGGCCCATGTCACGATGCGTCAGCTTGAACCATGCCTTGGCAAAAGCGACCCCGAACTCTTCAGGATTCTTAAGCCAGCCCTCGGTAATGCGGCGATACTCCGGGTCGAACTTGAGCGACAGGTCGGTCGTGAACATGATCGGCGCATGTCGCTTGGACGGATCGTGAGCATCCGGCACCAATGTATCCGCCGCGCCATTAGCGGGAATCCACTGTGTTGCGCCTGCGGGGCTCTTTGTCTGTACCCATTCGTACGTATAAAGGTTTACCAGATAGCTGTTAGTCCAGGCAATCGGGTTGGCGGACCATGCACCTTCCAGGCCACTGGTGATCGTGTCGCCAGCATTGCCTTTACCACACTTGTTTTCCCAACCAAAGCCCTGCTTCTCAACACCTGCTGCTGCGGGCTCAACACCGACACAGTCAGCGGGAGGCGCTGCTCCGTGGGCTTTACCGAACGTGTGTCCACCAGCGATCAACGCCGCGGTCTCTTCATCGTTCATCGCCATGCGACCGAACGTGTCGCGAATGTCCTTGGCGGCTAACAGTGGATCCGGGTTGCCGTTCGGGCCTTCCGGGTTCACATAGATCAGACCCATCTGAACAGCTGCGAGTGGCTTCTCGAGATTGCGCTCGCCTTCATAACGCTCGTCTGCCAGGAACTCGTTCTCGGGACCCCAATAGACCATTTCTGCTTCCCAGTCGTCTTCACGACCACCGGCAAATCCGAATGTCTTGAAGCCCATGGATTCGAGCGAGACATTGCCCGCCAGAACCATCAGGTCAGCCCACGAAATGCTGCGACCGTACTTCTGTTTGACCGGCCAAAGCAAGCGCCGCGCCTTATCCAGATTGGCATTGTCAGGCCAGCTATTCAGTGGCTCGAAACGCTGTTGACCGCCACCGGCGCCACCACGTCCGTCAGAGACTCTGTATGTTCCCGCGCTGTGCCAGGCCATGCGAATAAAGAACGGGCCATAGTGCCCGTAGTCTGCTGGCCACCAGGGCTGTGATGTCTTCAGCACAGATCCTATGTCCTTTTTCACTGCGTCGAGATCCAGGCTTGCGAATGCCTCGGCGTAATTGAAGTCGTCGCCCATCGGGTTCGACTCAACTCCGTGATCTCGAAGAGCTTTAAGGCTGAGGTTCTCGGGCCACCAAAACTGGTTCGACTTCGGCTCACCCTGAGCAAAAGCCGGGCTTGATAGCACCATTGCTGCCGTCGAAACGGCAAGTAAATGTAGCGTTTTCTTAAGCATTGAAGTTACTCCTTTTGGGCAACACAAATTATTTTTTGTTGCCCCATTACAGCGTAAACGAGTTATCGATGCGAACGAATATTTCGCACGGAATATGCTATAAAATCGATTGATTGTTTTAGTCGATGAACTGGCTCGTGATGCACGCAACCAGTCTGCGCGAGCGAACAGGAATTGGTGCCTGGAGGTCATCTCAAATGGTATCCCGCTGTGCACATTTCACGCCCGAATTTCTATCGGAAGCGGCCTCCGGAAAAGCAAGGCAGCCAGTCATTGTAGAACAACCCACTACGTTTTCGCTATGCGTATTGAAACTGGGAATATTGGCCGCAGTATTTATCGACGCAGCATGTACTTATGGATTGCGACTTGTCGTAAAATTGGCCGGTGACGCGCCTAAATCGAAAGCGATTCTTCTCCCCGGCGACGTTGTCGAATGAGCTAAAGCGGCGCCGGGTCTACCCTGTAATTGCTGCTTATGCGGTGGCCGCTTTCGTCTTGCTGCAAATTGGCGAGATTACGTTCCAGCCGCTGGGGTTTCCGAACTGGGTCATGATCGCCCTCATTGCGCTCGTGATCATTGGCTTCCCGGTCACCGTCGTACTCGCCTGGATCTTCGATATTACGCCGCAGGGAATCCATCGAACGTCGAGGTACCCGGGCGCGGCTGCAGCAACAGACAGCAAACCCTCGATTGCCGTATTACCTTTCCTGGACATGAGCCCTGACAAGGATCAGGGCTTTTTCTGCGAAGGCATCGCGGAGGAAATTCTCAACGCACTGAGCAAGATCCGGCAACTTGGCGTGGCCGCCAGGTCATCGTCGTTTGTGTACAACACCGGCGCGGCAGACGTCCGCGAAATCGGGCGCGAACTTGGCGTAAAAACCGTACTTGAAGGCAGCGTTCGCAAGTCGGGAAACCGGATACGTATTACCGCTCAGCTCGTTAAAACAACTGACGGCTATCACATCTGGTCGAAGAGTTACGACCAGGAGTTGCAGGACGTATTCGACATTCAGGATGAAATCGCGAAGAGCATCGCTGAAGCCCTGCTGGAGTCGCTGACACCGAAGCAACATTCTGCGCTCCGAACCAACGCGAGCAAGGATGTCGGAGCGTACGAGTATTACCTCCGCGGCCGCCAGTTTTTCAAACGATTCCGGAAGGCGGATATCGAGTATGCGCTGCAGATGTTTCGCCAGGCGATCGATATTGACGAGGAGTTTGCGCCGGCCTGGGCTGGATATGCAGACTGCTTTTCCTTTCTCGTTATGTACGCGGACCCGGTGCCCGGTTACCCGAAGCAGGCAAGGAGTGCCAGCAAGAAAGCTCTCGAGCTCGACCCGAGTCTTGCCGAGGCACACGCATCGCGCGGACTGGCGTATCTGATCAGCAATGACTTCGATGCAGCAGAAGCAGAGTTTGAGAAAGCACTGGAGCTGAATCCGCGCTTGTTCGAAGCTCATTACTATTTCGCACGCACGCGTTTCCACCAGGGCAGGCTCGAGGAGGCCATTGAGTTATTCAAGAGTGCTGGCGAAATGGATCCGACCGATTACCAGTCGAGATGCCTGCGCATACAAGTGCTGCGCGGACTCGGCCGCGACGAGGAGGCTGTTGCAGAGGCTGCGGAAGCAATCGAGGTTATCGAAAATAACCTCAAATGGAATCCCGATGATGCACGTGCGTATCACCTGGGTGCGGGCACGCTGGTTGTCCTTGGCGACACCGAACGTGCAAAGGACTGGCTGCACCGTGCGATTGAACGGGATCCGAATGACCCGGTCGTGCTCTACAACGTCGCGTGTAATCTCGCTACGATCGGAGACCTGGAGGGTTCGATCAGATATCTTGGTGACGCGGTCCAGCATGGCACGGTCAGTGCGGCTTGGATGCGTAACGACGAGGATCTCGCAAATCTCCGCTCGGACCCGCGCTACACCGAGTTACTCGAGCAACTCGAAGCTCGAGAGCGCGGCCGTTAGCGCAGCCAGGATCAACTATCTTCGGGCGCGATATCGCCATTGGGCGAAAGTATGAATGCGCGCATTTGCCAGGCAATGCAGAAGCTGCCCGTCTCGTCCGGGTTCTCCGCGACCAAAATTTCGTCAGGCGCAATGTTGCGCCGCGCGTGCTCGCTTAGCAGTGTGGCGATACTTGTCTTTTCCGCTGCGTATACGATGTCCATCTCAATCTCCTGCTGCACCAATCCCTGATGTTCATGATCAGGATAGGACAGCAACCCTTAACGCTAACTGAAAGATTTCTGAACAGACGCTGAAGCGAATGAAACGGGTGGGCTTATAGAGCGTCGTTGCAGGTTCTAACAAACGAGGCGTCAATTAATTCCGGCTGGGAGATACGTTCGTAAAATTCATCCATGTAGCGGGTCACATAGCGCCTGCTCTTCGTACTGAGCAACTCAAGGTCATCTACGGCGCCGTAAATGGCTTCCCTGTTATCAATAAACCGCTGCAACGTAACCGGCAGCAGTTCGTTGTTCGCGCACGCCCCCCTGAACAGACGCTGACGCACGTCCTCGATGTCGAATCGCGGATTTGGTACCGCGTAAGGAGCGTTCACCAGGCCGGCAAAATCAAAGTCATATGCTACTGGTGTGTAAGGAGCCCCCTTCGTCGCCGATATCAGGTCGATATTGTGACAGCAGTACTCGCCAGGCTCGGCCCTGACCAACGAGAACTCTGTATTGCCGATAAAATACTCAAAAACGTTTATGAAGCTCTGCTCTACCGGGTTGATGTCATCCTTTGAAATATCACCGGTTCTGATTGGGTGCATGCCATTGCGCTCGGCGACATCGTCCTCGTCTTCGATGACAAAGCCGAGTTTTGTCATAGGAGCTGCGCCTTCGGTATCAACATAGTTGACCTGCAAGAGTCGCACACCGAAACTGGAATCAGTCATCACATTGAGAAAGCGATAGGCAAGGAACTCGCGCAAAACGAGTTGCTCATAGTACAAATTGTTGTTCTTGCAATGAGTGACCAGCTTGAGTTTATCCTGCCCGTCGAATTCTGTGTCGACGACCTGTTTCTTGCGGAAGTTCAAGCGAATCGGTGCGAAATCGCAGTGCTTCTCTTTGCGGCGGAATTTTCCACGCGTGCGGATTTTCAAGTCAAACGTGCGCTTTGTCCCATCGACCCCGGAAAAGCTGAATGTTCCCTCGAGATATTCTTCTCGCGGCCGGTCTTTCATCAGCGTGGTTAGCGGCGCCTCTATGGTTACCAACAAAGGCGAATGGCTGGCAAACAGAGGTGCAACCGCCTGGCCTGCTTCAGGATCATCCTGCGCCACGGCTTGCGGTGCCAAGGTGGAAAACGCCGCCACCATTGAATACACAGCCAGCGCGGCAAAGTTATTATTGTGCCCTGGCTTCGATACAAATCGCATACATCAATTCTTGCGACGATGCCTAATCCGCACAATCCGTATCGGCCGCAGCGCCGGTCCTAGCCATGATTCAATTTCCAAACCACCTGCATCAACGCCGTCATATTCTTGATAAAGACCCCCGTCGATATGCCGATTTCAGGCGCCTCCGTAATGTAAGGCGACGTATCGGTGTGATCACCAACGCGGGTCTGAGAGAAATCACCAGACACTGGCTTCGCTGGCCCATCACCGGCGTAAGGATTCGAAGTCGCAGTTAACGGTGTCGGCCAATATCCCTCGTCGTTCAAGCCTGCCAATAACGCGTCAGCCTGCTCACCGCTGCGGGACAAGTTCAGATCTGAACCCGCCACCATATTGGTTGTGAAAAACTGCGGCAGATTGAAGCCCGGCTGCTTCTCGAGGGGCGATGCGGCCAGCAAATCTGCCGGTGACGATTGCCTTAGAGTCTCATAACGCGCTCTCAATCCCGCCACATCGATGGCCCGCCATTGCGAGTAATGCGTGATCGGATTTTCGGGGTCGTAGTCCTGATAGTACTCACCGTTGACGACATTCGAGCCGCGCCGATGGTTAATCAATGCCCGGTTAGTGCCTATTTCAATAAACGTCGGATACTCCCGTCCCGGCATTCGGATTTCGTCCGGAGCCAGGCGCACAGATTCGAGCCAGTCAAAGGCTTCTGGCAAGCGTTCGATAAAACGCTGCTCGCCGGTCCACTCATAGAAATCAAGCATCGTGCGGATATTAGCCGCGGTCGTATTTGTTACCAGGGCTTCCGGTTCATAGGATCTGGCTCCTATGGGCTTAAGGGTGTCAACATCGTGTTGCAGCCCCCAACCGGCCTGTGGCGCAGGCTGCTGTGTAACCACGAAAACGTCCATGGCTTGCTGTATCGCTTTCAGTGCACGATCGTCGCCGAGAGTCTGCCAAATCATCAGCAAGAACTTGATGTTCTCGCTGCCCACATCATCATTGAAAGTGATTTGATGCGTGTAGTCCGGCTTGCCGTGCAGCATTGGCGCATCGTCGACAAACGGATAGCGCTGCGGCCAGCCGCCGTTGGCGTATTGGCTGTCGAGTATGAACTTCAGCGCCCGGTCGACTGGCTCGCTGTAGCGCGCCTCGTTTTTTTCGAGGTACATCCGTAGTAGAAATTGCGAGGCTTCGGCTGTTCCAGCGTCATCAAATGTCGCATTACCGTAATAATGATGAAATTCTTCGAGACGCCAGCCGTTCTTGCCAATCGTGTCGTACCAGCGCTGAATCGACTCTTCGCCACCAAAATCATGCAGGTAATTCCAGCCTCCGGCCGGATGCTGCGCAGCAATCAATCCTTGCGCAACCTCCACTGCCGAATCGAAATAATATTCGTCGCCCGTGGCGTGATAACAATCGAGAAACAAGTGCCCTACTGTCGCGGTACCTGGCGGCTGAATCCAGATCATTGATGGAAAGGCTTCCATCTCGCCCCATTGGCGTGAGAAATCGGCGGCGTATGACCAGACGTAACCGCCATTAAAAGCACAGTTTTCCCGCATGAACTTTGTCGCGCGCTTCATGCTCTCCGCTGTGTCGCGGGCCAGGGAGTTGTCGACCGACATAGCATCCCCGCCACTTCCAGCGCGCCCGCCACACGCGCTGAGCAAAGCCGCCCCGGATGCTGCCAACAGCAAACGACGGCGGGTACGATCAATTTGGTATTTCAATGTAGCCACTCGTCGACCAGCACTTCTGCCCCGCCGTCCTCAAATTTGACCTCAATCTTGGTCAGTTCGTCCGCTTCACCGGGCCCGAAGAACTCGTAAATGACAACGCCGTCACCCTGATCGCTTTCGATGATCCTGGTTGGCGACCAATCGGCAGCGTGTGCAGTCAGCGCGTCGCGCACGACAGCCGGTGCGAGCTCGATATCGATATCTCGCTGCACCTCGACAACGGTCCAGACGCCATCCTGCAAGGTCATATCGAGTTCCAGTTCGCTTCCGTCGGGCAGCGTGCCGCCAACGTCGTAGTATTCATTACCATTTCTGGTTTCGTATTCGGCCTCGACGATTTCCAGCTCGGGTCGTGCGGCGCGCGCCGCTTGCAA
>JAHEFG010000011.1 GCA_024640305.1 Gammaproteobacteria bacterium
CCACCACCATCCAGGCTGTCGTTGCCATCGTCACCGAACAGCATGTCCTCTCCGTCTTCACCGAAAAGTTCATCGTCATTCGGTCCACCGCGGATAACGTCTGCTCCACCACCGCCGTAGATCCTGTCGAAACCGGACTCGCCAAACAGCTCATCGTTGCCGCCGCCACTCATTATCTCGTCGTCGCCGGCACCCAGGTTCGCTATGACCTTGACTGATGAATCGAGAAGACTGGCATCGATGACATCGTTGCCTTCGCCGCTGTTAATAACGACAGTATTGATACCCGTAAAGACATTTAGCTTGGATGCTGTTTGATCCACGTTGAATTGATCGGACCAAACGATAACGCCACCACCAAAGGATTCGATATGAACCGTCTCTGCGATATCTTCAAGATTGCCATTCAATCTTGCTGCGGAATTGGAGCCAACGTTGATCGTTAGCGTGTCGCCGTCCTTCGACGCGAGAATGGCCGGACGGACGAACGGAACTTCAAATTCAAACAGCGTCAGACGCGCGAATTCAAAGTCCTTCCTGATAGACGTTATCCCGAGGTTCAGTTCGACAAATGCGCGCAGGAAGAGCTCCAGCGCCCCTGACACGTCAAATATTGATATTGGATTGAAGGAATTTGCGGCGAGGTTCAAAGCCAGCTCGCCAATACGAACCTTGGTGTCGTTATTGAGATCGGACAGATTGAAATTGATCAACGCGGTTATGCCGCCTTCCACGCCAGCTTTAATCAGTCCAAGGTCGATTCCTGCGCCGACCGCGATCGACGCCTGGAACATGGCTTCGACGCGATCCTCTCCAGTGATGGGATCGACATCGTTCAGGAAGAACCCATTTGCGAGATAGGCCGGGTTGCCCGTATCCACGAACTGGTTGAAGCCGAGCGTATCGTAGCCAAAGCCGAGCTGCAGTGCGCCACCGAATTCCCCGGTGAAGAATCCGACCAAAGGCCCAAGAATCGGTATCGATTGCCGATACACAAAATTGAATTCGAATTTAGGTAACTCAACCAGGAACAGCGTGACGTCGGGCTGACCAAGAAGCAGCTTAAAGATCGTCTCCGGCTCGAAAATCGTGAATTCAATTGAGCCTTCCTGAGTGACCCCCGACGTGAAGCGGCTCGAACTCGACGCGGCCGGTGGATCGAGATTCGGCTCCGGAACCGTAATCGCATTGAAATCCACACCGGAAAAATCGTTCAGGTTGCGCAGATCACTCGCCGCACCGAGGTTCAACGATGTGATGCTCAGCGCGTCGTCGAAGAACCCGTCGATGCCATCAAATCTGTCTGCAAATGCTCCTGGCGAAGCCTCTGCAAGAACCAGGTCGCCGAACGGAATCATAAAGCCGCCACCCTCGGCGCTTGCGTCCTCGACGAGTTCGACCAGGAAATACAACTCTTCGATAAAATCGAGTGCCTGGTTAACCTTGGGGCCGTTTTCCGGATCAAAGAGATCCAGCAGATCACGAATACGAACCGTCTTGCCAAGCAGGTCGGACAATAATGGGATACGGAAATTCAGCAGACCATCCGGCCCAACTAACCAGTCGAGAGGTCCAATAGTGTCGGCTACAACACCCAACAGCTGCCCGGCGAAACCATCGATAAAGCTGCCCAGATCGAACTCAATATTCGCCAACGCCACTTCCGGCGCCATGACCTCAAAGCCGGTCAACGTGTCGTACTGCACTCCCATGTCGACCAATAGGTCGAACTGGAGCGCTGGCAAAATATCACCAATTTCGAATTGCGAGCCAAACAGCTCGACACTGCCCAGGCCACTAAAGTCGAGGTCACCATGCGCACGCATCTGGAATCCACCCTCTGCCTTGATGGCAAAAGTGTCGGCCAGCGGTTGCGTTACCAATTCCGGAATCGAAAGCCGTCCGTCGGAACCGCTGTGATCACCGCCCTTCGTATCGCGGAGGTCAATATCGATATCCAGGAATAGTCGACTGATTTCGTCCGTCGTGAACATTCCATCGGTGTTGAAATCGATGCCGTCGAGCACCTCGAGTTGCAGGAACAAGAGATTGCCCGCAAAGTTCGCGCGCGTGCCGATTGGGCCGAGGTCCGTACCAAGATCGAGCGCTATCTCCAGGCTCAACTCCGGATCTGAACTTTGACCAGCGATTGTCTCGTTATTACCGCCGATGCCGTCATCGAAGCCGGATACGAAGTAAAAACCTTCGTCCAGATTGACACCAAAGCCAAGGTGAAAATCAAAATCGACCGTAATTCGAGGTTCGAGCATGGCCGAGAAATTGAACGCCGGGATACCCAGATCGAGATTGATATCTCCACCGAGATCCAGTTCGGCTTCTTTGCCAATGTCGACGTCGAACTGTAATGAGACGGCCTCAAAAATGTTGCTTGTCGACGTGCCGTCGGCCTTGAGGAAGCGGGTAATCACCAGGTCGGCGTTTGGTCCCCAACTAGTGCTGACGTCGCCGGCCGTGTCTTGAATCCTGGGCGTTTGCAGAATATCAAGCGTACTTCCGGGACCAAGGGCATCGACAATCGCTTTCTCAATGAAGTCGATCAATGTCTCAAGACCCACGTCAGATTCACGCAAGGTATTGGCCAGCGGCTGAAGTACGTCGAGGCGCAAATCCTCGATCACATTCGCAACCGGGTTGTCCGCGAGCAGGTCGCCGATCAACGGCAACTCGAAATCCAGAATCTCCCCGTTAAGCGTGCCCTGAATCTCCTTGAGCGCGAAATTGAGTCCATCGACTACAGTCGCTGGATCGCTTAGAAGGGTAAACAGGTTCGGTAGCTCGAGATCCGAAAACGAAAAATCAGGCAAATGAATCTGGAACGCGTTAGCGTCGCCGGCAAACAGACCGGGCAGATCCAGGAAAACACCAAGTTCATTGCCTTGCAGCGGTTCGAGCGGCGCGGGGTCAGAAATGCCGTCATTTTCACCCGTGTGCGCCATCGTGGCGTCACCCATCGGCACCGGACTACTTTCGAGACCGTAAAACAGCGGCAGTACTACGGCACCGCCACCCTGGATGTCGGCCTCGACCAGGCCCGGCAATGCGCCGAGCTCCGTCGTGACGCCATTACCATTGAAGCCGAGAACATAGAGCCTGCCATCGGCAGCCGCGCCTGTCGTATCAAAGGTAAGATCAAAAGTGCCTTCCAGTTCGGCTCTGCCATCCTGCACAAAAATCCCAAGCGGCCCAAGTCGCGCCTCGAAATCGAGGTTGTCACCGAAAGCACGCGCATCCGCGTGCAGGAAAGTGTCTTCTGTCCGTATGAAGAAACCGGCATCAGTGGCGTCGGTCGGGTCGAGATCCAGTCCCAGTGCCAGGTTCAGTGCGAAATTCGCTTCGACACCCAGATCACCGGAACCGCCGAGGCCAACCAGGCTGTTAAGCGGCGCACCGAGAAGATCGCCTATGCCAACAGAGACAGGTCGAACCAGACTCGTTCCGCCCTTAAGCTCGAGGTCAACTTTCAAGGTTCGGCTTGCGATATCGAAAGAGAGAATGCTGAACGGCATCAGGCTAATGGCCGAGGCCGCATTCAAATGCAGCCCAATACTATCGCCGGCACCAGTAACCGAGATGTCCAGCGGATTCAGGCTCAGCGATTCCAGTGCCGCGCTGATCTTCAATTGCAACAGATCGCGAAGCTCCTGCGTGGTAAGGCCTTCGGTCTCGGATGCACGTATCGCTATCAGGGCCTTATTGTTGTCATACGCCAATGTAAAGCTTAGGTCCTCAAGCAGCTCGCCGGTTACCGCTGGAATCGCAAAGCTGAAGTCGCCGCCCGTGAAGTCGAACGGAGAAATTCCGAAACCCAGTGGATCGGTGAATGACGGCAAGTCGAATACGTCCCGGAACAGTTCCTCAAGGAGTTCGAGGGAGCCGGACGGATTTGCGACCAGGTCATTTATAGCCTCGGCGAGCTCGGTTCCTGCATCGAGCAGATCCGACACGTTTGTATCGATCAATGGAATCTCGAAATCGAGCTCAAAATTCCGCAACTGCTCGGCAACCAACCGCAACATCGCGATAATGTCATCGAAGCTCAGGCTCTTGAGCGAGTCGAGGAAATCATCAAAACCGACCGGGGGCGTAAACTGAATGTCGACCGTGGGATCGATACTTAGCCAGTCCGCACTCGAAATATTGATCGCCAGCTGACCGAGCGGATCGAAACCGTCTGTAGCCAGATTATCGACAAGAAAATCACTCAGTCCGGGGAGCGGTGCCGATGGCTCCAGGTTCAGATTGAACGCGAGTCCGCCAGTAAGAGAACCATCGACGATACCGGTGTTCAAAGTGTCGGGGTCAAGATCGTCATCGCCGCCGGCACTTGCCGAATCGTAAAGGAATGCAGCTTGTTCAAGCGCTTGGGTGAAGACATCAACGGTCAATTTGTTCGTGTCGGCATCGCCATCTGTAACTGTCGGGTTACGCAGAGCCACGCTGAACGCAGCATCGAAGAATCGACCGCTCGGAATATCGCGCGTGCCAACTGCATCGGCAGTCACCCCAAGAATCCCCAGGGATGCCGACGCGGCGACATCCGTTTCGAACAACTGGACACTCGCCGCGAGGCTGGTATTTTCGATGAAGAAGTCTGACGCCTTGGCGCGCTTAATTGGCACATCACCCGATTCGAAACCGAGCTCAGTTATGGCCCCATTCGGTAGCGATCCGGCCGTCTCAGCCGGAATGACCAGACCCAGTGAATCGACGACGCCTTCCATCCCTCGGAGCGCAAAACGATTACCCAGCGGATCGACAAGGAACACCTCGACGGCGTCCGCAGCAATTGCGGGCAGCGCCACGAGAGTCTCTGGATTATAAGGACTAGCCAGCCCAAGATTGACTGCGATCTGCAACTGGTCCTTGAGATTTTCGAGCGAAGATGCCGCTTGCGGTGCGAGCGAGACGTCGACAGCAGCCCCGTTAATCAGTAGCTGGAACTCGATCGTATCGTTCGTTTCGCCGTCGAATCGCGTCGGCGTCCCAGCGAGGCCCATCTCCTGGTAAGACGTATTGCTGAAGTCCATCGTCAGTTCGACGCGACGGCGAAGCTCTTTCGACGGCTGCAGCGAATCAGCCGATATCGTTCCAGCCCTCGCCGACAGCGCGATTCGACCACCACCGGAATCCACTTGAATTGGTGAGCGCTCGAAGAACCCCAGACGACCACCGGTTTCGACTGACGTCACTTCGAAAGTTAACTTGGCGCCGTTGACACCGAATACCACATCGAAATCGTCGAAGCCGGCATCGGCGAGCACCGTGTTTGCGCGTGCCGTCAGCTTAGTTGCCAATGTGGCCAGGTTCACATCCAGTTCGGCACCGTCCAGGATGTCGTTCAAATTGTCGTCAGTCAGGACACTCGCCATTCGCAAGCGGCCATCCACAATCTCCGGCCGTCGAATCTCGTAATTCTCCCCGTTGTCCCAAACCTGGCTGTCCGACAACTCGCTCGTAGTCAGCGTCGTTTCCGAAACAGCCGTGACGATTGCCATCGAACCATCGGATGTATTGATTGCAATGTCACCAACCTGGACGCCGTCATTGTAGAAATTCGTCCCCGTGTCGTTCAAGGTCGTAGCCGTGCCGGCGGCACTTGTCGCGCCGGCAACAACCTGTTGATCGACCAGCATCATGAACGCTATGTCGTTCATCATCCGCGCCGTGCCGCCGCCGAAAGTGAAAACGTCCCCACTTGCATTCAGCACCGGATCCGCGTCGCTGCGCAATCCAGTCGCGAGCATTCCCCCGCTTTCGAAACCAAGACTGAATCCCTGGCTGACGAGCGCTGCGGTGACCGCTTCGGATAGATCCGCAGCGAGATCCGCGAGGCTCTCGTTGTCACTTGTCGCGGCTGCCAGAACGGTCACGTTGGTGAGCGACCCCAATGCCAATTCGGCAATGGGTAATGCGAAGCCGTTCACCGCCTCGTTAATTAACGTTATTGCCTCAATCGTCGCGTCAGCCGAAAGTTTGCCGTTCTCGGCTGGGCCAACCAGTGGATCCACGTCATCGGACACAGCTGAGAGCACGCTGAGGGGAGGCAATGGATTCGCGAATGTAATCGTATAGATTCGGTCGCTGTTTTCTACAACTACGGGGGCGACAGTGACATTATTGCTACCATCGACGATCCCCTCGATAGCTGTGTCGATCTGCGCTGACGTCGCATCCCAATCAAGCAGACCCGAGACCTGGATGTCCTCGACCTCTTCGGACGGATCGTTGTCGAACTGCAGCCTGAACTGGCCGCCGTTGGCCGACTGAACAGTCAGGATCTGGACAGAATTGTCAGTTGCGCCAACCGGAACTTCGACCTTGACCTCGGTTGCGTTACCGGAAAATACCGGTGGCCCGATCTCGAGAGCCTCGTTCGCGTTCAGGTCTATTCCAAATGTAAAGCCGCCGGAAACATCCACTAGGGCCTGGAAGTCGCCCGTTGTTTCGAATCCTGCAAAATCACCCAAAGATGCATCGAAAGCGAGGGAGAATGCTCCCATGAGGTCGCTTGCGTCGGTCGTAAGCGACTGTACGTTGATATTGGCAAAAGCACCCTGGAATTCGATCAGGTATACGTTCGGTGTTTCCGCGTGCGGCGTTACAACGACATCGCCAGGCCCTATTGCGGCCAAGTCATCGATAAGCCTTGTTTGTATCGTGGCTGCGGTCGCCCCTAGCAGAATCGGATCTGTAAACTCGAGCTGGCCGCTCGTATCCGGGAACGCCAGGCGGAATGTGTCGCCGAGTTCCGGTATTGAAGGCGTGGCAACCCCATTGATCGTAAGCTGCTGAACTTCGTTATTAGTCGAGTTAGCCAAGACTGTTGTTTCGATAAGGGCTTCACCGAGCCCGAGCGTGCGCGCGAAATTAAGGCTTATCTTTATGACGTTATTGTCAGAGTCATAGACAAAGCTTTCTGGCGGCAAACCGAGTGCCGTGGCAAGCGTATCGAACAGCTCCTGGGCCGTGTCGAAATTAAGGTCCGGCACGCCATCCCCGTCCGCATCCGGTACCAGCGAATCGCCGCTCACGAATAGCGGATCGAGAATCTCTTCTTTGAGCGTCGTCGCAAAATCAAACGCATCGCCGAAAGTCTTACCAGTGAACGGTATGGGAGTATCCAGTAACTCACCATTCGACATGACGTTGATCAAAGCGATCAGGCGCTGTATGAGCTGTATGACGTCGCCAGGGGAAGTCGTCTGGAAGTTCAGCAACTCTTCAAAATCGAGGCCGGGCGGTTCGACCAGATCGATGTTGGTTGGGTTCGAAATATCAGGCATCACAACGATCAGCGTAGTCGCGTCCGAGGGGCCCAGCTCGACCGGAATCGTGACCGCGAGAGGTAGCGCTATAACAATCCCACCTTCAAGCACTGGCGCTGACACGAGATCGAGTGGATCACCCGACAGCGCGCTAGCGATATCCTGTATCGTGATCCGATCCTCGGCGGTTATCGTCGGATCGACGAGCTGAACTTCGAACCTTAGCGGTGCTGTGATGTCGGGCGTACCGGTCGGGTCAATGAGCTCATTGAAGTCATAGGGACTCGGCGTGGCCAGTGTTGGGTCGAAGCTATAGGCCTTACCATCTTCGACGCCAACAGCCAGAAACCCGAGACTCGCGGTCGCATCGAAATCATCGAGGAAGAACTCCGCCTCGGCCGAGATTGATGCGTCGCGAATAAAGATGTTGTTGAGCAGAGAACCAGCAGTGAACTCCAAGTCACTGAGGGCGATGCCCAGCGTCATGCTGAACACAGCCTTCATATCGAGCGCGACTTCGGAACTGACCTCGAAGTCCGCGAGCGCTCCGACGTCGAGCTCGAGATCGATCATGTCCATCAAATCGAAACCGAACTCGGCGTCGATCTGGTAGGTGAGCTCACCGGTCACGCTGTCGTAGCTAAAACCAAGATCGGATAGAGTCTTAAGTACGTTTCGCGCTTCGATTCCCGGGATGTCGGCGGGATCCTCGATCTCATCGAGAGCAATCAAGTCCGTTAACGAGCTAGTCAGAACCGTGGCAAAACTCTGTGCCGTCAGGAAACTCGGCGATGGGCTAAGCTCGAGCGCGCTCAGAATACGCTGATCAAAGAGCTCAACGACATTCGCAAGCTCGGAGAATGCCGTCTCAAGGAAAGGTATATCGATGTCGATCGCTGCAGCGACGTCTGTGATCTGAGTTTTGAGATCACGCAGCGTATCGAGCAGCTCCTGTGGATTGAGCTTCAGGAAATTCAATGCGGCTAATGCATCGGGACCGGCCGCCGACAAGTCGAAGGTCGTATCCTGAATACCGTCCCACTCAAGCTGGATCGTGGTGTCGAAGACCGTGAAATCGAGGCCGGGCAGCTGCGCGAGCACCTCGAGATTGGCGCCAAACGTCAGGTCCGGCGTGCCCGGCGTGGCGGGCGCATCAACGCTGAAAGTGACGCCCATGTTGGGCATCTCCTGAACACGAATCTCATCGTTCGCACTCGGGTCGACCAGATCAAACTCGAGCTCTACGCCGCTTTCGAGTGCCAATGAAAGCTCGTTGAGCTCAACGGCAAGAAAACCTAACCGGCCGGTTACAGCCGAGCTGCCTCCGAACCTCAGATTGCTGATGATTATCTCGGGCGTCGCCGGATCAAGCCCGATGAAGAAACCATTGGAATCCATGCCGATCACGAGATCGAGCGTGATGTCCGCCATTATCTCGACAGCACCGGAAAACTCGATCGCATCCGACAGAGCACCAGCCAGCGACGGAATCTGTGAGACCAGCGCGTCACCCAGGATCGCCAGGTCTACCAATCCGCTCAACTCTTTGGTCAGTTCAATGTCGTAGGTGAAGTCTTCGAACGGATTGCCCGGGTCATTGTCGGTGAAATTCACCGTGCCGGTCGGATCGAGCGCTTGCAACGCGGCCTCTAACGCCGCTGGTCCCTGAGTTATTACGTCGGAGATATTGAACCCGCCCTCTCCAACTTCGAAGAATCGCTGTAGGAAGCTCGCACCCGAGTTGACCAGAACCAGGCCGTCAGGCGTTTGTCGTACTACGAGACCGGACGGGTCACGTCCGCCCACCGGGTTCTCCAGTCGAAGCAAGGAACCGCCCAGACCGGAGATTAACGAGGTCGGGCTGATGACGCTAAGATTCTCGCCTTCCAACGACCCTGACGCCGCGTCCCCGGTAGACGCAAACATGGCCTGTAGCGCTGCATCGAGCGCCAGCGAGCCGATCGCCACTTCACCCGGCGGCGACGTGATGGTATCGGCAAGCACGATGTCATTGGTCGTCTCGACACCGAATGGATCCTTGGCCGTGATCGTCCAGGTACTTCCATTGAGCGTGGCTGTTCCGGGCAACAGGCCCAAGCTAATAAGCTCGAGGTCATCCGTTCCAGCTCCGCCGGTCAGCGTGAAGTCGCCATGAACGAAGATCGGTCCGTTGTTCCGATCGATCTGGAACGTGTCGTCGCCACCGCGACCATCGATTTCGATATTGCCCACAGCTGACAGATCGACCGTCGCCGATGGCGTGGTACTACCGTCGAAGAAGGTGTCCAGCTGCCAGGGCCGGTCAGCGTCTCGCGCCAGGCGGATTGTGTCGCCGCCCACGTTATTACCTTCGATATGAAGCGTACTATCGCTGAATAACGTTTCACTTGCGTTCGGAATAGTCCACGCGCCGCGGCCGAGGGTTCCTGCCAAAAGTAGGTCGTCGTCGCCGCCAACATACTCAATCTCCATCACGATGACATTCGGAAGGCCTTGACCGTACTCTGTCCATTCTTGGTTTGAAGGTGAGCCTGCGGTCAACGTGACATCGGTTCTAAAGACGCCTCCGAGACCACCCACCAAAACGACCAAAGTGTCATCACCCGCGTCCGCCGGATCAGATCCAGTACTCTTCTTTACGACTTCGATTGTCCGGATGTCCCCGGACAGGTCTCCGAGGTTTCCGGTAAGCCGAGTCCAATCGAAGTCGATCGGGGTCGATGCGTCGCTTACAAGTATGCCGTGCCAAACGCCGGTCGCCGTGGCGACAAAAATCTGCTTCCAGTCATCCGGATGAGCCACGATGTCCCTGGGGCTTCCGTTTGCAGTATTCCAATCCGTCTTGACGAAGGCTTCGCCCATAGGGCCCTGACGGAGAAAGATCTCTTTGCCGTTGGTCGTACCGGCATACGCAATATCGGCATTCGGGATCCGGGAACCAGTGCCATCCAAAGTATGGCCGCCGTAAACCAGTGCAGAAATGGAATGCGTATCCAACTCGAATTGTGTGCCAATGGGCGGATCGTCGCCATCGGCCGGCTCACCCCAAAGCTCGATATCCGTGTCGGAGTCTATGGGCGAAAAGACGCTGTCCAGATCGAACGAGGGCGGCAGAAACTCGTATATGAAACGAGTACCAATCATGACCTTCGAAGGATCGGCCTCATTGACCTCCACGCGTGCCGTCCAAGGAGTGATCTGCGTGTCTGCTGTCGATCCGTTGTTATCGTGATCGAAGGTTTCGAAATCCGATAACGGATCATCGAAGAACCATCCCGTCCCATCGACCTCCAGGTCCATACGCTGATCTTCATCAGGGTCCGCGTCGGAAAGGCGAGAGAAATTCCCTAGCTGCTGAGCACTGAAATATAACGTGGTGGAGCTTCCATCGACTGCAACGCGGACTATCTGACCGTCTCCCGTCTGCACTTCACGCCACAGGCTCGGATTGGAAGTCGACTGAAGCACCGTTCCATTGTCTTGCGCCCCACCAATAATGACGTCGAACACAGGATCATATGCGACGGACACAAACTCCATTAGGTTGAGACCGCTGCCGATCATCGATACCCACTGCCTTGTCGGCTCGTTATCCGGATTCACGAGCTTGTAAATGCCGCCGTCGTCGACCTGTAGGATGTTTCCATCGCTGTCGAACACCATGTTCCTCGAGTCAGGGTGAGGCGCTGTGTCGTTTGCATTGCCAAGCGTGATCGACTCCCATTGGCTGCCGGACGATGCCGTCGCATCGCCTCGGAATAACCGGCCAGTCCATGCATCGTCGGTCCTGACTTCGGAAGTGTCGCCCCCGATAAAGACTACATTGGGATCCGTTGGATGTGCGACCATCGAGAAGTGCTTTTCTGCCTGCCCGGTCGTATGGACGTCTTCGGGTACATCCATCTCGACCCAACTTCCGGGCGACCCTGGACTTGCGAGCCTGAACACCCCGGTAACAAACTCCTTACTCGAATCGTCGGCGTCTAACGCTACGAAAGCTGCATAGACGGGTTCGTTTAGTCCTCCACTGACGGAGACTCGAACACGAATCGAGTTCGCAACGATGTCCTCATCGATATTTCTTGTAATGTCGGTCCAGGTCGCACCGCCGTCATCGCTGCGATATACGCCGTGCCCTATTACCCCGGCGTAAATAATCAGGTTGCTGCCAACTATTTGGGCCGCCATATCTGTAATACCGCCGACGAGCGGTTCAGCGAAAATTCTGCTGCCCGCTGTGAATTGCACACCTGTGCCGCTGCCCGTCGCCGTGGTTGGCGTCAGTGTGCCGACCAGATCCGCCGTGTCGAACTGGCCGCGACTGATGAAGCCCCAAGATGCGATGGATCCACCGGGGCCAATACTGGTGACCTCGAATATCGCTTTGACAACCGCGTTGCCGCCAGCGTCAAACTCAATCTTGTCGCCTACTGCGTAGCCTGTTCCACTAGAAGTAATAGTAATGACATGCAATAGCACTTCGTCAGTGACGCCGTCACCGTCGTCATCCAGACCGTTGTTCGCGATGTTGGATAACTTGGTAAAGGTCGAACCGGAATCTGTGCTTCTATAGAGGCTGTCACCGAGGTCGTCGGTGCTCACGACGACAATGGGGCCTTTCGCGACGATATCGGTTATTCGCTCGCCCTTGAGCTCTTCTGCGATTACCTCCCAGGTTTCTCCGCCATCTGTAGACTTCAAAACGCCAATTGCGCGGCCGCCGATATTGTAAAAGCTACTCGTTTTTCCGGTACCCGCGTATATCGTGTTCGGATTGTCTAGATCCAAGGTAATCGTGGATATTGACAGCGTCGGAAACTGGTCCGTCAGCGCACGCCAGGTAGTGCCACCATCGCTTGTCTTGAAGACGCCACCATTGACGGACGCGATGTAGATGATGTTGGGGTTTGTAGGATGAACGGCAACGTCCTGGATCGCACCCGTTACAACCCGGTCTTCCGCATTCTCACCGAGCAAAGCGGAGCCGCCGATCGAACCTCCAGGCCCCTGCTCCTGCCACTGCGGAACACCTTTGAGGAATACGACCTGCCCGTCGTAGCCGGTCGATGTCAGCTCATCGCCCGCGAGGACAACCCTCTCGATTGCGTCAACGAAGGTGTTAGTGTCCGTACCGCTGCTCGTGTTAATGACGAGGTCAGTATTAGTTACCGTAATTGTCGAACCAATGTAGGCGGCGACACCGGATTCATTGACCGTGTCTGTTCCCGAGCCGCCCTCGTATGTTTCGGTGCCCCTACCGCCAATGAGCGTATCGTTGTCCCCATCGCCGCGGAGCGTGACTTCACTGTCAAAACCCGAAGTGTCGATAATATCGTCGCCGTCTCCTCCCTCGAGGAACATGTCTCTCGATACGGTGTCCCAGAGCGAAAGACCGTTTAAGCGAATGACATCGTTGCCAGCACCGCCCCTGATGATCAGCGTATCGGTCGGATATGGCGTCGAAGTATCTTCGAAGGTCCCATTGAGACTCCGGATCAGAATATTCCCGGGTATTGCCAGGTCGTTCTCGATGAGGATCTGATCGTCAGTCCCGGGCGCCGTAAGCACCACAGTTGCTGGTGCAGTACCAGTGTCGTTCAGTACCGGCTCCATACCGGCGTAAGTAATCAGTTTGCCATCGAGATCTATCGTTCCTGCGTCAGGCCCGGTCGCTTCGTAAATTACGGTGTTAAAGTCGCCGCGGGTTACGATCGTGTCGAAGCCGCCATCACCACCATGGACAATGCCTGCGAGGCTCCCACTTTGTTCGAAGACGAACTCGTCTTCATTGCCCGCCGCTCCGGTCAAGTTTTCGAAGCCTGCAAACGTGACGCCCGCAACATTGCCAGCACCCACACCATCGATCGTCCAGGTCGAGTCGGACGCCGGTCCGAGCAGGTTGTCGATACCGACACCGCCCTCTATCGTTCCCTCTAACGACGCGCCGTCGGCCAGCTCGAACGTATCCGTATCGGCACCACCCTCAAGATCCTCGATACCAGTGAAGCCGATCCCATCAAGGTCGCCGGCATTGTCACCTGTGACACGCCAGGTATTGTTCTTGTCGGCGCCACGTGCGCGATCGTTGCCGCCACGTCCGGCAAAGCTGCCGGATAGGACGCCACCCACCGCAAACAGGAAGGCATCCTGACCGAGACCACCGATCAGATCTTCGATGTCATCGAAGTTAATACCGTTGAGCTGACCCGAATCCTCTCCATCGACGTTCCAGATGTTAGCGCCATCCGCGCCCGTCAGATTGTCCAGACCCAGGCCGCCCGAGATCAGGCCCGTGACCTGTCCGGCGAGCGTCACCGCGAAACTGTCGTCCGCTGTGCCACCCTGTAAGTTCTCGATCTCCTCAAAGGCAACTCCACTAACGTCACCTGAGTTGAGTCCGTCGATGTTCCAAAGATTGGATTGATTACCGCCGATCAGGGTGTCGTCGCCACTGCTGCCGACCACCCGGTCAACGTCCGCGAAGTGTTCAGCCCCTGTCGCTGTCGCTGCCTCGAGATCGACCGTCGCAGCGACCGCGGAACCCGAGTAGTCAAATATGTTCTGGCCAGCGCCGCCTTCGATTGTGCCGCTGATGCTGCCGCCGAGGAACCTGAAGATATCGCCGTCGTCACCGCCGGTCAGGTTCTCTATATCGGCAAACGCCATCGTGTTGAGCGTGCCGGAATCTGCTCCGGTGATCTCCCAGACATTCGCGTCGTCCGCCGCCACCAGCGTGTCAGTACCCTGGCCGCCGGATACTTGTCCAGTGATGGCTCCAGCAGTACCTATATTAAAGGTGTCGTCCGCCGATCCGCCCTGGAGGTTCTCGATGCCGCTGAATGTCACACCATCCACATCGCCGGCATCCGTATCACTAATATTCCAGGTGTTATCGGAATCCGATCCCAGCAAGGTGTCATCGCCGAGGCCGCCCTGTACATCAATCGCAGCCGCTGCACCTGTGGCGCTATCGTCCACGACAATTGCGTCACCGCTATCGCCGGCAATAAGGCTGACCGAGTTGCTTGGGCTCGCGAAGCTTACCGGCGAGAAACCACCGGTGCCGGCGCTATCAACTGTAAAGACACTATCTCCAGCCGTTGCATCGTCTGTCAGCCGGATGCTTTGGCTCAGGCCGGTTGCGTTCGCGAATGCCCGATCCGCCGCCACGCTCTGGTCATTGACTGCCTCAACAGCGTTGTAGCTGATTCTCTCTGTGGTTGTGCCATCAAAGAAATCCAGGTCGCCCGCACCGAAAGCGTTCGCGTGGTGCGTAGCTGACTCGAACGCGCCATTGATGACGTTTAGCTCATCCGAGCCCAGGCCACCTTCGAAGGTGATCCCACCGGGCAGCACGAAATTCGCCATATCGACTGTGAGACGGTCGTCCTGATCCGTCCCGACGATGCGCACCTCGCTCGTCTCTTGCAACAACCTCTGATCAACGACCTCACCGGTTGCATCATTAATGATCTGAATGTATTCGGAGGCTTGATCCAGGCGGACGGTGTACTCATCGCCGTCGGGTCCGACCATGTCGACTATGAAGGGCGCTAAATCGGCGGACAGCAGATAACGGGGCTCCAGGGGTTCGAGAAGAACCCTCGGGTGGGCACTGCGTGGTTCCGTAGCGAATCTGCCCGGCAAACTTCGATGCCTGGAACCTCTGGATTGCCACCACGAAGGTCGGCCCATTCCTCGCACCCTGGACAGAGTGCGTTCCGCGCTTTCCTCGCCAAACGGATACGCCATTGTCGCTTCCCCAAGGCCCTGGCGGTCCTTAAGCACAAGGTCGATCGCAGCGTCAGTCGGCCTGAGCTCGGATCGCTCAACAACCTTATTCTTGTTTCCCCGTGCGCTCTCTCATCATTCTATTTCGCTGCACGCCAGACCAGTCCCGGCGAACGAATGACGCAGAATTGCACACAAACGCCCCCGCTATTTCACACGAGGGATTCTTCTTAATTTTTATTTCTTAGTAAATAGCTTTATTACTCGACATGTCCTCGCTGCTGGGACTTCCGATTTTGCGGATACAGTCGGGCGAAACCAGCTAGCGCTGGATTCACTCTTTTTTGTCTATTACTCTGCACATAGACTAACAGCAGCGTTTTTCTGACGGAAGAAATCGCCTTGCCGAGACTCACGACTTAAGGAACCTCATCCAAATATCTGGATTGAAAATAATCGCTTACGAGCGAGAACTGAGGCCGAACCTCACGCAAAGCGGCTTTCGTATTACGAAGGTACTCGCGCAAATGACTCCCCATTATGTTAATTCCAGATACGAAAAGCCCCGCTCGGGTTGGTTGGGATGAGTACACGATTGACACAACGGCAGCTCGAGAATTTTATCTCGACACATCGATTGCCCGATACGTTTTTGAAGCTCATAGAAGATTGTTACTCCCATCTCGCCGCATGGCTCGTAAAGAAGCGGCAGCCGGGCAAAGCTTTTTTTCTTGGCATCAACGGCGCACAGGGAACAGGCAAGACAACTCTTGCCGCTTATTTGCAGTTCGCGCTTGAGCAAGGTTGTGGCTGGCGAGTCGCCGTACTGTCAATTGACGATTTCTACTTGACGAAGTCGGAACGAGCGCAACTCGCGGCGAAGATTCACCCGCTGTTAGCTACGCGTGGCGTGCCCGGAACCCACGACGTCTATATGCTCAATGACTGCCTGGAACGGCTGAGAGAACTGCAGCCGAATGAGACGATGGCGTTGCCGCGCTTCGACAAATCCGTGGATGACCGTGCCAGCCCTGAATCCTGGCCAACAGTCAGCGGACCGATCGACCTGATTATCCTGGAAGGTTGGTGCGTAGGCAGCGCGCCGCAGTCCAGCGAGGCACTGCGGCAATCGAGCAACGATCTCGAGGAACACCACGACCCGTCCGGAGCCTGGCGACAGTATGTCAACGAGCAGCTCGAAGAATCCTATGCCGGGTTATTCGCACAGCTGGACGCGCTGGTTTTTCTGCAGGCCCCGAATCTCGCTGCGGTATACCGATGGCGCGTGGAACAAGAAGAGAAATTGGTGCCGGTTTCAGGCCGTGACACCACCGGCATAATGAATCGCGATCAAATCGCGGATTTCATGCAACACTTTGAACGATTGACCAGAGCAAATATTAAACGTCTGTCTGACACCGCCGACGTTACCTTCGAACTTGATGACAATCATGATTGCATACGCAGCCGTTATACGAGCAGCGCACCAACCAGCACAAAATAAATGAGCAGGCTCGACACGTCCTGGATGATCGTACAAATAGGACCACTACCGAGAGCCGGGTCCGAGCCGAAGTTCTTAAAGAGCCATGGCAGGCCGAACCCAACCAGCGCGGAGACCGCGCCACCGGCGAGCACCGCCAGGCCTACGGCCAATGCCAGCATGCCGTCGCCGAATGCCGTGAACACCAGGGCGAACGAAATCAAACCAAGCGACGTTCCGATCGCGACGCCAATGACAAGTTCATCCTGCAGCAACGCTTTGATCGAAATGTTCTCGGTCGATAACCCCTGCACAGCGACAGAAACTGCCTGGGTACCGATAGCGCCGGCAATGTAAACCAGTGCAGGCACAAAAAAAGCGACAGTGACATTCGCCGAAAGTGACTGCTCGAATCCTGCCATCACGAATGTAATAACGGACGACGCAAACAAGCCAAAAACCAGCCACGGGAGACGACGCCGATACCTGTCGAACAGTGGTGCCTTCAATGCGACTTTTGGCCCTTTCTCGTGAAGCCCCATTCCGGCAAACCGCTGCATGTCTTCCATGTGCTCGGCACGAAGAATGTTGAACAACGCCTCTGGAGGGACAGCTCCAATCAGACTGCCCTCGTCATCCACAACCGGCACAGCAATCATATTGAGCCGCATGGCCAACACAGCAATCTGCTCCTGGTCATCCCCGTGCCGCACGGCCTCGTGCTCCGGTTCCATAATCTCGCCAATCTTGCGGTCACAATCCGCGAGGAGACGATTGACCCGCACGATCCCCTCCAGGTGGCCTGCGGTATCGGTTACGAAGACCGTGTCCGCACACTCGAAATCATGTCCGCGCAGCGACTCAATGACACTGCTCGCAAGCATATCCGCGTCGGCCCTCGGAATGCGCGTGACCATATGTGATGCAGCGGTTTCACGTTGCACTTCAGCAATTGTTTCACTCTCATGTGTCATGGCTATCGGTTCCTGACAATTGCCTGTCCAAGCCGACATTATCTGCCCATGGCATTAAAAAAGCCGCTCTGACTTTCGCAAGAGCGGCTTCGCGTGCCAATAAAGATATTTCAGGAAATCAGAAGCGCCAAAGCGCTCCTACGGAAAGCATGTCAACGGTATCGATATCCGAAATATCGAACACTTCGTACTCCGCTCGAACCTCGACTGAACTGAACGTCAGGCGAAAACCGAGACCGTATGCTGCATCGCTGCCACTGTCAGAACCCGGCGGCAGATCAGCGATCATTATGTCGGTATCCCAGGAGACGAGCCCCGCCTTCGCAAAGAACCCAAACAGACCGAAATCCAGACCGGCTACGCCGAAGGCACTGAGCGCTGTCGAATCAAACTCGTACGATTCGCCCAGCACTGTCCCGGATACGGCACCGAGATCGACATAAGCCGCTTCAATAGCAAAGTCGACAACTGGCATATCAAAAATAAACCCGCCAAAAATTTTCGACGCCGAATCGCTCTCATTAAAGCCGAGATCGTTAACTTCAACGCCCGCATCGCCGATGCTGGCGCCAAGATAAAAGCCCGAGTCTGCATACGCCGCCGGCGCAAGCAAAGACCCTGCGAGTACAGCGAGTACCGCCGCCCTGCGCAGTTTTGTAAATCGTGTGACATTCATGACTAAACTCCAAATAACACTGCCCATAGTGTTGCCAGATTAGTCGATCGGAGTTATCAGGCTATGACGATCAGTTCACACTTCCGCCGAACGGAGTTCGCAGTTCGACAAGGCGTTCAGGGTTTAACAGGTGGCCGGCTGTCAGACATGAGCCTGTCCAACGTCTTCTGCGCTTTTCCTGGCACGCGAAGGTCATGAACCTCAAGCATCTCGCAGTCATCCTTGACCATTTGCTCGATATCGACCGGATAATGCCTGCAGTCATCCGGACGATTGTAATAGATGCGGCAGATGTACTTTTTCTGACCGGGCAGCTTGCGTAGCCAGGGGCACCTGTCCATGGTTTTACCGGTGACGGGACTAACCCATATCCTGCCATTGCTGACGTAGCTGGCAATTTCCGGGCTGTGGGTTTCCCACCAGTCAATTTCTCTGGCTGTAACGGAGAGATTGCCGCCGCCGTAATTCGTGCAACACTTGCCGCATTGATTGCATTCTTTCATGCGTTTCCCCTGCACATCGGTCGAATGCGGTGCGATTCGCGCACTGCGTGCAAATAACGGTGAACATTGCCATCACTAAAGTAATAGTAGGCTGTAGCATTGGGCATGAGAACAATATTGATGCCGCCGAACCCTGACATTGTTACTAACCATATCGGCTGATCGCACCCGATGTACTCGGCGACATTAAAACTCCGAAAACCATTGTTGTACCGAATAGTCTCAAGTTCTGCCTGCATGCCGGGATCATCCGGATTGCGTTGCTTGATTGCGTCAAACAATTTGCGGTCGAGCGGATCGGCATCCCGCAGACGACCATCATCCACGCCGATAAATTGTGCAAGCCTGGCGATGTCATCACGAACGAACGTCAGTCCAAACCCGGAGAGCGGCTGGGCCACTTCATCATTTGTACGACGTGTTTGCATTGCCAACTGACTAAGGCCGAGAGGACCCCATAGCCTGGCGACGATCAGGTCGTTATAGAAATCTGCCTGATCGCCTTCGATTGACTTAAGACGATTATTAATCGCTGTTCCAGCCAGGTAGATTGCCCATGTCTGGTAAGACCAATGCTCGCCTGGATCAGATTTTCGCGGAAATTCATTGCAGGCGAAATCGATCTTCGTCGCATGATCTTCTCCCAGGAAGAACCGACCGGCAATGGCCGCATCTTCATCGGCATGCGGCTCCGGCGAATCATAGTGACCCGTCACGAGATCCAGCGCGTGCTCGACGGTGACCCCCTCCCAATCGTCACCGCATTCAGGAACATAGTTTTTGATCAACGCAGTCGCGGTACCCGGGTATGCTTTTTCAGCCAGCATCAGCCCGAGCCCGCCAACCAGAGACTTGGCCGTGGAGTAAGACGGCAGTGCCAACTCATTGCAATACGGAAACTTCCCAAGCGGAGTATCACAGCCGCCAACGTAGTGGACGCCGTCAATAATAAATCCGAACACTGACATATCGCCCTGCTCAATTTCCTCAACTGAGCCGAATTCAGAGGGGTCTGCATTGGGGAAGTAATCTGCAAGCAAGTCGATTGGACGTTGCGGCATCCTGCTCGACCTGTTCGCATTGACCGCGGCGACTGCTTCTGCGCCCCCCTCCACTCCATCAGGCTCGTACTCGGCACGCAGCAACCCGTGCATTTCAAACTGCAGGTACCCGCATGTCTGACTACTAATCTGAAAGGCGACATTGGAAATATTCCCCGCGTCAGTGAACAAAAAGCTCATCAGGCCGTTATGAATGCAGTCCTCATTTCGTTCTTTGAGCGCAAATGGCAATGCGACTCGCGAAAAGCCGTTGTCGAATTCTTCGTCCCAGACTTTCCCGGGTAGCAAGACAAATTCCCACCAATTGTGTGCGTTGCCGATCGGACCCTGGCGCATCGGCACCAGAATGTCACCGTCCTGAACAAATTCGAAGCTGAACGGTGGCAACTCCTGCATGCCGAGTCGATCGAGGTCTGCGAAATTCAGTTCGTCGACAATTATCCTGAAGTCATTCGATTGGGAATCAGTCGCAAGAGTCATACGGCCTGATAAATTGTTGCTTGCCGGCCTGGCGCCAGGCAGAGGAGAAAATTCTGAGAGTACAATTGGCGCGTCGATCGCAACGCCGCTCATTAACAGGTCATACGAGAGCATTCTCGAACTTGCATCGGGCGGCCGAGATTCGCCGCAGGAAAGAAGCGACAGTGCCACGCTTGCGAGAATCGCCTTGCTGAAAGTCATTACTGCGCCTGCCTGGTCGTCGTGCTAGTCGCTCGATTCACGATCGAGTGCCCGCGCCGGCAAAATCATAACCAGCACGCATCCGACGAGCGCAATGACCGCTATGTTAATCAGCAGACCATAGTTGTTCTGACCAACAACCATCGCCGCAACCGCCGGGCCCGAAGCAAGTCCCATCTTGGATGCGAATCCACCCAGTGCCGCCATCTGGCCGGTCGAATCAAATTCGGAACACATGCCGAGCAGGTAGGAAATGACGAACGCCCAGGTAACACCAACCAGCACATTCGACCACCAATAAACAGATGTTTCCCAGCCACCCGGCTTCACGTCGCTAAAGTGGAGTAACCAAATGCCAAATGCGGTCAGAATGATGGCTAAACCGACCGGAATAAGGCGACCGAACTTTGTCGACATCAAAATGACCAGAATCGAACCGGCAATCGCGACCCAGGCGGCAATGCCAAGTGCACTGCTAATGAAATTCGTTTCCAGCATAGCGTGCTTGCCAATGCCTATTGCGAACGCATAGATACCCATGTTCGCCGCCTGAAACAAGAACGTTGCTACCAACGCCATCGCTGCCAACTTTTTGTGATTATTGCGTGAGCTTGCAACGCTCGCCGTTTCCTTCGGTGGGTAATCCGAGATGAAAGGCAACATTAACAAGGTGACAAAACTGAATGTGACGAGCGACAGAAACAGTGCTGTTGTTCCATATTCAGGCACCAGACCAGGCAGATATATCAATCCAAGGCCGCCCAGGCCGAACTGAATAGTCAGCAGGTATCCAAACGTACGATCCGCATGAGTCGTCCTCGAAATGACCGCAAATCCGATTCCGACTAACAAACCACCAACACAACCATGAGCAAATCGTGTACCGATTAGTACATTGGCGTTCGTCACATACATCGACGCGAAATCGAAAGCCATCAGACCGAACAGCAAAACGACAGCAGCAACTCGCCAATTGATACGCTTGACCACGAATACAGCACTAAACGCGCCCAACGCAGCACCGTAGACATTGGCAGAGCCCACGAATCCCGCCTCGCGGTTGCTGAAACCCAAACCTTCGATGAGCCCATCGACGAGCGCCGGCATGATGTTCACGTAGAACAAGCCTGCGGTCGCCAGAAACGCGAGTAATACGCGGGCGACTTCGCCGTTTGGTGCTGCTACAGGAAAAATATTGTTTCTCATTACTGCACCTGTTCGCTACTGAGCTTGTGTATCCTGAAGTATGCCGGCCTGCTGCAATATCTCGGCAACCGGCTGCAATTGTTCTTCGTATTCATGCCATTTGCCGACCGAGCTCTTGTATATGGGCCGCCTTATCTGCGCCGTGCTCGCCGTCGTGGACGCTTCCTTGTTTTCGTAAAACTTGAGGCATTGTGCCTGCCAGTCAAGACCGCATGCGTCAAGCAGCTGCCTGGTCTTCGCCTCGATATCATCCACGAGGTCCTCGTACTGAATCGTATGAATCACTCCGGGAAGGATTGCGTGCCAGTGCTGCATCAACTGATGGTAAGCCACGTAGTAACGAGCCAGTTCCTCGAGGTCGTAGGAGAATGGATACGCGTCCACAAACAGCTGTTTGTAAACCGCGTAGCAAGTGTCCATCGGGTGGCGTTGCAGATTGATTATCCTGGCTTTTGGCAGCGAAAGATGAATCAGCCCGACGTACAGGTAATTCAAAGGCATTTTGTCAATAAAGCGCGGCGTCTTGCCCGTAAACGGCCGTGTACTATTGATATACGCTTCACCGAGACGTTTGAAGTCCAGCGTCGCCGACGACTGCACCATCTCGTCACGCGTCACTTTTTTGTCGATGTTTGCAGCACGCATCATCGTCATCAGCTGCACGGCGAAGTTGTTCAACTCACCCGCCGCAAAAACATCCGAATGACTCGCAAGGATTCGTTCGACCAGCGTTGTACCGGTCCTCGGCATGCCGAGGATAAAAATCGCTTCGTCGTTGTCGCAACCGTCGCCTGGAGCGGCAAAAATATCCTTACTGAATGCCCTCTTGATCGCCTCGATCGTTTCCAGGTCGCGCTCAACCTCATACTTCATCAGTTTGCGGCGCCGATCTGAACCGGTCTTCAGATGCCTGAACGAGCGCTCTGCCTCACCAAGATCCTCCAGTTCCTTCGCAACGCCGTAGCAGACCTGGACTAAACCGCGTTCATCATCGATGCCGCTGTCCAACAGCTGCTCAAGCTCGGCAACGTGATTACGCTCCGGTGTCTGGCGTCGCAAGTCCGAGCGGATCTTGTAAGACTCGTAATCCTCCGGATCCAGGCGAATCGCGTTATCATAATTAATCTCCGCGGCTTCCAGTTCGCCGAGCGAGCGCTGCATACACGCGAGGTTGTAATAGTTCCTGGCCTGGTCCGGCTGCAGCTCAATCGCCTTTTTGTAAAAACCCACTGCCAGTTCGCGTGAACCCAGTTGTGTGTGTAGCAATCCCAATGCCGCACACTGATACGCCGTGCTCAACTCGCGAGCTGACAAAGTCTTCACCGTGGCATCGAGTTCCTCGACTCGACCGAGTCGTGCAAGACATTTCGCTTTTTGTAATTGCCAGTCTAATTGTCCGGGATCTATCAAGACTGCGCGCTCGATCGCTGCGAGAGCTGCAGGCACATTACCCAGCCTCATCATGAGATGGCTCGTTGTATGCCAACCGGACCCAAATTCCGGGTATTGCCGGTTGAGCTTTTCGCACTCAGCGATGGCTTGTTTGGCGTTGTTTTGTCCTATCAGGTCCCATACGGCGGCCTCCAGAGACTTGGCCGCTGCGATATTAATTGTGTCGGATTGCCCAGGATTCATATTGGCTAACATACTAGATACAAAGTGAACAAAAAAACCCGGCACAATGTGCCGGGCTTCTTGCGCGTCATAGTAACGATGGTCTAGCCGAGCTTACAGCTAGAACCGATAGCCAAACTTCACGCCGATAGTACGCGGCTGCACGATAAACTGCCGATTACTGTTACCGTACCAGTTCTCGAACACGCCGTTATCGAAGCTCCAGTCAGTCGCTGCAAAGCCACCGGACGCCCCTGCTTCGTCTGTCAGGTTCCTGGCATACAGCATCGCGCTCCAACTATCAGTATTCAGCGACAATGTTGCATTCAGCAACGTGAACCCATCAAAGGTTTCGTTGACAGGGCTGGCCTGATTTATGAAATTCTCTGAATCACTTTGATAGTAGGCATTCAGTCCGGCGATAAGGTCCATATCTGAATTGATTGCCCAGCTGTTATCAATGCTGACGCTTAACGTGTCGCTAGGTGAACCCGGTAAGGTCGACCCTTTAGGCGCGACAACCCCACCTGTCTGCGGGCTGATAAAATCCTTATCCAATTCAGCGCTGACGTGCGTGTAGCCGACGCGATAATGGAAACTGTCTGCCAGGCGCCCCTCTAACTCGAGCTCGATGCCCTGCGTTGACGCCTTGTCGCCGTTCGCTGCCACGTAGAATCCATACCAGGCAGACGTCGTATTCAGCTGCGGGTCGCTCCAGTCGACCTGAAACAGCGACGCGGTATAACGCAAATTATCTCGGCCACCTTTGACACCCACCTCGAAGTTTCTCACGGAGTCCGATGCAAATGTACGCAGGCTTTCCGCATTGGGTTCTCCAAACGGATCACCATCGTCCGCACTCGGCAAGGATTGCGCCCCACCATGACGGTAACCCTCGGAATACGTGCCATACAGCATCGTGGAATCATTCAAGTCCCAGGACGCATTTACTTTCACCAGCACGTCGCTGTCGCTGTCCTTTGACTGCGGCGCCATGGGCGAAGTCCAGCCTTCTCCTAACGGGAACCCAAGAATTACATCATTAACGGTTTCGTTATCGAACGCTCGCAAGCCGCCGGTCAAACGAAAAGTATCCGAGACGTGATAAGTCACTTCGCCATACAGGGCCGTTTCCTTGTAGCTCGTATCGCGGATATATTCGAAGTCGATCTCCGTCAATTGAATACCCGGGTAGAATATCGCCGGCCAGAAGCCATCACACACGGGATCGGCGGCTGGAATACCGGTATCAACACATGCTCTATGGAAGAGGTTCATCCCGGGGTTGTGGCTCAACTGGTAGACGCTGTTGTCCTGGTCCATGTAATACGCGCCAACCAGCCAGTCAACCTTGCTATCTGACGCATTCGACACAAGGCGGAATTCCTGAATGAGGGCTTCATCGTCATACCCGCGTTCTGCGCGCTGTGCCGGACGTGGCCAGCCACCACCATAGAAGTTGAAATTCCAGTCGCGGCCGCCGCTGGCCCATAATCCACCATTGTCCGACTCACCTACACCTTCGTGATCATAGGTAGAGGTCGTTGACGTAAACGTCGCGAAACCGAGGTCCCATTCGAGATCAAGGCTGATCAGCTCCGCTTCCCTGGATGATGGTTCAAGCAATACCTGGCCACTATCATCGTCACTGTATTCGAAATACAGCGGATCGCCCGGCAATACGTAGGGAGCATTAGCGTTATTGCCAAGCGTTGTCGAACGTCGGGCCCCGATCTCGTCATCCTGCATCTGGTAGTTCAGTTGCAGGCTGAATGAATCGGAAGGTTCTACTCTCAACGACACCTTCGCATAGTCGATTTCTACGTAATCTGCATCCTCCACCGACTCAAAGCAGCCTACATTGGCCAGGATCTGGTCATCAGTGGCCGACCTGGGATCTACGCAAGTGCCATTAACGTTGACGAGCGGCTCGCGAAAAGAGTTGAGCTGATAAGCGTTTACGTAGTCAATGATGCCGTCGTTATCGATTCGGGAGTAGTTCGCACGAATAGCTGCAATCTCGCCGATCGGAATATTGACCATCGCGTCAATCCCGAGATCGCTGCCTTCTGAGCCCGAAACCTGGCCGTAGTCGAGGTCGAACTTCGCCTCGAACTCCTCAGCACTGGGTTTGTTGCCGATATAGCGCACGGTTCCACCAAGGGACCCCGAGCCATACAGCGTGCCCTGTGGTCCGCGCAGAACCTCAACACGCTCGATGTCCTTGACCAGGAAATTCGCAAACAACGGCGTATTGTCGTAATACGTTGCAACCGTCGGCACCGCGTTCAGCATGATGTCGCCGTTCTGACCGTTGTCTACGTTGAGGCCACGAATAACGATGCTGTTGACGGTTCCGCCGTTGCGATATCCGCGATCGACAACAGTGATACCGTGCATAGCCCTGAGCACCTCGGTTTGGTTGACGATGTTCTGTCGCTCCAGAGCGTCACCCGAGATGGCGGATATGTTGTATGGGATGTCCTGCATACTCGTTTCACGTCGAGTTGCCGTGACGATGATCTCCTCAAACAGCCCGGCATCGGAATCGGCCGTCTGGGCGATCGACATCGGCGAAGCACCCGCGATGGCGGTGCCTATCGCTACCACCAGCGGCTTCCTTGTGAACGTTGTGGTCGTTTTCATGGTCTGTGTATCCCCCTGCTCGTATGAGCGAAATCGCAAGAACTAAGCTAACCCAGTCACAACAGGTCCCGTAGATCCAGATATGTTATTCATACTGGTCCAGAAGACCCCTTCTTTCGTTCCGCGTGTCGGAGCTCACCCAATGCTTTTAGTGCCTCGGAGTCGTAGCCCTGGGTATACGGCGGAAATTGCACCCGACTATCGCGAAAGCTTTTCAACGGCTGCCCAAGGTTGTGCCAGCCGTTTTTCCGAACTTCATGTAAATTATCTAAATTAATACTTAATGGTATGATTTCTCGGGCTTTTCCTGCCTGATAAATAACCTCACCACCGGGCCCGGCGATACACGACTGCCCGACACCGAGCGGGCCAGCAACATTGACATCGAAGAACACGAGCTGATGCATCGCCGCATGGGCGCGAATCATCGCTATCTCGGCATCACGATCGATTGTGCTGGTCAGGCTCGGGTGCAGAATCACCTCCGCACCCATCCACGACATGGTGCGGATGGTCTCCGGGAACCACATGTCGTAGCAGATTGAAATTCCGAATCGCCCTACGCCGGGCACGTCAAACACGCAGAAGTCCTCACCGGGCGTCACACCGTCCTCATACGGCAGCCACGGAAACAGCTTGCGGTAACGTGCGACAACCTCGCCGTCCGGCGATATAACTGGCGTGGTGTTATAGATATTCCCGGCGTCCGCTTCGAAAATGGACCCAGGAATCAGCCATATCCCGTGTTCGCGGGCGATGGCACGAAACCGGCCTTCGGTTGCGCCGGGCATGGGCTCGGCGCAGGCCTTGTCCGCGCATGCGTTGAGCTCGCCCAATACCACCATATCGAGCCACGGAAACCGCACTACCGCGTCTTCGATCTCTGCGAGCATTGCGTCGACGTTATTACCGTTCACAGCTTCGAGTTGCAGGCCCGCAATCGCAAAATTTGTCATTTGCTACCCCTTTCCCAAGTACCGTAACTTGGGATCGGGTCTTTGGATAGGTCCAGATTCGGATCCTATATTGAGCCAGATGCCGTCGAACGCTCGGGCCAGACTACCCCTAATCGCCCGCTAATCGAATGAAAGCTGAGTCGACGATTTGCTTGTCGGCGTTGAAATACTTGATCTTGTCGCCGTCGATCACAATGTAATAAGCCGTTTCCTCGCCATATACCCAGCGATCCCATTTGCGGAATAACTGCTCCCCCTCAACTCGCCAACGACCAGTGTCACGATCTTCATTTGCGAAGCCGAGCCGACCCTGCATTGTGCCGTCCGGCAGGTGTTCGATCGTGCAAGGCGCCCCGTATACCTCGCGATACAGGATTGTCGCCCCGGCCATTGTGCGCTGCAATTCATCGCCGATCAGCCAGCTACCGGACGACGTCTCCAGTTGCTCTACCTGGCCTCTTACGAGATCTCGCAGCAGCTTGATGAGTTGTTCGACACCGGGCCTGATTTTGCCGTGTGGAAGGCTTGTTACGCCCATGCGAAAACAGTTTTCGGCGTTTTCGGCCACAGCGTAATACTGCTCGACCGGCTCTATCAGGATACCGTGCTTTTCTGCCTCTCTTGTCAGGTTGCCAACATCGAAGTCCCTGGGTGTGCGTACCCAATACGTTGTGCCCCCCACTTCAGGTGATATTTCCAGCGGAATTCCGCGCATATTGTTGAGCGCATCACGCAGCGCCATGCGACGCTCACGAAACACCCTCCCGAGACGCATCATCAGCGCATCGTAGTGCCCAAGCGAAAGGAAATAGGCGGCTGTGCGCTGATTATTGAGCGGTGGGTGGTTGAGTATCTTGCGCCGCAACTGTCGAGCACGCCTGATGAAACCAGGGTTGGCGACAATGAAGCCGAGCCTTGCGCCGGGTGCCAATGCATTTGAGAAGCTTGCGATATAGATGACCCGCCCTGCGACATCCATGCTGCGCAGCGCGGGCAACGGGTGATCCATATAGTTGGTTTCGCACTCGTAGTCATCTTCGACAATCAGGAAATCATCGTCCGCTGCGGCTTGAATCAAAGCCTGCCTGCGCTCCAGCGACATGGCCACGGCTGTTGGAATCTGGTGGCTGGGCGTAACGTAGACGATGCTGGCGCCCTGCAAATTCTCGTCAACGACCAAGCCCTGGTCATCGACTTCCTGTGCAACAACATTCGCGCCTCGCAGGTGCAGTAAGTTGCGCATCTCATAATTGCCTGGCTCTTCCATGACCGCACGTGTCGACTCGTCTGCCAGGAGTTGGCTGATGATGTAAAGGCTGTTCTGCGTGCCCATCGTGACAAGGATTTCGTCAGATCCGGCCTGAATTCCACGTCGCGTCAGAATCTTCGTGCGAATTTCCTCGATCAGCATCGGATCATCGGCATCGCCGCTCCCGGTTGACCAATCCCCAACATCCGCAACGCCCAGGGACAGGCGATTTGCCTCCCGCCACTCGGTGATGGGGAATAACGTCGCGTCGAATCTGCCGTCGATGAACGGAAACGGGTAATGGCGCCAGTTCGGCTGGCCGTGCTCCTCGTGCCAGAGGGACGGAATGGCCTTCACGCGTCGCGCCCATGCCTTTGACTCTGCCTGCGCAGCGGGAGATGAGTCACTGCTGTGCCCGACACGAGCCTCGAGCATCTCCTGGCTGACGAAAATCCCGCTGCGATTCCGGCTGACGAGGTAGCCATCCGATACGAGTTGCTGGTAGGCCGCGACCACAGTATTCCTGGCCACGTTGAGTTGCTGGGAGAGCTTTCGGCTCGAGGGCAGCCTCATGCCGGGAGGAAAGGAGCCATTCAGAATGCCGTCAACCAGCTTTTGCCGGATCTGGTTCTGCAGATTCAGTCGGTTGTCTGCATCAATGTAGATAATCGTATCTTGCACTGGATTGCTCTGGTGGAATCCGGCTATAAACTACCGCAGATACCAATAAAAACAAAAGTTTCAGTCACGAGGTGAAAGATGCTGAAGATAGGATCCAGGGCCCCCGAATTCGTTTTGCAAAGCGATTCGGGTGCCGAAATGTCGTTAACAGACCTCCTGGACGATGGCCCGCTCGTTCTTTACTTCTATCCGGCCGATTTCACGCCCGGCTGCACCAAAGAGGCCTGTGCTA
Organism: Gammaproteobacteria bacterium; assembly: GCA_024640305.1. Classification (GTDB taxonomy): domain Bacteria; phylum Pseudomonadota; class Gammaproteobacteria; order Steroidobacterales; family Woeseiaceae; genus UBA1847. The sequence continues at coordinate 28,980 of JAHEFG010000011.1, forward strand.
TCCGGGATATTCACAGCGACCTGGTCGCTGTCGGCCTGCGAGTCGCTGGCATAAGCCCTCAGGATGTCGATAGCCACGCTCGTTTTCGCGACCAACACCAACTGCCATTCGTTTTGTTGAGTGACACCGACAAAACAGCGATCAGGATGTATGACGTCGACGGTCCATTCGGCGTGGGCGTTCGGCGAGCGACGTTTCTAATCAGCCAGGATCGGCTGATAAAGGATGCGGTGACCGCCGATGTCCGCATCGGTAGACACAAAGAATTTATTCAAAAGGCGATCGTCCTTCGCGAAACAGCAGGCATGCGCGGCGACACGAGAGACCATTAGCCGCTCATCGCCACGCTGCGCTGATCAAACGTAGGGCTCGCCAAATCTCAGGCGTATGGTCTTGGTCTTGCCAAACCACGGAATGGATACGATGTAGATGTTGTCATACTCGCCTTCGGCGATGCGTGGCACTTTCTTGCTGGCACCCAGATTGGCAATTAGAACCGGCAGCGTATCGCTGTGGCCTACAACCAGAATGATCTTGCCTTTGTGCTTCTTCAGGATCTTCTCGAGAATATCGTTGGTGTCCTCGGCATCGTAGGTACGAATCGGCAGGCTCAATGCATCTGCAAGCGGCTGCGCCGTTTCCTGGGAGCGCTTGAACGGCGTCGCATAGATAGCGTCTATGCCGGCCACCACATCGGCATCGACCAATTGTCGGGTGAGTTCGGCAACGCGGCGTCTGCCCGCCACGCTGAGTCCCGGGTCGTCCTGGATCTCGACCTTTTCGGCGTGCCGCACAAAAATAATGGTGGTCGTCGCCTGCGACTCAAAGAACCATGCCAATCCAATGGCGATGGCTGTATAGATGATTATGACCTGAATACGGCGTTGTCGCCGACGGCGGCGGCGGTCTTTGTCGTTCTGATTGCGCATGGGGTGCGACTTTACGAGGTTTTGAGCAATTTGACTATGTTTCGTCGCGGTCCTTTTGCACCTCGTGAAACTCGCCTTCGATCACGCCATGTACAGATGAGCGCGCAGTGCCAGCAGGTTCCGTCGGCGAGTTCTTTTGCAGTTTGCGTTTGAACCACCATACGCGCACGCCAATGATGGCCGCCGTGACTAGAAAAATGGTACTTAGCGCAACGAACGCAAAGAATCCCAGGACAATGAATACGCCAATCGTCAGGATACCCGCTAAAACCACGAGGACGTTGGCGATCGGATTGCCAGCGGGCAAGCCGTTCCTTACATAATACCGTCTCAATTCAGCTCCTAGTCGCTGCTCTTGTCGACAACCTTGCGCGTGTAATAACCGTCGAACCAGGTTGCCCAGGTTGCGCCATCGTCTGTCGATATTTCAAAGAATTGCCTTACCCTGCCATCTGGCAGCGCTGTCCACAAGCCGCGAAAGGGTTGCGTCGTTTTATCACCGACCGTGTGGATGGTACCGACGAGCAACATCCCGTCAGCTGTAAGCCCACCACGAATATTGATCTGGCTGCCGTCCCCGCTGTTCCAGATTTGCACCCATTCTTTATTGGCATGGTCAAAATAGTTGATGCTCATGCCTGTGCCACCACCGGCAGAGGTCCAGTTTTCAATCAGGACGCATCCATTGTGTGACTTGGAAATGACGTTACTGCCGGCGAGCTTTCCGGCGGCGCCATGCACATCCCAGTCTCCAACCCAGAAATCAAATTCGTCAAATTGTTTGTTTTCCTGGCACGGATACTGCCGCGCAGGGGCCTCCGCACAACTTGCGCCAGCCAGAAATAGCAAAGACATAATTATTATTGATATCAATGATTTCATAGGTTTTTCTCAAATATTTATTAGATAAATCCGACGCGGTCTTTCTGTTCAGACAGATATATTGTGTTTCGGTTCGTTTGCAAGCACAATTCGCGGCGCAAAAGCCAACGCCGGAGAGGTGGCAGAGCGGTTGAATGCACTGGTCTTGAAAACCAGCAAGGGTTTGTAGCCCTTCGAGGGTTCGAATCCCTCCCTCTCCGCCATTCTCAAAAGGAATCCTTGATGGCCACAGTTGTCGTGACCGGCTGCAATCGCGGTATCGGTTATCAATTATGCAAACAGCTTTTAGCCCGTGGCGATGAGGTAATCGGTGTCTGTCGTGGGGACGCTGAAGATCTGCAAAAGCTCGGCGCGAGAATTGTCTCGGGAATCGATGTCAGCGATGGCGCGTCAGTAGCCTCGCTTAAAGAGGCAATTAGCGATCAGCCGATCGACGTTCTCATCAATAACGCCGGAATACTGCGCAGTGACTCACTTGGCGAACTCAATTATGACGATATGGTCGAACAGTTCCAGGTCAATACACTGGGCCCATTGCGAGTAACCGAGTCACTCCTCGAGAACCTGTCCAAGGGATCCAAAGTCGCTATCGTTACAAGCCGTGTTGGTTCAATAGAAGATAACTCCTCAGGCGGATACTACGGTTATCGAGCTTCAAAGACGGCAGTGAACCAGGTTGGCACAAACCTCAAGCATGATTTGCGCCCAAAGGGTATTGCTGTAGCCCTGTTGCACCCTGGACTCGTCGCTACGGAAATGACCGGCGGCCAGGGAATTTCGCCGGAAAAATCGGCGCAGGGCTTGATTCAGCGAATTGACGACCTAAATCTGTCAAATACTGGCGGCTTCTGGCATGCCGAGGGCTATGTATTACCCTGGTAGTGCTAAGATTCGCAAACTAAACAGCGAGAGGAAACCTGAATGCAAGAGCAAGTAAATTACCTGGCACCGGTGGCCGACGCATCGGTCGAAGATCGATCGGAGTTCATCTGGAAGTGTTACGCCCATGTGGTCGGCGCGATCCTGGCGTTCGCAGCAATCGAGGTCTATTTCTTCCAGTCTGGCATTGCAGAAAGAATCGCAATTCCACTGCTCAACAACTGGATGCTTGTGCTCGGCGCATTCATGCTCGGTGGCTGGGGCGCATCCCATGTCGCGCACCGACTGGAGTCGACCGCGGCGCAATACGCTGCACTGGCGCTCTTCATCGTACTTGAAGCCATAATTTTCGTGCCAATGCTCTACATTGCCGCTGCAACGCAGCCTGGTGTCATTGACAGCGCTGCAGGCGTAACCATTATCGGCTGCGTCGCGTTGATTGCTACGGCAATGATCACGCGCAAAGACTTCTCGTTCCTGCGCGGCATGCTTGTCTGGGTGGGTCTGCTGGCAATGGTCGGCATTATTGGCAGCATCATGTTTGGCTTCCAGCTTGGCACCTGGTTTTCGGTCGCCATGATTGGTTTCGCCGGAGCCGCTGTCCTCTACGACACGTCAAACATCATGCATCATTATCCGAAAGACAGGTACGTTGCCGCATCCATGGCACTTTTCGCGTCGATCGCGCTGATGTTCTGGTACATCCTGCGTCTCTTTATGAACCGCGACTAAGCCCGATTGCAGCATTAGTTTCGAGGGCCCGCTTGCGGGCCCTTTTTTGTTGCGCCACGCCTTTCATATCTGCGGCTTTCCCGTATCCAGTCGCAACAAGCCCTGTGATATTACTCAGGTGTCAGCTGGTAAATGTCGCCAGCTAGGAGAGTCGCTATGAAAGGCATGTCAGTACTGACACTGCTCCTGGCCTCGCTCATGGCATTGAGCGCGTGCGATCAGGATCGCACGATGTCCGAGAGAGGTTTTCGACTACCGGAAGGCAACGCAACGGCCGGTCGCGAGACGTTCCTGTACATGCACTGTAACCAGTGTCATACGATCAAAGATGAGCAATTACCGACCGTCGCGGGGTTCGAACCGTTCGTCGAACTTGGGGGGTCGTTGACGCGTGTCAAGACCTATGGCGAGCTGGTTACGGCGATCATCAATCCGTCTCACAAACTGGCCGACGGCTACGCCGAAGACCTCGTCTCCGAAAATGGCAAGTCAAAAATGTATGTGTACAACGGATTCATGACCGTTCAGGAGTTAACGGACCTGGTCATGTATCTGCAGGGCCACTATGAGGTAGTGCCGCCGCAGTTCCAGTATCGGGTCTACCCCTAGACGGTCTCAGTGCCGCCCATATAAGGCCGCAGAACAGCAGGCACACGAATTGTGCCATCTGCCTGCTGGTAGTTCTCCATAATCGCTATAAGAGCACGTCCGGCAGCCACTCCCGATCCGTTCAGCGTATGAATGAGTTCGGGCTTGCCGCTATCCGGATTGCGCCGTCGTGCCTGCATGCGGCGAGACTGGAAATCTCCACAGTTACTGCAGGATGAAATTTCCCGATAGCGCTCTTGCCCTGGTAACCAAACTTCAAGGTCGTAGGTTTTTCTCGCACCAAAACCGACATCACCGGAGCAAAGTGACACAACACGATACGGCAGTTCGAGGCGTTGCAGAATCGTCTCCGCATGCCCGGTCAGTTCCTCAAGTGCCTGCGCAGATGTATCGGCCGCAACGAGTTGCACAAGCTCGACCTTTTCAAATTGATGTTGCCGAATCATGCCGCGCGTGTCCTGGCCATAGGAGCCCGCTTCAGAGCGAAAACAGGGTGTGTGCGCCGTATAACGCAACGGCAATTGATCAGCTTCGTAAATAACGTCGCGCGCCAGGTTGGTCAACGGAACTTCAGCGGTCGGGATCAGGTAGAACGGTGTCTCGTTGGTAGTCTTGAACAGGTCTTCCTCGAACTTGGGTAGCTGACCAGTACCGACGAGCGCCTGACTCTGCACCAGGTAGGGAACGTAGGCTTCCTCGTACCCATGCTCCGAAGTGTGCGTATCCAGCATGAACTGGATCAGTGCACGCTGCATACGCGCGAGCCCTGCTCGCATGATTACAAACCTCGAGCCCGATATCTTGCTAGCAGCTTCAAACTTCAGCAGACCGAGTGATTCTCCGATCTCGATGTGGTCTTTGGCTTCAAAATCGAATTTTACGGGCTCGCCCCACCGTCTGACTTCGACGTTATCGTCTTCGTCGCGGCCATCGGGTACGTCGTCATCCAATAGATTGGGTAAACCCAGTTCGATCGCCTGCAGCTCAGATAGAAGCGCCTGAAGTGCCGCCTCATTTTCCTCGAGCTTGTCGCCAAGATCTTTAACCGCGGCAAGCAAAGGGGCTATGTCTTCCCCCTGTGCTTTCGCCTTACCGATATTCTTTGAACTCGAGTTGCGCTCGTTGCGCAGATTCTCGGTATTTACCTGCAGCGACTTGCGCCGCTCCTCCAGTGCCAGATACGCATCAACGTCGAAGTCGAATCCCCGGCGGGACAGGTTTTTGGCAACGTCGGTTGTCGACTGCCTGAGTAGTTTTGGATCAATCATCGTTTTCTAATTTTGGCCAGTTTTTCGCGGATCTTGATCTCGAGCCCGCGCGGCTCAGGATGATAATACGTACGCTCATCCATGTCGTCGGGAAAGTACTTCTCGCCCTCGGCAATTCCGCCCGGTTCATCGTGTGCATAACGATACTTCTCACCGTAACCCAGCTCTTTCATCAGCTTGGTCGGCGCATTACGCAAGTGCATCGGAACCTCCAGCGAACCCAGTTCCTTTGCATCCATTTGCGCTGCTTTTGCGGCCGTATACACGGCATTACTCTTGGCTGCGCAGGCGAGGTAGACAATCGCCTGTGCGAGAGCTAGCTCCCCCTCGGGGCTGCCCAGTCGCTCCAGAGTTTCCCAGGCATTGAGCGTCAATTGCAGCGCGCGTGGATCAGCATTGCCAATGTCTTCAGACGCTACCCGTATCATGCGCCGCGCTATGTAGATCGGGTCGCAGCCACCGTCAAGCATGCGCATTAGCCAATATAGCGAGGCGTCCGGGTCGGAGCCGCGAACCGATTTGTGCAACGCCGATATCTGGTCGTAGAAATACTCGCCCTGCTTGTCAAACCGTCTTCGACTTCCTGACGCGACCTCCTGTACAACCTCTCTGGTAATCTTGCCGCCGTCAGAAAGATCCGCCGCCAGCTCGAGCAGATTCAATGCCCGTCGTGCATCTCCATCGGCAGCCAACGTGATTAACTCAAGCGACTCATCCTCGATGTCGAATTGACCTGCCAGCCCGCGTTCCTGGTCGCGCAAAGCACGCCGAAGGATGTTCGTCAGTGCTTCCTCATCCAACATCTTGAGGACGTACACCCTGGCTCGCGACAACAGCGCGTTATTAAGTTCGAAGGACGGGTTTTCGGTGGTAGCACCAATAAAAGTAAGCGTGCCATCTTCAACGTACGGCAAGAATGCGTCCTGCTGCGCCTTGTTAAAGCGATGCACTTCGTCGAGAAACAACACGGTGCTTCTGTTGGCGACCTGGCGATGCTGCTGAGCTTCGCTTACCGCAGAGCGAATATCTTTGACCCCGGCCATTACTGCAGATAACGCAATAAAGTGTGAATCTGTCGTTGCGGCGATCATCCTGGCAAGCGTCGTCTTGCCAGTTCCGGGCGGCCCCCAGAACACCATGGAGTGAACCCTGCCCTGATCCAGCGCACGACGCAGCGGCTTGCCGTCTTCCAGCAGGTGCAGCTGACCGGAGAAGTCCCCAAGCGTCGCCGGTCGCATGCGATCGGCAAGCGGCCGATCTTCCGGGTTCGTCGTATCGTCCGAGAAAAGATCAGCCATGGTTTTCTCTGCGACTGACGAGCCAGTCCTCGAGGCGCAGACTCCAGCCGCCAAGCCCCGCAGCGGCGATAACCAGCCCGACGACAATGCCTGCAATATCAGCAGCGACATCGAACATCTCAGCCGAACGGTACGCTACGAGTTGTTGGCAAGCCTCTATGAACAGGCCGAAAAGGATAAGCCCGACACCGATTCTCCAGTACGAGCCAGGTCGATAAAGTCCGGCAAACCAAACCGCGAGAATGACAAAAGTGATGCAGTGCAACCACTTGTCCGGATTGACAATCCAGGTAGAGACGTCAGGACTGCCGGACCAAAACCAGTCAGCTGGCAGCAGCGTCGAAGCAATTACGAATAGCAGAAGGAATGCGCTTGCGATTTGCCATCGGCGCACGTAGCGCAATGGAAGCATCAGGGATCCAATGTAACGGCAACGGCCGGAGTGCCGACAACATCAACATTTTCGGGCACAACAAAATTAAATCGATCTGCATCGATAGGCAGGTTGACGAGGACCTCGCTAAGCTCTACCAGTGTTGTTTGCTCAAGATTGTCAAAAAATACCATGCGGTGCAGCGTGCCATCGTAAAACCCGAGCTCGACTCTCTCAAAGCCGCTTTCGGTATTTTTGGGAGTCAGTCGTACCCATGTGGTGTCCGCCTCGACATAACTCTCTTCATAAGCGAACTGTTCCAATGCACCTGAAGACCCACCCAGCAGGAGCGCCGGTGTGTTTGCCAGCGCACTGGACTGCGGCTTGACCGTTACCTGGGCCAGATCAACGTCGTAACTCCAGACATTGAGACCGTCCGCCACCAGCCACTGCTCATACGGTTCGATATAAGACCAGCGAAATTTCCCGGGACGCTGAATTTCGAGCGTGCCCGTGGTCTTGTCAATGACCTGCCCATCAGCATCCAGAAGAGCCTGCTTGAAATTGCCCTGAAACGTGACGACGTCCGCAACGAAGTTGTCGACATATTTTCTGCCCACATCCTCGTCGGCACTCTGTGCAAACTGCCCGACGAGCAATAGCGCGCACAGGCTCAGTCGTCTCTTCAAAATGTAACTCCTAGTCGTCGTTGCTCGTCGGTACGAGTATTTCCCGCGATCCGTTCGACTGCAGCGGCCCTACAAGACCCGCAGCTTCCATCGATTCGACCATCCTGGCCGCGCGGTTATAACCAATTTTCAGGCGCCTCTGAACGCCTGAAATCGAGGCTTTGCGCGTATCCATCACCACTTGCACAGCCTGGTCGTAAAGCGGATCTTGCTCCGCGTCAGCACCAGCTTGCACCTTGTCGATACCAGTCAGGCTTGGAGTTGGACTCGTCGGGCCGTCAAGAATTTCATCGAGGTATTGCGGAGACGCCGTTTTCTTGAGGTGCCGGACGACGGCATGGACCTCGTGGTCAGCAACAAATGCGCCATGCACACGCGTTGGCACCGATGTGCCGGGTGGCAAATACAGCATGTCGCCATGACCAAGCAGGTTCTCCGCGCCCATCTGGTCGAGGATCGTGCGCGAATCGACCTTGGCCGACACCTGGAATGCGATGCGGGACGGCACATTCGCCTTGATCAGACCGGTAATTACGTCGACGGAAGGGCGCTGCGTGGCCAGCAACATGTGTATTCCGGAGGCGCGCGCTTTTTGCGCCAGCCTCGCGATGAGTTCTTCGACCTTCTTGCCAACGATCATCATCATGTCTGCCAGCTCATCGATGATAATGACGATATACGGCAGCGGTACCAGCGTTGGATGCTCGACAGGCTTGTCTTCGTCCTCGAGCGGCGGCGGTGTAAAGGTTGGGTCCTTAATGGGTTCGCCAGCCGCAATAGCTTCTTTGATTTTACGGTTGTAGCCGCCGATATTGCGCACGCCCATTGCCGACATCAGACGGTAGCGCCGATCCATCTCAGCCACGCACCAGCGCAACGCATTGGCTGCCTCTGACATATCGGTAACTACTGGCGTCAGCAGGTGTGGAATGCCCTCATACACCGACAACTCCAGCATCTTCGGGTCAACCATAATCAAGCGCACCTGCTCAGGCTGCGTCTTGTACAACAGGCTCAGCACCATTGCGTTAATCGCAACGGATTTGCCCGAACCTGTCGTGCCGGCAATGAGCAAATGCGGCATGCGCGCCAGATCAGCGACAACGGACTGACCACCAATGTCCTTGCCGAGCGCCAGCGTCAATGGTGAGGATGAATCGTCATAAGCGCGCGATTTCAGAATCTCGCCCAAGGTCACCAGTTCACGATTCTCGTTGGGGATCTCTAGGCCGACAAACGACTTGCCCGGTATGACTTCGACGACGCGTACGCTTACCACAGACAATGAACGCGCAATGTCCTTCGCGAGATTCGAGATTTGGCTCACTTTCACACCGGGAGCCGGGTCCAGTTCGAACCGCGTGATGATGGGGCCCGGATGCACGGACTTGACCTCGACATCGACGCCGAAATCCTTGAGCTTTAGCTCAACCAGTCGCGACATCCCCTCCAGCGATTCTTCCGAATAGCCCTTCGGTTGTACGGGGGGATCGTCGAGCAGCGATAACGGCGGCAACTCACCGGAGTCCGGCGACTCAAACAGCGGTACTTGCCGCTCGCGCTCGACGCGACCGCTGGTCTCAAGTGCCGGCAGCACCGGTTCGATACGTGGCCGTGAGCGCCCTGCCGTGCGCTTCTTTTCAACCTCGATTATGTCCTTGCGCACTGCGCTCTGGCGCCGTCCTTCAGCCTTGTCACGTAGTTCGCCAATCTTGAACTGGGCTTTTTCATACCCCAGCAGGCACCAGTGGCCAATGCGATCCATTACGTTGAACCACGAGATGCCAAGGAACAGTGAGAGCGACGCCACCCAGATGACGAACAACAACGTGCTCGCCCCAAGCAACTTCATCACCGATTGCAGCCGCAAACCGACGATCTGGCCGATGATGCCGCCAGCTGTCTCATTGAATCCGACCGGCGAAAAATGCAGCGTGGCCAGCGCGCAGCTCGTAACCAGCGTCGCGACGAAACCGCTGAGCCGCAGCGTGTAATCCATGCGCGTCAGAATTTGTTGCGTCTTCTGTTCGCGATACAGCATCCAGCCGAGATAGACGACCATGACTGTGAACAGATAAGCCGGACGGCCGAAAAAATTGAATAGCAGGTCGGCCGCCAGCGCGCCTACGCGGCCGACGCCATTGTTGACGTTGGTACTGCTGGTCGCCTGGCTGAAACCCGGATCGGCCGCATCGTAAGTAAACAACGCATACCAAAGTATCATCGCCAGGACGCCGAACACGACCAGTGCGCCCTCTCGCAGTGCGAGAGAGACCTGCGCGGATAAACCCGCTACTGTTTTAGTCTTCTTTTGGGCTCTTGCCATATCTACAGTAAACTGAATGCCATCATTACCAAGCGGAATACAAACGCCCGCTTCATACCCTTGAAAGATCGACCGCAGGCCGTATTTCGTGGGATCAAGCGGGCAATAGTCGTGCCTGAACGAACAAGGACAAATTATACATGAGTGATTTGAGACATATGCGGCTTGTGATACTCGGCTCCGGCCCGGCCGGCTACTCAGCTGCCATTTATGCGGCGCGCGCAAACCTCGATCCGGTCCTGATAACCGGCGTCGAACAGGGCGGCCAGCTAATGACAACCACTGACGTGGATAACTGGCCGGGCGACGTCGAAGGCCTGCAAGGGCCGGATCTTATGGATCGCATGCTGCGCCATGCGCAGCGTTTCGATACCGAAATCGTCAATGATCACATCCATACCGCGGACCTGTCCGCACGTCCTTTCAAGCTTACGGGCGACTACGGCACCTATACTTGCGACGCCTTGATTATCGCAACAGGCGCTACGGCCATGTATCTCGGCCTCCCTTCGGAGGAAGCTTTCAAAGGACGTGGTGTATCCGCTTGCGCAACCTGCGACGGTTTTTTCTACCGGGGCAAGGATGTCGCAGTCATCGGTGGCGGCAATACCGCTGCTGAAGAAGCCCTCTACCTGAGCAATATAGCGTCCAAAGTCACCCTGGTGCACCGGCGCGACGAATTGCGCGCCGAGAAAATCCTGCAAGACCATTTGTTCGAAAAAGAAAAGGAAGGAAATATCGAAATTCGCTGGGACAGTAATCTCGACGAAGTGCTCGGCGACGATTCGGGGGTCACGGGTATGCGCATCAGAAGCGCCAAAGACGCCTCTGAAACCACCGACATCGATCTTGCAGGCATTTTCATTGCCATCGGCCATAAGCCGAACACCTCACTCTTCAACGAGCAGCTCGACATGAAGAATGGCTACATCACGGTTAAATCGGGAATCGAGGGCGGCGCGACAGCAACCAGTGTCCCCGGCGTCTTCGCAGCCGGTGACGTTGCCGATCAGATATACAGGCAAGCCATAACCTCCGCCGGTGCCGGCTGCATGGCCGCACTGGACGCCGAGAAATATCTCGATGCGCTCGAAGACGGTGCTGGTAAGAGTTAATGACTCAATAGGCCAGATTGCTGCCGACGAATGGAATAACCTTGTCGACAGCGACTGTCCGTTCCTGCGGCACGAATTCTTGCTGGCCGCAGAACTCAGTGGGTCGGTGTCACCGGAAACCGGCTGGATCCCCCGGCACCTGACCTGCCACGACGAATCCGACAAGCTTCGGGCGGCACTCGTACTTTACGAGAAAAGCCACAGTTGGGGCGAGTTCGTCTTCGACTGGGCATGGGCGAATGCCTATGAGCAAGCCGGTTTCGACTACTACCCCAAGCTTGTGTCGGCGGTTCCTTTCACCCCGGCGCCCGGCAAAAGGCTGTTACTCCGTGATCCTGCGGACACTCAGGCAGCCTCTGCTCTGCTTGCGGCAGCCATCAAACTAGCTGAGGAGACAGGTTGTTCCTCGGTACACGTCCTGTTTCCTGACGCTGACGACCTACCGTTATTGCGGGACGCAGGCCTGCATATACGCAAGGACTGTCAGTTCCACTGGCACAATCATGGCTACAGAAAATTTGACGATTTCCTGGCCTCGTTTAGCTCGGCAAAGCGCAAAAAAACACGTCGTGACCGACGCCGTGTAACTGAAGCAGGCATTTCTTTTCGTCGCCTCAAAGGTCAAGACCTAGACGATGAGATGTGGAAGCTCGTCTATCGGCTCATCAGTGTCACCTTCATGCGACGAGGTTCGTTGCCCTACTTCAATCTGGAGTTCTTCGCGCAGATCAGCCGGACATTGCCACAAAACATCCTCGTCATACTGGCGGAAAAAGACGGGCAGGCAGTCGCCGCTTCAGTTTTCTTCGAGAGCAACGATGTGTTGTACGGTCGATATTGGGGCAGCAACGGCCATTATGACGCCCTGCACTTCGAAGCCTGCTACTACCAGGGTATCGAGTACTGCATCGACACCGGCAAGCAGGTTTTCGAGCCCGGAACACAGGGTGAGCACAAAATCAGCAGGGGGTTTATCCCGACCCCAACCTGGTCTGCGCATTGGTTGCAGCAACAGGAATTCTACTCGGCGATTGGCAACTACCTTAGCGAAGAGCGCCGCCATGTCGAACGCTATATGGAGGCAGTCGACGCGCGCAGCCCATATAAGAAAGATGAAATCCAGGGCGATACGTGAACGGCATCCCCATAACCTGGCTGAGCGCTTCGGATCCGCCGGAGGCGTTCCCCGATGTGGACGAGGCGCTGGTTGAGCCCGACGGTCTGCTCGCTGCGGGCGGAGATCTCAGTTCAGAGCGCCTGCTCATGGCGTATCGTCGCGGCATTTTTCCCTGGTATGAAGAAGGCCAGCCGATTCTCTGGTGGTCACCGAATCCGCGTTGCGTATTGCGCCCTGAGAATTTTCATATTGCAAGACGCCTGCAACGGCAAATCAGACGATCGCCGTGGACTATTTCCTTCAACAGCTCTTTCGCAAAGGTCATTCGTGCCTGTGCTGCTGATCGCGCATCGCAAAACGCAACCTGGATAACACCGCAAATGCTGAGTGCATACGAGCGGCTGCACGATGAGGGATGGGCGCATTCGATAGAAGTCATGGACGGCAGCGAGCTGGTCGGAGGCGTTTACGGCCTGTGTATCGGTAGCGTGTTTTTCGGCGAATCGATGTTCAGCGCTCAGGCCAATGCATCAAAAATCGCATTATTTGCCCTGACTAAGCACTTGCTGGCCAATGGCATGCCCCTCATCGATTGCCAGGTTGAATCACCACACCTGCTAACCCTGGGAGCCACCATGATGCCCCGTACCGAGTTCGTAAAGACCCTCAACAAAGCATGCGGGCCGGCACTTATGTATCAGGACTGGCCGTCCAAAACGACTGAAGCCGCGAAATTACTCGATAAATAGCGACGTGTTGCATTGCAATGGAGCGTCCGTTTCTGCACAATTCGCGTGCCTTATCGCATAGAGACCAACAGACCTTGGCTAAAGAAGAAGCCTTACAGATGGAAGGAGTCGTCACTGAGACGCTCCCCAATACGACCTTTCGGGTAGAGCTCGAGAATGGTCATATTGTGACCGCGCATATTTCTGGAAAGATGCGCAAGAATTACATCCGCATACTGACCGGTGACAAGGTCACGGTCGAACTCACACCTTACGACCTCTCGAAAGGCCGTATCGTCTACCGAGGTCGATGATCTAAGGCAGGTGCTCCAACTCCTTGAGCGCCGGTTCCGCATCCAGCTTCAACGTATCGTCCTTGTCGACGGTAATACGCACGTGCCCTCCGTCCGCGAGACTGCCAAATAGCAACTCCTCGGCGAGCGGCCGTTTGATGTGCTCCTGAATAATTCGCGCCATGGGTCTCGCACCCATCTTCGGGTCGTAACCGCGCTGGGCGATCCATTCGCGTGCAGCATCATCAAGTTCGAACGTGACATTGTTGTTATCGAGTTTTGCTTCGAGCTCGACAACGAGCTTGTCGACGACACGTTTGACTGAAGCGATATCAAGCGACGCAAACTGAATGATCGAATCCAGGCGATTGCGGAATTCCGGAGAAAATGCCTTGCGAATTATCTCCATGCCATCGCTGCTGTGATCCTGCTGCGTGAATCCTATGGATGCCCGGCTCATTTCCTGGGCACCCGCATTGGTCGTCATAACAATGATGACGTTGCGGAAGTCGGCCTTACGACCGTTATTGTCGGTCAGCGTGCCATGATCCATGACCTGCAACAGCAGGTTGAAGACTTCGGGATGTGCTTTTTCGATTTCATCGAGCAGCACTACCGCATGCGGGTTTTTGGTGACCGCTTCAGTGAGTAAGCCACCCTGATCGAAACCCACGTAACCTGGCGGCGCGCCAATAAGGCGAGATACGGCGTGCCGCTCCATGTACTCCGACATGTCGAAGCGAATAAGCTCCACACCCATGCACAGCGCAAGTTGGCGAGTCACTTCGGTTTTACCTACACCTGTCGGACCCGCAAAAAGAAACGCGCCAATGGGCTTGTCTTCTTCACGTAGCCCCGAACGGGACATCTTGATCGCAGAACCCAAAGCTTCAATAGCCTGATCCTGACCAAATATTGTTAGCTTGAGATCGCGTTCGAGCGTACGCAAAGCATCTCTATCTGATGACGAAACACTTTTCGCAGGGATGCGCGCCATTTTCGCGACAACGTTCTCAACCATATCAACCGTTACGCGCTCGCCGCGCTCGGCTTCAGGTTGCAGACGCAGGCTGGCGCCCGCCTCGTCAATCACATCGATAGCTTTGTCCGGCAATCGCCTGTCATTGATATGGCGCATCGACAATTCCGCCGCGGCCTGCAGCGCGTCCGAATCATATTTGATGCCGTGGTGCTCTTCGAACCTGGATTTCAGACCATTCAGAATGGCCACTGTCTCCTCGAGACTCGGTTCCGGCACGTCAACTTTCTGGAAACGGCGCGCGAGCGCATGGTCTTTCTCAAAAATTCCGCGGTATTCGGAATAGGTTGTGGATCCTATGCAGCGAATTTCGCCGTTAGCCAGTACGGGCTTTATGAGATTACTCGCATCCATTACGCCACCAGATGCGGCACCGGCTCCTATAACAGTATGGATTTCGTCGATAAACAGAATTGCGCCAGGGTCTTCGCTGACTTCCGCGATTACGCCCTTAAGACGCTTCTCGAAGTCTCCACGATACTTGGTGCCCGCCACTAACGTCCCCATATCGAGCGCATAAATGGTGGAATTGCGCAAAATTTCGGGGACACGTTCTTCGGTAATCATCCGCGCAAGGCCTTCGGCGAGCGCTGTCTTACCGACGCCGGCATCACCAACGTACAGCGGGTTGTTCTTACGGCGACGGCACAAAATCTGCACGGTTCGTTCAATTTCGACTTCACGACCTATCAGCGGGTCGATCTTGCCGTCGATAGCCCGCTGATTCAGATTGGTCGCATATTGCTGCAGGGGCGACGGCTCCGACTCCGCCTCACTATCGAGCGATGACTCTTGATCATCGCTACCTGACTCACCGGGCACCTGCGGTAAACCGTGTGAAATGTAATTGATGACGTCGAGCCGCGTAACGTCCTGCAGACCCATCAAATAGACTGCCTGCGACTGCTTTTCGCTGAATATGGCAACCAGGACGTTGGTGCACGTGACCTCTTTCTTGCCACTCGATTGCACGTGAAAAACTGCGCGTTGTAATACGCGCTGAAAGCCAAGCGTGGGCTGCACGTCTGTATCGTCATCCTGCGCCAACAGGGGCGTTTGCTCCTCGACGCACTCGGTCAGTTGCCTGCGCAATTCGGGAATGTTCGCATTGCATGCTTTGAGGACTTCATAAACCTTGGGAACCTCGAGCAAGGCGAGCAACATGTGCTCGACAGTCATGAACTCATGACGTAGGTCACGAGCCTGCTGGAAGGCCTCGTTCAGGCAAAACTCGAGTTCGCTGCTTAACATGTAGCTATCTTAACCTCTTCAAGACTCTTCCATTGTGCATAACAATGGATGCTGGTGCTGTTTGGCTATACCCATCACCTGGGCCACTTTGGTCTCCGCGATTTCGAAATTGAACACACCGCAGACTCCCTTACCTTTCGTATGTACCTCTAACATGACCTGCGTTGCGCGAGTACGTTCCATTCCGAAAACAGATTCAAGTATATCGACAACGAATTCCATCGGCGTGAAGTCATCGTTAATCAGCACTACGCGGTATAACGGAGGCCGTTTTACTCTTGGGCGCGCCTCTTCAACTGCAAGGTCGTAGCCATCAGCGCGTTCTTTGTCAGGTCTGTTCTCGCTCATCGGTCCTATTTCAATCTCTTTTTATGCTGGCATATGTCACTAAATTGACCCTGCCCGGTTACTGGCGGGTTATTATATATGGGCTCGCGATGTCGATCTCCAAGTCTGATCCACGAGTTTTTTGCAGATCTCGGAAATCGATTCACCCGCAAGTGATCGATTAGCCGGGAAATAAGGGCCTATATCCTTGCAAAATATAGGTTTTTTGCCCTTTCGGGCTTGTTTGCAGCTGTCGTCAACCCGTATCATCTTGGCGCTGCGTTTATAGCTACATCGAGGTTAATAAAAGAAGTCCCCCTTTAATTATGACGAGCGAAGCAAAATGGTCCGATTTCGCAAGCATGGACAGCGCGAAGACACTCGCTGCTGTCAATCGCTTCTTGCCGGCATGGGTTAGCCTGCTGCTCGTTGTCGTCATCGCCTGGCAGCTGGCTCGAATTATATGGATGCTGGTGCCGGGCCCGGCGGCCGGCGACACTATCCAGGCGCCACCTCAGTCGATCTCACTGCAAAACACGGGGGCCGACTCGGCCAACGCCCAGGATATTGCCAACGCCCATATCTTCGGTATTGCCGACAGCGAATCTGAGATGGCGCTGCAACCTGTTGTCGATGAAACAGACAACCTTGCTGACACGCGCCTGTCCAATTTATCTCTCAAGGGCACAATCGCTTCTTCACCAGCCGAAATGGCTGTCGCCATCATCGCTGACGGCGCCAATGAAGAAAAAGTCTATACGATCGGCCAGTCAGTCACTTCCGGAGCAACACTGCATGCAGTGTATGCAGACCGCGTCGTCCTCAACGAAAACGGTGTACTTACGAATCTCAAATTGCCGAAAGACTTTCCGAAGAGCGCGACAACGGTCACCAGGCGTGCCCCCGTAACACGCAACAGAGCCAGCGCAGATACACAAAGCATCCAGTCTGTTGTCGCCAAAAACGTCTCGCGGCTGGCCGATGTTATTCGTCCGACGCCGTATTTCGTCAATGGCGAGCAGCAGGGCTATCGAGTGTACCCGGGCCGCAATCGCGAACAATTTGCATCACTCGGCTTGCGCCCGGGCGACTTGATCAAAGACATCGATGGTCAGGCGTTATCTGACCCGTCGCAGGCAATGAAGATTTTTCAGTCAATGGACAGCGCAGATCAGGTGTCTGTCACCGTTGAACGCAATGGACAACCGCAAGTCCTTGTACTCAGCACCAGTCAACTCGACCTTGGGGACGAGACAGAAGAATGAATAACAAGCTAGCCACATTATCGAGAGCTCGGCTAATCGTCGCGCTTACTGTCTGCAGCCTACTTGCCCTGCCGTCTGCATGGAGCCAACAGGCTACAGTTACGCCCAACTATAAAGAAGCTGACATCCGTCAGATCGTCGAGGCAGTCGGTGAAGTAACGCAAAAAAACTTCATCATTGACCCACGTGTCAATGCCAAAGTGACGATGTTGTCATCGACACCGATGACGCCGGACGCGTTTTACGAGGCGTTTCTTTCGATCTTGCAGGTGCATGGTTACATCGCCGTAACCTCGGGCGACCTCATCAAAATTGTGCCTGACGCAACTGCGCGGCAATACGCCGGCCCGCTTGGCACATTGAGTACTGCCGGTGCGGACGACATCGTTACACAGGTTGTTCAAGTCAATAATGTCGGCGCGGCGCAACTCGTACCGATTTTGCGGCCACTGATTCCACAGTACGGACACCTTGCTGCCCACCCCGGTTCGAACATGCTCATTATTTCGGATCGTGCGGCCAATGTGACTCGAATGATTACGATAGTCCGCCGCATCGATCAGTCCAGCGACGAGGACATCGAGGTAGTGCGGCTCGCGCATGCATCGGCTGCAGAGATTGTTCGAATCCTCACAACTCTCGCGCAACAGCCGCGCGCTGATGGCGTGCCGGTTACAACCAGCCTCGTATCCGATGCTCGTACAAACAGCGTCCTTATCGGCGGAGACAAAACCGAGAGGCTCCGGCTGCGTGCACTGATCGCGCACCTGGACACGCCGCTTGAAGACGGAGGCGATACGCAGGTTCGCTACCTGCGTTATTCGGATGCGGAGGAGCTCTCCACAAAACTGCAGACGCATTTTTCGGCTCAATTACAGGCAACTAGCGGGCAGGCAGCGGGTGGCGGGGCTGCTGAGATGAGTCAGGTAAGCGTTTGGGCCGATACACAAACGAATGCGCTAATCGTAAACGCGCCGCCAAAAATGATGCGATCGTTGATGCAGATCGTCGACAAACTCGACATCCGGCGTGCACAAGTGCTGGTTGAGGCAATCATCGTCGAAGTCATCGCGGATAAAACGTCGGAGCTCGGCGTAACCTGGGCTATTGGTGATTCAGGCTCAAATACTCCGGTTGGTGTCACCAATTTTCCTGACTTCGGGCCGGGTATCGTGCAACTTGGTGCAGTCGCTGGCAGTGGTGGCCAGGTAGATCCAACGTCGCTGATCGGCGAGGGGTTCACGATGGGCCTCGGACGCATCAATGACTCCGGCGTCAGTTTTGGCGCGATCGTTCGAGCACTAAATGGCGATGCCGACACGAACATTATTTCAACACCCTCCATCGTTACCACGGACAACGAAGAAGCAACACTCAACGTCGGTCAGGAAGTGCCGTTTGTCACGGGCTCATATTCGAATACCGGAAATGCCGGTGGCAGTGTTAATCCGTTTCAAACCATTCAGCGTCAGCAAATCGGTGTGAAACTCGCCATTACGCCGCAAATCAATGAAGGCAATTCGCTGCTGCTCAATATTTCGCAGGAAATCTCGAACATTGCGCAATCCGCGGCCGGTGCAGTCGACCTGATCACCAATCAGCGCATTATCGAGACAACTGTTATTGTCGACGACGGCGAAATTCTGGTTCTGGGCGGCCTGCTTGAGGATGTTTTGCGCGAAAGTGACCAGCGCGTGCCGGTGCTCGGGCGAATCCCAATACTCGGAAACCTGTTCCGCAGCCGCAAGACTGACAAAGTCAAAACGAACCTGCTCGTCTTTCTTCGCGCCAAGATTCTTCGTGACGCATCGCAAACATCGTTCGAGACCAACGCAAAGTACAACCAGATTCGCGACGTCCTGGAAGGCAATCAGGGCTCCGGAGTAGCGTTGATGCCAAGGCAGGACAGACCTACCCTGCCGCCACTTGAGGGCGAAGAGCAGTCGAACCAAGATGACGAATAACGATCAAGCTGTGACCGGCCGCGCACTACCGTTCTCTTTCGCCAAACGTCACGGTGTTTTAATTCGCGAAGTTACAGGAGAGACTGCCGACGCCGTCTATCGCCCCGGCGTATCACCCCTGAGTCTTGCAGAGGCACGGCGCTTTGCCGGTATCCCGCTGAACCTCTCACGAGTATCGGCTGAAGCCTTCGATGCGCTGCTGCAGGAGTCTTACGAGCAAGGTAGTAACAAGGCCATGCACATGGTCGATGGGCTGGACGATGAGTTGGATCTGACACAGGTCGCCCAGGAGTTGCAGGGACCATCAGACCTTCTCGAGAGTGACGATGACGCGCCAATTATTCGATTCATCAACGCGGTACTGACCGAGGCCGTCAAGGACAATGCTTCAGACGTTCATATAGAACCCTACGAGAATCGACTCGGTGTTCGTTTCCGAATTGACGGCGTGCTGCGTGAGGTTCTCGAAACCCGGCGTGCACTTGCCCCTCTGGTTGTGTCCCGTATCAAGGTCATGTCCAAGCTCGACATCGCAGAAAAACGCCTGCCCCAGGACGGCCGCATTTCCCTGCGCATCGCAGGACGAGCAGTTGACGTGCGTGTATCGACCATGCCATCAGGCCATGGCGAACGAGTTGTGTTGCGGCTCCTGGATAAGCAAGCCGGTCGACTGGAGCTGACGTCTCTCGGCATGGACGCTGATAGCCAGGCAACAATGGACAACCTCATCCACAAACCGCACGGCATTATTCTCGTTACAGGTCCGACAGGCTCTGGTAAGACGACGACGTTGTACGCTGCGCTCGAGCGCATTAACGACAACACGCGCAATATCATGACTGTTGAAGATCCGATTGAGTATTTTATCGACGGCATTGGACAAACGCAGGTCAACACGAAAGTCGAAATGACTTTCGCGCGTGGCCTGCGGGCGATTCTGCGGCAGGATCCTGATGTAGTGATGGTCGGTGAGATTCGAGACCTTGAAACCGCTGAAATTGCGGTGCAAGCAAGTTTGACCGGACACCTCGTGCTATCGACGCTGCACACCAATACTGCTTCTGGTGCCGTTACCCGGCTCCGGGATATGGGTGTCGAACCCTTCCTGTTGTCGTCGAGTCTTATCGGCGTGCTTGCACAGCGTCTCGTACGTGTGCTCGATGACAAGACCAAAGTGCCACACACAGCGACTGAGTACGAATGCAATATATTGAATGTCGACCCCGCAAACCCGCCAACCTTGTATCACCCCGGGGAAGGAACGAATGGCGGCTTCGTCGGACGTACCGGTATTTACGAACTCATTGCCGTCGATGACGAAATGCGTGCAATGATTCACAACGGTGTGAGTGAACAGGATCTCGATCGCCATGCCAGAAAATCTGGCCCGAGCATTCGCGCCGACGGCCGTCGCAAAGTTCTCGAAGGAATTACAACGCTGGAAGAGTTACTGCGCGTAACTCGAGAGGACTAGCGCAGCAGCATGGGTGCTTACGAATACGTTGCACTGGATAAAGCCGGCAAAGAGTCCAAAGGACTTATTGAGGGTGATACGCCCAGACATGTCCGGCAGGTTCTTCGTGAACGTCACCTGCTGCCCGTGCAGGTCACTGAAGTTGCTAAAAAGGAAGCTCGTCGACAGCGCAGTTTCTCCTTGCGCAGTGGCATATCATCGGGCGAACTTGCACTGATTACACGCCAGCTGGCATCGCTGTCACAATCAGGTTTGCCGCTTGAAGAAGCCTTGCTCGCCGTCGGCCAGCAAAATGACCAGCCCCGCACGAAAAGCATCTTGCTCGGTGTGCGCTCCAAGGTAATGGAAGGACACTCTCTCGCGGACGGATTCGGAGAGTTCCCACAGGCGTTTCCCGAGTTGTATCGGGCCACAGTTGCCGCCGGTGAGCAATCAGGTCACCTGGACATTGTGCTTGAGCGACTTGCCGAATATACAGAAGCGCGGCAGACCCTGCGGCAGACCGTTACAAACGCGTTGATCTACCCCATTGTCCTGGTGGTAATGGCGGTCGCAATTATCAGCTTCATGCTCGCCTCAGTCGTGCCGAAGATTGTCGGGGTTTTCGAAAATACGGGCGGCGAACTACCGGGTCTGACCCGCGGACTCATAGCCAGCAGCGACTTTCTGCGCAATCACTGGCTATTGTTGATTATCGGTATTGGTGCACTTGTCTATGCCATATGGCGGCTGCTGCAACAAGACGGTCCGAAACGTCGCTATCATCAGTTTTTGTTGAGGATGCCAATTGCCGGCAAGCTGACTCGCGGCATCAACACAGCCCGGTTCACGCGTACCTTGAGTATCCTAGCCGGTAGCGGTGTGCCTATTCTTGACTCGCTGAAGATCGCGGCGGAAGTAGTCGAAAACCTGCCTATGCGTGATGCGGTCAACGATGCGGCCTTGCGTGTTCGCGAGGGAGCCTCGATTAGCGGCTCGCTCGCCGAAAGCAAATTATTTCCGCCGATGATGATTCACCTGATCTCAAGTGGCGAAGCTGGCGGACGCCTTGAAGAAATGCTTTCCCGGGCTGCAAGTAACCAGGAAAGAGAGGTAAATGGCCTCATCGCAACGCTTCTCGGCATCCTGCAACCTTTGCTGATTGTGGCCATGGGCGGCGTCGTAATGACCATCGTGCTGGCCATTCTCCTGCCTATCTTTGAGATCAATAATCTGATCCGTTAAGCGGTTGACCCAACCCCCGGCAAATCACCTTTCACGAAAGCAAGAACTATGATCTTGCAGCCCGTTTTCTTTCACGGTATATAGTCAGTGTATAGCTACATGGCCTGTTTTCTGTTGATCTGATTATTGCGCGAGGAAATAGCAATGAACGGTGAAATTATTGACGACCTGGATGATGTCGCGGATAACATCGATCTTGATGACGATCTCGATGACGACCTCGATGACGACCTCGATGACGATCTCGATGACGATGCTGACGACAACGTTGGTGATATCTCGGTCGAGATCAACGTCGAAGAGCTTGTTGCGAAAATCGAATCCGGTGACGGTGATGACGCGGCAAAAAGGAAAGAAATTCACCGTCGTCTGGAAGAGATAAACGAGCGGCGTAGAGAACATGAAGAATTAGACAGTACGTTTAATTTTAATCTCGATGACGATCTGTAGTTTCTGTCGCGGCTAAAGCCGCTATTGTTAGCGGAAGTCTCTCGATGTGACCTCCAGATTCCCCAATATATCGGTGTGATCGACTAACTGTTTTGCGATCACATGAATTACTTCACCCTCTATCTGTAATTCACCCTGCACACCCATTAGCC
Organism: Gammaproteobacteria bacterium; assembly: GCA_024640305.1. Lineage (GTDB taxonomy): Bacteria > Pseudomonadota > Gammaproteobacteria > Steroidobacterales > Woeseiaceae > UBA1847. The sequence goes on from JAHEFG010000011.1 coordinate 51,364, forward strand.
GTGCATTCAACAGTGTCGCTCGACAGTCTTCAGCGACCTGTTTCCACACAATAAGATTTACATGGCCTGTTTCGTCTTCGAGCGTGACGAACGTAACGCCACTTGCCGTACCAGGACGCTGTTTCGTAATGACAAGACCAGCAACGCCAAGCACAGTACCACTCACAAGATCCGCCAGGCGTCCGGCCTGCAAATAACGATAGTGATCCAGCCTGTGGCGTAACAGGTGCAACGGGTGGCGGCCGAGCGTCAAGCCCTGGCTCTGGTAATCAGCCACAATGTCCTGACCCTCGGTCGGTCTTTTCAGCAACGGCGCAGGCTCATAGCGCTGCAACGAGGACAACAGTGGCGTCGGCTTCTCGACGCCGGCAACCGCCCAACGTGCTCGGTGGCGATGTCCTTCCAGCACTTCGAGTGCGCCCGCCGATGCCAATACACCGAGTTCGCGGCGATCGAGCAGGGCTTTTTCAAGAAGCTGCTGAGTGCTGCGGTAACCTCCAGCCCCGCGCTCAGTGACGATGCGTCGACTGGAATCTTCCGAGAGCCCCTTGACGACTCTGAGCCCGAGTCGCAACACCGCCTGCCCATCTTTTCCAGCCTCAAGCGTACAGTCCCAGCAGCTCTGGTTGATATCAACCGAGCGAATCTCGGTGCCGTGCCTTCTAAGGTCCTGCGTCAACTGCGAGGCGGAATAAAAACCCATGGGCTGGCTATTCAGAAGCGCTGCGGTAAATGCAGCCGGGTGATGACATTTCAGCCACGATGACACGTACACAAGCAATGCAAAGCTCGCTGAATGTGACTCGGGAAAACCGTATTCACCGAAGCCTTCTATTTGTCGAAATATTTGCCGCGCAAATTCCTCTTTGTAACCACGTTCACGCATACCGCTGATAAGTTTTTCCTCGAACGGGCCCAGACCACCGCGGCGCTTCCATGCAGCCATCGCCCGCCTGAGTTGGTCAGCTTCCCCGGGAGTAAAGCCGGCGGCAACGACAGCCAGCTGCATGACCTGTTCCTGGAAGATCGGCACACCCAGCGTTCGCTGCAATACGCCTTTAACATCCTCACTGGGATAATCCACAGCCTCTTCACCACTGCGCCGGCGCAGATATGGGTGCACCATGTCGCCCTGAATCGGGCCCGGACGAATAATGGCAACTTCCACCACGAGGTCGTAGTAGCAACGTGGGCGCAGGCGCGGCAGCATCGCCATCTGTGCGCGCGACTCGATCTGAAATACGCCCATCGTGTCGCCCTTGCAGATCATGTCATAAACGAGCGGATCCTCGGCAGGCACGGTAGCGAGCGTCAGTTGCTGTCCGTCGAACGCGCGGATGAGATCAAAACTGCGACGAATGGCGGTAAGCATACCCAGGCCGAGCACGTCCACCTTGAGCAGCCCGAGATCTTCGAGGTCGGTCTTTTCCCATTGGAGAACGGTGCGATCCGGCATGGCTGCATTCTCGACCGGTACGAGCTCGGACAATGCCCTGTTCGAAATTACAAAACCGCCAACGTGTTGTGATAAATGCCGCGGAAAGCCGAGTATTTCGCGTACCAGGTACAAAAGTCGTTTGATAATTGGGCTATCAGGGTCGAGACCCGCTTCGAGAATGCGGCTGTCATCGATGCCCTGTCCGTCCCACCACTGCATCGAGCGTGCAAGCCGCCCGACCTGTAAGTCGCTCAGCCCAAGTGACTTGCCAACATCCCGTAGCGCGCTGCGTGGCCGGTAAGTAATAACCGTGGCCGCCAGTGCCGCGCGTTCCCTGCCGTATTTTTCGTAGATGTACTGAATGACCTCTTCACGACGCTCATGCTCGAAGTCGACGTCAATATCTGGCGGCTCGTTACGTTCTTTCGATATGAAGCGCTCGACAAGCATGGCCATACGACCTGGATCGACCTCTGTGATACCCAGGCAAAAACACACGGCCGAGTTCGCGGCGGAACCACGTCCCTGGCACAGAATATTTTGCGAACGCGCAAATGCGACGATGTCGTAGACCGTCAGAAAGTAAGGTTCATACTTGAGGTCAGCAATCAGCCGGAGTTCATGTTCGACAAGTTCGATAACTTTTCGCGGCACACCAGCGGGCCAGCGTCGCCGCATACCCTGCTCTGTCAGGCTGCGCAGATAACTTGCCGGCGTCTGGCCATCGGGAACGATTTCGTCGGGGTATTCGTAACGCAGTTCGTCGAGTGAAAAATTAATGTTGTCCGCTATACGCACGGTCTCGGCAAGTAGCTCGCGCGGATAAACATGCTGTAATACTTGCAGAGAGCGCAGGTGTCGTTCGCCGTTCGGGTAAAGTGCAAAACCGGCCTTATCGACAGTGACGCCTTCTCGTATTGCCGTTAGCGTGTCCTGTAAAATGCGCCGTGATCGACAATGCATGTGCACATCGCCACAAGCAACGAGCGGTAGCTTGAGTCGTTGCCCTTCTGCACGAAGTTTTTCCAGCTGCTGACGTTGCCGCCCGTCGGCCAGCAACTCAACGGCAATCCACAAGCGGTCACGAAATGTTTCGCGTATCCAGTGATCTTCAACATCGAGCGATAGCGTTGCATCGGGCACCCAGAGCACAACGCAACCGGGTAAGCCCGCTTCGAAGGCAAGACGAGTTATTGCGTACGAGCCTTTATCCGCCGCCCGACGGGCTTTCGTCACAAGCTCGCAGAGCGCCGCATACCCCTCGCGATTTTGTGCCAGCGCAACAAGCTTGCGACCACTTCGTAACTGCAGCTCAGAACCGAAGATGAGTTTTTTAAGACCGTGTTCCTTTGCAGCCGTGTGCGCGCGCACAATGCCCGACATCGAGCACTCATCAGTAATAGCGAGTGCCTCATAGCCGAGTGCGGCAGCCGTTTCTACAAGTTCTTCAGGGTGGGATGCACCGCGCAGGAAGGTGAAATTACTGAGTGCATGCAGTTCAGCATAGCCACTCACCCGAAGAAGCCGTGCAGATACCAGGTCAGCTCACGACTGCGATTGCGAAACACCCATAAACGCATGCCGTGCGGATTAACCGCTGTGAAATAGTCGCGTGCGATACCGTCCTCATCCCACCAGCCCGTTTCCAGCCGCTCAGGACCTTCAAGCAACGTCAGGCGTCCCCTGTGCAACGGACAGCCATGCTCGGCAGCTAACAAGGCAGGTTCGGGTAACATCCACAGGGGCCGCTGCAGACCCTGCCTGAGCAATAAGGTGGCCGTGTCCACCCCGCCCCCGAGCAGACTGTGCCAGCGCCAGGCGAGTTGTGGCCGATGTTCTGCGATCGTCGTGACACCCGAGACAGACTGGTTGCCAACACGTGCAGCCAGCCGCTCGGCGAGTTGTGCCATCGAATAGCGCAGCTTTTGCTCCCGGGTTTTGCCATCAAACCTCAGCCGCCCGGACTCGGCACACAAAGCCTGGCTATGGCCGCCGCGCAAGCGCACCGCGATGACGGGCTCGGGTAATGTCAGTTGTTCGAAACGGATTCGCAGTAAATCGAACCAGTGATCTGCAGACCGCTCCGGCTCGGCGCAACCCAGTGTTAACTGCGTCGCGGGGCTGCGCAGGTGAAAAAAACTGAATAACACACGTTGTGTACCGAGTTGCCGCGTCAATAGAAAACGTTCAAGCGAAAGTAACAATTCACGACAGATAACCAGTAACAACTCGCGGTCACTTTGCTCCTCCGTCATCTCATGGTCGGCACAAAAACGTTCAGGCGCCCGCCAACTGGTGCGCGGATCTGGCAAACGCCCCAATGCCCTATCGAGCTCGATCAATCGTTGTGGCCCGAAACGTCGTGCGAACCCGTCTCTGGGCAAACGCAGGCAATCACCGACACTCCTGATGCCCATACCAGCAAGGGATTTGCACACCGTGTCGGGCCAGTCAAAACAGCTCAGCGGTAAACTGCGCAACGCACTGCCCAGATTTACCGGCTCACGAATGCAGGCCCGACGCCGACCCCTTGCAAGCCAGGTCGCCGCAAGCGGTGTTGGCGCGATAGCCAGTAATGCGCTAAAGCCTTGTTCCTCAAGACCCGCGGCAAGTTTCTGCCGCAAGCACAACAAACCACCGTAAAGCCGTAAACTGCCGGCGATCTCCAGCAGCAAAATATTGCCGCCGGCGAAACAAACCACGGATGTAAATTGCTCAAGCCACGTTGCCAGCTGTTCGAGTACCTGTTGTTCGGTAAGCCGGTTGCGTTCCTCAACCCTGAGCGTTGGTAAAAGTGCGAGTGCCGCATTCGCCGACTGTCCCGGCATGACACCAGCAGCCTCCGCTGCTGGCGAAGCCAGTAACACGCGATGAATGCCTTTCTGTTCCTCAACCACCACCCTGGCCTCATCGCCAGTCCCACAAGCCTCGAGTGGCAGGCTCGGCAGGTAGACACAAAACCACAGCCGTTTGGGAACAGTTGCCGTTACAAACTTCGGTGCTGCCGTTGGCTCCGCAAGCGGCAGCGAACGCTGTCTTAGCAGCCCCTTACTGGAGCGATGGTTACGTGCTGTCGACATACGCTAGAGCACATCATGCAACACAGCCGGTCGACCGCCACGGCTCTTCAAAATGGAAAGACGCGTGCCTGCGGCACTCGATTGCAACTCAATACGCAGCGCCGCAGCAGAAGCTTCGTTGCGAACAGCGGCAGGGCGAAATGCGATAGCCCAGCTGCCGCCCTTTTCCGCTGCCAGTTGCAAACGCCGGCCGGCCTGGTCGTCGAGCGCTTCGGGCCATAGCAATACGGCGGCACAGGTACCCGACGCCAGCGCCTGTTCGGCCGACCAGAGCATTTCGCTGTCATTCTTCGGCCGCACTATAAGCATCCGTGACAGATCTACGCCCCATTGCTGTAACGCGGGCGGGTACGGTTGAAACGGTGGTGCCACCCAGGCTATCCAGCCAGGCTCGAGGAAGTCTGCACTGCTATCTTCGGCACTGAGTTGCGCCAGTGCCGGCATCAGCAAGCGCAGCTCGCCGATACCGTATTGCTCGATAAGAATTTCAGTTAAGGCACATCGTGGCCAGCCGCCGCCGGGAAGGTGGCGATCGAGCGCCTCGTAGCCACTTGCCAACCCCGTGCTTGCATGTACCGGGTTATGCCCACGCCAGACACGTGGGTTCTCAAGCAGTTTGTCGAGGGAGGTTGAATCACGCTGCATCGCATAAACGCCCAGCACCTAGTGCCGTGGCATACCATCACGGATAACGCCAACGACAACACCCTCGATGACCATCATCTGCTCCGTGAGGTCGACCTTTATCGTGTCGAAGTCTTCGTTCTCAGGCAGCAACTTAACAATCGAGCCCTTCTGGCTATAACGCTTAACAGTGACTTCATCGTCGAGTCGGGCAACAACAATCTGCCGGCTGCGAACTTCGGGTGTGCGATGCACCGCTACGAGATCGCCATCAAGAATACCGGCATTTTTCATACTCATGCCATGCACCCGTAACAGGTAATGCGGTTTTGGACGAAACAACTGGGGATCGATCCTGTAATGCGTTTCGATGTGTTCCTCGGCGAGGATAGGACTACCGGCCGCAACCCGACCAACCAGCGGCAAACCTATTTGGTCACGTAGTGAGTCCTTAAGCTGGATACCACGCGACGCACCGGGTACGAGCTCAAGTACGCCCTTCTTCTGCAACGCACGTAAATGTTCTTCAGCTGCATTAGCCGACTTGAAACCAAGCTCGCGAGCGATCTCGGCACGCGTCGGTGGCATGCCGGTTTCGGCGATAAAGTCTTGAATCATCTCGAGAATTTGTGATTGTCTGGGGGTCAGTTGGCGCATTTAAACAGTCCTGTATATATTCACAGTGCATGTGATTATATACAGTACTGCGATCAGTGCAAGCACAACGAACAACAGCTGCATGGAAAATTGTATTGAGAATGACTTGCATCGCGACTAATCTGTCGCCGGTCAACGACAAACTGCAATAAAAACAGTGATTTTCATTGCGACGGCGCGCAGATTGGGAAATAATGCGCCTGCAGTTATATCCCTACAGAGGAACTTTGGATGATGAACAAGACTGGACTTAAAATAAGTGCATTGCTGCTCGTTGGCGCACTCGCTACAGGCTGTGTAAACACAGCAGAAATCGAAGCAACGGCTAACCGCGCCGCTGCTGATGCAGCTGCTGCTGCATCTGCTGCTGAGGCTGCTCGTGCCTCTGCTGATCGCGCTGCTCAGGCTGCAGCTGCTGCTCAGAGCACAGCTGATCAGGCACTCTCAGCCGCTACAGAAGCTCAGGCTTGCTGCGAAGCAAACCGCGAGAGCATGGAACGCATGTTCCAGAAGTCGATGTCGAAGTAACATAGACTAAGAACTTCTATTGAGACGCCGCGCTTGTCGCGGCGTTTTTTATTCCCTGCCCGACGGCCGTTGGGATGCCATCAGAACGAGCGACGATTTGCTCGGCAAGATACCAGTCCAGTCGCCCGGCACGCACACCTGTCACGGCGATGAACTGTTCCGTCACGTACGTGAGCGGATCTTTGCCAGCGACTTCGACAGACACGGGCGCGTCCGTCTCATCGACAACGACTCCATCCCGGGTCGGCTCATCGACCGTCGGTGCTGCCATTTCCAGGATCGGGTGAACTTCCATCACAAGCTCATTGCCACTCCAGCCTATCTTGACGGGTTCGTTGATAATCCGCACAACAGTGTTAGTAGCGATCTGGCCAAACAGGTACTTGATATCTTCCGGGAACATGCGCACACAACCATGTGTGACACGCATGCCGACACCAGCTGGCCGATTCGTGCTGTGAATCAGGTACCCCGGCAAACCCAGGCGCATAGCAAACTCACCGAGCGGGTTATTCGGCCCGGGCGGTACAATACGTGGCAACGGATTGCCGTCTGCCGCATGCTCGTCGAGTACTGACTGTGGCACATACCAACTGGGGTTACGCACCTTGGAAATAACCTTGGTCAGCCCCAGCGGCGTTTCCCAATCCATGCGGCCGATGCTGATCGGATACGTCATGACGTACGCCGGTTCACCCTCCTCCGGTTCGGGAAAATAGTAAAGACGGTATTCAGCAAGGTTTAGCACCACGCCAGAGCGTATCCCGGCCGGTAATACGAAACGCGTCGGCAGAATTACCTCGGTACCTTCACCAGGAACCCAGACATTGACGCCGGGGTTAGCTCGCACGATGTCCTGATAACCGAGCCCGTGGCTGCGCGCTATATCGACAAGCGTATCTTCGTGACGCGCGGTTACGGTCGACACCGCACCGATTACGTCATAGCCTTCCGGCGGTAACTCATAAATCTCCGCGCGCGAAATATTTACGACAACGGCGCAGATGAGCACTACGACCAGGGCTGGCTGTCTCACTGACCGGCCTCATCCGCGCCAATCACTTCGGTTTCGCATTCGGCTGCAGCAAGCCATTCCTGCATCGCCTCACTTTCGAGCACGCGCTGTGGGTAAAAACCCGCGGAATCCGGCAGGTTGATACCGTAAGTGCGAAAGCGCAGCACGACAGGCGCAAACATGGCATCGGCAATTGTGAAGTGACCGAACAACCAGCCATTGTCGCCGCTGAAACGACGGTGACAATCAGACCAGATCGCAATAATACGGTCGATATCGTGGGCCAGTTCATCCGGAAGATGAACCTTGCGACCCATCGCGCGGCAATTCATGGGCATGCCTTCCCTGAGGTCGAGAAAACCCGCATGCATCTCGGCACTGATGCTGCGCGCGTGCGCACGCAGACCAGCGTCTTCCGGCCAAAGATTTTTATCTGGCCAGCGCTCCGCGATTGTTTCACTGATCGCGAGCGTATCCCAAATTGTCGTATCGCCAATTTGCAGGATAGGAACGGTTCTGCCCGCCTCGAACTCCGCTATTTCATGCGCTGTCGTTTCTGTATCAAGCAGGATTCTGTGTTCATCGAAATCGATACCGGCTTCTTTCAGCAAGAGCCACGCCCGCAGAGACCAGGATGAGTAATTCTTATTTCCGATAATGAGCTTAGGTTTCATGTCCGTGCTTCTGTTTGCCACGCTGTATGGTAAACCATTGATACGTCTCGCGTCGTGCACCAATTGGAATTTTGATCGGTTCTGCGATTGACCCTGTGGCGATCGCTCGGTAGCCTGTTGAGTCCTCACCAGCTAACTGGCGCACGCCATGGGTCTAAAACTTTCATTTGAACTCAGCGATCGCGACTTGCTCTACTTTCGGCGGGCACTTAAGCAATCACGAGATGCAGTTCGCGATGCCGAGGAACAAGAGATTGTCGGCGCAGTTCTGCATGTTCTTGAAGAAATTCGCGGCAACGAGCCATTACCCGACTTCGTCGCAGAGCGTATTCCGCAACTGGAAACGTTAATTCAAATGCTTGCTGATGACGAATGGCAACTGCCGGGAACAGATCGCGAACGCCTGCTCGCAATGTTCGTCTATTTCAGTGACCCGGAAGACGTCTTGCCCGACGACATTCCTGTCATCGGCTACCTTGACGACGTTATTATCATCGAACTTGTTACTCGCGAACTGAGTCATGTTCGCGATGCCTATGATGATTTCTGCGAATTTCGCCGCGAGTTTGATGAGGAACATGGCACAAGTATTGACGGCGCCATTCGTCGCGATCGCCTGGATCGAAAACGACAGGAACTTCATCAGCGCATGCAGCGCCGCACTAAACAAATGAGTAAATTCGGGCTCTGGGAAAGTTGAGTTTTCGGGCTCTGATTACATACGCATCAGCACGGAGCCCCAGGTAAAACCACCGCCAAACGCTTCCATCAAGACCAGTTGTCCGGGTTTGACTCGACCGTCACGCCGACCAACATCCAGCGCCATTGGCACCGAAGCGGCCGATGTATTGCCGTGATCCTGCACCGTAAGAATGACCTTCTCCATTGGCAGATTCAGTCGTTTCGCCGTCGCCTGGATAATGCGCAGGTTTGCCTGGTGCGGAATAAGCCAGTCTAATTCGGATTGCTCGACCCCGGCTTTGTGTAAAACCTCGGTGGCAACGTTGCCCAGCGTCTTGACAGCGACCTTGAAGACCTCATTACCAACCATCGTGATGGCAGCCTCGTCGGTACCGGCCTTATGCAACTCTTTGGATGCACCCACCGGGTAGTAGAGCAATTCTTTATATTGCCCATCCGCTCCAAGGTGAGTCGCCAGAATCCCCGCTTCGTCTGACGGCTTAACGATGACTGCGCCAGCACCGTCACCGAACAACACGCAGGTATTGCGATCCGTCCAGTCGACAATCTTGGTGATGCACTCTGCACCGATAACCAGCGCGCATTTTGCTTCACCTGCTTTTATGAACTTGTCGGCGGTCGTTAACGCATAAATAAAACTGGTGCACGCCGCTTCCATGCCGATGGCAGGACAGGGAGGAATACCCAAACGGTGTTGCACGAGCGTGGCGGCGTTTGGAAAAATCAGATCGGGAGTCGTTGTGCCGACAAGCACCATGTCGATATCAGTGACATCAATACCTGCATCTTCAATGGCGACCTTCGCTGCCTCAACACACATATCCGAGGTGGTTTGATCGTCTGCCACTGCATGTCGGCGTTCGACACCGGTGCGAGTTCGAATCCACTCGTCACTGGTATCGACCATCTTTTCAAGGTCGAAATTCGTTAGAACTTTCTCTGGCAGGTAGCGTCCGGTGCCAACAATTCTTGAGTATTTCATGCGGCTTCCTGTTGCAGTAGCTTACCGATTTGTTGCGGTACCTGGTTCCGTACTTCAACAATTGCCGTATGGATAGCGTGTTCGAAAGCAAACGAGTCTGCGCTACCGTGGCTCTTGATAACGATACCATTAAGGCCAACCAGAGTCGCACCGTTGTATTTTCTCGGGTCCATGCGGCCACTCAGGTGTTTCAATACCGGGCGGGCAAGCAATGCCTGCAATTTTGCGAAAGCATTTCTCGTAAAGGCACGTTTCAGATAATGCGCGGCGAGACCAACTGTTCCTTCCATCGTCTTCAAAGCAACATTACCGGTGAATCCATCTGTCACCACAACGTCAGCCTTGCCTGAGAACAACTCACTGCCCTCTATGAAACCAACGTAGTTGAGCGTGCTGTTGCCGATCATCGTTGCGGCATCTTTGACCGTGCCACTTCCCTTGGTGTCTTCGGCGCCAATGTTGAGTAATGCAACGCGCGGGTTTTCGATGCCGGTGATGTCGTGCGTCACGATGGAACCCATGACAGCAAATTGAAACAAGTGCTCGGCAGTACACGATGTGTTTGCGCCAAGATCGAGCATGTGCAGCGTGCCGCCCTTGGCGGGCAGCTCCGTAATAATTGCGGGCCGGTCGATACCCGGGAGCATCTTCAAAACAAATTTTGCCGTAGCCATCAGTGCGCCCGTATTTCCTGCGCTGACGCATGCGGCCGCTTTGCCGTCTTTTACGAGATCAATCGCCACTCGCATCGACGAATCTTTTTTCTTACGCATCGCGTCGACGGGCGAATCGGACATTTCCACAACTTCGCTGGCGTGTACGATGGACAGGCGCTGCTCATCGCCAATGATGCGCGTTACATGCCCTTGTAGTTCTTCGCGGTCACCAACAAGCAATAACTTAATGTTGGTATGTTCACTCAAAGCCTTGTGCGCCGCACGCACGACGACCTCGGCACCGAGGTCACCGCTCATTGCATCAAGTGAGATGGTTGAGTGTGTTGCCACGAATAATCGGGCCGTCAGCTACAGCGGCCGGATAATGCGGTGAACTTACTCGTGGTCTTCTTCTGGGACTTCCGGCTGAGCAACAACCTGCACGCCGCGGTAGAAACCGTCGGGCGAAACACGGTGGCGCAAATGCGTCTCACCCGAAGTCGGGTCAACGGACACTGCCGGTTTTTTAATCTTGTCATGCGAACGTCGGGAACCTCGCGTTGCTGGGGTCCTGCGACTTTTTTGAACGGCCATAATCTTCTCCAGTCTCGATGACGTTTCTGCGCCATCATAGAATTCAGTCTTTCTGTTGCATTTGCGACTTCAACATCGCAAACGGTCGTGTTGTCTCTGTTGCTTCCTCTGCAAGTGCAGCAGGTTGTTTGCACACCGCGTCATCAACATGCATTGCCGCGAGCGGTATGGCCATGATCAGCACCTCTTCAAGCAGATCAAGTGGCCGCAATGTATCCTCATCCAGCTCCCAAAATTCGTAGTGCTCGTCGTCGGCAGCGTTCGCGACGTCACCACCAAGTATCAACCGAAGCTCCACCTCAAGCGGTATTTCAACCACTCCCAGACAGCGCTGACACACTGCAGGGATCGTCACGCTGACCTGCCCTTCCAGCGTCGGCAAATCGTCCTGCGCAGCAGCAAATCCGAACGCTAACTGCCCCGCCACGGGCGACTCGCGCCAGTCGAGCGGCAGTTTATCAGCATTCAGCGTCTCGAGATCCTTTCGAACAATTTCGGTCAATTGCTCCAGATCAGCAACTTTCCCAGTAATTTCAATAACTTGACCGATTGCCGCCAGTTCGGCCGGCGTGTGCCGATCTCGCAGCAGATTGTCCATAGCGCGCGCATGATAAGTACCTGATGGGCTACTGTCAAAGTGTGCGGCCGGGAAATTATCGGATCCGCCACAAAATGTAGGTACACTTTAGTTTTCCAGCCTCAAGTATTTGATTTTATGCAGAATCCTTCAGCACCGACGATCGTTCTGGCATCGGCATCTGCGTACCGCCGCGGCCTGCTCGACCGATTCCTCGATTCTTATGAAACGGTGTCGCCGGATATCGACGAAAGTAACGATTTGCAACTGAGCCCAAAAGAACTGGCGCAGCACCTGGCCCGAAAGAAAGCCGAAACTGTGTCAATGAACGCGCGTAATTCGCTAATAATCGGCGCGGATCAGCTGGCGGCGCTTGACGATCAAATACTGGGCAAGCCTGGCAGCCACCAGAAAGCTGTTGAACAGCTTCTGGCCGCCTCCGGTCAGTCCGTCACATTCTGGACGGCCGTTTGCATACTCGACCCGGTTGGTCGTGCGCGTTACGAGCATGTCGATGAGACGAAAGTGCAATTCCGCCAATTCGACAGACGACTGGCAGAGTCTTATCTACGCCACGATGAACCGTACGACTGTGCCGGCAGTTTCAAGATCGAGGGTGCCGGTTTCGTTTTGTTTGAATCGGTCAGAACCGATGACCCCACAGCGCTTATCGGTCTGCCCATGATTTGGGTTTCCGACGTGCTGCTCGAGCTTGGCTACCTGGTTCAGTAGCTCTGTCGCGACGCGCCTCTATTACTCCCTTGGTCAGAAATCGCTCCAGATCATCCGCCAGCGGCGCCGTGAAGTGCAGCTCGTTGCCGCTGTCATCAGGAAACGCGATCGATTGTGCGTGCAGGAACAAGCGCTTCAAGCCAAATTTTCTTACGCGCCGATTGTCTTCCTCGTCGCCGTAACGCTCATCGCCAGCTATAGGGTGCTGCATCGACTGCAGGTGCACTCGGATCTGGTGGGTTCGTCCGGTTTTTGGCGCGCATTGCAGCAAGCTGTACTTGCCGAAGGTCCGAGATAGCTGCACTCGAGTCTGTGCCGGCTTGCCGCCACTGCTGACGACGACATGCCGCTCTCCGTTCCGGCGATTTTGCACAAGCAGCGGCTTATCGATGAGATAGTCGCCAAACTGCCAGTCACCTACGGCCAGGGCGAGGTAGTTCTTCTCAACAACACCTTCTCTAAATTTCGCATGTAACTCGCGCAAAGCGCTGCGACGCTTTGCCAGAACAAGACAGCCTGACGTCTCCCTGTCCAGTCGATGCACCAGCGACAGATCCTTGAGTTCCGGCCTGGCATGCCGCAATAGTTCGATAACACCATGGCTAATGCCGCTACCACCATGCACGGCAACACCTGTCGGCTTGTCGACGACCAGCAGTCGCTTGTCCTCGTAAATGATCCGATCGGCCATCCTGGCGGTACTGTCTGCGCTCGGCGCATCGCCGGACTCACGGATGCGTACCGGAGGAATCCGAACCTCATCACCTTCCTGCAGTTTGTACTCCGCACGAATTCGCCCGCCGTTGACGCGAACTTCACCGCGCCTGAGCAAACGGTACAGACGCCCCTTCGGTACGCCCGGCAATTCGCGCCGCAGAAAATTATCGATGCGCTGCCCGGCAAGCTCCGAATCGATGCAAACCTTGCGCACCCGGGTGACTTTGGATTCTGGCTCGTTTTCCGACTTTTGCTGCATGATCAATAACTTGATGGAATCAAACGGTGTGTTATATTACCGCCCTGTGACACCCCGGAACGACTTTTTGGGAAATGCACAAGAACAAAGCGGCCCCAATCCTGGACCAGCCGCGTCTTAATAGACAGTAAAACAGTTATTTTGGGCTTCGCAGCGCGAGGCCAACCAAGATGGCAGCGAGCACGGATACAAGCAAGCGCCAAAGCGGCACAGTCGCAGGGAAGACATGCTGAATTTTTTACGGGATCTGATTCAATCGATTCAGGCCCAGAACAAGTTTCTCAACCTCACGGACGGCGCTATGACGCGCCAGTTACTTCTGTGTGAGGTCTCCTGCGCACGCCCCCTGGCTATTCGCCCCGACTCACTGCCCTCACTCACCTATCAAGCAGGGCATCATGAAAAGAATGTTAATCAATGCAACTCAGGAAGAAGAGTTGCGCATGGCGATGGTCGATGGCCAACGCCTCTATGACCTAAATATAGAATTACCGGCCGGCGAACGAAAAAAGGCCAATATCTACAAAGGCAAAATCACCCGTGTCGAGCCCAGCCTCGAAGCGGCATTTGTAGACTATGGCGCTGACCGCCACGGCTTCTTGCCACTGAAAGAAATCTCCAGCGAGTACTTCGTCAAGCCTGTCGAGTCCGGATCCAAGGCCAATATCAGGGAAGTCCTCAAAGAAGGTCAGGACATTGTCGTGCAAATCGACAAGGAAGAGCGCGGCAACAAAGGCGCTGCGCTAACGACCTTCGTCAGCCTGGCCGGGCGCTTCATCGTCCTCAAACCGAACAAAGCCAAATCCGGCGGCGTATCCCGCCGTATCGTCGGCTCTGATCGCGACCTTGCCAGACAGTCGCTCAATGACGTCGAAGTTCCGAATGGCATGAGCGTCATTCTGCGCACAGCCGGCATCGACCGAAGCGCCGAAGAACTGGCCTGGGACCTCGAAAACCTGCTTACGATCTGGACTGCGATCCTGAACGTCGTCCTGGAGCGCAAATCGCCATTCCTGATTTATCGCGAAAGCAACTCGGTAATCCGTGCATTACGCGATTACCTGACGAATGAAATTGGCGAGATTCTTATCGATGACGAGGCAACCTACAAGGAAGCTCTCGAATTCGTTGAACAGGTCATGCCGCACAATCTGCGCAAGCTCAAGCACTACGAAGACCCTGTGCCGCTGTTCACGCGCTTCCAGATCGAGACCCAAATTGAGTCCGCTTTCGCACATAACGTGGATTTGCCCTCTGGCGGCAGCGTTGTCATCGATCATACCGAGGCAATGGTCTCTATCGACATCAACTCTGCCCGCGCAACCAAAGGCAGCGACATTGAAGCGACCGCCCTCAATACCAACCTGGAAGCCGCTGACGAGATCGCGCGGCAACTGCGTATTCGCGACCTCGGCGGACTGATTGTTATCGATTTCATCGATATGGGGCCGCAAAAACACCAGCGTGAAGTCGAAAACCGGCTTCGAGACGCCGTGCGGCAGGATCGCGCACGTGTGCAGATTGGAAAAATCTCCCGCTTTGGGTTGCTCGAAATGTCACGCCAGCGACTGCGCCCATCTCTCGGCGAGTCCAGTTACCTGACCTGCCCCCGCTGTTCCGGCATTGGCACGATCCGCAGCGTTGAGTCTCTGGCGCTTGCCATACTGCGCATCATTGGCGAGGAGGCACGTAAGGAACGAACCTCCAAAGTCATCGCGCAGTTGCCTGTTGAGGTTGCGACTTACCTGCTCAACGAAAAGCGCGACTGGGTACAGAGCCTTGAGTCGAGAAACAAAATGCAGGTTGTCCTGGTTGCCAATTCCGCGCTTGAGACACCGCACTACGACGTACGCCGAGTGCGCGATGACCAGGCCGAACTGCCCGAAAACGCTGGCGCAAGTTACTTGCTTGCGGATCCAGCCGTCGAGCCAGAATCACCGCAGGCAATTCTCGAACGCAAGGCTGTCGAGCCACCGGCTGTTGCCGTTCTGACGCCGACAAAGCCGGCGCCGAAGCGCAAGCAGGAACCCAGTGGCGGCTTCCTGTCACGAATTCTTGCCGTTTTCTCGAGCGACGAAGAAAAGCCGAAGCAGAAAGCCAGCAGCAGTCGTGGTGGCTCAGGCAGGGATAACCGGTCGCGTGGCGGGCAAAGCAGCCGTCGTCGCAGCACAACGAAGCGTGCGGACGACAGTCGCGGTACGACACGCAAGCGCAGCAAGAAAACAGCCAGCAAGAAGAAGGCACCTGCGAAAAAAGCGAATCGCCAGGCCAAAGACAATACCGATCAGCAGCAAAAGTCGAACGCCGCTGCTACTGATACCCAGACCGATGCACAGACCGAAACGCGTAAGCCAACGCGGAGCAGACGCAGTCGCGGCGGTCGCCGGCGTCGACGTAGCGGTACCGACCGTCCTGCTCAGGATGCCAACGTGGAGCAGAACGACGCGGCCACAAAAGCCGAGCAGGCGAAACCCGAGCAAAAATCGGCCGACGAGAAACCGAAAGCGCCCAGGAAGCCCAGAAAACCCAGAGCAAAGCCCGCTGACAAGCCAGAAGCCAAAGCCGACAAACCGGAATCATCGGCTGACAAGCCCGCCGAAAACGTACAGGCTAAAGCCCAGGCTCCGGAAGCAACCACTAACAAGCCTGCCGAAAAAGCACAGGCTAAAGCCAAGCGACCACCACGCAAGGCACCTGCCAAGGCGCCGAAAGCTGACGCCAAGCCGGACGCTGAGGGTCCACCAAAGGTTCGCACTGACGCTGAGCGTGCTAACGATGCAGCAAAGAAGCAGAAGCCTGCTGCTGAACCTGCACTCGATAAGACGTCACCAAACCTGACGCCAATCGTTAAGGCGGAACCAAAAGAAGTGGTTAAGGTGGAGCCGAAACCTGTCGTGAAGGTGGAGCCGAAACCTGTCGTGAAAGTTGATGAGCCCAAACCGAAACCCGAAGGCCGTCTGATGCCGTGGGACGACTGACTGGAAATCAGATGTTGAAGCGGTCTTAGCCGCGACTTTTGCGGAGCATCTCGAGTAGCCCTCGAGATGCGTCCTCAACAAGATCGAGTACGCGTTCGAACCCCGCGGCGCCCCCATAGTATGGGTCGGGAACCTCGTCTTCCTGCGCGTTTGTGAACTCGAGAAACAAGCGGATTTTGTCGTGGTGTTCGACCTCCGCCTTCTCAACAAGCCGTTCGACATTATCTCTGTCCATCGCGATGATGTAGTCGAAGCGCTCGAAATCGGCATCCACAACCCGACGAGCGCGTATTGTTGTTAGCGAGTATCCACGCCGCTCTGCTGCGGCAGTTGCGCGCCTGTCTGGCGGTTCATTGATGTGATAGGCATGCGTTCCGGCCGAGTCGATCTCGATGTGTTCGCTCAAGCCACCCTGTTCGACTAAATGTCGGAATACGCCCTCCGCTGTCGGCGATCGACAAATATTGCCCATGCAGACAAATAAAACACTAGTTTTTTCTTTATTTTCAATCATTTACGTCGCTTTCTCGCGCCTCTTATTTGCCTACTAACGCGCATGTAAGTGCCTGTTTTGATTAAGGTGATAACTACAATAAGAGGCCCATTTTCTGACCCGTTTGGCGGAGCAATTCTACAGGCAAAAGCGACTTCGGCAACAGACCATAGCGTCCAATAACGCCGGGTCAATATTCGGTGCAAATCAACACCTTTGTGCATTGCCGCCCGCCGCGAATTCAGCGCACGTAATAGTTCAGCGAATTGGGTGTGAAGTCGCGCGCGTCCATCTTGGGCAAGAATCGCGCCGGGCGTCGCTCATTATCCAGTCCCTCGACCAGGTAGCGTCCCGTCGCAAAATCGTACCTGCTGTAGAGGGTCGCCGATAGCATGGGAAGCGTATAGAAGTTGACCGCATGAG
>JAHEFG010000028.1 GCA_024640305.1 Gammaproteobacteria bacterium
GATTCGCAGGTCCGAGGGCTGGGCCGGATTCAACATCCGCGAGGAGCCCGCTTGTAACCCCGGGATCCTGGATTGCGTAAACATTTCCATTGGGTCAATTACCCTGGAGATCACAGTTGTCCAGACGGTGTTTGCAGATGGCTTCGAAGAGGAGCACTCATCAGGGGCGCCAGCCAACTGACCGGACAGGCGATTGCGCGCACCGTCATGCAGCGGGGGTTTTCCCAGAAGTCATTTGTCACCATATGCGGCGCCGATAACGAAGTTTTCGAGCCAGAGCGTCGCGGTATCCCTCGTGAACGGCGGGTTATGTCTGCGCCAGTCAGTCCTTTTTTGCAAAGTACATATAACTCTCGAACCCCGGGCCGGCAGAATCAAATCTTTCCACGTCGATAACAGTCATGCCCGCCCCGGCAAGCGTTTGCAGCACAACTTCCTTAGGCAAATTGTGTATTTCCATTACTCCTGAGGAGCCGTATTTAATTCTTCGCAAGAAATTCAGCAGACTGTTGCCGGCTATTCGGAATGCCCATCCCCTCCAGGACTTGAGGTCGCACCTGGAAGGTGTTTGCACAGCGAAGATGCCCTTTGGACGCAATACCCTGCAGAACTCCCTGATATAGATGAGCTGTCTGTTTTTAGGCATGTGCTGCAATACAATATTGCTGTAGATAAAGTCGATGCTGTTATCAGGAATGATTGAAAGGTTAGCCGCCGGGTTGTGCAAAAATTCTATCTTCGTAATATGCCGGTTGGCTCTCCGGGCTTCATCCAGCATTGAACTTGACACGTCAACCGCAATCACTCTTCTGAATCTCTCCGACAACGGTCTAGAAAGTCTGCCCACTCCACACCCAAAATCCAGCGCGGTATGGAACTTGATGTCTTCTCCTTTGCGTTTAATTTTCTGTAGCAGGTCGCGTACTTCGCTTTCTCCAGTGTTAAAGAAATCATCTCGGTTCCATTTCCCGTCTTTCTTCTCAGGATCGGTTAATACTGCCCAATAGGGATCACTGGAGCCCAATTTATCCCACTGTTCCTGATACTTGTCTTTCACGCAGTGTCCTGAGGTCAATAAGGGCCAGCGAGACTGAAAAAAGCGGATACGAAGTATAAACCACACATTGCGGAGCTTACGCGAGTGCAGGTAGCTGCGAACCAGGCACAAGCCTGACTCTAAAACTCCCTGTCTCACAGCATGTATTCGCGGCCAGGCCACCGCCCACCGCGCTACCCGCCGGCAGTGGTTTCATCAGCGCATTGCAAAGGATCGCCCCTCAGGGCTGGCTGTGCTGCACGTCTATGACCGCTTTGGGTTGCGAGTTCGACCGGATGAACTCGCAACCCATTGCAGTCATTCAGCTGATACCTGTTTAATATTGCTTTCTTGCCTCGATGGAAAACCGATGAACTGGGAAGCGATAGGTGCTGTAAGCGAAATCGTGGGCGCAATAGCTGTGGTTATTAGTCTGGTCTACGTCGCTGCACAGATTCGTCAAAATACCAAGATGATGCGGACAGCAGCGAAGCAAAGCCTTACAGAGGCCAGCCAGAATTTTATCTACACAGCCATCGACAAATCGGAAGAATGGGTAAAACTGATGACCGGTGACAATCCATCCACGCCAGAAGAGGATGCGAGGATGTCGCTACTGGTTCGTGCGATGTTGAGAGGCTTTGAGTCTCAGTGCTATCAGTATGAATCCGGTCTGCTCGAAGACAACGAGTGGAATGCACTTCAAGCTGCGATCAAAGATATCTGTTCTTTACCGGGAGTCAACAAGTACTGGCAGCAGCTGAAGCCTCACATGTCCGAAAGACTAAAGAAGGTAGTTGATGGTTAGGTAGCTTCCATCTCGTCAATCCGAGTAGCGCTTGATGAAGACTTGCCAGGCGACTCCTTAATCAAACGCCCGCAGAGCGCCGGGCATCCTTGAACCGGGCACAGCGACTGAAACGCGTATTCAATATCGACATCTCTGCCTTCAGCAAATGCGGTGCTGATGTCCGCATCATCGCCAGAATCGAAGACCCTGCGGTGATCAACAAAATACTCGCTCACCTGGATGCAATGGCACACCCGACAGAAGCCGGCCGGTTGCTGCAATACCGTGCCCCACCTTCGGTGGGCCTGATCGAAGCATCCTGAACAACCGTAGCTTAATCTATTGGCTGCATTTCATTAGGCGGCAGGGCAGCGGTCGTCCAGCAGGGCGGAGTCCGTCACAAAAGCACGCCCAGCAAGGAAGTTTCCAATGCTGAGACTGCATTTGGGCGCGATTGGGTTCACCTGTCGCAATGATCTGATTGAACAGTCGAGGTGAAAGGCTGCTCGATAGACGTGGGATTCATGTAAAAGGGCTTTAATGCGTCCTATACCCCGGAGTGTACCCATTACTGTTCTCGCCAGAGGGGATGGTGCTTATCGACGGGCACCACTTCGGCCTGGGTTCCCCAAGCCTGTAATACCCCATTCTCAAACGCCAGAAAGGTGAAACTACCGTCTGTGTAGCGTTGATCCAGTATGCCTCCTGTCTGTGTAAAGTACTTCCAGTACTCAAGGTGCTTCGCATACCTGGGATAATGGGCCGTGTCGTCAGGCTGTCCCATAATGGTGATGACTTCGGTTTTTGTTAATCCCACTTTCAGGAAATGTAGGTTTTCCCTGTTCGCGAACATGTGGCCTGAATCAATATTTGGGGGAAACTGTTGGCACGCGGTAAGGCTTAGCACCAACAGTAGAAAACAAATTCCAAGATGGAGTTCGCAGGTTTTAGTGGAAACCAGTCTTCGGTGGCGTGGCGGCCGCTTCAAATTCATCAGGACTAACTCCGCCTAAATGCTGATGCCGATGTGTTCGATTGTAGAACGAATCGATGTAATCTGAGATGTCATCAATCGCTAGTTGGCGATTCTTGTAGATCTTTTTCTTGATGCGTTCCTTCTTCAGGCTGCTGAAGAAGGGCTCGGCATCAGCGTTGTCCCAGCAGTTGCCTCGACGACTCATGCCAGGTTCGAGCTGGTTCGATCGGCAGAACCTTCGCCAGTAGTCGCTGCCGTATTGCGAGTCTTGATCTGAGTGCACAATGGTTCGATTTGGGCTGCGCTCAGCCGGCTTGCCAGCGATATATCGACCCAGCTACAGCCCGCATGAGCCTGGCAACCCGATGCTTGCTGCAGGTTTCGCCAGCTTCCCTCAGATCGAGAAATACGCGGGGAGCACCATATACGCCCTGGCTGGACTTGAACGATGCCCGGATCAAACGCAGCAGTCGTGCGTCTTCTTTGGCGCGGCCTGACATTGGTTTTTCAGCCAAGCTTAGTAGCCGCTCGGCGACACTGGCAGTTGTGCTGGGGCCACTGAAGGTGGCGATAACCTGATCTGTAATCAGCGTGCCGGGGGAATTACCAACCGTGATATCGGTGGAATAGGAGTCGCCGGCGAATCCATTCGAGCTGATTACAAAATTGGGGGCATACAAATGGCAACCCGCCAACCACCCCTTGTCCTATATTGACGAGAAGCACTTCAACACGTGCAGAGTCCCTCTTTGGCCAGCGCCGAAATCCAGTTGGTTTGGCGAGGACGCTCTGGACTAAGCTCTCCTGTTTTTTTGTAAATACCCGGCTCGGAGTATACGCCCGCTTACTCCAGTAGCCCCACCTTTGACGAAAGACGTCACTCGCGTGCAATCTGCGAGGCCGGAGCAGGTTCGTGGAACTCCAGCTTCAGCTGAATGTTGAAGCCTGGTTTCGGAGTTCAGGCGCCCTTTCGTTTTATACTCCGGGCACAGCGCAAATCCGATCACCCGGGAGATTCTTCATGCATCAAGCCCTGAGGGCAGCCGCGACTTTGCTGGTTTGCTCGACATTACCGGCCAGCAGCGCATGAACGTTCTATTCATTTCACCAGGCTATCCGGCCGAGATGGCGGCCTTCAGCCGGGGACTCGCACGCTGCGGCGCGCAGGTGACGGGCCTCGGCGAGCATGCGGTCCATGAACTGCCCTCGGCCGTACGCCACGCCCTGGCCGATTACGTACAGGTGCCGACTCTGGTCGACACCGACGCGGTTGTCGCCCGCGTGCGCGAGTATGCTTCGCGCCATCCACTGCAGCGGGTCGAGTGCCTGTGGGAGCCGTTCATGATGCTCGCCGCGCAATTGCGCGAGGCACTCGATATCGGTGGCATGCGGACGGCGCAAACCGAGTTGTTTCGCGACAAGGAAAAGATGAAGCAGGCGCTCGACGCGGCCGGCTTGCGCACGCCGCGGCACACGACGGCGACCGGCGCTGATGCGATCCGCGCCGCCGCGGCCTCGATCGGCCTGCCGCTGGTCATCAAGCCCATTGCCGGCGCGGGGTCGGCCAACACCCATGAAGTTCGCGACGGTGATGCGCTTGGCGCTGCGATCGCGGACGTCGGCGAGCAGCGCGAAGTCAGCGTCGAGGAATTCATCGCCGGCGAGGAGTACACCTTCGATACCGTGTGCAGCGGCGGGCGCATCCTGTACGAGAACATCGCCTGGTACCGGCCGAAGCCGATCATTGGCCGCGCTGTCGAATGGATCAGCATGCAGACGGTCAACCTGCGTGACATCGACCGGCCGCAACTTGCTGCCGGGCGCGAGCTGGGCCGGCGCGTGATCGAGGCGCTGGGTTTTCGGACCGGCTTTACGCACATGGAGTGGTTCCTGACCCCCGACGGGGAGGCTGTGTTCGGCGAAATCGGTGCCCGTCCGCCCGGCGGCCGCTCGGTGGACCTGATGAACTTCACGCATGATTTCGACATTTACCTTGGGTGGGCCGAGGCCGTGACGGGCCAGCCGTTCACCCAGGTAGCCAGTTGCCGCTACAACGCAGCGGCGATTTTCAAGCGCGCAAGAGGGCAGGGAAGGATTTGTGCCATTCACGGCCTGGAAGAACTGCGGCGTCGCTACGGTCCGCACATCGTGGTCGAGGATCTGCTGCCGCTCGGCGCGCCGCGGCGCAACTGGAAGCAGACGCTGATTTCAGACGGCTACCTCATCGTGCGCCATCCGCGTCTCGACACGACGATGGAAATCGCCGACAGCGTCGGTCGCGAACTCCAGCTGGATGCCCGCTGACGATCAGTAGACCTGCAGCGCCTTTTTCAGCGTGCTCTCCGCCCCCCGCCGTTGGAGACCGTGACGGCGTAACGGCCCATCGCGAGGTCGCGCGCAGGAAGCGTGACCACCAACTGGGTCCCTTCAGGGTTGACGCTGGCGGAATAGCTGTTGCCTTGAAACACGATGACGGAGTCCGGGCCGAAACCGCTGCCGTGGACGGTAATCGTCACCTCACGACTGCCATACAATGCCGACTTGGGCTCTATGTGGCTGATCGCCAGCCCCGCGGCGGGCGGCGCCGCGTTGGGGGTTGCCGGATCGGTCTCCGGGTTTGCGAGGCGCGTCGAACAGGGCAGGCAGCTCGCGGTGGCCAGTGGCAAGGGTAACTGCTTGGCCTGCCACCAGATGGAGGGTGGGGCGTTGCCAGGCTGGCAAAAAGTCCGAATCTGGCGATAATCAAACGCCCGCAGAGCGCCGGGCATCCTTGAACCGGGCACAGCGACTGAAACGCGTATTCAATATCGACATCTCTGCCTTCAGCAAATGCGGTGCTGATGTCCGCATCATCGCCAGAATCGAAGACCCTGCGGTGATCAACAAAATACTCGCTCACCTGGATGCAATGGCACACCCGACAGAAGCCGGCCGGTTGCTGCAATACCGTGCCCCACCTTCGGTGGGCCTGATCGAAGCATCCTGAACAACCGTAGCTTAATCTATTGGCTGCATTTCATTAGGCGGCAGGGCAGCGGTCGTCCAGCAGGGCGGAGTCCGTCACAAAAGCACGCCCAGCAAGGAAGTTTCCAATGCTGAGACTGCATTTGGGCGCGATTGGGTTCACCTGTCGCAATGATCTGGTTGAGCAGCCGAGGTGAAAGGCTGCTCGATACACGTGGGATTCATGTAAAAGGGTTTTAATGCGTCCCAGACTCAACGTTTACCT
>JAHEFG010000012.1:0-41392 GCA_024640305.1 Gammaproteobacteria bacterium
CGTCCACTTTTGGCCGTTAGCAGACTTTCATTTCACTGGAATATTGACTGATTGAGCGTCCGCTATCGATGAAAGCAGACGTTCAGTCAGGCACTGCCAAAATCGCCAGGCTGAATGTCGGCTTCACCCCCGATAGCAGACATTCAACGCCCATAGGCGTCGGCGCATTAGCATGCCGCTGGATTGACAGCGCCGGGCCTGGGGCACAGGCGCGGGATTTCAGTCCGTGACGACCAGCCGGTAATCCATGTCCGCCCCGCCGGTGTCATCCGCCGCCACGGCAAGGTAATACAGTACGCCCGCCGATGCCGACAAGGCAATGAAATGCTCGCCACCGTTCATTTCAGTGGATTCGAGCAACACCCCGTTCTGATCATAGAGTTCGAGGTGCAACTGGTTGCCGGTCAGCCAGGGTTGCAGGCAGTCATTAGGGGCAGCACAGATATACAGCGTATAGCCACTGGTATCGAGAACCAGCGCCAGGTAGTCCGCGGTGTCGGTAGTGTCGTTCAGCTTGCCGTCATAGAGCAGGCCGCTGCTGGCCGGGATGACAAAGGGGTTGGCTTCGGTGGCGTCGTCGTTCGGTTCAGTTTCATCCGCAGAGCTAGTCGTCCACTCGCTGGCAATGAAATCGCTGGTTACGATGCCATTCTCGATATCGGTCGACACATCAGCCGCACAGGCCACTTCTTCGGTGCATTGCCCGGAGTACCAGGCCAATGCCAGCGCAATGCCGAAGGGATCCCAAGGACCGGAACCGCAGTTTGCCAGGGTGGTCTCAAAGCAGACCTCCGGCTCGGGTTCGTCATCATCGCCGCCGCAGGAAGCCAGCAGCGCGCCGAAGGACAACAGCGAAAGCCAAGCAATGAATCGAAACGTCCAGCTGCTCGGATCATAAATCGAAGGTCCGCTCATCAGTCCGCCTCCCCAATGCACATAGCAACGGATACAGTAAAGGAAGGATAAAAGTCCTTTTTTAGCAAGTCCAGCAGTAATCCGTAGTGAATGACGCCCTATTGCAGCCCTTTAATCACCCTGGGCTTGTGCCTAACCCGGGGCACCCGACGACCTAATATTGCTGGGTTACGAGGGCTACTCGCACTCAATCAAAGCCAATGTGCGGTTGCAAACCAAACAACTTGGCGAAGCTGAAGCGGGACGCACGATTTCGGAGCAATCATTCCGACGCGTGGCTGATAGTCTGCGGAGGACAAGGCCGATCGAGTAGCGGTCTGGATATTTAGTCTGGTCCCTGCCTGCTCAAGACGGGGGTCGAGATATCTGGTGACTTGAATTATCGTGCAATTGGCTATCTGCGTTCTTCAGGACTCCTCCCAGGATCCCTGTATGAACAGATCAAAAAAAGAGGCCTTGCTCTAAGTACGCACTGGGACCCTCCGACCTTGCCCGACTACGGCAGGGTTCGCCCCAACGAATTTACCGGGGCTCAACGCCCTTGGCGATAATGTTATTCGGGGTGCCAGCCAGGCATCCGAAGCAGCTCGGTAACGTCCGCTTTATGCTCAAGAGCAGAACATTGGGGTAGTATCCGGGCGAACAGCCGTTTTTGACCCAAAGCAGGCGGCCGCATTTGGAGTATTATCCTCCAATCCCGCTCGCCCCACTTTGCCTGAACGGCAATTCGGAATAGCCAGAAAAATTCATGAGCAACACTGACAACAAACACGAATCTTCTGCTGCACCATCAAGTACTAAGCTCGAGCGATGGGCGCTCTTTGCTGAAATTGCAGGTGCTGTTGCTGTAGTCCTGTCTGTTGGATATCTCGCCCTTCAAATCTCAGATAACAATAGGCTCCTGCGCAGCCAAGCCCATTACAACGCACTCGAGCTAACACAACGGCCGCTGGAAATAATGCTGGAAAGCGAGAACCTTGCAAGCGTAATGGTCAAGTGTGAGAGCGATCCCGAGGCCGTCGATCAAACTAGTTGGGCGCGTTGCAGCAATTATTATTTCATGCAGTTCAATGGCTGGGAGTATCTGTATTATCAGCACGATGACGAGTCTATTCCCTCTCAGCTTTGGCACGGCGCCGACGCCTACTTCAAACAACAGATACGAGCGAACCCCGGCTTTTCGCGTTTTTGGTCCCAATGGCAGATCGCTTTTGATGAGCCGTTTCGTTCGTATGTGGCTGCCGAATTTGCAGCTGCCCGAACCGAGCAGTAGTGGCTGCTTCTGGCCGTAAGCAGCCTCTCATGGCGCCGTCGCTGATCGGCCACTATTGGTAAAAGCAGGCGCTCGCAGAAATTTCGACAACGTAGCGAAAACGGGGTGTCAGCTAAAGAGGCAATTTCAGAATAATCGGATTGCTGAGCCCGTCCGGCAAATTGTTATTACGGTCAAAACTATTCCAGTGACTGTTTGCGACGAAGTAGAAACTGTCACCAACTACTGTTCCGAGCGTCGGCTCATCAAACTCCGGTAAATTGCGCGCCAGTGTTCGACTGCCCGTAATCGACAATCCGTCATCAGACAACGCCATTGCAACGACCCGGTGTGGCCTTATTCCGTTTTGAATCGCGATCAGCTCGCTGCCATGGCGATACAGCCCATCAATTCCATAAGTACTAATCGCATCAGGCGACGTTACCCGCTCGACACGTCCGTCGGTGAGTCGAACGCGGTACAGCCCACCGACGTAGTCCGCAACGAACAGGTGATTGCCGCTCGCATCCAGCGCGAGCCCTTGCGGCGACACGAATGCGCCGGAATCAACAACAACTGAAAATTCCTTGTCTGATACAGAGTAGTGATACAACTGGCCGGTCAAACTGTCGGTGGTATAGATCGTATCGTCGTTGGCTATAATCAGATCGCCTAGAACCTGGCTATCTTCCGCAGCAGGTAACAGCGCATGTTGATCGATCTTGTTGGTCGCAAGGTTCAGTCGAAACAGGCCGGATCGACTCGGCTGATCATCCTCTGCCAGAATAAATTGCGGCACGCCCGCACTGGCAAACCACAATCCGCCCGCGCCGTCGAGACGCATGCCAAAGACGCTCCAGTGCCCGGCATCCCTTGCATCACTGAGTAACTCGATCTCTTTGCCGGCACGCAGGACACGACCATAGCGGATACTACCGAGCAGCAACCGACCCTCATCATCGATGGCAATTCCTTCCGGAATAAAGTTGCGTGCGACAACGTTGAACGCGACGGTCGCCTCTCCCACCGGCTTGCCAATTTGTTTAACCCGCTCCTGATACGCCGGCCAATCATCATGGGTTTTGAGTGGCGCGAACTCATCCGTAGCGGCAACACCAAAATCAACAGCCATGTCGGCCAGGGAATTGAGAGTGTCTAACGCGCCGGCGCTTTCGCCGCCCAGCATTTGCGCATAGGCGAGATTGAACAGTGCGCCGGGATAGTTTGGTCTTGCCAGCAGCGCTTTTCTTGCAGCGCTTTGCATCGTCTCAAAATCCTGTGCCTGATACGCGGCGATGAGCTCCGCTCGCGCATCACCATATGCATCCGCAAGTGCGTTATGACTACAACAGAAAACAAGAAAAAACGAGAGCAGGGGTAGTTGTCTAGGCAACGTCTTCAGCATTTGGGTCATATCCAAGGTTCGGCGCAAGCCATCTTTCTGCTTCGACCACGCTCATGCCTTTGCGTTCCGCGTAAGACAAGAGCTGATCACGATCGATCTTGCCGACGGGGAAGTATCGCGCGTCGGGATGTGAGAAATAGAAGCCGCTAACAGCCGCGGTCGGAAACATCGCGTATGAATCTGTCAGGCTCAGGCCAATGCTTGCTTCAACGTCCAATAACTCCCACAGCTTCGCTTTCTCGGTGTGATCCGGACACGCCGGATAACCGGGCGCTGGACGAATTCCGACGTATTTTTCAGCAATGAGATCGTTGTTCGATAACTTTTCATCGGCCGCATAAGCCCAATATTCGCGCCGAATTAGCTCGTGCAGGTACTCCGCGCTGGCCTCGGCGAGCCGATCTGCCAGCGCCTTAAGGATGATCGCGCTGTAATCGTCGTGGTCTTTCTCGAAGCGCTCGACATGCTCGTCAATTCCGATGCCTGCAGTAACCGCGAAGGCACCCAGGTAATCGCGCCGATTGGTGTTCGCCGGCGCGACGAAGTCGGACAGGCAATACTGCGCCTGCCCCGCCGCTTTCGAGCGCTGCTGTCGTAAGTGGCACAACCTCATAAATGTCTGCTCACGGTTATCGTCCGTATACAGGATCAGGTCGTCATGATCTTCACTGTGTGCGGGGAAGAAGCCGAACACCGCTCTTGCCTGCAACCACTGTTCGTCGATTATCTGTTGCAGCATCTTCAATGCATCGTGATGCAATGCAGTTGCTGCTTTGCCAACATGATCGTCAGTCAGAATGGCCGGATATTTGCCGTGAAACTCCCAGGCGTTAAAGAACGGCATCCAATCGATGTACTGGCTCAGTACCGATAAGTCGATGTCGTCAATTACCTGCTTGCCTAATAACGACGGCACCGGTGGTGCGTAGTCGTTCCAGTCGCACTGAAACTTTCGCTCACGCGCCGCGGCCAGAGATAGCTGTGGCGACAGTCGACTCTTTTTCGCGTGCCGTTCGCGGCGACTCGCATTGTCCCGCCTTGTCTTGTCCACTATCTCGGCGCGCGTGTCCGCCTCAACAAGAGCTTGCGCAACGCCGACCGAACGCGAGGCATCCTTCACGTAGATTACCGGGCCTTCATAATGCGGCTCAATTTTTACGGCCGTGTGCGCCGGTGACGTTGTTGCGCCACCGATCAACAGTGGCAAATCGAAATCAAGTCGTTGCATCTCCCTGGCGACGTGCACCATTTCATCCAGCGACGGGGTAATCAGGCCTGACAGGCCGATAATTTGTGCGTCTTCGCGCCGGGCTGCTTCGAGTATTTTTTCGCAGGACACCATTACACCGAGATCGATAACTTCGAAATTATTACACTGCAACACCACGCCGACGATGTTCTTGCCGATATCGTGAACGTCACCCTTTACTGTCGCGAGCACGATTTTGCCGTTCGAAGAAACCCCACCACCTTTTTCTTCTTCAATGAACGGCACAAGATGCCCGACGGCTTTTTTCATGACACGCGCTGACTTTACAACCTGCGGCAGGAACATCTTGCCCTCGCCGAACAAGTCACCGACGACATTCATACCGGACATGAGCGGCCCTTCGATAACATCCAGCGGCCGATCTGTATTCAGACGAGCCTCTTCAGTATCTTCTATGACGAACTCGTCGATGCCGTTGACAAGGGCGTGTTCCAGACGCTTGTCGACCGGACCCTGACGCCAGGAAAGGTCTTGTGCTTTAGCCTTCACGCCCGACGCCTGACCTTTGTAGTTTTCTGCGACCTCGAGCATGCGCTCGGTGGAATCCTCACGACGATTCAACACCACATCCTCAACGGCATCACGCAGGTCGGTCGGCAAATCAGCGTAAATCGCGAGCTGCCCGGCGTTGACGATACCCATGTCCATACCTGCCCGAATGGCATGGAAAAGGAACACCGAGTGAATAGCCTCGCGCACAACATTGTTGCCGCGGAATGAAAACGACACGTTGCTCACACCACCACTCACTAGCGCGCCGGGCAATTCTGCCTTTATTTGCCGCGTTGCTTCGATGAAATCGAAACCGTAGCTCGCGTGTTCCTCAATGCCAGTGGCAACCGCAAAAATGTTCGGGTCGAAAATTATGTCGGTCGGGTCGAAGCCAACCTGGTTAACCAGGATCTCGTAAGAGCGCTTGCAGATACTGACTTTGCGGTCGACCGTGTCCGCCTGGCCGTGCTCATCGAACGCCATAACGATCACGGCCGCACCGTAGGCGCGCACGAGTTTCGCCTGCTCGATAAATTGCTCCTCGCCTTCTTTTAGGCTGATCGAATTCACTACCGCCTTGCCCTGGACGCACTGCAGCCCGGCTTCGATGACCGACCACTTGGAGGAATCGATCATGATGGGCAGGCGCGCAACGTCGGGCTCAGTCGCAATCAGGTCGAGGAAAGTCACCATCGCCTTCTCGGAGTCGAGCATGCCCTCGTCCATATTCACATCGATAATTTGCGCGCCGTTGTCGACCTGGTTGCGAGCAACCTGAACGGCGGCAGCGTAGTCATCCGCTTCGATCAGGCGTCGAAATATCGCCGAGCCAGTGACGTTGCAGCGCTCGCCCACATTAACGAACAAATCATCTGGCCCGATATTCAGCGGCTCGAGCCCTGACAAGCGGCAGCGTTGCTCTACTGTCGGCACAGCGCGAGGCGCCTGCCGGCTGGTGGCTTTGCGAAGCGCGCGGATATGCTCGGGACGGGTGCCGCAACAACCGCCAACCATGTTCACCAGCCCGCTGCTCACGAACTCGCCAACAACCTCGGCCATTGCCTCCGGCGATTCGTCATACTCGCCAAATTCGTTGGGCAAGCCGGCATTCGGATGTGCGCTCACACGCGTGTTGGCGACACGCGATAACTCGGCGACGTAAGGGCGCAGGTCTTTTGCCCCCAGCGCACAGTTAAGTCCGATCATGAACGGGTCAGCATGGCGCACCGAATTCCAGAACGCTTCGCTCGTCTGGCCGGATAAAGTACGACCCGATGCATCGGTAATTGTGCCCGATATCATCACCGGCAAAGTCACTCCGCTGGCAGCGAAGCAACGCTTGATAGCGAAGATCGCCGCCTTCGCATTGAGGGTGTCGAAAATCGTCTCGACCATCAAAAAGTCTGCGCCACCTTCAATAAGCGCGTTAGCTGCTGCCTCATAGGTTTGCACCAGCTCTACAAAACGAATATTGCGAAAGCCCGGGTCATTTACATCCGGTGAAATCGACGCCGTCCGGTTGGTCGGGCCAAGAACTCCCGCAACGTAACGTGGGCTGCCTGCCTTCGCCGCATATTCATCAGCACATATTCGTGCCAACCTAGCCGCCGTAAGATTGAGTTCCGGCACCAGCGCTTCCATGCCGTAGTCGCCCATTGACGGCGCATTGGAATTGAACGTGTTGGTTTCAATTATGTCGGCGCCCGCGTCCAGGAACTGGCGGTGGATGTCCTGGATGACGTGCGGTCGTGTAATAGACAGCAAGTCGTTATTACCTTTCAGATCGTGATGCCAATCCGCGAAACGAGCGCCGCGGAAATCATCCTCATCGAGCGAGAAGCCCTGAATCATCGTACCCATGGCGCCGTCGAGCAGCAGAATGCGCGACTCGAGAGACAGCAGCAGTGATTCAATACGTTGCGTGCGATCCATCAGCGCGTCCTCAGCCCAAAACCTTGTGCGACCGCACGCCAAGCGCGTGGCAGATAGCGAAGGTCAGGTCAGATCGATTCAATGTGTAAAAGTGAAATTCGTGAATACCCTCGGCCTGTAAGGTACGCACCTGTTCAATGGCAACACTGGCGGCAATCAGTTGCCTCGTACCAGCATCATCTTCAAGCCCGGCAAAGCGTTCATGGAGCCATTCCGGGACACTCGCTCCGCAGGCTTCGGCAAAACGTTGCAATTGCGGAAACCGCGTTATCGGCAGAATGCCGGGCACAATGGCGGATTCAATACCGGCTGCTGCAGTGAGGTCACGAAAACGCAGAAAGATGTCGGTATCAAAGAAGAACTGCGTTATGGCACGCGAAGCACCTGCATCGAGCTTGCGCTTGAGGTTATCGAGATCGAAGAGCGGGTTTGGTGCTTCCGGGTGCACCTCCGGGTAGGCCGCAACTGATATGTCGAAGTCCGCAACGTTGCGCAAGCCCGCGACGAGATCTGACGCATACGCGTAGCCATCCGCACGAGGCTCGTAACTGGCGACGTCTTTGGGCGCATCGCCACGCAGCGCGACGATGTGCCTGATGCCCATATCCCAGTACTCTCGGGCTATGTCGTCAATCTCACCCCGGCTCGCGCCGATACAGGTCAGATGTGGTGCTGCCGTAAGGTCTGTTTCCTTGATAATCCGCTCAACCGCGTCATGCGTACGTTGCCGTGTTGAGCCATCAGCGCCGTAGGTGACAGAGACAAAACGCGGGCCAAGATCCTTTAGTCTCTGCACCGACGCCCACAACGTCTGCTCCATTTTTTCGGTGTGCGGCGGGAAGAACTCAAATGAAACTTCTACGTTGGGAGTGTTTACAGACATGCGGCTTCCATGCGTCAGGCGACAGCAGTTTCTTGATTGGCGGGTGTCGCGACAGCCAGCAACCACCGAGGGTCATTGCGTGGGATATGTCGCGGTGTTGAGAGGCGTAGACCAGCGGCTTGGCACCAGCCCGCGAAACGGGTCTCGATGAATGAGGCATCGCCAGCATCGGTCGCTTCGAGAATCAGTAGTCGACCACTCGGCCTTAGCTGGCGCCCTGCTTCATAGAGAGCCAGCACAGGTTCGTCCGCGTCGCCAAGCACGTCATCAAGTACGACCGTATCGAATTCGCCATCGGCGAACGGCAGTTCATACATATTGCCTTTACGCAGACTGTAATTTTCGACACCGGCCAACAGCAATTCGGCTCGCGCAAGTTGCCGCGCATCTGAATCGATATCGACACCGATCACCCGATTCGCGCGCGATGCCAGTAATTTGAGAACTCGCCCCTGGCCGCAACCGATATCAAGCAGATCGCCAAGCGGCGCAGCAACTGTCAATTCCACCAGCGCACGATGCAGGCGTCGAGATGTTGCATCATCGGACGACAACGAAGGCACTGCGGCACCAATATCGCGCAACTGGCATAACTTGCTGAAGTCTTTTTCGAAAAGCGGTTCATCTTCCGGCAGCAACATCAGGAGACGGCGACGCGATGCGGCCTGTTCGCCACCCATTGGCACTCGGTAGTAGACAAAGTGCCCGTCACGAAACCGCTCGAGCAAGCGCGCTTCGCATAGCTGTTTCAGGTGCTGCGATATGCGCGGCTGGCTCTGGGACATCACCTTGGTTAGCTCTGAGACACTGCACTCAGCGCGCCCACACAAGGACACAATACGCAGACGGATGGGGTCGGCGAGTGCCTTGAATTGCGCGATGAGCTGTTCGTTGGACATATTAATAAATATATAAAGATATACTTATATTTACGGCCAAACAGAATAACACATTGGGACTCGCGCAGCACACAGGCTGCGCCGGCGATGCAGGCGCGCTTCTACTTCAACACGAAGATGTTGTGCTTCTCACACACCTCGTGCAGCTGTTTGGGCCATACGGTCGTGCTCACTTCACCGAGATGCGCTTTTCTGAGCAGCAACATCTGCACCCGCGACTGCCCTATACCACCACCTATCGACAACGGGATCTCGTCGTTCAGGATCATCTGGTGATACGGCTGTGATAACTCGTCCTCTCGCTCGGCGATCTTCATCTGCTCCTCGAGCGTCTCGGGCGTGACCCGGATACCCATCGAGGTTAGCTCGTGCCGCCTCTTGGTAACGTGGTTATAGACGAGGATGTCGCCGTTGAGGCCGTGCATCAGTTTGCCGTCTTTCTCGATAGTCGGTGTTACCCAGTCATCGTAATCGGCTGCGCGCATTTCATGGGGATAGCCGTCCTCCAGGACCCAGCCTATGCCGTAGATAAACACGGCGCCGTACTCCTCGACGATCTTCGTTTCACGCTCTTTCCTGGGAAGATCCGGATATTTCGCCAGAATCTCCTCAGCGTGGATGAAGTGCAGTTCCTCTGGAAGCCGCGGGAACCTGGAGTCCTGCAGCTCAGGATACATGTCCATGACCATGTTCTCGGCGCCCGTGATGACTTTCCAGATCTTCCTGACGACCTGGGTCAGGTACTCGAGGTTCCTGTCCTCAGCCGTAATGACCTGCTCCCAGTCCCATTGGTCCACGTAGCTGCTGTGATCGTGGTCGAGGAAGTAGTCTTTTCTCACGGCTCGCATGTCCGTGTTGATGCCCTCATGCAAGTCGCAGTCGAACTGTTTGAGCGCCCACCGTTTCCACTTGGTGGCCGCCTGCACGATGGAAGCGTGCACAGGCTCGTCAATACCAAGACCACAGTTGAACTCGACAGGGGTTCTCGAACCGTCCCGGTCGAGCATGTCGTTCATCCCGGAGGCCACTTCGACAATCAGCGGCACCTGTACAAGCATCAGGTTCAGCTCTTTCGCAAGCCCTTTCTCGATGTATTCCTTCACAGCGTAGATAGCCTGCTGCGTCCGTTTCTTGTCGAGCAATGATTCGTAATTTCCCGGCAGGACCCTGTCGACTTCCTCGTAGGTGCTAATGCCCGGTCCAGCCAGTTGCGATGCCTTGTCCAACATTGTTCTACCTCCGGCCTGTGGAGGTTTATTTAAGGCTTCGCAGACCGCTATGGCTATCGTGGAAACTAGCACCTCTAATCAGGACGTCGCACGACCTGTTCCCGCTGTCCGAAACAGCACACAGCCGTCTAACGATGCTACGAGAGTTTGTCTTTGAGGATCGCGTTGACCTGGCCGGGGTTGGCCTTGCCGCCGGTCTCTTTCATGACCTGGCCGACGAAAAAGCCGATCAGCTTGTCCTTACCGGCCTTGTACTCGGCAACCTGGCCGGGGTTCGCTTCGATGACATTGTCGACGATGGCCTCGATGGCCGAGGAGTCGGTGATCTGTTTGAGGCCTCTGGCCTCGATGATCTCATCGGCCGTGCCCTCACCTGCCCACATGGCCTCGAAGACCTCCTTGGCGATTTTGCCCGAGATCGTATTGTCTTTGATGCGATCGAGCATGAGCGCAAGATCCTTTGCCGATACGGGGCTTTGCTCAATGTCGAGCCCGTCGCGATTGAGCGCGCTGGACAGATCGCCGATGATAAAATTGGCGACTCCTTGAGCTTTGCCCTCGGTTGCCCCGGCGACGGCTTCGAAGTAGTCAGCCAGCAACAACGATGTGGTCAGAATTGCTGCATCGTCTTCCCTGATGCCGTAATCGTCGATGAACCGCTGCTGTTTGGCGTCGGGCAACTCCGGAAGCGTTGCTCGCACCGCCTCAATGTAAGCCGCATCGATTTCGACCGGAAGCAGGTCAGGATCCGGGAAGTAGCGATAGTCGTTCGCCTCTTCCTTGCTGCGCATCGATCGCGTCTCATCCTTGTCGGAATCATACAGACGCGTTTCCTGCTGAACTTGGCCGCCATCCTCTATGAGTTCAATCTGCCTCTCGACTTCAAAGTTGATGGCCTTTTCTACATAGCGGAACGAGTTGAGATTCTTGATCTCGGCTCGCGTGCCAAGCTCGTCCTGCCCGACCGGCCTGACAGAAACGTTCGCGTCGCAACGAAACGAGCCTTCCTGCATATTGCCATCCGAGATACCCAGGTAACGCACAATCGAATGAATCTTGCGCATGTACGCGACAGCTTCCCGGGCCGAACTCAGGTCAGGCTCGGACACGATCTCAAGCAAAGGTGTGCCCGCCCGATTCAGGTCGATACCGGAGTAGCCATCGAGCCCCTCGTGGATCGACTTGCCCGCGTCTTCCTCGAGATGCGCGCGCGTAATGCCAATACGCTTTTCATTGCCGTCGGCGTCGGCGATGAAAAGTTCGCCGTGCTCCACAATGGGCAATTCGTACTGACTGATTTGATAGCCCTTCGGCAAATCCGGGTAGAAGTAATTCTTGCGCGCAAATACAGATCTCGGCGCCACTGTCGCATTTACAGCAAGCCCGAATTTGGCCGCCATACGCACGACCTCTGCATTAAGCACCGGCAAAACACCCGGGTAACCGAGATCCACGAGGCAAGCCTGGGTATTCGGTTCCGCACCATAGGCAGTCGACGCAGCCGAGAAAATCTTGCTTTTCGTCGCAAGTTGGGCATGAATCTCGAGCCCAATAACGACTTCCCACTGGCCGCTCATTGGTAGCCCTCAGGGCACGCGTCGTTCCAGTCTGTCGCCTGCTCGTACTGGTGCGCGCAATTAAGTAACGTCTCTTCGCCAAAGTGCGCACCTACCAGGTGCAAACCTACCGGCAGACCATCGACCAGGCCGCAAGGCACAGAAATGCCAGGCAACCCCGCGAGGTTCGCGCCGATCGTATAGATGTCACTGAGGTACATCGTAATCGGATCGTCTGTCTTAGCGCCGAGCTTGAATGCCGGCGTCGGCGCTGTCGATCCGGCGATGACGTCCACATCTGCGAATGCTTTCCTGAAGTCGTCTGCAATCAGTTGTCGTACCTGCTGAGCCTTGAGGTAGTAAGCGTCGTAGTAGCCCGCAGACAAAACGTATGTTCCGGTCATGATGCGGCGCTTGACCTCGGCGCCAAACCCTTCGCCACGACTGCGGCAGTACAAGTCGAAAAGATCTTCGGCATCCTTGGCGCGATGACCGAAACGCACGCCGTCAAAGCGAGACAGATTCGATGAACACTCCGCTGGCGCGACGACGTAATAAGTCGGCACCGATAATTCGAGGTTGGGTAAATCCACCTCGGTCAAAATGGCGCCCTGCGCTTCAAGCAGCGCGAGCGCTTCTTTGACGGCAACACCGCAATTTTCATCGAGCCCTGCGTCGAAGTGCTGGCGGACAATGCCAACGCGCAATCCCTTGAGCGACTTGTCGAGCCCAGCGACGTAATCCGGCACCGGTTGATTAATCGAGGTGGAATCGCGTTCGTCAAACCCGGCCATGACGCCGAGCAGCATCGCCGCATCGGTGGTACTGCGAGTAATGACTCCCGCCTGGTCGAGGCTTGATGCGAAAGCGATCATGCCGTAACGCGAAACACGGCCGTAGGTCGGTTTTAGTCCAACGGTGCCTGTCAGCGCGGCTGGCTGGCGAATCGAGCCGCCCGTATCCGTGCCCGTCGCAGCAGGCGTGAGCCGGGCAGCAACAGCCGCCGCAGATCCCCCGGATGAGCCGCCGGGAGAACACTCGAGGTTCCAGGGGTTCATCACAGGGCCGAAATAGCTCGTCTCATTTGACGAACCCATCGCAAATTCGTCCATGTTGGACTTGCCGAGCATTACGGCGCCCGCCTCGGCCATACGTCGCACGACGGTTGCGTCGTACGGAGAAACGAAGTTCTCGAGCATGCGCGAAGCGCAAGTCGTCAGCACGTCGCGGGTACAAAAAATGTCTTTGTGGACTATAGGCAAACCGTTAAGCGGGCCCGCATTGCCCGAGGCTCTCGCAGCGTCCGCGCGCTGCGCATCCGCAAGAGCCTGTTCGGCGGTAACCGTGATGAACGCATTCAGCGCGCCATTATGCGATTCAATGCGATCCAGCAGGGCCTCGGTAATGTCGACGGACGAGAAAGTGCCGTTCCCGAGACCGACGGCGAGCTGTGTCAGCGTTTGAAGATGCAGATCCTGGCTCATGCGTCACTCGATGACCTTGGGAACGAGATACAGGCCATCGCTTACAGCTGGCGCATTCTCCTGAAAATGATCGCGATCATCAGTCTCCGTGACCTCATCTGCCCGCAGCCGCTGGGTCTCATTGAATGGGTGCGCCATCGGCACGACGTCGTCGGTGGCCGCCTGACTGAGCTGGTCGACGAAATCGACGATTCGAGACAGTTTTTCAACCGTTTCGGCCGACTCACCTTCGGCGAGCCTGAGTCTCGCCAGCGTCGCAATGTGCTGAACCTGATTTTTATCGAGTGACACGGAGAAATTCCTGCTTTGCGGTGCGTGCTTCGCCCCCTGGCGAGCGCGCACGCAATAATACACGGCGCCTTGTGCAATGTCGTGCGCATTGTTAGATTAGCGCGTTAATCCTATTTCGGAAGCTTTCCTTAACATGTTCAAGAACATACTGGGTTATTTCTCCAATGACCTTTCGATCGACCTCGGCACTGCCAACACGCTGATTTACTCGCGTGGACATGGCATCGTCCTCGATGAGCCCTCTGTTGTCGCCATTCGCGAGGACAGCGGTCGCGGTGGCCGTGTGGTCGAAGCTGTCGGTGCTGAAGCTAAGAACATGCTAGGCAGAACGCCCGGAAATATCACCGCAATCCGGCCCCTGAAAGACGGCGTAATCGCCGATTTCACGGTTACCGAGAAAATGCTGCAACACTTCATCAAGAAAGCCTTGGGCACCCGGTATTTCCGGCCCAGCCCACGCGTGCTTATTTGCGTCCCTTACGGATCAACACAGGTTGAACGTCGCGCAATTCGCGAATCTGCCGAGGGCGCTGGCGCCCGCAAGGTGCATCTGATTCCGGAACCGATGGCTGCGGCTATCGGCGCCGGCATGCCGGTACATGAAGCGCGCGGTTCGATGGTGCTCGATATTGGTGGCGGCACCTCCGAGGTCGCCGTTATCTCCCTGAACGGAATTGTCTACGCAGCATCAGTCAGAATCGGTGGCGATCGTTTCGACGAGGCGATAACCAACTACGTGCGTCGTAATTACGGCATCCTGATTGGTGAAGCAACGGCAGAGCGCATCAAGCACGAAATCGGCTCTGCTTTCCCCGGCCAGGAAGTCCTCGAGATTTCGGTGAAAGGCCGCAATCTTTCTGAAGGCGTACCGCGCGCGTTCACTTTGAACAGCAACGAGATCCTCGAGGCTTTGCAGGAACCTCTGCAGGGCATAGTCGGTGCCGTCAAAGAGGCGCTGGAACAAACACCACCAGAACTGGGCGCCGATGTTGCAGATCGCGGCATCGTCTTAACCGGTGGCGGCGCCATGCTCCGAGATCTCGACAAGTTGCTGATGGAAGAGACAGGGCTGCCCGTTGTAATTGCCGATGACCCGATGACCTGCGTAGCCCGCGGCGGCGGTCGTGTCATTGAGCTTATCGATGAGCACGGGCCGTCAGTATTCGGACTGGAGTAAGCCAGTACACGAGCCGGAATAACGATTTGTAATGGTCGCTTCCCGAGCCAATAGCAGTAACCCAGCAAGAATTCCCGCGCTCGGCGTAAGGGTGCTAGGGGCGATTGCGCTCAGCATTTTGCTCATGGTGCTCGACCACCGGCAGGATCACCTGAGCTCGGTTCGACAAGCCGTTGGCGCCGCGGTCTACCCCATCCAGGTTGTCGTCGATTCGCCGTTCAGACTCTGGGAATGGATTCGCGAAAGCACGTCCGACCGAAACCAGTTACACCTCGATCTCAGCCGACTGCAGGCCGAACGTTTACTGACCAGCGCGCGGCTGCAGAGACTTGCTGCGCTGGAGGCCGAGAACGCGCGACTGCGCGGCTTGCTGGAAGCGAGGGCTCAGGTTCGTGACGAAGTTCGCGTCGCTGAGATCATGGCAGTCGATGCGAATCCTTACCGGCACAATCTCGTAATTGATGTGGGTGAGCGAGACGGCGTCTATAACGGCCAGGCGATCGTCGATGCCGACGGCGTCGTTGGCCAGGTTATCGAGACCGGACTCACCACTTCACAGGCGATGCTGATTTCGGACCCTAGCCATGCACTACCGGTGGAGGTCAACCGAAACGGCCTGCGGACAATCGCAAACGGCACCGGCGAATTTGATTCGCTCGATCTGCCGTTCCTGCCGAACAACGCCGATATCAGACCCGGCGACCTGCTGGTCACTTCCGGCCTTGGTGGCGCATTTCCTTCAGGCTATCCGGTAGCGGTCGTCAGGGCCGTCAATCGCATGCCGCAAAGACGCTTTGCGGATGTTACGGCGACTCCTTCTGCCGCGCTCGACCAGGTTCGCGAAGTGATGTTGATCTGGTCGTCTGCCAACAAACCACAAGCAGAGGCGCAGGCGACCGATGATTAGGTTACGAGGTTCCGGCCGCCTGT
Source organism: Gammaproteobacteria bacterium (assembly GCA_024640305.1). GTDB lineage: Bacteria > Pseudomonadota > Gammaproteobacteria > Steroidobacterales > Woeseiaceae > UBA1847. The sequence continues at coordinate 15,716 of JAHEFG010000012.1, forward strand.
CTGTCATCGGAACGATCATCGTTGCGCTTATGCTGATGGCCGTCCCACTACCCGATGGGATAGACGCATTTCGACCGGACTGGGTCACCCTCACCCTTATTTATTGGGCAATGATCATGCCGCGCACCTGGAGTGTTGGCTCCGCCTGGATTGTGGGCATCGTGCTCGACGTCGCGCAGGGCACCATACTGGGTCAGCACGCCCTGGCCCTGAGCGTTGTCGTTTTCGTTACCGTCAAGTTTCACCTGCTCATGCGTGTATTTCCAATGCAGCAACTTGCTGCCACCGTATTCGCATTGCTCGCGCTGTATCAGTTCCTGCTGTTCTGGATTAATGGTGTTGCCGGCGTCGATGCGCCGGCCATTGCCTACTGGGCTCCCGTTCTCTCCGGGACATTGCTCTGGCCGGCTGTGTCTGTGTTTCTCAGGAGTGTGAGTTCGCGGGTTCAGCTACGCTAGCATGGACCTGTTGTCATCCATTAAAGACCATCACTCCGAGCGACGGCTGTTTATCTCGCGCGTCGTCCTGACATCGGTCAGCGGAATCCTGCTGCTTGGCATTGTCATTGCCCGACTGGTGCAATTGCAGGTTTTCGACCATGAAACATTTGCTGAACAATCGCAGGGTAATCGAGTTCGGATCCAGCCCGTACCGCCAATTCGCGGCCTGATTTTCGACCGCAAGGGCCGCGTGCTGGCCGAAAACCTTCCGGCGTACCAGCTCGAACTGATACCGGAGCAGGTCGATGACATTGACGACACCTTGTTGCGACTTGCCGCGCTCAAGCTAATCGATGCGAGTGAAATCGATCATATCAATGAACTGATTGACAGCAGCCCACGATTCAAGCCCGTCACACTCAAACTGCGCCTGACCGACGAGGAAATAGCAAACTTCGCTATTCAGCGGCCGCGTTTTCCGGGTGTCGATTTTCAGCCCAGGCTGGTGCGGCACTACCCACACGGTTTCGCGGTTGCGCATGCCGTTGGTTACGTTGGTGCATTGTCCAAGAATGACCTGACGCGGCTAACCCCTTCTAATTACGCCGGCACCGCCCACACGGGCAAGACCGGTGTTGAGAGTAGCTTTGAGTCAGAGCTGCTTGGTAACGTCGGCTATCAACACGTCGTGTCGAACGCTCTCGGCCGGCAGATTCCGACAAATTCACGCGATCTCTCCGACGCGCTGCCCGACAACCAATCGCCTGCGCCAGGCGCAAATATCCACCTGAGCCTAGACCTCGATCTGCAACTACTCGCATCACGCGCGCTCGAAGGACGGCGTGGTGCGATAGTCGCCCTCGATCCGCGCTCAGGGGAAATTCTCGCTATGGTCAGCGCACCGTCTTTCGACCCAAATCTGTTCGCCGTCGGCATGTCATCCAGCCAGTTTGAGGGGTTGCAGGATAATCTCGAGCGCCCATTGTTCAATCGTGCAGTACGTGGCGCATACCCTCCCGGATCGACCATCAAGCCGATGCTGGCGCTTGCCGCCCTCGAAACCGGTGCGACCAACTTGGCGCGCAAAAGTGTATGCCGCGGCTTTTTCACGCTTCCGAACACTACGCATCGCTATCGCGACTGGAAGCCTGAGGGTCACGGCGAAGTAAACCTGCATGACGCGATTCAACAATCCTGCGACGTCTATTTTTATGAAATCAGTGTTGATATCGGCATCGACCGCATGCACTACTACCTTGACCAGTTCGGGCTCGGCAGCAAAACCAGCGTAGACATCGGTGGCGAGCATAGTGGGCTGGTACCGTCACGAGAATGGAAGCGCGAGGCGTTTCGTGACCCGGCGGATCAACGCTGGTTTCACGGCGAAACGGTAATCGCTTCAATCGGACAGGGTTACATGCTTGCGACCCCTCTGCAGCTTGCAAGCGCTGCTGGCGCGGTGGCGACACGAGGCAAGCGCTTCGAACCACACCTTGTTGCGGCAGTCGAAGATGCACTGACCGGCGAGCGCACGCTGATATCACCCAGGCGCGTCGACGACGTCCGCATCGACAACCAGGATCACTGGGATGCTGTCATCGGCGGCATGCATGACGTCATGCAAAGCGTTCGCGGCACAGCCTGGGCAGCTGGCAGTAACGCCAAGTATCAAATGGCCGGCAAGAGCGGTACAGCGCAGGTCTTTTCTGTTGCGCAGGAAGAAGAGTACGACGAGGAACTTATCGAGGAGCGCCTCCGTGACCACGCTCTGTTTATTTCCTTCGCTCCGCTGGACGACCCGCAAATAGCTGTGGCGGTGGTCGTTGAGAATGGCTCAAGCGGCAGCCGGGTCGCTGCCCCGATTGCGCGCGCCATCATGGATGAATACCTGGGGTACGGTGGCAATGCGGACAAATGACGCGCAACGGCTGACTACCGGCAAAGCCGCACCGCTTGGCGACTTTGCACGCCTGATGAGGCGCCTGAATATCGACGGCCCACTGCTCGGCGGCATCTTGCTGATCTGCGCATTTGGGCTCGTTGTGCTGTATAGCGCCGTAGGCGAGAGCATGAGCCAGTGGCTCAGCCAGATTAATCGGCTTGGTGTCGCACTCGTCGCCATGTTTGTCGTCGCACAGATGCCGCCGGATTTTCTGCGGCGCTGGACGCCGTGGGCCTACCTGGGTGGACTGGTACTTCTGATTTTGGTGCTTACGACAGGTGAAGTCGGTCAGGGTGCACGACGCTGGCTCGACCTGGGCATACGTTTTCAACCCTCGGAAGTCATGAAGCTCGCAGTGCCCATGATGTTGGCCTGGTACCTCCACGATCGTACGATTCCACCCAGGGCGGCGGAATTGCTGGTACTTGCAGTAATGATAGCCGTGCCCACCGTACTTATTGCGCGCCAGCCTGACCTCGGCACAGCTTTGCTGATCGCTGCGTCCGGCGTGATTGTTATTATTCTTGCCGGGCTGCCTATTCGATTGATGGTGGGGTTGGCTGTTGCTGCGGTGCCAGGAGCACTCCTGCTGTGGAATTACATGCAGGATTATCAGAAGCAACGTGTTCTCACGCTAATCGATCCGGATAGCGATCCGCTCGGCGCCGGCTACAACATTATTCAATCCAAAATCGCGATTGGTTCAGGCGGCTTGTTCGGCAAAGGATGGACCAATGGCTCACAAGCGCACCTCGAATACCTACCCGAACGCGATACCGACTTCATTTTCGCGGTCATGGGTGAAGAGCTTGGGCTACTGGGCGTGCTGTCGCTAATAGCGTTATATGTTTTTGTTATTGGTCGCGGCCTCTATATCGCCATGCAGGCGCCCGACACATACTCGCGGCTTCTCGCTGGTTCTATCAGCCTGACTTTTTTCGTTTATGTATTCGTTAATACGGCAATGGTCACAGGTCTGATCCCGGTGGTCGGCGTTCCTTTACCACTGGTCAGTTTCGGCGGAACCTCCATGGTGACGTTGATGGCTGGATTCGGTATTCTGATGTCCATTCAATCTCACCGGAAACTGTTGCCGCGTTGATGACCCCACGACTAATTGCTTGCTTCGCTGTTCTACTTTTGTCTGCATCACCGACTCATGCCGTCGACCTGGAACGGCCTGACGTCAAGGTATTCATGGATACGATGGTCCGAGAACACAAGTATGACCGCGAAACGCTACAAGACATTCTTCGGCAAGCAGAGATCAAGCAGAAGATCGTCGATTCGATAAGCAAGCCGGCAGAAGGAACGCTGAGCTGGGCTGAGTACCGTCCTATTTTCTTAACCAGCGAGCGTATCCAGGCAGGTGCTGCGTTTTGGCAGGAGAATCGCGCCGCACTCGAGAAAGTAAGCAGCGACACAGGCGTGCCCATCGAAATCATGGTAGGCATTATCGGCGTTGAGACCTACTTCGGCCGCATCACCGGGGGCCATCGGGTGCTGGATGCGCTTGCCACTCTGTCTTTCGCCTATCCGCCACGGTCCAGATTCTTTCGCAGCGAGCTAGAGCATTTTCTCCTGCTTGTGCGCGAAGAGGACATGCAGGCAACCGACGCGGTTGGATCTTACGCCGGGGCAATGGGGCGACCACAATTCATGCCGTCGAGTTACCGTGCTTATGCCGTCGATTCAACCGGCGACGGCAAACGGGATATCTGGAATAACTGGACAGATGTTGCCGGTAGCATCGCTAATTATTTTCTCAAACACGGCTGGAAAACCGGTGAGGAGGTGGTCGCGCAGGCTACAACCGGAGCAAACTGGAGTGGTTACTCACCCATGAATATCCTGAAGCCCGAGGACACGATCAGTTCGCTGAGCAAGAAAGGCGTCATGTTTTCAACAAAACTGCCAAAAGACGACGTAGCCCAATTGATAACCCTGGACGGCGCCAACGGCAGCGAGTACTGGGTCGGCTTTCACAATTTCTTTGTTATCACGCGCTATAACCACAGTGCGATGTACGCACTGGCGGTGCATCAGTTAGGTCAGGAAATTGCGCTGGAGGTTAGTCAGTGACCCTGCGTCGAATTGCAGGTCACATATATCTGTTGATTGTCGGCATATTGCTCGCGAGTTGCGGTTCGAAAGAAGTCAGGGACAGCGCTCCCGACTCTGGCAGTGTGTCGATCCGTAACCTGCCCGGCGACGCTGTACCACGCCCGGAACCCAGGAGCCGTTACGGCAATGGCCCTGTTTACGAAGTGCTCGGCAAGCGCTATGTCGTCATGGACAACGGCAGCGGTTTCAAGCAGCGCGGCGTGGCGTCCTGGTACGGCAAGAAATTCCATAACAAGATGACATCCATGCAAGAGCCCTACGACATGTATGCGATGACTGCGGCACACAAAACTCTGCCGCTACCGTCTTACGTACGTGTGCGTAACCTGAGCAACGACAAAAGCGTCGTCGTTCGGGTAAATGACCGCGGCCCTTTCGTCGACAATCGAATCATCGACTTGTCTTACTCGGCGGCGTTGAGGTTGGACATGGTGCGTGATGGCACAAGCCTCGTCGAAATAGAGGTAGTCGGCTATGGTGAGCCACCTGGCGACCGGCCCGTCCGGCGTTCGACCGGTTCAGGAAGTGCCTCTCCGATCCCCGCTACGTCAAGTGCACACAGAATTTATGTGCAGGTGGGCGCATTTGGCAGCCGCGAAAATGCTCAGCGGCGACTGGGAGCGCTGAAGTCGGCCGGTATCAGCAAAGCATTCGTCGTTAAAGACACAAGCAGCAACCCGTCGCTTTACAGAGTACGTATTGGGCCAATAAAGGGCGTTGTGCAATACGACATCCTCGTCGAGAAACTGGAAAAACTCCACATCTCGGATCCGTACCTCATTAACGAATAAGCATCCGTCGGCAGCGTCATGCGATCTGCAGGACGCCGCTACAGTTTTGTTTCAATGTCGGTAGAATACGCGGCCTGTTCTGTTTTGCTGCTGGATACCAATGAAAGCCCGCCTACTCGCACTAATCTCTCTTTTCGTCGCCACCAACGCAATTGCGGCTGATATTCGCCCGATGCCGAGCCCGCCGATCATCGGCGCAACGAGCTACCTGGTTATCGATAGCAAGACCGGCCACGAGATTGCTGCACTGGAGCCCGACAATCCGGTCGCGCCAGCCAGCCTTACGAAGTTGATGACGGCCTATGGCGTCTTTCACGCGTTGAGAGAAAAACAGATCACATTGCAGGACGAAGTCACGATAAGTGAAAAAGCATGGCGTGCCGAAGGCTCGCGGATGTTTATCGAAGTGGGCAAGCGCGTATCCGTAAAAGATCTGTTGCTCGGCATGATCGTGCAGTCCGGAAACGACGCCAGCATCGCGCTGGCAGAGCACATTGCGGGTACCGAATCTGTTTTCGCCGAAATGATGAACCAATATGCCCGTTCACTTGGCATGCTCTCGAGTAACTTCAAGAACGTTACTGGCTTGCCAGATGACGACCACTACTCGACAGCGCGAGACTTGTCGATTCTGGCGCGCGCAATCATCAATGAATTTCCCGAGTACTATAAATGGTACTCAGTTAAGGAATTTACGTTTAACGACATCAAGCAACCAAACCGCAATAACCTGTTATGGCGCGACGATTCTGTCGACGGAATGAAAACGGGGCATACGGACGCGGCCGGTTATTGCCTTGTGTCGTCCGCTGAACGCGATGGTATGCGTATTATTTCTGTCGTGCTGGGTACGTCTAGCAGCAAAGCCAGAATTGACGGTAGCCAGGCGCTGATTAATTTCGCGTTTCGTTTCTTTGAAACCCGGCTCCTGTACAAGGCCGGCGAAGATATCACCAAAGTACGCGTCTGGAAATCAGCCAACGAGTACACATCGCTCGGTGTGCTCGAAGATCTCTACGTCACCATTCAGCGCGGCGCATACGATTCGCTCGAATCCGTCTTGAATATCCCAGCTGTGATTGTTGCGCCTGCAGCGCAAGGCCAGCCACTCGCCGAGATCAAGGTAAGCCTCAACGGCAACGAACTGGTCAGCGAACCTCTGCGGGCGCTCGCTGATAATCCATCCGGGTCGATTTGGCAACGCACAGTCGACAGCATCAGTCTCTGGTTCGAATAGACACGCGGCAAGTACGTTGAACGACGAAACCTTACTCGTATTCCCATGCGCCTTCCCGATCAAGGTGATGGGGCGTGATACGCAGGAATTCCGGGACACTGCTCGCGCGCTTGTCGAGCATCACACCGGCCCCCTCGACGCGCAAAGCATCAAGTGCGCGACAAGCCGCAATGGCAATTTCGTATCGATAACCATTACCGTGCAAGCGCAGAGCCAGCAGCAATTAGACGACATCTACCGAGACGTCTCCTCACACGAGGCCGTACTGATGGCCTTATGAGCAACCTCGTCATTCGTGAGTTCGGCTTACAGCCCTACGAGCCTGTATGGCACGCCATGCAGGAGTTCACGAATATGCGCGACGAATCGACGCCTGACGAGATCTGGTTCACCGAGCACGAAAAGGTATTCACGCTGGGGCTTAATACCGCACCCGAGCATCTTCTGGAGACAGGCGATATCCCTGTCGTCCAGATTGACCGCGGCGGCCAGGTAACTTATCACGGGCCCGGACAGCTAATGATCTACCCACTTTTGGACTTGCGCCGTGCCGGCCTTGGTGTTCGCGATCTTGTAACGGCGCTCGAACAATCTGTCGTAGATCTTGCCGCGGAATATGATATCGATGCAGAGAGCAGGAAAGATGCACCGGGCGTGTATGTTGACGGCGTCAAGCTTGCGAGCATCGGGCTTAGAATCCGGCGCGGCTCCAGCTTTCATGGTATGGCGTTAAATGTCGCCACAGACCTGGAGCCGTTCTCACGAATTAACCCCTGTGGGTTCAGGGGCTTACAGGTAACCAGTTTCGCGCGTCTTGGTGCCGAATCAAATCTCAACGCTGTACGCGATCGACTATTACCGCACCTGGTTTCGCACCTGAAAATGGACTAGACGTTAAGCTCTGCCAGCCTGTCCGGTGTTCCAACGTCTTGCCACTGCCCCGCGTAAACACTACCGGATAATGTACCGGCGTCGGCGGCGGCTCGCAGCATCGGCACAAGTGAGAACCGGCCTGAAGTGCAGTCAGCGAAGAACTCGGGGCGGTAGACAGCGATACCGCTGAAGGTAAGCTCTGGATGACTGACGTTTCGCACGCGCCCATCGAGCAGACTGAAGTCTCCTGTCGGTCGATAATCGGGCTTGGGCACCAGGACGAGATGACCGATGCATTCCGCAGGCAAATCTTCGAGCGGCAGCGGCATGTCGCTGTAGATGTCTGCGTTCACCACCAAAAACGGATCGGCCCCCAGCATTGGCAACGCACGGTGAATACCGCCACCTGTTTCAAGAATATTGTCGCCCTCGGGACTGTATATGACATTAAGACCATATGCGGCCCCAGAACCGATCTTTTCGACTATTTTGTCGCCAAACCAACCGAGATTGATGACGACGGTTTCTATACCGGCTGACGCAAGTGCCAGCAGGTGGTGCTCAAGCAAGGATCTGCCCTGCACTTCCACCAGTGCCTTTGGCACCGAAGCGGTAATTGGCCTCAAACGCTCACCGCGGCCAGCGGCAAGAATCATCGCTATCATGAGTTTTCCTGCAATGCGGGCAGGCATTGCTCGTTAATTAGCTGCACAAGAAAACCAAGCGCTTCATATCGCGACCCGAGTTCAACGATATAGGCCAGCGTGCGCGGCACATCCCCCATATACGCGGCTTTGCCATCGCGGTGATTGAGTCTCGCAAAAATTCCGGCAGCCTTGAGATGTCTCTGTACACCCATGAGTTCGAAATTACGCATGAACTGATCTATATCGATCCGCTCACGAATTGAAGCATCACTGGCCGCGTAGAAAGCATGTGCCCATTGACGCACCTGCTCCTCCGGCCAACGAACATAGCAATCCTTGAGTAGCGAAACGAGATCGTAGGTGAGAGGCCCTTCCACTGCATCCTGAAAATCCAGAATGCCGGGATTGTTTTCGCTGGTCACCATCAGGTTGCGCGAATGATAATCGCGATGAACGAACACCTGCGGCTGGTCAAGCGCATTGGCAACGAGCATGTCGCAGGTAGACTGCCAAGCCGCTTCATCCGCATCACTAAATTCGATACCCAAGTGTGTTTCGCACAACCAGTCATGAAACAGCGACAACTCAAATCGCAACAACGTATCGTCATACGGCGGCAGTAACGATTGAAAAGCTTCACCCTGAGTTTGCATATTGGCGAGTGCGAGAAGCGCATCTGCGTAAAGTGCTTTCGATGATCCCGGATCATCCTGAAGTTTTTGCAGATACTGCGTTGTACCCAGGTCACTTAGGAGTAAGAAGCCGTCATCCAAATTCATTTCGAGAATCTGCGGTGCATTAAGCGCCATCGCCTCGAGATACCCGGCAATACGAATGAATGGTTTGCAGTCTTCCTGCTCTGGTGGCGCATCCATGACGATATAGCTCGAGCTATCGGAATTCACGCGAAAGTAACGGCGAAAGCTCGCGTCGACCGTCGCCGGCCGCGGCTCCGCGCTCGCCAGCGACTCAATGCCACGCAGCCATCTCGTTAGATCGGCCAGGCGACCATCCTTTTCAACAGTTTTTGCTCTAATCAGTAGTCTCCGTATCGCGTTGAAGCACCCGCAAATCTATGCGAAGGTAACAAATACACGGCTAATCCGACCACTGTCTTGTCATCGAAATATTTAATTATCACCAGCTCGCTGCTGGTTTTGCCCATCGCGCAAGCCGCAGATCCTGCTTTTTGCAGGACATCATTGGACCGTTTGTCCGATGAGACGCAATTTCCCGCGCTGAACCTGGAGAACCCCAATACCGTCGTATTGGAAGTTGGCGCTCTGCAGGCAGAGGTCAGCCCCATGCCCAAGGCATCGATGACCGGCGGCATTTTGCTGCGGCGGGGTGAAAAGCTGGCCGGAGCCGACAACGCCCGCTATGACCCGGATAACAGGACCTTGCTTCTCGACGGATCGGTTCGCTACGAAGATGCCGGCACACTGGTGGAGTCAGACTCTGCAGAGTTTTCCTACGGGTTCGGCCGCATCCGTTTTGATGGTGCAAAATTTTCGCTCGGTGACGGCGATGCGCACGGTGCGGCGAGTGCAATTGAAGTGAATCAGGAGGGCAGGCTGGAACTTGATGGTGTTAGTTATACAACGTGTCCACCAGAATCCAACGATTGGGTCATACAGGCAAAAGACATTGTCCTTGATACGCGCAGCGGTATTGGAACTGCAAAAGGAATGAAGCTGCGTTTTCAGGGCGTGCCCATTCTTTACTCGCCCTACCTGTCGTTTCCGATAGGTGATGCGCGTAAATCCGGCATGTTGGCACCGGAGATTGGTAGCACCAGGCGTAGCGGTAGCGAAATACTGGTGCCTTTTTACTGGAATATCGCACCAAATTACGATGCGACGATCACACCGCGGTACCTCACCGATCGTGGCGCACAGTTACAGACACAGTTTCGCTATCTCACCGAGTTAATGGACGGGCGCGCTTACGTTGAACACATGTCCACCGACACCATGTTCAATGACAAACGCACATTGCTGCAACTTCAGCACCGCTCACTATTTCTGAATGGCTGGCGCAATCGCATAGAATTGCGGAAGGTTACCGACAGCCAATATTTCGAGGACCTCGGCGGTAGTCTTAGCCTGTCCAGCATTACCCACCTGAATCGAAGCGTAAACTTCGACTTTCAAACCGATCGCTTGTCGTTCTTCGGGCAAGTACAGGAATACCAGACCATTGATGACGCGATTTTGCCGTCTGATGAGCCATACCGACGCTTGCCACAATTGCTGTTGAGCGGCAGCTGGCCGGACAAGTGGCTTGGCATGCGTCTGGGTTTTGATAGCGAACTCGTTAATTTCGATAAAGACATCGGCATCACCGGATGGCGTTTGAACGTTGCGCCGGAATTGGAACTACCCATTTCTCGCCCCGGCTGGTTTATTACGCCCGCCGTCGCTTTCGATTACACACGCTACGAACTGAAGAATACGCTGCCCGGAGAACCAACATCGCTGAGCCGCGAGTTGCCCATTGGCAGCCTCGACCTCGGTATGGTCTTGGAGCGCTCGATGAATCGATCGAGCAGAAACTGGACGCAGACTCTGGAGCCCAGGTTGCTCTATGTGCATGTGCCGTATCGCGACCAGTCCGAACTGCCAGTATTTGACACCATCACACCGGACCTCAACCTGGTGCAGTTGTATCGCAAAAACCGCTTTCTTGGCGTTGACAGAATCGCAGATACGGACCAGGTCAGCTTCGGCCTGACATCGCGCATACTCGATGTCTCCTCGGGCAAAGAAGTCATAACGGCGACTATCGGACAGACTCGCTACCTAAGCGCCAGTGAAGTCTCATTACCGGGCGAAACGGTCGTCATCGGCGATACGTCTGACTACATTGCCGAGGTACGGTTTTTGTTGTTTGAAAAACTGAATTTCGACCTCGGCCATCAGTGGGGTGAAAAAGACCGCGGCACAACGCAGTCTCAGGCTCGGTTGCAATACCGGCCAAGCGATAACAAAATCCTCAATCTCGCGTACCGGTTCCGCCGCGACTCGCTGGAACAAGGTGACTTATCTTGGTCGTGGCCCGTAAGTTCGCGATGGAATTTCGTTGGCCGATACAATTACTCGTTCAGGGACAGCAAGACACTTGAGCAGTTTTATGGGCTCGAGTACGAGAGTTGCTGCTGGGGTCTGCGGCTCGTGTCACGTCGGCACATCTCGACTCGAGACGGAACTATCGATTCGTCCATCGGTCTGCAACTTGTACTGAAGGGAATGACAAGTGTTGGTAACGCTGCCGACAAAATGTTGGAACGTGGTATTCTTGGCTACTCAGCAAATCTCCGGTAAGAAATAGTGTTAAATATCAAAACCTTATACGCGAAAGCGTGTGCATTGGCGTTTTTGGCGACCGCACCAGCTGCCATGGCTGGCGAGTTGTCCCAGACAGGACAATTTGTCGACGGCGTAGCAGCTATCGTCAATGAAGGTGTCGTTCTGAAGAGCCAGCTACGCGAACAAACGGAAATGATTATCGCGCGCGCTGGCAAGTCGAACCCGCCCATGCAATTGCCGCCGCCCAACATTTTGCGCGAGCAACTGCTCGAGCGATTGATTCTTACGGAGATTCAACTGCAACGTGCCAGTCGCATCGGGCTGCAGGTTTCTGACCAAATGCTTAACCAGGCGATTGGACGAATTGCCGCGCAACAAGGCATAGCCTTTGAAGATATGCCCGCAGCACTGGCAGCAGACGGCGTCCAATATTCGGTCTTTCGCCGCGAGCTGCGCGACGAACTGACGCTTGATCAATTGCGACGCATTGATGTTGGTCAACGCATCCGCGTGTCGCCACGTGAGATCCAGCAGTGTATTGCAGATCTCGAAGGTAACGTTGCCGTCAACTCCGACTACAACTTGTCCCATATATTAATTACGATGCCGGAATCTGCCAGCGCTGAACAAGCTGAAGATGCGCAGACAAAAGCCAACGACATTTACAAGCAACTGCAAGACGGTGCGAATTTTAGCGAATTGGCAATCCGGTACTCTGATGCTCAAACATCGCTTGATGGTGGCTCACTAGGTTGGATGAAAGGTGAACAACTACCGACTTTATATACGGATGTTGTTGTTAATATGCAGGAGGGCGACGTATCCGAGCCCTTCCGCTCATCGAGCAGCTTTCACATTGTCAAGGTCAACGAAATGCGCAGCGCTATCCAACGCAGTGAAATCAACCAGGTAAACGTCCGACACATACTTGTAACTCCAAACGAAATCATCGATGACGAAACTGCCAAACAACGACTTGAAGATGCGATAAAACGCATTGACGAAGGTGAAGACTTCGGAGAAATTGCCAAACTGCTTTCTGATGACCCTGGTTCGGCAAACAGCGGCGGCGAAATGGGTTGGACCGGCCCAAATACATTTGTAGCGGAATTCGACAAGGTCGTCGCAGAAAGCGAAATTGGCGTTGTCAGTAAACCGTTCCGCAGCCCGTTCGGCTGGCATATCCTGGAGGTTCTGGATCGCCGCGTGTACGACAATACTGAGGATCTGAAAGAAAGTAACTGTGATGGGCGAATTCGCAACAGTAAGATGGAAGAGGAATCACAGTTGTGGATACGCCGTCTGCGGGACGAAGCTTTCGTCGATCTGCGCGTTTAGGCGCAAGTCCAGTCGGCAGGACGATCTGTCGTGCGAATAAATAAGCCTCTCGTAGTAACTGCTGGCGAGCCCGCGGGCGTCGGGCCGGAGCTATGTCTTGCGCTCGCCCATAAAGACCTGCCCGCCGAGATCGTTGTTGTCGGCGACCCGGACACATTGTTTTCTCGCGCGAAGCAAACCGGTATTGCAACAAGCATCATAGAACTCGACGCGAGCGATGTCGGATCCGTGCATGCAAACCCTGGCGAGCTACTCGTTGTGGCCCAGCGCTTTCCAGTACAAGTGCAATGTGGCAAGCCCGACCCTGCGAACGCGGAGGCGCTGCTCAATGGATTGCGTTTCGCGGTTGATGGCTGTTTACGCGGGCATTACGCAGGGCTTGTTACTGCGCCGTTGCACAAAGCCGTCATAAACGATGCAGGCATTGCCTTCACAGGCCATACGGAATTTCTCGCCGAACTAACAGACACAGCGTTACCGGTTATGTTACTGGTAGCGGGCGACTTGCGCGTTGCTTTGGCAAGCACGCATATGCCGTTACGTGCAGTGCCCGATTATATTTCGAAGAGTGGCTTGCGCGATGTTTTGACTGTCCTGATCGCTGACCTGCAATCGAAGTTTCGAATCGATGCACCGGAAATCGTCGTTTGCGGATTAAACCCGCACGCCGGCGAAGGTGGACACCTGGGGACTGAAGACGATGCAATCATTGCACCGGTTGTCGCGGAATTCGTTGCCAAAGGCCACAAGGTTCGCGGACCGTTACCTGCCGATACAGCATTTACGCCCGCAGCCGGACATAAGGATGCTGTCCTTGCGATGTATCACGACCAGGGATTACCCGTGCTGAAGTACGCGGGCTTCGGTAACAGCGTCAACGTGACACTGGGTTTGCCGATTATCAGAACGTCGGTTGATCACGGAACTGCGTTTGATATTGCCGGAACTGGCAAAGCGGATAGCGGAAGTCTTCTTGCAGCCGTCAAGCTGGCCGCAGATCTGGCGCGCCAATGAGCCCGCATCGGCCGCGCAAAAGGTTCGGGCAGCACTTCCTCAACGACCCCGGTGTCATTGATGCCATTATCCAGTCGGTTGGCGCGAAAAAGTCGGACACCATCGTCGAAATTGGCCCGGGGCTGGGAGCGATTACGCGCTCCCTGGCCGAACGCGCGGGAACATTGCACGCCATTGAGCTCGATCGTGACCTGATCGCAAAGCTCAGGCACGAGTATGGCAACGCCGCAAACGTGACGGTTCACGAAGCCGACGCATTGCGCTTCGACTACAGCTCGCTCGGCGATTCCCTGCGCATAGTCGGCAATCTACCCTACAACATTTCCACGCCGTTGCTGTTTCACCTGCTCAAGTACCGCGATTGTCTCGTCGACATGCACTTCATGTTGCAGAAAGAAGTAGTTGACCGAATGGCCGCCAGCCCGGGCAGCAAGGCCTACGGACGACTCGGCATCATGCTTGGCTGTCACTTTCAGATTGATGCGTTATTCGACGTCGATAAAGAGTCCTTCGACCCGCCACCAAAGGTGACGTCTGCGGTCGTCAGACTCACGCCACTACCCGCAGGCACGTACGTCATTAATGATGAAAAAGCCCTTTCCAGGCTCGTCGCTACAGCATTTAGCCAACGCCGGAAGACGATTCGTAACTCGCTGAGCAAACTCGTCGACGAGGCCCAGCTCGTGAAAGCAGGTATCGATCCTGCACTGCGCCCTGAGGCCATTTCGATAGCCGACTATGTCCGACTCTCGAATACGTTAGAATACGACGACACAACCGCCAACACCGGTGCCCGATGAGCGAAAATAGCTGCGAAATTCGTATTCATGTTGCGACAGACTATGTCGACGACCAATCCGAACCAGAATCGGATCGTTATGTATTCGCATACACAATTACGATCTCCAATAACGGCGACATGCCCGCACGCTTGATTAGTCGCCACTGGATCATTACCGATGCCAATGGGAAAGTGCAGGAAGTGAGCGGAGACGGTGTCGTTGGCGAGCAACCACACCTTAACCCTGGCGAGGAATTTCGTTATTCATCCGGTGCCGTGCTCGAAACGCCGGTTGGCGCCATGCAGGGCCTTTACCGCATGGAGGCGGATAACGGCGTCAATTTTGACGCGCCCATTGCTCCCTTTACGCTCGCGGTACCGGGCGTCTTGCACTAGGTTCAGGCTGGGTACGCATGGCAATCTATGCGATCGGCGACATACAGGGCTGCTATGACCCATTTCGCAGGCTTCTCGATGAACTCGAGTTTGATACCGGCAAAGATACGCTCTGGCTAACAGGAGACCTCGTCAATCGAGGCCCGAAGTCACTGAAAACATTACGCTTTGTCCGATCCCTCGGCGAGTCAGTCATTACGGTACTGGGCAATCATGACCTGCATTTGTTAGCTCTTTCAGTTGGTAAGATTCGCTACGGCCAACGTTTTCAAACACTGGATAACATCCTCAATGCAAGCGACTGCGACGAACTCATGGATTGGTTGCGTCACCGCCCGCTCGCACATTACGACAAGACTCTCGGCACGTTACTCGTGCATGCAGGAGTGCATCCCAGCTGGAGCGTCAAGAAGACCTTGGCGCGTGCTGCGGAAGTAGAGAATGCTCTGCAGAGCGACAAGTACAAGGTCATGCTTGGAAAGATGTACGGCAATGCGCCAACTCAGTGGTCTGGTGACCTCAGCGGATACCGGCGGCTGCGTTTTATTGTTAACTGCCTGACTCGCATGCGCATGATGACGAACAATATGCGCCTTAATTTCGCATACAGTGGCTCACCCTGGCGTGCACGCAAGGATCTCGTGCCGTGGTATGACATAGCGGATCCGGCATGGGCCGGGACGCGTATTGTGTTCGGCCACTGGTCTTCGCTTGGACTAGTCGTTTTACCGGAAATAATCAGCGTCGATACGGGCTGCGTTTGGGGGCGACAGCTCACAGCAGTGCGCCTGGACAAGCGGCGGCCACGGGTCATACAGGTGCACGGCCAGGCATGACTAATTTCGAAGATAGCCGGCAATTTGCGCAGACGCTCGATCGCAACGATCCGCTTGCGAGCTACCGCGAGCAGTTCATTTTCCCGAAAGACAAGAATGGCTACTCACCGGTGTACTTGTGTGGCAACTCTCTCGGCCTTCAGCCAAAACTCGCCGCAGAGTTCGTGCAGGAGGAATTAAGAAATTGGGCTGACTTCGCCGTCGATGGGCACTTTCACTCGGAAAGACCCTGGCTGTCCTACCATCGCCGCGCAACAGCAGGTTTTGCGGCGCTAACCGGCTCCCGACCGTTGGAAGTCGTGGCGATGAATACGCTTACGGTAAATCTGCACATCTTGATGGCAAGTTTTTACAAGCCTGTGAAAACTCGCTTCAAGATCGTCATCGAATCGCAGGCCTTTCCTTCCGATCGCTATGCAGCAGCCTCTCAGCTACGCATGCATGGCTTTGACCCGGAATCCGCTTTGCTGGAGTGGTCACCGAGACCTGGCGAGACCCGGCTGCGCATTGAAGATCTTGCTGCGCTTATTGAAAACGAAGGCGATAGTATCGCCTTGCTGCTTCTGCCGGGCGTGCAGTACTACTCCGGGCAGGTCCTGGACATGGCGGCGATCTGCGAACTGGGACGTGCTGCTGGTTGCGCTGTTGGACTGGATCTTGCGCATGCCGTCGGCAATGTCGATCTTAGACTGCACGAGTGGGCGCCCGATTTCGCTGCATGGTGCACATACAAATACCTCAACAGTGGACCAGGTTCTATTGCTGGCGCATTCGTGCATGAAAAACACTTTTCGTCAGACAAACTCAATCAGCTGCACGGCTGGTGGGGACATGACGAAGCAACCCGTTTCAAAATGTCGAAGACGTTCACGCCAGCAGAGGGCGCCGAGCTTTGGCAGATGAGTAACCCACCGATATTGTCACTTGCGCCTGTCATCGCGTCGCTGCAGATTTTTCAGGAAGTCGGGCTGGCCGCGCTTATCGAAAAATCGACATCATTGACGGATTACCTTGAGTGGCTCCTCAACCACCGCTTTGAGGGCCGCATCGCCAGCATAACCCCAAAGGGTTCGCGCGGCTGCCAGCTATCCCTGGTGGTTAAGGACCCCCAGGTTTCAGCAAGGGGATTATTCGAGAAACTATGTGAACTGAACGTCACCGGTGATTGGCGTGAACCGGACGTCATTCGAGTTGCACCTGTGCCGCTGTACAACAGTTACTCGGACGTGCTCGAACTGGCACAACGTATATCTCAGGCATTGGACACGACCGGCTGAAGTCCATCAGCTCACCATAAGGGCAAGACTAGATGTTCCATGTATCAATTATTTTTCGCGAGGCATTCCATGAGTCACCACGAAATACATAGATCACATCGGGTGGGATGGTTACGCGCAGCGGTTTTAGGAGCGAATGACGGCATTGTCTCCACCGCGAGTCTGATTATCGGCGTTGCTGCTGCCAGTACCACACAAGAAAACATTCTTCTTGCAGGCGTTGCAGGACTGGTCGCGGGCGCGATGTCTATGGCGGCCGGTGAGTACGTGTCCGTAAGTTCCCAGTCCGACACGGAGGCCGCAGATCTGGCGCTTGAAAAGCTCTCGCTGGAGCAAAATTTCGAATTCGAAACGAGAGAGCTTGCACAAATATATGAAGAACGAGGACTTGAGCCCCAATTGGCGGGACAGGTCGCGGAACAACTGATGGCCCATGATGCACTTGGCGCACACGCCAGAGACGAAATTGGAATTTTGCACACCGGGGTTGCCCGGCCTGTTCAAGCGGCATTTTCTTCGGCAGGTACGTTCATCGTTGGAGCCGCATTGCCCTTAATGGTCACCTGGGCTGTTCCAGGACCGCGGCAAATAGCGATCGTAGCCACTGCCTCCCTTGCCTTCCTGGCGATTCTCGGCGCTCTTGCGGCACGTGCAGGAGGAGCTTCAATTACAGTCGGTGCTTTCAGAGTGACTTTCTGGGGCGCGCTTGCAATGGGACTGACGGCCCTGGTTGGCCGCATATTTGGTGTCATCGCCTGACAACTGCTTGCGCTGAAAGCGGTCGCTCAAGCCAGCAGAATATTCACAATATGACGGCCTGCTTTCGGCTGCTTCGGGTCAGTAGCAGACCCTCGCCATAATATCAGGCGGTCGTCTGATTTCGGGCGCAAAGCGATCATTCACTCAAGCAATCCCTTGTCCTTTTTCAAGGCTTTCACTTGCTTGACATGCTTGGCAAAAACACGGCCCTGCAAACGCTTCTCGGCGACTGAAGCACTGTTGCGTTCATTCTCGCGCAGCAACTTTTGGTAGTTTCGCAAGCGACGTGCCTCTATGTCGCCATTTTCAACAGCACCGCGGACAGCACAACCTGGTTCAGAAGCGTGACGACAATCCGCAAACCTGCACCTCGACGCCATGGCCTCAATATCGTCAAATACAATTTCCAACGCCGCGTCTACGTCGGCCACCTTTAGCTCTCTCATGCCCGGAACATCTATCAGCAGTCCACCGCCGGGGAGTCGGTACAATGCACGATGAGACGTTGTATGACGTCCTTTCTTGTCCTGCCCGCGAACCTCATTCGTCGCCGCAACGTTCGTTTCCGCCAAAGCATTGAGAAGCGTCGATTTCCCAACGCCTGATGAACCAACCAGCGCTATAGTACTGCCGGGCTCGATCCACGCCCTGACACCATCAAGCGTGCTTCTATCCAACGCATTAACCGACTCAACAGCCACACCAGTCTGGACACTACGCGCACGCTCTGCATAGGAGTCGGAGTCGGTTGATAAGTCTATTTTTGTGAGCACGACCACTGGTATTACGCCCGACTCCACGGCCAGCGCAAGGTACCGCTCAAGTCTGGACTCCTTGAAGTCCTCGTCGCACGACGTCATTACGAAAAGGACGTCTATGTTGGCAGCGATAAGCTGAATTTCAGTCTTCTCACCGGCAGCAACGCGCCGAAACAGGCTCTTTCGGTCAAGAACTCGCTCGATCCTCGAACGCTGATCATCGAGAACCACCCAATCACCAACTGTCGGTTTGTTTTCGGAATGGGCGTCTCGCCAGGATGAAGTGATGGGTATGGCGAACTCTGCAGAACCGTCGGAAACGGTAATAATGGAGCGTTGAATCTCTGTCACCCGTCCTACGCGACCATGATCAAACTCTTCGGGCGACAACTGCTGTGTGAAATAAGGGACAAGCCCGTAGTTTTGCAGAGTAGTCTCCATTATTGGTTCTCTTGCTCTAATTTCCTTCCTAAATTAAGGAGTCTCTGCTTTGGGCCAAAGCAGCCCCCAGCATCATATCAGGCGAGCGGCCGCTTCCAAGGGTATATGGGACGGTCAGAAACAGCCCTCTTCGACGACCTCGCCTCGACTACCTCAGGAAAACCTCAGGAGGTCATTAGCGAGAAATCAGACATTCCTTATTGCGACGCGGCGAACCAGGCGTAGTATCGAAATGTCTACAATGATAAAGCCCGGAGGACGCATCTGATGAACACGCTGCATCACGCTAAAGTCGCTCTACTGGCTGCGCTAGTCACAGCCGGTTGTAGTGCAACGCACCACGCCACTGACGTTCGCGAAGCTGATGATGCCGATCGAATTACAGTCGGTACTGTGCAAAAAGAGATCCGCATCGGCATGTCCGCGGCCGAGGTTGCGGCGGTGCTCGGTTCACCGAACATCGTCACTACGGAAGAACAGCGGCAGGAAACGTGGATCTACGACAAGATCTCGAGCGATGTCACTTACTCGCGCAGTAGTGGCAGCGTAGTAGGTTTGATCTTTGGCGGATCGGGCGCCGGCGCCGGCGTTGGCTCGACCAGCGCGGGTTCGACCTCGAGTTCACAGCGCACGTTGACCGTGATCATTAAATTCGATACGAATAACGAGGTGCGCGACTTTTCCTATCACACATCGAGATTCTGATGCCCCGCACCACATCGGCGCGGTGCCGCTTCGGCGCAGGACTCTCCCTGCTGGTCGTGGCAATGCTTGGCGGTTGTGCCACGACCATTCCGGAAACCGCGCTGCGGCTGCCCGAGAGCACGCTTGATCTGCGCTCAATGCAGACACGCGCGCTGGAAGCAGAGTCCGAAAATGACATACTCGTGGCGACGATCGCGGTGTTGCAGGACATGGAGTTCAACATCGAACGTATCGAGAAACCGCTCGGGGTTATCACGGCCTCAAAGGTAACCGATGCTGACTCCGCCGGTGAAAAAACCGGCTTGTTTTTCCTTGATATGCTTTGCGCGATAGGTGGCGGTAGTGGTTGCGACGCCATGTCAACAGCACAGGATGATCAGCACATTACGCTGACAATGGTTGTGTTGCCGAGCCTGTCAAACAGCAACGAGTATAAGGTACGCATCACTATTCAACGCGTCATCTACGACAAGATGGATCGAATCAAGGTCCTGGAACGTATCGATGACCCCGAGACTTATCGGCAGATTTTTGAAAACCTGCGCAAGTCGCTCTTCATACAGGTGGGGAACAAATGAGTCGTTCATTACAGGTATTGCCACTACTGGCTATGTCGATGCTCGCCGGCTGCGTGACGTCGCCCGCCAATGTTGTCGGCGCCGGCACACAATTGGAAACACGCCAGATCCAGACCCGCGAATACGACACGCTCGATAAGCCAATGACGATGCGGTCGGTGATCGCCACGCTGCAGGACCTCGGTTTCACAATCGACCAGGCCGATGCCGAGCTTGGTACGGTGACCGCAACACGGCTACACGAGTACACGATGCGCATGACCGTGACCGTCGTCGAACGAGACAATCAGCGTATTTCAGTTCGTGCCAATGCCCGCATCAATGAAGACAGTGTCACAGATGCCGCGACTTACCAGGACTTCTTCACTGTCCTCGACAAGGCCATGTTCCTAACGCTGCACAAGGTGGATTGAATTCATCAATCGCCATTCTTCGGCCTGGGGCCGAAAGCAGCAGAAACGGCCTTTGAAATGGAAGGTGCAACGACTAGTTTGGGACAACCGATAGCAGCTTCTTCAGGTAAATACGACTATGCCCGTCGGGATAGCCTGGAAGCTCGGCAAATATTTCGTACCCATTTGCAAGATAAAAACCCTCTGCCTGAAAACTGAAAGTATCTACGTGCGACTTTGTGCACCCCAGGGCTTGCGCCTCTGTTTCGAGGCGCTTCAATAAAGTCGACCCCAGGCCACTTCCTCGGTTGCCGGACTTAACCCAAAGAAGCGAGACGCTTAGCCAGCTCCAGTTTATCCGACCATATATTCCGCCCTGCATGCAGCCCCGCTCGTCACGAGCGAAAAGAGCAATTGGTTGAAAACCGGGTCTTTCGACAAATCTTTCCGAATGCTCGTTTAGGCCGGCAGCAAGCTCATCCAAACTTGATTGTGTTGGATTCAGGTCCAGCTGAATATTGAAATCGGCTATTGGATTAACCGCCTTTGTTCCATGTTGCTGCGCACGGCATTCGCAACTGATCGCATAGCTCGACGAAACGCGGTTCGGAACGAAGCGCGTCAAAGTCCGGGTAATTGAGGTTGAATATAAAACTGTCAAATTCGTCGACCGCAACATAAAGCCAGTCTATCGCCTCATCATATTCACCGAGATGGGTGTAGACGATGGCGATGGTACCGGGCGACACGAACTTTGAGTCACGCTGCGCCATCGCTTGCTCCAGAAGTTTTCGCGCCTCCGCCTCATTACCCAGTTGGGCATGCTGTCCGGCCAGCATGAGCTCGATAGTCGGGTCTCCAGGGCCGACTCTGGCGGCTTGCCTGCCGTACTCAAGGGCTTCCGCACGCATACCTTTCGCTACATAGAAAGACGCAACCCAGGCGAGCAGTAGCGCATCGTCAGGTTGCATTTCCAGCATGATCAGAACCTGTTCAAGACCGGCGTCGTATTCGTGTTTTTTGAAATAGATTTCCGCCTGCCCATTGCGACTCCAGACCATCATCGGGTCTAGCTCGAACACTCGATTCGATGCTGCCAGTGCCTCGTCCAGCCGCCCGCCGGTCTGTAGTGCGAATGAAAGACCGTTGTAACCAATGAAATTGCCTGGCGCCAGTTCGATGGCACGACGAAACTCACTTTCGGCTTTTCGCCAGTCGAACTCATAGGAAAGTTGCAACCATCCCAACGCTGCATGTGCCTCTTCCAAAGCATCGTCGAGCGCGAGCGCGATCGAAACAGATTCATACGCTGCTGGAAAAACGTCTTTCGGCGCCAGGTGACGGAAGTTACCCAGTGAAGTTTCAGTGAGCGAGAGCAGTGCGTGCGCCTGTGCAAACCCGGGATCGAGATCAGTAGCCTCGCGGAAAAACTTCCTGGCTGAAAGGAAATCGTCTCGGCCCCACCCTTGCCTCATGAAGTGCCACCCGCGCAGGTACTTGTCGAAGGCTTCTTCGTTTTCGGTCGGGCGCCCAGCACGGATGGGATTGACGAGATTCAACTGTAGCTCGTCGACTATCTGTGTTGCTATTTCCCCCTGAACCGCAAAGGAATCCAGCACTTCACGATCATAAGTTTCTGACCAAAGGTGTTTGTCTGTTTGAGCGTCTATGAGTTGCGCCGTAATCCTCACATTGTTGCCAATTCTTCGTACACTTCCTTCAAGAATGTGGCGAACCGCCAATTTGGCGGCGATTTCCCCGAGTGGTACGTCCAGTCCGGCGAAGTGAAATGAGGACGTGCGCGACGACACCTTCAAGCCCGGTATGCGGGCTAGCACGTTTAACAACTCTTCCGAGATACCGTGGCTGAAGTAGGTGTTGTCATCGTCGCCGCTCATATTCACGAATGGTAGTACGGCGATAGACTTCGGGTTGATATCGACGAGTTGCAGGGCAATCTTGTCCGGCGGTGTCGATGGATTCGGTATCACCCAGATCAGCAAAGCAACCAATACGGCGGCCATAGCACCCGCCGCAACAACACGCCGAGCCCGCATGCCCAGGTCTCGCGTCCAAGCCAGGTACATGGCCACCGGGAAACCCGCGATGAACAGGATTGCGAGGTATTTCCTGACCGGTCCGGCCGCCTGCTCTCCTTGCAGAGCCTCGATCAGGAAGACCAAGATTTCCGTACCGCCCCAGGCAATGGCGACGTACATGGCCGCGGCTCGGATCACACCGCGGCGAGTCAGTTCTTCGAGAATATCCATTGCGGCTTCTTCGAACTGAAGTTGAAGGATTGATTATAGACGACAGCCTGTCATCAAGCACATGCTAAGAGCTAGACGGCCGCATCAGCACGTCAAATGTTGTGCCGGGCTTGCCGTAAACCTGTACATGGCAGGTACCCCAGTCATCTGGTATGTGCCAATCAACACGGCCGGACACCGCCGATTCGAATAGTCTGTGATTGCACCGCATTTCGATGGAATCCAGGGTTCCTGCGATACTGGCGAAACTGAAATCATTGCGAACCGGGGTGAAAGCCCAGCTGTTGTTGCAGACATTGCATTCGTCTTTGGTTTTGACTTCCGCATTAATTGTCAGGATCTGGTCGCCTTTGATCGCGTCCCGGATTTTTTTTATTGTTGGCTTCAGCGCAAGTACCTCTGCAGAACCTTTTCCAGAGACTTTGACCAATTCGCGAAACGCACGCATCGCTGAATAGTACTGGCCAATCTCAAGTTCGACCTGAACCCGCAGTTCGAGCAAGTGGATATAGCTCTTCTTTTCGATCCACTTGCCTTTTAAAGCGGTTGCACGATGTATCGCCTTATTCAACATATACATGTTGCCGCTTATGGATTCGTACCTGACGCGCTGCTCCCAGAGCTTCGAAAGTTCGTACAGAGACAAGTTATGCGATTCGTACACCTGCCAGAAAAGCTTGTTCGCATCCTCCAGCCTGTTTTCGTCGATCAGTCTGCCGATCCTTCGATAATATTTCACGAAGCCCTTACTCGCGCCGGTATTAGCTCCCTTTAACTCAAAGCTGATGCCGGTTTGATTTCTGCATTGCCACGACGGCTGGCCATCAATGAGTGCGGGTTCAAACTTCCACTGGTTAACGGTCTCGATAGCAGCATTGTCGAACTTCGCGTTGCCGACCGAGTCAAGTACTGACACATTCCGGGTCGCCCCTGACTCATCGATGCAATAGGTGATCCGTACCCAGGCCTGCTTGCGCTGGCGACGCTCAAATTGTGGGTACCTGGGAGAGGTTCTCTCGATCTGTTTTGCGGGAATCAATGCGCGCGGTAATTCAGCAACCGCTTCATTTTCTTCTTGTTCCGCGTCGAATTGGGCAACAGGAACGGCAGCAAGCGACAGAAAAATGATGGTTGCCAGCATCATCGATCTTCTCCTACCTGAATGAAATTCCGAAAAATCTCCTTCACGGAAGCATACGCCGATTTGTATCGGAAAGCCGCTATCGCAACCAAGGGCGAGAGTCGCTAGTCTGGGCCTGCTGGGCGCATACAGAATTGGAATTCACCCGAATATGAAACACCTCGCTCGTGAACGATTGACCATCGCAAAGATGATCAGCATCTACTGCTCGGATCACCATGACTCATTCGATGGCGTTCTGTGCGCTACGTGTCAGGACTTTATGGACTATGCTGACGTGCGGCTCGAGAAATGTCCGTATGGGGAAGACAAGCCTACATGTACGAACTGCCCCGTTCACTGCTACAAACCGGCTCGCAGGAACAGGGCCAAAGAGATCATGCGACACGCCGGCCCACGTATGTTGCTTCGCCATCCTTTACTCGCTATTTCTCATCAGATGGACGGCTTGCGGAAGGTCGAGCATCCACGGTCGCTGACTCGCGAGCAAAGACTATCTTCGCCCAAGAAACAGACAGAACCCGACAAACCGTAGTTTCAAACTCTACGACGGCTTGGCGGCAACACCGGCAAGGCGCTGCAATTCCTCGATATGGCTGGCAAATGCTTTGCGCCCCGAGGTCGTCAACGTCGCCCACATACGCTGCCGTCCATTCACGGCGCTCTTGCGAAACCTAACGTACCCCGCTTCTTCCAGTTGCTTCAGGTGTTTGGACAATACCGAATCGCTGACATGCAGCTCATCACGCAATACCTGAAACTCGGCCTCCTGTAGCGGACTTAGAAACGCGCAGATCTGTAGTCTGTTTGGTGCATGAATAACTGTGTCGAATCTCGCTCTTGTCATGTTCGCGTACCGCCATCACCTCTCGCGAGGTAATAACGTCTTTCGCCGCAGCTCAGTAGATATATCGTGATACCAGCGATGGACCCGGTAACCAGTGGCACCCAAAACAGGTCGTAAGAGCGCCTGATAAAGATGCCGCCGAAAAATAATGCAATCAAGAAGATGCATACTCCGGCAAGCGCCCACCTGCCTGTGTGCGTAGCGGGCAACTCTTTGCCAATCGCCCCGCCGCTCTTCTCGCGACTAATGCCAACAAACAGAGCAATGCCGACAGCTATAAATATTCCAGGAAAGCTACCCGGATCGTTCTGCGCATAAAGCGCAAAGCCGACAGCAACAATCAGGGAAATCCCAAGGCCATACCAGCGCGGCGGCAACGCTCGCCGGAAACCCGCGCTTTGCATCCTGTCGACAGAATCAAGAGCCTCTTTTGCCTCGTCGGATCCAACCTGTTTTTTGTCTGTCATTGCTCATCTCTTTCCATATTGGAAAGACAATACTACACCGTCTCTTTCCATGTTGGCAAGTTATTTCTTTCCAACTCGGAAAGTGATGGCCCTAGAGCTGTTGCAGCGCAGTGTTCAGCGCGTTAGCAGCGTCCACATCAATATCCGGCTTGACTCCAACCCCCTCAATCCGGCCATTCTTGATCGAATAGTAATCTGCGACGGGCAGGCTCCGGTGGAGGCCGCCGGGTTGGGCGCGCGATCGTGCGCTGCATTCCAGCGCCGCGAAACAAAGCTCCCGCCATCGACGGGTTCCTGCAGCAAGTGTGCAACCAG
>JAHEFG010000012.1:41492-67048 GCA_024640305.1 Gammaproteobacteria bacterium
TCTGCGACGGGCAGGCTCCGGTGGAGGCCGCCGGGTTGGGCGCGCGATCGTGCGCTGCATTCCAGCGCCGCGAAACAAAGCTCCCGCCATCGACGGGTTCCTGCAGCAAGTGTGCAACCAGAGGCCGAACTGCGAAGGCACCACCACCATTTTGCCGAAGGTCGACAAGCAGCGCGTCGGCACCCTTGTTCGCGATGGCAACGTACGACGCATCTATCTCCGCGAAGCCATCGATGCATAGCTCGTAATGCTAAGCTTGCTGACCGAGCCAGTTAACCGAAGAACCGCGAAGCGCATGAAAGCCATTACTTACTCAAGCTACGGACCGCCCGAAGTTCTACAACTCGGGGAGGTGAAAAAACCTGTGCCGAAGGACGATGAAGTTCTGATTCGGGTAATGGCGGCGGAGGCTACAAAAGCCGACTGTGAGATGCGCAGCTTTAGCTTTGCGGTGATGTGGTTCTGGCTGCCCATGCGGGTTGCATTTGGCATACGAAAACCAAGGCAACAAACCCTCGGCGGCTATTTCTCGGGGGTGGTTGATTCATTCGGCAAGGACGTCACCCAATTCTCTGCCGGCGACGAGGTTTTCGGCTCGGCCGGTCTCAGGCTGGGCGCCTATGGCGAGTTTGTCGCCTTACCGGCGAGCTACACAATCACCGCCAAACCCTGCAACATGAGTTTTGCAGAAGCCGCGGCGGTGCCTCTGGGTGGCTTAAACGCACTCCATTTCATGCGGCTCGCAAAAATCCAGGCAGGCGAAAAGGTGTTGATCAACGGTGCTGGCGGCAGCATTGGAACGCATGCAGTCCAAATTGCCAGATCTATGGGCGCGGAAATCACGGCTGTTGATAGTGGCCACAAGATGAGCATGTTGCGCCGGCTCGGTGCGGAACACTTCATTGACTATACAAAAGAGGACTTTGCAGCAGCGGGACGAAAATATGACGTCATACTAGACATGGTTCCGGGGACTTCTTATTCCACGTGCATAAAAGCGCTAAATCCAAATGGGCGTTATATGTCGGGCAATCCGCGCCTTTCGGTAATGCTTCGCTCGGTGTTCACAACCCGATTCACCAACAAGACGGCCAGAGTCGCGTTCGCGGGGGAGTCAATTGAAGAACTGCGCACACTCAAGGAGATGGTCGAGGGCGGAAAAATCAAGTCGATCGTGGATAGGGTTTATCCGATGTCAGCAGCAGCCGATGCGCATACCTGCGTTGAGACCGAACAACGTCTTGGGGCAGTTGTGATCACAATTCACGACGGCGACGACGACCTATCCATCGCTGCGTTAGACGCATCAAATCTAGTGAATTAATGCAGGGCGCGCGTTCCCGCAAACTTGCTTGCCAGTATTCTGCTGAGGAAGGTGCTGCCGGTTAGACTGGCAATGCCACTCAATGTGTACTCGGTGCCGCTTACGATCGCCGCGGCCGCCAAAAGCCCGCTTTCTACCGCCGGTCCGATACCTTCACACATATCTCGAGTGGCAAGTCCCGCTGCATCGCCAGTGATAAAAGCGTTGCCTTGACGGACAAGATCAACATTGCCGTGCAGGTAGTAGCTGTACCCCGTTGGGTGAAAGTGTTTGTAGTCGACGAGGCCGCGGCCCTCCAGTTTTCCGACGAACCTGTCCCAGTGATCCCGCAGATGCCCTTTGCGGCGCTTGAGTTGAACAGCCATGCTCCCCAAACCGACGTTGACGAAACCGTTCGCTTTCGGCACATACCACGCGTAACCGGGCAGTCCGCCGTCGAAAAACCACAGGTGGCACGCCGCCTGGTTCCAACGGTACGGTATCTCCTGCTCATACGTTGCTGTTTGTAGCCAGTAGTTACGGGGACTGACGCTGCGAAAGAACGTGCGATACACCGGGCAACGTGTACCGCCGGCTCCAACCAGGTATTTACAGCGATAAGCGTCGTCGATGATGTAGTCAGTACCGGCAACTTCGATGCCTTTGACCTCATGTTGCAGCACCTCTGCGCCGCTCCGGCGCAGCAGGAAGTCATCGAATTCGAGGCGACGAATCGAGTGTTGTGGGGCGTGCAGTTTCTTGCTGAACCCTTTGCAGTGCAGATGCAACTCGTCAAAGGTCATAAAGCTATGCGGATAGTCGCGAGGATCCAGTTCGAGATTGGCCATCACTTTTGGCGTCACCCAGCCCGCGCAAAGCTTGGTGCGTGGAAACCCCGCTCGATCCAACACCAACACATCGAGGCCAGCCGCCTTTAACTTCCAGGCACAGGTCGATCCGGCCGGGCCGCCGCCCACGACAATGGCATCGGCCTGTTTCATTTCAGGTAAACCGCTTGTTTGGCTGATACTGGTACTTTCTGGTCCACGGCACTTTGTTGTTACCCTTTGGCGTGAACAGAATCTGAAACAGCTGCAAAGTTCCCGACTGAAAACCGGCGCTCGAGCCTGCCAGGTACAGGCGCCACATGCGCACGAATTCCTCACCATAGGTTTCCGTGATGTGCCCAGCTTCAGCTTCGAAATTCTCCAACCAGGTCGCGCAGGTACGTGCATAGTGTGGACGAAGATTTTCGATATCGAGGATCGAAAACCGATGCGGTTCGAACACCCTCATCATTTCACTCAGGCTCGGCATATGGCCGCCTGGGAATATGTATTTCGTGATCCACGGGTCGGCTACCGCTGAATGACTGCGGCCAATTGAGTGGATCAGGCCGATGCCGCCTGGTCTCAGGCAACGCATGATAAGCGCCCCCAGTTGACCATAGTTGGCGAGGCCAACGTGCTCCAGCATGCCGATCGACGCAAACGCATCGCAGCGTGTATTGATGTCGCGATAGTCTTCCTGCAGGAAAGTAACTCGATCCCCGAGTTGCTTTGCTGCCGCCTGTTCTCTCGCATAGTCAATTTGTTCAGCAGACAGGTTATAGGCGATGACCCGAACTCCATGGTGTTCTGCCATGTGCATTGCCAGCGCGCCCCAACCGCAACCAGCATCGATAACTGTCTGGCCAGGCTGCAGGTTCAGCTTTCGGCAGACGTGCTCCAGCTTCGCGACCTGAGCCTCATCGAGCGTTGCCGTCGGGTCTTCGAAGTACGCGCAGGTGTAGACCATGCGCTCGTCGAGCCACAGTTTGTAAAAGTCGTTACCGAGATCATAGTGGTGGTGAACATTGTGATGCGACTTGTTCTTCGAGTTGACTTTAATTGCGTGCAACAGTGAACGAAATTTAGGACCGTAATATCGATTGGCCTGTTTTCGAACAAGTGCCGCCGTGATTTCATTGGCGACGGCCAGAAAGTCCCCATGCACTTCAAGAAGACCTTTTCTGTAACACTCGCCAAGTCCCATCGACGGGGATCGCAGCAACTCCAGGAAAGCGCGGCGGGAGCGAAATTCCAGGCAGCCAACCGGGCGACTGCCCGGCGTCGAAATCTCATCGCCCGTCCAGAGCCGCATAGAAATATTGGGATTGCCGGCTTTGCTCAGGAACCAATGAACCACCTGCTGATCAAGTCGATGTTCAGCTCGATAGCGGTTGACCTCGACGACCATGTTCTTCACCTCGCGGTGCGGGCGCTCCGTTAAGCTTGGCACCGGCAAGAGGTTGGATCTATTGGGACTTTCCGCAATCCGCTATTGATTGCAGCTACTCTACTGCATTGATTTTATTGACTTAATGATTGCACCCGGATCGACCTGGTGGTCTGTAGCGACGAATATTGCATGCTTGAGTTCTTCCGCGGTCAGTGGATCTGCATGCTTGTATTGATAATCCAAAACCCCGGTATCGGCCTCGGATGCGTCGTCACGCGCAGCAGCCCTGTGTTGCAGTCGCCGCAGCAACTCGTCGTTATCCGCACTGGCATCTATCCACACCACTGTAAGGTCACTGCGATTAGCGACTGCTTCCAGCGATTGCCGATCCGCGTGCTTGAGAAACGATGCGTCGGCAATGACGTTGAAGCCAGCCTCGATCAGGCCGTCGACAATTTCAATGATGGATGCATATACATTCGCCCTCGCGCGAACCGTGTAAGCCCCTCCACCTGGCTGCGACTCGCTGCTGGCCGTCTCAGCAAGCCCCAGGCATCGCTTGCGTTCAATATCGGAGCGCACTCTGATGGCCGGTAACTCGGGCATTAGTTGCGTCGACAGCCAGGTTTTTCCCGATCCAGAGAAGCCGTGCATGCCCACTACGATTGGCGGCGAACGTTTAATCCATCTGATGGCGACGGCGAGGTAATGCTTCAGCTGCTCAATGTCATGTACCCGCCCTTCCGCTTCGTGCCGCTCGCTGCTTCTGACAGCGGCAACCTTGGCACGAATCATGCAGTGGTAAACGAAGTACAAGCCGAACACCGACATGCCCGCATAGTCGCCTGTGCACTCAAGATAGCGATTAACAAATATCCCGGCGAGATCGTGCCGCGCACGGGCAACAAGATCCATGGCAAGAAAAGCAACGTCGCTGATGACATCTATGTTGCGCAGTGCCGCACTAAACTCAACGCAGTCAAAGGCGACAATGCCGGACGGCAACCGGACAAGGTTTGCGAGATGCAAATCACCATGGCACTCGCGCACATAGCCGTTTTTGTGTCTCTCGATAAGCGTGTGCTCAAGGTCACGCAGCGACTGGATCGTCCATGCGTGAACACGGCGCGCGGTTCTCATATCGGTAACCGAGTCTATTGGCGGGAAGTTATCGAGTTGCGCTGTGTTGACCTGCCGCAAAGCGTCCTGGTCGCTGATAAAGTTGAGCGTGACGGCATCATGGTGATAGGCGGCGATTCTCTCGGCCAGATTGAGCATGTCGTTCTCGCTCAGGAGACCGGCATCAAGTTGCTTGTCGAGCTGGGCGCTCTGTGGAAACTGATGCATCTTCAGGGCGTACTCTATGGCTCTGCCCTCACCGTCCACTTCTGGACTCTTCTCACTGCCGGAGATCGGGACGACGTCGAGATAAAGCTGTGGAGCCATTCGTCGGTTGAGCCGCAATTCCTCCTCGCAAAAATGTCGGCGTTGTCGCAGCGTGCTGAAGTCCAGAAAATCCAGTTTGATGGATTTCTTTATCTTGTATGCAAATGTTCCTGTGAGAATCACCCAGGAAATGTGTGTCTCTATCAATTCCAGGGTTGCGACAGGGTGTGAGTACGCCTCGGGCTTCAACAATGAAGCTATGAGTACTGATTGCCTGATCTGGTTGCCGGCCACTTGCCTGGTGTCCCCGTGCCCATTCTGATTATGCCACTAAATCAGGGGTTAACTCCTAACTGGCGAACGGCAGTTTTGGGTCGCCGACGCTCAGTCGATTAGGCGATTAATCAGCAATAGCAGACCGCTATCGGCTCGGTGCGAACGCCCTCGAAGCGAAAGAAATAACGGCTGCACGATGCTATTTTCCAGCGATAAACGGACGCACGTCCTGGCTGATGTCCGCTTTGGGTCACAAATAGCCCTTCAGCCAAAGTCTAGACTAATGTCTGCTTTGATCGAAAGCGGACGTTAAGATTGACTGAAACAGCCTGATTTCAAGGGTCGCTTGCGGCCAGAAGCGGTCGCTCGCCGCACGTTGAAGCGCGACGTTCGACAGTCGATCTTATCGTATTAGTGCGTCGAGCTGTTTCACATCGAGACCCGCGTCACGATAGTAGTTACGGCATAATTCAAGCGCCGAAAACCCATCTTCGTATGCAGCGAATTCTCCGTCGACGGGATTATCCAAATAGATCAGACCGCCCTCGACCATGAACATTATGAGAGCCGGCTCCGGTGAATCGTCTGTTACGACCAACGTGTGCGCTTCGCCCGCGGGTTCGTAGATAAACGTTCCAGGCTTTGCGACCCAGTCATGCTCCAAGTAGCGCCAGTGGCCCTGTAATGTGTAACCGCGCACAGTACCAACGTGATAGTGAACACCAAGTTGCGCTCCGGGCAACCCCTTCAACAAGACGCTGAACCCTCCTGACGTGACATTAAAGCAACATGGCTGAATCCACACTCCGTCGGCATACGGAACCCATAACTGCTCATTTTCGACATCGGTGTTTGCTATAAAATGGCCGCGGCTTCGAGCGCCTGACTCGAGACCATCGCTAGCACTATTAAATGATTGGATTGGCATTTCGTCTCCCCTTGTTGTTCTTCGTTTTGTGTGTCTGCCGGCAATCTCGACAGTCTACTTTCCCATACTAGCCTAATGTCTGCTTTGGAGCGTATTGGACTTTCCACGGTATTGATGACACGACGGACTCTCAAAATGAGGCCCTTTCAAAGGCCTCTGGGCTGACGCCGCCGAGGTGGCTGTGGGCATTTCTTTTCCCGAATTAGGTACCCACTACCAGGGGATTTGCTCGCCCTCAAAGGTCCAGTATTTGCCGCTGTCTTCGGGAGCGAGACTGTCCACGACGCTACGGATGCCGGTGGCCGATTCCTGCACGGGCACCGGCGCATTGGCGCCTCCCATGTCTGTCTGCACCCAACCGGGATGTATCACAATACAGATGAATCCCTCCGGGCGGAGTTCGGCGGCCAGCGACCGGGTAAACATATTTAGCGCGGCCTTGCTTTCCCGGTAGCCATAGAAACCGCCACCTGTGTTGTCGGTGATACTGCCGAGATTGCTCGTGATATTAATGATTTTTTTCTGCTGGCTTGCACGCAAATTAGGCAGCAATGCTTGCGTTACGCGGACCGGGCCTATCGAGTTGACCGCCACGATGTATTCAAACTGATCAATGTCGATGTTGGCGACAGATCGCATCATCGGTAGTATACCGGCGTTGTTGATCAACAAATCGATTGACTGGCCGCTGAGTTCGTTCACGAGCCGCATAACAGAATCTTGATCTGTCACGTCCAGCTGCACGACGCGTGCGTTGTTTAGATTGGCAAGTTCCATTGCCCGGTCGGGTTGTCGCGCTGTTCCGATTACCTGCCAACCAGCCTCTGAATACTGTCGCGCAAGTTCCAGACCGATGCCCCGGTTGGCGCCCGTTATCAGTACGGTCGCCGCATATGTCTTCTTGTTTTCGCCAGCATCCGAATCGGGCTGTGCGCAAGAAATGGAAGACACCAGGAGGCTGGCGACAAAGAGCAGTTTCAACGTGATTTGAATGAAGGTACTTTCAATAATATTTGTATTCATTAGATAAGACTCTACTGGCCTTCACATCAGCAATATTCTGAACGATCACGCTGCGCAACTCGCGCATAAGCGCCTCTTCACGCTTCTCATTCGAATGGCGGCCAATTACAAGTGCTCGACGTTCAGTCGCTTCCTGGATCAAGATTTCGGTAAGCAATTCGATCGCCCGCAAACGTGCCTATCCAGAGCTCTGTACCAACCTCCAACGCCATCGTGACATTGCTGAAGTCTGGCTGAGCAGGAGAGCTTGCAAGAACGTGTTCTTGCATGGACTGCGGATCGACGGCCGATACAGTAAAAGGTCTGGGGCAACTCGCAAATTCTCCGAGATCGAACTCCAAAGACATAGCAACATCGCCGCATTCGGGATCGACCAATGCCATCCCGGCGGTGATCATATTGCCATCGTTACCCATATGTAAATTGTCCGGAATAAATGAAAGCACTTTGCTCGTACGGAGCAAGCGACCGGGGCGTGTATTCGAGAAAGCCAGTATTTTGACCAGCCCTGAGGAAGCTATGTAAAACTCCTTGCCGTCATCAGACACTTCGATGCCGTTAGCGTAAGGCATTTCAGTACCTTCGATTTTTTTGAAGGCCGCATCACCGGGAGCCCAAGCATAAACAGCGCCAGTCTGTTTTCCGGCAAATGCTTCGTTTATTTGAATACCTGTGTGGAGCGGGATAGTCGCGAGAAGGGAACCATCTGCGAGCGACGCAACACTGTTAGCCTCCATGCCGTCCGGCGTCATGACGCAACCCGTCCATGTGAGCACAGGCACATCACCACCTGTATTTACATCAAAGACCTCGATTGCTTCTCGCTCGCCGTGACCAACTACATAGAGCGTCGAATGCTCATCAGCCCCGGCGCGAATATTCAATCCATGTGCGACGAAACTGTTGGGGTCGGGCGAGCCAGGGCACGCGCCATATGACTTCATATTCTGGCGGGCACGCGGTTCGTCTGCCGGATAGAGATTAGTCCAGGTCTTTTGCTCCGAATCAACAAGGTAAAGGGATGCGCCTTCGCCGAAGCCACTCGCGATGACCCATTTCGTACCCGGGACAAGTACCATATCTTCCGCACTTATCGGGCCACAAATATAAGAGTATTCGCCAAAGTTGTCACATCCATCCTCCGCCGCCTGCATGGTTGAAAATGTCAGTGTGACAAATACTGCGAACGACGCGATTTTGAACGTAATCAGTTTGCTCATCTTGATGCCTTTCCCACTCTCACTTGTGTTGTCCACCCATCATGCATCGGACACGTATCAAGTGTCTGCTTTGGGTCAAAAACAGTCTTGAGAGCCAATACTAGCCCAATGTCTGCTATCGGGGGTAAAGCAGCCGTTCAGAGGCTGATTTTCGAGCAGTCGATTTCGTCGCCCAGGGGGCGTGGCTGTGAATGACTACTTACACCAATATCAGCCACTCAATCAGTCAATATTCCAGTGAATTGACCGGCGGCTGCTTTCGGCCAGAAGCAGACGTTCATCCATCCGCAAAAGAAAACCCCGACGCAGGGCCGGGGTCTCTTGGATTTTGAACGCCGGCGGGGATTAGGCAGACCCACTTTCCTTTGCGTTCAACAATGTCTGGTCACTACCTCACTTGGATATTTCCGTTGCTAGCATCAATACCATACGTAGCTCCAGGGAACGGATTACCGTTGCACGTTAATTCCGGATCACTGTGCGTGAACAGCGGACTTACTTTGTCATGCGCATTTCGACCCTCGCCATTGTCAATAACCTGCAGCCACATATAGGGAAAATCTCCTTGTCCATGATCATCCCAGATGCCCGACATGGTGGCGACATTTCCTTCGACTCTTAGACAATTGATCGTGAAGTGGACTTTCGTGCCTGTCGTGGTGTTAAAGAAGGACCCTTGACCGCTCTGGTTGTTTAGCCCGTCCCGCTTAGCGGTAAATTCGATTCGGCGTGTTGCGGAGTTTCCGCCGTAGGTGGCGAAATAACCACCGTGTGCAGAAGCAGTAACTGCGTTAGCCGGTACACCTTGTGCGACTGCCAGCTGAGCAAATAATAAGGCTGACCCTACAATCGATGCGAACATAGTTATGAAACGGCTCATATTTTTTCTCCTGTTAGTCGGTTACCTGGAGTCCACGGACATCGCGGTAAACATGGAATAATCGTATACGGGTTTATACGTATTGAGGCCGAGATACTACATAAGCGGGTTTATTGCAGCGGACGGAACCGTCCGCTTTGGGTCATGTTGTTCGTTTCAAACCCAGTTTAGCTGAATGTCTTGATTAGGGGGTAAAGCGGATGTTCGCCAGGCGATTTTCCAGCTCAATTCATGAATGTCCGCTTCCATCGATAGCGGACGTTAGATCGGCAGAAAACCAGCGATTTGGAGCGGCAGCTTGCGGCCAGAAGGAGTCATTGGCCGACAATCCTCACGCCTGCTTTCAAGCGACCGGCCGCCTTAACAATAACAACTACTCGACGAAGCCTTCCCAAGTCGACATATAGCGAATAAACGCCTCACCCAGCCCTTCAGAGCGCAGATATGCGGCGCTGACTGGAAGTTGCGCCGATTCAAAGTCGGAATTCACCTTCAGTTTCTCCGGGAAATCGTGGTGCAGGATGGCCGCTCGTCCAATCGTCACGAAGTCGGCGCCCATATCGATACAACGTGCGGCGTCTGCTCCGGTTCGCAGTTTGCCGGCGACACCGAGGCGCACATCACCGCGTGCAAGGTCCGTGAAATAAGACATCAGGGACTGGCCCTGGAACTCTTCCTCTTCCGGCTCTTTGAAGCAGTCCCACAGCGACATGTCGATGAAGTCGATCTCCGCCGTTGTCATCAACTGCTGGGCGAGCGTGCGTATTTCTGCCATGCGAACACCAAAACGCTCCGGCGACAGGCGCACGCCAAGCAAAAAATCCGGGCGGCAACGCGCCCGAATGCCGTCCACGATTTCGAAGATGATACGAGCCCGGTTCTCCAATGATCCGCCGTACCGGTCTCTGCGTTTATTTATCGTCGGACTGAGAAACTGGCACAGCACGTATCCATGTGCCGCGTGAATTTCGACTCCATCGAAGCCGGCTTTCTCAGCGCGCTCAGCGGCTGCGACAAAATCCTTACTGAGCTGGGCCACCTCCTCCAGGGTTAACGCTCGTGCGCCTGTCTTCTCATCATCTGAGGGGCACACAGGGCGTTTGTCGATGAGGTCGGTGGGTGACCGCATACCAGCATGATGTATCTGAACTACGGCGAGGCTGTTTGCGTCCTTGATACCGGACGCAAGCCTTGCCAGCCCATCGATGTGATTGTCCGAAAAGCAGCCAAGTTGCCCAGGGAAGCCCTGGCCTACCTGCTGTACATGCGAGGCACACGTCATGGTCAAGCCAAATCCGCCACGCGCGCGCATGGTCAACCAACGATACTCATCATCCGACAAGCAGCCGTCCTCATCACTCTGCGTATTCGTCAGTGGAGCCAGCGTCAAGCGGTTCTTCATGGCTACCCCGCTCTTGAACTGCAATGGTTGGAACAGCTTAGTCATGAAAGATCTACTCTTGATCAAGGTATAACTGCTCGAGGTCCCCATGGGAAAGCAGACACTCGAGAGGGATTCGCTTAGCGTCGCCTTTGGGTCATTACCAGCCGTTGAGTGTATCACCAGACCAATGGCTGCTTTCGGGCGCTAAGCGGCCATTCGGAAGCGCCAAATTTGAAAGACCTGGATCGAGCGTCTGCTGTCACCAATAGCGGACGTTCAGATCGCTGGAAATCGACCAAATCGAGGGGCTGCTTTCGGCCAGAAGCGGTCATTCGCTTGTAACAATTCACCCATATATTGGAACTATGGTCGAAGGTAGTCCGTATACGATCTCTTCAGCGGTGGTTGCCGCTATTGCGTTAGCTTACTTGCTGTTCATTCTCGCCCTAATTGCTCTTTTCTCGGCCTGACCGGCAGCTTACGGCCAGAAGCAGCCATCCGCTGGCGACCGCCGATCATCAGCGACAAGAGTCCGAGCGCAAGTACTTCAAAGAGAGATACAGCACCCCCACTGCTTCCCTTTTTTTTCGGCGGCTGAGGAGCGACTGCCTCGACAGTCACTGTACGTTGAACCTGGTCTTGGTTACCAGAAGAGTCCACCACCGTGTAAGTTACTGAGTAAGTCCCCGGAACGCCCGTATCCACTGAACCGCTAATCGTGATTTCATCTGTCAGGTCGCCGTCTTCCTCATCATGCGCTGTAGCACCTTGCTCGTCATAGGGGGCTCCTGCCTCAAGCGTAATTGCTGCAGGCCCAACTAATGTGATCACCGGTGGATCATCAATTTCAACAACTACTGATCGGATCACTTCCGCCGCAGCTAGACCCTCCGAATCAGTAACGTTATATGTAATCACGTACGTAGCTTCGATGGTCTCGTCCACTGTGTCGCCACCTATGACTATGGCGCCGCTGATGTCACCATCCTCCGCGTCGTTAGCTGTTGCGCCAGGGTCGTCGAACGCAGCACTTCCGTCGAGGGTGATAACGTGCTGGCCAATCAGGTAAATCTTGGGCGCGTCGTTTACTGGTTTTATCTCTATAGCCACAGAAGCGGTTTCAGACTCAGAGCTCCCATCGCTTGCACGGTAGGTAAATTGGTCTTCGGTAGTTTCGCTACCAT
Organism: Gammaproteobacteria bacterium; assembly: GCA_024640305.1. GTDB lineage: Bacteria > Pseudomonadota > Gammaproteobacteria > Steroidobacterales > Woeseiaceae > UBA1847. The sequence goes on from JAHEFG010000012.1 coordinate 53,297, forward strand.
CATGTGTATAGTCGAAGAAGCCATCAGAGCTCATTTCAAAGAACGCCGCATGAGCTGGTGGATCTACTACGGTCACTGTCAGCACCACATTCTCCGGGCCGACGTCGTTCTCAAGCACATTGAAATCGCTCAATAGTGCTCCCCCCTCATCGACGGCGAATGGGCCGTCATCAAGCGTAATAATTGGTGGTGGCGGCTGGCAGTCCAGACAAGGGGCCGTAATGACGTCGTCGACTACTGGCGGCGGAGACTCGCAAAAACGCGGTATATAGTTATTTGCACCCCTGACAAGGTGTCCACCAATGTATTCGGCGCGATCCGAATCAAGGCAGGTGTAGCCCGTATACAGGAAACCCTGAAAATACGAACGATAAAGCCAGTGTTGTATTGCGTATGGGGATAGGTTTGATTCGTCGTAGCGCAAGTCGCACGCACCCGCGCCAACCTCGCAGCAGCTTGTGTGACCGAACCCATCGAGGTGCCTCGCCTCATGCATCAAAAGTGCCACGCCTCCGAGCAGTGGCCAACCAATCAGGAACTTCACGTCCTCTGGTGATTGCGTGATCAGGGTGATGTAGCGATCGCCGTTCGCCCAAGTACCGCAGCACGAGTTGTATCTCGCAGTGCTACTTATATTGAATCCCCCGACCTTACTCTTTAGCCAGTCGTAAAGGCCAAGCTCTGTCCACGGGAGATGGCCCGACCGGTCCTTATCGATGTAATAGGCTGTACGTAGAACTTGCAGCAACCGCAGCTCATCGGTAAAGGCTTCAAGCGGTTGTGACGAAATGGGTTCCTCACAATTCACTTCTTCTATGTCGACACCATCTACAGTGATTCGAAAGTCCGAGCGTATTTCGTCGATAGCAGGATCAAGCGTGGGGCATTGCTCCGCAAAGAAATCGATGTTGGTTATATAGCAAGTGCCACTTTCCTGAGCATGCATGTCTTTTGGGACAATGCTAATAGCCACGAAAACACCAACTGGGAATAGCCAGCGCGAATGCCTCGTAACCATGGTTGAAACTCCGGACCTAATATGCATTCAGATGCGGCAGCCCGGCGATCTTGGGGTCCTTCGTGGCGTCGCAGACGGCGTCGCGGAGGAAGCGAGGACCCGTGGCTTTGCGTCCCTGACTTTGGTCAGGTTTGCCTCTGTCATAGCAATTATCCGCTCGACACAAAGTTAGTCAATTCTGGGATCTACTAACGTCCGCTTTGGGTCATAAGCGGCCCTTCAGGCCAAGTGCAGTCCAACGGCAGCTTACGGGGGTAAAGCGGACGTTCCGGAGACAGATTTCGAGAGCTCCAGATTGAACGTCTGCTTTCACCGGTACCGGACATTCAATCATCCGAAAACCGGGGATTCTGGCAGTCTGCTTTCGGCCAGAAGCCGCCTATTGGGCAGATTCCAGACCAACGACGTTACGTCTAGATCGACCGTCCGTCGACATGCTTCGGATTCAGAGATTTAGGGTCCAGGTCGCACAGCGTATTGAGATTGATCGCCGCGATCTCCGAACCATCCGGCATGGCTCCATAAGCGAAACTCTGTATCCCACACGTTTTGCAGAATAGATGTGCGATCGATTTCTTGTTGAATCGATACTCCGTGAGGTTGTCTTCACCTTTCAAGAGCTTGAATTGCGAACGCGGCGCGAATGCCAGAATGGCGCCGAGGGGCTGACAGCGCGAGCAATTACACGTCATGCACCCATCAACATCCACGTCGACCTCATAAGCCACGGCACCGCACTGGCACCCACCTTCGTAGTGTTGTTCCATTTGTTATCTCCCTAAAGTTTAGGTTTGCCAACCTCCCAGTAAAGATGATGCGCCGTTAAAACCCTGGATCAATTCCGGGATGTACTGACGTCCGCTTTGGGTCAAAAACAGTCTTGAGAGCCAATACTAGCCCAATGTCTGCTATCGGGGGTAAAGCAGCCGTTCAGAGGCTTATTTTCGCGCAGTCGATTTCGTCGCCCAGGGGGCGTGGCTGTGAATGACTGCTTACACCAATACCAGCCACTCAATCAGTCAACATTACAGTGAATTGACCGGCCGCTTTCGGCCAAAAGCGGACGCATCGAATGTCGTAAGTTGTGGACTTTTTATTGGCGACCGACATCCACGTCTCGAATGAATTTTATGAGGCCATCAAAGTAGATCACTTGATCGTCGTACATAGCGAGATGGCTACCATCGGGACAGTGGAGGTAACTACCGTTTGAAAAGGCGCCGGCCATCCACTCCATATGCTTCGGATCCATCGAGTCATACTGCGCGCCGATGACGAGTGTGGGTGTCGTTATCTTGGCCAGATCGGCTGTTCGATCCCAGTGCACCAGTTTGCCACTGGCGCCGAGTTCGCTGGGTCCTTGTAATGGAATGTAGACGGCCGGGTTCATGTGATTGAAGCCACGATTCACTGGATCTGGCCACTCTGCCGACGGCATACGTAGGATATGCTCAACATAGTGGTGCTCCATCAAGAGCTCCATGTATCTCGGGTCGTCGTATTCCTCAGCTTTCTCGTAGTCCTTAATTTCTGCCAGAACTGTCTGATCCATGGCTGGCATGAGCACCGATGCAGCATACTCGTTGTACGCTGGGATGCTGGCCATCATGTTGGATATGATCAGTCCTTTCAGGTGCTGTTGATACTTCAGCGCATATTCGATAGCTAGCATACCGCCCCACGACTGGCCGTACAGATAGAAGTTCTCCTGACTCAGTCCAAGTGCCTGGCGCACCTGCTCCACCTCTTCCACGAAGCGTGGCAACTCCCATAACTCCGGTTCCTCCGGTTGGTCGCTGAAGTAGGATCCGAGTTGATCGTAGTAGTAGTACTCGATTCCCGCGGAGGGAAAGTAGCTGTCGAAAGCCTCCAAATATTCGTGTGAAAAACCCGGTCCGCCGTGCAGGATAAGCACTTTAATGCTTGGGTTGTTACCGACACGCTTGGTCCACACACGAAAGGTTCCCTTCGGTGTTTCTATTGGAATCATCTTTACGCCGCCGCTTAGCACGTCGTCACGACCGGTGTTGTCCAGATAATCCGCCGAAACTGCAAGTTTTGAGGGAGCCTCATTCGTGCAGGCGAATAAGAAAAGCACACAGCCGACAAGCAATATCGTTGTTTTCAAGATGCACCTCATACGTAAATCTAGCTTCAGTATGCGCAATAACCAATGTCCGCTTTGGGTCACTAGCAGACAGTTTAGCCCAATTTATGCGAACGGCAGCTCCGGGGCGTAAAGCAGACATTCAGATGCCGGATTTCGCGGGGAGAAATTCGATCTCCTGGATCGCGATTGCGAATGACTGCTTTCACCAATAGCGGTCTTTCGATCAGTCGCGGAGCAGCGATTTTGACCGGCAGCTAACGTCCAGAAGCAGACGTCCGACGAATGGTCTATCACGCCTCTTTATTCAGACCCAGCCTTTCGTTTTCACGTTGGAATATTTCGCGAATTTTGGCCCCATCAGAAGGCTCCTCTTCAAGAGTTTCTGGATTCCATTGACTCCGGGTCGTATCAAAGAAGTCACCGCCATAGATGTGAATACCACCTGTAAAGCGCCGCAATGGATTGGTAACCGAATGCAGAGCGTCTTCCGGTAGCATTGCGGTGTCTTTTACAAACAAGGCATCTGCGCCGGATGCCTTGATTCCATCAGACGTCCTTTTCCAAAAAATATTGTCCTCGCGGCCTGTGTAGATTCCGATGTTGGCCCACATCAGGTGATTATGAGGCATGAGGTTCATCTGCGGGGTCCACGTAGCGGCGAATATCGTCAGCGTTGGGGACCTTAGAAGAACGTTCAGTCCTGCCCTGTCAGGATCGCCTAGCGCCGCCAGCACAGCACCAGGTGTCGAGACAGCCCGGCCAAGTACTTCATTGACGGCGGCTTGAGCGTCTGCCTCTCCGTTGGCAGCGATGCAGTCAGCAATAAATCGGTCTATATCCATCCTCTTATTCCCCGTTGATGCAGGTCGTTTGGAGTCCGCAAAGGCGGATAGTGGAGACAATAGTTGAGAAGATGCAGCCACTGCACCGGCAACAATTGCGCGTCGCTAAAGTTCGATCTTAGGATCTCTGGTGTTCGTCACGCATTATTCCTCACCAATTCGCCAACGGCTGCTTTGGCTCATTGCCAGCCGGTGAGTATACACCTGGGCGAGAGGCTGCTTTCGGGCGCATATCGACCGCTCGGAAGCTGAATTTTCGGGGACTACGATTTGAACGTCTGCCATCACCGATAGCGGGCGTTCAAAACTCTGAAAATTACACAAACCGGAGGGCAGCTAACGGCCAGAAGCTGACACTGAATCTTCCGATACCTTTTCGGTTGAACTGCCACCACGTGACGCCGATGAAAAAAAAGGGGGCACCGTTCTCGCCCGGTGCCCCGCTCAGTCCCGTCTGGTCAATAAGACAGATCTATGTAGATGTTGCCATTGTTTGGAATAGCCACGACATCCGGCAGGATGTTAGAGGCCTCCGAGATATATGTAATCACCCATGGGCCATAAAAATGGTGCGACATCCGGGGCGCGTAGCTTGCGCCGTCCGTTTGTGCACCGTCCGCACCGACGGAGATGCGCTCTGTGCTTCCAGACCATACATAGACATCCGCCAATCCGTTCGTGTCTCCGGGCACGACTCCATCGGCCGCAGTGACAAACGGTATGGTCCCACCATACCAGCTCAAAAAGTCCGGGCTCCAGGAGGCACCCGAGACTTGCCCGCCAGTGCTAGTCAGTGAAACAAGGACCGTCGATGGCGTGCAACCTGGCTCGTTGGTACAGGTGTCTCGCCGGAAGACATCCAAGGCGCCATTCGTATCGCTCGCCACGAGATTCGTTGCGGAGGACACGAACGCTACGAAACGTCCGTGGTAGTCATGGCCTTCGCTGTCAGACAAGCCCCAGCTCACTTGCGGATCCGAACTCGCGCCATCGGCGGGATCGCCGAGGTGACCGACCGAGACCAGACGCGTGGAGGTAATGACACAAACCGGCTCGCCGATACACGTATCGTGCAGGAACACATCCCGCATGCCGTTGGTATCGCCTGCCACGAGGTTGCTGGCAAGCGAGCTGAATGCCAAATAACGGCCTGTGAAAACAGGCTCACCGCTCGCCCCGTTCGCCTCGCCACCAGCATTGGTAACAGAGACTCGCACCGTACTCGGTGTGCACCCTACCCCGGCGCCACGGCACGTATCGCGCAGGAACACATCCGCTGCGCCATTGGTGTCGCCCGCGACCAGGTTCGGGTCGGCGCTCACGAAGACGACGTAACGGCCGTCGTCTGCAACGGCCGGGTAGCTAGCCGGCATCGTCGTCTGTGAATTGTCGTTGCCCATCGAAACGCGAATGACGTCAGGCTCGCAGGCCCTGCGAGGGTAGGCCTCGATGCAGGTATCCACAAAGAACACGTCGTCGACCCCGTTTGTGTCGTCCGGAACCAGGTTATTGGCCGAGGATACGAACGCTACGTATCGGCCATTGAAGCTGACAGCCAGCGAGCCTTCCGGGCTGGTGTCGGTCCATCCGATATCGCCGTTCGGCTCTGCACCTCCGACGCCCATCACAGCCCGTATTGTTGCCGGTGTGCAGTCATCGTCGGGGATGTAACGAAGGCAAGTGTCCCGGATGAACAGGTCGTAGGCATCGTTGGTGTCGCCAATGACCAGGTTCGACGCCCTGGACGCGAAAGTAACGAATCCGCCATCCCAATCCAATCCGCCGTTCACACTCGGCCCATTGGGCGGCGCGCCGTCGATCGTTTCGGTGATCTTAAGCGGAAAGCCTGTGGGCTCAGGCTCTGGTAGGGCGTTCACCGCAAAGGACAGTGCATTGCTGGCGCCGACCGTTGGATCTGGGTTCCGGACCCGCACGCTGACCGCACCTGGTGTCACCAGGTCTGTCGCCGGAATAGACGCGACCACCTGCGTATCGCTCACGTACTCCGTCATGCGGTCCGCACCATCCCACGTCACTGTGGCACCCGTCATGAAGTCGCTACCAGTCACGCTGAGCTCAAAACCGTTGGTACCGCTCAGGACCTCGGCCGGGTCCAGGATAACTATTTGGGGAACCAGGCTCTCGACCCGAACATCAGCGCTCACAGTATTCGAAACATTGCCAGCTGCGTCGATTAACCCAACATCGACAATGCAGGCACCAAGTTCGCCGGTTGATACATCAAACGGCACGGTCAGCGTTCCAGATACTGTTTCTATCAATTCAGAAAGCGGAATCGCCAGGCTTGTACCGTCTGGCATCTGGACCTGTAGAGTCTGAATATCCTGCGCCAGGTCGCTAAAGGCAAACTCCGCCGATACTTGAACGCTACCGCCTCCTTCCATGTACAGGGCGGTGTCCGGAGACAGCTCCAGATTCGATATCTCGGGTACGTGTTGAAAAACTCCCGGCGAAGCTACAAAGCTATCGCCGTCGCCACCGCACGCGGCGACAAAGAGTGGCAATAAGAAAAATAATCTACGCATCGCAAGCACCTCCTCGATCACCTTAAAGCTCCGGCTCGGCGGCCCGGCGATCTTGGGGTCCTTCGGGGAGTCTTCGATGGCTTCTCGGAGGAAGCGAGGACCCGTGGCTTTGCGTCGCTGACTTTGGTCAGGTTTGCCTTTGTCGAATCTAAGGAGACTTTATGCGCCGATGTGAGAAGTTCGTCAATTCTGGAATACACCTATCAGACCTTAGAGCCGGTCCAGACTTCGTTTGACCTATATCTGCTTTCGGGGCTAAAGCGGTCGTTCAAATGCAACCAACTTCGACTGATTCCAAACGACTGATATCGAACAAATTAGAATCAATCTAGTTGAGCAATTCGAAACGTCTGCCTCGGAAAGTCTTACGGGGTCATCGCCTGCAGGAGGGTTCGTTGCTCTGCCGCTTCCGCGCGATAATTCTCAAGCATTGCGACGAACGCGGGCTCTTCGCGCAGCGGATCGTAAAGATGGCTGCGCTCGAGCAACATGCGATTCAATTCCCAGTAATAACGAATTCTTTCGAATCCCGGCAACCGCTCTCTAGCTCCGTCCACATCGCCGAGTGCCAAGCGACCGCCAATGCTCGAGCGATTCACGCCGTAGACATCGTCGTCGCGTGACTGCTCGTCTATATAGCTCTGCAATAAGAATGATCCACGCTCGACGTCGCCACTCTGCTTGAGCGCCAGGCCGACGAAAAATGTGGCTGCCGACTCTCTCTCCAGATCGTGGGGTGGGTCATCGAACAGGTTTGGGTACAGATTATCCAGCACTTCCAGCGCAACGTCATTGCGGTCCAGCTTCCCGGCAAGCTCTACCAGCACGTTAAGCGCCATGAAGCGCGAGCTGCGACGCTCGTCGATGTTGTCTTCCAACAACTCCCTGGCAAGCTGGAAATTCTCTTCCTCATTTTGCTGCAGATAATAATTCAGGAATAGCGGAGCCGATCGCGCTATGGGATTTCGCGCATCAGCCTCAACCGCGCGATCAAACCAGCGGCTTGCCTCCGCCGGCATATCCAGGGACAGATAGAATCGTCCCACCATTACCGGAATATCGGCGTCCTTGGGGTCGAGTTCATACGCATCAATCATCATTCGAGTCGCCGCGGCCAGATTGCCTTTGTCACCTTCTATTAACGCCTCAAACGCGCGCGCATTCGGGCTCTCGGGCGCGATTTCTTTCAGTCTTGCAATGATTGCGTCGGCTTCTGCGAAGCGTTGCAGACTGGAAAACAGGCTCGCGAGTGACGAATAGGGGCTTTGGTTCAAAGGATCCATGGCGATCACTTTGCGATAGACTGCGATCGCCTCTTCCGGCCGCGCATCGTTCCGCAGATACTCTGCGTAGTAAACCAATGCCACGGCATCGCTTGGACCGGTTTCAATAGCCCTTTCCAACAGTTGTCCGGCCGTTTGCAATTTGCCGTCCGTAAGATCTGCATAGCCAAGAACTGCGAGCGCCTCGGACGACTGTGGCGCAATATCGAGTGCTCTCGATGCGGCACTGCGGGCCTCGGCCAGCGCCTCAACAATTCCCATCAAGCCATAGTCATGCAATTCCATATAGGCCCTGCCAAGCGACGAATAGGCCCGCGCGTACTGCGGGTCGAGCCGCACGGCCTCTTTCAAGTGACTCAGCGCAGTCGGCAGCGTCTCGGTGTGCGGCGCCGCCAGGTCCTGCATTGCCAACAGGAACTCTGTATAAGCATCCACATTATTGGTGTCATCACTGACTATGCGATTGCCGGACTCGCCGAGAAGCGAAATCTTCAGTGCAGCAACTACCTCGTTGGCAATCTCATCCTGGATAGCGAATACATCTTTCAGCTCCCGATCGAAGTTTCCGGACCACAGATGATAACCATTGCTGACATCAATCAATTGCGCAGTCACGCGGATCGTGTCGCCCGAGCGCTGGACGCTACCCTCCAGAACTGAGGCAACGTTCAGCTGGGACCCGATTTCGGAAATATCCAACGCCTGATCACGAAACTTGAACGACGACGTACGCGCGGCGACACGCAACTCGTGAATCTGCGCCAGCATGTGCAGGACCGTGTCAGCAAGTCCATCAGAAAAATACTCGCTGCTTTTGTCGTCGCTCATATTGACGAACGGCAATACGGCAATGGACTTTCCGATTACCTCATCCACAACCGCCGGCGCCGCAGCCTCTTGAACCACAGACTCGGCGACCGTTTGAGGAGCAACTGCGTCCGGCCGCTCGGAGAGCACGTACTTGTCCACTGCGAAGTACGCCAGCGCAATAACGAGAACAGCGGTGATCGCCTTGTCGAGTTTGCGCCGCGTAATGTGGGTAATCGATTGCGAACGATCAACTTCCGACTCTCGCTTGATGCCCTCTGGCGTGACTTCGTACGCCCATGAGAAGAACAGAACGATCGGAAAACCCAACGACAATACGAGGAATATTGTCTGCATAACCCATGCCGGGGCACCGATGTTCTCGAGTACGATGTCTGCCACCTGAATCAGCAACCAGCTGGATACGATATAGCCGATAGCAACCCGGACAACGTTTCGACGCTGGAGTTCTTCTAAGATCTGCACTGGACCCCTTCTGTGCTTGCGCTTCAATCAACCAGAATATCCGCTTGACTGGGATTTGCCAATGAAATGCACAAATGAGTGGATTCCCGCGGCATCAGGCCTGCAGCACTTCCCGGGCAAACAACGCTTCCGGTCCTTCGATGACCAGCTGCAGGGATCGACTAGTTGTCGCGCGAAAGCGTAGCAACGGTGCACGCGTAATCGTTCAAAGCATCAGCGTTGTAGTTTTCGCTGGCTGATTCGCGCCATTCATCCTTTTTCAACGGCGGAAAGAATACGTCCCCTTCCACCTCAGTGTGCACACGAGTGAGATAGATACGCTCGGCCAGCGGAAGAAATGCAGCATAAATCTGGCTGCCACCGATGACCATTATCTCGTCTGCCCCTTCGGCTGCTTCTACAGCTTCTGCTGTTGACTGCACTACGTCGCAACCTTCGGCCGTAAAACCGCTTTGCCGCGTTATCACGATATTCTGCCGCCCTGGCAAAGGCCGCCCAATAGACTCGTAGGTTTTCCGACCCATAACGATAGGTTTCCCCATGGTCGCAGCTTTGAAGCGCTTCAGGTCGTCAGATAGACGCCACGGGAGGTCGCCGCCAGCGCCAATAACGTTATTCGTGGAGACTGCAACGATCAGTGAAATCACACCGCAACCGCGGCGCGAATATGCGGGTGTGACTCATAGTTGAGAATCTCGAAGTCGTCAAACTTGTAGTCGAAAATGCTCGGTGGACGCCTCTTTATTGCCAACGTTGGCAATGGCAATGTCTCGCGCTTCAGTTGCTCATCCGCTTGTTCAAGGTGGTTGCTGTACAAGTGGCAATCGCCGCCCGTCCAGATGAAGTCGCCGACCGCAAGATCGGCCTGCTGTGCAAGCATGTGAGTTAGCAATGCGTACGACGCAATATTGAAAGGAACACCGAGGAAAATGTCACAACTTCGCTGGTAGAGCTGGCAAGAGAGTTTTCCATCGGCGACGTAAAACTGGAACAGGCAGTGGCAAGGAGGCAAAGCCATGTTCGGAATTTCCCCGACATTCCAGGCACTAAGCATGATGCGGCGCGAATCGGGATCCTCTCGCAACTGCTGCATGATCTGTGCAATTTGATCGACCTTGCCGCCATCAGGTGTTGGCCAGCTACGCCATTGCACTCCGTACACCGGTCCCAGGTCACCATTCTCGTCGGCCCAGTCGTCCCAGATCGAGACGCCATTCTCTTTGAGGTAACGGATGTTGCTGTCACCGCTCAAAAACCAAAGCAGTTCGTGAATGATCGAGCGAAGATGCAATTTCTTGGTCGTTACAAGCGGGAACCCCTCGCTCAGATCGAAGCGCATCTGGTGGCCGAACTTGCTCAGCGTTCCGGTGCCGGTTCTGTCTTCCTTACGCGAACCGTGTTCGCGAACCTCACGCATCAGCGATAAGTATTGCTGCATTTCAGGCCCCCGCCTCCTTTTTGTTTTTTGAGCGGTACGCCATAACGAGCATGAGTCCGCCGACAAGAATCATCGGTGCGCTTAGTATCTGGCCCATCGTCACCCAGCCCAACGCGAGATAATCGAGGTGCGCATCGGGCACCCGATAGAACTCAACGAAGAATCGGAAGATGCCGTACAGCATCAGGAACAACGCCGACACGGCCATGTACGGCCTCGGCTTTGCCGAGAACCACCACAGAATCGCGAACAGGATAAACCCTTCAAGCGCCGCTTCGTACAGCTGCGAAGCGTGCAGCCTTTCGCCGCGGTAGATTACGCCCCAAGGTACGTCCGTTGCCTTACCCCAAAGTTCACCATTGATGAAATTGCCGATTCGGCCGAAACCGAGACCGAGCGGCACGATTGGCGCCACAAAATCGAGAATTTGCCACATGGTCTTGCCGCGACTGCGGCCAAACAGCCACATCGCAATCATCACCCCGGCGAGACCGCCGTGGAACGACATGCCACCTTCGGTGATCCTGAACAAATACAGCGGGTCCGAGATCAACTGATCCCAGCCGTACACCAGGCAATAACCTACGCGGCCACCGACGATAACGCCAAGCATGCCATTGAATAGAAGGTCATCAACCTCTTTGGCGTTGACGGGAGAGTGCGCTGTTGTGCAACGCCTGCGCGCAAGCCACCAGGCAAGCAGGAAGGCGATGACATACATCAAGCCGTACCAACGAACTTTGAGGGGGCCGATCCCAAATATGACCGGATCTATCTCGGGGAAAACCAGCATGAATATCTTCGGTGTCGTAAGTTGGGCTGTATCATATCAAACCATGAGCAACCGACTTAGTAACGAAACCAGCCCCTACTTGCTGCAGCATGCCGACAACCCGGTCGACTGGTATCCCTGGGGCGAAGAAGCCTTTGCACTCGCCCGTAAATCGGGAAAACCTGTGCTGCTCTCGGTGGGATATTCCGCCTGCCACTGGTGCCACGTCATGGCTCACGAATCGTTTGAAGACCCGGCTACAGCGGAGCTCATGAACGACTTGTTCGTCAACATCAAGGTCGACAGGGAAGAGCGGCCGGATGTGGACAAGATTTACCAGACAGCACACCAGCTCCTCACACAACGCGGCGGCGGCTGGCCGCTGACGATGTTCCTGAATGCCGAGGACCAACGCCCGTTCTTCGGCGGCACGTATTTCCCCAAAGAAGCGCGCTATGGTATGCCGGCATTTTCCGAGCTCCTCGAAAAAGTCGCTTCCTACTTCAGTGAACGCCAGGACGAAGTGCGCGAACAGGGCCAGAATCTCAACGACGTACTGGGACGTCTTGAGCCACCAGCTGCATCTGCCGGTGATACGCTGACAGCAGAGCCGATGGAGAAAGTCCGCCAGCAGTTGGCGGGTAGCTTCGACAAAGAGTACGGCGGCCACGGCAGCGCCCCCAAGTTCCCGCATCCGGGCACCATAGAGTGGCTGCTGCGAGCCTGGCGGCGCTCGGCTAACGAGGCCGAGCCAGATCTTGATGCGTTGTTTATGGCGACGTTGACTCTCACGCGTATGGCCGACGGTGGAATCTACGATCACCTGGGTGGCGGTTTTTGTCGCTACTCGGTCGATCGTTACTGGCAGATCCCGCATTTCGAGAAAATGCTCTATGACAATGGCCCGTTGCTGGCTGTTTACGCCCAAGCGTTTTTGGCCACTGGCGAGACGTTGTTCAGGAACGTGGCAAATCAGACTGCCGACTGGATGCTCGCCGACATGCAATCCCCGGACGGCAGTTTTTATTCGTCGCGCGATGCAGACTCCGAAGGTCACGAAGGAAAATTTTATGTGTGGACACCCGACGAGGTCGCCGAGCTGCTTGAACCGGATGTCTACGCGCTGTTCGCCCGAAAATACGGGCTCGACAAAAAAGCTAACTTCGAGGGCGCGTGGCATCTCACGGTGCATGAGGACGTCGACGATCCTGATGACGTCATCGATGCGGCAAGACTAAAGCTGCTCGACGTTCGCAGTCGTCGAGTTGAGCCGGGCAGAGACGAGAAGCAACTGACCTCCTGGAATGCGCTGGCAATTCGTGGCTTCACGATAGCAGGGCGCGTGCTCGAGCGAGTTGATTTGGTCGATGCCGCAGATGCATCGATTAAGGCGATCCGTAGGAATGTTTTTCGAACCGGTCGACTGCTTGCCAGTTACAAGGATGGCAAGGCGCGCTTTCCGGCTTACCTGGACGATCACGCGTTTTTGCTCGAGGCGTTGCTGGAACACCTGCAGTCTCGCTGGGACACCGAAAACCTTGACTTCGCAGTGCAGCTCGCCGACCTGTTGCTCGAGCACTTTGAGGACAAACAAGGCGGCGGCTTTTACTTCACTGCCGACGATCACGAGACGTTGATGCATCGGCCCAAACCACTTGCTGATGACGCGATGCCATCCGGCAATGGAATCGCCGCCTTTGCATTACAGCGACTCGGCCACCTGCTGGGCGAAGCGAAGTACATTGAGGCCGCCGAACGAACGCTGCGATGCGCCTGGAAAGCGATGGACGAGTATCCGCACGGTCATGTCACACTGCTGACGGCGCTTGAGGAGCACCTGGTTCCGCCCGAAATCATAGTTGTTCGCGGTGCGACCGAAGAAATCAATCGCTGGCGCAACTCCGCCTCGAGACTGTACGCGCCATCCCGACTCATTTTTGCTATTGGGGCGAACGAGGAAAAACTGCCAGGACTACTGGCGGAGCGAAGCGCGATTCCGGGTGAGACAGTCGCTTACAGATGTGTCGGCACTCACTGTGAATTGCCGGTAACAACATGGGAAGCCCTGGCCAGACAATTGGGGTCTTAGGAACCTCGACGAATTGCGGTACTGCGAGTGCCGGGAAAACAGCGACGGTCAGCGCTCTCTTAGTGAGCAGTCAGGCTCATTCCCGTCGCAGGCACTACGGTGGTCGAGTCGGCGGTGGTAAACGTCACGGGAACCGATTCGACGCGCATGCCTGCGTTACGTAGCACCGCGAAATGCAAATGCGGCCCGCTGGAAAAACCCGTATTGCCCGAATCGGCGATGTACTCGCCACGACGCACGCGGTCACCTGGCCTGACGCGAATTGTATTGGTGTTCAGGTGCGCATAGACCGCATAAGTGCCGTCGTCATGCATTACACGAACAACGTTTGCCTTAGGCCCGTCGCGTTGCGGGTCGAGAC
>JAHEFG010000029.1 GCA_024640305.1 Gammaproteobacteria bacterium
CAGCGCTACATCGCTGAACCCTCGAAACCACGTAAACCGCTGAAAAATATGGCGCGCCCGACAGGATGGGCCTTCGGCCTGTCCTCGCTTCGCTCGTCGGTACGAACCTGTGACCCGTGCCGTCGGAGAGCAGGGGTCAATGCTGGACCCTGGCATCGTTGAACGCAGAGAATCGGCCAATACTTGCCACACGAGCTCCTGGGGAGCGCCCCGAAACTTGCCGCTCAGATTGAGCGTCGTCTTTTGGGCAATCTTGGGGCCTAACCTGGGCAGTGAGCGGCTGCTAAGCACGCGACACCGGCCGCTCAAATAGGTTTTCTTGATGTATTCTGGGGGTCTGCTACTGACCCAAAGCAGCCATCGTCAGAGACGCTATTCTAACGACTTTGGAATCGGCGCCAGCTCGCCGTTGGCCTCCCACTCATGCACCCGCGCAAGTTGTTCAGCCATGTCGGCTTTGATCTCTTTCACCATGGATTGAAACTCGTGCTCGTCGCGGATGGATTCCAGACTCGGATCGTGTTCGAAGTAATACCACGAGAAAGTGCGCCACCTCTCGTCAATGGCTTGCCTTAGAGCGGCCAGTGCCTCCCTTGTTTTCCCCTGCTGAGCGTAAATCAGGACATCGGAGATCCCATATCCTTCGATTCCCAATCTCGGCATCGATTGAATAACAGTCAGACAGCGATCCAGTATCTGGTCGGCTCGTTCTCGTTCGCCTTTTCTCTGCAATATCAACGCCAGGTCAATCGCCGGCCGATAATTTGTTCTATCAATTCTTGATTCGTTTTTTGTCAACCATATCAGGCACGCCTTTTCATAACGGGCCTGTGCCTCGGAGTATTCGCCTGCCTGCAAACCATGATTGCGAAGGTCAGCCAATCGTGCCCATGAGTTTGGACTGTTCGTTAATAGCTTGCTCGCATACTCTGGCACCTGAACAGCATCGCCACGATATAAATGGAACATTTCGGTGGCTCCAATCGACCAGCTGTTTTCCGGCCCCAATGTCATGCAGCGGTCAACCCAATACTTCGCCTTTACATCGTCACCGGCATCCAGGTAAACCATACTGAGCGAGGCAGGGATCTCCGGATTGCCGGGGTCGAGGTAGATTCCTTTCCTATGCCACACAACGGCTTCGTCCAGTTGCCCAAATGCCGCCGAATAAAGTTGCCCAATATGCCAATAGGCGGTGGGAAAGGCCGGATCAATTTCAATAACCTTTTTAAATTGCGCCAACGACTCGTCGAACCGGCCCAAGGCACCAAGAATATAGCCCATATCGTGATTTATGATGCCCGACAGCGGGTCCAATTCGAGGCCCCTCTTAAACTGTGCCAAGGCTTCTGGAAGTCTGCCCGAACGGCCCAGCAAAATAGCATACCAGTCGTGAGCCGTTGCATAGTTGGAGTTCAGCTGCAAGGCTCGTTGGAATGCTGGTTCAGCTCCTTCAAAGTCCCCAGTGAATGTCTTAATGCGCCCCAAAGACGCATGGGCCTCGCCCAACCGATCATCGAGTTCCAGTGCCTTGCCAATCGCGATTTCAGCTTTCGCAAACATCTCATCTTGTGCTATGCCGCTATAATCTCCTTGCAGTTCGTAGCTTTCCGCCAACCCTACATAGGCCAGTGCAAAATCGGGGTCGATTTCGATGGCCTGTTGGAAATAATCGACGGCTTCTGCCAACGCTATGCTTGTTCGTTTCGTCATGCGTTGCCTGCCAAGAAGATATGCGTCATAGGCGGCGAGGTTTTCCGTGGGTACGGTCTCCAGTCTCTCATGCTCTTCCGGTGAGAGCGTGGCCCTCAAAGCCTCAGCAATGGCGGCGGCAATCTCACTTTGGATCGCAAAGATATCCGCAACGGTCAGTTGCCGATCGTAGCTCTCGGCCCACAGATGTTCGTCGGTCCGGGCATCAATAAGCTGGGCGTTGATCCGCACCCGATCTCCCGCCCGCTGCACACCGCCTTCTAAGACCGTTCGCACTCCGAGTTCCTCGGCGATCTGCGGGATCGTCTTGACGGTACCCCGATATTGCGACACCGAGGTACGGGAGATCGTCCTTATCGATCTAATTTTCGAGATATGTGTGAGCAAGTCATCGTGAATGCCGATCGCGAACGGCTCATTTGCTTCCTCCCGGCTCATGTTTTCGAAGGGCAGCACGGCAATGGATTTGAGATCAGAGCTCAGTGCAGCAGTGGGCTTGGGTGCGCGGGGCTGCGCCTGCAGGGCGGCCCCAACACCTGTGTCTCGCTTGACTCCTTCCGGTGTCAGCTCAAAGGACCAAGCAAAGATCAATGCTATAGGGAAACCGATCAGCAGCAGGACGGTGACAAAGGTGGCGGTCCACTCGGGTAGCCTGAGCATCGGAAAGGTGGTGGCGGAAACCTCTATCAACAACCACGCCGCGACTGCATAGGCAATAGCTACCCTGATGACGTTGCGGCGCCTGAGTTCGGACAACAGACTCATCAATCAGTGCTTACTCCGTCGGCGCTGGAGGCACAATCCGTATCGACCGCAGAAATGGGAATGGCCGCTTGTGGCCGATTGCAGACCCTCAGATTTCTCGAAATATCGCGTTTGAGCGGCCGGTATTGGGAAAAGCAGGCACTCAACCTGGGTGGAGACTAAGGGTCAGGACTTGCCGCTGACCGAAGTATGAATTCTCGTATACTTTTCGATACTTTCTATCGGCGTGATCGGGCAAGAACTCGCCGCTCGTGAAATCGAAAATGGGCACTGTTTGGGCAGCAGGTGGGCACCGCGCTTCCTAGGGGAAGCGCGAGAACCATCTAACTCTTTGAAAAAATTGGCGCGCCCGACAGGATGGGCCTTCGGCCTGTCCTCGCTTCGCTCGTCGGTACGAACCTGTGCCCCCCGCCTTCGGAGAGCAGGTATCAGGACTTAAACAAGGAGTCGATGCGCGTTCGAACAGCGCGAAGTATCGATGCGTCGAGGGTCGTGCGTTTGAGACGGCGAAGCATTGTCTTCTTGTCGATCATGTCCTGTCGCGCCAGTTCCTGCACAAAGTCTAGATCCTTTGGCCTCATCGCGATCAACTTTGAAATCGCAAGATCATGAACTTCCAGACAGTACCCCGTTACACCGTTTGTATTCTCATTGTTCACTGCAATCAAACGACTTTCCCAGTTCTCCGGCAGTACGGCTGTTGTCTTCCCAACCCCCTGGGCATAGTAGCCATGCAGTTGGTGAAACGATGAGCCCTCGCCAATCGCACCATCGACCTTGTCTGCTTTCTTCGTATGGTTTTTGGGGTAGATATAGGCTTCCATCGATACCAGGAGTCGTACTGGTGCATTGGGAAACTGACCGAGAATCGCTTGGCTGCCGATGACAATAATTTCAGCATCGCCAGCTATCTCGCCGCTGGCGCGGATAATGTGCTCAAGCTCGGAACGCTTCATAAATCTGATCTCGCTCGGCAGCTGTAAGGACACCCGCAAACGGAGATGATGACCGAAGCCTCGTCGCGTCCTCGCTCATGCTGGTGATTAGCTCCGCTATTTCCGGCCAGGGACGCTCGAGTATTTGTTCCCATTCGCGAAGGTATTGCGGCTGTGGATCTTTCGACTTCGAGTTCCATCGTTCGAGGTTCGTTTTGGCTATGTTGAGCAAATTCGGGTCGCGCGTGATTTTCTGCGCAATCTTGCAGTGCATTGCCAGACTGCGAGCATCCAGGATGCGATGGTCAGAATAGCGGCGCGTGCCAACGCCTTCCTCGGGCTCCCACCGTCGAACGCTCTTCAATCCGGCGTCGCGCTTGCGTTTCCGATACGCCCGCATCCGCTCAGCGGCAGTCATAGGATTGTCTTTTGGGGGGCGACCCCTTTTGGTTGACTTGGTTTTCATCTATTTACCGTAACGCGTTACGATAAATAGCACAAGTATTTTGGGTTGTCGCGTTCGAGGGAGTGTTGGCTGAGAGCCCGGAATAAGGTGTAAGCCAGGTTACCGGAATACACCCTCTCGTATTTGGCGCGCCCGACAGGATTACTTGAAACAGCCTGAAGGCTGTTTCAACCCTGCGGGCTTCGCGGCTTCGCCGCTCGGATCAAATTGCTGCCGCAATTTGTCGAACAACGTCCGTCTCCTTGGGCGGAACACACAAGTAAACAAAAACGGGCCCACAAGGGGCCCATTTTCATTTACTGGCGCGCCCGACAGGATTCGAACCTGTGACCCCTGCCTTCGGAGTACAGGTATCAATCGTGTACTGGTGGAATTGATTGTCGAGAGTACCGCGGAATTCTCATGATTGCGGTATAAGATTACCCGAAATTCCGCGGTATTGACGACGTTCTCCGCCATGATTTGACTTTTATACGATATAAATCAATGAGATAAACTTATACCGCAATGTTGATTTATTACGGTATAATTCGCCCATGAAAGAGCTCAGCTACCTCCCCAACAGTTTGTCGGTCCAATACAGCGAGCTGATGCAAAACTGCGTGCAGCCAATTTCTGATGGCTCCAATCTGTCGTTCAAGTACAAGACAATCAACGGCAAACGCTACTGGTACCTCTATATAAGTGTCGGCAGCACTCGGAGAGAACACTATCTGGGCGAGGAAACCACCGAACTACTCGATCAAATCGATGACGAAAAGACGCTTTGGGAGTCGAATACCGATGATCGCGAACTCAGGAAACGACTCGTCAATATGCTCATCGGCGGTGGGATGGCTACCGTCACAAGGGATGAAGGTAAAGTCATCTCCCTGCTCGAACGAAACGGAGTATTCCTTATCGGAGCCGCCCTTATAGGGACCCTGGCCTTCAGATCCTATGCAAACATGCTTAGCGTCGCCTGGGCTAGCGATGCCGGAACACAAGATATCGACCTCGCCGCTGACAACCACTACGAGCTGGCACTACCAAGACCTCGATCTCCGATTAACCTGAGACAAACAATCCTGGACAGCGGCATGGGGTTCTTCGAAGTGCCGGCGTTGAACCGCAAACAGCCATCGACCTCTTTCAAGATCAGAGGCAGAGATTTTATCGTCGACGTTCTCGCGCCGATGAAAGGACGTGAAACTGCCCGGCCTGTGCATCTGACGGAACTTGGAACCTATGCATCGCCTTTACGGCATCTTGACTATTTGTTGGACGATCTGCAGCCCGCCATTCTACTCTACGAGCACGGCATTATGGTCAACGTGCCAGCGCCTGGTCGTTTCGCGATTCACAAATGTGTGATCAGCCAGAAGAGACCGGCGGCATTCGCTGCAAAATCCCGGAAAGACCAAAGCCAGGCTGAACAGATGTTTCAGGTTTTACTCGAGAATCGCCCAGCCGATATTACGCTCGCCTATGAGGCCGCGAAGACTCAAGGTGACGCGTTTGTTTCCGACTTTCGCGCTGGACTCCGCCTGATCGACAAGCACTTGGCAGGCGCCGTGCATGAACAGATCGAAAACAAGCGAAACTAGGAATATGGCGCGCCCGACAGGATTGATTCGGTCGCTTCGCTCCCTCACCCCTGCGGGGCGCCTCCGCCGTCCAAAACGCTAGCGCGTTTTGTCGAACGCGGCTCGATCCTGATGCGACACACCGGTAAACAAAAACGGGCCCACAAGGGGCCCATTTTCATTTACTGGCGCGCCCGACAGGATTCGAACCTGTGACCCCTGCCTTCGGAGGGCAGTACTCTATCCAGCTGAGCTACGGGCGCTTT
>JAHEFG010000020.1:0-3105 GCA_024640305.1 Gammaproteobacteria bacterium
CGGTCACCTGGCCTGACGCGAATTGTATTGGTGTTCAGGTGCGCATAGACCGCATAAGTGCCGTCGTCATGCATTACACGAACAACGTTTGCCTTAGGCCCGTCGCGTTGCGGGTCGAGACCAGCGGTAAAATTATTGCTGGCAACATCGAATACGATACCGTCACGCGCGGCGAAAATATCGGTACCAATCGGCATCGCTATATCAATTGCGTATTGGCTGTCCGGCGTCGTATGCGTCGCGATCACGGGGAACGCCTGGGTTACCGTGTAGTTACTGGCAACCGCGAACGGTGCGCGATATCCACCACCAGGCCTATGTCGGGCTGAAGGGTTACCGGCGAGATACCTGAACTGGTATTCGAGAAATGGCGGCGCACTGTTTTCGAGAAGATCTAATGTAAATAGCAGTGTTTCACTCCTCGGCTGCAAAACCCAACGCATTTCCTGATCAGGGTGTGGATACTGCAAACCCTGAATCGTCTTGATTTGCAGAGTTAATTCGACCGGCGCATAAAACTCGTTATGGGCTGTGAGCTCGACGCTCTGCCCAACGAACCCGTGTGTGACGTCGACGACCCCGACGGTTTTCGAAACCTCAATGTCACGTACTTCGACCATGGCTTCTTCGTCCGGCGGGCGATCTGAGTAGATCCACTCGCCATCATCACCACGATATTTGTACATCGATTGCGCAGATGCTGCGCCGCTGGCTGCAAGCAGTAGCGCCGCCACGGCGAATATCACCATGCGGCCTGCTGCGGATCGGCTAATAACCGATTGTTGAACGTTTCCAGCCATCGTTTGTTCGTCGAATCTCGTAAGCGGGCCAGTACTGATTATCCAGTTTCAGTGTAATAACCTCTACCGCCCCGTTCCAGGTCACCGTTTTCAGTCGCACCGACGCCTGATCCTGCTTGCCAGACACAGTCTCGACAAAAGTCTGTAGATCCGGCGTCGGAGTTTCATCAACTTCGACGACCCGACGCCCTGCCCACAGCCCATATCGCGTCGCGGGTGACCCGTAACTGAAGAACGCAACGTAAACGCCCTTCTGATCGACTCCGCGCTGGGCAGCCATAGCACGGTGCGGATCCTGCAGCAGTGCTCCTGCCCATGATACTGCTCTGTCGATACCGCGTCCGTCCAGTACGCTGGTCTCAGTTTTGATCTCCAAAGCTTCCCCTGCACGCCAGACGGTAACTACAACCTCCGGCTTCTGAACGGCCTTTTCGAGAGCCCGGAACGACGTAACGACATTGCCATCCACGGCCAATACCATGTCTCCATTGCGCAGCAGCTCGGCGGTCGGTGTGCCGGCGACAATGCGTGTGACACTCAACGCGCGCCGGTGAACCGGATTGTTCTGCTCAAGTTTGGCTATCCATTCTTCCTCGACGCCCATATTGCGGGCCGCAAACAGCGGCGCGTACACAAACTCGGCTTCCAGGGAGTAGAACGGCTTTCCGTTGCGAACAATGTCGACGAATTCCATAACAAGGTCTGCACCGACGCCACGATTTATCTGCGCGCCGTCCCCTCCGGACTGAATGGAGAAACTCGACCACATGGCCGCGACCCGACCACGTTTGTCTACCAATACGCCATCAACATCTGTCGGCGCATTAACCAGGTCGATGCCTTCGATATTCGCATCACGAAACCGCAAAGTGCGCGACAACGGCAACATGAGCGGCTCGACATTCGAAACTACACTTTCCTGGTGAACGAGCTGGTGGTCACCTTTAATTCCCACAACCCATAACTTGTCACCGGCCGATACGGATTCCGGGTTGAATACTGCTTCCTTTACGGGCGTGTCACCTATCGACGCCGGGTCATACGACACGATCGCGAGGTTATGTAGCGGATGCAGTTGTTCGACCCGCGCTTTGACTTCGAGTGAACCGGCAAACGTCACGGTTACATCGCCAATAGCCACCGGCACGGTATTGCGATCAACAACAACGTAGCCACGCTCCTTATCGACAATCAAGCCGGTGCCATAGTAGTGACGATCTGCAACGCCCGACACGGTATAAGGCAAGTCGAAAGTAACAACGACGAGAGACGACGCCACCGCACGCACGCGCGGGTCATCGTACTTTGTCATCCGGGTGCTACCTACTTTTGCGGGTACCGGCTTCGGCCCGGGGCCGAGATCATGACACGGCCATACGCCGGTTGCGTCGTCACGAGAGCAACGCCGAGTAGGAAACCACACGCGGTCCATTTCCAACGAACGGACAACAGTGCTGTTCGGGTTGTCCATCGTGACGTATCGTACAAGCGCTCGGCTACCATCGGCCAGGTTATCAAGAGCCGCTTCCAGATCGTCTATGGTATCGATCTTGTCTCCCTCGAATTCAACGATAACCGCACCGCGCGGAATCGCGGCTTTGGAGAACAGGTAACCTGGGTTCGCAACATAGACGCCCCGCGCTGCCCGGTTGTAGTGCCGCGCCTGTTGATACGACAGATTGTTGACAGTGCCATCGCCAATTTCAATAAATTCGTTGGGAGAAATTGCGTGCAAATCGGAAACCAGGATTTTCTCGATTACGCTGCGGCCGCCGCGCTCTATCTCTACTTCTACTTCGTCGCCTACATGCTCGTCCAGCAGCGCGGCAACCGGTATAAATTCGGTAACCAATTCGCCGTTAATTCGCAGCAAAATATCGCCCGGCTCCAGCTTGCCTGCTGCTGGTGAATCAGGAATAACCTGCTCGACTGTCAACATGCCAGTCTGATCAGGAAAGAACGAACGCGCAAGACGCTCGGAGTTTTCCGTGAGTCCGAGGCGCTTAAGCTCATCGAATGCTTTGCGCTCAAACATGGTTTGTAACGTGCCGCGTGTTACCGGCTCACCTTTCTGTATTAATTCAAGTACTCGGTGAATACGATCCAGTGGCAAAAAGAAGCTGCTCGCTGCAGAGCTGTTCGCACCTGCATTTAGCGCGACTACCTCTCCGTCGATGTTAACGACAGGAGACCCGGACGAGCCGCCGGAAGTACCCGAGGCTGCCTGGTAATAGAATGTATTGAAATCGTTGTACTTGCCGCGACCGTAATCCGGTGCCTTGCGGTCGAGCCGCGCGATCGTGCC
>JAHEFG010000020.1:3205-20084 GCA_024640305.1 Gammaproteobacteria bacterium
TGCCGGGCCGCTTTGACATCATCCAGACGACGGACGGGCATTTTATATGGCGCTTCTTTGAAGCTCTTACCGTCTTCACTCGCCTCGCGTGCGATAGTGACCATTGCAGCAACGAAATTGTCCAGAGTCTCCTTGCTTTCGGTCTCCGTCGGTTCGATCAGCAAGCACTCGGGTACCAACAACGGAAAATACGTCGTCGGCGCGTGAAAATTGTGATCGAGCAATGCCTTGGCGACATCCATAGCCGTCAGATGGAGCGTTTTCGCCTCGTGTCGCAGCGAAATAATAAACTCGTGGCTGGCACGACGGGTCGGAAATGCGAGTTCAAAGCCGGCATCACGAAGTCGCGCCTGTAAATAATTGGCGTTAAGAGTGGCGTATTCGGCCAGCCGCCGCATGCCATCTCTACCTACCATGCGCATATACACATAGGCGCGCAACAGCACACCAGCATTGCCCATAAAACCCGACAACCGACCAATAGATTGAGGCAAGTCGTCTTCGGTCAGCCAGTCATAGAAATCATCACCACCCCGCTGTGTTTTTGTCACCACAGGAACTGGCATAAATGGCAGCAGGCGATCATTAACACCGATCGCGCCCGAGCCCGGTCCGCCACCACCGTGCGGCGTCGAAAAGGTCTTGTGTAAATTCATGTGGATAACGTCGAAGCCCATATCGCCGGGACGAACCTTGCCGCAGATCGCGTTGAGGTTGGCCCCGTCATAATAAAGAAGGCCGCCTGCGTCGCGGACGATGTCTTCGACTTTGATGATGTCGCGCTCGAACACGCCAAGCGTCGATGGGTTCGTCAACATGATGCCAGCCGTTTTCGGCCCAACAACTGCCTTTAGCGCCTCGATATCGATGTCGCCCTCACTTCCCGTCGGTACCTCCACAGCGACGCAGCCACACATTGTTGCTGTGGCCGGGTTAGTGCCATGGGCCGCATCCGGAACAATGATTTCATTCCTTTCGAGGTCCCCCTGTGCGCGGTGATACGCCTGAATCATTGCAACACCGGCGAGCTCGCCTTGCGCGCCGGCCATTGGTGTCAGCGAAACGCCCTTCATGCCGGTCACTTCCTTGAGCATTTCCTGCAGCTCATGCATGCATTGCAGGAAACCCTGACCGTGACTCGCCGGGCCCAACGGGTGCCTGCCCGCAAACCCCGGCAATAATGCCAATGCATTGCAGGCACGAGGGTTGTACTTCATCGTGCATGAGCCAAGCGGATAGAACTGCGTATCAATTGAGAAGTTCTTCTGCGAAAGGCGCGTGTAGTGCCGTACAACCTGCAGCTCGGAAGCTTCCGGCAAGCCCGGCCGATCCTCTCTCAGCAGTGATGCCGGAATATCGGTATCACCTGCAGCAAGCGGTGCCTGGGCGAATGCCCTGCGACCAACGCGTGATTTTTCAAATATTAAAGTACTCATTCGTACCCCGAAATGTCGATTCCTAACGCACGCAATGCGGCGTCATAGTTGGGTTCTTTAGTGATGTCTTCAATCTGCTCGTGGTGCACAACAGTGTTGTTTTCGTCCAGGACGATGACTGCTCGTGAGAACATCCCCGCAAGCGGCCCATCGACGATCTGTACGCCATAGTTTTCACCAAACCCGGCGTGACGAATTGCAGAAAGACCGATTACGTTCTTGAGCTCGTTTTGCTGGGCGAACCGTGCATGGGCAAACGGCAGGTCATAAGAAACCATCAGTGCCGCAACATCCTCGATACCGTTAAAGAACTTATCAAACTTGTTGACGGACGTTGCACAAACTGGCCTGTCGATGCTGACGAAGATATTCATGACCTTGCGCTTGCCGGTCCAGTTAGCCAACGTCACATTTTGCAGCTTCGCGTTCACGAGCGAGAAATCCGGTGCGTGGCTGCCTATCGTGGGCAGGTCACCGAATGTTTGATAAAACGTGTTTTCGTATTTGACTCTTGGCATTCGCTGCTCAGGCTTTACGCCCGGCCTCCGTGGAAAAGATTTCTTCTACTGCAGCGATGAATGCATCAAGATCTGACTCGGTTTTCGTTTCGGTCGCACACACCAGCAACGTATCACCCAACTCCGGCGAGGTCGCGGATAGATCGAGGCCGCCGAGTATGTTCTTGCTGGCCAACGCCTCCAGAAGCGGCGCCACCGGCCGGTCGAGCTTTAATGCCACTTCGTGAAAGTGTGGACTGTCGAACCGGCGCTCGATCCCGTCGATCGCCGTCAAACCACGCATCAGATACGCCGTATTTTGGTAGGACGCCTGCGCGACCTGGCGCAGACCGTCGTAGCCGAGCAAAGACATATAGATAGTGGCTGCGGTAACCATAAGGCCTTGGTTTGTACAGATATTTGATGTTGCCTTGGATCGACGGATGTGCTGCTCGCGAGCCTGCAACGTCAGCGTAAACCCGTAATCGCCGTTCAGGTCAGTTGTCCGTCCGACGATGCGGCCGGGCATTTGCCGAACTTCTTTTTGTTTGCATGTCATGAAGCCAAAATACGGCCCGCCCGATGATAACGGCACACCGAGTGGCTGCCCCTCGCCTATGGCAATGTCAGCGCCTGCCTCACCCCAATGTCCAGGTGCCTTGAGCAACGCAAGTGATGTCGGGTTTACAATCGCAATAACGAGAGTACCCATTTGGTGTGCCCAGTCTGTCAACCTATCTACATCTTCCAACGTGCCGAAGAAGCTCGGTTGTTGGATGACGAGCGCTACGGGCGGCTCGCCACTTTCAAGTTGAACTGTGGCGTTGCCGTTCTTGCTGTCCATCGCCAGGCGCTCAAAGCGGATGTTCTGGCTACCTGCTATGGCCGTTGCCACTTTCTGATATGTCGGGTTTACGCCCGGAGCGAGCAGCACTCGACCCGATTTGTTCTTGCGGTTGCTGCGCACCGCCATTAACGCCGCTTCGGCCAGTGCTGATGCACCGTCGTAGAGCGAGGCGTTACTGACATCCAGTCCTGTTAACTCGGTGATCATCGTTTGATATTCGTAGATCGTCTGCAGTGTGCCCTGGCTCGCCTCCGCCTGGTATGGCGTGTAAGCACTGTAATACTCTCCACGCGTAGCAATGTCCCAGACGGCCGTCGGTATATGGTGCTCGTAGGCGCCCGCACCTATGAAACACAACGGCGCACCGTCCCTGGCCGCACGATCGCGCATCAGTCTCACAATCTGCATTTCATTGAGCGCCTGCGGCACGCCATCAAGCGAATCGATAAGCAGGTCCGCCGGTATCTCATCGAAGAGCGCGTCCAGGTCAGGCGCACCGATTGCCTTGAGCATTTCCTCGGTATCTTTCTCAGTGTGCGGAATGAATGGCATCAGGCTTCTTCTTGATCCAGGAGCTCTTGGTAGGCGTCCGGTGTCATCAGTGCAGATTCATCGATACTTTCACTGGGTTGAATCCTGACGATCCAGCCATCACCGTACGGATCCGCGTTGATCTTTTCGGGGTCGTCAGCAAGCTCCTCGTTAACTGCAACGATTGCCCCATCGATCGGCGCATATACGTCGGATGCTGCTTTCACCGATTCGACAACGGCCATATCTCCGCCGCTATCGACGTCTTGCCCAACATCTGGCAATTCAACGTATACGAGGTCACCGAGTGCAGACTGCGCATGGTCGGTAACGCCGACTGTCACGCTACCGTCGTTTTCATGCCGTAGCCACTCATGCTCACTCGTATACAACAAGTCTCCTGGTAATTCACTCATTGCTTCTTCTCCTGGTAAGGATTTCTAAATATCGATTCGTATCTGTCCATTACGAACGAATGGTGTCTTAACTATCCGTACATTCAAAAGTTTGCCGCGCACATCGACGTGCGCGCTCTCATAGTCGCCCGCAGGCACGCGGGCCAGGGCAATGGACCGCCCGATCGTTGGCGAAAACCCGCCACTCGTAATTTCGCCCTCGCCGATACCTTCGACAACGACGCGCTGATGATTACGCAGAACGCCCTTGTCCTCGAGCAACAGTCCGACGAAACGTCGCTTCGTTGAATCCACGCGCAACGCCTCCAGCGGGCCACGACCGATAAAGTCGCGATCATCAGGATCCCATGCAATGGTCCAGCTCAACCCCGCTTCGAGTGGCGAGATCGACTCGTCCATATCAGAACCGTAGAGGTTCATTGCCGCTTCCAGACGCAGTGTGTCTCGTGCTCCAAGTCCGCATGGGGCAACACCGGTAGCCAGCAACTGATCCCAGATAGCAGGTGCCTGCTCTGCGGACATCACTATTTCCCAACCATCCTCGCCCGTGTACCCGGTTCGGGCAACAAACAAATCGCCAGCTTCCATACCGGTGAACAACTTGAGCTCGAGAGCTTGTTCACGCCACTGCGCATCGATACAGGTTGCCGCCAACTCGCGGGCTTCGGGCCCCTGGACAGCTATCATCGCGAGTTCGGCGCGTTCGTTTACTTCGACGTCGTAATCTTTAGCGTGCCGCCGGATCCAGGCAAGGTCCTTCTCGCGTGTTGCCGCGTTCACTATCAGGCGAAACCACGTCTCGCCGAGGAAATAGACAATGAGGTCATCGATAACGCCACCCTGCTCGTTCAACATGCAGGTATAAAGCGCCTTGCCGTGAACCTGGAGTTTGGCGACATCATTCGCCAACAGGTTGCGCAGAAAGTCACGCACGCGCTCGCCGCGCAAATCGACGATCGTCATATGGGAAACATCGAACATTCCAGCGTGCTTTCTAACCGCGTGATGCTCTTCTTTTTGCGAACCGTAGTGCAGTGGCATATCCCAGCCACCGAAATCCACGATGCGCGCACCAGCCTCTGCGTGTTTGTCGTACAAGGGCGTTTTTGAACCCATAACATTTCTCTCGAACCAATAAAAAAGGGGCGGCAGACCTTTCGGCCTGCCGCCCCTCTGTCCTTCAAAACCTGAGAGATCAATGGCTTGCAGCCACTTACCCCTTCGGTGGGCCCATTTCAGGCCACTCTCCAGAGCCAATCAGCGATCACAGTCCTTCTGCCTGAGCGTTTCCGGGCGAGTTGCGCCTTCGGCGCCCCGTTCTAGACGAGGTCTCTTCTGCAGTCGCTATTGATTGGTGCCAGCAATCATAGCCAATGCGACCGCCGGTTGCCAGCCAGCTTCCCGCCAGTGACAATGCGCAATGAATTTGCTTCTGGAATAGGCATGAATCACGCTCGCATCGCTCTCATCACACTAATTCTGGGCTGCGCAAGATTGGCGCACGCAGGTGCCGCGGAGGATTTTTCGGCACTGCTCAACGAGGCGTGGGAGTGGCAACTCTCACAAAACCCGACGATGGCATCGCAGCTGGGGGATCGTCGCTATAACGATCAATGGCAGGACAACAGTCTTGAGGCAATTGAGCGCCGCCACAAAGAAACTCGCGAATTCCTGAAACGCACCTACACAATCGATCGCAGCGCGCTCTCGGCAGAGGATCAGCTCAACCACGAATTGTTCCGGCGCGGCCTGCAGGACAGTATCGACCTGGCGAATTTCAATGGCCACCTGATTCCATTTAGCCAGCGCGGCGGCGTGCAGAACTTAGAAAACACCGCCTCATATCTCAGGTTTGCTTCGACGCAAGACTATGACGACTGGCTCGCCCGCATGAGCAAGGTCGACGATGTCATCCAGGAAACGATCGCATTGGCCGAGAAAGGCCGCAAGTCCGGCTACATGTCTCCCGAGGTGCTGATGCAACGCATCCCGGAGCAGATAGCCGCACAGCTTGTCGACAATGCCGAGGCAAGCCCTTTCTTCAAGATATTTGAGGACATGCCTGACACAATCCCGGCGGCAGATCAGGCTCGACTAAAGGCATCAGCGCGCAGCACTATCGGCGAGACCGTAGTACCTGCATACCGCGAACTTGCACGTTATTTTTCCGAAACCTATTTGCCCGCCAGCCGCGCAAGCATTGGCTTGTCTGAATTGCCGAATGGCAAAAAATGGTACGAAGCCCAGGCACGTCGGTTCACAACGACGCGAATGACGCCGGACGAGATACACCGACTCGGCTTATCCGAAGTAAAGCGACTACGCGATGACATGCAGGTCATTATTGACGGCCTCGACTTCGGTGGCAGCTTCCAGGATTTCCTCGTTTTTCTGCGCACCGACCCGCAGTTCTATTTTGATAATCCGGAAGACCTGTACGAGTCCTATCTCGCAACCAGCAAGCGCATAGATCCGGAACTCGTGACCCAGTTCGGGAAGTTGCCACGCATGCCCTACGGCGTTAAGCCGATTCCGGACACAATTGCGCCGGATACAACAACCGCCTACTACTCTCGCCCTGCGGCCGACGGCAGCCGTGCCGGCACGTATTGGGTGAACCTCTACAAGCCGGAAGTGCGCCCGAAATACGAGATAGAGGTTCTCACCGTGCATGAGGCAATGCCGGGCCATCATTTGCAGATTGCCTTGCAACAGGAACTCGGCGACATGCCGAACTTTCGACGTTATGCGGGATTTACTGCATTTGTCGAAGGCTGGGGACTTTACAGCGAGAGCCTTGGCTATGACCTTGGCCTTTATAAAGACCCCTACTCTGAGTTTGGAGCACTTACCTACGAAATGTGGCGTGCCGTAAGGCTCGTTGTAGACACTGGCATTCACTACAAAGGCTGGACACGCCAACAAGCCATCGATTTCTTTATGGATAATGCCGCGAAGACTGAACTCGACATTATCAATGAGGTGGATCGCTACATTTCCATGCCGGGGCAGGCGCTTGCATACAAGATCGGCCAGCTGAAGATCAAATCACTTCGTCAGAATGCAGAAAACGTGCTTGGCGATAAATTCGATGTTCGTGCGTTTCATGACGAATTGCTTGGTGGCGGCGCTTTGCCGCTCGATATTCTGCAACAACGAATGGATACATGGTTGCAAGGACAAGTGCAGTAGCTTGCGAACGAAATTGCTTATCTGCTAAACGCCAGAGATGTTTGTCGCTCAGCCGAAAACTCCCGGCGTGCCAGCCGTGCTCGCTGAGTTGGCGTCGCGTCAGCTGTGAAGATCTCATCGATACGCGCAATCCGCGTCGACAGACCAGTGCAGTTGGCGATTTGGATGTTTAGGCCGGGCCGCGCGTTCATTTCGAGAATAAGCGCCCCAAGATTACGATCGATGACCATATCGACGCCCAGGTAGCCCAACTCCGTTACTTCGTAACAACGTGCCGCCGATTCGAGTATGAAATCCCAGTGCGGAATAGACAGTCCTGCGACCAGCGCGCCCGTATCCGGATGCTCTTCCACAATTTCGTTTTCCAGTACGCCAGCCAGAGTCTCCCCGGTACTCATGTCGATGCCTGCGCCGACGGCGCCCTGGTGCAGATTGGCTTTGCCATCAGATGCCCGCGTCGGCAGTCGCACCATTGCCATGGCGGGATAACCGCGATAGACGATAACGCGAATATCCGGCACGCCCTGGTAACTCACTTCGGCGAAAATCGGATCGAAGTTCACACAGTATTCGATAAGCGCCTTATCCGGATTACCGCTAAGGCTGTATTGGCCACTGACAATATTGGATATGTGGTGCGAGATTTCCTCCGTCGATATCAACATGCCGCTGGAGAGACGAAACGAGTCGCGCCTGCGGCTGCTGCGTCCTGTCACGACAAGAATGCCGTCTCCACCACTGCCTTGCGCTGGCTTGACGACAAAGCTTTCGCGCTCGCCAATAATGCCGCTGAAATTTCGCACCTCGCCCTGGTTAGTAATCATGCCGTAAAGCTCAGGCACGGCCATCCCGACCGCAGTTGCGAGCTCTTTGGTTAACGCTTTATCGTCAACGCGTGGGTAAAAACGGCGTGGATTGAGTCGCATGATGTAGTCGGCATTGCGCTCATTAAGCCCTAACACGCCCTCCGCCCTCAGTTTTTTGGCTACCGCAAACATCAACTACCCGTCAACGCCTTAAACCGACTGAGTTCCAGGAGACGGTAGCCGGTGTAGCGCCCCAAAACCAATACTACCGACAGCACGACGAGAAGCAGTTCGGGGAAGGTAAACAAGAGATGTTCAAGCCATGAAAGTCCCATAAACACGTAAGCGGTAACAGCAACGATCAAGCTGCCGAAACCAGCGCGCATCGCATCAACTGCACCACGCTCCTCCCATACGACCGACATGCGCTCGATGGTCATTGCGATTATGACCATCGGGAACAACGCGACTGATAAACCCGTTTCCATGCCAAGCCGATGCGATACCAGGCTGATTATCAACATCAGGATAACGACAATAATAAGTACGGCGCTTAACCTCGGCACAAGTAGCAAGCGAAATCGTTCCAGCAGGAAACGAATACTCAACCCCAGCGTTACCAGCAAAGTGAACAATATGACGCCCCAGAGCAATTGGGTCTCGCGAAATGCAAGCGCAATCAGAACCGGCATAAAGGTACCGAACGCATCTATGCCGACCATGTTACGCAAGACCACCATGATGAGAGCACCGATCGGAATCATAAGTAGCACGCTGTAAACTGCCTGCGTCTGAATTGGCAGGCTATAAAGCGAAAAGTCGATCATCGCCGCGTCTTGCTGCGCAACCTGGGTCTCAGCGATTGCGACAGCATCGAGATGGTTTTCCTGAACTGCGAAACCGACCTCGACATTACTGCCGCCCTCGACGCTCACCAGGGGTTCGTTACCGCGCCACCAAATCAAGAAGCGTTCGGGCAGGTTCTCTTCACCAGTTATCGGATCGAAGTAGCGCCAGCGATCGCCATCATGTACCTCAAGCCAGGTTATCGGCGCTGCGCTGCGTGAGCGACCCTGCAGATCGAAACCATGAATCATGCGCGCAGGTATTCGCGCCGACGCAAGAATGGTCGTAATGCTCTCGACCAGCTCGGCACGCGTATTTGCATTCGACAACAGGAGTTCGACGTTTGGCCCCGGCGACGGATCGTTCATCTGCCGTAACAGTTCGGCTGTAAATGATGCCGTGTCAGCCGACTGTTCTTTTACATCGGCCACGATGACCTCGACCGCGGTCCTGAACGGCTCGTTAATAGCGGGTGGCGGTGGAAATGGCGGTGTCGTGTCCGACTGATCGCTTTTGTGATCCTCGTAAACTGAAATGCGATAATAGATGCGCTGCCGGCCATCTGCACGTCGAATAGCCCATTGAGCTTCGCGCCCACCGCTACCGTAGTTGAGACTAAAACCGTAGCCGCGCGATACCGAGTTCTCATTGAGCATGCGAAACCCCGGTGTCAGTGTCGGGATATGCAGATTTACTTTGATCGAACCCGGGCCGCTATCAAAGCCAATAGACGATTCGATGGTCCAGACCGGAGTCTGTAGATCTTTGCTTACAGGAAAGCCTAGTACCTGCCACTTGTAGCCAAAAATCGATATGCCAACGATTGCGAAAAATGCAGCCAGGCCATACACGTATTGCTGCTTCATCGACCAACCCCAAGCGCTACCTTTACGGCGCGGTCTCTTAATGGACCGCTGTTATTAAAAAGCCGCATTCCGATCTCGCGCAATTCCCGAACCAGCGTGGAGTCTGTCGCAAACAAACGATTGAGACCAGTCATAAAATGCATCATTTGCGCATTTTCACCCTTGCGCGCACGCTCATAGCGTCTCAACACCGGGCGATCGCCGGGACATTCGTCGTTAGCCAATGCCGCATTGATGACCTGCGCAAGAACCGCGGCATCCTGAAACCCGAGGTTGGCTCCCTGCCCGGCCAGCGGATGCACCGCATGTGCCGCATCACCTATCAGCGCAATGCCCGGCAGCACGTATTTTTCCGCATGTCGCGCAACCAACGGAAAGGCCCCGCGCGGTCCCGCTACGGTTAATGTACCCAGCACGTAGTCGGATGCTTCGCTCAGCATCTCACCCAGTTCTGCATCGCTGGCAGTCAATGCCTGTTCGGCTGTGTTTTCGCGAGTCGACCAGACGACCGAAATACGCCCATCAGAAAGTGGCAACATGCCCAGCGGGCCGTCGCGCAGAAACCGTTGCCAGGCTGTGTTTTGGTGAGGTTTCTCGGAAGTAAGGTGTGTAACGACCGCGGACTGTCCATAGGGCCAGTCACGTGTAGAAATAGCGACGCTTTCGCGCACGAAAGATCGTGCGCCATCGGCACCAATAACGAGGTCGGCATCGAGTTTTCGATTGTCGATCACAACGCGATATTTCTGCCCTTCTTCCTGCAGTGCACTGATAGGCGCTTCAAAAATGAGTTCGACGTCGCTGTTGTCGAGCACATTGAGTAACGCGTGCTGCAAGAGCACGTTCTCGACAATAAAACCCAGCTGCGGCACGGCGAATTCCGCTGCATCGAAACTTAGCGCAGAAGAACTATCAGCATGACCGGACTCATCCCACACGCGCATGCGATCGTAAATGCCGACCCTGGAACTCTGCACAAACTCCCATGCGCCGACTGACTCGAGGAGGGTGGCGGAACCCAGCGCAACAGCGGATACCCTCAGGGCAACATCATCGACCGCACTGAAAACGGGCCTCGTCGCAGCATCGATTACAGTCAGTCGCAGCCGGCTGCTGTGCGGGCCCTGCGCAAGCAGAGCCGCAACGGTCAGCCCGGTAACACCGGCGCCAACAATCACGACATCAAATGTCTTGTTCACGACAGCGGCACTCCACGCGATAATCGTGGCAAATGCCCCGCGAGCCCCATCGTATGCTTCGCGAACAGTGACCGAACGCCGGGCACCAGGTCGAATCCGAGCATGCCAACGTCGCGTAGCAGGCGCACTGGCGCTCTGGAACTGCTAAACAGGCGAACGATTCCGTCCGTGAAACCTACGAGCTTCTTTTGGTCACTGCTGCGCCACTGCGCATATCGCGCAAGCAGTTCAGCATTGCCGATGTCCGCGATGCTGCCTGATTCGTGCAACGTATCTGCAATGCAATCGCAAAGCGCCGCGACATCGCGTAACCCCAGGTTAAACCCCTGCGCTGCAACGGGATGCAGACCGTGCGCCGCGTTACCTACTAAAACCGCCCGTTGCGCAGTGAGGCGCAACGCCTTGCTCAACGCAAGTGGGTAGGACGCTCGCTTGCCCACTTTAGAAAATGATCCCAGTCGATAGCCAAAGGATTGCTGCATCTCCGCCAGAAACGCCTGGTCATCGAGCCCAAGCACACGATCGGCATCTTGTTCCGATACGGTCCAGACGAAGCCGGCTCTTTCGTCGACAACCGGCAGCAACGCGAGCGGACCATCGGCCGTGAATCGCTCGTAAGCACAGTTATTTAGCGGTTTCTCTGTCAGCACATTACCAATTATCGCGCGCTGTCCGTAGGCGACCTGCTTCGCCGTGATACCAAGCATCTCCCGTACCGATGAATTCGCGCCATCTGCAGCGACGAGCAGCTTGCACGTCAGATTGCCACTTTTCCCATGATCGTCTGCAGTGGTGACCATCACAGTCTCGGAACCACAACTGGCAGCAACTATTCGAGCGGGACAGAAAAAATCCAGTGTTGCCACGTTTTCAAGAGCGGCCTGCAAGACGCCACCAAGCACCCTGTTGATAACGACATAGCCCAGCGCCTCTACGCCCTGCTCCTCTGCGTCGATGTGAGAGAATCCAAAACGTCCCTTATCGGAAACATGAATGCTCGAAATCGGCGTCGCGGCGGCGACTATTTCATGCCACAGGCCCATCGCCTCAAACATGCGCTGCGTACTGCGGGAAAGAGCCGTCGATCGGTCATCGAAACTGGGTTGCGACATCGATGTACGAGCGACCGGCTCGACGATCGCAACACTTAGCCCCAGCGGCTCGAGCGCCAGTGCGAGGCTCGAACCGACCATTCCGCCACCAGCTATGATGACGTCGTAGTTATTGTCGCTGCGCACGCTGCCCATTACCGCTGCATCAGAGCTTCAATGTCATCAGGGTCTTTCACAAGTGATTTGCTGAGGACATCTGGCCCGTTACTGGTGACCGCAACGTCGTCTTCGATACGAACGCCGATATTGTGCCAGCGCTTCGGAATCTTGCGGCTTGCCGGAATATATATCCCTGGCTCGACAGTTGTGACCATGCCGGCCTCCAGCAACCGCCACTCATCACCGACTTTGTAATCGCCGACATCATGCACATCCATGCCAAGCCAGTGGCCAGTGCGGTGGATGAAATATTTCTTGCACGCGCCATCTTTGATCAGCTTTGGCAATGAGCCTTCGAGCAGCCCGATCTTTTTCAGGCCCTTGGTAATGACCTTGACTGCTGCATCGTGCGGCTCGTCCCAATGGTTGCCCTTGCGTGTCTTCTCGATCGCAGCAAGTTGTGCCTCAAGAACGATCTCGTAAACGGCGCGTTGTTCGGGACTAAAACGGCCGTTAACCGGAAATGTCCGTGTTATGTCTGACGCGTAGTAGTCAAGCTCGCAACCAGCATCGATCAGCAGCAGATCACCATCTTCAAGTTGCGCATTGTTGTCCACATAATGCAGCGTACAGGCGTTTGCGCCTGCGCCGACGATCGGGCTGTAAGCATTCCCCGCATTGTGCCGACGAAACTCGTGGATAAACTCAGCCTCGACCTCGTACTCGAACATCCCCGGCCGCGTGACTTGCATTGCTCGCTGATGTGCCTTCGCCGAAATCTTGGCCGCCTTCCGCATCGCAGAGATCTCGGACCGGCTCTTGAACAGACGCATATCGTGCAACAAATGATCGAGCGCGACGAATTCCTGAGGGGTGTGCGTGCCCTGCGACAGGTGCGCGCGCAGAGAGTTAACCCAGTCAGCCATCCTCGTATCGAACTCTGCGTACTGACCCATCGTGTAATAAACACGACTGCAGGGCTCCATGATTCCCGGCAGAATGTCGTCAATATCGTCTATCGGAAAAGCGTCGTCCGCACCGAAGTCGCTAATAGCACCAGCCGGCCCATAACGTTTTCCGTCCCAGCGTTCCTTCAACTCGTCGCGATCACGACAGAACAACAAGTACTCGCCGCTGTCGCGCCCTGGCGCTAATACCGCGACAGCATCCGGTTCTGCGAATCCGGTCAGGTAATAGAAGTCACTATCCTGGCGAAACCGGTATTCGACATCACGACTCCTGCTGCGAATCGGTGCCGCCGGCAAGATCGCGATGCCGCCTTCCCCAACCATCTGCATCAACTGCTTGCGGCGTCGAGTAAACTCCTTGTTATTCAATGTAAAATCTCCGCTTCAGGTTCCTCTGTATCGTCGTCGGCCGCTCGCCGCAAATCGGCAAGTTCTTCGTATGTCAATTGGGTGGCAACGCGAACATACTCCACCAGTTCCGCGTAAGCCTCCTCATCCGATTCATCATCACTGTCGTCGTCAACGATTGCGCGCGTTAGCTGAAGCATGTCCTTGATGATGTCGGCCAGTGGCTCGGCGGCGAGCCGTTCCTTCAGGACATCGTCGTGCTTGCTCGACACAAGCCCATGCAGGAAGCCCTCGCACCAACGCGCCAGCGCATCCGTCCGCAGGCCGGTATTTTCCTGATCGTCGGGCAGCAGCGGCTCGAACTCGGATTGCCGCTCCGAGAGCTGACGATACGTCGACTCGAACAGGGCACT
Source organism: Gammaproteobacteria bacterium (assembly GCA_024640305.1). GTDB lineage: Bacteria > Pseudomonadota > Gammaproteobacteria > Steroidobacterales > Woeseiaceae > UBA1847. Next base: position 16,782 of record JAHEFG010000020.1, read on the forward strand.
CAGCATGGATTCGCACTCAGCGCGCAGCGCATCAGCGTCATCTGTGCCCTCCAGCACCTGGGACAACCAGTCAAATCCCGCATCGGCGCCTGTAACAGAAAGCCGTCCCGACAATAGCCCATGCGTCTGTGCCGCATCCCAGGTGGCGCCACAGCGCTTGAGCGCGTCATCCAGGACATCGTGGTCAATTCCGAGGCTCATAATTGATCATTCCGAACAGCGTCAAAAGAGCGTAATGATCCCACGTAACGCTCAATCAGGCCATGCCGCCGGCTCCATGCAAAGATGACGATTGATTCTGTGTGATCGCCTGTCTATATTGAGCCTATGGCTGACGATATAAATGTAACGTTTGAGCACGAATTGAAGCGCCTCGAGAAGCGCGTGGATGCGCTGGTTCGCGTGTGCGATCAACTGCAGGACGAAAACAAGTCTCTGAAACAGCGCCAGGACGTCCTCACGTCCGAGCGCGCCAACCTGCTGCAGAAGAACGAACAGGTACGGGCACGAGTCGAGGCAATGATTGGCAGGTTAAAAGCTATGGAGCAAGGATCCTGAATATGAAAGACCTCAACGCCCAGGTCAGCGTAAGAATTCTTGATAAGGAATATCAGATTGCATGTCCGTCAAGTGAACGCACTGACCTGCTCGACTCCGCTGAGATACTGAATTCGAAAATGCGCGAAATTCGCGATAGTGGCCGAGTTGTCGGGCTCGACCGCATCGCCGTCATGGCCGCACTTAACATGGCCAATGATCTTATTCATGCACAAGCTCGCGATCGGTTGCTTGATGGCGATCTTAGTGGCCGTTTAAAAATTATTTCCGAGCGCGTCGAAAGCGTGTTGGGCGAGTCTCAACAGCTGGAATTCTGACGCACTCGGCAGGAAAACCAAATTGGCGCCTCCTGCAGTGTTCGATACCGACCTGGATACCTTTCGACCCTAAATTTTTACCTCGGGGTCGTGCACTGTCGGCAGCATTTGAGCAGGGCCGCTCACGCGGTAAGCCTGTTGCTGTCACGGCTGACCCCACCTGTTGCTCCGGTTCGAGAGCGACGGTCTTTAACGGCACAGGCGGGAGGCGCTTTTGATTCATGCAACGAACGCGATCGCGCAATTACGCAAACGCGGATTGCGCGCTCGTCGCCTGCTCGACGAACAAACTCGCGCACACGCGTCGCAAGTTATTGCAGAACGCTTCGTTCATTCACACGAATTTATGGCCTGCGATACGATAGCCTGCTACCTGCCCTCTTACGACGAAGTCGACACGAGCTTAATCATCGAGCGCGCCTGGCGCGCAAATAAGCGCATTTTTGTGCCAGTTGTTGCAGACAAGCACGACATGTTTTTCCGGCAACTCCTACCCGAAACGCGACTTGAGAGGAGTCGTTTTGATCTTTGGGAACCTGTTTCGGGCGCAGGAATAGATGCTGATCAAATTGATGTTGTCGTCACACCCGTTGTTGCGTTCGATGATGCGCGTCATCGAATTGGAATGGGCGGCGGCTATTTTGACCGCTGTTTTTCATTCTTGAAGCACAGGCGGCAGTGGTTACGACCCAAACTGATGGGCGTCGCTTTTGATTGTCAAAAAGTCGAGAAAATTGAGCCAAACCCTTGGGATATACGGCTTTATAGCGTAACAACCGACAGCCGGTAGCACGCAACATGGATGCGAGCCACTCCAGGTAAACGGATTTTGGGCACCGACTTTCTCCGCATCCGATAAGGCACTTCTAATTTTTGACATGCGACTAATTTGCATGCATCCGCAAAATTTTTACTAACCCGATGTGTGAAAAATATTAGGCGTGACTGAAAATCGCATGTGTCATTTTTTTAGTGAAGTTGCGAATCTCACTTTTCCCAGCCGCGTGAAGTGTTTTTTCGAATTTGCAAAACCGTTAACAGCGTCACCTAAGTGGCTGGATTTTTAGGTTTTGTTGTATATACTCAACGCCGGGTACCCGACACGGAGAAACACAATGGCTACGAAGAAGAAGTCACGGAAAAAAGCTTCTAAGCGAAAAGTCGCGAAGAAGCGGAAAGTAACAGCAAAGAAAAAAGCTGCACCTAAGAAACGCGCAGCGAAAAAGAAGGTCGCCAAACGCAAGGCTAAGAAAAAAGTAGCCAAGAAAAAGGCGAAAAAGAAAGTCGCTAAACGTAAGACAAAGAAAAAGGTCGCCAAACGTAAGGCTAAGAAAAAAGTAGCCAAGCGTAAGACCAAGAAAAAGGCTAAGAAAAAAGTAGCCAAGAAAAAGGCTAAAAAGAAGGTAGCCAAGCGTAAGGCGAAAAAGAAAGTCGCCAAGCGTAAGACCAAGAAAAAGGCTAAAAAGAAGGTAGCTAAGCGCAAGGCTAAGAAAAAAGTAGCCAAGCGTAAGACCAAGAAAAAGGCTAAGAAAAAAGTAGCCAAGCGTAAGGCGAAGAAGAAAGTCGCCAAACGTAAGACGAAGAAAAAGGCTACGCGGCGGAAAGCAACGAAAAAGAAGGCTTCCCGCAAAAAGAAACGTTAGCCTATAGCTGCTGGGAAGGTCAGTTTTCTTCCAGGCAAACACAAAGTGCCCGCTTCTGCGGGCACTTTTGTGTGCGCTATATCTAAATTTATTGACCCATTTCGGTATACACTAAGCAGATTATATGGACGCCAAAGAGAAAAAACGCAACGCTGCCAAAGCATCACTCGAGTTTATTGAACCGGGAGTGGTTCTGGGTGTCGGCACCGGCTCAACTGTCAACGAGCTAATAGACCTACTCCCGACCGTAGCTGACCGCATCGACAAGCTAGTCTCAAGCTCAAGAGAGTCAACGGCGCTACTGGAGCAAAAGGGCTTTGAAATTTCCACGTTGAACGAAGTCGGTGACGTTGATATTTACATTGACGGCGCTGATGAAGCCACAAAACGCCTGCACCTGATCAAGGGCGGAGGCGGCGCCCTGACTCGCGAGAAGGTAATCGCAAACGCGGCAAGGCGTTTTGTATGTATTGTGGACGAGACAAAGCTGGTTGGCATGCTCGGGAAATTCCCCTTGCCTATCGAGGTATTGCCCATGGCCCAGGCGTTCGTGGCGCGTAAACTTGTCAAGCTGCGAACGCAGCCAATTTGGCGTGAGGGATTCGTTACTGACAATGGTAATCACATCCTCGATGTGCACGACATGCACATCAACAACCCGCTAGAGATGGAAACCCGCTTAAATCAGATTCCCGGCATCATCACCGTTGGTCTGTTCGCGCACCGCCCCGCTGACATCCTTCTGGTCGCGGACGATAGCGGCACTCGGGAAATGCGTGCCTGAG
>JAHEFG010000044.1:0-152033 GCA_024640305.1 Gammaproteobacteria bacterium
ACGAATCAGGTCGTCATCGGCCATGTCGGCAAGTCTGGAAACATCACTTACGATGCCGTGGCTGATATCACGTTCAAACTGCCGAGCAACGACGAGTATGAGCTTCGCGTGTCGCTGCAGGGTGCGACGACATCGGTGGCCGTCCTCGGCGGTAACGGGGCGAACCAGACCTGGTACGAGGTGCTCGGGCATGTCTTCAATGCCGTGACCGTGGACGGCCAGGCCGGCGTCCTCTCGGTCAGTGGCCAGAGCACGATCAATAGTTTCGCCATCAGGACTGATGACCCGGCGTTCATCTCCGCCGGAGAAGAACTCCTTGCGCCGTCTCTGTCATTGGAAACGGACGTTCCGCTACTCGAGTCCAATGCGGTGCAGCCGATACTGGATGAAGCGATAAGCAGACTCAGCAAGGCCTTTGCGCTCGACAGCGAACAGCAGGCAGCACTTGCCGACATGGACGTTACTATCGCGGACCTGCCCGGACTGGTGCTGGCTCGTCATAATGGCAACGTGATCGAACTGGATCGCGATGCGGCAGGCCACGGCTGGTTCGTCGATCCGACCCCGGATGCGGATAACGAGTTCGACGCAGACGGCAAGGCGCTTGCCGGAGCCGGTGCTGAAGGTGATATCGATCTCCTCACGGCAATCACTCACGAGTTTGGCCACGTACTGGGCTTCGATCACGACACCGGTGGTCCCATTATGGCCGACTCGCTGACGGCTGGTGTGCGGCTGCAGCCCGGCGAAGAAGCGATGGCCAGCGCAACGGTTAGCGAGGAGTCCAGGACTCTGGTCTTCAATGAGACTCTGGGCCGCTTGTTGAGCGTCAAAGATGCTGCTTACGCGGCGTTGTTTGGCGATACGGATTTCGATGGTGTTGTAGACGATTGGGATCTGGACGGTCACAGTGATATCGGCCGTGCAATCCACGATTCGAGTCGGAGCGACGCGCGCACAGAAGACACGCGAGTCGACCGCAAGGTCATGGCCGATGAAATCGAGCCGGACGCCGAAACCGGGTTGACGACAAACAGGTTTGATGAAGCAGATATCAATCTTCCGGGCACGAACTTGCAGAGGAAATTGCCCGCACCGAGCACCGGGTTGATCGCCTGGACGAGCGAGTCCAGACTCTCGGATAAGACCTTCAACTTCCTCGATACTTAATTGAAGGAGTAATCGTAGCTATCTGATAAATAATGAAATAATCACCCAATGCCAAGCTGGGTTTGTGTTAAACTTGTTGCCGTCCGTAAAAAAAAACGGAAATAATCCGTACTTTGACGAGCTATTGACAGCTGTCATTCAAACAAGAGAGGACTCAGAGAATCATGGCAAATAAGAAAAGCGATATGGATGCCGCGGGCATCGATGTAGGGCAGCCAGCGGCGCCCACGGTGGATTGGGATGACTCCGAAATGCGTAGCACCTACGCAAACGTCGTTAATGCCTCAAGCACGCGAGAAGAAGTTACGATTTTCTTCGGCACAAATGATACCTGGAAACCGACGGCAGAGCGGAAGTTCCATGTCAGCCTGACCGATCGGATCGTGTTGAACCCGTATGCAGCCAAGCGGCTGTGGGTGCTTCTTGGCGCTATCCTCGGCGAGTATGAATCGCGCTTCGGAGCGCTGCCGATGGAGGGCGTTAAGGCCGCCACTCCCAAGGCTACGGCGGCCGCGAAGGGTGACGGCGGCAAGAGCAAAGCTCAGCCGCCCGCCAAAGCCAATTAGCCGGTCGTACCTCTGTTATCGCTGCTTTCCACGCGGCATTACCTGCCGTGTGGGATCGTGATTTATTGTGGTTACTCAGACGTCTGCAGACGCTACCGGTACGGCTCACGCCGCAAGTAACTTTGCCTTCCTTGATGCAGCTCTGTGGAAACGATTCCGCAGTGCGCGTAGTACGGCAGATGTGGCTAATGCGTGGCTGGCCCTGCAGTGCCGTTTTATCGACGGCGCAAACAGTGGCGTCGTGGTGCTTGGCGAGCCGGACGTGGGCCCCTATGCGCCGGTCGCTTACTGGCCTGACCAGGAGGCTCACGATCCGGAGTTAGCGGCTGCGGCCGAACACGCGATGTTGGGACGCGAAGGAGTGGTGCTTGGCGCATCGGAGGGTTCTGGCGAGGCAGAGACCACCTGTGTAGCGCACCCGTTGCTAATAGACGATCGCATTTGCGGTGTGGTTGCCATTTCTGTAGCAGGCCCATCGGCGCAGATGCGCAATGTGATGCGTCAGCTCCAGTGGGGCACTGGCTGGATTGAAGCGCTATGGCGCCGCAAGCAAAGCCGCAACGATGAAGAGTTCCGTGAACAAACTGCGACCACATTCGATATGGTGGCCACCGTTCTCGAACAAGCCCGCTTTCGAGATGCCTGCAACGGCCTCGTCACCGAGATGGCGGTACGACTGAATTGTGATCAGGTGAGTATCGGGTTTGTGCGCCGTGACCAGGCTGAAGTCGTCGCGGTTTCCCACACCGCGCGATTCGGTGCGCGAATGAACCTCATCCGGGATATTGGCGCCGCGATGGACGAGGCTATCGACCAGCATGCGGTCGTCAGTTACCCGGTGATCGAAGACTGGGAGTATCGTGTGACGCGCGAGCATGCGGCGCTGGCCGCCACATATCATCTCGGTGCCGTACTCACGGTACCGCTGCATGTCCAGGAGCGCCTGGTCGGTGCGCTCACTTTCGAACGCGGGCTTGGCGAAGAGTTCGATGAGGCAACGGTGGAGATGGCTGACGCTGTAGCCAGCGTCGTTGGCCCGATGCTCGAAGAGAAACGCCTGAATGATCGCAATATTCTGGTTAAGGTCGGGGAGTCGCTGTCGACGCAGCTCAGGCGCCTCGTCGGGCCGCATTACTTTGGGCGTAAGCTCGCGACCGCGATTGGCGTTCTGCTCATTGTCTTTTTCTCTTTCGCCACGGGCGATTTTCGGGTGACGTCAGACGCCGTGCTGGAAGGCCTGGTACAGCGATCTGTTGTGGCACCCTTCGAGGGCTATCTGGCTACCCAGAACGTGCGGGCGGGGGAAACTGTGACAGAAGGCCAGTTGCTCGCAACGCTGGATGACCGCGATCTTTCTCTGGAACGACTCAGGTGGAGCACAACCTATCGGCAGCATCTTGCTGAATATGATCGTGCGCTTGCCGAGCGCGAGCGAGCCGAGGCCAATATCATCCGGACGCAGATTGATCAGGCGGCCGCACAGATCGAGTTGCTGGATGAGCAGTTGATGCGCACACGCGTCGTTGCGCCTTTCGACGGCATAATCATCTCCGGCGACCTGAGTCAGTCTGTCGGCGCAACTGTGGAACGTGGTCAGGAGTTCTTTAAAATCACGCCGCTTGATGCTTACCGCGTGATTCTCGAAGTGGATGACGGGGAAATCGAGCACATCCAGATCGGACAAACAGGCACGCTGCGGATCGCGTCGATTCCTGAGGATCCCCTGGATTTTACCGTGGAGCGCATCACGCCTGTTTCCGAGCAGAGTGATGGACGGAATTTCTTTCGCGTGGAAGCGCAATTGCACCGCATCACCGAGCGCATCCGCCCGGGCATGAAGGGTGTCGCAAAAACAAATATCGAAGAGCGTCTTCTCATCCGGATCTGGACTGAGGGGCTCGTGGACTGGATCCGGCTCATGCTATGGAAGTGGCTGCCCTAGCCCTGCGCTTTCATGGAAAAATCACTTTTCAGCCCGAACTGGTACCGCGCGCAAGACGCCAGGCCATGCCTTCGCAGCCACGCCAGGATCCATCGCCATCATTATCGCGGTCAACTGTGGTATGTGCTTCAGGATCGCACGTCCGGACGTTTCCTGCGTTTCACACCCGCAGCCTATCTTGTCATCAGCCTGATGAACGGTCAGCGCACGGTGCAGGAAATCTGGGACCTTTCATGTGAGCGGCTAGGCGATGATGTCCTGACCCAGGACGAGATGATCTCGCTTCTCGCGCAACTGCACCAGAGTGACGTTCTGCGAGGTGATGGAATTCCCGATTTGGCGGAGAGCTCCGAACGAGCCCGCCGGGAGGGGCGCCGCAAGAAAATCATGGGCCTGATCAACCCATTGGCGGTCAGAATACCCCTGTTGGATCCGGACAGATTCCTCGCCGCCACGATGCCGGCCATACGGCCACTCATGTCCTGGGTCGGTGCCTTGATATTTGTCGCGGTCGTTGCGAGCGCAGCTGTGCTCGCAGGCCTGAACTGGCCGCGGCTGACGAACAACATCGCCGACCGCGTGCTGGCGGCGGAGAGTATCTTGTTGCTGCTGCTCACTTACCCATTCGTCAAAGCCATACACGAGCTCGGCCACGGCTATGTGCTCAAACGACTGGGTGGCGAGGTGCACGAGATGGGTCTGATGTTCCTGGTCTTCCTGCCGGTACCCTACGTGGATGCATCCGATACTGCGGCATTAAGACACAAGTGGCAGCGCGCTCTCGTCGGGGCGGCTGGCATTCTGGTCGAGGCGTTTCTTGCCTCCCTCGCGCTGTTCGTCTGGCTGAACGCCGAGGAAGGCATGGTTCGAGCCATTGCCTTCAACGTGATGTTAATCGGCGGTGTTTCGACCCTGCTATTCAACGGCAACCCGTTACTCAGGTTCGATGGCTACTACGTGTTTTCCGATCTTATCGAAGCGCCCAACCTCGGCAGTCGCTCGAACCGCTATCTGGGCTACCTGATTCAACGGCATCTGTTTGGGGTCGAGCACCCCGAGCCTCCGGCAACCGCTCCGGGAGAGGCCCGGTGGCTGATCTTTTATTCCATCGCGTCCTTTTGCTACCGCATCTTCATCATGACGGTAATCATCTCCGTCGTCGCCACCAAGTTCTTTGTAATTGGTGTGGTGCTGGCGCTGTGGGCAATCGTACTCATGTTGGGGGTTCCACTGGGCAAGCAGCTTCGTTTTCTGTTTACGAGCCCTGTGCTACGCCGCAACCGACGTCGCGCTCTGGGCGTGACCTCGGGCATCATCGCCAGTGTCGTAATGTTGGTGATGCTGGTGCCGTTGCCCTATTCGACGGTAACCGAGGGCGTTGTTTGGACGCCGGATGAGTCGACCGTGTTCGCCGGAGCCGCCGGCGTAGTAAACGAGCTCATTGCGCAACCGAATGCCTATGTGGCCGCCGGGGAACCACTGATCAGGCTACAAGACGACTTCCTGGACGCGAGGGTCAAAGTGCTCGAGGCTCAGGCTGCCGAATTGCGTTTGAGATATGCAGCGCGGGACACTTTCGATCCGGCCGAGGCAAAAATGGTGCAGGAACGTCTCCAGCTCGCCGAGGCCGACCTCGACCTGACGCTTGAGCGCCAGCGCGATCTGCTGGTGCACAGTGAAACCGACGGGAGATTTGTGGTGCCACGTGCCGCCGATCTTCCCGGTCGATTCGTTCGCCAGGGGGAGGTGTTGAGCTTCGTGAGCAAGCAGGAGGACTCGGTTGTGCGCGTTGTTGTGCCCGAGGATCAGGCAGATGTGGTTCGCAATCGAGTGAGATCGGTGGAGCTCAAGTTCCAAAATCGCGTTACGATGACAGTGTCTGCGGAAATCAATAGAGAGATTCCCGCACTTAGCAATACGCTGCCGAGCCTGGCACTTAGCACCTTGGGCGGCGGGGAAATCGTGCTTGACCCCACCGATACGAACCAGGTCAGGACAATCTCGAGACTATTGCATCTGGAACTCAAGCCCGCGTCCACCGAGCATCTGCCCGCCATGGGCAGTCGAGTTTATGTCCGCTTTACGCACGGCGCTGAACCCCTGGCCTTGCGACTATATCGGGGCATTCGGCAAGTGTTCCTCAGGCGCTTCAATGTCTGACGTAAGCGGAAGCTGGACTCTGCCACCGCTGGTATACCACCCGGAACGTCCGGAGCGTCGCGAGGGTTGGGTCGATCGCCTGGAGGCGACCGTAACAGCGTGGCCTGTGGTTGTGCGTGCCCGTTTGGGCGACCCCAGAGTTGCCCGCCTGGTGGCCAGTGTCAACGCGCTGGAAGACCAGCATCTCAACATGGACGAGCACGCGTTGCAGACGAGTACCGAGGCGCTGCGGGTTCGGCTACGCCGGGACGGGTTTAGTCTGGACGCGGTGGCAGAGGCCTTTGCGCTCGTTCGCGAAGTCAGCCGTCGCACTTTGGGACTGCGCCATTACGATGTTCAACTGGCGGGCGGCTACGCGATGCTGAACGGCATGGTGGCGGAGATGGACACAGGGGAAGGCAAGACCCTGACGGCAACCTTGACGGCCGCCACAGCGGCCCTTGCGGGTACCCCGGTGCACGTCGTTACTGTGAACGATTACCTGGCCAAGCGCGACGCGGAGAACATGGGCCCACTGTACAAGGCTTTGGGTTTGACCGTGGGCACAATCGTGCACGGGCTGCAGCCACCGCAACGGCAAGCTGCTTATGGCTGCGATATCACGTATACAAGCAATAAGGAAATTGCATTTGATTATCTCCGGGACCGTATTGCCCTGGGCAATCAGCCAAGCAGTCTCGCTAGAAAGTTGAAGCGAGTGCAAGGGAGTCGACAGGGCGAAGGCACTGTAATGCGTGGCCTGAAATTCGCCATTGTCGATGAGGCGGATAGCGTACTGGTGGATGAAGCCCGCACGCCGCTAATTATCTCCCGAGAAACACCTCCGGATCGCGAGCAGCAATGGGCTGAGACGTCGCTGGATCTGGTGAAGCAGCTTGAAATCGATCGGGACTACAAGATCCTTCGCACTGAACGGCGGGTCGAGCTAACACGTGCGGGCCGGGATCGACTGGCCGGGTTGGGCGACGAATTGGGAGGCATCTGGCGAAGCTCCGTGAGGCGTGAGGAGTCCGCGCGGCAAGCGTTGACGGCGCTACACCTGTTTCAAAAGGGAGATCATTACCTGGTTCAGGACGACAAGGTGCAAATAGTGGATGAGTACTCTGGTCGCATCATGGCTGATCGCTCCTGGAGTGAAGGTCTGCACCAACTCGTCGAGGCGAAAGAGGGCTGCACCGTGACTGGGCAAAAAGTACCGATGGCACGAATCACCTATCAACGCTTCTTCCGCCGCTATCAGCGCCTGGCCGGTATGACCGGGACTGCGCGGGAAGTGAGTAGGGAACTCTGGGCCGTTTACCGCTTGCCTGCCACCAGGATCGCAACCAACCGTCCGACGCAAAGGCGCCACATGCGCACGCGCATTCTCAAGTCGGCCGAGCTAAAGTGGCAGGCGATCGCGGAGCGTGCCGCAGAGCTGAGTGCTGGAGGACATGCGGTATTGATTGGTACCCGGTCCGTTGTTGCCTCGGAGACTCTCAGCGAGCTTCTCACAGATGCCGGGCTGGAACACGAGGTGCTCAACGCGGCTCAGGACAAGCATGAAGCGGAGATTATCGCCAAGGCCGGAGAGTTGGGCCGAATCACCGTAGCGACCAACATGGCGGGACGGGGCGTCGATATACCAGTCGACGAAAGAGTGCTTGAGAAAGATGGTTTGCATGTCATCCTTAGCGAACGCCATGACGCGAGCCGCATCGATCGGCAGTTGGCCGGGCGCTGTGGCCGGCACGGTGAGCCTGGAGCGGTCCAGGCCATGCTCTCCCTGGAGGATCCTTTGCTCGAACTCATATATCCATTCATCATTCGTTGGACAAGTGCATTGCCCCGTTACTGCAGAAACCCAGTGGCTCTGTTCGTGTTCTGGAGGGCGCAGCGGCGGGCGGAACGCGCACACTCGTCAGCGAGGCGTGCACTATTGAAGCAGGACCAGAAACTCGGTGACCTGCTGGCTTTCTCGGGAGGCCTGGAATGATTGGCCCAGTTCTCAATAGACGTGTGGTAATTGCACTAGCCGCTATCCTGCTGCTGTTGTCAGAGACGCAGCTTTATGCGCAGCAGGACAGTTACAACTGTGTCATGGAGGCAAAGTCAACAATCGAGCTGCAGAGCGCAGAGGAGGGAATCCTCGATCGAGTGTTAGTAGGGCGCGGACAACGCGTGAAGGCAGGCGAGATCGTCGCCCGTCTGGAATCCAGGCAGGAGGCATTGACGGCAGAACGCGCAAGGCTGCGTGCTGAAGCGAAAACCGGTGTCGATGGTGCCAAAGCTCAGAGTGAGTTTCGGCGCAAGGAGGCAGAGCGGCTGGAAGATCTGCGCAGTACAAATGCAATTCCGGAGCGCGACTACACGACTGCTGTGGTGGAGAGTCGCCTGGCGGAGATCGCTGTGGAAACCGCTGTGATGGAGCATGACATTGCCAAATTGGAGTACGAGCAAGCCAGAAGCCGTCTTGAGCGACGCTCTATACGCAGTCCGGTCGATGGCGTCGTCGTGGATGTCACGATGTTTCCCGGTGAGTACGTGCACGAGCAGGCGACCGTGTTGACCATCGCTGAGATTGATCCACTTCACGTAGAAGTGTTCATACCGGTTTCGGAGTATAAGGCCGTGCAGCCAGGCATGCCCGCCAAAGTTTCGCCGGAATTGCCGATCGGCGGCAATTTCGATGCGGAGGTTGCCGTGGTCGATAACGTTTTTGACGCCGCAAGCCGCACCTTCCGCGTGCGCCTTGTGTTAGCAAACACCGACTATGAGCTGCCGGCTGGACTTCGATGCACGGTCCGGTTTCTACGGTCTGGAGGCGATCCCTAAGATATTGCAGTATTGCTTAGCGCCACTGCTGCACCTTAGTCAGCTGGCGCTGTCGCATTCGTCCCTGCGACCGCAGCCACCGCATTTTTGTGACTTCTGCTGCGCGTCCGGGTCGTGCTTTTCCAGCCACAACTGGAAGATTGCCCAGAACGCACACAGCGCAACTACGGTGAGCAGTGGAACAATATAGGTCGTCATCATCCCGTCATGCACCCCTCAGGCCGAACTGAACAGGCCGGCAAAACCCATAAACGCCATCGATAATATACCCGCAATAATCAGGTTCATCGCTGTGCCCTTGATCAGTTGCGGGATATTGGACAGCTCCGACTCTTCTCGCAAGCCGGCAAGCAGCACCAGCGCCAGCGTGAAGCCGATTCCGGCACCGAGTGCGTAAACGATACCTTCCCAAAACCCGTAGCCGCGGTTGGTCGCGAAAATCGCGAGCCCGAGAATTGCGCAGTTCGTTGTGATCAGTGGCAGGAAGATTCCCATCGCGCGGAACAAAGCCGGGCTCAGTTTCTTGATCAGCATCTCGATGAATTGCACGGTGCTTGCGATCACGACGATGAAACAGATCAGCCTCAGGTACGGTGCGTAAACCAGTACATAAGTATTCAGTATCCAGGCGCAAATCGCGGTAACGAGCATCACGAAGGTTGTCGCGAGCCCTAGCCGTGCCGAAGTCTCGAGCGAGTTGGACACGCCGAGGAACGGACAGAGCCCGAGAAAATAAGTCAGTACGAAATTATTGACGAGCAATGCACTGATAAAAATCCAGAGAAGGTTGTCCATCAGCTTTCACTCCTCTCTGCCGCAGCGACATCTTCGAGGAACTCGTCCTTTTTGTACTTGAACCAGTTGAAGAACAGCAGGATCACGCCCAGCGTAAGGAAGCCGCCCGGCGGCAGGATCATGATGACCCAAGGCTCGAAGTTTTCACCGAACAGGTTGACGCCGAACAACGCGCCGTCACCGAGTATCTCCCTGACAGCACCGAGTGAAAGCAGTGCCAGCAGGAAGCCGCTGGCCATGCCCATCGCATCCATCACCGCAAGTTTGGTCGGGTAGCGTGATGCGAATGCTTCCTGCCGACCGAGGATCAGGCAGTTCGCCACAATCAGTGGAATGAACGCACCCAGTTCCTTGTGCACCCCTGGCACTAGCGCAAGCAGCGTGTAATCGGCGATGGTCACGAAGGTCGCGATGATGATAATGAAGCAGGAGATACGTACTTGTTTCGGAATCACGTTGCGAAATGTTGACACCAGGAAGCTCGAACCGACCAGCACGAAGAACGTCGCCATCCCCATTGCCACTGCGTTGATTGCAGAGTTAGTGACTGCGAGCATGGGACACATGCCGAGTACCTGCACGAACACTGGGTTGTCGCGCCAGATTCCCTTGATGAATTCTTCCTGGGACTGGTTCTTCTTCATTGCGTTGCCTCGGTGCCCGTTGACTCTGTTGCTCTGAGTTGCGGTTCTGTGCCTGGTGCCGGCAACTGTGCGGACCATGCAGCGTGGGCTTCGTTGATGATCCTGACGACTGCCTTGGACGAGATTGTCGCGCCCGTTATTGCGTCAATCTCATTTGGCTGACTTTTCGTGCCTTTCTTGACCGCCACTATTTCCGGCTCGACGGACAACGCGCTGAATCCGCCAACGAAGCTGGCATCCTTGTAGATCTTGTCGCCAAGTCCGGGCGTCTCGCGGCTTTCCAGGATTTCCATGCCGACGACGAATTTCTCACCGGGTTTGTAGCCGTAGAGCAGGGCAATCGTGTCCTGGAAGCCGGGGCCTGCCGCCGGCATTGCGTAGCCCACAAAATTACCCGGTTCGTCGTAGCCGCCGTAAATGACAGGCTCATCCTTGTCTGGTTTTTCCACGACGACAAGTTCGCCATCCCTGTAGACAAGTGCCTGCATCTGGCTGACCCCGGGAAGCACCTTGAACACGGCCTCGCGCAATTCACGGGCTTTGTTGGCGGTAATCGTTGGCAACGTTGATTCGTAGATGCCGATAATCGCCATACCGGATACCAGCCCCGCGACTGCGAGCGTTAGTACGAGCCGCAGTGAGCTGGGACCGCCTGTATCTTTGGGCGTGTTCATTTTGACTCTGCCCCGCGACCGAACACCGTTGGTTGCGTGTAACGGTTTATCAACGGTGTTGCCGCGTTCATGAGCAGTATCGCGTACATCACGCCCTCAGGCAGGCCGCCGAAGACGCGTATCAGCATCACGAGGACACCGACACCGATGCCAAAGATCCAGGCACCGCGCGGCGTGACCGGCGATGTCACCGGGTCGGTCGCCATGTAGATTGCCCCGAGTAACAGTCCGCCCGAAAATACCGAGAACAGGGGTGTCGGGAAACGCGCTGCATCAAACAGACCCAGGCAGGCCGAGAAGACCACAACCGTCAGCAGGATGCTCACGGGGATGCGCCAGTCCAGGTCGCGCCGCAGCCACAAGTAGACCCCGCCAAGCAGGAGCAGGAGACCGCTGGTTTCTCCGAGTGAACCGCTGGTCTTGCCGAACATCAGGTTTGCGAGCGGCGTCACTTCCTGTTCGAACTTCAGCATGCCGAGCGGTGTTGCGGCTGTCATGCCGTCAATCTGCACCTGCATGAACGGCAGCGCGAGGTTGCCCGAGTAGATGCTGAAGAATCCGCCGTCGCCTGTTGCCGGCACCCAGGTCGTCATGGCAATCGGAAATGTCGCGAGCAGGAATGCCCGGCCGAGCAAGGCGGGATTGAACAGGTTGTGACCGAGGCCACCCCAGATGACCTTGCCCAGGGCGATGCCGACGAATCCACCGAGGAAGGCCATCCACAACGGTAGCCCGGGCGGCAGCGTGAGGCCAAGCAGCAATCCCGTCAGGATACCGCTGGCGTCAAGCAGGGATACGCCGCGAGTTTCCCTGTCGGCAAACAGCCACTCGGCCAGAACCGCGCCGGCGATACACGTACCGAGCACAAGGATGGCGCTAAGACCGAAAAACCACAGCGACGCGACCGTCGCCGGTGCCAGCGCATACAAGACGTCACGCATTGCATTCGGCGTCGTCATTCCCTGGCGCAATAACGGCGCATGGAGCAGCAGGAGATCCGGGTCACGTTTCTTCACGCGTCGGGTTCCTTGCGGTGAGTCAGGTCATCTTTCGCCGTACGAATGAGCTGCACGATCGGGATGCTCGACGGGCAGGCGAATGTGCAACAACCACATTCGACGCAGTCAAACACGTTGAGAGCCTTCATCTCGTCGAACATGCGGGCTTTGGACAGGCGGGCAAGTCGGGACGGATTCAGAAAATACGGGCAGGCTTCGAGGCAACGGCCGCAGGAGATGCAGGGATATTCCTTGCGTCGAGCCGTTTCCTCTTCGGTAAACACCAGGACACCGGAGCAACCCTTGAGGATCGGCACATCGAGGCTCGCAATAGGGCGTCCCATCATCGGTCCACCCATGATGATCTCGCGCGTCCCGGGCTTGAGACCACCGCAGAATTTCACCACATCGCGCACAGGCGTGCCGAGTGGCACGATCAGGTTGGCCGGGTAGGTTACGCCCGGACCCGCTACGGTCACGACCCGTTCGATCAATGGCATGCCGCGCAGGAAGTAATCCGCGATCGCGACGATGGTGCCGACGTTGTTGACGTTGACCCCGACATCGCGCGGCAATTGTCCGGCCGGCACTTCTTTGTCGAAAACACTCTTGATCATCATCTTCTCGGCGCCCTGCGGGTACTTGACCTTCAGAGGTACGACTCGCACAGGCTGGCCGGGCTGGATGTGTTTTCGAAGCGTCTCTATGGCATCGGGTTTGTTCATCTCCACGCCAATGACGGTCTCTTCGGCACCGAGTTTCTGGCGCATGATCTCCGCGCCTTCGAGCAGCGCTTCCGGCCGCTCCAGCATGAGCCGGTGATCGGTCGTCAGGTAGGGTTCGCATTCGGCGCCGTTGATCAGCAGGTGCCGGATCTTTACGCCATCGGGCACTGACAGCTTTACGTGCGCGGGAAAGGCGGCGCCACCCATGCCGACGATACCCGCCATCTGCACGGCTGCAATGAAATCCTCGAGCGACAGTGACTGCCAGTCGAGCGCGGCGCCGGCGTCGACCTGCTGCGTTGCGAATGGGTCTGCTTCGATCGCGATTGCGGGTGCAAAACGCCCATCAACACCACGAAAATCACCAATCTCTGTAACCGTGCCCGATACCGGGCTGTGCAGGCCTGTCGAGACAAAGCCGCCCGGTTCGGCAATCAGTTGACCGCGCTTGACGCGCTCCCCGGCGGCGACTATGGCTTTGGCCGGCACACCGATATGCTGCCCCAGCGGCATGATGTAGTTTTTGCCGAATGGCACGCGTTGAATCGGCAGGTCTGCGGTTTGCTGTTTATGATGAGCCGGATGGACTCCGTGCTCGAAGCTACGCCGTAAAAAGCCGAGAGCTTTCATCGTTGTCAGTCCCGCTTCCGCGATGCCAGTTGCAGCAGGCGGCTACGGATGTTGCTGGCAATCTCAGCCTGTGTTTTCTCCTGGATTTCCCGGATCTCTGCTGCCGCGGCCTGTTTCTGAGCATCGAGTGCAGCCTGGTGCTCGTCTGCCAACTGTGCGCGGATTTCCTGCTCCAGTCGGGTAGTAAACGGTGTGATGATGCCCGCGAGTTCCTGCAAGGTCTGCCAGTTCGCCAGGCACTGCTCGGCAGTGTCAGCAAGAGCCTGCGGAACCGCGAATCGTTGTTTTTCTTCGCCATCACCGCTGGCGATATACGGCGTCTTGCCTTTGCGGCCTTTGGCATCCAGTTGCAGCCACTCGTGGAACGGGGACGGTGAGGCCGCGTCGGCGGCCAGCGGCGCGAACTGCGAGGCAAATCGTTCTTGTCCGAGCGCCCAGTCCGCCAGCGTCAGGGGATGATCGCCGTCCTCGCCCTGCGCCAGTCTCTGGTTAGCTGCAGGGTTGCCGTCAAGGCTTATGCGCGACCCGAACACGCCCTCTATGCGGGGGTCGTAGCGGAACAGCGGCAGCGTGCGGCTCGCAACCGCGAGTTGCGCCTGAGCAAGCGTCTGTTTGCTGATATAGCCATGTCGCGTCGGGCTCGGCGCATACACCTGGAGCAGGGCGGGACCCTGGTAGTCGAGCGCCTGCAGCATGCTCGTGCCGAGGTGAACGGGATTGGCGATCGAAGTTTGTGCGACGTAGGCGTTACGTTGCGCCAGGGCAAGCAAGCCGAGATTGCCGCGCGGGTTGTTATTACTTGCGCCGCGACGACCGAGGTCGAGTGCGCTGAGAACCAGAACCTTCACCGGAAGTCCGGAATTCAGCAACCAGATCAACTGGCTCAACCCTTGTCCAGCGAGCATCTCGTCACTGCCGATCAATACGAGGGGCGGGCAGACGGCCAGTTCCTCGTCTCCCAGATCCTGCCAGTGCAAACTTGCGAGTGCCTCGCGCTTCCAGTTGGCACCGTCCGGTTGGTCGATCTCGATGTGCGCCAAACGTAACAGACGAACGAGGTCCGTGGTCTCGTCCAGGTGCCCCTCGACCAAGCCCGCGGCCACCTGTGCGGCGTCGCCAGTCATGTCAACAAATGTCGGTGCCTGAAACGGATTATGCGGAAACGCGCCGGCCCAGGTAGCGGCGCTGCCGCCGGCTACGGCCAGACCGTAACGCGCTCGGCCGAGGCCATGTTTACCTGCAACCAGGCGGCTGTGAGCTGCGGTGATTTTGTTCGAAAGATCGATCAGGCGCAGGAGATATTCCGTGTCGATGGAGTGGTCGCCGGACGCGTCCCCGACGCCTTCTGCCAGGTCCTTGAGATCGACGCGTGGGCTCGTGGTGCTTTTTAACTTTTCGGTGACCGCATCGAGATCTTCTACCGCGAAGGTGCTCGAAAGCGTCTCGTTTATCAGAGTAGCGAGGGACTCGCCCGCCACGGCGAGCGATTCGGCGAAGCGCTGCACAATTGGCTGCTGATGAAACTCGGTCGCGGAGAGGGCCAGTTTGACTGCCATTTTTTCGCCGGAGCCAGCTTCTGCGTGGTCGCCCCCGGCCAGCGCAAATTGGCAATAGCGTGACAACAGAATTGCGGCCATAGTGCCGATATCGGAGTTCTCTGCAACGCG
The DNA here is from genome assembly GCA_024640305.1 of Gammaproteobacteria bacterium. Classification (GTDB taxonomy): domain Bacteria; phylum Pseudomonadota; class Gammaproteobacteria; order Steroidobacterales; family Woeseiaceae; genus UBA1847. Next base: position 14,786 of record JAHEFG010000044.1, read on the forward strand.
TTCAAGCGTCTCCGACGAGGTGTCAGGCGTGGCCGAAAATACCGACCAGAGCTCGCGCGCCTGCTCAAGTGATGCTGCATCCTGCTCAGCAGCGCGCAGTGCTTCGGGCTCGCAATTGGTTACACAAATGCCGCAGGCCTTGCAGGCCTCGGGATTGATCACGAGTGAAAACAGCTCGGCACTGTCTTTCTTCTGTGCCTCGGCGTCGAGGAAAAAGGGTTTCGTGACGGCAACCGGCAGCGCGCCCAGCGCGGTGCCTATCGCGTTGATACCGTCCTGGATTGCCTGCTTGCGCTCTTCCGGAAGCGGCATCTTGTCGTTGAGCCAGGCGTAGGCGTCGTCGAGAAGCTGGCCAAACGTCGGTGCGACCTCATCGGCTTTTTTGTTACTCGAGACGATGCGCGATGCGAGTTTTGAGGCAACCTGGCGCACGGCATCTGCGCCAGTGCGGCTAATGCCAGCGTCGATGAGTGCTGCCGGGGTTGCTGCGACAACGCCGATCGCGCTGTCCGGGCAATGCGTCCAGCATTTGCCACAGCCTGTGCATAGCGTCGGATCAAAAGCGGGCATCCCGCCACGCGTCAGGCTCGTGTCATTAAAGGTCGAGCTCAGCGGCGGCATGGTTCCGGTGGCGAGAAACGGGTCCGCGGTCAGGCGATCTGCCTGACCATCACGGTAGAGAACGCCTGTCTGATCCCAGAAGCGCGGCAGGCTTGCGAAATTATCATCATTACGGCCGAGATGACGGACCGCTGCCGGAGCTTCGCCTTCCCAGCGAGCGGGCACGTCGGCATCGACGTCGGAATCTATTTCGACAAGCTGTTCGAAGCCGGCCTGGAACGCAGCTAGGATATTTTCTCTTTGGCCTGCTTCGATACCGTCGAGCAGGCCCTTGCGAGCGGCGCTGATGCGGCGTGTTTTGTGATCGAGCATGCCGGCGTTGACGAGAACGCCAAACAGTCCTCCGAGCAGTGTCTCCAGCGGCTCGGTGTTGTCGTCCGGCAGAGGAATGCGGAAGGAACTGGCTGTTGCACCGATGGTCACAACTGCGCGCGGCACATCCAGCGTGACGTCAGCAACGAGATCGTCGCCGAGGTCGTGCAGCGAGTCATCGCCGTGTGTAAGCCAGTCGATTTCGCTCCCTGACCAACGTTCCCACGCAACGGCGGGTCGGGTGCGTATGCGACCACCTTCCAGCTCATGTAGCAGGGCGCCTGCAGCTCCCATGATTTCCTGGCCCCGTTTACCGCGGTGTATGGCTATCGTGAGCGTACCTTTCGGATTCTTTATCGAATTACCGTGTGGTGCCCGGACTCCGGTTTTGGCGGCATCCGGGTAAGCACGCCGCAACGCATCGAGCAAAACCTCACGTTTGGGCTGCTCACCGGAAGTGTCGTCCATTGCCAGCCCAAGAAAGAGCGGTTTTGTCGAGCCCCTGTCACTTTCCCTGCAGAGTTCGACGAGGTCAGCAACGCGCAACGGTAATCCACCGAGGCCATACATCACCGGGGTGCAGGGCGGGCGACGTTTGCCTTCCACGCCATCCATGCTGGCGCGAATTTCGCGGCTCAGAGGCGGTTCCCCTGATACCGGAGCTGCGGCGCGTTCGAGCACGAATACCTTGTCCCGCCCCTCGAGGGCGCTGGCGATCGCAGCGGCCGGGAATGGACGCAACACATGAACGCCGAGTACTCCGACTTTGAGCTTGTGTTGCTTGCGCAGGTAATCTGCTGCAACGCACGCCGTCTCGACGGCGGCGCCCTGTGCCAGTAGCACGGTCTTGGCATCATCGAGCTTGTAGCGAGAGACAGACTCGTACTGTCTGCCTGTCTTGCGCGCGAACTTCTCGAATGATGTGCTCAGGGACTCGTCAACGAACGAATCGAAGAACGGCCCGCGTGCCATCGCACCGAGTGCAAAACTTTCTTTATCAAACAGTGCGCCGGTCAATACAGGTTCGTCGAGGTCGTGCCAGGCGGGGACACGGCGCCGCATCTCGCCGAACAAGAGCTTTTGCGCCGCGGTCGGTGCTGCGACTTTCTGGCCTGATGCGCCGATCAAATCGTTAACCTGTGCGGGCGACAGTAGTCGCAGGTTTTGCACCGCAAGCGCAGTCTGTTCGCCGTCCATCACGACCATACCCGGGACGAGAGCCTCTTCAGCGGTACGCCTAGCAATATAAGTAAAATCAACGGCTTCTTGAACATTGCTAGCAAATAACATGAAGAATCCGGCATCCGCACTAAGGTGTACCGACTCGTGGCCGCTACCGAGAGCCGCGCCGTGCGCCACGGCCGCACGTGTGCCGACGTGCAGCACGAGCGGGACGTGTTTACCGGCTGCCGACATCAGGAGGTCCTGCGCAGCGGCAATATCCGTGCCGGACAGAAATGCGGTTGCTCGCCTGCCGGCCAATGCGAGTCCGGTGGCGGCAGCGATAATGCCCCGAGGCCCCTCAGTTGTTTGTGCCGATAGTGTCTCACCGAAGAGATTCGTTACGCCTTGTTCGAGTTCGCCCAGCCAGACCGCATCGGCGTCTGCGCACGGCAAAGACCCGCCCAGTACAGCGTGGGTCGCAATGCCGGCTTCCGACAGTGCGACCGCGCTGTTGCCGTCGAGCACGCAATCCAGCCCTTCCTCGCGGATGTCAGAACCTGCCGGTGCGCCGAACATTTCACGGTACCAGCGAATAGCAATATTGCGCAGTGCAGGCATCAGGCTACCCCCGCCTTTCTGGATTCCTGATCCTGGAATTGTTCGCGCTCAAGCCAGACGATTGATCGAGTAGCACAGCGAAAAACAGCATCAGGCCTGGGCTCACCGCCAGCAGCGTAATCGATGACGGGGAGGTTGTTTTGCATGGTGATCAGCCCGGGCGCTGCATCCGCAACACATTTTCCGCAGGCATCACAGGCCACCGCGCAGAGTTGTGTCGCAGCCTCGCCAGCCAGCGGGATATTGCATTGCACGTACAGGTTTTGGTTGAGCGGTACGAGTTCGAAGAGGTCGCGCGGACAGGCGGCTACACAATCGGGACAGGCGCGGCATTTTTCTGTGTCCACTTGCGGAAGCCCATTGGCGTTCATGTGAATAGCATCGAAAGTACAGGCAGCCTCGCAGTCCGCCAGCCCAAGGCACCCCCAGGCGCATCCCTTGCCGCCACCCGATACTACGGCCGCGCCGCGACAACCTTCGAAGCCACGATATTCGGCTATCTGGTTGGCCTGCAGGTGTCCGCCGTTACAGCGCAGGCGAGCGACCAGTTTCTCGGCACGACCCGCATCAACTTCCAGATACTCCGCGATCTGCTCAATGTTTTCGTCAGTACTGACGGTGCATTGGCCCGGGTCGACTTCGCCCTTTACCAGTTTCTCTGCAAACGGCAGGCAGCCGGGCTGGCCGCATGCGCCACAGTTGGTTCCCGGCAGCAACTCGTTGGTGGCTTCAATACGTGGATCCTCGTCAACCTTCAGGAAGCGTTGCGCGACGGCGAGAATCGTGCCGAAGAACAGCCCGATTCCTACCATGATGGCCGGCGCTACGAGCAGGCTGTTCATCAGTTGAACGGCGCGGCGCGGGCGATCAGTTCGTCGAGGCCCGGCTCATTCGGATCCAGAGGCTTGCCCGGGTGGATACACTTGGCCGGACAGATTTCCGCTGCCGCCACGAGATCGGCAAACGGGCCGGCTTTGGCGTCCTTGATGATGGCCTGCTTGTCGTCGTTGTATGCAAACATCATCTTATTGACGCCCATGCAGTCGTCACAGGTCGTACACATTGCCGTATCGAGCCAGGGTTCGTCGAAACTGAGTTCTTCCTCAGCGTCTTCCTCTACCTCAGGCGCCGCTTCGGCCGCAGCTTCGCTGGGTGGGGCTTCAGTCTGCGCCGGCGCTGCGGCCGGCATCGTTGCAAGCGGGCTGCCGCCAGCGGTCAAGCCCGATAAATCGGCACCCATCAACACATCGACAAGTTGCCCCATCGCTTCGCCTGCTGCTTCCGAGCGAACGTTTTCCAATTGCTCTTCGTGCTCTTTCACGAGTTGTTCACGCTCAGCTTCGAGGGCGGCACGTTGTTCTTCGACAATTCGGTCAATAGCCTCTTCGACGTAGAAGTTCTGTATCCCGGCCAGCTCCTGCAGCGAGTGCCAGTAGTTCAGCCGGTCGCGACACGCAAATACCAGGGCGCGCGACACTACGAGCCGCACGAGGACGTCCTGATCGTCGATTGCCCAAATGAAGGGCACTGCGCGATCAACCACCTCGTCATCGAGATTCAGGTATTGATCCACGGCGACCAGGTCGGAGGACTCGAAGCCAGTTGGTACCATGCGAAAATGCTCGTGCAGCGCGGGCATCAGCAGGGCGTAGTCGGCGAAAGTGAATGCGAGGTTCATTTCGGTAACCTCGCCAGCGGCGTTGCGGTACTCGAGCTTCTCTACCGGCCAGTCACTATCGGCCTGCGGGTTGCCACCGAAGCTGATTCGCTGCGCGGCGTGATCGCCGCGATCCGGATTGACCAATATGAACGGGTGGGCGCGACTTTCCAGTGCGGCGCTCGCGACAAACCATGCATCCAGTAGTGGTTTCTTCGTCTTGGTCTGCGTGCCGCGATTGATCAGGTGCAGACTCGCGCGATCGCTGTCGAGCGCGGCAAGGAACCCGGACAACAGATCCTCATGGCGTGCTGCGGAGGCCTGCGCGACCACTACCTGGCGGTGCCCGATGCCAAAGTTGGCGAGCTCGAACCGATACGAATCGAAGGGGCCCTCGCCAGATTTCGCAGCGGGATTATCGTAAGCACGAACCCAGCTCAGTACGTGCACCGGAAGGCGCGATCCCAGCAGGTGCGAAAATGAGGGCAAGCCGTCGCCGGCAAGATAATCAGCCGATACCAAAGCCACTACCCTGGTTACGAGTTGCATTTCTTCACTCGAGAACGCCTGCCAGTCAAAACTGGCGAACCAGGAATCGTGTATAGCGGGATTGTAATTACCTTCGATATCCAAAGCAGCAATTCTGAGCGCAGCAAACAGCCTCGCGAAATCAGCGGCGTCGCGTGCAAAGACCTCGGCTGCTGTTGTGCATGGGTCGTCGCTGTCAATCAAGGCCAGCTCGGGCAGCTTGCTAAAGCAGGGAGCATCAAGTTGACCGATAAACCTGACCAGTACGGGATAGTCCTGCCAGGCCTGCAATTCCTTCAGCGCGCGTTCGATTCTGAGTCGTCGCGCAGCGGGCATCTCTACCGAGCCATGCGCGCGATTTTCGAGCATTCCGGACAGCGCGCCGGCGTCAAAGTGGCGTGAGCCGGAGCCGACGCTGGTTTGTACGCTCCCGGGCTCATTTGCGTCCGCCGATTTAGCCTTTTCGACGTCAAGCAGCGACTGCAATCCGTGAATGTGTTTGTCGATCTGCTGGCGAAGTTGTTCGCGGCTCCGATTATGTCGGTGCCGAATCGCGTGCAACATCAGATGCAGCGAGACGTGTGGTCCATAACCCAGGAATTGCCCACCTGCGGCCATCGTGTCTTTGAGTCTTGCCAGATTTGCGTCCAGTTTTTCGCGGTTGCCTGCATCCAGGTCGAGTTGCTTCTGCATGGCTGTCGCCGCTTTGGAGAGCAGCTCGAGCGCGTCAACGGGATCAGAGCCGTCGAGTGCCTGCCGCAGATAGCGTTCGATCCATGGCAGATTGTCCTTCAGCATCCTGGCGTCATCCGCATCAGGCGCAAGCTCCTGCAGCGATTCGGACAGGTACTCGCCGGCGGGTCTCGCGAGCGCAGACGTAGCTGTACCGTTGGGCGGAATCAGATAGAGCGGATACTGATAACGAATGGCGGACGCATCACGATACGCATTGAGCAGGGCCGGTAAGACAGCGCCCGCAGGTAGAGTGGTGTTCGCTGCTGCAGCCGGTTCGCCATAGTGGAACCGGCGCAGCAGGTCGATCACGCTTGCGTCAGCATCACCCTCCGACCCGTCCACGTCAGTTGCGTCGTACTTTTTTTCCGTTGCGGAACTCATCATTGCTCCGGGCTAGATGGCGAAGTTATCCAACGCCTGGTTCATGCCGGCGAGCTTCTCGTCGACGCTCATATCCAGGCCTACCGACGACATGATGTCGTATCGCGGCGCATCCGGATTGTGGTACAGAATTCCTAACGGCAAAACGCTCTCATCCTGAGCCAATGCGCGGGCCGCGGCGAGATCCGACGGATCATGTTCGGCGTGGTTCGGGAACAGCCGCTTGACGTTATCGTCGACCTGCACACCGTTCTCGTGTGTTAGCAATTGCATCCTCGCGGGCTCATCCTGCAGCCGCTTGCCGATCGATTCCACGTACACCGGGCAGCGCTGGATAATACGAACGAAGCTGGTTCCCTTGTGCTCATGCGCCATCTTGATCACTTCATGCCGGAGCGGGGCATTCCAGTCGACGATTTGGGCGACGAAAGAAATATTATTCACGCCGAGTGTGACAGTAAGCGGGTTCAGCGGTGGCAGCAATGCTCCCGACGGATGCGTGTTGGTCGGTACATCCATGGGCGTTGTCGGAGAGGTTTGTTTCTTGGTTAGTCCGTAGATGCCGTTATCGAATACGAGCATCGTGATATCCATGTTGTAACGCAGTGCGTACAGCCAATGGGCAGCACCGATTGAAAAACAGTCACCGTCACCTGTCGCAACCCAGACATCCAGGTCGGGTCGTCTCGATTTAACACCGCAGGCGACCGGCAACGCGCGTCCATGCAGACCGTGGAAGCCGTAAGTATTCATATAGTGAGGCAGGCGGCTGGAGCAACCGATGCCAGATACGGCCACCGTTTTCTCGGGCTTGATCTGCGAATCCCGGCAGACCCTGTGTACCGCGGCTAGAATTCCGTGGTCGCCGCAGCCAGTGCACCAACGTGGCTCCGCACCGCTATAATCTTCCAACGTGAAATATCGATCTTTGACCTCGAGGGACCAGTCACCTTTTAAGCCGAACATGCTGCTGCTCCTTCCGTCTCCGTGAGATTAGCTTCGATAACCTTGCCGATGGTGCCAGGTTGCAGGGGGTGACCCGGAACCATGGACCAGCAATCGATATCCATTAACGTATGTGCGCGAAGTACTAGCGCGAGCTGTGAATAGCGACGATTTTCTGCGGTGATTAAAGGCGACTTGAGATCGTCGCTGTAATTGATTTCGATCGTCATCACTTTCTTGAATCCCGAAAATATCTTTTTCAAACCGGGCTCGAGCGGCGACAGGAACCTGAGATGGACCGAAGACACCTTCTTACCTTGAGCCCTTGCCAGGTCTACGGCTTCCTCAATCGCGCCCAGCGTTGAACCCCAGCCGACTATCAGCAAGTCTCCGGTCGGATCGCCATGTATCTCGGGAGGCTTCATAGTCGCGCCGAGGGCCGCCAGTTTGCGGCTGCGCATATTCATACCTTCCTGGTTAGACGCAGAGTCGTACGCGATTTTGCTATTACGGTTATGCGCAAGGCCGGTGAGGATGTACTCGCCGCCGCGCATGCCCGGGATCGGTCTTTCTGACAGACCGCTTGTTTCGTCCCAATTGTACGGCGCTACCTCTTTGTCCCAGGCTGACTGATCCAGCGGTGGGGCGAACCACTCATCTGTTACGTCGGGCCGTTCTATCGGCTGGACACCGGTCGCGAGATTCGCGTCCGTCAGCATGATCACCGGCGTTCGAAACGACTCGGCCAGCTTGCGTGCCATGACCACGAAGTGGAAACACTCCGAGATCGTGGTTGCAGCAATGACAATCTTGGGCGCGTCGCCCGCAGCGCCGTAGAGACTCGCGAGCAGGTCTCCCTGTTCGACCTTGGTCGGGAGACCCGTAGACGGGCCGCCGCGCTGCACGTCAATAATCACCAATGGGATCTCGGCCATCACGGCGAGACCGATCATCTCGGTTTTCAATGCCATTCCAGGCCCAGAGGTAATCGTGCACGCAGTCTTGCCGGCATACGAAGCACCAATGGCAAAACCTATTGCTGCTATCTCATCCTCGGCCTGATGCACGAAGCCGCCAGTTAAATGAAAGTCTTCGGCAAGATAATGAGAAGCGGATGTCGCCGGAGTGATCGGATACATCGCGACCAGCTCTATGCCGGCAGCCATAACGCCGAGACCTGCCGCTGTGTTGCCGTTGATAACGATCGGCGATTCCATGCGATCTTCCTCGGCGGTCGAGATTGCGAATGCGTAGTCCAGGTTCTCCTGCGCGAATGCGTAGCCAGCATCAAACAGATCATGGTTGATCTTGATGACCTTGTCGCTTTTCTTCTTGAATATTTTCGCGATCTCATTCTTAGCCGTTTCAGTATCGCGAGCAAAAATTCGGCAGAGCATCCCGAGCACGAACATGTTTTTGCCCTTGCGGGGGTCAGGTACGAGCTTGAGGCACTCTTTCTGGATCGGCAGTTCATGCACGATCAGCCCCTGCGCACTGAAATCGGCGAGGGCATCCTTGTACTGCTCGCGGATTTTCTCTTCGGGATCTTCGGCCCACATATTCTCCAGCAACACGACGGTGCCTTTCTTATAAGCGCCATTGCCGATGCGGGAATAGAGCACCTGCTCGTTAAATGCGACGACCATATCGGCCTCGTTGCCCATGTTGGTCACTACTTTGGAGCCCATCCGGACGCGGATGCCGCTGGCGCCCTGCCGTTCGCGAGCGGGTGGCTGGATTTCGGCGGGAATGATCTCCACGGTCCAGACGCCGTTACCCATCTTGCCGCTCACCAGCCCCAGGATCTGACCGCACTTTTGTGCGCCCTCTCCGGAATCGCTCACAACCTCTACGATGTATTCATTAACCTGCTGAGCGCCTGCCGTTTCTAGTGGGGGCGCAACCTCAATTTCGGCCATTTCGGAATCCTGGTCTGCTGATTTGCTTTCTTGCTCGTTATGAGCGTTCTCTATAATGGCGCGGAGTTCTTCTGCGACTTCCCACCGCGCCTCCCTGGCTTCTTCCAGATCATGTGTATGCAGCGATTTCCGCAAATCGTGGCCAAGAACGCCACGCAACGGTTTTGGCACGGCGATCTTCACCCACCACATCTTGTCCCGCTTGAACAAGTATTTGGTTTCACCTTTGACCTGTAACTTCGACATGCTGCTTTGCTCGCCGCACCTTATTCTAAAAACTGTACCTTTTTGCTTGTGGGGCGTTTATAACAGGGGGTCTGGGGCAAGGAAATAGGTATAAACATCCTTGTTAGAGATGTGCTTCCAGCCCAACTCCTGACTATCATCCGAGCTGATGCCCGTACCTTTGGAGCGCGTTGCCGTCGCGTGCGCAGGGCCAGGCGGCAAAAGCTGCAATAAGCGGGATATTTGTCGGATATCTGGAAATTTGGCGCGCCCGGCAGGATTCGAACCTGCGGCCCCCAGATTAGGAATCTGGTGCTCTATCCGACTGAGCTACGGGCGCATTCCGCTGGCGATTCTAGCAAAGTGTTGGGCGTCGTCGCATAATTGCTGCATGAACGGAATAATCCTGCGCACTCTCATCATCATGCTGGGGCTCTACCTGGCGTCAACGCTGATCCCGGGAGTTCGGATCGTCGGCACTGGCACTTTTATCATCGCTGCTGTCTTGCTCGGTCTTGTCAATGCGTTCGTCAGGCCCGTGGCAATTCTGCTGACATTGCCGATTACAATAGTGACGCTTGGTTTGTTCTTGTTTGTCCTCAATGCGGCAATGTTCGGGCTCGTCGCTGCGATGCTCGACAAATTCTCCGTCGCAGGCCTGGGCTCGGCCATTCTTGGCTCGATCATTGTCAGCATCACAAGCACGATTGCGTCCTGGTACATTGGCCCGGACGGTCGTTACGAAGTCTTTGTGATTCGTCGCGACTAGAAAAGCAATACCAGATTTTTTTGATTACCCCCGGAGCACTACTTTGAGAAAGTTACTTGTCCTCGGCGTCATGGCCGTAGTTGTCGCGGTTGCCGCCTGCACGAAGGAAGGGCCGGTAGCCGAGGGCGAACCGAATATTGCGGGCGAAGATGCCTCCAAACAGATTACCGACGAATTCATTCGCGAGATTATTGCCGAGATTTCCAGTGATGCGTACGAGGGTCGTGGGCCGGGCAGTGCAGGTGACGTAAAAGCACGTCAGTACCTTGCCGGCAGGTTGGCCGAATTGGGTCTGCAGCCCGGTGCGGCAGACGGAACCTGGGAACAACGATTCGACCTGGTCGGCGTGAACAGCCAGCAGCCTGCAGAATGGAATTTCGATGTAGCGGGCGATTCGCTGACGATCAGGCAATGGGACGATTTCATAATCAGCAGCGGGGTGCAGAATGATCGTTCTGAGGTATCGGATGCGGAAGTCGTTTTCGTTGGCTATGGCATTCAGGCACCGGAGTTTGACTGGGATGACTACGCGGGTGTGGATGTTACCGGGAAAGTAGTGCTTGTCATGAATAACGATCCGGACTGGGATCCTGATCTCTTTGCTGGCGACACACGCCTCTGGTACGGCCGCTGGGACTACAAGCAGCAAAAAGCGGCTGAAATGGGTGCTGTGGGTTGCATCATCATTCACACGACCCCAAGCGCCGGCTATCCGTTCCAGGTACTGCAAAATTCGGGCACCGGTGCGCAGTTTGAATTGCCGGCGGGCGCTGCGCCGCGCAATCAGTTCAACGCCTGGTTGGCGGAAGATGCCGCACGCAAACTGGTAGCTTTGGCGGGACAGGATCTGGACGTATTACGAGAAGCGGCATTCAACCGGGATTTCGAGCCGGTACCGCTGGGCGTTACAACTTCGATTGCGATGGACGTTGAAATCACCAGGGTTCAATCCGCCAATGTGCTTGGACTGATACCAGGCAGCGACCCCGTCCTGAAAAACGAGGTTGTCATCTATTCGGCTCACCACGATCACCTCGGTATCGGTCCGGCAAATGACGCGGGTGATACGATTTACAACGGTGCGATGGACAATGCCTCCGGTGTTGCCGAGGTCATTGCAATGGCCAGAGCGTTTAAGTCACTACCTGTCGCCCCGCGTCGTTCAATTCTTATCGCCTTGGTCGGCGCAGAAGAGCAGGGCTTAATAGGATCTGAGTGGTTTGCGGCCAATCCGACTTTTGCGCCGGGCAAAATTGCCGCAAACCTAAATTATGATGGTGGCAACATTTGGGGCGAGACGCACGATGTCACCTACATCGGTCTCGGCAAGTCATCCATAGATCAGATCGTAGAGATGCTATTGAGCGAGCAGGGGCGGGTCGTGAAGCCCGATCAGTTCCCAGACAAAGGCTACTTCTACCGTTCGGACCAATTCAGTTTTGCAAAAATAGGTGTTCCTGCGGTGTATCTGGATCCAGGCACAGACTTCGTTGATCGGTCACCTGAATGGGGCAAACAACAGGTGGATTACTACACCGAAGTTCACTACCACCAGCCGTCCGATGAGTATGACCCCAACTGGAATCTCGACGGCATGATTGAAGATGCCCGAATAGGTTTCTGGACCGGACTAGCGATAGCGAATGCCGATGACATGCCGGTATGGAATGAAGGCGACGAATTCGAGGCCGTGCGCCTCGAGGCACTCACCGCGGATTAAGACTGAGTCAGGCGCTTAAGCGGGGCGAACAATCAGAATGTCGCAAGGCAGGTGGTCAAGCACCTGCTCGGCCGTACTGCCGAGTACACGTCTCTTGCGGCCCGTTCTGGCCCAGGCGCCCATTATCACCAGGTCCGCATCGTATGCGCGGGCGAAGGTCGGCAAGATATCGCGGGTGCGCCCCGGCAACTGGTGCACGGCGTCGTCGGCAATGTCGTTTTCCCTGGCAAGATTGTCGAGTTCGTGCCGGTGCTTTTTGCGGATTTCCTGATCGAGCTTTTCCACCGGTAAGCGAACGGGCTTTATGGACAGCATCGCGTGGCTGCCAATTTCCACGAGTCGTTCATACGTATGCAAGAGCATCAGGTTTCCGCCGCACTTCTTCACCAGTGATTTGGCGGCGTCGACGATCAGCTGATCGATCGAGTGGTACTTGTCTTTACGGTGCGTAGGGTCGACAGCAGCAATAATTACGGGTTTCTTATTCCATTCCCGCGACTTAACCAGCCACAGCGGTGCCGCCAGTTTGCGAATCAAGCGCCAATCAGTATAGGTAAACGTTGCGCGTTCAGCCCGGCTGTGGTGCGCTGTTCCCTTGACGACGAATCGCGGCTCGCAATCGAGTGCTCTTGCGACTATAGCGTCGGCAGCAGGGCGTTCATGTGTAATCGATGTTGTCACAGTGAGGTCGTCACCTGCGACCGAGTCGGCCAATTCCTGAAGGACGATTTCCTGGGCTTCGCGGATTCCGGCGGCCATTTGTTTAGACTCGTTTGAGACCATGTAACTGTCTCTGAGTACGCCGAGGGTTGGATCGCTCAAGACCAGTTCAAGGTCACATCCGTGTTGCTTCGCAATCCACGCGGCCCGATCAGTAACTTCCTGGGGGAAGGTGTCCATTTCTATGACGGCAAGGACCTTATTGCTCATCTCACTCTCCGTTTTCGCCCAAACACAAAAACAAGCCCTCTGGGAGTGAGTTTATTCTTACCTGGAAATCGTCAATATCCGTAGGAAACACTCGGTGTTTCGGTCAGTACCTAGCCGCAACGAACTATGATTTTCGGAAGCGACCGAAGAAGCCTTTTTTCTCGCCGCCATCTTTCCCGCCCGCATCGTTTTCGACGACCAGACCCGCAGGTGGTCGGACGTTGAGCGCCTTCAGCGTTTGCGTGATAGATGTGTTGATCTGGTCTTCGATCGGTTCTGGTTTCTCCGAAGAATGCGTCGGCTCGTGCATTGCAGATTCCGCCATTACGATTGACTCAGCTGATGGCGGTACTGGTGGCGCCGCATTAGACGTTCCGTTCAATGCGCGAACAGTGGCCAGGCGCTCCGACGCGCTTGCTTCAGGACCCGCAACGGGAACACTGGGCGGTGGCGTGGACTCGACACTGACAGCAGCCGTACTCTCAAAATCTGAATTGGACACAGCGGCGCTGGATTCTTCGTTGGCGAACTCGAGTTCATCATTTGCCGATGATTCAGCGGCGACCCGGTCGGCGATTTGCGCTGCGATAGCACTGAATTCTTCGCCAAACAGCGTCTCAGCCATCTTGTCGTCAACATCATTAATTGTTTTGGCTCGGGCAATGTTTTCAGCAATTTCCTCGAGTTCCGCGTTGTCTTTCGTTGGCTCCTGAGCAGGTTCTTGCGCTTCGACTGCGGCTGGCTCAACGGCAGCGACGGTGGGCTCGGGTGCCGCTTCCGCGGCGGGCTTGGGTGCATGGACTAAGGGCGGGGTCATTATGGGCATGGGCTTCGCTGGTTTCTCAGCTGCCAGCTCCTCGGCTTCCTCGTCCGATTTCTTGAGAAGCTCCGCCGCCTCTTCTATCTTGGCTTCGATTTGTTTATCAAGGGTTATCTCCGGAACAAGCTCAGGAATGTCTGCCGATTCGGGTGCCGCCGAAACTCCTTCTTCGGGTTCCGGTTCTACGCCTTGTGCGATTGCCATTGCATGTTCAAGAGCGTCCAGGTCAGGTCGCAGTTCCGCCAGCGTTGGATCACGTTCCCAGGCTGGTACGTCTTGCTTCGGTTCTTCTGGTTCTTCTGGTTCTGCCGCGCGTGCCATTGCCGGCGCCAGGATGGCGAGATTCGGTAGCGTGTCTTGAATCAGTTCGGGGATTGCGTCCTCGTCATCGTCCGCATCGACGTTAAGCTCAGCAACCGGTTCTGCTTCCACGGGCACTGATTCGGACGCAGGTTCGGGTTCGGGGGGCAGCTCAGCTAGTGACTCGGCTTCGGCTACCGGTTCTGGCTCGGGTGCGGGTTCGACTACGGCAGGCGGTTCGACCATTGACGCGGTTTCGGCTACCGGTTCTGGCTCGGGTGCGGGCTCGACTACGGCAGGCGGTTCGACCATTGACTGGGCTTCGGCCACCGGCTCTGGCTCGTGTGCGGGCTCTGGCTCGTGTGCGGTCTCAACCACGGCAGGTGGCTCGACCATTGATTCGGCTTCAGCTACCGGTTCTGGTTCGATAGCTACTGCAACAGGCGTTTCTTTGACATCAAGCCCGTACTCAGTCGTAGCAACAGTCCTTAGTAACTCGGTCGTCACGCGCTCTTGTTTGGCGTCCATTGCCGATGTGAGCGCGGATTCCACAAGGTTATTGGCGACTCTGACGATGCCACCGCTCAGGGCATAGACGAGTTCAGCTGAACCCTGCTCAAACACCGCATCAAATTCATTGCCGGCCAGGCGGAAACAATGATTGAGATATCCGTGCAATTCGTTTGAGCTCAATGGTTGAACTGACATTCGAAGCCGCAAACGCTGCTTCAGGCGTGACAATTCAGGCGCGTCCAGCAGTGTCTGGATTTGCTCGCCCATGAGGACAATATTCGCGCCTTCTGAGACGCCCGCGTCAGTCGCTGTGAGCGCCTCCAGTTCAGCCAGGGCCTGGACACCTATGCGTGGTGCATCCTCAACGACGATCACCACGCGAGTGTTGTTTTTCGATTGCTCCTGCAGCAGTCGTCTGAATTTTGTGAACCGTTGCACCGTACCCACAGGCATTGGATTAGCACCCATCTCGTCGAGCAGCAGTTCGAGCACTTCATCGTGCTCGAGATGAATGCGGCCAAGCGTTACAATCAAGCGTTTTTCGCCGACAGCATTAACGGCTCTGTTGACGATAGTCGTTTTGCCAGACCCGATGGGTCCGCTGACAGCGCCTATCGCATCCGGAGTGGAAAGTGCCTTCTTGAGGCCGGCCATTGTCGTTGCCGTTTGCGGGCCAACGAAGACATCGTTACCGGATGCCAGGGCACGGAAGGGTCGCTTTTTCAGGCCAAAGTAGGTTTCGTACATGTCGGTCCGATTCGCAATGGCTGTGTCACACCATGTGTACAGTCCTGTTGAAAAAGCAGTTTGGAGCCAAAAAGGTCTTATTTCATGGAGTTAAGTCACAAAAAGAGGCATTCGCCTTGTATTGCCGTGTGAGCCCAGAAAACCCGGAAATTATGAACAAAAGGGTGTTTTTTTACTCAAATCACCCCAAAATACGCATCCTTTCTATTTGCAGCCCGGAAATCACCTGATGAAGCCTGTTTATCGCAAGTTTCTCCTCATCCCCATCATCTTTGTAGTCGCAGGCCTGGCGACATTCGGGTTGTCGAAAATGAAGCCGGAAGCACCCAAGCAGGACGCGGAGAACCTTGATTTGCTGGTTGAGGTCATCGAACTGGAGGCTTCGACTCAAAATTTTGCGATTCGTAGCCAAGGTACCGTGCGGCCACGGACTCAGACTATTCTGAGCGCCGAGGTATCAGGCTCGGTTATTAGCATCTCTCCCAAGCTCATCGCAGGCGGAGTATTTGCGAAAGACGAAGTACTCATGCGCATCGACCCGACCAACTACACGGTCGCGGTGGACAGGGCCGAGGCCTTGCTCGCACAGCGACAGATCGAGTTCGATGGCGCCACCAAGCTGCGCAGCCAGGGTTACAGGGCTGAGTCAGAATATGCGTCAGCCGCAGCGGCACTTGCCGCCGCACGGGCGGACGTCGTTGCCGCCCGCAGGAACCTCGAGCGAACCTATATCCGCTTACCCTACGAAGGCATGGTGCTGAGCAAAGAGTCGGATCTCGGTCAGTTTGTGAATCCCGGTACGAGGCTGGGAGTCACGTTCGCAACGGATTACGCTGAGGTTCGTCTGCCATTGACCGATCAGGACCTGGCGTTTGTCGAGATACCTGACCCGAGGGAGGTAACTCGCTCAGGGGGAGCCGATGGGCCACTGGTTAAGCTGACAGCAATACAAAAAGGCAAGCGGACCGAGTGGGATGCGCAAATCGTGCGCTCGGAAGGTGTCGTGGACGAGAAGAGCCGCGTGACTTACGCCGTGGCGCGAATCGTAGATCCGTATCGCCTGCACAGCTCGGGCCCGTCGTTGCCCATCGGAACATTTGTTGCTGCCAGTATTGCGGGATCAAAAGCGGTCGACGTAATTGCGGTACCACGCGGAGCACTTCGTGGTGCAGATCAGGTACTGGTCGTAAACGACGACAATGAAATCGAAATACGTACAGTCGACATACTTCGAACCGATTCAAAGTTTGCGTATTTGCGTGGTGGTGTTAGCGCCGGCGAGCGTATTACGACGACAGCTATCGAAGCGCCGACCAATGGCATGGCTGTAAGGACGGAAGCCGAAGACAGCGCTGATGATTCACCTGGCGATGCACAAGTCGCATCGCAAGACTCGGAGGAGTAGGCAGTGCGAATCCGTACCGAAACCAGCGAAAAAGGTCTGATTGCCTGGTTCGCTAGTAACAACGTGGCCGCAAATTTATTGATGTTCTTCATCATTGTGGCCGGCCTGATCTCAGCGGTCACCATCCGCAAACAAACAACACCGGATTTCGAATTAAATCTGATCCAGGTTCAGATTCCATACCTTGGAGCGGCGCCACAGGAAGTTGAAGAAGGTGTCGTCATCAAGGTGGAAGAGTCTATTCAGGACATTCAGGGCATTGTGGAAATTCGCTCGGATGCACGGGACGGATTTGGTTCGATAACAATCGAAGTATCGCAAAGTGCCGATATCAATGAGGTCCTGACGGAAGTAAAGACCAGGGTTGATGCAATTTCGACCTTCCCGGGGCTGGCTGAGAAACCGGTGATTTTCAAAGTGGAGCCTGGGACGCCGGTAATTTTCGTGACCATACACGGTGATTTGGACGAGCATTCCCGCAAGCTTTTTGCACAGCAGGTGCGCGATGACTTATTGACAATGCCCGAGATCAGCCAGGTCGATTTTTATGGTGACCGGGCGTTCGAGATCAGCATTGAAGTGTCCGAACACGTATTGCAGCAGTACGGCCTGACTATGTCAGAAATTTCGGCGGCAATTCGCGCCTCCTCAGTAGACATGCCAGGCGGCACGATCAAAGCGGAGGGCGGAGACATTCTGTTGCGTACCGAGGGCCAGGTCTATACAGGCCGGGAATATTCCGATCTCGTGTTGCGTACTTTTGCGGACGGAACGCGACTGACTCTTGGTGATATTGCGAGGATTGATGACGGCTTCGTCGAGTCCGATAGATTTGGCCGCTTTGATGGTGATCCATCGGCGACGTTGAATGTGGCGGCAACTGGCCAGCAAAACGAATTGAAAACAGCCGCGGCAGTAAAGCGTTACGTTGAAGACAAGAAGAAGACGCTACCTGCAGGTGTGGAAATGGATCTGTGGGTTGACCGCTCTCATTACCTCAGCGGACGACTACAAACAATGACCAAGAATATGTGGCAGGGAGCGCTGCTGGTCTTTTTGCTGCTGTCGTTATTCTTGCGCATGAAGGTCGCGGGCTGGGTCATCATCGGAATCCCCATTACATTCCTCGGGACGCTGTTTCTGATGCCATATAGCCCGTGGCCGGTAACGATCAACATGATCAGCTTGTTCGGCTTCATTATTGTGCTCGGCATCGTTGTTGATGACGCCATAATTATCGGCGAAAGCGTCTACACCAAAATCCGGGAGGACGGGCACAACATAGACAACGTTGTGAAAGGTGCCAAGAGGGTCGCCGTGCCAGCGACATTTGGTGTCCTGACAACAATTGCTGCGTTTGCACCGATGTTGTTTATTGGCGGAGTGGTGGGCCCATTCTTCGAAGCCTTGTCCATGGTTGTCGTGTTGTGCCTGATGTTCTCGCTGGTCGAGTCCAAGTTGATACTGCCGGCACATCTGGTGCACGCGAAAATCGAACCGGTCGACGAGGACGACTTGTTCAACCCGCAACGCGATATCGGTTTTCTTGAGTCTATTTCACGGTTTTTCCAGAAGATTCAGCGACATACGCAGCATGGTTTACATCGGTTGATCTACAACATGTATAAACCAGCGCTCGAAAAGGTCATTGAAAATCGTGGCGTTACCGTAGCGATATTTCTCGCGTTCCTTGTAGTGACATTTGGCCTGATGAACAGTGGCATTGTCCGATTTGTGCTGTTCCCGGAAGTGCCAGGCGATTTCATTCGCATGCAACTGCAAATGGAAAATGGCACGTCACCTGAAGTTCGCAACGCGGCGGTGAGGCAGATAGAAACTGCGCTCCTTGACTTGAACGAAGAGTACATTCGCGAAAACCCCGACATAGAACCAATGATCTCCCACCTCGGATCGTTCTCCCAGGGCGACACTGGTGCGATAGCGTTTGCCGAAATGCCGATGGTTGACGACCGCGCTATGAACTACGCCGATGTCAGCAAGATGTGGCGCGAGCGGGTTGGGGAAATCGCAGGAGTTAAGGAACTGACCTTTGAGGACGGCGACGGATTCGGCGGCGGTGCTGCGTTGAGCTTTCGTCTCAGCGGTGACAACTACCAATCCCTGGAGCGCGCTGCCAGCGAACTTGAGGGCAAGCTGACTGAATACGACGGAGTTTTTGATATACGCAATTCGTCGAGTAGCGGCGGCCAGGAAATCAGGCTTTCCATTAAACCCGAAGCAGAAGCTCTGGGTTTGACAATGGCGTCGCTTGGCCGACAGGTTCGACAGGCATTTTACGGCGAGGAAGCTCAACGCATTCAACGTGGCAAGGATGAATTGAAAGTCATGGTGCGTTACCCACGAGATGAAAGGCGTTCTATCGCGGATCTCGAAAATATGCGGATTCGCACGCCTGGCGGTGACGAAGTTCCATTCGTGTCGGTAGCCGACGTTTCCTTCGGTACCAGTTATTCGACAATTACACGACTTAATCGCTCGAGGACTATTACTGTATCGGCCGATATCGATTCCGAGGTTGCTGAGCCTGGCAAGATCGTCAAGGAAGTTACTGAGGAATTCGTTCCAGGTTTGTTAGCGCGTCATCCAGGAGTAAGTTACGGCCTTGAAGGAGCCAGCCAGGAGGAGCAGGACTTCATTCGCAACCTTAGCGTTGCTTCGATAGCCGCGCTGTTCCTGATTTACGCATTGATTGCGATTCCGCTGCATTCCTATGGCCAACCGCTGGTCATCATGGCTGTAATTCCCTTCGGTCTCATCGGTGCTGTTATTGGCCACTTGATCATGGGAATGGCCATAAGCATGTTTTCACTTTTCGGCTTAGTGGCCCTTGCCGGCGTTGTTGTTAACGACAGCCTGGTAATGGTCGATTTTGTCAACAAAGCCCGGCAAGAGGGTGTTCCGCTCAAAGAGGCCGTCGTCAATTCCGGCATGCAGCGTTTTCGAGCAATCATGCTCACGTCGTTGACGACAGCGGCCGGTTTGATGCCGATCATTCTGGAAACCAGCGTGCAGGCGCAGTACATGATTCCAATGGCGGTCTCGCTGAGCTTCGGCATTTTATTTGCAACCGCAATCACTTTGTTCCTGATTCCCGCTTTGTACTTGCTGCAGATAGATGGGTTCGCTCGCACCAGGAAGATTGTGCAATGGTTCTTCCCACCACGAGAAACTACAGAAGCATCTGAAAACGCTTGAGCGCGGATCCTACAGAAGCTAAAGATGATACCCGTGATGGTGTCATTGCGGCGCTGATCTGCTACCTGATCTGGGGGCTGTTGCCCATTTATTTTGTCGTCGTTAGTGCGGTTGCGCCGTTGGAAGTGCTGTTGCATCGTATCGTATGGGCAGTTCCTTTCGGCGCCATAATTATTTTCTCGCGCCGCCAGTGGCCTGAGGTTAGAAGGGCGCTAACGCACCGCGCCATGCTTTCCTGGCTTGCCGTTGCAGCCATGTTCATCGCTATAAACTGGTACGTGTATATCTACGCGATTGAAAATAAGCAGATCTTTCAGGGTAGCCTTGGCTATTACATCAATCCGCTGGTCTATGTATTAATAGGCGTCGTGTTTCTGGGCGAGAGACTTCGCACGTTGCAGACTGCGGCGGTTATTATTGCGACGATCGGTGTTCTGGTGTTGACGTTCAGTGGTGGTCAGTTCCCAACGATTGCTTTGACACTGGCGTTCTCATTCAGCGTTTACGGTGTCATTCGCAAACGCATCGTCATTGGCGCGATGCCTGGTTTGTTCGTAGAGACTATATTGCTCCTGCCAATCGCTGCCGCATGGCTGGGTTGGATGATCTACTCCGGCCAGGCTGCGTTCGCGTCAAAAGGTGTTGGCATCGCAACATTGTTGGTTTTCGCAGGCCCAATCACGGTGGTACCACTTCTATTCTTCTCGATTGCAGCGCGCCGTCTGCCGCTGTCCACGATAGGGTTCATGCAATTCCTGGCACCGACTTTGCAATTCTGTGTGGGCCTTTATTACGGCGAGCATCTAAGCACCGCGCACATTATCTGTTTCGCTTGTATTTGGGCCGCGGTTGTTCTCTTTAGCACCGATGCGTTGCGGGTGGGCAAAAAAAAGCTCCGGCCAGCTTAGCTTGCCGGAGCTCTTAGCGGTTGCTACCGCTCCTACTTGTTGGCTTTACGCTCTCGCGCTTCCGCAATGACTTCGTCAGCGACATTCTTCGGACATGGCGCGTAATGCGAAAATTCCATTGAGAACTGACCACGTCCTGACGTCAGCGTACGCAGGTGGCCGATGTAGCCAAACATGTCTGCGAGCGGTGCATTGGCTTTAACGCGCACACCGGTTGGCCCAGCTTCCTGTGACTTGATCATGCCTCTACGGCGATTCAGGTCTCCGATGACGTCGCCGACGTTATCTTCAGGCGTAAACACGTCAACCTTCATAATTGGCTCGAGAATCTGCGGTGCAGCTTTCGGTACCGACTGCCGGTACGCAGCTTTGGTCGCGATTTCAAATGCCAATGCTGAGGAGTCGACGGCATGGAAAGCACCATCAAGCAGCGTGAACTTGACATCGAGCAGTGGATAACCGGCTAGCGTACCCTCGGCCATACTGACAGCAAATGCTTTCTCAATAGCGCCCCAGTATTCACGCGGTACGTTACCGCCCGTAACTTTCGATTCAAATTCGTAACCGGAGTTTTGTTCGGCAGGTTCGATCATGTAGTCGATCTTGCCGTACTGACCGGAACCACCCGACTGTTTCTTATGTGTGTAGCTGTCTTCGACCTGTTGCGTAATCGTCTCGCGGTAGGCTACCTGGGGCTTACCCATTTCAACGTCCACACCGTGCGTGCGCCGAAGAATGTCGACTTTAATGTCGAGATGCAGCTCACCCATACCCTTGATAAGGGTTTCGCCTGAGTCCTCATCGGTAGCAACCTGGAACGATGGATCTTCCTGAACCATCTTGTTCAGCGCGACACCCATTTTCTCGGTACCTGCCTTGTCCTTCGGAGCAATTGCGATGGAGATTACGGGTTCCGGAAAAACCATCGGTTCAAGTGTTGCCGGGTTATTCACATCAGCTAACGTGTGCCCGGTACGGGTGTTTTTCATGCCAAGCAGGGCGACAATATCCCCGGCCTGGGCCGTATCGAGCTCTTGTCGCGAATCGGCATGCATTTCCACGATGCGGCCGATACGCTCGGTCTTGCCCGTGAATGTGTTCAGTACGTTGTCGCCTTTCTTCAGCGTGCCCGAATAGATCCGCGTAAAAGTCAGCGCGCCGTAGCGGTCGTCCATGATTTTGAAGGCGAGCGCACGCAGAGGCTTGTCTGGGTCAACGATGGCGTAACCGCCTGTCTCGTGACCTTCCAGATCGATTTCGGGCTGTGGTTTGACTTCCGTGGGGTTCGGCAGGAAGTCAACAACTCCATTAAGAACGTTCTGTATCCCTTTGTTTTTAAAGGCCGAGCCACAGTAAGTTGGGAAGAAGTCGAGGTTGATTGTGCCTTTGCGGATGCATCGCTTGAGATCGTCAATTGATGGCTGGTTGCCTTCGAGATACTGCTCGAGCAGATCGTCGTCTTGCTCCACCGCAGTCTCGATGAGCTTTTCGCGCCATTCGGCAACGAGTTCTTTCATGTCCTCGGGCACATCCGTGATTTCATACGACTCGGGATCATCGGAGGAGCTCCAGATCCAGGCCTTCTCGGTCAAGAGGTCGACCACACCGGTGAAATCGTCTTCGATACCAACGGGCAGAACCATAACCAGCGGGTTAGCTGCCAGGATTTCCTTAACTTGTTTGACGACGCGATAGAAATCGGCGCCAATGCGATCAAGCTTGTTGACGAAAATGACACGCGCGACCTCGGAGTCGTTGGCATAGCGCCAGTTTGTTTCCGACTGTGGTTCCACGCCGCCGGAGCCACAAAACACGCCAACCCCGCCGTCAAGGACCTTGAGAGAACGGTACACTTCGATAGTGAAATCAACGTGTCCAGGCGTATCGATGATGTTCATGCGGTGTTTAGCCCACTCACAACTCGTCGCGGCGGACTGAATCGTAATGCCGCGTTCTTGCTCCTGATCCATGAAGTCAGTGGTCGCTTCACCGTCGTGTACTTCACCGGTTTTGTGGATTTTGCCGGTGAGCTTAAGAATGCGTTCGGTTGTTGTCGTCTTACCCGCATCCACGTGGGCAAAAATGCCTATGTTGCGGTACTTGCTCAGGTCTTTCATGTCAGTAACTCTGTCTCGTCAATTTTGGCAATCACTTGCTTCGTGTATCAGCTGCCCGTGCTCTTACGGTCTCGCAGGAGCATTCCGGTTTTCGATTCAAGTGGATGCACATGTCAGTGCCGGTCCATTTGAGGCACCCGGAGATGCGTTTTGCAGTGCAAACCGGGCTGGACGGGCTTTCGGGCGCGGATAATAGCAGCGCAAAGCCCCGTAAACCAGCGAATATTAGACGAATTATCGCCGCAGCAGCGCCCACCAGCGTGCGATATTCAGCAGACTCATTAAGGATGCCGCCACATAAGTGAGCGCAGCAGCCCGGAGGATGCGGTGCGCATGCCGTCGATCGACGGTTTTCAGTATGCCGTACTTGTCGAGCATGGGCAGCGCGCGGGTGAAACTGGCGTCAAATTCGGTCGGTAAAGTTGCTAAATGAACCAGCGTCGAAGTGCCCAGCGTCAGTAATCCGGCCGCGAACATCAAAATGCCGAGCCCCGGCGCGCGAGTCAGCGCCCCAATGAACGGCGCAATGAGCAATACGCCGGCCCCCAGTCGCTCAAGACCACGGGTTGCTCGCACGAGCCTGCTACGGATTCTGAGCGGTGCGTAGCCTTCATGATCCTGAATAGCATGCCCAACCTCATGCGCTGCCACGGTAATGGCGGTGAGAGAGTGTCCGTCAAACTTGTCCTCGGTAAGCCTGACTGCTTTCGCCTCGGGGTCGTAGTGATCGCCATCCGGTGTCTTTTCAACAGTCACATCGGCAAGTCCGCTCTTGTTCAGCAAATGCCGAGCCAGCTGTGCGCCGCTACCTTCGTAGCGATCAGGCGGGAGGGCATAGCGCTCAAGTACACGTCGAACCCAGATACCGGGACCGAATACGACGGCTGCTATGACGAGAGCGATGATGATCAGGTACATGTTGGCATCCTATCGTGCCTGACTCCGGTTCTGCTATTGTCGAGCTTCAACAGGACACAAGGATTTGCGCGGTGACTTCAGATCAGGCCTTGCTCTTCGGACTGCTGTTTTTCGTTTTCGTGTTTCTGATCTGGGGTCGGTGGCGATATGACCTTGTCGCTTTTGTCGCGCTGCTGGCTGCGCTCCTGATGGGGCTCGTACCGAAGAACCTGGCATTCTCCGGCTTTGGCCATCCGGCCACCGTCATTATTGCACTTGTCCTGGTCGTGAGCCGCGGCTTGTCCAATTCGGGCGTCATCGAATTGCTCGCGCGCTACTTCGTCGATTCAAGCCGCCGCCTCGCGGCGCACATCGGCGTGATGTCAGGGTTGGCTGCCGGACTTTCAGCGGTTATGAATAATGTCGCAGCGCTGGCTTTGTTAATGCCACTGGATCTGCAGGCGGCGAAGAAAAGTGGGCGTAGCCCATCGTTATCGCTAATGCCGTTGTCTTTCGCATCGATTCTTGGCGGCATGATTACGCTCATTGGCACGCCTCCTAATATTGTCATCGCTGAATTTCGTGGTCAGGCGCTCGGAGAGTCTTACAAGATGTTCGACTTCGCGCCCGTCGGCCTGGCCTGTGCGGTCGTCGGCGTGGCCTACGTGGCGTTAATCGGTTGGCGCCTGCTACCTACTGAAAGGCGATCTGCGGATGCGGGCAAAGACCTGTTCGATCTGGAGGACTACATCGCCGAAGTCAGGGTGCCGGAGGGATCCGACATCATCGGCAAGCGCGTGCGCGACCTCGATGATATGACGAGCAAAATCGACGTTGAGGTCGTCGGGCTGATTCGTCGTGGCCGACGCCTGCCAGGGTTGGCGCGTGTGGCCGAGATACGGGCCGATGACCTGCTGGTAATTGAGGCAAGCCCGGACAGCCTTGAGGAGGCACTGGGAACACTTAAGCTCGAGTATGTTGGCAAAGGGGAGGGCCTGCTCGAAGGTGATGACCTGCTGCTTACAGAGTTCGTAGTGCAGGAATCGTCGCGTATTGCAGGACGTTCAGCGGTATCCCTCAAGCTTCTTTACCGCTATCGCGTTGCGCTGGTCGGCGTATCCAGGCAAGGCAGGCGTTTCAGGGAGAAAGTCCGCCACCTGACGTTGCAGCCTGGCGATGTTTTGCTATTGCTCGGGCCGGATGAGCGACTCAACGATGTTACCGGACAGCTGGGGTTACTGCCGCTGGCCGATCGCGGCCAACGTGTTATTCAACGCAACAAAGCATGGCTTGCAGTGGGGCTTTTCATTGCGGCTATTGCTGCAGCGAGCCTGGGCTTTATCTACCTCCCAATTGCCCTGGGGTGCGTGGCAGCAGCATACGTTTTTTTCAATATTGTACCGATTCGCGAGGTCTACACGTCAATCGAATGGCCGGTGATCGTACTGCTCGGATCCATGATTCCAATCGGTTCCGCGCTTCAGGCGACCGGCGGCACCACATTGATTGCGGATGGCATCGTGAATGTAGCGACCGGGTTTTCTCCGGCAATCGTCCTGTTGCTATTGGTGGTCGTTACCATGACTTTGTCAGATGTCATGAACAACACTGCAACCGCGGTGATCGCCGCGCCTATAGCGGTAGAAATCGCCAATCGGCTCAGCGTCAGCCCGGATCCATTCCTGATGGGTGTGGCGGTGGCAGCGTCGTGCGCGTTTTTGACGCCCATTGGGCATAAGAACAACACGTTGATCATGGGGCCCGGTGGCTACCGCTTCGGCGATTATTGGCGAATGGGGCTGCCGCTGGAAATACTGATCGTCGCCATTTCGGTGCCGACAATCCTGTTTGTATGGCCTCTGTAGCGGCTTTTTATGTCAACAGGCTGTCGCAATTCCCCTGCAAATCGCGTCAATAACTGACACAGATCGCGCCTCGGAAAACATGATAAGATTTTGAAGCCTGGCTGTAAAATGTTGAAAAACAAATAAAAAATATGCTTCTGATGGAGCAGTCCACACTTGGCACAAGCTTTGCACCTTCCTCGTTATGGCCACTGCGGTTGATGTATCTGACAACCCGCGATGACGGAGGAAAACATGACACAAGCGATAGTTCAGGACTGGACCGAGAGCAACGTTTTGCTCAAGTACGATGAGCATCGTGATGTGAAATACCGGGTATACCGGGACGGCGAGGCACTGTTCCAGGAGATCAGGGGGGCAGATGACTCACCAATTCACACGCTCGAGATTCCCGAAGGAATGAAGCTCGACAAGAGCAGCTATGAGGTGTTGCTGCGTTACGTGCTGCTGGACGTTATCGCGGCCTGAGTCGCAAACGCTTCAACTTCAGACCACACGCGCAACAGATTCTCGCCGAGAATCTTGCGAATGTCGGATTCCGAGTAGCCTCGCTGCAGCAATCCCTCAATCAGGTTCGGGTAACTTGATACATCTTTAAGACTGATCGGCAGGGTGTCGCCGACGCCATCGAAATCGGACCCGATGCCGACATGGTCGATGCTCGTCAACGCAACGACGTGGTCAATGTGATCGATAACATCTGCCGTAGTAGCGTATGGGAATGGCCCGAATCGCTTTTTAAACCCCGGATCCACAGCGGCTTTTTGTTCTTCACGGCTGGCATCCGGATGTACGGCCTTGTAGGCATCTCTGAGGTCACTCAACACTGAGGCGTAAAGCCGAGCTTCAGAGGTGACAAATGTAGAACCAAAATTAATTTGGATGACACCACCATTCTCCGCGAGTCGTTTGATCATGTCGTCGGTCATATTTCGTTCGAATCCCGGCGTAAAATGACGTGCGGAAGAATGCGATGCGATCGCCGGAGCTGCGGCGACTTCCATCGCTTGCCAGAAGGCGTCGTCCGAGACGTGGCTGATATCCAAAATTATGCCCAGTCGATTCATCTCCCGGATGACGTCGGCACCGAATTCGCTGAGCCCGTTCCATTGGTGATTCTCGTCATAGGAAGAGTCGGAGATGTGATTGGAAAGCCCATGAGTCAGCGTGATGTAGCGAATGCCACGATCAAAGAAGTGCTTGATATTGTCGAGATTACCTTCGATCGGAGACCCATTCTCCATACCCATTGGCAGCGATATAAGGCCGGCTTCGAAGTTCGTCCGAATGTCGCCGGGCGAAGTAGCGATGGCAAACTTGTCCGGTGAAGCCATTGCGACTGCGTCCACGAGATCGATCAACTGTTCGGCAACCTGGCGCGAGCGGCCCTCGGCTTCCAGTTTGGGGTCGGTGTAAATGGACATGAATGCGCCATTGAGGCCACCGGCGACTGCGCGCGGATAGTCGAAATCCCGTCCCTCAATGGCGATAGAGACGTCGCCACCTTCTTTCAGTATATGCATCGGCACATCAATATGGGTATCCACAATGATGCTCGAATCAGCAATGCGACGTGCCTCGGCTGCGAAGTCGGGTACCTCGCTCGCGGGTGGCTTGGCGGACTGGCCGCAAGCCACAAGCAGGAGTGCGCCGGTGGTGATGGCGACGATACTTTTAATCATGACCATAGTTGAATTAATTGTGGCTTGCGGGGTCGAACATTGTAACAATGGGGCATGGGCCGGCGTCCAGATCTATATTCGGTTGGCCCGATGAAAGGAGTAACGCGATGAGCAATGACAACCCGACAATTGACCAGATTGACGTTGGTGACCATGATGATGGCAATCCGGTAGAAGAGAACCTGAAATCCCGAACCACGTGGTTGCGGCTGGTATTCATGCTTATTTTTTGTGTTGTGACCAGCCTCGCGCTGCTCGTTGGCGGCTTCATTGTTGCGCTTGGGTTCCTGTGGGTGTTGTTCACCGGCGAGGTCAATCCAGAGCTGAGGGCAGCTGGACAAAACCTGGCGACGTATATTTACCAGATCGCTCGGTACCTGACGTTCAACTCGGAAACGAAGCCATTTCCTTTTGGCGGAAGCTGGCCGTCGTCCGACTCGGACGAGTAGGGCCGAGAGATTCTAGACTGAGAGTTCCCGCTGGCCTGGTTGCCAGTGGGTGAGGTTGACTCTTGCGCCGCCCACGCCCAGGGCTCGCACCCACCTGGCTGCCGCATCAAGCGTTACCCAGGTCTTCACCTTGCCCTTTAGGGTTTCGGCGGTAATCGGACCGTTTGGCGTCCTTGCCTCGACGTGAAATCGTGCTCCGCTGGCAATAATGTCGATATTCTTGATGGCGCCTGCGGCAACCATCGCCCTCAACATTCGTTCATCCATGCTTATTCCCTGCGAAAAGTTCGGGTTGCTCCCGAATTGTTATGCCGCTCTGGTCACAATGCCGGCGAATCAGGACTTCGACCATATTTGCGACGCTGCGGTGCTCACGTGAGGCCGCCTCACGCACCGCTTCCTTGATGGAGGGGCTGATACGCAGGTTTAGCGTCGAGATCTTGGTCTTTGTCATGCGACACATGGTAACGGAAAAGTAACGGAAATGTAACGCATCTAGCATATTCACTCCTGTCGTTTCTTGACATACGCTTCGAACGATATCAAAATGATATCAAAATGATAGAACAAAAGGAGAGAGACCATGAATAGAGAACAAGTCAGACAAGTTCCATCGGGCTACCTGATGCTGGTCGTGTTGGCGGTGGTTCAAGTCAGCCTCGGGTATATCAATTTGAAGATGATCCTGGCCGGGAACGTTTCGGGCATGATCATTGCCGGAGTGGCGTCTCTCGTAGCTGTGATCGGCTGGGTCGGGTTTTTCATGGTGCACCCGAATGAAGCGAAGGTCCTGCAGCTATTTGGCAAGTACGTCGGTACAGCCCACGATCAGGGTTTGAAATGGGCCAACCCGTTCTATTCGAAAACAGCCGTTTCGACCCGCATCCGAAATTTCGAGAGCGGCAAGCTTAAAGTCAATGATTCACGAGGTAGTCCCATTGAGATCGCGGCCGTCGTGGTTTGGAAAGTATTTGATACTGCCGAGGCGTTATTTGAGGTCGATGATTACGAGGAGTTCGTACAGATTCAGAGTGAGTCGGCGCTGCGCAATTTATCGACGACATATCCGTATGAGCCGCACGAAGGCGAGGGAACCGCCCTGCGCAGCCATCCGGCGGAAATCGCACAGGCTTTGCGTGATGAAATTCAGGATCGGCTCGAACAGGCCGGTGTAACGGTTATCGAAGCTCGTATAAGTCATCTGGCATACGCGCCGGAAATAGCGAACGCAATGCTTAGACGCCAGCAGGCATCCGCAATTATCGCTGCAAGAACACAGATAGTGGCGGGTGCAGTGGGGATGGTTGAGATGGCACTGGATCAGTTGAAAGAGAAAGGCGTGGTCGAACTCGATGAGGAGCGCAAGGCCGCGATGGTCAGTAATCTGCTGGTCGTGCTCTGCGGCGAGGAAACGACTAAGCCTGTCGTTAATACCGGTTCGTTATACAACTAATCTCTGCGGCAACGGGAATAGAATAATGGCGGCACGCAAGGCATTTGCTCTGCGGATGGATGAGAAAACACTCGCGGCTGTTCAACGCTGGGCGAACGACGATCTGCGCAGTCTCAATGCGCAGATCGAATTCGTTCTGCGGGAAGCGCTGCGTAAATCCGGACGTCTGCCAAAGCAATCGACAGGCGCGCAGGAATAGCGGTCCCAGGTAAGTGCGATGTTAAGATCCCGAGAATGCGAAGCTTTCTGCCATTCATACTGATTCTGCTGGCACTGTTTACAGCCGGATGTATCGCCTATATTGCCTGGGAGCTGTCTTCAGGCAAGCAGGATCCGGAACGCCGTAACTTCAGGGAAAACGAGAATAACTCGGAATAGCGGCCTAACCTGGATCTCTTCGCGAGTGGCTCGAAGACGATGTTTTGCCGCTGCGAGAATTTCCCTTGGAACTGCTTTGTGGCTTGCTCGACCTGGGTTGCGATGTCGAGCGCTGCGGCGACGGTCGTGACTGCACCTGGCGAGGTTGCGACTGTCGAGCCTGTGGCTGTCTTGACGGTACTCGCGCCACTTGCGTTTGTCGCGGCTTGCTCTGCCTTACCTGCTGCTGCCTTGGCTCAGGTTTCCTTACCTGCTGCTGCCTTGGCTCAGCTTTCCTCACTTGCGACTGCCTGGGCTCAGCCTGTCGCAGCTGCGACTTGCGCGGTTCGCCGACGCGCGATTGCATTGCTTTGCCTTGGGTAGATGGTCGGGTCGCGGAAGGGCGCGTTGTAGTCGTCCGTGCCGCCTTTGTTGGGCGCTCGCGAAAAGCGATATCGGCCTTTGGCGACTGTCCGTTAAAAGATTGTCGCTTGCGTCCGGCTGGCTCTCCCAGTTCATATTGACCGGGTGCGGCCGCACGACGCTCGTCACCTCTTGCTACGGGATTGCGATTGATCTGCTTGCTGGTAGTGCCGCGACTGTTCGCTCGTGGCACATCCACAGTTCCGCGACTAGATGGCATCTGGCCACTGGATCTCGTCGTGTTGCTCGATGCCGTATTCGGATTCGGAAAATAGCGTGTCCGCGTAATGCGCTGATCCGATGACCGAACTGTGCGGCGGTGCTGCGGCCGCCAATAATCTCCGTCACGATACCGATTGCTGGTGACGTGATTATTGCTATTCACGTAGTAAGTGTTGTGGACGTAAATATCGGGGCGTCGATACCACCAGTTGTTCCAGTACGAATGACCGTAGTAAGGGTGACCGTGATAGCTGTGGTGATAAATGTGTACCCGATCTGTGTACCAGCCCATGGAAAACGCTGATGTAACACCCCAGAAGAAACCATGGCTGAATGCATATCCGGCAGGGTACGGGTAGTAGTAAACCGGGTATGGCCTTGGATAGTAGTAATAGACCGGACGTGGTTGATACACGACGACACGTTCGGGTTCGTAATACGGGACGTAGATCACGTCCTCTGCGACCGGGGTGATCTGAATTACCCCGTCTTCCTGTGCAACTGTCTGGTGATCGTCGCTCTTCAGGTTGCCGGCTGCGTAGGCACGATCTCGGAAACGTTCGATCGCAGCTATAACTGCAGGCTGTTGGGCGACTACGGCCTCACCAAGGCGCCATGTCCACTCAAGATCGTCGGCCATCATCTCGATGACTTCCGGATAGTTGCTCAGCGCAACGACGGAGTCGTCCCAATCCGGATCAGGTTTTAATGACGGGTCAGACTCCAGGTCTTCAAGAAAACGAGCGGCCTGCACAATTTGCAGCGGATACGTCGAAGCCGGTAGTACGATGGCCAGGAGGTCGTCGGGGTACAGCGCTATGGGGCCTATGATCCCTTCGAGTTCCGGCCCGGACAAAATGGGCAGCTCCTCGCTGCCTGCAACCGCCTCAGGTGCATACTCTGCGACCTGGTTGCCGGCCTCATCTACGGGAACCTGCGCGCTACCAAGGACTGGCCAGGCAAGAATGGCCGCCAAAAGGCAGATGTGTTTCGAATTTAGCGTCTGAGTGCTCATTAAGAGTCTCCGGTTTCCCGATCTTGAAACCAAGAATAGCTGAAGTAAACTGAATAGATGCTTAACCACGTCGCGAAATATTGGCTTATGGAACATTCAGCGCCGAATATTGGTTAGTATGGCTAAAATAAGTCGAAAAAGCGGACACCAACATGACAGGTAGACATAGTCTACTGGCCGAATTAGAAGCCAGACGACACCAGGAGCGGGAGGGATCAGTTGAGGTTCTCAGCGCTGAGCTGAGGCCGACCCCTGACGATGCGGGCTATGACCCGTATGACAACCCGGGACCGGCCAAGACCGTGGCGGTGCTTGGCCGGGCTGCATCAAGGCAATCGAGACGCAAACTACTCAAGAAACGGCGTTAGCCGCAGACTACTATTCGTCGTCGCCACCGTGCCAGGCGATGAATTTCCAGCCATCTTCTGTTCTTATCAGAACATCGGTATAGCGACCGTTGCTAATCTCGATATTGTCGTCTTTGTCCTTAAAGGCACTCGAGTAAGAGTAATGCGCAATCGCCACATCGCCATTAACGACAATGGCGAGCGGATACAGCTCATGAGCGACAGTATCTCCCTGGTCGTCACGAAGCCTGTCCCACATTCTGGTTGATGCTTTCGAGCGCGGCGCGGGAGAATTCTTTGGCCATCCCGAAAAATCATCGCTAAGAAGACGTTCTACCCACTTCTTGTCGCCTTTTTCTTCGGCGCCCCATTGATCTTCGATAGCGGACCAGACATCAGCCTGATCGTCCGGATTTTCCTGAGCAGCACTCAGGCCCGACATCGCGAGAAAAACAGTAGCGATCAGTAGCTTGTAGTAATCCGTGTTGATCATTGTGCTTGCCCCATTCGGTTTTTTTGTGAGTTAGTCGAGTCTAGTCAGTTTTCATGATCATCGCGAGCAGGGGAGCAAGGTTTGATGAGGAAAATTGCTGCTGCTTGTCGATGGCATAGAGTTCAAGCAGCGCTTCCGCAGTCAAATAGTCGGGATGATGGGCCTCAATAATTGTTGCGTACTGAATTGACTGATCACCCTTCTCGAGTGTCATTCGATAGATGTGCACAGCAAGGTCAGCTCCATGCTCCAGCCTCATCAGTCGCGCAACCGGGTGTTGCAAATCAGTCATCGGTAATGTGCCGATATGCAGCGTGTCCTTACGGATATTCCAGCCGGACTCTCTGAATGTTGTGCCGATAGACTGCCCGGCCAGAACATCCTGATGTGGTTCCTCTATTTCGCCATCACCGCCATCGACAAACTGGACGATGGCATAGGTCCGGCACGTGCTTTTACCGTCTGCCACGCTATTGAGGCTTGAGCGGCGTACTCCCGCATTCTGACCCAATATGACTATCTCATAGTTGCCAAACTGCTTTTCAATGCGATCGCTATTCAGTAATTCGGGCTGGTGTGCACAAGCACTTAACGCGGCCGCGAGAATAACGGGGGAAACGGGTTGTTGACGCATATTTGGGTTATCGATGTGGTTGCCGGCGCACTATACTACGGTAATGAATCATACTATCTGCTGTTATCGCTGTGGTACCTCACTTGCCGAACTTTCGCTGCCGCTATCTCGCCAGGACCAATGTCCTGAGTGCAGCAACTACCTGCATGTCTGCAAGATGTGTGTGTTTTTTGACATGCGCGTGCCGAAGCAATGCCGTGAAGACGATGCTGAGGAAGTTACCGAGAAGGCGCGGCTGAATTTTTGCGAATGGTTCAAACCAAGCGAATTGGCATTCGACGACAAGAGTAAAGCTGAGGAAGATCAGGCCATTAGCGCGCTCGAGGCGCTATTTGATGATTGACAGAAGGACGTTTCTTAACCTGGCAGCAGCATCCGTAGCAACAAGCTCGATTGCTTCTTGTTCAGGCACAGAGAGAAGGCCTGCAATCGGTGTGCCTCGCAGTCCGTTTGATGATCACTCGACGGCGGAGCAGGTAACGGCCGGCGTCGATCTGAGCGGTAAGCTCGCTGTTGTCACAGGCTGCACGTCGGGAATCGGGTTTGAAACGATGCGGGTGCTGGCGATGCGTGGCGCCTGGGTGGTGGGCACCAGCCGCGCGCTGCAACGGGCAGAGGCCGCGTGTGCGAGGATCAAGGGAACGACGACGCCGCTGCAACTTGAGTTATCGAACTACGATTCAGTAATCGCCTGCGCAAACGCAATCCGGTCTATTAACTTGCCGCTAGATATTCTCATCTGCAATGCCGGGTACTGGGCGGCCGGCGGGCAACGCATGCTTGCCAATGGTGTCGAAAAGCATTTTGCGATCAACCACCTGGGTCATGCGGTGCTCGTAAACCGTTTGCTCGGTCGCCTGTACATGTCCCGGCAGGGGCGGGTCGTGATGGTTTCCAGCCGCGCTGCATATCGCAACGCGCCGGAGCGAGGCATCGAATTTGACAACCTCGATGGCAGTGTAGATTACGCGGATCGGCGGGCGTATGGTCAGTCGAAACTTGCTAACGCGCTGTTCTCGTTGCACCTGGCAAAACTGCTGAAGGGAACACGCATAACTTCAAATGCGCTACACCCCGGGGTCATCAATACCGAATTGTTTCGAGATGAGGGTCGGCTTTTTAAGGCGGCAATTTCAGCCGCGACGTCCCTTGGTTTTGGGAAGACAGTCGAAGAGGGCGCGGCGACAAGCTGTTACGTAGCTACGAGTTCGTTGCTGTCCGCAACGAGCGGCGAGTTTTTCGAAGACTGCAATGCGGTATTCGTCGCAGGCGATAATCATCTGCACGACGAAGCGATGGCAGAGCAACTCTGGCAAGTGTCAGAGAACCTGACGGGTCAGTATCTTGTTTCACACACCGGGCCGGACTTTAACGACTTCGAACGGGCGGCAAGAAAACGACAAGCGCATAAAAAGTGAAAGAGGGCACTGACAAAGCAAGCGGAAATATGGAACCACGTCGTGGCGGATTATTTTTTGGGCTCGGCGTCGGATTGTTGGTCGCGTTTCTCTCTTACCAGTGGATTACGAACCCTGCGCCGCGCGCGGAGCGTGAATTGGAAGAAGCTGTTGTGCTGGATGCGCGTAACCACCTTATCGTGCAGCTAGGTGTAAGTGAAATCATTGACCCGTTGGCCCCCAATCGGAAAATTGGCAAGTCTTACGTCTATCGGGCGGGTACTGGCTGGGAAGTGTCGGGATATTACCGAAGAGACGACAATGATCGCTGGCACGCGTTCCTGATGTCACTGGATGACGCGCGCAACCTCACCTTGCTCAAGGTTCAGGACAGTGAACTTGCCGAGCGTGCCAGGGAAGACTCAATGCTAGAGGTATCTCCCTAGGTGCCGGTGGTTACCGTCGCCTGTTCCTGAGTTTCCTTATGCCATTCGAACACGTTGAGTTCGATGAAAATGAACGCCACCAACCAAAGGAAGGCGTCCCAGAAATCGACGAAGTCGCCGTTGATTCCCCAATAGACTGCTGCGCAAAACAGTAAGGCATAAAGAACAAATTTGATGCAATTGCTGGCATAAAGTACCGCACCTTCATATCGATTCCGCTCCTGTAGCCGGACATCGATTTCGAGCACGACGACAACGAGTAGCCAAACGCCCGAATTGATGACGTCGACCCAGGCCAGGGCAATGATGTCTTTTTGACCTTGAAGATCCACGACGACTTTCATTTCGTCGAAGCGTATGAAAGATGTCGCGGTCGAGAATGATTGGCAGTTTGCCGCAGTAATAGCGCTGTATTCGTCCAGGGTTGTCGAATATGACCATTGCCCGGCCAGGGCGCAGAGGTCACTTACGTTGGCGAGAGGCGTCATGCCGTCGAGGGCAAGCAGATTCGCCATGTAGCCATAGAATGCATAGACAATAAATCCGTAGCATATGGCCCTGAGAGTGTGCAATGACCATGTTACCGGTCCGGTGAATTGTTCGTCCTCGAGCACGTAAGTCTCGAGTTCAAACATCAGCAACAGGACAACCCAGGCCGCGGTATCAATGGTAGCGGCATAAGCTTCGATCATCACATTGAGACCGACACCGTTTGGGAACTGTGTTTTGGCGGCGAGGACTTCTTCGACGAAGAACAGGTAGACGTTCACCGCAAGGAGCAGGTAGACAACGTACTTGAATGCCTGGAAGAGCCTGCTACGGTCGATCGTCAATTGCGTACTCCGCTGGATCAGCGGGTGATTCTAAGCTCCCCCGGAGTTGTTAGGCAATGCCGCAGCTACCTAGTCGTAGTCAGCTGCTCGCTCCGTCTCGGTTTCTACACCTGCATAGTAGACCCAGACATTTTCTTCGCCGGTCAGCAATTCGATGTATTTGGGGTGCACAAAAATATTCTCGCGGCCCGATTTGACCTCTTTGAGTATTCCGACATCGCATAACTGCTTGAGATAGACAGATGCCGTTTGCCGTTTGGCAATACCGGCTTCAACCAGATTGCCAATGCGGCAGTAGGGCTGTTTGAACAGAACCTCGACCAGTTCCCAGGTGTAGATCTTCGGCAGATTGCTGTGCGTATACTCTGCGGTGTGCTCCATTAGTTCGCGAATTGCCTTGATCTTGTCAGTCGTCCAGCTGCAGGTTTCTTCCACGCCCTGCAGAATGAACTGGATCCATGGTGACCAATCCTGATTGCTCGTAACGTTCTGCAACAAGCGGTAGTAGGCCGCCTTGTTTTGAATGATGTAACGGCTGAAGTACAGGATCGGGGAGTCCAGCAATCCATGCTGCACCAAAAACAGAATATTGAGGATGCGGCCGGTTCGACCGTTGCCATCGGCGAAGGGGTGTATGGCTTCAAATTGATAGTGTTGCACGGCCATACGGACCAGAGGATCGATGTCCGTTTTGTTGTGCATGAAGTCGGCCCAGTTATCGAGTTTGGCCTGCAATAGCTTTTGGCCTTCCGGCGGCGTGTAGATCACTTCGCCGGTCATTCGATTCTTGAGATTTGTTCCAGATTCCGCTCGAATATCAAGCTCGAACCCTTTGATAGTACTACATATTTGGATAGCCATATCCGTGGTAAGCATGCCTCGTCGAACCATCTTGCTACCTTCGAAAAGGGCGGTCCGGTAACGCAAAGCCTCCTTTGTCGCGGCATCTGCCCGATCCTCGGCTATATCGGCGTACTCAAATAATTTGTCGGTGGTGGTGACGATATTCTCGATTTCGGAGCTGGCTCGGGCTTCGAGCAATGGCAGGGCATTGACGAGCACAGCCGAATTCGGGATCAGTTCGGCAGCCTGCTTCAGTTCAGCCAGGGCAACCCGTGACTTGATACAAGTTTTGAGAATGTCCTTGGTTTCGATGCTGTCTACAGGAGGCGGCAGCTCAGGTAACGAGTTAAAGGGGGTTTTCGGATCAAAATCAGTCATTTAAGGAGCCTCCGGTCGCTGCATCAATAGGTCGATTGCAGCGACCTATTCGCCTGTTATGTCGAAGAAAAGACACTTTATCGACATATGCCATCGATTTGTCGATTGTATCGACATGTTCTTTCAACGTGTCGAAAAAACTACATTGTATCGACACGTTTGCAGTATATGTCGCCCGAATCGACATGAGCGTGAACCAGTTGGGGAAATACGGATGTCGTCGCTACAGCAATCGTAGGAGACTGCTTGTCGCCGATATTGCTATAGAATTCGGCTCCCGGTCGATAATTATCCGAAGGATCCTACAGTGAGCGTGAAATCCGATATCGAAATTGCCCAGGCGGCGAGCGTACTGCCTATTGTCGACATTGCCGAGAAACTTGGAATCCCGGCGGAGTCCCTGATCCCGTACGGTAACGACAAAGCGAAAATCAATGGTGATTTCATCAAGGCTAATGCGGGGAACAAGAACGGCAAACTCATTCTTGTAACCGCAGTTTCGCCGACGCCGGCTGGCGAGGGTAAGACGACTACAACAGTCGGTCTGGGTGACGGCCTTAACAAAATTGGCAAACGTGCGTTGATTTGTCTTCGCGAACCGAGCCTGGGCCCTTGTTTTGGCATGAAAGGCGGCGCTGCGGGCGGTGGCTATGCGCAGGTCGTGCCAATGACGGACATTAATCTGCACTTCACAGGTGATTTCCACGCTATTGGTGCAGCACACAACCTGCTATCGGCTTTAATCGATAATCACATGCACTGGGAGAACGAACTCAACATCGACCCGCGCCGCGTGACCTGGCGCAGGGTTGTTGATATGAACGATCGTGCACTGAGGACGATCACGTCAGGTCTCGGCGGCTATAACAATGGCATCGTCAGGGAAGCAGGCTTCGATATTACCGTTGCTTCGGAAATCATGGCGATTTTCTGTCTTGCGACCGATCTGGAGGATCTGGAAAACCGTCTTGGCAATATCGTTCTGGGCTACACACGAGACGAACAGCCGGTAACAGTCAGGCAACTGAACGCGCAAGGCGCAATGACCGCACTGTTACGTGATGCAATGCAGCCGAACCTGGTGCAGACGATGGAGAATAACCCGGCGTTAATGCACGGCGGCCCCTTCGCTAATATCGCGCACGGCTGTAACTCTGTCATGGCAACTCAGACTGCGCTCAAACTATCGGATTACGTCATTACCGAGGCGGGCTTCGGTGCGGATCTGGGTGCCGAGAAGTTCTTTAACATCAAATGTCGCAAGGCCGGGCTCAAACCTGATGTGGCCGTATTGGTCGCGACCATCAAGGCGTTGAAGATGCAGGGTGGGGTTCCCAAGACCGAGCTCGACACGGAAAACGTGGCCGCGCTCGAGCGAGGTCTCAAGAACCTCGGCCGACATATGCGCAATCTCGCACAATTTGGTGTGCCGGTGATCGTCGCAGTCAATCGCTACACTGCAGACACGGATGCGGAAGTCAGCGCGGTACAGGCTTACTGCGAAAACTTTGGCGTGCCGGCAGTGAATTGCACTCATTGGGCGGATGGCGGTGCCGGTGCCGTAGAGCTTGCCGAGAAAGTAGCCGAGGTGGCGGATAGCGGTGCGGCGCAATTCCGCACCTTATACACCGACGAAGTCTCATTGTGGGATAAGGCCAAACGCGTTGCGACCAGTATTTACAGTGCGGACGACATTATTGCCGACAAAAAGGTTCGCGAGCAGTTCGCGCAGTTCGAAGCAGATGGCTACGGACATTACCCGGTCTGCATGGCCAAAACTCAGTACAGCTTTTCGACCGATCCGAATCTCCTGGGAGCACCGACAGGCCACGTTGTGCCAATACGGGAAGTGCGGCTGGCCGCAGGTGCCGAGTTTATTGTTGTGGTTTGCGGCGCGATCATGACGATGCCGGGTCTGCCGAGAAGGCCCGCCGCGAACGACATTCGCGTCAATCGCGAGGGTCGGATCGAAGGCTTGTTCTAGGTCGGGTTCGCGAGCCGGTCCGGTAAAACAAATGACCGTCTGGCGCGGTCGCTGGATATCAGTACTTTGCTGTAATAGCGCTCGATAATGTTCTCGTCGCGGCAAAACAGGTCGTTATTTTCCCTTCGAAACGCAAACCAGTCGTGTTGCGTCGAAGCAGAACGCCGCTCTTCGATTAGTAGCAGGTAGAACCAGCTAATGGTCTCGTGATATTTGCCGGGCACGCCGAGTTTCAGTGTCAGTCGTCGCAGAGCGCTTGTAAATTTCTCGATCGCCTCGGTGAGCGGGTAATGCTCGAGATAGAGCCAGCCCACGTAAATGTGCGCCTCATGGTTAAACGCTTCGGCATCTAACGTCGCGCTTTCCAAAGACTCGATTGTCCACGGCGGCTTGCTGATGGCGTTCATGCCGAATCTTCAGTCAACTTGTGGCTGTCTGCCGCTGTCAGGGCGCAGCCATAAACGGACTTGAGTTGCTCAATGACCTTCTGCGTATCGGCCGAAAAGGGCGCCTTACCCTCAAAACTGTGCAGAACGATGCCCTCCAGCAAGTCGCCTAGCGACAGGTCGGTGTATTCCGCCAGGGCTTTGAGGACTTTGAGCAGCGAGGTTTCAATACGCACACCGGTTTGTGTGCGGGTAACAACTTTGGTCGACATGGCCATGCTCCTGTGTAATAAGGTAACATGGTAACAAAATAACACAATAAATGGCAAATCGAGTACTATTCATTTTACTGGCGCTGCCTGCATTGCACGGAAACGCTCACATGCCAAGCAAGAACGAATTACAGAAGGGTTTCAGGATAGGCGACTGGGAGGTCTTGCCTGGCCAGGGCATTCTCCGCTGCGGCGATGAGGAAGAAAGGCCTGAGCCAATGGTCTTCGAGGTCCTGATGGCGCTCGCAAGCCGTGATGGCGAACTTGTCACGCGACAGGAGCTAATTGACGAAATCTGGGACGGGCGGGCAACCAGCGATGAGCCGATAAACCGGTGCCTGTCGCAATTGCGAGGGCATCTCGGTGATCGCGAGCGACCGTACCGGTATATCGAGACGCTTACGCGGCGGGGATATCGGCTCAGTCAAAAGGTCCGCCTCAACGAGCCGGACATAGCTGATCACAATCAGGTCGTTCGAGTAGATCGAGTCCGAAATCATGGGCAACTCTGGATTCTAATTGGCGCGATCGTTGTCATTGTAGCGATTGCAGCCATTATTCGCGGCGGCTCGGTTGCCAATGTCGAGGAGTCCTCTGGCGATGGCGAAGTTCGCTCAATCGCGGTGCTTCCGTTTGACAACCTCAGTGGCGATGAAAACGATCAGTACATCGTTTCGGGATTCAAGGAAGAACTGGTGCATACGCTGCACTCGATTCCCGGGTTCGCTGTCAAACCTGGGCGCGTTACCTATCCTGATATGGAAGTCCCTTCGATCGCGCAAATTCTCGGCGTTGATGCGGTGCTCTTTGGTGCCGTGCAACGCGATGGCGATATGTTGAAAATCAATTACAACATTGCCAGTCGGGTCGACGGTATCAACCTCGCCTCCGGTAGCATCACCGGGCGTCTGATCGACTTATTCGGGCTGCACGAACGTCTGGCATCGATGGTACGCGACGACGTGTTGGGTGAGTCCCCACAGCAACTTGTTTCGAGAAGTCGACCCGCCAGTTACGAGGCATACGATCGCTACCTGCGAGGGACCTACGCTTTAGATCACCGCTTCACGCAGGACAATCTCGAAGCATGCATTGATTTATTCGAAGAGACGATTCGGCTGGATCCGCAGTTTGGACCGGCCTATTTATTGCTGGCGACAGGTTACGCAGTCATGCCGGATTATCGTGACACGCCGCACGAAGAAAGCTACAAACTTGCCATAGAGACAGTTGAGCGAGGTATTGCGGTTGACGACAGCATTCGGGATGCCGCGAGTGCCGTGTTTGGCTACGTCTATCAAAAACAAAAGAGATGGGCAGATGCAGAGGAAGCGTATTTGCGCGCCATATCGGCTCAGGTTGTCGACTCAAACGCCTTCAACTGGTATTCGCGCATGCTGGCAAGCGTCGGACGACGAGACGACGCGTTGCGGCAAATATTGTTGGCACAGAAAATGGACCCGAGCTCCGCGCTGATTAACAGCCGGGTTGGCGTTGTGTACGCGTGGCTTGGTGATGCGAAGCGGGCAGCTGAATATTTTGAGCGATCGACTCAGCTAGGCGGTGGTGGCGCGAATCAATTATTCGCCAGTGCGCTGCTGATGCTTCGGGAAGGCCGATTGGAAGAGGCAAAGATGATGTCGCGGTTGGCAACATCGGGCAACGGCGAGTCGTCGGATTGGGTAGACCCGGTATTTGCTGCGCTGAGCGACCCGTCCAGGCGCGATACAGCGATTGCTGCGATTGAGTCGGCTGAGTTGTCCAAGCATTTGGACCCGAGGGTTAATGTGGTTCTCAGAACCATGTTTGGCGATATCGATGGGGCCATGAAAATGGCTAAAGTGCTCGCGCAGCCGGATGCGACATTTGAGTTCGACATGTTGTTCTTGCCTGAGTTGCTGCCGTTGCGTCAACACCCTGACTTCCTCGATTTAACGCAGAAACTCGGCATTCAGTCCTATTGGCAGGACAACGGTTGTGTCTGGCTTGATGACTCGATTAGTTGCCCGGACTAGTCGTCCCGAACCCTGCTTCTGGATTGCTTCAGCTGACCTTGCCGACGTTTGTTTTCGACGCGTTTCTTTTTTGCACTTTTAGTAGGAAGTGTCTTCTTGCGTGGTTTTTTCTCTATCAACGCCAGTTGAATGAGTTCGGTCAATCGCTGCATGGCGGCTCGGCGATTACGTTCCTGGGTTCGATGTTCTTGTGCCTTGATGACCAGCACGCCGTCAGCAGTGATGCGCTTGTCTCCAAGAGCCAGCAGTCTTGACCTGATAGCGTCGGGCAGCGAAGGGCTATTGCGTACATCGAAGCGAAGGTGGATGGCGGAAGCTACCTTGTTGACGTTCTGTCCTCCGGCGCCCTGTGCGCGAACGGCGGAGAATTCGATCTCGGAGCCAGGAATAGATATTTCGTCGGAAATGATGACGTCGTCGGACATAGTGCGCATTATACGGCCATGCAACGCCGCAATTTAATCCTGCTTGTATGCTGCCAGCTGATCTCAGCTACCGGCTCCATCGTGTTCGTCACTCTCGGCGGCATAATTGGCGCAACGCTCACAGAAAACCTGGCGTGGTCGACGCTTCCCATTTCAGCCATGGTTCTTGCCACGGCCGCGACGACCGTGCCGGCCACGTTGTTGATGCGCAGGATTGGCAGGGGAGGCGGATTTGCGATGGGCTCAATTTCTGCGGCACTAGGCGTTTCGGTAGGAGCCTGGGCTCTGTATCGCTCGAGTTTCGTCTTGTTTCTGGTCGCTGCCATCGTGTTTGGCGTGAATATGGCTTTTACTCAACAGTACCGCTATGCCGCTGCAGAGAGCGTTCCGGCAAGGTATGTACCACGGGCGATATCTTTCATTCTGCTCGGCTCGATAGGTGGCGCATTCCTGGGTCCGGAAATCGCTATCCGCAGTCAGCATTGGATAAGTGGAGTTCCATACGCCGGCGCACTGATTTTTCTTGCGGGGCTATACATCGTGCAGGCTGGCCTTTTTTCGTTGCTGCAGGCGACCGCAGTGCACGGCGAAGTGGATCTGGGTAAGGCTAATCGCAAACTTAAGGAAATAGTCAGGCAACCTGTGTTTGTTGTCGCAGTGATGGGCGGTACGGCCGGATATGGTCTGATGACGTTGGTGATGACGGCGACACCACTAAGCATGCACATCAATGACGGCTTTTCTGTAGAAGAAACAGCCCATGTTATTCGCACGCATGTTCTTGGCATGTATTTGCCTTCGCTTGTTTCCGGGTTCCTGATCGAGCGTCTCGGTGTTGTCCGCATGATGTTTGTCGGGGCCATAGGTTTGCTCGCGACTTCTGTAGTCGCGTTGCAGGGACAGACGGTCATGCACTATTGGTGGGCGCTGCTGCTGCTCGGGGTTGGCTGGAACTTTCTCTACATCGGCGGGACGACGATGCTGACTTATACATATTCCATTGCGGAACGCTTTCAAGCTCAGGCTACCAACGAGTTCCTCGTCTTCGGTACATCTGCAACGGCGTCATTACTCGCCGGAACCGTCATGCATTACTTCGGATGGGGTCGCCTG
The DNA here is from genome assembly GCA_024640305.1 of Gammaproteobacteria bacterium. Taxonomy (GTDB): domain Bacteria; phylum Pseudomonadota; class Gammaproteobacteria; order Steroidobacterales; family Woeseiaceae; genus UBA1847. The sequence continues at coordinate 57,265 of JAHEFG010000044.1, forward strand.
ATGCTGATCCCGATTCCGATACTTATTTTGGTATGTATCGCGCTCATTGCGGTGCGAAATGATGAATTATTGCGACGCGGCAAGAGAGTCGCAGCAGAGTAGGTAGTTGTGCAAATGAAGAATGAGAGAACCAGAACGCTGCTTGAGGATGCTGCGCAGAGAGGAATAGCGTACCGGGAATCTTGTGACGCGCGGCCCGTGGCGCCGTCTGCGGCGGCAATTGATGCCACCAGTCGGTTTGTGGAGCCGCTGCCCGAGAACGGAGCGCCAGACGAAGAAATCCTCGCACTGCTAGACGAAGTGGGTTCGCCAGCAACTGTCGCAATGGCCGGTCCGCGTTTTTTTGGTTTCGTCATTGGTGGGTCACTGCCTGTTTCCGTTGCGACAAATTGGCTTGCAACGGCCTGGGATCAGAACGTTGTAATGCACGAAGTCACACCAGCGACCGCGATGTTAGAGCAGGTAGCCCTGAACTGGCTGGTCGACGTGCTTGGCTTGCCTGGTGGCACAGGTGGTGGCTTCGTAACCGGCGCGACTGTCGCCAATTTCACGGCACTGGCGGCCGCCAGGCATCGTGTATTTGCAGATGCCGGATGGGACGTTGAAGCGGATGGCCTTATCGGCGCTCCGGAGTTACAGGTAATTGTCAGCGAAGAGGCACATCCGACTTTGTTCAAATCTCTTGGCATGCTCGGTCTCGGTCGTGAGCGCGTGGTGCGCATACCTGTAGACGGGCAGGGACGCATGATCGCCGCAAAGATGCCTGCAGTCGACGGGCCCACCATAGTCTGTACCCAGGCCGGCAACATCAATACCGGGGCGTTTGATCCAATTGGCGATATTTGCGAAGCGGTCAAACCGTCAGGTGCCTGGGTTCATGTAGACGGTGCATTTGGGTTATGGGCGGCGGCATCGCCGCCGCAAGCGCATCTTGTTGAAGGTATGCAGAATGCCGATTCGTGGGCGACTGACGCGCACAAATGGTTGAATGTGCCTTACGACTGTGGCATTGCCTTTGTGCGAAATCCGCCCGACCTGGCATCTGCAATGGCAATAACGGCGGACTACCTGATCACAGACACCGAACACCGCAATCCGTCTGATTACACGCCGGAGCTGTCACGACGCGGACGCGGTATCGATGTATGGGCGGCGTTACGCTCTATGGGGCGAAGCGGGGTGGCCGAGCTGATCAGTCGATGCTGCCGGCACGCAACGAAATTCGCGGCGGGGTTCAGCGCGGCTGGCTTCGATGTACTTAACGACGTGGTCCTGAATCAGGTGTTGGTATCATTTGGCAATGATGTGACTACTCGTCGAGTCATCGACGAGATTCAACGCGAAGGCACCTGTTGGTGCGGGGCGACTGTCTGGCAGGGTAAGACTGCAATGCGAATCAGCGTTAGCAGCTGGGCCACAACGGAAAGCGACGTCGAGATGAGTCTCGACGCTATGCTTGAAGTTGCCAGGCGGGTGACGTAGTTACAGCGGCTATGTTATTGAAACCTAGGGAGTTTCAACCGTTTTGAAAACAAATGGCTTAGGTATCAGCCTGCCTGGCTGTCGCAACAGGCTGCATATCACGGATCACACGGTATGCGTGGCGGAATAATTCTGATGCGTAAATCGTCTTTTAATGTCTTGATGGCAAACTAACGTCGCCTTTCCTCGAGCAATTGCATGGCATCGAAAAGTCAGTATCCAATCCTTCTTGTGCTCTTGTTTTTCTGCGGTTATGCAGGTTCTGCGAATTCTGACGACCAGGTAGCGCAGGGAAAGGCGCTGGCAACAGATAGATCCAAAGGAAATTGTCTTGCTTGCCACATGATTGAAGACGGAGTGCAGCCAGGCAACATCGGGCCACCACTATTGGCGATGAAGTTACGATTTCCGGAACGGGATATGCTGAAGATCCAGGTATGTGACGCGACACTGCGAAATCCGAATAGCCGCATGCCGCCGTTCTGTCGCCACCGGATACTGTCGGAAGAAGAGGTTGAGTTGATTGTCGACTACCTCTATACATTGTGATGACGATTCAGGTTTACGGAGAGTTCTAAATGCATGTAGGAAGAAGGTTATTTTTGAGCGGTAGCGTGGCGTTTGCTGCACTGGCCGCCTTTCCCAGGAGGCTCTTGGCGGCTGCATGGCCAGACAAGGCTTTCGCGGCAACTGCGGCTGGCGAGGCGATGATCAATCTGCTCGGCACTGATCAGACAATTCCTACGGATCAGATTACGTTGAAGGTGCCGGAAATCGCCGAAAATGGCGCGGTGGTGCCGGTCACGATCAGTACCAGCCTTGAGAATGTCGAGTCCATCAGCATTGTTGTCGACAAGAACCCACGACCAATGGCGGCAACATTTGAAATTCTGCCCGGTACGCTGCCGGATATCTCAAGCAGAATAAAGATGGGCCAAACATCTGATGTCAGGGCAGTTGTCAAAACAGACCATGGACTTTACAGCGCAGCGAAGCAGGTCAAAGTGACCATCGGCGGTTGCGGTGGATAAGGGAGATAAGTAATGGCGAGCAATATCAAGATAAAGGCCAAGCTTTCCGGTGACATCGCTGATGTAAAGAGCCTGATGCTGCACCCTATGGAAACCGGTTCGCGCAAGGATCCGGACACGGGGGAGTTGGTTCCAATACATCACATCACTCAACTTACATTCACAAATAACGATAAGACTGTAATGGTCGCTAATTTCAGCACGGCAGTGTCGAAGAACCCGTTTTTTGGATTCAAGTTTCGTGGTGCGAAAGCTGGTGACACGCTCAGGGTCGGTTGGGTGGACAACCTGGGCGGCAGCGATGAAATTGAAACCGTGTTGAAGTAGAGTTCGGCGCCCCACATGAGAAAAGCAATCGCTGCTGTGGTTTTGATTGGTACCACATTGCTCATGTATCAGACTGTCTTTGCCGGAGCCGAAGAGGACCGCCTCGCATTTGTTAAGTATTACAAAACGCGGTTTCCGGATATTCCCTTCGCGGAATACGCAAATGGTATTTACGCGATAGATAGTGATGCGCGCGGGCAGTGGCTGGAAATAGAAGAATTCCCACCGTACGAGTTCGCCGTTGAGCAGGGGCAGGAGTGGTGGGAGGCCGTTTTCGAAAACGGCAAGACGCTAGCGGATTGTTTTCCACAGCAGTTGGATGAAATTCGCGTTAGTTACCCTCGACTGGACGAACGCCTTGGCGAAGTCGTGACACTTGAGATGGCTATTAACCAATGCCGCACGGCGAATGATCAGCCCCAACTGACTTATGGAGGCGACGAGATCATCGACATCACGGCCTTTCTGGCCTACCAGGGTCGCGGCAAAGAACTTGAAGTTCGTGTGCCCGAAAACGATTCCCGTGCGTTGGCTGCCTATGAATCCGGAAAGCGCTTTTATTACAGCAAGCGCGGGCAACTCAACCTGGCATGTGCGGATTGTCATGTAACGTCGGTGGGACAACTTGTGCGAGCGGACAGGCTCAGTGCAAGCCTCGGTCACACGACGCATTTTCCGGTATACCGATCGAAGTTGGGTGGCATGATATCGCTGCATAAACGCTTCGCCGGGTGTGTGCGTGACGTTCGGGCGAAACCGTTCGCGCTGCAGAGCACAGAGTTCAGGAACCTGGAGTACTTTCTGAGTTACATGGGGAATGGATTGAAGGTGAACGGCCCGGGTGCTCGTAAATGAGAGTACTCGTGTCAATGACAGCGATGACGACGGTTCTTTTATTACTGGTCGGCTGTGCATCGGATTTCGAAAAGCGATATGCAGAGGCAGAGCGCATGCGCATGCTGGCCGCCGACGCCGGGGCCGAATGGCTGCAAACCGAAAAACTGGTCAGTCAGGCAAAGAAGGCCGCAGCACGAGGCGACATGGAGCGCGCCAGTGCTCTACTCGAAATCGCTCAATTTCAGGCTGAGACGGCGATAATGCAGGCGCAGCACGAGGCTGATGCATGGGCGGGCCGCGTCGTTCAATGAGGCGTCTTGAGCTACATCGAAATTAACAAAGTCGAGGTGCGGGTTGGATAGACGAGAGTTCATTAGACTGCTGGCAATAGCTGGTATCGCCGCAGAAACGACAGGTTGCGTTGCCAGCCGAAGCTCCGGCCGATCTGACATTTATGCTGCTGCGCCTTTTGGCCAGGCAAGACTAATGCACTTTACGGATTGTCATGCGCAGTTACTGCCCATCTACTTCAGGGAACCCAACGTAAACCTGGGGTTTGGTGATGCATTTAACAGGCCACCGCACCTTGTCGGGCAGGCCTTGCTTGATTATGCCGGTATCCGACCCGGTACCGAGTTTGCCCACGCCATAAGTCACCTGGATTTCACAGCGGCGGCAAAGGTGTACGGTAAAGTTGGCGGCTTTGCGCATTTACGAACCTTGGTGAATCGCCTGCGACAGGAGAGCGGGCCTGATAATTCCTTGTTACTGGACGGTGGTGACACCTGGCAGGGCTCCGGTACGGCCTACTGGACCCGCGGCCGCGACATGGTGGGCGCATGCAATCTATTAGGCGTCGACGTCATGACAGGGCATTGGGAATTCACCTACCAGGATTCTGAGGTCATGCAGAATATCGGCGAATTCGAGGGTGAGTTTATCGCCCAGAACGTCCGTTTGACCGATGATGCCCTGTTTGATGGCGCGGCTGCGTATGACGAAGATTCCGGCCACGTGTTTCGTCCTTACACGCTGCGTAAAGTAGGTGGTCGAACGATCGCAATCATCGGTCAGGCCTTCCCGTATACGCCGATCGCCAATCCTTCGCGGTTCATACCTGATTGGACATTTGGCATTCGTGCCGACGAACTGCAGGCGCTGATCGACAGTATTCTCAGTCGGGACAAGCCCGACGCGGTTGTCTTGCTGTCACACAACGGCATGGATGTCGATCTCAAGCTTGCCCGCGTGGTGACGGGCCTGGACGCGATCCTGGGCGGGCATACACATGACGGTGTGTCTTCCCCAATCGTAGTAGAGAACTCATCGGGCAAGACGATCGTCACGAACGCTGGTTCCAATGGCAAGTTTCTGGGCGTTCTGGATTTTGATTTTGGCGCAAGCGGCGTGCGGGATTTTCGCTATCGATTGTTACCGGTGTTTGCCAATCTGCTGCCGGCCGATCCTGAAATGAGCGCCTACATTGACGGTGTGCGAAAGCCATGGTTGGACGCACTCGAAGAGCCGCTCGCGATTGCGGATCAGTTATTGTATCGGCGAGGTAACTTCAACGGTACGTTCGACCAGATCATTTGTGATGCGCAAAGGGCAGTAGGCGATAGCCAGATCGCTTTTTCGCCGGGATTCAGATGGGGGACGAGCGTTCTGCCCGGCGATACCGTGACCATGGAGCGGGTGCTCGACCAGACCTGTATAACCTATCCCGGAACCTACGTTCAGGACATGAGTGGCGAGCAGATCAAACTGATCCTGGAAGACGTCTGCGACAATCTGTTTAACCCAGATCCTTTCTACCAGCAGGGCGGAGACATGGTTCGTGTTGGCGGGATGAATTATGTCTGTGAACCCAGGGCTGCCTCGGGGAGTCGCATTTCCAACATGACGCTGGAGGACGGGACTCTCGTTGATGCGAGCAAACGTTACCGGGTTGCCGGATGGGCAACGGTTGGTAGCGAGGCGCCGGGCCCGCCGATATGGGCGGTTGTGGCGACTTATTTGAAGGATCAGAAGGTCGCGCGCATCGATAAGCTGGATACGCCAGTGCTGAAGGGCGTCGGTGCGAACCCGGGTCTGACAGAGTATCCCGGACAATACTGAGGAGATGCTCGAATGAGATGCAAATTACTAGTCGCACTGCCCCTGATTATTTGTGGTTTTCTGAGCGCTAATGTATTCGCGGAGGAGAGCGACAAACCGTTTGCCGAGGCACATATCGTATTGCAGCTTGCTGATGAGGATGCCAGGTCACAATCGCGAGTGCTCAGCGTAGCCAATAACCTGATCAAACATTATGGCGGCCCCGATTTTGTCGATATAGAAATTGTCGCCTATGGCCCCGGGATAGCGCTGCTATATCCGGGCAATCCGAACCAGGAGCGCATTGCCAGCCTGCAGGTCAATGGAGTTCGTTTCGTAGGCTGTTTAAATACGATCGAGACCATTGAACGAGAAACCGGTAAGAGGCCGCAACTGATTGCGACCGCCACTACGGTACAAACCGGAGTAGCCCGGCTGGTCGAGCGGGCGCAACAAGGGTTTGTGGTAATTAGACCCTGAAATTGCCTTCAGGACCCGGCGCCGGCTAACCAGCGAGCTCCAGTTTAGCTGCGACCGCGTCAATGCCCGCCTGGGCACAAGCGTGGTCAGCCTCCCCGCTGGGTGCGCCTGAGATGCCTATTCCGGCAACGATTGAACCCGACGCGAGTACCGGGATTCCACCCCCTATCATGAGTACATTCTCGATAAACCGGGCGCCCGATTGTGGCGACTCCGGTCCGGTTCGCTCGGCCAGCAGGAGGGTGTCAGCGCGAAAGCTGACAGCCGTCCAGGCTTTGCGCACAGAGGTGTCCGGTGTATGCGGCCCGGCAAATCGGTCGCGCAGTACAACCTGCGCAACGCCCATGCGATCCACTACGGCGACGGCAACCTGAAAGCCCTCTGCCCGGCAACTTTTCAAAGCAGCTTGTGCCATTTCGAGGGCAACATCAGGGCTAAGCGACTGAAACTTGACCAGCTCGTCCTGCGCCAAAACAGGAGGCGCTAACTGACTGCCCAGAAGCGCCGCGAGAATCATCATCTTGTACCGATTCATCGTCATTTGTTCGCTCCAGCAATACCCGCTTACAACGGTTTGAGGCTGAGTTCCTCGCTTGTTGCGCGGATGAAACCATAACTTTCGTAGATGGCCTGGGCCTCATCACTGGCAAGGTAGGACAGGTAACGGGCCGCATTTTCAGCATTGCGACCGTTCTTCATGTTGCCAATCGCATAATTGACCTTGTCGATCTTGTTCAGCGGTGCAGGGATAGCCACTCCATCGATGGGTCGTCCCTCCGCTTTGGCGTGCACGACTTCGGTTGTCCAGACGATGCCGACATCTGCCTCGCCCTTCTCGATGCGGTCAGGTGTTTCACGATGGTGGCGTGACGTGAACCAGGTCTTGCCTTCCACCGCCCAGCAGCTCTTGCATTCGGCACCGCCGGTGATTTTTTCATGCAACCCCAGGTCCTTGAGCATCTCGCTGCCATAGAATTTAAATATGCCTTCTGTCAGAGGATTGGGGTGCGACTGGACGAGGTCGTCACGGCCGAGATCCTCAGGACCCTTGATCCCTTTTGGGTTGCCTGCGGCGATCATCAGTTCGAGCTTGTTGTGAATATAAATCGCATATTCATCCATCAGACTCATACTATTGAGTTTCTTCAGATGGCCAATATTGACGCTTGCAAAAATGTCCGGATTCATTGCGGTTTGCTGTCCATCGATCTCGCCCTGTTTCAGCAGTTGTCCTTTCAGGATCTGTCCGGGCGGAATCGTCTCAACGTAAACGGATTCGATATCCGGATTTTTCTTTTGAAAATCTGTAATTAATTCCTGCATGACCATGAATTGATTGCCGGCGAGGTACATGACCAGGTCCGCAGTATAAGAATCTTCCACCGAGCCGTACTCGACTTCTCCATTGGTGTGAAATGTTCGGTAGTCTTTGCCGTGACCGGCATCTTTGGCTTCTGCTATGGCCTGGCCAGCGAGCCCCATGGTCAATGCAACAAACAACAGCTTCAACGAAGTCTTCATTTCGGACATTCCTCCCAAGGAGCGCGGTAATCGCACTCTATTTTGATTATTCAGGTTTTTCGATTATTTAGATTTTTTCGTATTTCCAACCGGCCTGCATGCGTGTGACAACGCGGTCAAGCGCCGTATAGTCTGGATTCGTATAAGGAACAAGCTCTACCTTCACGCCTTTCTCTTCGAGCCGTTGGATTGTTTTGGAACAGGCATAAAAGACGACATTGCTTCTCTGTAAAGCGGTGATTTCCGCAGCAAACGGAGTGACATCACTGCGCAAAAGGTCCAGCCCCTGTTCATTGGCAATAATTTCTACCTGACGAAAGTCATCTTCGTCGGCCGATTCGAGCAAAAACCTCGCGTGCTCCAATGCCGCGAGCATTTGTTCGGGTTCGCCACTGACGACGTGTAACAGGTAGTTGTCGATTTCTACTGCTGGATCGGCGGCCACGCCGGCTGTTACAACCTCGTTTCTCTGGCCTGGGCCGAAGTAGTTTTGAGCAACGATACCTGCAGATAGTCCGATTGCGAGCAAAAAACCGGCGGCTATTACTTTGCCAAACAGGCTTGCGCGTGCAAGCGGCGCCCCAGCCAAACGCCTTGCTGGTGGGACGTCATCGTAAGCATATTTTATGAGTTCCTTGAGCTTGCGTTGCTGACACAAACGATGATCCAGATCAGCCGATCGTTCAGTTTCATTGAACAGGCGGCTTTTCTCTTCGGGATCCAGTTCGCCGTCTACAAAAGCATTCAATTGCTCTTCGGAAAAATGTTCGTCCCTTTTCATTTTACTCTCTTCAGGTTTGTTGCTTTGTTCAGTTGTTGCTGTGGCCTGACATCAACCAGGAGTTCCCGCAGTGCACGTCGTCCGCGGCATAGGCGGCTCATGACTGTTCCCACAGGAACCTCCAGAGTTTCAGCGACCGTCGCGTACGTAAATCCTTCAAGATCGACCAGGGTTATCACCTGGCACTGCGGCAAAGGCAGCTGGCTCACGGCGCGGCGTACTTTGTCCACTAGCTGTTGCTCCTCGCTTTCATGTTCCGGAGTTCTATTGTTAACGATGACGAGTTCTTCGGCCGACAAGACTTCGCGCTTGGCTCGGTAGTAATCCTTCAGGCAATTAGACAGGATCCTGAATAACCAGGCCTCGGCTGCTCCGACATCTTTGAGCTGTTTCTGGTTGTTCAGCGCCTTGTAAAGCGTTTGTTGCACCAGGTCATCTGCCAGGTGCGGGTTGTGCGTCCATGCGTACGCCATTCGATACAGGCGATCCCTGCTATTGCCAACCAGCTTCTTTAAAGCGCGGCGTTGGCTTATTCCGGTGAAAGGGTTACCAGCCATACAAACAGAGCCCCTAATGCAATGACGAGACTATCCAGTGGACATAAAGACGTTACACCAACGGCTTTTATTCCGCGTTTTCGTCCGAACTTGAAGATTAAGGGATTATTTCGGGTCGTTCCATCGTCAGTACCTCTCGTAGCCGTAGATCAAGTGTTCGTAGCGGCTTGCGGGTCATGCCGTCATGGCACTGTGATTAGTCAGGAGGTCGATCATGAAATTTCGAAAAATATTGAAACTGGGTAGCTATTTGCTCGTGTTATGCGCATTCGCTGCACCCCAGACGCTATTGGCACAGGACGCGAAACCGTTCGCGGAGCACAAGTTCGTATTGCAGATCAGTGACATGGATCCGAGTAAGCAAACGCTTGTTCTGAATGTCGCGTCCAACATTCTGAAACATTACGGACAGGATCAGGCCGAAGTTGAGATTGTTGCGTTTGGCCCCGGGCTGCGGTTGCTCTTTGAAGACAATAGTAACAGCGGCCGTATCGACGGCCTGGTGGACAGCGGGGTACGGTTTTTCGCTTGCCAGAACACCATTAATAACATGTCAAAAATAATCGGGGAGCCGATCAAGGTGAACGCTCATGCCACGTCCGGCAAGGGTGGCATCGTGAGGATCAAGGAACTGGTTGATCAGGGCTACATGCTGGCCAAGCCTTAAGGTTGATTGACGATAAATTTCCTAACACGTCGTGTTAGATGGGGAGAAATTACGTGAAACATAAATACGATCGAAAACAGATCCTTTCAGGGTCGCTGTTTATGGGGTTGCTGGCACTATCCGCCAACGCTCTCGGAGCTAACTGGCTCACGCTACAGGGCACGGAGCCTGAAGGCGCGGAGCAGCTTGGCAAAGTATGGGGATTCGTCCAGGTGCAGTACCAGGATGATTCAAGCGACCCGAATGGGGCCGGCGGATATATTCCACCGAAATTGATCGGCCCGAACCTCGAAACTCAGTCGGCGTTTAACGTCAATCGTGCGCGCATTGGCGTTCGCGGCGTCGCGATGCCGATCGACCAGAAAATTAACTATTTTCTGCTGCTCGAAATGGGTAACAACGGTATTACGGCACCCGGCGACTCTTTTGCCAAGGCAACCGATGCAAGCGTTACGCTAAATCATCTGGACGGTGCGCGATTCAGACTGGGCCTGTTCAAGTTCCCGGGCTCTGAAGAAGGTTTGCAGGCGATCCACGTGTTCGACTACATTAACTTCACCTGGGTAACCAATCAGATGCTGCTCGAGCGTTTTCCAAACGCAAATTACACGCCAAACAACGCACCGCAGCCTTTGCCGCCTGGCTCACCATTGAACGGGTTTGAAGAGAGCGTCGGCGCTTTCCGTGATGTCGGCGTACAGATGTTTGACTGGTTTAATGTTGGCAACGACTGGGAACTGTCTTACGCGATTATGGTAGGTAACGGCAACGGCCTTAATTTCGGTGACAACGACGACAATAAGGACACGTATCTTTATGCCTCAGCGGAGAAGGTCTTCGGCGGCAGTGGACCGCGCCGCCAGGGTCTTAAGTTCTTTGCGTGGTCGCAGAGCGGCAAGCGCACCGCAGATTTAAGTGCCGATACTTGTATCAATGGCAATGTCTTTCCCGCTTGTGGCGCAGGCGGGTCTGGCCGCATAAGTACTGTTTACGACCCCGTTGAGTATGATCGAGATCGTATGGGTTTTGGCGTCAAGTACCTGCGTAACGGTTGGCGCGCTACGGCGGAATATATGTCGGGCGAAGGTATGATCTTCCAGGCTCCGCATAACGCCAGTTTCGGCATCGGACCAGGGCAGGGAATCCCCGGCTCACCGGCCGGTAACGGTGCATTTGCAGAGGCCAACGGCTATTACATTGAAGGTGGTTATCGTATTCCGAAAACGAAGTGGGAGATTGATCTGCGCTACGATCAGTACAATCGCCTTGACGGCGACCAGTTCGAAATCGAGTTCAAGCGCACGACATTCGGCGTACAATATTTCTTCAATCCACGGGTTCGACTGGCAGTGAATTACGAAGCCCGTTCAGGCAATGCGCCCAATTTCGGACCGGGAGCAGGGCCGAATGGGAACGTCGACGGAATCGATGATCGAATCGCAGTGCAACTCACAGCAATTTGGTCGCAATAGCCTGGAGCTAACTTGACATCCAAGGTAGTAGCAAGGGCAGTGCCGGCAGTATTCCTGCTGGCACTGTCCGTTCTGGTGACGGGAGTTGTGGCCGCTGGCGAACCGGAAACGCGGGATCCGCGCGAGTTTTTTTTCGAGCAGACTTTTGGTGATTTGCCTGAAGAAATGCAGGCTGCCCGAGAACAGGGAAAAATTGGAATGCTCTTGTTCTTCGAGGCGGAGTCATGCCCGTACTGCCAGTACATGCTCAGGAAGATATTCAATCAAAAGCATGTTCAGGACTGGTACCGCGAGCGTTTCGTCAATATCGCTGTGGATATTCACGGCGATGTCGAATTGAAGGACTTTGACGGCATTACACTGCCATCCAAAGTGTTTTCGGACCATCGCAGGGTATTCCTGACACCCGTCGTGTCGTTTCTAAACCTTAACGGCGTCGAGATATATCGCCACCTTGGCATGACCAAGACGCCCGAGGACTTTCTTTTGCTGGGTGAGTACATCGAAGGCGAGCACTATTTTGACACCGAGTTTAAGGTTTTTGCGAAAGCCCGCGGCTTGAAGAATGAGGATGACATATTGATCACACCAGCGGCAGAAACCGAATGATGGAGTGGGAGCCTGTTTACCGAGTAGCCATGCTCGGCTTTCTGATTGGCATTCTATTTGGCGCGGTCTCAAACAAGACCAATTTCTGCACTATGGGTGCGGTCAGCGATTGGGTGAACATTGGTAGTAAGGATCGGCTTAGAGCCTGGTTCATGGCTATTGGCGTCGCAATTCTCGCAACGCAGATTATGCAGGCACGGGGTCTGATCGATCTGGGCGAGGTTATGTACCTGACGCCGAATTTTGGCTGGCTGGGGCACGTGCTCGGTGGCCTGGTGTTCGGTATCGGCATGACCCTGGCGTCGGGTTGCGGGCAACGGACATTGGTTCGCGTTGGTGGCGGAAACCTCAAATCGCTGATAGTCATGATACTGCTGGGACTAACAGCCTACATGACGATGCGCGGCTTGCTGGCGCTGGTCAGGGTGAATGCAATTGAGGTGACGAATATTAATTTGTCCGGATCTGGTATTCCGGATCAAGGCATAGGCACGCTTATCGCGGCCGCTACAGGAACAGAGAATACGGCGCTTGTAAATTGGATCGTCACCGCAATTTTGGGCGGTGGCCTGATTGCGTATGCGGTTGCTGCGAAGTCTTTCTGGAGGAGTTTCGACAACGTATTGGCCGGTATTGCCATTGGTTTGATTATTCCTGCCGGCTGGTATGTGACGGGCGTAATCGGTTTCGACGACTTTGATCCCGTGCGCCTCGGGTCGTATACGTTTGTTGCTCCGACGGGCGAGAGTCTCATGTACTTGTTGACGTTTACCGGTTCGACAATCAGTTTCGGGGTTGCCGCGGTATTTGGCGTAATCCTGGGATCGTTTCTCTACGTCATATTGACCGGCAAGTTTCGCCTGGAGACCTTCACTGACCGGGGCGATATGGTCCGACATATCTTCGGCGGAGTCGCCATGGGGTTTGGTGGCGTACTGGCTCTGGGTTGCACAATCGGGCAAGGTGTTACCGGAATGTCGACGCTTGCACTGGGGTCTTTCTTGACCTTGCTGAGCATAATTTTTGGAAGTGCGCTGACCATGAAGATCCAATACCACAGGCTAGACGACATGTCGTTCTTTGGTGCCTTGAGGCAGTCGCTGGCAGACATGAAACTTTTCCCGCCGTCGCGTCATTAAGGCTGAGTTGCTCCAGTCTTATCAAATCTCTTCGCAATCGGGCTGAGCCTGGGTCAAGGCCGGTGCGACCATTTTGTCACGGCCGTACTTGAGAAATATGGCAGCACGAGCTGCCGGGTCGATGTTGACCTTGTCGAGATCCCCCTGAATATGCGGCAAAGCGAGTAAACGCCTGTCCATGACGCGAAACCAGAGCGCTGGTACGTAGGCGAGCAGGTACATCCCAAAGTAACCATTCGGCAATCGAGGAAGATCGTCGAAATGTCGTAGCGACTGGTAGCGACGCAATGGATGCGTGTGATGATCTGCGTGTCGTTCGAGATGAAACAGAACAAGGTTGCTGAATATGTGGTTGCTGTTCCAGGAGTGATGTTTCTGGCAGCGCTCGTACTTGCCGTTTTCATCGCGTTCTCTGAGCAACCCGTAGTGTTCGATGTAATTCGCGCTGGTTAGTTGCCAGTAGGCGAAAACGTGATGAACCAACAAAAACGGCAGCATCAACCAACCAAATGCAACAACCAGGCCGATCGTAATTGCGGTCGATAGTGCATACGACTGCAGGACCAGGTTCGCAGGGTGCCAAACGCCCTTGTTGCGACTCGCCAGCCGGTCTCTTTCTATCGCCCAGGCTTCCCGGAATGCTCCCGGAATTTCACGTATCGCGAAGCGGTAAATACTTTCGCCCATGCGCGAGCTCGCCGGATCCGCAGGTGTCGAGACATCTCGATGGTGGCCGAGATTATGGCCGATCGTAAAATGGCCGTAAGCTGGCAGAGCCAGGACGACTTTAGCCAACAACTTTTCGACCCTGGAGTTTTTGTGCCCGAGTTCGTGGCCGGTGTTGATGGCGAAACCGCCTGCCAGACCCGCAACTACGGCAATCGACAGTACACCCCAGATACTGAGCGTCTGAGTAGCCGCGTACCAGGCGCAGCCAATCAATATGATGTAGTGCACTGGCACGACCGCATACGTAAGCCAGCGGTAGTAGCGATCCTGATCCAGTTGCATGATGACTTCTTCTGGTGGATTGTTTCTATCCTCACCAAGGAGCGCATCTATTATCGGCCCGAAGCCGTAGCTCAAAAGTAATGGGAAGAGCAGCCATGATTCGTTACCAGTGAAACTATGCAGTGCAATGCCGACAAGGGGCTGTAGCGGATACAACAGGGACAAGCTCCAGAGCCATCGCTTGCGATCGATATAGAGGACTGCTTCGCCGTTTGCCAGTGTAGCGGTATAGCCTTTCATACCTGCGCCTCTCGCAGCTGAAATATGATTTCAAAACCGGAATTTCTGCAGATACTAGCAGGCTTCAATATCACGGTCAGATGTCGGGATCTTATACAGTCTGCCCGGTCGGCGATCGTGCAGAGCTGCGAAACTCCCGTTAAATCAGAATGATGGGAATCTGGTACGTTTATTGCTCTCTAAAAGGTAACAGTCGAATGAATTCGGGGTAGGGCACGAATGGAGTTGAGCAGAGCGATGGGCGAAAAAAGAGCGATTGACCGCCGCAGCTTCAGCTGGAGAACGGTTTTTTTCGGTTTTGCACGTTCGCGGCGGCTGAATTTACGTCGCATGGACGACTCCGAGGTGCTATTTCTGGACTGGCACCACCCGTGGCTGTTTTTCCTCGCGGTTGGCACGATGATCATGAGTTGTGTCGATGCATTTATGACACTGCAGCTGCTGCAGCACGGCATGATTGAGGCAAATCCGGTAATGGCGGCGATCCTCGACCAAGGTACGACGGCATTTGCAGTCAGCAAAATCACGATGACCGCGATCAGCATTCTGATCCTTGTGTTCCTCGCCAAAACTCGCTTCCTGAATCGAGTGCGTGCCGGTTTGTTCCTGACGGTCATTTTCAGTTGCTATGCTTGCTTGATGTGCTACCAGTTCGTCTCACTGCTAAATGTCTTGTAGGCGCAATTTCGTTCCCTATGGCAGTAGCTTAGGCTAAACTAGCGACCCTTTTCGTTAGCCGAACTCTCAATTAGCCGGCGCAGGGCCTGCGGGCTCATGCCATATCATGTTCTCATGAGTAATTCCCTTAAGGATCAGTACGCTACAACACCATTGTTCGGCGCTAATGCCAGTGCAATAGAGGCGCTCTATGAACAGTACTTACGGGACGCAGGTACCGTACCGGCCGCCTGGCGAGACTATTTCGAGACGCTTGGAGATAGCGAGACGGAGATCGCTCATTCCTCGATCCGCAAAGAATTGCTCGAGTCCGCCCGCGATGGGACGCGCCGTAAGACGCGGATTGCAGCATCCACTTCGAAATCGGCGGTTGCGTCGGGCGAAAAACAGGCGGCTGTATCACGCCTGATCCAGGTTTACAGCCTGCGTGGCCATCAGATAGCCGATATCGATCCGCTGGGACTCATGGAAAGGCGCGTGCCCGGCGTTCTCAAGCTCGACTACCTGGGCTTGACCGAAGCTGATATGGATTCAGAGTTTCATACCGGTGGTCTTGCGGGAATGGGCGACGACCGCATGAAATTGCGCGAAATCGTCGCACTGCTCCGAAAAATATATTGCGGCAAAGTTGGTGCTGAATTCGCACACGTTTCGCGTGCGAGAGAGCGGCTTTGGATACGCAAGCGCTTCGAGAAAGGGTCATCGGTCGATACTCTTACCAGCCAGGAACGACTGTGGATTCTCGAGCAACTGACATCTGCCGAGGGAATCGAACGTTACTTGCACACTCGCTACGTCGGGCAGAAGCGGTTCTCACTCGAAGGCGGCGACAGCCTGATTCCGATGCTTGATGACCTGATCCAGCAGGGCGGTGCCTCCGGGGTTCGCGAAATCGTCATTGGGATGGCACACCGCGGCCGAATCAATGTGCTCGTCAATATTCTGGGCAAGGCGCCCGAAGAACTGTTCGAGGAATTTGAGGGCAACTACGACATCGATGAGCTCAAGGGCTCAGGCGATGTGAAATATCACAAGGGATTTTCGGCTGACATGGCGACGCCGGGAGGCAATGTCCATATTGCATTAGCGTTTAATCCGTCGCATCTGGAGATCGTCAATCCGGTGGTTGAGGGCTCAGTTCGGGCTCGTCAACAGCGTCGCGGGGACGGGGAACGGCAAGAGGTTCTTCCCGTACTCGTGCATGGTGATGCTGCATTTGCTGGCCAGGGCGTCGTAACAGAAACTTTCCAGATGTCGCAGACAAATGGTTTTCGTACCGGCGGCACCGTGCACATCGTGATCAACAACCAAATCGGGTTTACGACCAGCCGGCCCTCTGACGCTCGGTCAACGGACTATTGCAGCGACGTTGCGAAGATGATCGAAGCTCCAATTTTTCATGTCAATGGTGATGATCCTGAGGCGGCATTGTTCGTGACGCGCCTCGCGTTGCAGTATCGTCAGAAGTTCAGGAAAGACGTAGTGATCGACCTCGTCTGTTATCGGCGCCACGGCCACAACGAGGCCGATGAACCGTCGGCAACACAGCCGGTAATGTATGGACAGATACGTAGCCAGGAAACGACTCGGCAGTTGTATGCCAACAAGCTGGTTGACCTGCAACTTATCGGTCGTTCCGATGCAGCAAGAATGCAGGACGCCTATCGCGACAGGCTGGATCGCGGTGAGCCGGTGCCGAAGGCCGCACTCGGCATGATAGGCAATGAGTTTACGGTCGACTGGAGTCCGTTCCTGAATGCAAATTGGGATGAAGTTGTCGACACGACCGTTAGTCCAGCGTCGGTTGCTGAGCTTGGCAAAGCGTTAACGACTGTGCCACCCGACATGAAGCTTCATGGCCGTGTGCAGCGCATCGTCGATGAGCGCGTGCGCATGGCGACAGGCAAAATCGATATGGATTGGGGGTTTGCCGAGACGATGGCCTACGCCTCACTCCTCAAGAACGGTATTGACTGCCGACTGGTGGGCCAGGACAGCGGACGCGGTACCTTCTTTCATCGCCATGCCGTTTTGCACAACCAGGTAAACAATCGCGAGTACACCCCATTACAACATCTGGTAGACCGACCTGATGCATTTCGGGTTATTGATTCGTTGCTCTCGGAAGAGGCTGTGCTCGGTTTCGAGTACGGCTATGCGACAACCGAACCAAATACGCTGGTCATCTGGGAAGCTCAGTTCGGCGATTTCGTAAATGGCGCACAGGTTGTAATCGATCAGTTCATCAGTTCGGGTGAGTCCAAATGGGGTCGTATGTGCGCCCTGACCCTGTTGCTGCCGCACGGCTACGAAGGGCAAGGTCCTGAGCATTCGTCGGCTCGTTTGGAACGATTCCTGCAACTGTGCGCTGAGCACAATTTGCAGGTGTGCGTGCCGTCTACACCGTCTCAGATGTTCCACATGCTCAGGCGGCAAATGCTGCGATCGTATCGAAAACCGCTGATCGTGATGACGCCAAAAAGCCTGTTGCGCCACAAAGGTGCGGTTTCGTCGCTGACGGATTTATCCGCTGGCGAATTCCAGATGATCATCCCTGAAGCAGAAAACCTCGCCGTGAAAAAGACACGACGAGTTGTTTTTTGCAGCGGCAAGGTTTACTACGACTTGTTGGAAGCTCGTCAGATCCATGGCATTACGGACGTCGCATTGATACGAATCGAGCAGCTGTA
This sequence comes from Gammaproteobacteria bacterium, assembly GCA_024640305.1. GTDB lineage: Bacteria > Pseudomonadota > Gammaproteobacteria > Steroidobacterales > Woeseiaceae > UBA1847. Next base: position 74,884 of record JAHEFG010000044.1, read on the forward strand.
TCCATTCCCGATCCCTGAATATGCAGAAATTTTGCGGCAGTACAAACATGTCTCCGACATCGTCTGGTGTCAGGAGGAGCCACAAAACCAGGGTGCGTGGTATCAGATCAGACACCGCCTCCAGGAGTCTCTGCTAGACAACCAGCAGCTGTATTATGCTGGTAGAGAAGGCGCCGCGGCGCCCGCGTCCGGCATCTTCAAGGTACATTTGCAACAACAACAGGCATTGGTTGAGGCTGCGCTCAATATCGAAAAGAAGGCGAGCAAGTCGACCAGGCCCGGAACGACTAAACGGAAATCTAAATGAGTATTGAGATAAAGGTACCGCCGCTGCCGGAGTCTGTCAGTGATGCAACACTTGTCGCGTGGCACAAGAACGTTGGCGATTCGATAACACGCGATGAGAATCTCGTGGATCTGGAAACGGATAAAGTCGTTCTTGAAGTCCCGGCCCCGGCGTCAGGTGTAATTCGGGAAATCAAAGTTGCTGACGGCACAACGGTATTGGCCGGAGACGTGCTCGCGGTTTTTGAGCCGGTAGAGGGCGCGGCGACGAGCGAAGAACCATCGGCTGCCGAAGCGCAGAGTGCAGCAACGGTTTCAACCGAGCAGGAGTCTGACAAGCCTGCCAAAACCAGCCCCGCGGTTCGGCGTCTTCTCGATGAACACGACCTCGATGAGACGATGATTATTGGCAGTGGCAAGGATGGCCGAATAACCAAGGCCGATGTCCTTAATTTCCTCAAGTCGGACGACAGCAGTAATGTGACACCCGGAGATCCGGCACCTGCGTTTGTTGATTCAGGCCAGGTCATCGCGTTGGAGCGAAGCGAACAACGTGTCCCGATGACTCGTTTGCGTGCGCGTATCGCGGAGCGCCTGGTAGAGGCACAGCATACCGCTGCAATGCTGACGACATTTAACGAAGTGGACTTGACCGAAGTGATGGCGTTGCGCAAGCGCTATCGAGATTCATTCGAAGAGAAGCATGGTGTTCGCCTTGGTTTTATGTCTTTTTTTGCAAAGGCTTCGGTTGAAGCATTGAAACTTTACCCGGTCTTGAATGCGTCGGTTGAAGGGACTGATATTGTTTATCATAACTACTACGATATTGGTGTTGCGGTATCGACGGACCGCGGTTTGATGGTTCCTGTACTGCGGGATGTGGACCAAATGAGTTTCGCTCAGTTCGAAAGCGAACTTGGCGCCATTGCTAAAAAGGCACAAGACGGCGCCATAGGAATGGAAGACCTTACCGGTGGCACGTTTACAATTACTAACGGCGGCATATTTGGTTCTATGTTGTCGACGCCGATTTTGAACCAGCCGCAGAGCGCTATTCTCGGCATGCACTCCATTCAGCAAAGACCGATGGTGGTTGATGGAGAAATCGTCGCGCGACCGATGATGTACCTAGCGATGACGTATGACCACCGCATCATCGATGGTAAGGAGGCCGTCCAGTTTCTCGTGACGGTCAAAGAGCAGCTCGAAGATCCGAGCCGTTTGATGTTACAAGTTTAGGGCGCCTGAAGAATGAGCAAGAAATACGATGTTGTTGTTATTGGGGCTGGCCCTGCCGGCTACATTGCAGCCATACGAGCAGCGCAGAATGGTTTATCTGTCGCCTGTATTGACGAGTGGCGCAACAAAGATGGTAAGAACGCGTTTGGCGGTACCTGTCTGAACGCGGGCTGTATCCCGTCGAAGGCGCTACTCGAGTCGTCAGAACTTTTCCATCGGGCGCAACATGAATTCAAGAAACACGGCATCACAACCGGTGATGTCGCAATTGATGTTGCCGGAATGCAGAAGCGTCGGGCCAGCATCGTTCGCCAGTTGACCGGCGGCGTCGCCGGCCTGCTCAAAGCAAACAAGGTGGATGGTCTGGTCGGGCACGGCAAGTTGCTCGCTGGCAAGAAAGTCGAATTCACACCAGTGGATGGCGAGCCGGAAATTATCGATGCTGAGCACGTGATTATCGCTTCCGGGTCTACACCAATTGAACTCGGTGTCGCACCATTCGACAGCGAATTCATCCTGGATTCCTGGGATGCGCTCGAGCTTGACGCGGTACCGGACCGCCTGGGCGTTATTGGTGCCGGTGTTATAGGTCTGGAGCTGGGCAGTGTGTGGGCGCGTCTTGGCGCGAATGTGACGATTATTGAAGCGATGGACAACCTGCTGTTCATGGCTGATCGCGACATCGCCAAAGTCGCGGCAAAGGACTTCAAGCAGCAAGGGCTGGATATCAAACTCGGTGCAAGATTGACCGGCGCAAAAGTCAATAAGGATTTTGTCACGGTTGCGTATGAAGACAAGGGTGGTGAGCACACATTCGACGTCGACAAGCTTGTCATCGCCGTGGGCCGCAAGCCCGTAACAGACAATCTGCTCGCAGATGATTCCGGTATTCAGCTGGACGATCGTGGCTTCATTGTTGTCGACGACGAGTGCAGGACTCGCGTTAAGGGCGTTTACGCGATTGGGGATTGTGTCCGTGGTCCGATGCTCGCGCACAAAGGCTCGGAAGAGGGCGTCATGGTAGCGGACCTGATCGTTGGCGAAATTGCTGAGGTCAATTATGACGTGATTCCGTCGGTCATCTACACCGCACCGGAAATCGCGTGGGTTGGACTTACCGAGGAGCAGGTCAATGCGAGTGGCCGGCCTTACAAGACTGGCTCGTTTCCGTTTGCTGCAAGCGGTCGTGCGAAAGCGATGGAGCAGACCAGCGGTATGGTCAAAATTATCTCGGCTTCTGACGATGATGAGATTCTCGGTGTACACATCATTGGCCCGATGGCCGGCGAGCTTATTTCAGAGGCCGTACTGGCACTGGAGTTCTCGGCCAGCACCGAAGATCTGCAGCGCACGATCCATGCACACCCGAGTTTGGCCGAAGCAATACACGAAGCGGCATTAGCCGTCGACAATCGCGCGCTCAATTTCCCAAACCGGTAGTTAGTCGTACCGTTCGGCGCACGGCCGTCTAGCCGGCACCATTGCCTCTTCACGGTCTGCTCCCGCGATGCTCGTCCCACTCATGGCTCCCTGCGGTCCGCTTTACTTCGCTCGACGAGACATCCCGGTCGCAGGCCCAACGATGATGGTCGTAGGGCCGGGAGCGCGGGATCTTTTTTTCCCGAAATAAAGCGCAGCGAAGCGAGCCAATCCGGAAAAAAATGATGCCAGGCTAGACGGCCGTGTGCCTTGCCTCGGGGCGGGCTGTTTTATTTCTTCCAGAAGTCGGCGTTCTTGATGCCGAGCGCGTCGGGGTCGAATGTATATTTTTCGACGCCGGCATTTCGCTGTGCTTCGTAGTCTTTAAGCGCTTTGATCGCGGGCTTGCCCATGAAAAAGAGAATCAGGATGCCGATGATGTTCAACCATGCCATCAGGCCGACGCCAATGTCGCCGAGACCCCACGCAAGGTCGGCATTGCGAATCGTGCCGTAGAATACGGAGCCAAGCAGGAGGATTTTGAGGACTGTGAGTTCTCCTGGGAAGCGGAACGTACGCCTTATGTAAGCGACGTTTGTTTCAGCAATGTAGTAGTACGCGAGCAATGTTGTGAACGCGAAAAAGAACAGCGCGATAGCAACGAATACTTTGCCAAATCCGCCAAGAACGGTTTCGAGGGCATATTGAGTAAAGGCCGGGCTGTTTGCCAGGATGTCTGTCGTGAGCGTGCCACCGCTCACAGGTGAAGCGAGATCGGTCACGTAATACTGCTTGGTGATCAGGATCATGAAAGCTGTTGCTGAACAGACGAACAAGGTATCGATGTACACCGAAAATGCCTGTACAAGGCCTTGCTGTGCAGGGTGTGCAACCTCGGATGCGGCCGCCGCATGCGGGCCTGTTCCCTGGCCGGCTTCGTTGGAGTAAACACCGCGTTTCACACCCCAGCCAATAGCAGCACCTACACCTGCCATCGGAGTGAAGGCGTCACTGACGATCAGTGTGATTATTCCGGGCAGTTGATCGATGTGCAGCACAATAATACCCAGTGCCATTACCATGTAGCCCAGTGCCATGAATGGCACAACGACCTGCGTAACATGCGCAATGCGTTTGACGCCGCCAAAGATAATCACTCCGAGAACTGCGACAACGAATACAGCAGTAAACAGCTTTGTGTGACTGACAACGCCAAGCGAGGTCTCGAGCACGTTCTGCCCGCCAAACGCGAGCTCGGCCGCGTTGCCGATGCTATTTGACTGGACAGTCGGGAGTAGCAGGCCAACAGCAAGTATCGTGGATATTGCAAAAATCCATGCGTACCATTTTTGGCCCATGGCCTTTTCGATATAGTAAGCCGGCCCACCGCGGAACTGGCCTTCGTCCTCTTCTTTGTAAATCTGGCCAAGCGCGGACTCGATATAAGCAGTCGCCGCGCCGAGAAACGCAACGATCCACATCCAGAAAATTGCGCCAGGACCCCCAAAGCCGATAGCAGCCGCGACACCGGCGATATTACCTGTGCCGACGCGACCGGACAGCGACACGGACAAAGCCTGGAAAGATGAGATGCCGCGATCAGATTCCTTGCTCGAGAACAGCAGGCTTATCATCTCGCGGAACAAACGGACCTGCACGAAGCGAGTTAATACTGAAAAGAACAGCCCGGTGCCGAGAGCCAGGTAAATAAGCGCCGGACTCCAGACATAGGAGTTAATCTGATTAACGATTTCCTGCATGCCAGCTCCTTCATTCTTGTTATTCAATTCTCGCGGCAACCGTGATAGTAACCGAAAATCGATTCGGGAGCCTTTGCGGCAAGGAAAATCGCTGACTTCCCCGCATACGCCGTCACGCGCTATAGTGGCGGAATCCCTGAACAGGAGTCAGACAATGACGTGGTGGGCATGGTTAGTCCTGGGTGCCGTCCTTCTCGGCGCAGAGTTATTTGCTGTCGATGCACAGTTTTATCTCGTATTTCTCGGCGTATCAGCAGCCATCGTCGGCCTGGCGGCGCTGTTCGGAGTTGTGTTGCCCGAATGGGGCCAGTGGCTGGCCTTTGCGGTCATCGCGCTTTTCTTTTTCCTGACTTTTCGCCGTACGCTGTACACTAAAATTCGTGGTGGCGGAGAGGAGTATCGTGATTCGCTTGCCGGCGAGTTGCTGCCGGTTGCTGAAGACCTCGCTGTCGGCAAAGAAGCGCGCGCAGAATATCGCGGTACCAAATGGACTATTCGCAATGTCGGTGAAACCCCCATTACCGCTGGCAGCCGGGCCAAAGTTGTGGAAGTGAATGGGTTAACTCTTAACGTTGAAGCTGAGTAGTCGGCTAAAAGGGATTCCTGATGGATATGTCATTAATTGTCGCACTGGTAATTACATTAGTAGTCGTCATAGTTTTGTTCAAGACGGCTGTAGTGGTGCCGCAGCAGAATGCTTTTGTTGTCGAACGACTCGGCAAGTTCAATCGCAAGCTTGATGCCGGATTCCATATTTTGTTTCCGTTTTTGGACAGGGTTGCATACAGGCACACACTAAAAGAGCAGGCTGTCGACATCGCCGAGCAAATTTGTATCACGAACGACAATGTCCAGGTTGGTGTGGATGGCGTGCTGTACATGCAGGTTCTCGATCCGGCACGAGCTTCTTACGGTATTGGTGACTACATGTTTGCGATATCGCAGCTCGCCCAGACGACGCTTCGTTCGGAAATCGGCAAAATCGATCTCGATAGAACCTTTGAGGAGCGTGGCACGATTAACGCTAACGTGGTTGCGGAACTCGACAAGGCGTCAGATCCGTGGGGCGTGAAAGTGTTGCGCTACGAAATCAAGAACATCAATCCGCCGCATGACGTCCTGAGTGCGATGGAAAAGCAAATGCGCGCGGAACGAGAGAAACGCGCTGTGGTTTTGACATCCGAAGGTGTCCGCGACGCAAAAATCAACGAGGCTGAGGGCGAGAAGCAACGCGTAATCAAAGAGTCGGAAGCGGCGAAGATGCAGCAGATCAACGAAGCACAAGGTGAGGCAGAGGCCATTCTTGCCGTCGCATCTGCAACCGCCGAAGGTCTGATAAAGGTTGCTAACGCAGTGACGGGTCAGGGTGGCGCGGAAGCAATGCAGCTACGCATTGCAGAGCAGTACATTGGCGAATTCGGCAATCTCGCCAAGACTGGCAATACTTTTGTAGTACCGGCAAATCTTGCGGATCTGACGTCGATGATGGCTCTGGCCACTGATATTGCCAAGCGCAAGAGCGGTGCCGACGCCGCGTAGTACCGCTCAGGCCTTGCGTCTGACCGAAATAACGTTTGCCAACTGCTCGAGGCGCGTTATGGCGGTACTGAGCGTTGGCAAGTCACTGATCTCCACACTGATGTCCATTACCGTTTCCATGGTCTTCTTATCAGTGTGGCTGGCCAGGTCCATAACGCTCGCGTGTTCGTCAGCAAGCACTGTACTGATATCGCGCAACAAGCCGTTACGATCGAATGCCCGCAATCGGAGATCGACAGGGTAGGTCGCCGCATCCGACTTGCCCCAGTCAACCTCGATAATGCGCTCCGGGCTGCGTTGTTTAAGGCCAAGGAAATTACCGCAATCCTCCCGATGAATGGTGACGCCCCGTCCTTGTGTGATGTAACCGCTGATCATTTCCGGCGGCACAGGCCGGCAACAACGCGCAAAGTTACAGAGCAGGTCACCAACGCCGCTGACCGCAACAGACTCTGACTGTATGTCCTTTCGTCGCGTGGAGCGGCGCTGCCGGGACTTCTCCGGTAGTTCCACGCCGCGAAGGTTTTGCAGGGCGGTTGCGATGGCTGCGGACGTCAAATCACCGGCGCCAAGAGCTACACACAAAGATTCGGTGCTCTTGTGCTTGAGGTGATGTGCAATGTCATCTGTTGCGACGTCACGTACGTTAAGCCGCGACAATTCACGATCGAGGATGTCCCGACCCTGCCGCTGATGCTGGTCGCGATCCTGCTGTCGAAACCAGTTGCGCACTTTTGAACGATTTCGCGGGCTGGCCAGGTAACCGAGTTTCGGGCTGAGCCAGTCCCGACTCGGCTGAGGCTGGCTGCCGGTAATGATTTCAATCTTGTTGCCGTTCTTCACCGTATACGTAAGCGGCACGATACGCCCGTTTACTTTCGCACCTCGGCAACGATGACCAACCAGTGTGTGCACCTGGTAAGCGAAGTCGAGCGGTGTGGCGCCGGCCGGTAATTCCACGATGTCACCCTTGGGGCTGAGCGCATAGACGCGATCCTCAAAGACGTCGTCACGGATCTGAGCAAGCAGGTCCTCGCCATCTCCGTTGGGGTCGAGAAGTTGCCGCAAAAAACGAATTTTCTGCTCGAATGCTGCCGGTGTTCGACCACCTTCCTTGTAGCGCCAATGTGCGGCAACCCCAAGCTCGGCCTGGCGGTGCATGTCGTGTGAGCGAATCTGTACTTCAACGGTCTTGCCTTCGGGGCCTATCACCGCCGTGTGTAAAGACTGGTAATCATTGTCCTTGGGATTGGCTATGTAGTCGTCAAATTCGCCGGGCAGGTAGGGCCAAAGGTTATGGACGGTGCCAAGGGCCGCATAACAGTCTTTAACGTCGTTAACCAGAATACGTACGGCACGAATGTCATGCAGCGAATCAAGGTCACGGTCTTTGCGCTGCATTTTGCGCCAGATACTGTATATGTGCTTGGGTCGGCCACTTATTTCCGCCTTGACGCCTTGTGCCTGAAGCTCATCCTGCAGCTTTGTCTCCACTAATCGTATGAATCGCTCACGCTCATCACGTGTTTCATTGAGTGCCGTGGCTATCGAGTTATAGGTGTCGGGTTGCAGATATCGAAATGCAAGGTCCTCAAGTTCCCACTTGAGTTGCCAGACACCGAGGCGGTTCGCGAGCGCTGCGTATATTTCGCGCGTCTCGATGGCAATTGCCTGCTGCTCCTCGGTGCTCTCTGTTTTTGCCTGCCGCATTCGGTAGAGCTGTTCGGCAATGCGTACCAGTACCAGGCGAACGTCGGAGACAACGGCCAGCAACATCTTGCGCAGCGCTTCGGATTGTTTGCCGGCCAGCGCCTCACCTGGGCGCCAATCAGGGGGGAGCGAGAAATGGCCAAGCTGCTCGAGGTCTATAACAATTCGAGAAATCGCGGAAAAGCCATTGTTATTCAGAGCTTTTTCATCAATAAAACTTTTGCGAACGAGCGGGTAGAGGTGTACTGCTGCAAGCAACTCATCCGACAATCCGAGTGACTCGACGATTGCTGCGATTTCCCGTCCTTCGGCAATCGCTGCGAAAAGCCCCTCGGTCTCCGGCAGGGCGTCGGCAAACTGACGCGCTGCTTCGACGATGTCGACCTGTTCGCTGTCGATCGGGGTATTTTCGTGATCGGAGGGGGACATTGGGAGCAGCTTCGAGTGGGTGCCTGTGTATGCAATAACCGTTATCATACGCGCAGATTTTGGCTCGGGTGCGACCGAGTCTTGCTTGGGCGAAGCAGGGGAACATGGCAGGACATAGTAAATGGGCGAATATCCAGCACCGTAAGGGGGCTCAGGATAAGAAGCGCGGTAAGCTTTTCACGAAGCTGATCCGCGAAATCACGGTTGCAGCGCGCATGGGCGGCAGCGATATTAACTCGAACCCGAGGCTACGGCTGGCTGTCGACAAGGGCAAAGCGCAGAGCATGCCCAAAGACAATATCGAGCGAGCCATCAAACGCGGGGCGGGCGAACTCGATGGTGCTGACTATGTGGAAATACGCTATGAGGGCTATGGGCCCGGTGGCGCTGCAGTAATGGTCGATTGCCTTACGGACAACCGTAATCGCACCGTCGCCGAGGTAAGACACGCATTTGCCAAGTTTGGCGGCAATCTTGGTGCTGATGGATCGGTGGGCTACCTGTTCAACAATGTCGGGCAATTGCTTTACCCGGCCGGTAGCGATGAGGATTCGATCATGGAGGCGGCTATCGATGCCGGGGCCGAAGATATCGTGGTTGACGATGACCATTCGATTGAGGTGCTGACAGAACCTGCGGACTTCGAGGAAGTGCGCGACAAGATGGTCGCAACCGGATTTAAACCGGAGGACGCCCAACTGACGATGCGTGCCTCAACGAGTGCCGAACTTGCTATCAAGGAAGCAGGATCGATGGTAAAGCTCCTCGAAATGCTCGAGGATCTTGATGACGTGCAGGAAGTTTATAGCAACGCCGATATTTCAGACGACGTTCTAGCGCAGATCTGAGGCCGGTTTTGACTGACAAGAAACGCATTCTTGGAATCGACCCTGGTTCCCGGTTAACAGGATTTGGTGTACTCGATTTTGTGGGTGACAGGGCGGCATACGTGGCGAGCGGCACGATCAAAAGCCCGCACGGCTCCTTTCCCGAGAGGCTGAAGAAGATCTTTGAATCGGTAAGTGATGTCGTGGTGCAGTATCAGCCGGACATTGTCGCGATCGAAAGTGTCTTCATGGCCAAGAATGCCGGTAGCGCCCTCAAGCTCGGACATGCGAGGTCGGCCGCAATTTGCGCTACGTTTGCATTTGATATCGAGGTTTTCGAGTACGCGCCTCGCGAAATTAAACAGGCGGTCGTTGGAACAGGGTCGGCCAGCAAGGACCAGGTGCAGCACATGGTCGTGTCATTGCTGCAACTTGACGGAGTTCCGGCATCTGACGCGGCTGACGCACTTGCCGCCGCCATTTGCCACGGGCACCAACGGCGACTGCAGTCACGACTTGGCGCACAGCCGGTTACAGCGAGTTTGCCATGATAGGCTCGCTACGCGGAAAACTGACAGCGAAGCATGCGCCGCAGATTATCGTGGAGTGTCAGGGTGTCGGCTACGAAGTAGAGACGCCCATGTCGACCTTTCTCGAATTGCCGAGTATCGGTAAGGACCTGTTTCTGCATACACATCTGCTGGTTCGAGAGGATGCTCAGATCCTGTATGGCTTCAGCTCAGAAGAAGAACGGTCGCTGTTTCGTACCGTATTGCGGATTTCAGGCGTAGGGGCAAAGATGGGTCTCGCCATCCTTTCAGCGATGAGCGTGAGCGATTTCAATCGTTGCGTACAGTACGAAGATGCGGCGATGCTGGTCAAAATTCCGGGTGTCGGGAAGAAGACGGCTGAGCGTCTGATCATCGAAATGCGCGACAAGATTGACAAGACGGATATCGGTCCCGGTGCAGCGAAAGTAGCGGTCGAAGCAAGCCCACGAAGTGAGGCAGTCGACGCGCTGGTCACACTGGGTTACAAGGCGAATGAGGTGAACAAGTTGATTGGTGCGATGGACGTCGAAGGCAAGTCTGCCGAAGACATTATTCGGCTGGCATTGCGCCAGGCGGCACAATAGACCATGACTGATATCGAACACGACCGCCTGACGAGTGCAGAGTCCGGCTCAGAGGATAAAGCATTTGACCGGGCTATTCGGCCGAAGACACTGGGCGAGTACGTTGGACAGCCAAGCGTCAAAAAACAGATGGCTATCTTTATTGAAGCTGCGCGACGCCGTAAAGAGGCGCTGGATCACGTATTGATCTTCGGGCCGCCCGGTCTGGGCAAAACCACGCTGGCTCATATCGTCGCCAATGAGATGGGCGTCAATCTTCGCCAGACATCAGGGCCGGTGCTTGAACGACCTGGCGACCTGGCTGCCATTTTGACGAACCTCGAGGCCAACGACGTATTGTTTGTCGATGAAATTCATCGTCTCAGCCCTGTGGTTGAAGAAATTTTGTATCCGGCGCTGGAAGATTTTCAACTCGATATCATGATAGGCGAGGGTCCTGCTGCTCGTTCGATCAAACTTGATCTGCCGCCATTTACGTTGGTCGGTGCTACGACTCGCGCCGGTTTGCTCACGTCGCCGCTCAGAGACCGCTTTGGCATCGTGCAGCGACTCGAGTTCTACACGACGGCGGATTTGAACGCGATTGTCGAGCGATCTGCGGACATCCTAAACCTGCCTATCGAGAGTGAAGGTGCCAATGAAATTGCAAAACGCTCGCGCGGCACGCCGCGTATCGCCAACCGACTGTTGCGTCGCGTGCGTGACTTTGCAGAAGTTGAGGCAAACGGTGTCGTGACCGGGGCAGTCGCAGTCAGCGCAATGGACATGTTACAGGTCGACCCAAATGGCTTCGATGCCATGGATCGGCGCCTGCTACGGACAATTATCAAGAAATTCGATGGTGGTCCGGTTGGAATCGAGAGCCTGGCAGCTGCGGTCGGTGAAGAACGCGGCACAATTGAGGACGTCCTGGAGCCATACCTGATCCAGCAGGGATTCATGATGCGCACTGCACGCGGGCGAGTGGCGACGAAGAATGCCTACCTGCACATGGGACTTGAGCCTCCGGCGAGTGGTCGGCCAGGGGAACTCCCGCTGTTCGACGAGGACTGATAACCGTATGACTGTTGCAGACGTCGCGAATCCCTTTGAATGGCCTATCCGCGTGTATTACGAAGACACTGATGCACAGGGTGTTGTGTTCTATGCAAACTATTTCCGTTTCATGGAGCGAGCGCGCACCGAGTGGCTGCGTGCACTGGGTGTGGATCAGGTCGCGATGATGGAGCGGGATCGCCGAATTTTCGTGGTTACGGAGACCAGCGCCGAATTTTTGGCATCGGCCCGGTTTAATGACCAGATTATTGTTACTGCGGGGCTCTCGGAACTAACGCGAGCAACTTTTAATATTGAGCAAAATATTTATCTCGATAACCCGGAACGCAAATTGCTGTTGCGATCCCACGTGCGTGCGGCGCTACTTAATGCCGACACGATGCGCCCGGTGCGCGTGCCGGCGTCGATTTTTGAGGAAACGAAACAATGACAGCTGATATGTCAGTGGTTGGCCTGTTACTGGAAGCCAGCATGCCGGTGCAGATCGTTATGTTGCTCCTGATAATTGCGTCGCTCATGTCGTGGAGCATTATTTTTACCAAGCGGCGCCTGATCCGCCGCACGAAAGATGCGTCTGACGAATTCGAGGCAAATTTCTGGTCCGGTGGAGACCTCAATACGCTGTATCGCAGTGCAAGCCGTGAGAGCGGTGGCAGCTTGGGGATGGCGAGTATCTTCGAGTCCGGTTTCCGGGAGTTCAATCGCGTCATGCAACAGGGTGATGTCGTTGCAGACAAGGTCGTCGAAGAATGTCGAAGGGCGATGCGGGTTGCTCAAATGCGCGAAGTTGACCGGCTCGAACAAAACCTTGCCACGCTGGCAACTATCGGCTCGACCAGCCCATATGTAGGGTTGTTTGGCACGGTGTGGGGCATCATGAACGCATTCATGGGGCTGGCCAACGTACAGTCAGCGACGCTTGCTGTTGTTGCCCCGCCAATCGCAGAAGCCCTGATCGCGACAGCGATGGGCTTGTTCGCGGCGATCCCGGCAGTTATTGCCTACAATCGATATGCCGATAAGGTCGTGCGACTCGAATATCGCTACGACGGCTTTACTGAAGAGTTCTCGAGCATCCTGCAACGCCACGCGGGCGCCAAGAAGGGAGCCTGACATGGCGACTCCGCTGCAGAAGCGCAAGCTCATGGGCGAAATCAACGTCGTACCTTACATTGATGTCATGCTTGTGCTGCTCGTAATCTTTATGGTTACGGCACCGCTATTGACACAAGGCGTCAAGGTCGAGTTACCCAAAGCAGGTGCAGAGCCTATCGCCGACGTTCCCGATCATCCGCCGCTGGTTCTTAGCGTTGACGCGGAAGGTAATCTGTATGTAAACGTGGGCGATGATGAAGAAGAGCCGGCCACGGCCAAGGAAGTGGTTGCCCGGGTCGGCGCAGTCATCCGCAATCGCCCGGATACGCCGATACTGGTGAAAGCCGATCGGTCTGTGCCTTATGGCAATGTGGTCGGTGCGATGGTGCTGCTGCAGCAGGGTGGTGCGGAGTCGATTGGTTTCGTAACTGATCCTTTGGATTCCTACCCGGTACCTGAATAGGCCTGCGCCGCTTGGTTCGCGATTCTCACAACGTTATTCCTTTCACGCTGGCGCTGTTGCTGCATGTGCTGCTGTTCGGGTCTTTGATTTTCGCCCTCGATTTCAGGGATCGACCACGGGCAGCAATGCCGCTGGCGATTACGGCGACGCTGGTGAGCGAAGATGTGGTTGTCGAACAACCAAAAGTGGTGGAAGAATTACCGCCACCAAAGGTCGAGGAAAAATTACCACCACCGGAGCCAGACACCAGCGAGCAGGATCGCCGCGAGGCCGAGGAGCGCAAACGGCGCGAGGACGCGCTCGTCGAAAAGGAGCGACTCAATCGTATAGCGAAAGAAGAAGCGGAGCGCAAACGCAAAGCGGAGGAAGAAGCTGAAGAGCGCCGCAAAGCTGATGAAGCTGAGAAAGAGCGCAAGCGTGTCGAGGTTGAGCGCGTGCGACAGGCGGAAATCGAGCGTCAGCGTCTGGAGAATGAACGTCTTCGTCAGGAAGCGGCTGCGGCAAGGCAAGCCGAGCTGGACGCGGAATCCAATCGACTGAAGGCGATGGCGGCGACCGCCGAGGCCGCTTATATCTTCGCAATTCAGCAGAAAATTGTGCGCAACTGGGTTCGGCCACCCACTGCGATTGCGGGCCTCGAATGTATCGTTAACGTGCGCCAACTGCCCGGCGGCGAGGTGGTTTCAGTGAATATTGGTGAGTGCAATGGCGATTCTACGGTCAGGCGATCCATTGAAGCGGCGGTGCACAAGGCCTCACCGCTGCCCGCACCGTCAGACCCAAGCGTATTCGATCGCAATTTGCGGTTAGAATTCAGACCTTCGGAACAATAAATCGATCACTCGCAGATGAGGATACCGTGCGCAAACTCCTAGCAATCTTCTCGCTCGTTTCATTACTGTTGTCGGCCGCCGCTCAGGCCGAGCTCACCATTGAAATCACTGAGGGTATTAAACGCAGACCTGTGGCCGTGGTGCCATTCGGTTGGCAGGGGAATTCGCCCGACATGCCGCTGGATATTGCCCAGGTCATAAGTTCCGACCTGGTTCGCAGCGGGCGGTTTTCGACGATTCCAGTAGGCGACATGCTGCAAAAGCCGATATCGGGTGTCGATATGGACTTCGACGACTGGTCGATACTCGGCGTAGAAGCGGTTGTGGTCGGCAAGGTGACGCAATCTGGTGAGAATGCATTTAACGTGCAATTCCAGCTATTTGACGTTTTTGGACGTAATCAACTGCTTGGTTATCGAATGCCAGCGAGCCGCGGCACGATGCGTCGCGTCGCGCACCGCGCAGCTGACATGATTTACGAAAAGCTCACTGGCATAAAAGGCGTATTCGACACAAAGGTCGCCTACGTCACAGCTGAGCAGCGCGGCAATGGCCAGCTATATTCACTCATCGTGTCTGACCAGGATGGTGAGAACGAATACAAGATCATGGAAAGCGCGGATCCGATTATGTCGCCGGCATGGTCACCTGACAGTCGTCGGTTGGCCTACGTATCCTTTGAGGGCAACAAGTCGTCAGTGTTCATCCAGACACTGCGAACCGGCAACCGCATTCAGGTTTCCAGCAAGCCCGGTATCAATGGTGCTCCGGCATTTTCGCCGGACGGACGCAAGTTGGTGCTGACTCTCGGTGGCGTGGACGGCAACCTCGATATTCATGTGCTGGACATTAATTCCAAGCAGACTACGCGCCTGACGACACACAGGGCGATCGATACGGAAGGCAGTTGGTCACCGGACGGGCGTTATATTTATTTCACATCAGATCGCAGCGGTGGTCCCCAGGTTTACCGCGTGCCTGTAAATGGTGGGCAGGCAGAGCGCGTTACGTTCGATGGGAGTTATAATGCGCGGCCAAGGTTGTCGCCCGATGGGTCCAAGCTGGCAATGGTGCATCTTGAAGATGGTAATTACCGAATCGCGGTCATGGACCTCGAGCGCAAGGATCTGCTGATTCTGTCGGCGGGGCGCCAGGACGAGTCACCAAGTTTTGCACCGAACAGCGACACGCTGATCTATGCTACCCGTCAGGAGCGCAACGGCGTGCTGGAAAGTGTGACAGCAGATGGCCTGATCAGGCAACGGCTCACGTCAGGAGATGGCGATGTCCGTGAGCCGGTGTGGTCACCATTTCAGCGTTTCTAGAGTTGATGTATTTATTTAATAAAATTCATTAACTCATTGTTTTAAATAGTTTTACTTCAGGAAATTATTCTTAAGGATACTGATATGCCACAATTTAAACTGATTCTTGCGAGCCTTCTCGTTGGGTTACTGGCTGGTTGCTCGTCGCCGACATTGCCAGATCCGGATCCATCGGAAACGGAGTACGGTGACAGCGGCGATGTCGCGGATACCGATAGCTATGAACGTGATGGCCTCGGTGAAGGTGAATTCGTTGACTACGACCCGTCAGGTGGCGAGCTTGCGAGTATCCTCTATTTTGAGTTCGACTCGTCGGAGTTGCGTGCAGAGGACACGGAAACGGTTACTCGCCACGCGCGGCAACTGGCGGAGAATGCGAATCTGAAGGTTCGACTTGAGGGTCACGCCGATGAACGCGGTTCACGAGAATACAACATCGGCCTGGGCGAGCGGCGTTCGCAAACGGTGCGGCGCATGCTCTTGATCCAGGGCGCTTCGGCGTCGCAGATTTCGACGGTAAGTTTTGGGGAAGAGAGGCCTGCCGAGTTTGGCAGCACTGAGGCCGCTTATTCACAGAATCGCCGCGTCGAAATCAACTACACGAACTAGTTGTCGAGTCGATATATGTCAGTCCGCAACTCGCTGTTGATTTTACCGCTGGTGATAGCACTGGGTGGCTGCACTATGATGCAGCCGTCTGAGGATCCGGTGCAGATCA
Source organism: Gammaproteobacteria bacterium (assembly GCA_024640305.1). Taxonomy (GTDB): domain Bacteria; phylum Pseudomonadota; class Gammaproteobacteria; order Steroidobacterales; family Woeseiaceae; genus UBA1847. The sequence goes on from JAHEFG010000044.1 coordinate 90,717, forward strand.
AACTAACGGAGCTCGAACGCCGCCTCGCGACTATGGAGCGAATCGTCGATAACCAAAGCCTCGCGCAGATGACTCAGCAGTTGGATGCACTCGAGCGTCGCGTCGATCAGATGCAAGGTGTCGCCGAGACTCTCGAATACGATGCGGCATCGACGGCGGACAGGCAGCGACAGCTGTACGCCGATCTCGATTCCCGCATTCAGGATCTCGAGTCGAACCTGAGTGCTCGCGGCGCGGCAAGCGTTTTGGAGGGCGGCGCATTGTCGCCGGGACAATTGCCGGTTCCAGGTGGGTCGGACAGGGACAATTACCAGGTCGCTTTCGAGTTGCTTAAAGAAGAGCGCTATGAGATGGCGGCGACGGCGTTTCAGCAGTTTCTCGTCGCATTCCCTGACAGCGAGCTCGCTGATAATGCGCAGTACTGGCTGGCTGAGTCTTATTACGCGTCAGACAAATTCGAGCAAGCCCTGGCGGATTTCGAAGTTGTCGTCAAAAACTACCCGCGCTCTCGCAAGGTTCCGGATGCACTGCTGAAGACAGGTTATTGCAATTACAGTCTCAGGCGTTGGGACGCTGCACGTGAGACGCTCTCGCGCGTGCAGGCGGATTATCCGGAAACGACCGCTGCGCGGTTGGCGGGGCAGTATCTGGCGCGTATGGCGTCTGAGGGCGTTTAGCGCCCGTTCTGCTTGTCATTTGGCGGCGGTTCGGTATCATGCCGCCGGCAATCGCAGGGCAACCTGCTTTGATCCGGTTCCCGGGGCGTTAGCTCAGAGGTAGAGCATTCGGCTTTTAACCGACTGGTCGTAGGTTCGATCCCTACACGCCCCACCACTTCAAACAAAACAGGCGACGGCGCGAAAATCTGCCGTTATTATTCACCGTCTTCGCTTGGGACGGTTTCTTGGATAGTCGTTGGAAAATTCATAAGTTCGGTGGCAGTAGCCTTGGCGACGCTGAGTGCTTTCGCCGCGTTGCAGGAATATTGCTGAAATGCCCTGATGCTCGTATGGGTGTTGTCGTATCGGCCATGGGCGGTATGACAGATGCGCTGCTTAATCTTGCGGTTCTGGCAGAACGCGCTGACGATGCCTGTAATACAGAGTTGCATGCTATCGGCGAGCGCTATGCAGCAACCGCGAAAGACCTGGTCAGCGGTGGCACGCTCGTTGAAGTGCTGGACGCCTGGAGCGCAGATGCGGACGATATTCGAGAGGCTCTTGGGACAATCGCGGAGCTAAGATCGGCGCCGCAACGAAGCCGCGACATCATTGCGGGCTATGGAGAAATCTGGTCAGCGCGGCTCCTGGCTGCGCACCTCGGACAGGAATCCGGCGAGCGTGGTGGTACCTGGATCGACGCACGAAAAATACTCACGGTTAGGCAGACCGAACTTGGCCCCACGGTGTTGTGGGACGTTTCCCGAGCGAAATTCGAAAAGGTGGTTGCTAAGGACTTCAATGGCATCGCTGTGATCACCGGTTTCATAGCTACCGATGAAGAGGGTTTGCAGACCACACTGGGGCGCAACGGAAGCGATTACTCAGCGGCGATTTTTGCGGCATTGAGTAATGCTACCGAGCTTACTATCTGGACAGACGTCGACGGTGTCATGAGCGCGGATCCGAATCGCGTACCTGAGGCGCGCATAATCGATCGGCTTACTTACAACGAGGCGATGGAGCTCGCGTATTTCGGCGCGAAAGTAATTCATCCGCAGACGTTGGGTCCGGTCATTGCGAAAGGTATCCCGATTATCATTCGTAATAGTTTTAACGCCGCCCATGAGGGCAGCCGCATCGAGGCGCAGCCGGATGATGCCGACGGAATTAAGGGCATTACGTCGGTCGGCAATATGGCGCTGGTCAATCTTGAGGGTTCGGGGATGATCGGCGTTCCCGGTACTGCAGATCGTTTGTTCGCCGCACTCAAGGACGCCGACGTGTCGGTAACGCTAATTTCGCAAGCAAGTTCCGAGCACTCAATATGTATTGCAGTGCCACAGGACCTTGCGGAGCGTGCGGAGCTTGTCATCAGCGCCGCATTTGCAGAAGAACTGGCCAGTGGCCAAATTCAGAGCGTCGATGTTACCAACGGGCTGAGTATCATTGCTGTTGTAGGCGATGGCATGGCCGGTATGCCGGGCATCGCAGCGCGATTTTTCGGAACTTTGGGTCGCGTCGGCATCAATATTCGGGCTATCGCGCAGGGTTCTTCGGAAAGAAATATTTCGGCCGTCGTCAACGCGGATGAATCTGAGCGTGCGCTTCGCGCAGTGCACTCGGGCTTCTACCTGTCCTCGAAGACATTATCCATCGGTCTTATAGGACCCGGGACAGTCGGGCGCACGCTGCTGTCGCAAATCGAAAAGCGTCACGACCGATTGGTTGATGAATTCAATCTGGATCTGCGAGTTCGTGCTATCGCGCGATCGAAATCGATGCTGTTGGGTGACAGGCGCATCGACCTTGCTAACTGGGTTGAAGATTATGAAGGTTCCGCTGTCGATTTGGATCTGGATGCATTCGAGCAACATATCAATCCCGACCATTTGCCACACGCCGTGATCATCGACTGCACCGCGGACGAGTCGGTGGCTTCCCGCTATGCCGGCTGGCTGGAGCGCGGCATTCATGTCATTACGCCGAACAAGCGCGCTTTCAGCGGGCCTGTTGCGTCGTATCACAATTTGCAGAGGATGGCGTCTCACGGCAGCTCACACATTTTTTACGAAACAACCGTTGGCGCGGCATTACCAATCGTCAGTACGCTGCGAGACTTGATTGATACCGGCGACGAGCTGAAGTCGATACAGGGCATCTTCTCGGGAACGCTGGCTTACCTGTTCAACGTTTACGATGGCAGCAAGCCGTTCTCTGAAATTGTCAGAATGGCTCGTGACAGCGGCTACACGGAACCCGATCCTCGTGACGACCTGTCGGGAATGGACGTAGCGAGAAAGCTGACAATCCTGGCTCGTGAGCTCGGTCAGAGCCTGGAAATCGGGGATTTTCCGGTGCAGAACCTGGTGCCCGAGGCATTGCGCGAGGGCAGCATTGATGATTTTCTCGATAAGTTGTCCGATTACGATGACGATATTCAGGCGCAATACCAGGAAGCCAGGGCAGCCGGTAAGAAACTCCGCTATGTCGGTCGCCTTGATGCTGCCGGTAACGCAGCGGTTGGTCTCGAATCAGTCGAGGCGGCCCACGCTTTCAGTAACATCAACCTGACGGACAATATTGTGCAGTTTGAAACCAATCGCTACTCGTCGAATCCGCTGGTCGTACAAGGGCCGGGCGCCGGACCTGAAGTAACCGCCGGTGGCGTGTTCGGGGATTTGCTCAGACTCGCGAAATATCTCGATACGGATAGCTGAGCAATGAGTGATTCCGTAACCGCATTTGCACCGGCATCTATTGGCAACGTCGCAGTTGGCTTCGACATGCTTGGGCTGGCTATGGCCAATGTTGGTGACCGGGTTTTCGCTCGAAGAACAGATACTCCAGGGGTGACACTGGCCGAGGTGCGAGGCATCGACGGTGAGTTGCATCCATACTTGTCAGCCAATGTAGAGGAAAACACGGCGTCGATTGCAGCCCAGGCACTCTGGGAGGTTTATGGTACTGAAGGCGGTGTGGAGCTGAAGGTTTACAAGGGCGTCCCGTTGCAGTCAGGCATGGGCAGCTCCGCTGCATCAGCCGTTGCTGGTGTGGTCGCTGTCAACGCATTGCTGAAAAAGCCGCTAGCGACCGAACTGTTGCTACCGTACGCGCTCGAAGGTGAGAAATACGCAAGTGGCGGCGTACATGCTGACAACGTTGCGCCCAGCCTGCTTGGTGGCATGATTTTTTGCCCCCGGGTCCTGTTACCCGAAACCATACGGCTGGCAGTGCCCGACGGAGTTAGCTCTGTGCTCGTGCATCCTGATCTGCAGATCAATACCGCGCATGCTCGAAAGAGTCTTGCCAGGGGTGTCGCCATGCAGCAGTGGCTGAGCCAGCAGGGCTACATGGGTGCATTTATTACGGCGTGTGCGGCAAGTGATCTATCGATGATTTCCAAATCATTGAAAGATGTCGTTATTGAGCCGCAGCGAAAGGCAGCAGTGTCGTGTTTTGATGCCGTTAAAGAAGCCGCTGAGAAATCGGGTGCACTTGGATTTAGCTTGTCTGGTAGCGGACCCAGTCTGTTTGCGCTTTGTGAAACCAGCAAAGCAGGCAACCTCGCGACAGCGATGGAGCAGGCGTGCCGTGGACAGGGTATCCAGTGTGAGTCATGGGTAAGCCCGATGGATGCGCCCGGCGCACACCTGGTGGACTGATCATGCGGTTTGCAAGCACTCGCAGCCACGCAAGCGCAGGTCTCGACGAGGCCCTTGTCAAAGGCATCGCAGATGACGGCGGGCTTTTCGTTCCTGTCGAGCTGCCAACGTTCTCTGTCACCGAGTTTGATGATGCACACACGATCCCCGAGATAGCCGCAATATTGTTGCGGCCGTTCTTCTCTGACTCTTCGCTCATTGATGACCTCGAGGCGATTCTCGCGGAGACATTCAGTTTTCCGATACCGTTAACGGCATTGCCCGTCGCAAACGGCAAAGCGTCGCTGCTGGAGCTCTATCACGGCCCTACAGCCGCGTTTAAAGATATTGGGGCAGGTTTTCTCGCAGCTTGTCTGACGCGACTCGAAGGCGACCCAGCGGCGCCATTAACGATTCTGGTTGCTACATCCGGCGACACAGGCGGTGCAGTGGCCGCCGCTTTTAACGAGCGTCCCGGAATGCGCGTTGTTGTTTTATTCCCGGATGGCCGGGTCTCGGCAAGGCAGGAGCATCAGCTAACGTGCTGGAGTGACAATGTTTTGTCGTTGTCAGTTGCCGGTGCTTTCGATGATTGCCAGGCACTCGTCAAAGCCGCGCTGGCCGACTCTGAGTTGTGCGAGCGTTATCGGTTTAGCTCGGCCAATAGCATCAACATCGGTCGATTGTTGCCACAAAGCACATATTATGCGGATGCAAGCCTGCGCCACTTCCGGGAGACGGGAAACAAGCCCGGCTTCGTAATACCGACCGGCAACCTCGGTAATGCCCTGGCTTGCATTATGGCCCGTGAAATGGGGCTGCCTATTGGCCCCATCGTGCTGGCAACAAATGCCAACAAGACGATACCCGAGTATTTCGACACACTTCAGTGGCTACCGCGTGCGAGTGTGCGGACCCTCGCTTCAGCTATGGATGTCGGTGACCCGAGCAACATGGAACGCCTGCGCAGCATGGTTGGGGAAGCAGACGTTTTGCGCGATCGTCTGGGAGTTTTTTCCGTAGAGGATGAGCAGATCGAGGCAGGTATTCGCAGGGACTTTGCTGAGTTTGGCTTTGCGACGTGTCCGCATACAGCAATCGCGACGCAGACATGGCGCCAACTCGGTGAGGAGGCGCAGCGGAATACCGATTGGATCCTGGTGGCGACAGCTCACCCCGCAAAATTCGAAACAATTGTCGAGCCGCTGATAGGGACAACCGTGCCGCTGCCCGATGATCTCTCTGCTATTCTGTCACGACCAAGTCGGTCGATTCCGATCGATCCGCAACTCGAGAATCTGGCCGCCGCTCTGGAGCGATACTTTGGCTGATCAACCGCAATGGCTTTTTCCGCTCGCAGGTGTGATGCTGATTTTGCTCGTCTGGCTTATCTATCGCAGCCGGAAACGTGGCGATCGCATGCGGCAAGTCCTCGACGAAATTAGCTACGACCGTATCCACGGCCTGCTGATCCCGAATGGCGATGAGGGAGAAATTCAGATCGATCATCTTCTGCTCACATCACAAGGCTTGCTGATCCTCGATATCAAGGATGCGTCGGGCGCTGTTTTCGGTAGCGATAAGATGCAGGACTGGACGGTAATCGGCGAAGAACGGCGTTATACATTCCCGAACCCGCAGGCGGCGCTTTACGACCGAATCGCGGCAGTGCGGCATATCGTCCGCCAGGTGCCCGTTGCCGGTCGCATTCTGTTTCCCGATACTGCGAGCTTCACAAAGGGCGTACCAGACTTCGTGGCAGACCTGGATGCGCTGCTGGGCGAGTTCGGGGAAAGCGACAAGGCTGCCGCAAAGGTGAAGATCGAAGCCTTCAAGCCCCACTGGGACCTGATTCGAAAAGCGGCCCTGAGTACAGAAGTCGACGAAATCAGAAGCCGCAAAGCTCGCTAACGTTAAGTCAGACCGAAAAACTGAATCGCGTTTTCTGTGGTAACCCTTGCGACATGCTCTTCGCTTTGTCCACGTGCTGCAGCGACTACTCGCAGAACTTCGGTCAGGTACGATGGCTCATTGCGCCTTGATTTCGGCTTCGGGCGGATTGTCCGAGGCATGAGGTAGGGAGCATCTGTCTCGATAAGAAGCTTGTCGTCCGGAATTATCGAAACGATGTCATGCAGATGTGCGCCGCGGCGCTCGTCACAAATCCAGCCCGTGATTCCGATCCACAGGCCCATCGAGAGATACTCTCGCAGTGATTCGTGCTCACCAGTGAAGCAATGTGCCACCGCGCGGGAAATCTTCGGCAGCACAGGTTCCAGTAATTCCACGAAATCATCGTGAGCGTCGCGTTGGTGCAGGAAGACAGGGAGACCTGTATCGACTGCAATGTCCAGCTGCGACTGAAATGCCTTTAGCTGCGCGTCTCGCGGGGAGAAGTTACGAAAATAGTCGAGGCCACACTCGCCAACCGCAACAATCGCGCCCTTCGCAGCGAGTGAGCGAATAATTGCCTCACTCGAGGCATCGTAATCGGATGCGTGATGAGGGTGCACACCCGCGGTGGCATAAAGGTGTCCCGGGTTGGCTTCAGCAAGCGCCGCGGCCGCAACATTGCCCTCGTCACTGGCGCCGGTGACGATTATCCGCGTGACCCCGGCCTCCGTTGCGCGCTGCATCATTTCGTCCCGATCCTCGTCGAAACTGTCATGCGTCAGGTTGGCGCCGATATCAATCAAGGTGTAGGGCATTTTTTTAAACTCATTTGCAACCGTTTCCGGTCGGGCGGTATCTAAAGAGTACACAAATTCCTGGGGAAGCGAATATGAGCAAAGTATTGGTTAAGAGCATAATCACTATTACCTTTCTGGTAATGCTTATGGCCGTTCCTGTTTACGGCGCGAGTGTGAATAAGAGCGTTAAGGTTGCCGCTGGTGCCGAATCGAGTGGCGAGTCCTCCGTGAACGGCAGTATTTCAGTAGGTGAAGGTGCGGTCGTGACCGGCTCACTGGAAACGGTAAATGGTGCGATTCGCGTGGATGACAACGCGCAGATCGAAGCGGCGGAAACGGTCAATGGCAGTCTGACAATCGGTTCAGGCGTAAAATCGCGCAGTTTGTCAACCGTGAACGGAGCGGTCAGGATTGGCGAGAATACGACGGTTGACGGCGTGGTTGAAACGGTTAACGGGCGCATTTCGCTGGAGTCAGGCAGCTCTGTTTCCGGCAATGTCGAGAACGTTAATGGTGACTTTGCCTTTGCGGGCAGCGAAATTGCTGGCGATTTGACCACGGTCAACGGCGATATCGAACTCAGCGATGCAGCGGTCATAAAAGGCGACATTAAGGTCAAAAAACCAGGTGGCTGGAGCTTTAATAAAAGCAAATCCCGGGAACCCGAGATCGTAATCGGGCCAGGTTCAAAGGTTGCCGGAGTTATTCGTCTGGAGCGCAAAGTGAAGCTGTTTATTAGCGAATCGGCCGAAGTGGGCGGCGTGGAAGGTGAAATGACCATGGATGATGCCGTTCGCTTCAGCGGCAAACGTCCGTAGAATAGGCGCCGTGCAGAGCGCGGCGAAACAACTAGGCTTATTTTCAGATTCCGAGGAACCCGGTGAGGCACCGCGGCTCGCTGTGCGTGAGAGCGCCCGTGCGAAGCGTCTGTCAATCAAGGTGTTCCCACGCGGGCGGGTTGAAGTCGTGGTACCCAGGCGAACCCGCCCGGAAGTGGTGCAGGCATTTATCAGCGAACATCGCGACTGGATCCACAAGTCACGTGAGGCTTTTGCGAAACTGCACCCGCCGGAACCGTTTGTTCTCCCGCATTTTATCGACCTGAAAGCCATCGACCAGAAATATCGGATTCGCTACGAGCGTCAACCCGGCAAGAAAAGCATTCGTTTTCGGTGCCATAATAACGTCGTGGTCCTGAGCGGTCGAACGGGCGACGATAAGCTATGTGTCGATGCACTCAAGCGCTGGCTGGCATCAACAGCCAAATCTGAAATCGGCCCGCGCCTGAAAACACTCTCTGTCAAAACCGAAAGCCCGTACAAAAAAATGCACGTGCGCGGCCAGCGAACATGCTGGGGTAGCCATTCATCACGTGGCACGATCAGTATCAACTACTGCCTGCTGTTTCTTGAGCCGGAGCTTCTGCGCTACCTGATGATTCACGAGCTGTGCCACGCGCAGCATATGAACCACTCGCGGCGATTTTGGCAACGCGTGGGGCGATTCGAACCAGACTATAAACGTCTCGATAAGGCGCTGAGCGACTCCTGGCGACAAATTCCGTCCTGGCTCGGAATTTACTAGTACGAACCTGCGCTGCTAGCCCTGATCGAGGAGTTCGCGGAGGTTTATCACGCCGGCATTGGCGCGCGCCAGGTAATTAGCCATGACGAGCGAATGATTGGCAAAAAATCCGTAACCGCTGCCATTTAGGATTACCGGCGAGCGCATCGGCTTAAGGCTTGCTTCCAGTTCGCGAATGATCTGTCGGACACTGGCAGCGGCATTCTTGTCGGCCAGTACGCTATCGAAATCCAGTTCAACTGCGCGGAAGAAGTGCAGCAGAGCCCAGGCAGTGCCTCGCGCTTCGAAAAAGATATCGTCGACTTCAAACCAGGACGTTCTTACGTCGATCTTGTCAGGCTGCGCGGCGGCGGCTTGTGCTGACGCGTCGCCTGCCAAACCCTCATTTATACGTGTCGTCGCTACGCTGTCACCGAGGCGGCGAGTGATGCTGCCCAACCGCTTCTCGACTTGTGAGAGCCACTCGCGAAGGTTATCTGTACGAGCAAAGAATTGGGCTTCAGGTTGTTCTATACCTATGAGTCGGTCACGGTATTTTTCCATCGCCTTTATCGCACGCCGGTACTCGGACTCGGTACGCGGCAACATCCACGAGTCGTTATCGAAGAAAAACAGGGGTTCCGCGATCGAGACATCCGGGTCTTCTTTGGATTGCGACTGGGTGCGGCTGTAATCGTTGCGAATTACGCGCGCCAGGTCGCGAACCTGCTGCAACACGCCAAATTCCCAATTGGGTATGTTGTCCAGGAATACGCTGGGCGGCATTTTGTCATTGCTCAGATAACCGCCTGGCTTCTCAAGCAATGTGTCGGCAACGCGAACGAGCGTGTCTGTTGTCGAATATCCGACGACAACGCGATCGCCTTCTACGGAACGATTCACCCAGAACACGTCCGGAGTTCGTGACCAGTAAATGCCTATGATGCTGAACACCACTAACACGACGGCAAAAACCGCGAGCGTGACCTTCGTCCATCGTGACCTTGACAGAATCTTCGCAGCAGATTTTTCTTTCACGGCAATCTCTTGGTACTGGATACCTGTTTAGTCGTTCGCCAAGTCTATCAGTTTCGCAAACTTTGCACCCGGATCCGACGGCGCCGGATCGGGCGATATGGGTATCCACGCATCAAGCTGTTCATCGCAGCTTTTAGACAGGAATTCTCGTCAGATGATTACGCAGCGAGCTGTCGAAGGACGTAGTGCAATATTCCGCCATGCTCGTAGTATTCGCGTTCCTTCGGCGTATCAATGCGTACCTTCGCCCTGAAAGTGATTGCATCGCCGTCTGAAGGTGTCGCTGTTACTGTAACCGTGTCGGCATTAGCGTCTGCCTGGCCGCTGATGTCGTAGGTTTCACTACCCGTCAGGCCGAGAGATTCTGCGTCCTCTCCTTCCATGAATTGCAGCGGCAGCACGCCCATGCCGATCAGGTTCGAGCGATGTATACGTTCGTAGCTCTTGGTTATGACAGCCTTGACGCCCAGCAAGAGGGTTCCCTTGGCAGCCCAGTCACGCGATGAGCCAGTGCCGTATTCGCTTCCAGCGATAACGACGAGCGGTGTACCTTCCTGCCGATACCGGAGCGAAGCGTCGAAAATCGACATTTGCTCGCCGCTAGGTTGGTGCTTTGTCCAGCCACCTTCGGTACCAGGCGCCAGTTGATTGCGCAGCCGGATGTTGGCGAACGTGCCACGCATCATGACCTCGTGGTTGCCACGCCGCGAGCCGTAGGAGTTGAAGTCAGACGGCTTAACGCCTTGCTCCTCAAGGTATTTTGCAGCGGGGCTGTCGGCGGCAATGCCACCTGCAGGTGAGATGTGATCAGTCGTCACTGAATCGCCAAGCAATGCAAGGGCGCGCGCTCCGCGAATCTCGCTGACCGGTAATGGATCTCTCGTCATACCTTCGAAGTAGGGCGGGTTCTTGACGTAAGTCGAGGTGCTGTCCCAGGTGTAAATTTCACCGCTTGGCGAGTCAATGCCTTTCCAGTTGGCGTCGCCTTCGAACACGCTGCCATAACTCGATGCAAACATGCTTGAATCGATGTTTTGCGCAACAGCGCTCTGAACTTCTGCCTGGGTGGGCCAGATATCTTTGAGGAATACGGGGTTACCGTCCTTGTCGTCGCCGAGTGAGTCATTGAACAAATCAACGTCCATATTTCCGGCCAGGGCGTATGCAACTACCAATGGCGGAGACGCGAGGAAGTTCATCTGAACCAGGGCATGAATTCGCCCTTCGAAATTACGATTACCCGAGAGCACACTTGTGCCAACGATATCGGCACTTTGAACTGCCTCGGCAATTTCGGGTTTCAACGGCCCGGAGTTACCGATACAAGTCGTGCAGCCATAGCCAACCGTGTAAAAACCGACTGCGTCGAGGTCGTCAAGCAGACCGGACTTTTCAAGGTAGTCGGTTACAACGCGTGACCCCGGTGCAAGGCTCGTCTTGACCCAGGGCTTCGCCTTCAGACCTTTTTCATTTGCCTTCTTGGCAACGAGCCCGGCCGCGAGCATGACAGCGGGGTTCGATGTATTGGTGCAACTCGTGATTGCGGCGATCAACACAGCGCCATCGCGAATTTCAGCGTCTTCGCCATCAATGTTTGCTGTCGCGCTGCCACCGTCCTCGCGGTCGGCGATAGCTGCGTCGAGATGTTTGCCAAAAGTATCCGCAGCGGCACTTAAGGCTATGCGATCCTGCGGGCGTTTGGGTCCCGCAATACTTGGTTCAACGGTTGCCATGTCCAGTTGCAGTGTGTCGCTGTACAGCGGATCTGCCGCGCCCTCATGGCGCCACAATCCCTGCTCTTTCGCATAGGCTTCTATCAACTCAATATGCGTCGCATCACGACCGGACAATTCGAGGTAGCGAATGGTTTCGCCGTCGATGGGGAAGATCGCACACGTCGAACCAAACTCGGGGGACATGTTTCCGAGCGTCGCGCGATCGGCAAGAGGCAAGTGCGCCAGTCCATCGCCGTAAAATTCGACAAACTTGCCGACGACACCCTTTTTGCGCAGCATTTCGGTCACTGTTAATACGAGGTCAGTAGCGGTCGTGCCTTCCTTGAGCGCCCCGCTTAACTTGAAACCAATAACGTTCGGGATAAGCATGGTGATTGGCTGGCCCAGCATGGCCGCTTCGGCTTCGATGCCTCCGACACCCCAGCCGAGGACGCCAAGGCCGTTGATCATCGTAGTGTGAGAATCGGTGCCAACGACGGTGTCAGGGTAAGCGCTACGAACGCCGTTCTTTTCTGCATCGAAAACAACCCTGGAGAGATACTCGAGATTAACCTGGTGCACGATTCCGGTGTTGGGCGGTACCACGCGGAAATTCTCGAATGCTGACTGCCCCCAACGCAGGAATGAGTATCGTTCCTTATTGCGACTGAATTCGATTTTATTATTCAGGTCGAGTGCATTCGCGGCGCCGTAATTATCAACCTGCACCGAATGATCGATGACTAGTTCGGCAGGCGACAACGGATTGATCTTGTCCGCCGAGCCACCCAGTTTTACTACGGCATCACGCATTGCGGCCAGGTCAACCACGGCCGGTACACCGGTGAAATCCTGCAGGATGACCCGGCCGGGCGTGAAGGATATTTCCGTGCTGGGGGCGGCTTGCGGATCCCAGTTTGCCAGCGCGAGAATGTCTTCACGCGTTACATCGCTGCCATCTTCATGGCGCAACAGATTTTCAAGAAGAATCTTCAGGGAATAGGGCAGGCGGTCAACATGGCCTTCCGAAACGGCGTCGAGGCGAAAAATTTCAAAGGTATCGCTACCAACTGCCAGCTCTGAGCGGGCGCCGAAACTGTCCTTCATTATCTGTCTCCGGGGGTTAGCTGTATTCGCATGTGGCCTGCAGGGCCACCGGGCGCGCATTATAACGAAAGTTGCGCTTCCGGGCCTATCAAATCGCCGCTGATGCTTTGTCCTGGCGAGATGCCGCAACCCTGATAAGCTCATCGATGACCGCGCCACCAAGGCAGCGCTCGCCCTCGTAGAAAACAACGAACTGTCCGGGTGCAACGGCACGCTGCGGCTCATCGAATTCCACCTGGAGTGCACCCGCCTCGGCGGTGCGCACGTTACAGGCCTGGTCGGACTGCCGATAACGAACCTTGCCCATGCAGCGGTATCCGTCGTCGAGGCTCGCAGGAGCCGCGTTGATCCAGCTGGGCTCGATGGCTAACAAGCCGTCACTCAGTAGCAATGTCGTGTCACCCTGGTCGACGATCAGGGCGTTATCCTGCGTATGTTTGTCGACGACGTACCAGGGCGCATCGCTCGCATCGTCACGGCCCCCAATACCCAGGCCTTGTCTCTGTCCGAGTGTGTAGTACATGAGCCCGTTGTGCCGGCCGATTTCACGTCCATCCGGTGTCCGGATCGGACCAGGGTTTGCCGGCAGATACGTACTCAGAAACTCCTGAAAGGGCCTTTCCCCAATGAAGCAGATACCAGTACTGTCTTTCTTGTCATGGACGGCCAGGCCATGATCACGGGCAATCTGGCGCACCTCGTCCTTGACGAGCTCGCCGAGCGGAAACACTGTCTCAGCTAATGCTTCGGCACTCACAGCATGCAGGAAATAACTCTGATCTTTGTTTTTGTCCGAGGCTTTGAGTAACGCAGTCTCGCCGTTGATGATAGCTGTGCGGGCGTAATGTCCGGTTGCAAGTAATTCTCCGCCGAGTCGCTTTGCGTAATCGCGGAAGACACCGAATTTGATTTCCCGGTTGCACAGCACATCCGGGTTCGGCGTGCGTCCGGAGCGATACTCGCTCAGGAAGTATGCGAAGACCCTGTCACGATACTGTTTGGCAAAATTCACATGGTGTAGTGGGATGTCGAGTTGCTCGCAGGTATTGCGCGCGTCCTGCAGATCGGCGGCCGCGGTGCAATAGCCGTCGTCGTCTTCCCAGTTGGTCATGTGCAAAGCCTGCACGTCTGCGCCAGCCTCCTTAAGAAGGACGGCAGCTACTGCTGAGTCAACTCCACCGGAGAGGCCCAGAACGACTTTACGATTATTGATATCCCGCTCCACACCGGGATGTTAGCAAGCCTAAACGAGGTCTGCGTTGGCAAGCACCGCATCCACGTTGTTCTGCAGCGGCAGCATTCCTGTCAGCAGGTTGTCGGCCTGACGCTTACCTGACTCGTAGTCGTGGATGCAACGCAAAACGACCGGCGTACGCAAGCTCTTGCGGCGCTGCTCAAGATCCGCGCGCGTAAGCCAACGACGCGCGATTATCGTATCGTCGAGTTCGCGGCCGCGGTCGCAGGCCAGAAATTCTGCGGCGTAGATGATGCGCAGGAATTGCTGCCGGGTTTGCGGGTGTATCCACAGGTACACGCCGATAAGTTCGCCACAGCTAATGTCGCAGCCAGTCTCTTCCAGAGCTTCTCGGACGACTGCTTCTTCAGGGGATTCGCCGGCCTCGATATGGCCACCTGGCTGATTCAGGACAACCTGACCCATCGCGTGTTCTTCGACAAGCAAGTACTGGCCATCGTTTTCGATGACAGCTGAAACTGTCAGATCCGTTGGGTACATCGCGCTCTTGTTATATGCCTAGTTGGCGGAATTCCATTTCGACTTCACTGGCGAGCCAGATCTCATCAAACATCTTGCCGTAGAGATTTGCCACGGCAGGCTCGTAAGTGTCTGCAATGCCTTCCCAGCGGTTTGCCTGTAATCGGTAGACAAGCGCAGTTTGATCGACAATACAGAACGATTCGGCGTGCGTTCGCAGATCCTCGCGGACGTGCCGAAATTCGATGTAAGTATTCAGGCGGCGGCCGAGGTGAACGAAGTTGTTGCCATTTTTAACCGCCCGGCTCGGGTCAGCAATTAGTACGCGAATACGAGCATAGGTCTTGGACAAAACAAGTCGCTTGATGACCTCGAGAAAGTCGGGATCGTCGTAGATTCCTGGCTCGAGGTCATGCGTAAAGATGGAGACTTTGCGTTCGGCCTCGCGAGCAACGTCAATAACGGCCTGACGCATTTCGTCCTTTGTCGAAATGACCCAGCGTTTGCCTTTTTCTGGTGCCTGTTCCATAGAAGTTTCTTGTATTGTCCGGCCTGTGCGGATCGCTCGTCAGGATTGTCATCTTACCGGTCGGACAAGATTCAACTTGCCAACTGCGTCACGTTTTGGGATCAGGCTGCTGCGATGCGACTCATTCGCATCCGTTGTGCGGCATGGTGTGCAGCGCATTGAGCAGACACACACACCGGGTTGAGCCGCTGCATATATGGTTCGTTTAGCGCAGTTATGCGACCTAACACGCGGTGACTATTCGAGATCGTCTACCAGGCTGGCTGCCAGCCCAATATACGTTTCAGGGGTGAGCAGCAGAAGGCGTTGTTTCTCCTGGTCGGGAATATCGAGCGTGCCTATAAATTCATGTAACAGATCCCTGGTGACCGCCTGACCGCGGGTGAGCGCTTTCAACTTCTCATACGGTTCCGGTATTCCGTAGCGGCGCATGACGGTTTGCACGGCCTCCGCAAGAACCTCCCAGGCATTGCCTACATCAGCCTGTATGATTTCCTTATCAACCTGCAACTTGCCAAGGCCTTTCAGCGTCGATTGCATGGCGATGACCAGATAGCCTATGGCGACGCCGAAATTGCGTTGTACTGTGGAATCCGTGAGATCCCGCTGCCAGCGAGAGATGGGCAGCTTCTCGGCAAAATGACTCAGCATGGCGTTTGCCATGCCGAGATTGCCTTCCGCGTTCTCGAAGTCGATAGGGTTCACCTTGTGCGGCATCGTCGAGGAACCGACTTCGTTCTTCGCGATATTCTGTTTGAAATATCCCAGCGACACATATCCCCATATGTCTCTGCACAAGTCGATAAGAATCGTGTTATAGCGAATCAGCGCATGTGAGTACTCGGCCGTCCAGTCGTGCGGCTCGATCTGCGTTGTGTATGGATTGATATCCAGGTCGAGTGACGCGATGAATCGTTCGCTGATTGCTGGCCAATCTGCATCGGGGTAGGTCACAGCGTGGGCGTTAAAATTGCCGACCGCACCGTTGAATTTGCCGCGAATCTGCACCGCTCTGAATTGTGCCTGCGCTCGCTCGAGCCGTGCCACGACATTAGCGAGCTCCTTGCCAAGCGTTGTCGGGCTGGCCGTTTGGCCATGCGTGCGCGCCAGCATCGGCAGAGCGCTGTGTTCCCTGGCCATTTTTTTGAGTTTGCCCAGTAATTCCCGCATCCGTGGCACCACGACATCGCTACGCGCGACCCGCAGCATCAAAGCGTAGGAGAGGTTATTTATGTCCTCGGAGGTGCAACCAAAATGCAAAAAGTCCTTGAGAGCGGGTGTTTCGGGCCCATCTCCCAGTCGTTCACGAATGAAATACTCGACAGCTTTTACATCATGATTGGTCGTTGCCTCAATTTCCTTGACTCGCTCGGCGTCATCGAGCGAAAAATCGTCAACAATGTGGTTGAGGACGTCCTTCATCACGGTGGACAGAGGCGCCAGTTCCGGTATCGAGGATTCGTCGGCAAGCCGTTGCAACCAGCGAACTTCGACGAGTACCCGATAGCGGATCAGGCCGTATTCACTGAAGATATCGCGAAGGGGGTTGACCTTGTCGGCGTAACGACCGTCAGCGGGCGAGAGGGCTCTCAATGTTGAGACTTTCATGTCACAGAAACCAGTGTAGACTTGCGCGCGAAGCGCGAATGATACACGCGCGGGAGCATACAGCATATAGCATGGAGTGGAGCAGGCAATGACTGACAAGGCATATCGCACCGAACATGACAGCATGGGGGAACTAAAGGTCCCGAAGGACGCACTTTGGGGTGCCCAGACGCAAAGAGCTGTCGAGAATTTTCCGATCAGCGGGATACCAATGCCGCGCCAGTTTATCGCGGCCCTCGGCCTTGTTAAGTGGGCTGCTGCCGGTGCAAATGCCGAGCTTGGGCTGCTAAAAACCGATCTCGCCATCGCAATTCAGAATGCG
This sequence comes from Gammaproteobacteria bacterium, assembly GCA_024640305.1. Lineage (GTDB taxonomy): Bacteria > Pseudomonadota > Gammaproteobacteria > Steroidobacterales > Woeseiaceae > UBA1847. Next base: position 107,306 of record JAHEFG010000044.1, read on the forward strand.
TCCCTGCAGGTTGTTGAGGGCCGCCATGACAAGCACTTTCCTATCGATGTTTTCCAGACCGGGTCGGGTACCAGCTCGAATATGAACGCCAACGAGGTGATTTCTCATCTCGCGACAGCAAGCATGGGCGCCAGCGTGCACCCGAATGATCATGTCAACATGAGTCAGAGCAGTAATGACGTAATTCCGACCTGCGTCCATGTCAGTGCGGCTCTCGCTATTCATGATCAATTGTTGCCGGCATTGCGACACCTGTCCGGCGTCCTCGAGAACAAAGCTGACGAGGTCCGTGATATCGTAAAAACAGGGCGCACCCACCTGATGGATGCGATGCCCGTGACGTTGGGCCAGGAGCTTGATGGCTGGCGATCACAGATCAATCACGGCATTGAGAGGCTCAACGACACGATGAAGCGCCTGACTGCGCTTGCCCAGGGCGGAACCGCAGTCGGCACCGGCATCAATGCACACCCGAAATTTGGCGCAAAGGTCGCCGTCCTGCTTAGCGAGAAGACGGGCCTTGAGTTCACCTCTGCGGAGTCCAAGTTTGAGGCCCTTTCCAGCCAGGATGCCGCGGTAGAGGCGTCAGGGCAGCTGCGCGTGCTCGCCGTCAGCCTCACCAAGATTGCGAACGATCTGCGCTGGATGAACGCCGGACCACTTGCCGGAATCGGCGAGATCGCGCTGCCGGCACTGCAACCCGGATCGAGCATCATGCCGGGCAAGGTCAACCCGGTAATTCCGGAAGCGGTTGCCATGGTGTGCGCACAGGTCATCGGTAATGACACAACTGTCACGATTGCCGGCCAATCAGGTAACTTTCAGCTCAACGTCATGTTGCCCGTCGCGGCACTCAACCTGCTGCAGAGCATCGAATTGCTAGCCAACGCCAGCACTTGCCTGGCCGACAAGGCGATTGCGGGATTTACGGTGAATCTGGACAAGATTAACGATGGGCTGCACCGCAACCCGATTCTGGTGACGGCGCTCAATCTGGTTATTGGTTATGAACTAGGCGCTGCAATAGCGAAGAAGTCATACGCCGAGGGCCGACCAGTAAAAGACGTTGCCAAGGAAATGACTGACCTCACGGAAGCCGAGCTGGATCGGTTGCTGGATCCGGCGGCACTGACCGAGGGCGGTATCAAGAACTGAGTCACCTGCTGACCTGACCGCAATGTCCAGTCCTGACGAGATTACGACGGCCCTGCTTCGGCAGTGTCTGCATGAGACCCAAATGCCGGCCGATCCGACAGACGTTGTCATGCCAATGGGCAGCGATGATTGGCCGGTCCGACTCAAGCAACAGCTAAGCGGTGTTTTGAAGCCTGCCGGAGTGCTGATACCCGTCATCGAGCGCGATACAGCTGAGCTGTCACTCTTGCTCACGCAGCGCTCAGCGGAGCTCAAACATCACGCAGGACAGGTGAGCTTCCCCGGCGGGGCCTGGGAGCCGCATGATACGGATATTGTCGCGACGGCACTGCGGGAAACCCGCGAGGAAGTCGGTATCACGCAGGATGACGTTACTGTCATAGGCTATTTGAGCCCGATGCCAACGATTACCGGGTATGCCGTGACACCCGTGGTCGGTGTGGTCTCAGGCGATACAGAGCTACGTCTTGATCATGCAGAGGTCGAATACTCGTTCGAGGTGCCTTTGCCGTTCCTGATGGATGCGGGCAACCAAAAAATGGTCGAACGTGAGCTGGACGGCAGGATAGCGACCATGGCGGAGTACCATTACGACGGCCAGCGAATCTGGGGAGCGACGGCGTTCATCATTCGAGAGTTCATAAAACTACTTAAAAAAGAATAATATATGGCAGAAATAAAGAAATTACTTGAAGTTATGGCGCAACTCCGCGATGGGCAAAACGGGTGCCCGTGGGATCAGCAGCAGACTTTTGCAACGATAGCCCCCTACACGATTGAAGAAGCGTATGAGGTCGCCGATGCGATCGCCCGAGCAGACTTTGAAGACCTGAAGGGCGAACTCGGCGACTTGTTGTTTCAGGTTGTATTTCACTCGCAAATGGCCACGGAAGGTGACTATTTCGATTTTGGTGACGTCGTAGCTGGCATCACCGACAAGATGATTCGTCGCCATCCACACGTATTTGGTACTGCTGAGCAACGCGCTGCCGGGCCGCAAGAGGGCAGTTGGGAGGCGATTAAGGCTCAGGAGCGCTCGGAACAGGCGGACGATAGCGCGCTGGCCGGGGTTGCTACAGCACTGCCGGCTCTGAAAAGGGCGCAGAAACTGGGCAAAAGAGCCAGCAGCGTTGATTTCGACTGGCCGGATAGACAGGGTGTGCGCGCGAAAATAAGGGAAGAACTTGACGAACTCGAGCAGGCGGTCGGAACAAGAAATGAAAAGGATATCGAAGAGGAATTCGGGGATCTGCTATTTGCCGTCGTTAACCTGGCGCGGCATCTGGATGTTGATCCGGAGCAGGCGCTAAGCGTTGCAAACCATAAGTTCGAGCGCCGCTTTAGAGACATGGAGCGGGAGCTTGTAGCCTCCGGAGAAGGGGTGAAGGGTCAATCGCTCGAATCACTGGACAAGGCGTGGCGCGCGGCCAAACATCGCGTCGGTTGACTCATTCAGGCGCTGTTCATTGCACCCCCTCTATTCTTGATCCCAGGCTGGCAAAAGGCCGGTCGAAGAACTGAAGAGGACGAGGACGATGAATACAAGATATGCGATAGCGGGATTGGTGGCAGCTGCTGCGCTGCTGGGCGTTTCTGGTGGCGCCTATGCGAATGGACACGGACAGCATTCCGGGGCGATATACGACTACGCCAAAGTTCTCAGTTCACAACCGGTCGTTCACTACGTGACCGTCAGGCGACCGGTCCAGGAGTGCTGGCAGGATACTGAATATTACACCGAGTACAGAAGGGCTCCCGGTGAGGGTGGCGCTACACTTTTCGGTGCCATCGTCGGTGGCGTCATTGGGCATCAGTTTGGTGGTGGAAGTGGCAAGCACGCTGCGACCGCGGCAGGAACGATCATAGGCGCTTCTATTGGTAACGGTGCGGCTCGTCGCAAGGCTGGCTCAAATCATGGCTATACGCAGGTATCTCGGCCGGTACGGCGTTGTGAGACGCGCTATCGCGACCATCGTGAAGAACGTATCGATGGCTACGATGTCATTTACCGCTATCGCGGGCAAAATTATTCGACGCGCATGCCTTATGACCCGGGTCGGAAGATGAAGATCCGCGTTGATATTCGGCCTGCCAGGTAGGGTTTCTGAACGAAGTTAGCTGTGATCTCGTTCGTTGCAATCACCTCGATGACGTACGACACTTGTTTAAACTTCCGAGAGTTGGTTGCAATGATCGAATATAGGAAATTACACGTGCGAATACTGCCAATACTGTTGTTAAGTTGCTCGCTGGCGTCGATGCCGGCGGCGAGCCGAGCCAGTGAGTTAGAGCAGTCTATGTACGGGTCGGGTGCGAAGTTGGACAGCTACGCCGACACAGGGCTGCAAGTTGCGCAAAATGGTGGTGGCAAGAGCTTGTCCGAAGCGGTCGAGCAGGTTCGCAGACAGACCAACGGTCGCATCCTTAGCGCGGAAACGAAGGTTAAGGGAAACCGTGAAGTTCACCACATCAAGGTTTTAACCAAAGACGGCAAGGTAAAGACGGTGAAAGTGCAAGGCCATAAACGTGGTTAAGCAGAGGAAGCAGCCATGCGATTGCTCGTAATCGAAGACGATGCGACGCTTCGCGAGTCACTCGTAGAGAGGCTTGCCGGAGCCGGGTTCGCTGTCGAACAGGCAGCAGATGGCAAGGAGGGCCTGTACTTCGCGCTTGAATACCCGATCGATCTTGCGATAGTGGATCTCGGCCTGCCGGGAATGTCGGGACTCGACATCATTCGCGAGGCTCGCCAGAAGGGTAAGGATTTCCCGATTCTTATACTGACGGCTCGTGATCGTTGGGAAGATAAGGTCGACGGTCTCGATGCCGGCGCAGACGACTACGTGGTCAAACCGTTCCAGCCGGAGGAGGTCATTGCGCGGGTTAATGCGCTGTTGCGTCGCAGCGGTGGCTGGTCATCGTCGGTGATGACTGCCGGTCCGGTTACGCTCGACATGTCTCGCCAGGATCTATCGGTAAATGATGCGTCAATCGAGCTGACGAGCTTCGAGTACAAAATCATCGAATACCTGATGATCCGAGCGGGGCAAGTCATATCGAAAACGGAGCTCACCGAGCGACTTTACGACCAGGATTTTGAGCGCGACAGCAATGTTATAGAAGTCTTCATTGGGCGCTTGCGCAAAAAGATGGACCCTGAAAATACGATCAACCCAATCGAAACATTGCGCGGGCGTGGTTATCGCTTTGCGTTGGATCGTGGTCAGGACGACTAGAAAACTTTATGTCCTCCCTTAATGCACGGCTTCTGATTTCAGTCAGCGTGCTGCTGCTGTTCTTTTTTGGCGTTACGATCTTCGTGCTTGATACCGCTTTTCGCAGCGCTGGAGAGCAATCCCGCGAAGATGTGCTGGATGGCCACCTTATGGCATTGCTTGCGGCCGCTGAACCGACCGACAACGGCGACTTATCGATGCCGGCCGACCTGCACGATCCCCGCCTGAGCAGCATTGGCTCAGGTTTATATGCCGAAATCCGAAGCAGTGACGGAAATGTTCAGTGGCGTTCAAAATCTGGGCTTGGTCACGAATTACCTTTTGGAGAGATATCCCAAGACGGCTCACGCCTGTTTCAAAAAAATTCGCTGAGTGACGGAACACCGCTACTAACCCTGAGCCTTTCGGTGCAATGGGAGTTTCCGGATGAGGAGCTAAAACCTTTCATATTCCGTGTTGCCGAAAGCCTCGATTCGTTCAACGCACAGGTTGCGAGGTTCCGGCAGCAGTTGTTCGGCTGGTTTGCTGCGGTCGCGCTCGTAATGCTGTTGGCAATTTCCACGTTATTGCGACGCATGCTGCGCCCCCTGAGACAAATTGAGACAGAGATAGCGGCGATAGAAGAGGGCAGACGTCAAACCCTTTCTGGCCAGTACCCTACCGAGTTGCGCGGTGTCGCTCGCAATATGAATCTGCTAATTGACTCGGAGCGTGCGCGTTCCGATCGCTACAAGGCGACGCTCGACAACCTTGCACATAGCCTCAAAACGCCACTCGCCGCTATGCGTGCGTTGCTAAATCAGGGGTTGCCAGAGAAATTTTCTGGCCGCTTTGATGAACAGATCGAACGCATGGATGAAATCGTTCGCTATCAACTTCGCAAGCCGGCAACGCTGGCGACAGACAATCTTGTCCTGACGCAGGTATCAGTAGCGAAAGAGGTGGACAGGCTGGTCGACGGCATGCGCAAGGTCTACCACGACAAAGACCCCGACATTGAAGCCGCAATTGAGGACGGAGTGCAGTTTCGAGGTGACAAAGGTGATTTCCTGGAGCTCGCCGGGAACCTGTTAGACAACGCCTGCAAGTGGTGCGACTCGAGGGTGCGGATCGAGGTACGCTATAAACAGAGCGAGAGCGGCGTAAAAAGTGGCCTCGTCCTGTCAGTTGCCGATGATGGTCCGGGGATTCCGGCCGATGCGGCGGAGGCACTTCTGCAGCGGGGAACCAGGCTGGATGAATCGACGCCAGGACACGGTATTGGTCTCGCAATAGTCAAGGATATTGCCCACTCGTATGGTGGGCAGCTATCCATTCAAAGCTCTGAGCTCGGCGGCGCCGAAATCACAGTTACAATCGCCCCGGCTATGACTTAGACGCGTTCGCCATCTTCAGTATTGGCCCGACGAGTTCGAGGGGCAGTGGAAATACAATGGTGTTCGTCCTCTCGTTCGCAATTTCCTTCAGGGTCTGCAGGTAACGAAGCTGCAATGCCTGTTCTTCGCTGGCCAGCATCTTGGCGGCGTCGGCGAGCATTTGGGCCGCCTGTTTTTCAGCCTCGGCGTTGATGACCTTGGCGCGCCTTGCGCGTTCTGCTTCAGCCTGTTGGGCAATTGCGCGAATCATGCTTTCATCGAGATCGACGTGCTTAATTTCGACGTTTGCAACCTTGATGCCCCAGTTGTCAGTCCGCTTGTCGAGCAGGTTCTGGATATCTTCGTTGAGCTTGTCGCGTTCGGCGAGCATGTCATCGAGTTCGTGCTGGCCAAGCACAGAGCGCAATGTCGTTTGTGACAATTGGCTGGTCGCTTCAAAAACATTTGCAACTCGAATGACGGCTTTTTCCGGATCTACTATGCGGAAGTAAATAACAGCATTTACTTTTACCGAGACGTTGTCACGTGATATGACGTCCTGTGTCGGCACGTCCAGAACGATGACCCGCAAGTCGACCTTTGTCATCTTTTGGATGCCGGGAATCAGGATAATCAACCCGGGGCCTTTGACCTTTTGAAACCGACCGAGGAAAAAAATAACTCCGCGTTCGTATTCCTTGAGGATCTTGACGGTGTTGTAAAGAATGACTATCAGTAAGGCGGCAATTATTCCAGCGTATGGGATGATCATGGCGTTACCTCTCAGATAAATGCCAGGCTATGTTTGATTCGTCGTGTCGCCGGTCTCAGTTTCCGACGCAGGTTCGATTTCAAGGGTCAGGCCATCCATTGAGAGGACGATGACGTCTTGATCTTTTTCAACTGCTACGTTGCTGTGTGCAGCCCAGGATTCCCCTTCGAGCCAGACCTTGCCTTCACCATAAAATGCATGCATCGCCTTGCCTATGCCGCCTACGATCGAGTCGCTACCTGATACTGCGCCGCGACGCCGCAGCCGCAGGATGAAACTGACAAGCCAGACGATGAACACTGCTGCGAGTACGGCGAGCCCGATGACGAAGGTCAGCGAAATACCAAAGCCTGGAATTCCGCTATCGAACATCATGATGGCACCGAATACGAATGCCGCGATGCCACCAACGCCAAGCGCACCGAAACTCGGGGCGAACGCCTCCGCCGTCATCAACGCCAGCCCCACGATAATGAGTGCCAGTCCGGCATAGTTAACCGGCAACACCTGTAAAGCGTAGGCGGCCAGCAAGAGGCAAATGACGCCTACAACCCCGGGAACGATCGCGCCGGGATTCCAGCCTTCGTACATGAGTCCATACAGCCCGATAAGGCCGAGCAACAGTACGATCTCCGGGTTGGCGATTGCTGATAATATTTTGATCCGCCAATTCGGTTCATAGACGTCGACGACGACCTCGCTGGTGTCAAGCACCACCGTTTCCGAGTCTATTTTGACCGCGTAACCGTTGATCTGCTTAAGCAGATCGGTGCGGTTCTCGGCGACAAACTCAATAACGTTCTGTTCCAGGGCGTCCGTTGCGGTCAAGGTTGCCGCATTGACAACGGCATCTTCTGCCCAATCTGCATTGCGCCCGTAGCGGTCTGCGAGGCCACGAATATAGGCGATTGCATCATTAAGAACCTTGCGCTCCATCGCCGTACCAGGTTGCGTTTCGTCAGCCGGCTCTTCGTTTGCGTCTGGCGTATCGTCGTCGCCGTCATCAGGTCCATTGGGCGTCGCATCATCGCCGGTCAGGGAAACCGGGGTAGCAGCGCCGAGGTGAGTGGTTGGCGTCATAGCAGCGATGTGACTTGCGAGCAGGATGTAGGTGCCGGCACTATCTGCACGGGCGCCGGCGGGCGTGACGTACGCGGCTACAGGAACGCCTGACCCCAGAATTTTCTGGACGATGTCGCGCATCGGCTCCATGAGACCGCCGGGCGTGTCCATGTTGATAATAACGAGCTCGGCACCGGTTTCTTCGGCATGCTCGATACCACTGATGATGTAGTCGGCTGTGGCCACGCCGATGCCACCCTTGAGTTCGAGTTCAACGACAGTGCCTTCCGCATGAGCGGCATGCGAAAGCAAAGCAATCAAAAAGCCTGCGACAATGGCACAATATCTCATTGCACGATAATAGCAGGGCGCGCAAGGCATGTTTATACGGTTTATTACTACTGGTGGCACCATCGACAAGGTCTATTTCGACGCCTTGAGCCAATTCGAGATCGGTGACTCAACGATCAAGCACATCCTTGACGAAGGACTTGCTGATTTTGGCTACGAAATCGTGCCGCTGTTGCAAAAAGACAGCCTCGACATAACCGATGAAGATCGGACTTTGCTGCATGATTTTATTGCCAATGACGACGCGGAGCTCTACGTCATCACGCACGGTACCGACACGATGCCGGCAACTGCAGAGGCGCTTGAAGACCTGCAAGGCAAGACCATCGTGCTAACCGGCGCGCTTACCCCGGCTCGATTCAAGACAAGCGATGCGACGTTCAATGTCGGCATGGCGGTGGCAACGGCGCAGGTGGCGTCACCGGGGGTTTACATTGCGATGAGCGGGCAGGTGTTCAGCGCAGGAACCGTCCGCAAGAATCGAGCTGAGAACAAGTTTGAAACTGTCTGCTCCCGTGATCCGGACTAGCACACGGCCGTCTAGCCCGGCCTTACTGACACGGTCGCACGCAATATATGCCGAGGCTACAAATCGAAATTAATGCCCTGAGCCAACGGCAGATCGGAGCCCCAGTTAATCGTATTCGTTTGCCTGCGCATGTACGTCTTCCAGGAGTCGGATCCTGCCTCACGGCCACCACCGGTTTCCTTTTCGCCGCCAAATGCGCCACCAATCTCGGCGCCCGACGTGCCGATATTGACGTTGGCGATACCGCAGTCTGAACCTGCGTTCGACAGGAAATACTCGGCATTTTGCAGATTATCGGTGAAGATCGACGACGATAGCCCCTGCACGACACCATTCTGCATTGCTATTGCCTCATCCAGCGTATCGTATTGAATCAAGTACAAAATTGGGCCAAAAGTCTCTTCCTGCACGATATCCCAGTCGTTCTGGGCTACGGCGATAGCAGGTGAAATGAAGTGCCCGGGACCATCAATGCGTTCTCCACCACAGAGGATTTCGCCGCCTGAGTTACGCACGGCCTCGCAGGCCGCCTCGACCTGCTTGACGGCAGACTCGTTGATCAGCGGACCCATTAGCGTGTTTTCGTCAAGAGGATCCCCGATGCGCACTTGTCCATATGCCTTGAGCAGGGCGCTCTTTAATTCTTCGTAGCGCGACTTGTGAACGATGACACGACGTGTCGACGTGCAGCGCTGACCAGCAGTGCCGACCGCACCAAAAACAATTGAGGGCACCGCGATATCGAGATTCGCGTGCTCGTCCACAATGATTGCGTTGTTACCCCCGAGTTCAAGCAACAATTTCCCCATGCGTGCGGTGACCTGTCCGCCGATTTTCTTGCCGACGCCGCAGGATCCCGTGAACGAAATGAGATTAACGCGCTTATCTTCGACGAATTTTTTCGACAGCTTGTGACTGGTGTCGTCGTTAAACAGGAAGAACAGCGGTGGCAAGTCCAGGTCGGCCAGCGCTTCATTGACAATTTTCTGTACCGCGACGCCACACAACGCAACATTCGATGACGGCTTCCAGATATTCACGTTGCCACATATAGCCGCAATGCAAGAATTCCATGCCCAGACAGCGACCGGAAAATTGAACGCGGTGATCGTGCCGATGATTCCCAGCGGGTGCCATTGCTCGTACATGCGATGCTGTGGTCGCTCAGAATGCATCGTATTGCCGTACAGCATGCGCGACTGGCCTACCGCGAAGTCGGCAATGTCGATCATCTCCTGCACCTCGCCATCGCCTTCGGCTTTGATCTTGCCGTTTTCGAGTGCGACGAGGCTGCCGAGGGCATCCTTGTTGTCTCGCAGGGCGTTACCGATCAGGCGTACGGCGTTGCCACGAACGGGTGCCGGTATCGCACGCCAAATCAGAAATGACTCCTCCGCCTTGCGCATCATGGTTTCGTATTCGGTAGCGACGGAAGAGCGGACGCTGGCGATGAGTTCGCCGGTTGCCGGGTTTATTGACTCAATCAGCTCAGCGGAAGTGTCTTCGCTGCTTTCACTGCCGTACCAGGTACCTGGGTTGACGGCCTCAAGGCCCAAACTGTCCAGTATCTTATTCATCGTTTCACTCTCCTGTTACGCGCTGATGACCTGTTTCGCCGCGAGCAATCAGCTCCGCCGATTCGATGTTGGTTCCGCCGTGGGCATAGGCCCGTCCAAAGCGATTCTCGAGAATATCTGCAAGCCGGAATTGCTCCTGGGCGACGAATCCTTCGTAGTCGCCCGCATTCGACAAGACGAGGTCCAGAACGCTGCATATTCCCGCAGCGGTTGTGACTTGTATAGCCGACCATAGACGACCCGCGACAACCTGCGGATACACTTTGTTAACGTAGTTTTCTTCACGGAATTCACCGTCCTGTTCACCGGTGACCGCTACGTAGATAACGACGACGTCCTGTAAGGTCTGCGGAACCGCGTTCTCGAGAATGCGTTTCAAGGTCCCACGATCGTGATTCAATTTCAGTCCATCCATTAACAGCCGCATCTGCTCGCAATGGCCTGGATAACGGATTGTCTTGTAGTTCATTGTATTGACACGGTCACCGTAGGTTTCACCAAGTGAACCCAGGCCGCCGGAGGTGTTGAACGCTTCGTATCGCGTACCATCAATTTCGATTTTCTCGAGGCCCTCCAGAGGAAGAACTTCAACTTCCTTGCCATCGACGATGCTATGGCACATGTTGCCATACTCATTGATGACACCATCGGTAGACCATGTCAGGGAGTACTTGAGCACGTTGTTCGGGTGCTGGGGCAGAGCTCCAACTCGTAACTTGACCGAAGCCAGTGTATCGAAATGCTGGATCAACTCGTTTGCGGCGATACTGATAAAGCCCGGCGCGAGACCGCATTGCGGTGCGAATACTTTTTTGGATCCTTCAGCCAGCTTTCGCACGGCCTCTGTTACTGCAACATCTTCAGTCAGGTCGAAGTAGTGAAGGTCTTCTTCTCGTGCAACTTCCGCCACGGTGACATTGCAGTAATACGGCAAACTGGAGACTACGGCGAGAGGCCGATGTTCGCGAACATGCTTGCTCACGGCGGCTTTGTCGGTGGCATCGATATCGAAAGCACTGATGTTCTTGTTGCCGTGAGCCTTCGCCACCTTAGCTGCAGCGCCCGGTTGAGAGTCACCAAGTTGGACATGATAGTCACCAGATTCTGCGAGTAACCCAGAAATGAGTGCGCCGATCTTGCCAGCGCCGAGTACGAGAATGTCCTTCATGAGACCCCTCCAGCAAAAGAAAAACCGCCAGCTAAATGGCGGATATGTGGCGCGCATTGTGCCTCTCTCCAGCGCCGCTTTCCACACCGCGTTAAGCCACTGATTACATGAGAAACTTTTGCAGTAGTGTGAGCCCCCGTGGCATAGTTCGCCACCCAAATCGGCCCTGAGCGGACTACAACGTGAGCAGATCAACTGCCAAAGCAGAATGGCATCCCGAGAGCTGGCAGAAAATGCCGGCTGCCCAGCAGGCTACTTACCCGAATCAGGATGAACTGGATAGTGTGGTTTCGGACCTGGGTCGCCTACCACCGCTTGTCACTTCATGGGAGGTCGATTCTCTCAAGGAGCATATTGCCAGGGCGCAGCGAGGCGAGGCCTTCGTTTTGCAGGGCGGCGATTGTGCCGAGACGTTTGACGAGTGCACGTCCGAAAATATTGTGGCGAAACTCAAGATACTGCTGCAGATGAGCCTGGTCATGCTCTATGGGCTGAAGAAACCGGTTGTGCGGGTGGGGCGGATGGCCGGGCAGTATGCGAAGCCCCGTTCCGCCGATATCGAGACTCGTGACGGCACATCCTTGCCAAGTTTTCGGGGCGACCTGATTAACCGTAATCCGTTTACGCCGGACGATCGAATTCCGGATCCGCAAATGATATTGCGCGGTTATGAACGTGCTGCACTGACTTTGAATTTTGTTCGTTCCCTTATCGATGGCGGTTTCGCAGACCTCCACCATCCGGAATACTGGGACCTGGACTGGGTAGGGCACTCGACGATGGCCGATGAATATCATGGCATCGTCAGGTCGATCTCAAATTCGTTGGATTTCCTGGAAACAGTTTCCGGACAACAATTGCACAAGACGCAACGTGCCGATATTTTTGCTGCGCACGAGGGGCTGCATTTGCTATACGAGCAGTCGCAAACGCGCTATCTCGATCGACGTGGGCTTTGGTATAACCTCACGACGCACTTTCCGTGGATAGGCATGCGTACTGCCGCAATGGACGGCGCGCATATCGAGTATTTCCGCGGCATCGCCAATCCAATGGGCGTCAAGATCGGGCCGGGAATGACACGTCAATGGGTGCAGGACCTCGTTGGAGTGCTTAACCCTGAAAATGAGCCGGGTCGCTTGACGCTGATTCACCGCTTCGGTGCAAACAGTATCGAAGAGAACCTGCCCGACCTTATAAAGGCAGTTAACGACACCGGTTCACCGGTTCTATGGGTATGTGACCCCATGCACGGCAACACAGAGAGTACGGCAGACGGAACCAAAACGCGCCGTTTCGACAATATCGTTTCCGAGTTGGAGTCAGCCTTTCGGGTGCACGAAGAGATGGGCAGTCACCTTGGCGGAGTTCATCTTGAACTCACCGGCGAGAACGTCACTGAGTGCACGGGCGGTGCGCGGGGATTAACCGATGGCGATCTCGCGCGCGAGTACAAATCGACAGTCGACCCGAGACTCAATTATGAGCAGGCCATGGAAGTGGCAATGCGTATTGCCGGACTGCACCAGGGCAATGGGAAAGAGCGTAGAGGCGGTTAGTTATCTTTTTGTGTTAACTGCAGCCAGGCTTCGCGCGTCGCAATGCAGCGAGCCTCCCCGGGCTGCAGGCCATCTAGTGACCATGGCCCGATCGATGCCCTGATAAGGCGCAGGGTCGGCAATCCCACGGCCGCCGTCATTCTGCGCACCTGCCGATTGCGTCCTGTCGAGATGCTGAGTTCAATCCAGCTATCCGGAATGCTTTTTCGGAAGCGTATCGGGGGTATGCGAGCCCAAAGCCCGGGCGGTTCTGCGATGGCGCGTGCGGTGTGAGCTATGGCATTCCCATCAGGCAGGTCAATTCCGCCTCGTAGTGCGGCAAGCTGACTTGCGGACGCCTCACCTTCGACCTGGGCCCAGTATGTTTTGCAGATTTTTGAGTCAGGCTGACTGATGCGTGCCTGCAATTTTCCATCATCTGTCAGCAACAAGAGACCCTCGCTGTCGTAGTCCAGTCGACCCGCGGGGTAAACGTCTTTTTGCTGCACAAATTCGGCCAGGGTCCGTCGACCATCGGCATCGCGAAACTGGCTGAGGACCTGGTAGGGCTTGTTGAGCAGGATCAGGGGCATATCGGTACAATGCACGCCTTTTTAGGATAAGTGCAGCCGCATATTAGACGATGTCGCCAACTATTTATGACAAAAATTGCCGCTCCTGCCCGCGATTGGCGGTGTTTCTGGATGACGTTAATGAACGCTATCCGGACTATTTCTGTAAGCCGGTGCCGCCTTTTGGTGACAAGGAATCAGACTTCCTGATTGTTGGGCTCGCACCAGGTATGCATGGTGCAAATCGAACAGGGCGACCGTTCACCGGTGACCACGCGGGTATCCTGCTGTACCAGATGCTGCACAAGTACGGGTTTACGTCTGCACCTGAGTCTTTGGCTGCAGATGATGGCCTCGTGATGACCGGGTGTCGTATAACCAATGCGGTCAAGTGCCTGCCGCCGGATAACAAACCGGTTGGTGCCGAAATCAATACCTGCAATTCATTCCTCGAAAATGAACTGCGCTCGATGCCAGCGGAATCGCTCGTGCTGGCGCTTGGCGGCATCGCACATCGAGCCGTGGTAAAAGCGTTCGGAGGCAGGCAGGCGGACTTCAAGTTTGCCCATGCAGCGGTGCACGACCTCGGCGAATTACGCATGGTCGATTCCTACCACTGCAGTCGCTACAACACGAATACGCGACGCCTCACAACCGAAATGTTTGATGCAGTATTTGCACAAGCGCGGGAGTTATTGGATAAACAATAGGGTGAGCGACGAACGTAAATTCGACGAAGAGTCCTTTCTTCGTAGTCTGACGCACCGACCGGGTGTGTATCGCATGCTAAATGCGAAGCACAAAGTGCTATACGTTGGCAAAGCACGCGACCTCAGGAAACGTGTGTCGAGTTATTTCCACCGTACGCATGATTCGGTGAAGACAACTGCCCTCATGAAGTTGGTGGCAAATGTCGAAGTGACCGTTACGAATACCGAAGCGGAAGCTCTGATTCTCGAATACAACCTGATCAAGCAACACAAGCCGCGTTTCAATGTCACGCTCCGTGACGACAAGAGTTATCCGTACATCTATGTATCGACGCAGCATCGCTTTCCGCGCCTCCAGTTTCATCGGGGCCCGCGCAAAGGGAAGGGTCGGTATTTTGGACCATACCCCAGTACCAGTGCGGTTCGGCAGACGCTCAATGAATTGCAGAAACTGTTTCTGGTTCGGCAGTGCAAGGACAGCTATTTCGCAAATCGATCGCGCCCATGCCTGCAATACCAGATCAAGCGTTGTACCGCTCCCTGCGTGGATCTGATTTCGAAGGATCAGTATGCGAAGGACGTTGACGCCGCCATTGATTTTCTCGACGGCAAGAATCAAAGCGTCATTGATACCTTTGTGGCGCGTATGGATGAAGCATCCAATGCAAGGGAGTATGAGCAAGCGGCACGGTACCGAGATCAGATATCTCGCCTGAAAGAGGTTGAGGCGCGACAACTTATATCGAGATCCGCCAGTAAGGACCTGGATATTCTTGGCTTTGCATCGAACGGTGCCATACATTGCGTGACGGTGTTATTCATTCGCAATGGCTCGATTATTGGAAGTCGGGATCATTTCCCACGCCTTGCCGGCGAGACTGGCCCACAGAAAATCCTGAATGGATTCGTTTCACAGTATTACCTCGGCCGTGACGCTCCTGCCGAAATTATTCTCGACAGGGAAATTGACGATGCACTGTTGCTGCAGGACGAGTTAAGCAACCGCATGGCGCGCAAGGTGCGAATCAGGCACAAGGTACGTGGAGATCGTCTGCGTTGGTCACAGATGGCTCAGACAAATGCCGAGCAAGGGCTGAATCTGCAGGTTGCAAGCAACGCGACGATTCGTCGTCAATTTCAGGCCCTGGCAGAAACGCTTGGCCTCGATGAGGTACCAGAGCGCCTTGAGTGCTTCGACGTCAGTCACACGTCGGGAGAGGCAACAGTGGCGTCATGTGTCGTATTCAACGCGGCAGGAGCACTGAAAAGCGATTACCGGCGGTTTAACCTGAGTCCGGGGTCTGCAGGGGACGATTACGCGGCAATGGCAGAGGCGCTCAGACGCCGATACACGCGGGTCAAGAAAGGCGAGGTACCAATGCCCGATGTTTTATTTGTCGATGGCGGCAAAGGGCAGTTATCAGAGGCTGTGCGCGTACTCCAGGATTTGGAACTGGACTGGCTGCATGTCGTCGGGGTGGCGAAAGGCCGGTCGCGCAGGCCAGGGGCGGAACGACTGTTCCTGGCAGGTGAAAAAAGGGCTCTGCAATTTCCGCCGGACTCGCCGGCATTGTTACTGATACAGCAAATCCGTGACGAGGCGCACCGTTTCGCAATAACGGGGCATCGTCAACGGCGCGCAAAAACACGTAATACTTCAAGATTGGAAGAAATTCCGGGGCTTGGGCCCAAAAAACGCCGGGAACTCCTGCGGCAGTTTGGAGGGCTGCAGGGCGTGATCGGGGCTGGCGTCGATGATTTGATTAAAGTACGAGGGATCAGTCGATCGCTGGCAGAATCGATATACAATGACCTGCACCTGGACGGATAGAAGACAAAGAGCAAACCAGTCTTGAAACTTAACCTGGCCATAATCCTGACGCTGTTTCGAATCGCCGCAATTCCGATTGTAGTGATTTGCTTCTACAGCCAGATTCCCAATGCGCGGCCAATCGCGGCGCTGCTATTTGGGGTCGCGGCGATCACTGACCTGCTCGATGGATGGGTAGCACGCCGCTTTGCGCAGATGTCCAAGTTCGGCGAGTTCCTTGACCCGGTGGCAGATAAGTTGATGGTGGCGATCGTCCTGGTCATGCTTGTGCAGGATAATCCGCACTGGTACGTCGATATTATTGCCATGATCATCATCGGCCGGGAGATCACGATTTCTGCCCTGCGAGAGTGGATGGCGACGATTGGCGAGCGCGCTAATGTCCAGGTATCGATGTCTGGCAAGATCAAGACGACTCTGCAGATGTTTGGAATCGGCTTCATGGTTTATCAGAACGACTTGCTTGGCTTTCCTATCTACGCGATCGGTTTTTGGCTGCTCGTCGCGGCTGCGTGCATGACAATCTGGTCGATGATCGTGTATTTGCGCGCCGCCTGGCCGTTCATCGTTGCCGATAATGGCGGTACTTGACGTCGTACTATCGGTTGATATTGCTTGACAGGCTGCGCCTAGAGGCTAAAATCTCGGCCCTCGTGCGGGAATAGCTCAGTTGGTAGAGCGCAACCTTGCCAAGGTTGAGGTCGCCAGTTCGAACCTGGTTTCCCGCTCCAAACACTTGAAAGACCCCATTCATTGGGGTCTTTTTCGTTATCATGCGAACCTTTTAGTCTGTTGGCGCATCTAATCCTCAGATCCCAACCGTGGAACGTCTATGAGCTGTTTGTCGTCGAAGTGGGTGCTTGTCGGCGCGATTGTGGTAGCTATGCCGTCATTGGCAACCAGTGAGGCGGCCAGTGTTTCCGCTTTGCCACATACCGATGATGCGATAAGCATCGACGGAGTGATGGACGAGGCGGCATGGCAGGACGCGACTGCCATCGACATCGATATCGAGACACGACCCGGGGAAAATATACCGGCCCGCGTCAAAACAGTGGCCTACATCCTTGAGAACGGCCAAAAACTCTACATAGCATTTGACGCCAGAGATCCCGAGCCAAGTGAGATTCGGGCTTATTTACGGGACAGGGACTCTGCCTGGAACGACGATTTCGTAGGTATCGTGTTGGACACCTACAATGACGAACGTCGAGCATTCGAGTTCTTCGCAAATCCTCTGGGCGTGCAGATGGATCTGACGAACGATGACGTCAATAAACGTGAGGACGAGTCCTGGGATGCGATCTGGGACTCAGCTGGCCGTATTAACGAATCCGGCTATATCGTCGAGATGGAAATTCCGCTGAACCAGCTAAGATTTCCGAGCATCGAGGGCGAACAGATCTGGGGCATTGACCTGCTGCGATTCTACCCGCGTGACCAACGCTATCGATTCTCTAATAACGAGACAGACAGATCCCTTAATTGCTACTTGTGTCAGTTCAACAAGATCCAGGGCCTGGCAAATGCAGAGCCGGAGCGAGATTTGGAGATCGTCCCAACGCTGACAGGGTCGCGGACGGATTCGACAGATGACCCGGGAGTTATTCCTCTCGAGGAAGGCGATGCTGACGCGGAAGTCGGTGTCAATATTCGCTGGGGTATTACGCCCGACCTGACGGCGAACCTGGCAATCAACCCTGATTTCTCGCAGGTCGAAGCAGATGTCGCGCAGCTTGATGTTAACAACCAGTTCGCATTGTTTTACCCGGAAAAGCGTCCATTTTTCCTTGAGGGCGCTGACTACTTTCGTACTCCGCTGCGAGGAGTTTTCACACGCACCGTTGCGGATCCGTCGGCCGGTTTGAAATTGACAGGCAAACGGGACAAGAACACTTTTGGCGTATTCGCTGCGCAAGATGACGTAACCAACCTGATTTTTCCGGGCGCATTTGGCTCCGATAGCACGTCACTCGATCAGGGCAATACGGCATTCGTTGGCCGATATGGCCGGAGTTTTGGAGATGCGTCAAACGTCGGCGGATTGTTGACACTTCGTGACGGCGACAATTACCACAATTACATGGGAGGCGTGGATTCCCGCTGGAAGATCTCTGACCAACACAGCGCGTACTTTCAATTCCTGCATTCGGAGACTGAGTATCCGAATGAAACCGCTATCGAATTTGAACAGCCTTTGGGCAGTTTCTCCGGAGACGCCTACGCAGCTGGCTATGAATATAACTCGCGCGATTGGGTTGTCTGGGCCGAACACGAGCGCGTGGACGCCAATTTCAGAGCGGATTCAGGGTTTATTCCTCGAGTCGACCTGGTCTCCTATCAACTCGGCGGTGGGCGAATCTGGCACGGCGGAGAAGATGACTGGTGGTCACGGCTCGAGTGGATATCTGAGTGGGACGATATTCATGACGAAAACGGTCAATTGCTGGAGCGCGAGGTTGAAACCTATTTGTTCGTGAACGGCCCGCTGCAATCACACCTTGAGGGTGGCGTAATTTTTCGCGATGTGCGATTCGAGGGCGTCACCTATGACGAAACAAAGATGGTTCTCTTTGGACGGTTTCAGCCGAAGGGAGGCCTGGTTCTGGGCATGTTTGCCGAGTATGGCGATCAGGTCGATTTCGAGAATGGCCGGTTGGGTGAGGAGTTACGCTTGTCTCCGGATATCTCGTGGAACGTGAATCGAAATCTCCTTGTCCGACTGGACGCATCGTTCGTCACGCTGGATAGCCAGGACGGCGAAAACATCTTCGATGCCAAGGTTTATGATCTTCGGCTAACCTGGCAATTCAATTCGCGCAGCTTCCTGAGGTTTACCACGCAGCAGTACGATGTTGAGCGCAACCAGGCGCTCTACGATGACGAAGTTGACGAACACTCACGCAATGTCGGCAGGCAATTGTTGTACTCGTACAAGTTGAACCCACAGACAGTCTTCTTCCTCGGTTATTCAGATCAGTTCGTCGACGATGATCAGCTCAACGGCTTGACGGAAACCGATCGATCCCTGTTCATGAAGATTGGTTATGCCTGGACGCCCTAGGTGTGCTCTGAAAACGAGCGGCAGTAGAATTGATTCTGCAAGATAGGGCTGTATACTTCGACGCCTGCAACATGAGGCTAGGTGGCAGAGTGGTTATGCTGCGGCCTGCAAAGCCGTCTACGCCGGTTCGATTCCGACCCTAGCCTCCATTTTTTCGTTCTATGTTCACGCGCCGTCTTAGTGCGGCTGCGATGAGCAACAAGAAAATAATTGAAGTGGGCGCCATCATGCCGCCACCGCTTCCCCCAGTACCCTTGTTGACCCCCACGTTCACTGTGCGCACGGTTCTGGCGGTGTTGCCGGCCCTGTCCGCCACGTTGTAGGAGATGGTTTGTGTGCCAACGGCAGTAGAATTGATTGTGCCGGACACCACGATCTGATCGCTAATGTCACCGTCGATATCGTCAATCGCGGTCGCGCCCGGATCCAGAAACTCCTGGCCAGCCGCAATATCGATCGTTGCGTTGCCGACGAGCTTTAGACTTGGCGCCAATCGATCGCCAAGCCCCAGCTTGCCGATGCCATTATTCGCGTGTATTTCCAGAACCGTGGCGTCTCGACCGGCCATAACCAGGTCAAGCGAATCATCTCCATTGAAATCGACCAGAATGCCGCGCCGCATCCCGTTGCTGACGATCTGCTCTGCGGCCAACGTCAAGTCGCTGCCTGACGATCCCAGATACAACTGGTGAACTCCGGCCTCGTTGACGGCGACTACGTCGACCCAGCCATCGGCATCCACATCGCCTGACAGCAGCGCGGTTACCGGCGACGCACCAAAAGAGGTGCCCGACGAAAAACTGCCATCTTGCTGCTGATACAGCACTTTATTGCCAGGAGTGTTCAGATCATCGCCGTCAAACCCCAGCAAAAGATCTACCGCGCCGTCGCCGTTGACATCACTTGCGCTGACCGTGGCGACGCTGCCACGGCTGAGCCGCGTGCGGCTGTAATCCGTGCCGTTGCCACTGTTGTAGTACAAATCAACGGCCCTGTCAGATGAGCGAACTACAATGAGATCCTGATCGCCATCCTGATCGATGTCCGCAATGGCCAGGTCAAGTCCGGCGCCTGATGAAAGAGATGTCTGGTCAAACCCGCCCTGGCTCAGGCTGCGCAGGACTACCGTTCCGGCCGAACCGGTCAGTAACAGGTCTGAGCGTCCATCGTTGTTGAGATCCGCCCCGATCATGTCGTTCAGGCTGCCTACTGCGCCACCGCCCATCTGTTCTGCACTGCTGAAAGCACCGCTGCCATCATTAATAAATATTTCGGCTGTTCGTCCTGTGAGCCCGCCGACCGCGATATCGAGAGAGCTGTCACCATTCCAGTCAAGCAGCGTTACGGCGGAACCTCCGGTGTCTGATCCCAAACCGGCTCCGGGGGTGGTAACTGCCCGGTTGCCGTTATTGGAAAAGATAAGCGTCTGACCCGCAGTTGCGACTATGTCGATTAAACCGTCACCGTTGAGATCGCCGGCATCTACCCCCGCACCAGATGCGCTGATTATTTGTGTGGGTCCTTCACTGAATTCGGCAACAACCTGGGCGCTCGCCAGGTCCGCATTGTTTTCAGGTATCGGGTCATCCGAGCTTACGACGCCGATTAATGAATTGTCTCCACCGCCGGCTTGTATGCCTTCTACAATTATCGTCCTCGACGTCACCGCCGCCAGCGCTCCAACTGCACAGTTCATCTGCGGTGAACTGGTGCCGTTGCCAGTGATGGGGCAGGAATCTGCAGTGGTCAGGGTCAACCCCGGGCCGCTGGTCGCCCAGTTTGCGGTTAGCTGTCCTTCATCGAGATCACCGGGACCTCTGTTTTCGATGAGAATACTCCACTGGGCCGTTTCGCCGACAGCGACCGGATTCTCTGCCAGGGTGATTGCGAGCGCGAGGTCGGCGCGGTTGTCCCGCAGTATAAGAAGATCGAACGTGAGGCTCGCCGACGCGCCCGCGCGGTCTGTGGCTGTAACCTCTACCGTATAAGGGTCTGTTCTTGCGTCAGAATTACCGGGAGTGCCCGACAAGATACCGGTCGCAGAATCCATGCTCAGGGAATTGCCTTTCGGTAACCCGCGAACGCTGAAACTCAGCTCGTCACCTTCGTCCGGATCGAAGAAATTGCCCGCGACCTGCAATTGGTAATAAACGCCGGCAATTGCACTTTGATCCGGCACCTGATCGATCACGACTGGCGGAGAATTCGGCACCTCCTCGACTGAAATAGTAACGCGCGTTGCTCGAGAATATCCTGTGCCATCGAACGCACGGTATTTAAACGTATCACTATCAGATTTTCCGCCGTCGTGACGATAAGTGAACGTACCGTCCTCTCTGAGTATCAGGGTGCCGTGATCGACGTCGTCGCTAAGAACTGCGAACAGCCTGTCGCCCTCAATATCAAAGTCATTGTCGAGGACGCTGTTGGCGCCGGACGTCAATTTTTCGACGACGCCACCGCGCGCAACTTCTGCATAGTCTCTTACCGCAAATGGCCGGCGCCCACTGGCCCAAACGTCAGCAGTGATGCTGAACGCGGCGACAACGCAGATCAGTCCGGTGCTATACCGGCCAGCCCTGGTAAGGAAAAAAGTTTTCTGCACGACGCGATCCCTTATTGTTTTGATACTGGGGGTGGCGTTCTATTGAGTGTAGCGGAAAAGCGTTTCGCGGCAAAGACATAATACTTTCGATGATTATGGTAAATTCTTGAAATACAACAAGTTCTGATCTCGGTAATAGGTCTTGTCAGCGTCGTTTCGGTGACTACCGTCGGCTTCCAGATATCGCGTTTTTTTGCACTGCCGCGGCCGGAAATCGCCCTTGCATTTGGTCGGTGTCGGCGAGATCTACTGCGCACCTCATTGTCGTAAACGGATACTAATGCCCGAATTGTATTCCTGTGTTAGCCTTCGAATCCGGTCGGTTGGTCGTAGATTTCTGGCCGGGCAAGATGGGGTAGCTACCAAGACAGGATCCTAACCTGACCTCCATTTTTCCTACGTCGCGCCCGGGTGGCGGAATTGGTAGACGCTGCGGACTTAAAATCCGCTGTCCGAAAGGACGTGCCGGTTCGAGTCCGGCTCTGGGCACCAAGTAAGCGGCCAGCGGCCGTAATTGCACGGCAATTCTGACCGCAGGTATACGCGCTAGTTGTTCTTTGCGCCCTGGTCAATCCAGTCCTTGATTAACTTGATCTGCTCCTCGGATAACGGCAAGCCGCGTCCTTCGGCAAGCGATACATCATGGTGCGGCGGCATCCGGATTTCCGGCTCGGTCTTCATAGCAATGACCCGGTACAGATTGCTTGATTCACTGCTCCCTGGAATTACAACAGGACCCAAACTCGTGCCGCTAAGAACGTCGTCGTAGCTGCTGACGCTCAAACCACTGGTTACCGAACCTTCGCCAGCACGGTTGTGGCAGACAAGGCACGACTCGGTGAGAATCGGTTGAACGTCGTCGGAGTAGCTGACCTGGCGTTCACAGCCGAAGAGCCCGAAACACAATGCGGCACTACACAGTCTGAATACAATGTTCGCGGTCATGGTCCCGTCCTTCATGTTTGATTCGATCAAACCTAGTCCGGGGAAATAACCGTAGCAATTGTGGCTTTCCGCAGCGTGCGCCTGATCAAGTCACAGTAGCAGCGTTAACCATTTCACAGTTTCCGAGAAAAACCAAAGGCTTATTGGACTTTGTTCGGGTGTTTTGGGACAAAAGAACCTGTCCAGCGGAGGGAAGCGATGAAGTCCGACACTGCCACAACGAACATTGACTACCGGTTGCTCAGCCAACTGAGCAATCTGGTCGTATGCAGCCGTTGCCTCAGGCATGGGAAGGCGACCCCGGTACCGCAGGTCTTCTCTCAGCGACACACGCCGCGTAGCCTATGTGCGAGTTGTGCAACGCCCAAACACAAACGCAATTTACGGCAGATTCTGAGGCGACTTATTGCTCAGTAGAAGTCATTGCGGCACACTCGGCCTCGATGGCCAAACTATACTTTTACTACTCATCGATGAATGCCGGCAAGTCCACCGCATTGCTGCAATCCAGTTACAACTACAAAGAACGGGGCATGAAAACCCTGGTGCTTGCGCCTGCCTTCGACGATCGTTTCGGGGTGGGGAAAGTCGCCTCAAGAATTGGCATTGAAGCCGAGGCTATGACCTTCGTGGCTGAGGACGATTTGCTTGCCGCGATTGAAAAACACGCCGAAGCCAATCCGCTGCATTGCGTCTTGATCGATGAGGCGCAGTTCCTGACCAAGGCGCAGGTGTTTCAGCTTGGCGAAGTGACCGATAAATTGAACATCCCGGTACTTGCATACGGTTTGCGCACAGATTTCCAGGGTGAGCCATTCGAGGGAAGTAAATACCTGCTGGCCTGGTCGGATAATCTGAAAGAGCTCAAGGCTATTTGCGACTGTGGCTCCAAAGCAACGATGGTCGTGCGCCTGGATCAGGACGGCAACGCGATTACAGAAGGGTCACAGGTGGAAATCGGCGGTAACGATCGTTACGTCTCGATGTGTCGAAGGCACTTCAAAGAAAAATACTTCGCCTGAATATTGCGGCTGGCGCCGCAGGGCATCAGATTCCTGAGGTTGGCAGGTTTTCCGGCGGGGCAGGCAATATTTCGGTGTTGTCCTCCGCGAGACGTTTCCGCATATCATCGAGTGTTTTCATTACCGCGGTATCAACGAACTCGTTGCCGTCGAGTGAGCCGCGCTTCGTCGCATGCGGATCGTCGAACTTGATTCGGTGGTGGCCCACGGTGATGACATCGTCGTGAACCAGTACATGGTTGGATACGCGGCGAGAATTAACAAACGTGCCATTACTGCTGTTTAGATCCATCAAAAACGTCGAACTGCCATGGCGCACGAGCAACGCGTGGTGGCGGCTGATAAATCTGCTGCCGATAGCAATGTCGTTGTGTTCGGAACGACCGATAAGCAGCCGCGACATATCGAAGATCAACTCGCGGATTGTCTCGCCTTCATGCGAAACGTAAAGCGTCGGTGGGCCTGGCAGTGCCGTAGATTGTTGTTGCGCCTCTATAAGTTCGAGGTCGTCCCACGTGCCGTTTGGTAGAGCCGGGCTTTCGATAATTTCGACCGGCACAGGCAACGTCTCTGACTGGGCCAGTGCGAGTAACGCAATGCGGTCGATAATACCGGGCCACCCAGCAGAAGATCGCCATAGCTCGGTGCAAACGGTGCCTGGGAATATAAATTCCGGCATGAGGCTGCCCGCCGCACGCAATTTTTCGTGCACGTAGTGGACTACTTCTTCGCTGCTCATCGGATGCAAGTGAAAGTCATGCAACAGTCGGCCCGAAATGCACTCCATTGCCGGCGAGTCGATAATTGTCCGCAAGGGTCTGTCGCTGACGAGAACCATTTTTAGTGCACTGGTATTTCGCACCTCGAGCGTCGCCAGCTCACAAACCGCGCGTAATGCGCTCGGATTCAAGCCGTGAGCGTTCTCGATAATCAGGATAGGAGGGTGTTGCGATGCGGCTTGTTGCAGCGCAAATACTCGCAACATGCCCAATAATTCGTTCGGCGAACTATGATCGAATACGTAACCGAATTGCCTGAGGGCGGCCTCGAGGAGGCCGGTTGTGTTCAGGCGGTTGCCATCGACAACAGCATGCGCACTCTCTTGGGGGAGGGAGTCGACGAATTTGCGGATAATCGTTGATTTGCCTGATAGCGTTGGGCCTTGCAGCAGGCTCAGGCCGTTGGGCGCGGCGCAGGTTTCGTCGAGGATCTTGAGCGCCTGCTCATGAGACGCGTACGATAGCGTCGACAGTGGCTTGCCGTGGGTTGGGAAAGGTTGTTCGTAAAGGCCTGCTGCCCCTAAGTCCATAAGTATTAACTCGCAGACGCCATCTCGCGTAATATTCGGTACCCTTGGATCCCGGTCGATCTTGTTATGAAACTCTGAACCGGCCAACCAGTCTACGACTGTGCTCAGAGTGTTGTAAACCGAAATGCAACGTTTCCTTGTTGATCAAGTAGACGCGGAATTAATCTCGGGAAAGCTTTAGGTAAGGAATGCAATAGGTTGAAAATTAAGAGTGTTTAGCAGCTGTAAAAATACCGTCGGCAATCTGCGACTGGACGTAAGGCATTGACTACTAAGTTAACGGCTAATGACCTGACGTTGCTTCGTGGCGAGCGATGCCTGTTCAAGAGTCTCAGCTTTGCGCTAAATCCCGGTGAACTCCTGATCCTGGAAGGCCAAAATGGAAGCGGCAAGACGAGCCTGATGCGTGCACTTGCGGGTTTACTGGAGTTCGAAACCGGCGATGTAAAGTGGGACGGCGTTTCGGTTCGAAAGAACCGGCAGGCGTTTCACGGCTCCCTCGTATGGATGGCGCATCGCGTTGGGTTGAAGGCCGATCTGACACTGGTTGAGAATCTCGGCTTCGAGGCAAGCTTGCGAGCGCAATCAGACGCTGATCTCAACGATGTCATGACTAGACTTGGCATCAGCCGCCTGAAGAGTCTACCTATACGCTCACTGTCGGCGGGGCAGCAACGTCGGGTGGCGCTGGCTCGCATGGTCCTGGCCAGGGCCCAGCTTTGGCTTATGGACGAACCCTTTACCAATCTTGACAGAGACGGCAGGACGCTCGTGATGAAACTTGTCAGTGAGCACCTGAGTCGCGGTGGTATGTGCGTAATGGCGGCGCATCAGGATGTCGAAGTGGACGCAACAGTGCACAAGGTCGTGCTGCAATGATTGAAGAGACCGATACACCGGGTGTAATGAAAGCGATGGCTGCGGTTGCCAAACGTGATTTGGTGCTCGCGTGGAAGCGGCCGGGGGATGTGCTCAATCCTTTGTTCTTCTTTGCGATGGTTGCGACCTTGTTCCCGCTGGCGGTTGGCCCCAGCAACGAGCAACTGGAATTTAGCGGGCCCGGAGTCCTATGGACAGCGGCCTTGCTGGCGACTTTGCTGTCGCTGAACAGCTTGTTTGTCACGGACTTCGAAGACGGCAGCCTCGACCAGATGTTGGTTAGCTCGGTACCATTGCCTGCGCTGGTCCTTGGGAAATCGATCGCACATTGGCTGACCAGTGGCTTGCCACTGGTTATCATCTCGCCGGTGGTTGCGATAACGTTTCGCATGCCATCCTCGGTCACCGGGGTGTTGATGCTCACCTTGCTGCTCGGTACAGTCAGCCTGAGTATGCTCGGATCGATTGGGGCAGCGCTAACCGTCGGGCTGCACCGTGCTACTGCACTGCTCAGCCTGCTCATACTGCCGCTCGCAATGCCGGTGCTTATTTTCGGCGCCCGAACCGTTTCCCTGGTTGCGTCCGGGGACATCGTTGCGGGTGGTCTCTATTTTCTTGCGGCTTATGCTGTGTTAGTTGTATCACTTGCACCGTTTGCAACAGCAGCCGCATTGCGGATCAGTAACGAGTAGAATCCCCCTCCATGTGGAAATTCATACATAAGCTGGCGTCGCCGCCACACTTCTACAACCTTGCCCCGAAATTGGTGCCGTGGTTTACGGTACCTGGCGTATTGCTGGTCGCCTACGGCGTCTACGCAGGGCTTTTTCTGGCACCGGCTGATTACCAGCAAGGCGATGCGTTTCGCATCATCTATATTCATGTGCCATCGGCGTACTTGTCGATGATGGCCTACATGATCATGGCGGTCAGCGCTGCCATAGGCCTCATTTGGCGTATTAAGTTGTCGCATGCAGTTGCTGCTGCGGCAGCGCCCCTGGGAGCCTGGTTCACTTTCCTGGCACTCGCTACCGGGTCTATTTGGGGCCGACCGATGTGGGGAACGTGGTGGGAGTGGGGAGATCCACGATTGACATCCGAGCTGATTATGCTGTTTGTCTATTTTGGTTATATGGCTTTGCGAGCGGCCATCGACGATACGGCCAAGGCGGATAAAGCCAGCGCCGTGCTTGCACTGGTTGGCGCCGTCAATGTGCCGATCATTCATTTTTCAGTCGAGTGGTGGAGTTCGCTGCATCAGGGGGCAACGCTCCTGCGTAAGGACGGTCCGGCAATGGATCCATCTATGTTGTATCCGTTGCTCGCGATGATTCTGGCATTCACTTTCTTGTTTGGGGCGCTGCTGACGCGTCGCATCAGGACAGAAGTGCTATTCCGCGAGCGTCGCACACGCTGGGTTAAAGATATGGTGTTGTCTGCCAAAGGACGAAATTAATGGAAGGACTGACGATGGGGTCATACGGTGCTTACGTATGGAGCTGTTTCATAATGGGTGGCCTGGTATTACTCATTTGCGACTGGCGGGCACGATCCCTGCAACGCAAGGTATACCGCGATATCGAAGTGCGTATTAAAGCGCTGGGAGATGAACTATGAAGCCCCGGCAGCAACGCATGCTGGCGGTCGGGCTTGTGGTGGTTGGCGTCGCTGTCGCCGCATTGTTCACGTTGCAGGCGTTAAAAGACAACATGATGTTCTTCGTCAGTGTTTCCGACGTGGTAGCCGGGGAGTATCCGCAGGACCGCAACTTTCGGCTTGGCGGCCTGGTCTTGGCCGGCAGTGTCGAGCGTGAAGAGGATTCTCTCGAGATGACATTCAAGGTTACAGACATGCGCTGCGAAGTACCGGTTAGTTATACCGGGGTTTTGCCAGATCTGTTTCGTGAAGGCCAGGGCGTTGTCGCACATGGCCGGCTTGATGGCAGTGGCGTATTTATCGCCGATACGATTCTTGCAAAACATGATGAAAATTACATGGCGCCCGAGGTCGCAGATTCGCTTGTGGATCACGTTGCCGACCAAACGGCACCGCTGACTGAATACACAACCGGGTGTAACGAGCAGTGATTCCTGAGATTGGTCATTTCGCGCTGATTCTGGCGCTGGCGCTGGCGATTGTGCAGGGTACCTTGCCCCTCATCGGCGCCCATCAAAACAACGCAGCTCTTATGTCGGTGGCGCGCTCATCGGCTATCGGTCACTTGGTGTTTGTGGTGGTCGCCTATGCTTGCCTGACGTGGGCATTTCTGCAAAACGATTTTTCCGTCTTGTACGTAGCGAATCACTCGCAGCTTTCATTACCGACGATGTACAAAATTACCGCTGTTTGGGGTGGTCATGAAGGGTCCGTGTTGCTCTGGATTCTTTTGCTGGCGGCGTGGACCACGGCAGTGGCATTTTTCAGTCGTAGCCTGCCTGATAATTTCGTATCCCGAGTTATTGGCGTACTCGGGCTGCTGTCTATCGGGTTTATTCTGTTTGCCCTGTTGACATCGAATCCATTTGATCGACTGATTCCGGCGCCGCCGGACGGTGGCGATCTTAATCCCTTGTTGCAGGATCCGGGTATGGCTTTCCACCCGCCGCTCCTGTATGTCGGCTACGTTGGTTTCTCCGTTGCGTTCGCATTTGCGATAGCGGCCATGTTGAGCGGGAATCTTGACCAAAAATGGTCGAAATGGACGCGGCCATGGACAACCATGGCGTGGGTATTCTTAACCATAGGCATCGCACTAGGCAGTTGGTGGGCTTACTACGAGCTGGGCTGGGGCGGTTGGTGGTTCTGGGATCCGGTTGAGAATGCGTCTTTCATGCCCTGGCTTGTCGGTACAGCGCTTATTCACTCACTGGCTGTGGCGGAGAAACGTGGTCTCTTCAAGAGCTGGACTTTGCTGCTGGCTATCGCTGCATTTTCATTAAGCCTGGTCGGCACGTTTCTTGTCCGTTCGGGAATCATCGTGTCGGTGCATGCTTTTGCTACGGATCCGACGCGCGGAATATTCATTCTCGGGTTTCTTGGTGTGGTCGTTCTCAGCGCGCTGGCTCTTTACGCCTGGCGCGCACCGAGCCTCGACTCGACCGCAGGTTTCAAACCAAACTCACGCGAAACTTTTCTCTTGCTCAACAATGTACTGCTGGTTATCGCGACGACGCTCGTGTTCATCGGTACATTGGCGCCGCTCGTCTTTGAAGTGCTCGATGCAGGCAAGATTTCAATTGGACCACCGTGGTTTTCGATAGCTTTTGTTATTCCAATGTTGCCGCTCCTGTTTCTCATGGGGCTGGGCATGCATACGGTTTGGAGGCATCAAAAAGGACCGTTATTAACCGGTAGATTAAAACTGCCTGCGATTATTTCCGTTGTGTTTGGCATCCTCATACCCGGTGTCCTGTATGGCCGGTTCGGGCTGATGGTCAGTGTTGGCACAATCGCCGCACTATGGATACTGACCACATCTGTGATCGATCCAGTGCGTTCATTTCGTCGTGCGCCTGGCGCAGCAGGTTTGACACGTTCGGCGCTGGGCATGTCCGTCGCACATTTCGGGGTGGGCCTGTTCGTGCTCGGCGTAACACTCGTGTCAGCCTTTAATATTGAAACTGATATGTCGATGCGCTCCGGACAAACGCTGGATGCGGCGGGCTACCAATTTGAGTTGCGCGAGCTTCGCCAGGTGGAAGGGCCGAACTATTCAGCGGTCGAAGGCTCTATAGATGTTCGCAAGGATGGAGACTTTATTGCCAATATTCGGCCGCAGAAACGGCAATACCTCGTGCAAAAGAACTGGATGACCGAGGCCGATATCGTCGTAGGCTGGAACAGGGATCTGTTCGTTGCGCTGGGCGATCAAATCGGAAGTGATACATGGAGCGTCCGAATTCAGTACAAGCCGATGATTCGTTTTATATGGTTGGGCGCCCTCGTAATGGCTCTGGGCGGATTGCTTGCCGCAAGTGATCGTCGTTATCGCAGACAGGAGCAGTAATGTCCCGTTTCTTGATTCCGCTGCTCATCTTCGCTTCGCTGATAGCGGTATTTGTAGTCGGCCTTGGGCGCGATCCCAGCGAGTTGCCGTCACCGCTGTTGGAAAAGCCCGCGCCGCAGTTCGATCTGCCATCGTTGCTCGATCCTGAGCAGAGAGTCACTACTCAGGACATAAGCGGTGAGGTGTCGCTGGTGAATGTTTGGGCGACGTGGTGTGTGGGCTGCCGGCAGGAACACAATTTTCTGTTGCAGCTGTCCAAGGCGGATGTCCTTCCAATTTATGGTCTTAACTGGCGCGACAACGGCCCCGAGGCACGTCGTTGGCTGCAGCAATTGGGTGACCCTTACGTGGCCACCGCATATGACCAGGATGGTCGAGTCGGCATCGACTGGGGTGTTTACGGTGCACCGGAAACTTTTCTGATCGGCGCAGACGGGACCGTCCTTTACAAGCATCTTGGGCCGCTGAGCTGGGGCTTGTGGGAGGAGAACTTCGTTCCGCTGCTAAAAGCACAGGGGCAATTGCAATGAGAAAACTCCTCGGCATGCTTACATTACTGGCATTGGCCATGCCCGCGATTGCAATAGACGATATTCAGGCGTTCGATGACCCGGAGCTGCAGGCGCGCTACGAAGAGATTATCTCAGAAGTACGTTGCCTGAAATGTCAGAACCAGACCATTAAAGACTCAAATGCTTTTCTCGCTGGTGATTTACGGCGCGAAATCCGTCGCATGCTTGAGGAAGGGTTTTCCGACAAAGAGATTTACGATTTTCTTGTCGAACGCTACGGCGAGTTTGCGTTGTACCGGCCTAGAACAAGCGGCAAGACGCTCATACTCTGGATAGCACCCGGGCTCTTGCTGCTCGGTGGAATCGCCGTGTTGGGTGGGGTATTGCGTAAGCGGATGAATATGCCTATCGACGAGGATGGAGCCTGATGACTCTCTGGATATTTCTTGCCGTCATGACCCTGGTGGCGATTGGTTTTGTCGTGACACCGCTATTGCGGCAGCAGAACAAACTGACGCCAGTGATTATCGTCGCCATTCTTGTAATTGTCGGGATATCGGCCGCTCTCTATCAAAAAAACGGTACGCCGGATGCGCCGCCAGGCGGCAACGAACTCGCGGTAGTAGACGATATGCTGGTCGACCTGGCGCAACGACTCGATGACAATCCTGATGACCTGGAAGGCTGGGTATTGCTGGGTCGGTCTTACATGTCAGTTGGCAATTACGAGGGTGCGATCGCGGCGTTTGAGCGTGTTGTGGTGCTGGATGGCGGAGAAGATGCCACAACCTTGGTATCCCTCGGCGAGAGCTTGCTGGCAGGTACCGGCGGTGCGATAGAGGGTCGGATTGCAGAGCTGTTCGAAAGCGCTCTGGAAGTCGATGAGGAGAACCCGCAGGCCTTGTTTTACGGCGGAATCGGCGCGTTCAACCGCGGTGATCAGGAGCTTGCGGCTGTCCGCTGGGAGAGCCTGCTTGGTTTAAATCCACCGGCCGAAATAGAGGGCATACTGCGCCAGCGCATCGCTGAATGGCGTGGCGAACCTGTTGCGGAAATGCCGGCCGACCATCCGCCGATCGAAGCAGCACCGGTAGTGGAACAAGCCCCGCCGCCCATTGAGCAGCCGGGCACAATTATTAGCGCAGAAGTATCGATTGCCGGAACTGCAAATGTGCCGGCCAACGCGACCGTTTTCATCATAGCCCGCGATCCCGGCCAACCGTCGCCACCGATAGCCGTCAAACGCATCAACACATCGGAGCTACCGACAACGGTCAATCTCGCAGATGGGGACTCGATGGTTGAGGGGCGTTCTCTATCGGCATTCGCCGAGATAGAAATTATCGCGCGTGTATCGACTTCCGGTCGGCCAACGCAGCAATCAGGCGACTGGTTCGGCGTGCAGATCGTCAGGCCCGCCGAGAATCGCAATGTAACGCTAACGATAGATCAGCAGGTGCCCTAGACTTTGTCGTTCTTCAGGTCTGCAGCGGCAGCTTTGTGCGTGCCTGACCGGCGTAACTAATGGCGCTGCCCGGACTTCTCAGGAACAGACTGCGTATCCCCCTGATCGGGGCGCCGATGTTCATCGTGTCGCAGCCCGAGTTGGTCATAGCGCAATGCAAGGCCGGGGTTGTCGGCTCGTTTCCGGCACTTAATGCGCGGCCGCAGGAAGCGCTCGACGACTGGATTCGACAAATCAAAAATGAGCTGGCGGAATACTCGAGCGAAAATCCAGATCAGCCTGTTGCGCCGTATGCCGTGAATCAAATCGCACACGGCAGTAACGATCGCCTGCAGGCCGATATGGAAGTATGCGTTCGGCACGAGGTACCGATAATCATTACCAGCTTGCGGCCGCCAGAAGATATCGTGCAAGCCGTTCACAGCTATGGCGGGCTCGTTTTTCACGATGTCATTAGTCTGCGCCATGCACGCAAAGCGATCGAGCAGGGTGTCGACGGCATAATCGCTGTGTGTGCCGGTGCCGGTGGCCACGCGGGACCGTTGAGTCCTTTCGCATTGATCAAGGAGATCCGAAAGGAATTTGACGGCACAATAATTCTCTCCGGTTGTATGACGAGCGGTGGTGACATACTGGCCGCACAAGCGATGGGCGCTGACCTCGCGTACATGGGCACACGATTTATTGCGACCCGGGAAGCGGCGGCGGTAGAGCAATACAAGGAGATGATAGTCGCAAGCAAGGCGTCCGATATCGTCTATACCAATTTGTTCACAGGAGTAAACGGCAGCTATCTCAAGGGCAGTGTAATCAACGCCGGCATGGATCCCGACAATTTACCGGCTGGCGAAAAAACCAGCCTGAACTATG
The DNA here is from genome assembly GCA_024640305.1 of Gammaproteobacteria bacterium. GTDB lineage: Bacteria > Pseudomonadota > Gammaproteobacteria > Steroidobacterales > Woeseiaceae > UBA1847. Next base: position 139,839 of record JAHEFG010000044.1, read on the forward strand.
CGAAACGAAGCAAGGAAGACGCGAAAGCCTGGCGCGATATTTGGGGCGCGGGGCAGGGCGTGGGCAATATCGATGACGTATTGCCTGCTTTCGATCTCGTGTTGCGAATGGAAGCGGAGTATAACGAAACGCGCCGGCGACTTGGGCTGGGGTAGGACATGAGAATTATCGCACTTTCGTATTTCTTCGTGGCCGTTGGCGGCGCTCTGGGCGCAATGGCGAGGTTCGGCCTGAACGTTTTTCTGCAAAGAGATATTTCGGTTCCCTGGGGTACGCTGAGTGCGAATTTGTTGGGCTGCCTGGTAATGGGTGTTATCGCACAGCTTGTCGCAACCTCGGCGTGGTTCAACGAGGCTGGAATCGTGCCGGATCAGTACCGATTGCTATTCGCTATAGGCTTTTGCGGCAGTTTCACGACCTTGTCGGCCCTCGTCATGGAATTGCACACCATGCTGCAGAGAAATGAAATCCTCAATTCATTTTCGTACCTGATGGTCACCATGCTTGGCGGGTTTGCGTGCTTCTACCTGGGCTTTATCCTGACTCGCGCACTGCGGATGTAACCTCCCGCCCGCAGTCATCAAGAATTCCTCCTATCTGTTCGAGCCACTCGATGTGTTCGGGCTTCATCAGCACGGAACGCAGGCACGTCACTGTCTCGCTATTCGCCTCTAGTTCCGGATGGTAAGGCCGAACTAAATCGACCGGTAGTTGCATCATCGCAAGATGCAAATCCTTCTTCGCCGCCAATTCAAAAACGCGGCGAGCCCGGCTGCTGGCTTCCAATGCGTCAGGTGCGTTTACGGCGTAGACCACGATATCCAGTTCGGGTCGCATGAGCGGCTGATAATATTCGCTGTCCGTGAGCCGCTGCCACAGGCCTCGCGCCGCCAGAAGACTGTTATCGAGCCATTGGCTGAGTTGTCCGCCTTTTTCCAGTGGAAACAGTTGTTGTGTCGCCCAAAGGGCAACGGCCGATGCACCTGCTCGAGAACATTCGAGACTGATCTCGCCAAGATGCAGCTCTGCGGAACTGAAGTAGGTATACGGTGATTCATGCTTGTAGAACCGACCCACGTCAGCACTGCGAAATAGAATGCAGCCGCAGCCATAGGGCTGCAGGCCATGTTTGTGCGGGTCGACGACGATTGAATCAACCTGACCCAGGCAGTCGAAAGAAGACCGTGCTTCGTCGGCGAGTTCGGTGGCAAGCCCGAAATAACCGCCATAGGCTGCGTCCACATGCACGCGGGCGCCATAGTGAGCGGCGAGCTCAAGGATTTCCGGCAGGCTATCAACCGCACCCAGGCCTGTATTGCCTAATGTGGCGACGATAGTTCCAACGTCTCCGGTCCTCAGTTCAGCTTCGATCGCGGCAACGTCCATACGTCCGTTACCAGCGACGCTCACTGCTGAAAAACGCGCGCCTAGCACGTCGCAGATGCGCCTGTGTGTGTTGTGCGCCTGCTGCGATGCAATGATCTTCTTGCCGGGATGTAATTTATTCGCCACCCACAATGCTTCGAGGTTGGCCATCGTGCCGCCACCTGTGAGATGACCCAGCGGCGAGTCCCAGCCGTACATTCGGCCCAGATCGACGATACACTCCTTTTCCATCGCGGAGCTTGCCCGGCCGCCATCCAGCGCATGATTGTTCGGATTGACCCATAGCGATATCGCATACGCGATGCGTGCGATTGCGTGCGGTGGTTTGAGCATCTGCCCGGCGTACTGAGGATGGTAGTAGGGGTAGTTGTCGTGCATACGTTTGGCGACGCGTTGCAATACCTGAGCGGCAGCCTCGGCATCAAAGTCGGCTGTGAACGGCGGTAGATCCTCGTAGCCCTCGGCCAGCGTCGCCAAAGCAGTTCGAAGTAGCTTAAGTTCTGCAGGATGAATCATTAAATTCTCTGTCTGGTGCCAGTCGCGGAGCTTACCGCAAAAGATCCGCGAATGGCGTTACTATTGGGGTATGGATCTGATCGCGGTTGCTGTTCCATTTTTCTTGCTGGCTTTGTTGCTTGAACTGATTGTCGATCGCGTCAAAGGGCGAAACTACTTTCGCGCCAACGATGCGATCAACAGCCTGAGTGCAGGAACGCTGAGTACAACAGGAGGTTACTTTACCGGGTTCATCGGCTTATTTTTTTGGGGCTTTGCGCTCGAAAAATTTTCTATTTTCGACATGCCGCTGACATGGTTCGATGCTTCACCGAGCGGCATTGTGTGGTGGGTCGCTGCGGCACTTGCGTGGGATTTCAGCTACTACTGGTTTCACCGCTTCAGCCACGAGATTTCGATTTTCTGGGCAGCACATGCGGTCCACCATCAAAGTGAAGACTACAACCTGTCGACTGCTCTACGGCAGACCAGTACAGACTTTCTGTTTGCCTGGGTTTTCTATTTACCGTTGTTCCTGATTGGCTTTCCCCTGGAAGTATTATTGACGGTCAAGGCGGTAAACCTGATCTATCAGTTCTGGGTGCATACGCAGTTTGTACGGCGACTTGGCGTGCTGGATTACATACTCGTTACCCCGTCAAATCATCGCGTTCATCACGCGCAAAACGAGCGCTATATCGACAAGAACTACGGTGGCATGCTCATTCTGTGGGACCGGGTGTTTGGCACTTTTCAGGAAGAGCGTGACGATGATCCGGTCGTATTCGGTGTACGCAAACCGTTAGCCAACTGGAATCCGTTTTGGGCGAATCTGCAGGTCTATGACTACCTGTTGTTTGACGCGATACATACCAAACGCTGGCGAGATAAACTGGGAGTCTGGTTCAAACATACTGGTTGGCGGCCAGCAGATGTCGCACAGAGCCACCCGAAGGGTCGGGTGGATCTTGCTGCATTCGATAAATTTGACCCGCCTGTGGCATCGCCTGTGCGTCGCTACGTGCTGGGTCAGTTCATCGTGGCTATAGTCGCGGTACTGCTGATCGCCGATTGGTACGCCAGAGCCGGCGCGGTCGCAGTAGTATGGCCGTGCTTTTCGCTTTGGGCGCAGTTGTACACGATCGGGCTACTTAACGAGGGCAGGGTATATGCGACCCGACTCGAGGCCGTGAGGTTGATGTTGTTCGTGCCTGTTACGGCCGGCCTGTTCACGACCACGTCTGTAATACCTGTCGAAACCGGCTTGTTTTGGGTGATTGTCGGTGGCTATGTCGTTGTCTCGTCAGCTAGTCTGGCGTTTGCTGCTGCAAGAAGATGACAGGGACTTCAGCGAAATAGACTGATTGCTGGACGGTTACGGCGACCCGCAAGACTGCCGGAGGCGTGGCGCCGGATGCGATCGTGACGATCCATTGTGCGGGCATATCCGACTGGTGGGCGGGAACTACTGTAGCAAGTACCTCGTTTTCGCCTGACGCCAGCGACAACTTCGCATTAGCTAACGGAAACTCCGACTCCAGTGCCAGAGTTGTTTTGTCCGGCCGCGCCTCGATGGCGCGGATCAATAGCTGGAACTCGTTATTCCTGAGATCGCACTGACCACTCTCGTAGCGACAGTTTGACCTGGCGACAAGCGGGTAGAGTTCCCCGGGTTTTGCCGAATGGGCGCGTTCTGCAACGATAGCATCGACCCCGTACCACGCGAAGATGGCAAGCAACGGCGCGACTAACATAGCGACTACAACGTGTTTGTTTTTCCACATGGGCCGTATCGTAACTCAAAACCGTGAGGCAAAAAAAAGGGGGGCGTAATCGCCCCCCTGAATTGGCAAACCGAGCTCAGTGACCCGTGGCGCTGCCTGCGCCAGACGGAATCCGGATGTCTTCAACCAGATGCTGAATGTGCTCGGGAGGGGGTGCTGTCATATGGGACACGGCGTAGGCAACTGCGAAGTTAACCAGTGCACCAATCGCGCCGAAGGCGTTCGGTTCTATGCCGAGGAACCAGTTTGGTGACATATCGCCGAGGAATGCCGTGTCGGCGACAAACATGATGCCCTTGTGCTGGAACACGTACAACAACGTCACGCTAAGACCAGCAACCATACCTGCGATGGCACCCTCTTTGTTCATCCGCTTGTTGAAGATGCCCATCATCAGTGCTGGGAAAATCGACGAAGCGGCGAGACCGAATGCCAGTGCCACAGTACCTGCCGCAAAGTCCGGAGGGTTGTAGCCCAGATATCCGGCAACACCAATTGCGCCGGCCATCGCTACGCGACTTGCGGTCAACTCTTGTTGTTCCGTGATATTTGGCTTCCAGATGCCTTTCAACAGGTCATGCGAAATTGACGAGGATATGGCCAACAATAGCCCGGCAGCTGTGGATAATGCCGCGGCCAGGCCACCAGCAGCCACGAGAGCTATGACCCAATTCGGCAGACCAGCGATTTCCGGATTTGCGAGTACCATGATGTCGCGATCGACCTTGACCATCTCGTTCGTTGCGGCATCAGCTGAGTACTGAATTTTGCCGTCGCCGTTCTTGTCTTCGAATGCCAGGAGACCTGTTGTCTCCCAGTTGCGGATCCAGTCCGGACGTTCGTCGTAAACCATGTAGTCGCCCGATGTGGGTTCTATGGTATCGATCAGGTTCAGACGCGCCATGGCTGCTACTGACGGTGCCGTCGTGTACAAGATCGCGATGAACACGAGTGCCCATCCGGCCGTACTACGTGCGTCCCTCACCTTCGGTACCGTGAAGAAGCGGATGATGACGTGCGGCAGGCCAGCCGTACCGATCATCAGCGAAAACGTGTACGCGAACATGTTCGTCAGGCTGAGCCGGGCATTAGTGGTGTAATCAGCAAAGCCAAGGTCTCTGAGCACCTCATCCAGCCGATCCAGCAGGAACACCTCGGAGCCGGTCATCGTCGAGCCGAGACCCAGCTGCGGGATCGGGTTGCCGGTCAGGCTGATCGAGATAAAGATCGCCGGGATCGTGTAGGCGAGAATCAATACGCAATACTGAGCAATCTGGGTATAGGTGATGCCCTTCATACCGCCCATTACGGCGTAGATAAAGACGATACCCATACCGATCATCAGACCGATCTCGTACTGGACTTCAAGGAAGCGCGAGAACGCGACGCCAATGCCTTTCATCTGACCGATAACGTAGGTTACCGAGGCGACGATCAGACAGATGACCGCGACAACGCGTGCAGCTTTCGAGTAGTAACGATCACCGATGAACTCAGGCACTGTGAACTTGCCGAACTTGCGCAAATAAGGCGCAAGCAGCATCGCAAGTAGCACGTAGCCACCAGTCCAGCCCATGAGAAATACGGAACCGCCGTAGCCCATGAACGCGATCAATCCGGCCATCGAAATGAACGACGCCGCAGACATCCAGTCTGCCGCGGTCGCCATACCGTTGAGAACCGGATTGATTCCGGCGCCGGCAACGTAAAATTCTTTGGTTGTACCCGCGCGCGACCAGATCGCGATACCGATATACAGCGCGAACGTAGCGCCGACAACCAGGTAGGTCATTGCTTGTAGTGACATGATATCCCCCTAGTCGTCGTCTTCATGAACGCCATGTTTACGGTCGAGCTTGCCGACGCGATTGGCGTAGTAGAAGATCAATGCAACGAATACGTAAATCGAACCCTGTTGTGCGAACCAAAAGCCGAGCTTGTACCCGCCGATACGGATGGTGTTCAGCTGCTCAACCAAAATGATCCCAAACAGGTACGAAACGACAAACCAGATTGCAAGACAGAGCCCTACGAGCTTCAGGTTTGCCGTCCAGTAATTGCTGTGTTGAGACATATCGCCCCCCTTATCTGCTTTTATTAGATTTGGTCACCAGCGCAATCTAACAAACCGGCCTTGCCGGCCAATACAGACTTTAGTCGTAAGTGGTCTTTCGTGGGGGAGTTAGTTATTAAGGTCTCTAGTATAAAAATCCGGAAAATCAATGACGTACGAGAAATAGTTGATTCCATGCCTGAAGTAAAGTGATCGCCTGCGTTCGACGATAGTAGTAGACTCCGCCGATAACTAAAGAGCGGCGTGCAAATGTCGCCGAATACGAGGGGAAAGGTACTTGATCAGCTGGTGGGCGTTGCTCTTGCTGTCGCTGGGGTACGTTACGATCCTTTTCGCTATAGCCTACTGGGGTGATAGCACTGATCCGAAGCGCTTCTCGAGCGGAGCGCGAGCGACGATCTATGGCCTGACGCTGGGAGTCTATTGCACCTCCTGGACATTTTACGGCGCGGTGGGCACTGCGGCCGAAAACGGTTGGGGCTATCTGCCCATTTACCTGGGTCCGATGATGGTAATCCTGTTTGGCTGGGGCATGATTCACCGCATCATCACGATCAGCAAGCGCCAGAATCTCACATCGATTGCCGATTTTATCGCGGCCCGCTATGGCAAAGCTCGCAGCCTGGCTGTGCTCGTCACCGTTATCGCGACGATTGGTTCGGTCCCCTACATTGCGCTACAGCTTAAAGCCGTAGTGGCCGGTTTCGAAATAGTCTCGGATTATCCTTCCGCAGGAGCCCCTTCTTACGATACAGCATTCGTATTCGCTGCAGCCCTCGCGGTGTTTTCTATTTTGTTTGGCACGCGGAAGATCGACGTCACGGAACACCACGATGGCTTGATGCTCGCCGTGGCATTCGAGTCGGTCATAAAGCTGTTTGCGTTTATTGCGGTCGGTATCTTCGCGTGGCTGGTGCTTACTGATTTCGACGCTGTATCGGAGCTGGCAGACGAGCGAGCGGCCACTGTGTTCAGCTTTGACCATTGGCCCGACACATTCATTACGCAGTTGATCTTGGCCAGCGCGGCGATCTTCTGCCTGCCGCGGCAGTTTCATGTTGCAGTTGTCGAGGCCTACGAAGACGCCAATATCAAACCGATGCGCCTGGCATTCCCATTGTACTTGCTGGTCTTTTCGGCATTTATCATCCCGATAACAATAGCCGGGCTGACGGTTCTACCGACCGGTGCATTCAGGGGTGACGCCTTCGTGCTGGCCCTGCCTATGCAGGGCGGACAGACCTGGCTGACAATACTCGCATTTATCGGCGGCTTTTCGGCTGCAACGAGCATGGTCATCGTTGCGAGTGTCGCGCTCTCCACAATGATCAGCAACGAAGTTGTCATGCCTGCATTGATGAGCATCAAGATGCTGGGTCTTTCCGAACGCAAGGACTACACACGCATCATGATGTATGTGCGCCGCAGCGCTATCGTCGGCATTGCAGCACTCGCGTACTTGCATTTGTTGGCCACGGACCGGTCTGTGGCCCTGGCGTCAATCGGTTTGCTTTCGTTTGCGGCTGCCGCACAGTTCATGCCCTTGATAATATTTGGACTGTATTGGCCGCGCTCAACCCGGGCGGGGGCAGTCGCAGGGCTAAGTACCGGGTTCGTACTGTGGGCATACACATTGTTCCTGCCAACGTTGGCGCGAGCCGGAGCATTTGACGACAGCTACATCACGGAAGGCTTGTTCGGACAAGCCTGGTTACGTCCCGAATCGTTATTCCTGGATATTCAATCCAATTCGCTGACTCACGGCGTCGCCTGGTCGCTGGGCGCCAATATAGTCATCATTTTCGTCGTGTCGCTACTGACAAGGCAGTCGATGATAGAAAAGATCCAGGCCAGGTCATTTGCCAGTATGGCGGCGAGTGGCGGCGGGGTGAGTGTTGCCACGGCAAGGCACGACATCACTTGTGCGGATCTGCGTGCCCTCGCGGAACGATTTCTCGGCCAACATAACGTGGAGCGCTCATTTTCCGACTTCGCTGCGTCAACTAATGTAGACCTTGGTTCGTCTGGACCAGCGGATCGTCGCTTGCTGCTTTTCACCGAACGATTGATTGCTGGCGCCATCGGTGCTTCGTCAGCACGAGTAGTAATGACGGCCGCGCTGCGCAAGACCGGTATGGAGATTGGCGACGTTGTGCTGTTGCTCGACGAAACGTCTCAGGCATTGACCTTTAACCGTCGGCTGCTCGAGGCTACGCTCGAGAACATTACTCAAGGCGTTAGCGTTATTGACTCCGAACAACGGCTAATCGGCTGGAACAGACGTTACCTTGAGCTCATGAATTACCCGCCCGGTATGGTGCATGTCGGTGAGTCGATCGAGGACATGATTCGCTTCAATGGTGAACAGGGCAGATTCGGAGACGTGGATATTGAGCTGGAAGTTTCCAAGAGGCTCAAGCTGATGCGCCTGGGTTCGCAGTACAGGTACCAGAGTGCCTTTATTGACGGCAAAACCATCGAAATCAGTGGCCAGCCCATGCCAGGTGGCGGCTACGTAACGACGTACACGGATATCACAGATTCAAAGGTTATCGAGAACGAACTTGTGGAAGCGAAGTCTATGCTCGAGCAACGGGTCATTAATCGTACCGCAAAACTCGAAAGCACGATGATCGCCTTGCAACAGGCTAAGGCAGAGGCCGAGGATGCCAACGCATCGAAGACCCGCTTCCTTGCCGCCGCCGCGCACGACTTGTTGCAGCCACTCAATGCCGCGAAGCTGTTCGCCGCTCTGCTGAACGAGCATCGCGAAGATATGGCCCAGGAGCAATGGGAACTGGTAGGGCGGGTCGAAAACAGCTTGCTCGCCGTCGAGGACCTGCTCGGCGCGCTGCTCGATATCTCACGGCTCGACACTGCCGCACCCGAACCGAAACGCGAAGTCTTTGCGGTAGCCGATGTTTTCGCGGCCATCGAAGCACAATTTTCGGGTACTTTTGCGGAGCAAGGTTTGAATTTGCGATTCGCGAAGAGCTCTTTGTTCATACACTCGGATCCGGCCCTGCTCCGGCGTATCCTGCAGAATTTCGTCAGCAATGCGCGACGGTACACACCCGTCGGGGGCGTCCTGGTCGGCTGCCGTCGCCGTGGCGCCGAAGTGGTAATACAGGTTGTAGACACGGGGGTCGGTATCGCGCCGGAGGATCAGCAGATTGTATTCGAGGAGTTCCGGCGACTGGGCGAGCGCAGCAAGGGGGCCCAGCGAGGTCTTGGTCTCGGTCTCGCGATCGTGGAGCGCATAGCGAAATTGCTCGGACATGAGATATCAATGCGCTCGACGATTGGCAAGGGCAGTACATTCGAAGTTGTCGTGCCGCTTGCAAATGGTTCTGATAAAGCCCCGATAGTGCGAGAACAGATGGATTGGTTACCAGCCGCGTCGATGGACGGTGCGATAGCGCTGTGTATCGATAACGATCATGCGGTGCTTGACGGCATGAGCGGTCTGCTGAGCAAATGGGGCGTGAGGCCTTTTGTAGCGACCGACATGGAAACTGCGCTCGAGCACCTGCGGGAGCTCGAAGTCAACGAGGATGGCGTACCTTCGATTTTGGTGGTCGACTATCACCTGAATAACGGCGTAACCGGTGTACAGGTGATTCGCGCGCTGCGTGAGAGGTCTGAAGGCCATATCCCGGCGATTGTCGTCACGGCGGACTACACGGAACCGGTGCGGCAGGAGGTGCGGGAATTGGGAGACGCGCTTTTGCGTAAACCGATCAAACCGGCGGCGCTACGGGCACAGATGTCGAGATTACTCAGCCGCAGCCGGGTAACGTTCAGCTAGTTGATCGAGCTGGGTTCTTTGGTGTTCAGGCGCTGTACTGCGAGTACAGCCTGAGTGCGATTCGTCACCTGCATTTTGCGTAGGACCGCCGTAACATGCGCCTTGATCGTTGCCTCGGAAACACCGAGTTGATAGGCGATTTGTTTGTTGAGAAGGCCTTCGCCAAGCATCATCAATACTCGGAACTGGTGCGGCGTTAATGAACTCATCGCGGCAGCGATTTGTTCCTCTTCGCTGCTGAGCCTGTCGTCTCGCATGTCGATCCCACCGGGTAACCAAACTTCACCTTGCAGGATTTCATGAATTGCCGTTTCGATAGTGCGAATGGGCGATGACTTCGGTATGAAGCCACTTGCGCCGTGCTGGATAGCACGCCGGATAATCGACGGGTCGTCCATTGCAGAGACGACAACAGTTGGCAGGGAGGAGTGATTACTGCGCATATACGCGAGCGCTGAAAAGCCGCTCACACCCGGCATATTGAGATCCAGGAACAACAGATCGGCCCCGGCATTTCCCTCTACCGCTTCGTATAAAGTGGCCAGGCTCTCGGCCTCGACTATGTCAGCGCCGGTGACGCAATTATGTATGGCGTGTATCAGCGCTTCGCGAAATAGCGGATGATCATCAGCGACGATGAATTGGCTTTGCTCAAATTGCGTCACAGCGGGTCGTTTTCCTTAGCCCTTGTTCTTCCGGTTTTCAATCAAGTTCTCGACGACACTTGGATCGGCCAATGTGGACGTATCACCCAGGTTTTCAAAATCATTCTCCGCAATCTTGCGCAGAATGCGACGCATGATTTTGCCTGAACGCGTTTTCGGCAGACCGGGTGCCCATTGCAGGAGGTCCGGACTAGCTATAGGCCCGATTTCCTTGCGCACCCAATTACGAAGTTCGACCGCCAGTTCATCAGTGGGTTCTATGCCTCCCATCAGTGTTACGTACACATAGATCCCCTGACCTTTGATTTCATGAGGATACCCTACGACAGCCGCTTCCGCGACGGCATCGTGGGACACCAGGGCGCTCTCGACTTCCGCCGTACCCATGCGGTGACCAGAGACATTCAGGACGTCGTCAACGCGGCCCGTGATCCAGTAGTAGTTGTCTTCGTCGCGACGTGCACCGTCGCCCGTGAAATAGTAGTTGTCAAAGGTGCTGAAGTAAGTCTGGATAAAGCGCTCATGATCCCCGTAAACCGTACGCATCTGCCCCGGCCAGCTGTCTGATATCGCTAGCAAACCCGAATTCGCACCCTCGAGGACATTGCCGTCCGGATCGAGGAGCTCTGGTTTAATGCCGAATAATGGGCGTGTTGCGGAGCCCGGTTTCAGCGCCGTAGCGCCGGGCAACGGGCTGATCAGGATGCCGCCGGTTTCTGTCTGCCACCAAGTGTCAACGATCGGGCAACGGCTTTCTCCAACGACCTGGTAATACCACTGCCAGGCTTCAGGGTTGATCGGTTCACCAACCGAGCCCAGCAGGCGCAAGCTGGCGCGGGAGGTCTTCCTGACAGGTTCGTCGCCGTCCCGCATCAATGCGCGAATTGCTGTTGGGGCCGTGTAACAAATATTGACCTGGTGTTTGTCGCATATCTGCCAGAAGCGACTTGAATCCGGGTAATTCGGGACGCCTTCGAACATCATCGTAATTGCGCCGTTCGCTAGTGGTCCGTAAACGATGTATGAATGCCCGGTAACCCATCCGACGTCAGCTGTGCACCAGTAAATATCGCCGGGCAGGTAATTGAATACGTATTTGAACGTCAGCGCTGCGTAAACCAGGTAACCGCCAGTCGTGTGCAACACGCCTTTGGGCGTGCCCGTCGATCCGGAGGTGTACAAAATGAACAGCGGGTCTTCAGCGTTCATCGGTTCGCAGGGGCAATTGTCATCTACGGTTGCTTCTACCTCGTGTAACCAGACGTCGCGACCCTCATTCCATTTGACGTCGTTCCCGGTATTGCGCACAACCAGGATTTTTTCGAGAGTCGTAACACCGTCGATGGCCGCGGCGGCGTCGACGTTTTCCTTAAGTGGAACCGTACGGCCACCGCGGACGCCTTCGTCAGCGGTAATAACCACATTGGATTCACAGTCGATAATACGACCCGCGAGAGCGTCAGGTGAAAAACCGCCAAAAACGACGGAATGCACGGCGCCAATTCGTGCGCAGGCGAGCATGGAGATGGCCGCGTCGGGAATCATCGGCATATAGATCGTAACGCGATCGCCTTTCTTCACACCAATCGATTTCAGAGCATTGGCGAATCGACACACACGCCGATGCAGTTCGGCATAGGTGATAGTCAGGTCGATGTCCTGATCGTCGCCTTCCCAGATAATGGCTGCCTGGTCTGCTTTGTCTGTCAGGTGTCGATCGACGCAGTTGTAACAGACGTTCAGCTCACCGTCTTCGTACCAACGAATATGCAGGTCATCGCGGGCGAACGAGACATCTTTGACTTTTGTAAACGGCTTACTCCAATCGATAATCTGTGCCTGCTCGGCCCAGAAATTCTCGTTGTCGTCGACGGATCGTTGATAAAGCTCGAAATACTCTTCTTCGTTGATCAGTCCATTTTCTTTGAAATAGTCATTGACGGCGTAGGTCTCGCTCATCGGAATCTCCAATCGGTAGGTACT
>JAHEFG010000044.1:152133-283867 GCA_024640305.1 Gammaproteobacteria bacterium
CGTCTGCGTCACGCGTTCATCAAGTATGACAAGTGGACCTTTGGTCAGACCTGGTCAACCTTCCAGGACGTCAGCGTCCTGCCCGAAGCGCTGGACTTCGTCGGACCGGCTGAGTCAACAACCTTCATCCGTCAGTCAATGATTCGTTACACGAGCGGCAACCTGGAAGTGGCTGCCGAGAATCCACAGACGTTTGTTTCGGGCGGTACGCGCGATCGTTCCACCATGCCAGACCTGATTGCGCGCTATACGTTCAAACTGGACGGTGGCAGCTATGTAAGGCTCGCCGGCATAGTGAGGAGTCTGAAGATAGAAGAGGGAGCCGGAGCGTCACAGGCCGACGCGACTGGATGGGGCATCAGCGCCTCGGCCAAGTTTGCGTTCGACAATGGCGACGATCTGCGAGCCATGGCGACTGTTGGTGATGGCCTTGGTCGGTACGTCGGCCTCGGTTTCGTCCTCGACGGCTACGTTGATGTCAACGATGCTATCCAGACCACCGAAAATCTCTCCTGGTTCGTCGCGTATCGGCACCTGTGGAGCGACAAGTGGCGTTCGAACATCATGTACGGCACGACCTCGATTGACTACACCAGCGACGTAGCGGCAGCGACCTTTAACGACACGGGTTCTAGCTTCCATCTGAACTTCATTCGAACCTTGGCGCCGAAGTTGGAGGTCGGTGCTGAAGTCATCTTTGGCGAGCGCGAGCTGGTGAACGGCACGGACGGCGATTTCACGCGATTCATGCTGTCTGCGAAATACGCGTTCTAGAATAAGAGCAAAACAGACCTATCGTCTTGGCTGGCGGCATCTTCCCTGGTGCCGCCAGCTTTACGTTGCGGTCAGGCATGTCACAATTAGCCAATGAACGAACTGCCTGAAATTACTCGTTTCGTAGCTGCGCTGCCCGGATTCGATGTTCTTACCGAGGCCCAGACGCACGCCGTTGCAACCTCTATGCAGATCGGCTATTACCGTGCCGGCAACGATGTGCTCCACGTTGGTAGTGAGAACAAGCAGCTGCATATAGTCCGTAGCGGTGCCCTTGAATTACGAAATAGTGAAGGTGATCTCGTCCAACGGGTGGCTGAGGGTGAGTGCTTCGGCTTTCCCTCCCTGATGAATCACGCGCCGGTGCGCAATCAGTCGGTAGCGATCGAGGACACGCTGATCTATCACCTCGATGGCAGTGTGTTCAACAATTTGCGCCGGGAAAACGCTCAGTTCGACACGTTCTTCATCCGCTCTTTATCAGATCGATTGCTGGCTCATCCTGTCGCGACCAAATTACACGGCGCCGCCGATCGGGAGGTGTCACAGCTCATCACCAGATTGCCCGTCTCTGTGGATGCGTCGGCAACCATTCAGCAGGCTGCGCAGAAAATGGTCGAGGAGCGGGTTTCGGCCATGCTCGTAACGGACGAAGGCCAATTCTGCGGGATCGTCACGGATCGTGATATCCGCCAGCGCGTCGTTGCTTTAGGGTGCGAGGGTCAGCGCTCCATTCGCAGCATTATGTCGATTGACCCTGTCTCAATCGATTCAGGGGCATTGGCTTACGAAGCCGCGCTCTTGATGATGCAGAAAAAGATACACCACCTGCCGGTGCTGGCTGAAGGCAAACTCGTCGGCATGGTTTCTCGCAGCGACTTTATGCGTATTGAGACTGAACACCCCTTGTACCTGGTCAATGATATTGCCAAGCAAACGACGGTCGAAGGTATTATCAGCGCCTGCCAGCGTTTGCCGGCTCTAATTGCCAGCCAGATAAGTACGGATGCAAATGGCGAACAACTCGGCAAGTTCGTGACGACGATCACTGACTCGGTGACGCAGCAGTTGTGCCGCATCGGCGAGTCGGAGCTCGGTGCGCCCCCATGTGCCTATGCATGGGTCGCGATGGGTTCACAGGGGCGTCAGGAACAGTCGGCGCGCAGCGATCAGGACAATGCGCTGGTGCTCGATGATAAGACAGTTGCTGCCGACGACAAGTACTTCGCAGCGTTGGCGAAGATCGTTAACGACGGACTGGATGCCTGCGGCTACGTCTACTGTCCGGGCGATGTCATGGCGTCGAATCCCAAGTGGCGACAATCGCTGCGTGTATGGAAGCAGTACTTCACAAACTGGATTACGGTGCCTGAGCAAAAAGCGCTAATGCACGCCAACATATTTTTTGACTTGCGCTGCGTGCACGGCGAGGCGCGACTCGTCGATGAGCTCAAGGCCAGTATTCGAGAAGACGCGAGCAAAAATGAAATTTTTCTCGCGCTCATGGCCAGGAACGCAATGGCCTTCCAGCCGCCGCTAGGCTTCTTTCGCCAATTCGTGCTTGAGAGATCCGGCGAGCACAAGAACACGCTGGACATAAAGTTGCATGGCATCATGCCTCTCGTCGAAATTGCCAGGATTCGCGCACTCGCTGCTGGTGAAATGCGTATCTCCACTCGCAATCGTCTGCGGGCCGCGGCGAAAGCTGGTGAGATAACGAAAACGGATGCTGCAAACCTGATCGACGCGTTGGACTTCATCGAAAAGCTGCGAGTGGAGCACCAGAATCGTCAGATGCATGCCGGCCTGAAACCTGATAATCACCTTTCGCCTGGCGAGATGTCGCCGCTTGCCAGGCAAAACCTGAAGTCAGCATTTGCGCAGGTGCGCGTCAGCCAGGCAGCGCTACTTAATCGCTTCCATATAGCATGAACCAGGTCTTGCTGACACTGCAGCGCTGGAGAGCTCTCAGGCGATCCGGCGATGCCGTATTCCGGACCTTCATCGAGCAGCCGATTCCAGCCCCCGGAACCCTGTTCACCGATGCTGAGCTCGTTTGTATGGATATCGAAACGACGGGCCTGAATCCAAAAACTGTCGACATGCTGAGCATCGGCTGGGTCCTGATCCGCAACAGCAAGGTTGATCTGGCAACTGCCGAGGCTCATATCGTCAAGCCGAATGGAGGCGTTGGGCATAGCGCTTCAGTGCACGGACTGACCGACACGATGGTAAGCGACGGCATAAAGCCTTCCGAAGCGATCGAACGCGTTCTTGGGGTGCTGGCCGGGCGTGTTCTGGTCGTGCATCACGCTGGCCTCGACAAGACCCTGCTGGATCGGATCTGTAGAGAGCGCTATTCGGAAAAACTGCTGGTGCCGATGATAGATACTCTGGCGCTTGAACACCGCCGGCGATCAAGGCACCACCATCTCGGTGAAAACATCTCGCTGCGCCTGCCGGATCTGCGGCAACACTACAATCTGCCGTGGTACCGCGGTCACAATTGTCTGACCGACGCGGTCGCCTCGGCCGAGCTGCTAATCGCGATGGTGGCCGCCCGGGAGCAGCACCAGAAAACGACGCTGGCCGACTTGTACTGATGTGCCGTACATCTTTAGTCCAATGGCCTCAGCGTGGAGTGTTTCCTAAGCTTAAGAAGAATAACTATATTTTGGAGTGGCCATGAGCAGTTACGCAGACGTGCACAAGCAATCAATCGAAGACCCCGATGAATTCTGGGCAGCCGCAGCAGCCGGCATCGATTGGACGAAGCGTTGGGATCAGGTCCTGGACGATTCCGCGGCGCCGATTTACCGGTGGTTTTCTGGCGGACAGCTCAACACTTGTTACAACGCACTGGACAGGCATGTCGAGAACGGCCGGGCGGAACAGGTCGCGGTTATCTATGACAGCCCGGTAACCGACTCGCAGCGCAAGATAACTTACCGGGAATTGCGTGATGAGGTTGCCGTGTTTGCAGGCGCGCTCGTGAACGCCGGTGTTGGCAAGGGAGATCGGGTAATTATTTACATGCCGATGATTCCCGAAGCTATTGTCGCGGTTCTGGCTTGCGCAAGGATTGGTGCCGTACATTCCGTCGTGTTCGGCGGTTTCGCGCCGAATGAACTGGCGACTCGTATTGACGATGCCACTCCGAAAGCCATTGTTTCTGCGTCTTGCGGTATAGAGCCTTCACGTGTGGTCGAGTACAAACCTTTGCTCGACCTGGCGATAGAGCTGGCAAGCCATAAACCAGATCACTGTATTGTCCTGCAGCGACCGCAACTGACGGCGCAACTTAACGCGCCGATGGATATCGAATGGCGAGACGCGACAGCCGCCGCTCAACCGCAGGACTGCGTGCCGGTCGCCGCCACGGATACGCTGTACTTGTTGTATACGTCCGGCACGACGGGGCAGCCGAAAGGCATCGTGCGTGACAACGGTGGTCACGCAGTAGCGCTGCACTGGAGCATGCGAAATATCTACGGTGTCGATCCAGGCGAGGTTTACTGGGCTGCTTCGGACATTGGTTGGGTAGTGGGGCATTCCTACATTATTTACGGGCCGTTGTTGCACGGTAATACCACGGTTTTGTACGAGGGCAAGCCGATAGGCACACCGGATGCCGGCGCGTTCTGGCGTGTGGCGTCAGAGCACAAAGTGTCCTGTCTGTTTACAGCGCCCACCGCGTTTCGCGCCATAAGGCAGCAGGACCCGAACGGCGAATTTATCGGCAAGTACGATTTATCCTCACTGCGCTACCTGTTCCTGGCTGGAGAGCGTTGTGACCCGGATACGTTGCGCTGGGCCGAGGACAAGCTTGGCGTGCCGGTCATTGATCACTGGTGGCAGACAGAAACAGGCTGGTCGATTGCCGCGAACTGCATGGGCATCGAAGTTGCGCCGGTCAAGGCAGGCTCTGTTGGGCGTGCCGCGCCTGGCTGGGAAGTCAGGGCGCTGGATGAGCGCGGTAACGATGTCAGCGTCGGTGACGTAGGTGCGATTGCATGCAAATTACCGCTCCCGCCCGGGGCTTTGCCGGGGCTTTGGAACGCTGAGGAGCGTTTTCGCAGATCGTATCTCACGACTTTTCCGGGCTTCTACGAGACAGGTGATGCGGGCTTTATCGATGACGATGGCTATATTCACGTCATGTCCCGAACGGATGACGTGATAAACGTGGCAGGCCATCGTCTGTCGACAGGGGCAATCGAAGAGGTCCTGGCGTCGCATGATGATGTCGCTGAGTGTGCCGTAATGGGTGTGGCGGATCAGATGAAAGGGCAACTGCCTGTCGGCTTTCTCGTTCTCAAAGCCGGTGTTGATCGCGATTCCGCAGAGATCGTCGCCGAAGTCGTGCAAATGGTGCGCGACCAGATAGGACCGGTTGCCGTGTTCAAGAAGGCAGCGATCGTCGGACGGCTGCCAAAAACGCGTTCCGGTAAAGTGCTTCGAGCCACGATGCGCAAGATAGCAGACAGCGAAGATTACAAAGTGCCTGCGACTATCGAGGATCCGGCCGTACTCGACGAAATTGGCCAGGCGCTGCGCAACATCGGCTACGCTAAGTAATCGGGCGTCGGCCGCGCCTAAATCTGCCGTCTGTTTTGCTAGCCTGTTGTTTATCCGGCCGGGACGCCGGGTAATGACTATAAAAGTCGAATAAACAATAGCTTACAAGATATATTAGAAGTAAAGTAATAAGAGTTTTCAATGTCAAACTCATACAAGAGAGAGGGGATACGATCGGGCGCGCCGTGGGAACCGCTGGTCGGATATTCACGCGCAGTGCGTGTCGGCCCGTTCATCTATGTGTCGGGTTCGGCTCCGGTCGGGGTCGACGGCGAGCTGATAGGTGAGGGTGACGCTTATACTCAGGCCAAGCGATGCATTGAGGTCATTCGTCAGGCGCTGGAGAATGCTGGAGCCGGTCTCGAGCATGTTGTTCGCACGCGCATGTATGTTACAGATATCGAACTATGGCAAGAAATAGGCAAGGCGCACCAGGAGGCCTTCGGCAAAATAGCGCCGGCAACTTCAATGGTGGAGGTGTCGAGGTTGATTGATCCTGCCATGCTTGTCGAGATTGAAGCGGATGCAATTGTCAACGACGGCTAGCGGGTCAGGAGTAAGCGAAAGCAATGTTACGGCGTAGTTTTATTCGAGTATTGGCAAGCGGCATCCTGTTCGCGTGGCTGGCTAAAAAGTCGCCGCGGAGCTTGGCGAAAGGCCGGTACGCATTTGAACACGGTGTCGCCAGTGGCGACCCATTGCCCGATGGCATTGTCATCTGGACGCGAGTCAGTGGAGCCGAGGGGGAAGCCGTAAAAGTTTTGTGGAAGGTGTGCGCGGATGTGGCAATGACGACCGTTTTGCATGAGGGCATTGTCGAGGCGGGCTCTGCCACTGACTACACCGTAAAGGTTGATGTGCGGGGGCTGCCGGAAGGCTCACGGCTTTACTATCAATTCATTGCAGGGGACGTCGAATCGCCTGTTGGCAAGTCACGGACCCTGCCTTCTGGTCACGTGCAGGAAGCCCGGTTCGCTGTAGTCTCCTGCTCAAGCTATCCGACGGGTTATTTTCATGTTTATCGCGAGATTGCGAATCGCGATGATCTCGATGCGGTGCTGCATCTTGGCGACTACATCTATGAATATGGGACCGGAGAATATGCAACAGAGTACGCCCAGGAGTTGAACCGCGTACCGGATCCGCCGGGGGAGCTAATGACGCTCTCTGATTATCGACGGCGGCATGCCCAATACAAAGCCGATCCGGACTCCCAGGCGATGCACGCGGCTCACCCGGTCATAGCCGTCTGGGACGACCACGAAATAGCCAACGACGCCTGGCATGGTGGCGCCGAGAATCACAACGATGACGACGGTGGCTGGGCAGCACGGCGCGACGCGGCGATAAGGGCCTATTTCGAGTGGATGCCGATACGCGGCGAGGCTTGCGGCAAAGACACACGTATTTTCCGGGATTTTCGCTATGGCGATCTGCTGTCCCTCATAATGCTCGACACGCGACTGTATGGACGGGATATCCAACCACAGATTTCCCAGGACATGACAGAGCTTGAGGTCGAAGCTGTGCTCAAGCATCCGGATCGCGAGATGCTCGGCAGTACTCAAGCAAGCTGGCTACGAAGTTCTTTGGAAGGCGCCGCAGGCACCACCTGGCAGCTTATCGGCCAGCAAGTGATGGTCTCAAGCCTGCGTTCACCTGATCTCGGCCCACTCCTTGACCTGGAACGCAAGACGCCTGTATCAAAAGAGGTTCTGGAATTCAGTGTTGCGATGAGCAAGAAAAATCCGCCACTGCTACTCGACACGTGGGACGGATATGCAGCTGCGCGTCAGACCTTCCTGGCAGACTTGAAAGCAGGGGCAAGTAACGCCGTTGTGCTGAGCGGTGACCTGCACACCTCTCTGGCCGGTAACCTGCTGTTAGATGGCGAAGACGAGCCTGTCGCAGTGGAATACATGACCTCGTCCGTAACGTCGCCAGGGTTCGCGGATTACCTTCCCGAGCGGCGGCCAGGCGCTGTAAGGGATGCGACGCTGGAGCTCAATGCCGATCTCCAGTACATGGAGACCGAGCGCCGCGGTTGGTTATGTATGAGCCTGACGCCATCAAGTTGTAGCGGCGAATGGCACCTCATCGATGGTCTGCGGTCACGTGATTACAGCAGTTTTATCGACCAGGTATTGACTGTCGAGGCAGGCAAGGTGCACAACGGCCTTTCCGCAGGCTAGTCCAGCTTACCTGGCTATGCAGCGAGTTCAGCTTTCTTCCTGTGAAGCGCGGCGGATTGCTTTTGCTGCACAGGGTTTCGACCGTGAGCGACCGGCCGGCAAGACAGACGTTCGCCATTTTCGGCGCGTGATCGAATCACTCGGACTGCTGCAACTCGACTATGTGAATGTGCTGATGCCCGCGCATTTTCTGATTCTCTGGTCGCGGCTTGGTCCCTACGACCGGCGACGCTTCGAACGTTTCGTCTACGACTCCGGTGAGCTAACCGAACAATGGGCCCATGAAGCCTCAATCGTTCCAGTGAGTGCCTGGCCGCTGCTCGATTATCGTCGTAAGGCGCACAAGATAGGCAATCACAATCCAATCAGGAAACTACGTGGCCGCAACAACTACCTGGATGCCGCGCTTGAGCAGGTACGCGAGCAGGGCGCCCTGACGGCCAATGATCTGCCACGGGTTCCCGGGCCCAGGAGAAAGCCAGGCGATTGGCACCGTTCCGTGCCTCGTTGTGCCCTTGAATATCACTTTGCTACCGGCGCACTGGCTGTGGCGAACCGCTTGCCTAATTTTCAACGAGTTTATGACCTGCCGGAGCGGCTCCTGCCAGAACAGTGCCTGTCTCGTGAGGTTTCGGAAGATGACGCCAGGCGCGAACTTCTCTGCCGTGCCGCAAGAGCTCTTGGTGTTGCTACATTGCAGGATCTGGCGGACTACTATCGGATGAAGGCGAAGGACACAGCGCCGCTTGTGCAAGACCTTGTAGACGCCGGTACTTTGTCGAAGGTGGCTGTGGAGGGCTGGCGAGAAACAGCATTCCTGTACTGTTCGGCGCGTTTGCCGCGACAAATTGCAGGCGCATCGCTTTTGTCACCGTTTGATCCTGTGGTCTGGTTTCGGCCCCGGGCCGAGCGGTTGTTCAATTTTCACTACCGAATCGAAATCTATGTGCCGGCCAGGCAGCGCAAGTGGGGTTACTACGTGCTGCCTTTCAGGCTTGGCGACGACATTGTCGCCCGTGTTGACCTCAAAGCAGACAGGCAGTCGGGCGTATTGCTTGTTCTGGCGACACATCTAGAGCCGGGCACGGATCCCTCGATGTGCCTCGAGCACCTTGCAAGGGAGTTACGCGCATTGGCAAACTGGCTTGCACTTGACGATATTTGCGTGACCAGGATGAACGGCTTCTCACATAGCCTGGCGGCGGCCACATCCGGGAGGGCGGTTTAAGCCAGTTGTTGCATGAGCGCAGTATTGTGTATGTTTCCTGTTCTTTCTAACCGGGTCTGTGCTCCATGATGCGATTCGTGTCAGTTGTCGCCGCGTTGTCACTTGCGACTATCGCGGGCTGTGCCGCCAAAGAGGTGCTCGTTGCAAAAAGTGCGGTGGCGGCAGGTAATGACCTTTCGGGCCAATGGCAGCTTCGCGAGGACAGCCGGAGCGCCGCAAAGCGAATCAGGGATGCCGAATTCGCGGCTGCAGGAGGCAACGAGCCGCTGCTACCCAGGGAGAATCGCTACTCCGCTCAATCGACGCGTGGTGATGGTGGTGGCGCTTCAGTGCATGTCTTTCTTGAGACGGGCCGGTCACTCAAGATCACTCAAACCGACTTTGGGCTGTTTGTCAGTTTCGATCGCGCCATCGTTGAAGAATATCGATTCGGCGAGCACCGTGAAATCAGCGTCGGGCCGATCATTGCAGATCGTGTGTCGGGCTGGGAGGGCAACGCTTATGTCATCGAAACTCTGGATGATAACGGTGCGAAACTTGTCGAGGCCTATCAGTTGCAGGATGGCGGGCGATCCCTGAGGCGCAAAATCAAAATCGTCGCAAAGAGGGCCACGCAACTGTCTTTAGAGCAGATATTCGATCGCGAATAAGCGGTACAGCTTGGCATCCCTCTCACCTGATCAGCTGTCTGGCCCGGTCGGGTTATAGGAATCCAGCGTTGCTCGCATACGCAGCTTACCAAGACGGTGCTGTTCGATGATTACTGGCAGATAACCGAGTTCTTCGGCGCACCAAAGCGTCGTCACACGCTTGGAATTCTCCTTTTGGTGCTGTATTCCTACAGCCTCGAACTGACCGGCGCCGACTTTGACAGTCTTACGGCCGATATTGCGTACCTCGATGGTCTTGAGTCGATCCACATCGAAAAGCGTGTACTGCTTGCTTGGCTCGGCATTCAGTAAGTCGTGCATCAGCTCGTATTGAATCGAAATCCGATCGTGGGCGACCGCATCCAACGTGGATGACACTGCTTCGTTGTTGACAGTTCCACGAGCCTCGCCGGCTTCCCAGTCGAACTGGATTTCGACCTTGGCTTCATCGCGTGACATCGAATTTTCCGACGAGTATTTGTTCGGCCGCAGGCCACCCGCCGCCGGCAGGAAACTGGAAGACTCAATGATCGTCCCGTTGGCAAGGATCTTGGACATCCCGGTAGGTTTCACTACGTGAGTCGCGATGTAACCATCGCCGTCAGTTTTGAGCTCGGTTAGCAATTTACCGCTGAGTACGTTGATCTTGATCCGGTATTCGGCCGTATGCGGCGCGAGACGCGTCTCAGCCGTGGCAACTGCCGATAACAGCAGGACACCCATTAGCAGCGTCGCGAGACGCCGTAATGGGGCTCTGCCTGAGCCACCCGAATTTGCCATCAGATCTACCCCTGGTCGGCTTTTAGTCTTGTCTCACAGTCTTCCATAAGAGACATGACTGCTTGCTGAACGTTCCGGCGGTGCGGCTCAAGTTGGTCGATCGGCGTGCCGGGAGGAATCGTGTAGGGCTTACCGACAGCCATTACTACACGGCTGAATGGTTTCGGGATCATGAATTCGTCCCACCGATCCAGGTACCAGGCCTTTTCAGCTGCACATGCGACCGGCAAGACCGGTATTCCACCGACGCGAGCCATGACCATCACGCCGGGTTTGATTTCGTGCTGCGGCCCACGCGGCCCGTCTGCCGTCGTCACGATAGAGAAACCGCGCTTCATCATTGTGTGCTGATCACGCAGCGCAAGCGCTCCGCTCTCGTTCGCCGACCCACGTATGACCTCGGCACCCCAGGCACGCGCAATGCGCTCAGGAACCTCGCCGTCCACAGAGCCGGAAATCAGGAAGCACGCCCTGAACCCGCGCCTGATCCAGCGTCGCACCAGGGCGGAGCAGAGGACGTGATGTCCATGCCAATAGGCCGGCGCGCAGCTGGCC
The DNA here is from genome assembly GCA_024640305.1 of Gammaproteobacteria bacterium. Taxonomy (GTDB): domain Bacteria; phylum Pseudomonadota; class Gammaproteobacteria; order Steroidobacterales; family Woeseiaceae; genus UBA1847. The sequence goes on from JAHEFG010000044.1 coordinate 162,891, forward strand.
TTGCCGTTGAGGTAGGGCTCGATGTTCTCGGCGCCTATTACCGGTTCGTAGCGATAGCTCGACAGCATCACTTTCGTGATAAAGCGCAGCACGGGCATGCCGAGAAAATAGTACAGCCGCCGCATGCGCGTCATACGTCGACTGGATTTCGAGCTGCGACGGGATTCGACCGATTGGTAATCTATGGGTTTTTGATCGCTCATTGGGTTCTACAACGGCCTCAGGCCGCGAGTTTGCAGTATCGGTTCCCCGCTGGTCAATGTAATATTGCGCCTGCTTTCCATGCGGTTAAACGATGCAACTCTACAACACTCTGATTGATCTGCTTGCCGACGCCCGGGGCAGAGAGCGCCATATCCGCTTTATCGACGGCGAGAACGACGAAAGTATTCTCACATTCGCGAATCTCTGGGATAAGGCCAACACGTTACTGGGATCCTTGCAGTCGCGCGGCCTGACGAAGGGCGATGAGCTCGTCATTTTTAGCAAATCCAATGAGAGCTTCGTTATTGCGTTTTGGGCCGCAATTCTCGGCGGCATTGTGCCGGTGCCCGTTGCGGTCGGCATCAGTGATGAGCATCGGCTCAAATTATTCCGCATTCTCAAGCAATTACGGCATGCGACCTTGTTTACGGAAGCCGACCTGTTAGAGCGCTTGCTCGGCTTCGCCAAAGAGCAGCAATTGACCGACGTAACGGAGATTCTGGAGTCGCGGACAGCGCTGATCAGCGAGGCGGAGGCTGGTGAACATGGGGAAATCTGCGATGCTGGTCCGGACGACATGGCGTTTATTCAATATTCGTCCGGATCGACCAGCGATCCCAAGGGAGTTTGCCTGACGCATCGCAATTTATGCATCAATGCAAGGGCGATTGCCGAGGCTGCAGATTGGAACGAGCATGACATCAGCCTGAGCTGGATGCCGCTAACGCATGATATGGGGCTCATAGGCTTCCACATTGCCGTACTGCAGGCTGGTATGAATCAGGCCGTCATGGATACGAGCGTTTTCGTGCGGCGGCCGCTGCTATGGATGATCAAGGCCGATGAGTTGCGCGCAACGCAGTTGTGTTCGCCGAATTTTGGCTACAAGCATTTTTTAAAGCTTTTCGAGCGTAAGGGACTGCCCGACGTCGACCTGAGCTGCATCAAGCGGTTTCTCAATGGGGCAGAGCCGATATCCTATTCGTTGTGCCATGAATTCCTCGATGCGCTGGCGCCGAGTGGGCTGAAGCGCAACACGATGCTGCCGGTTTACGGGCTGGCAGAGGCGACCGTCGGCGTGTCTTTCCCGAGCCTTGGGGCTGAAATGTCACGAATTGTCGTGCACAGGCATTCGCTGCGTATTGGTGAGGAATACCAGGCTGCGCATCCGGACGATGACGATGCGGTCAGCTTTGTCAAAGTCGGCCATGCGATTCGAGACGTCCAAATCCGCATTGTCGACGACAATGACGAGGTTCTCGACGACGGCAAGGTCGGTAACATTCAGTTACTCGGTGGCAGCATTACCGAGAAAATCTACGGTGATGAGGCGGCTACCAGGGAAATATTCTCCGCGGACGGCTGGCTCCGGACTGGTGATTGCGGTGTGATCGTGGACGGCGAGCTTGTTATTACCGGCCGGTCGAAAGACATCATTATCGTCAACGGACAAAATTACTATCCGCACGACATCGAGGAAATCGCTGCAGGTGCCGAGGGCCTCGATCTGGGTAAAGTCGTCGTCGGCGGCACCAAGACGCATGGCAGCCAATCTGAGGAATTGCTCGTGTTTGTGCTGTACCGCCGTGATATGGATGCCTTCAAGTCGCTTGTCGATGAGATTCGCAGCCGCATCGGTGAACATACGGGGCTGGAGGTGGATCACGTCATTCCGATTGCCAAAGTTCCAAAAACAACCAGCGGCAAGGTGCAGCGTGCGGCTTTGCTGAATTCCTATCTCGACGGCGAATTTGACGATGTTGTCAGGCAAATGGAGCCACAGAGCTCAGAAGAACCAACGGACGACGATCCTCTTGTAGCCGAGTTGGAGCTTATTTGTCGGGAATTCTCGAAAGACCGTACGATCGGGCCCGACGATGACCTTTTTGAAGTGGGCGTCAGTTCGCTGACATTGACCGAAATCGTCCTCGCAGTCGACGAACGTTATCCGGGCAAACTCGATATCAGTGATATTTTTGACTATCCAACCTTGCGTCAAATCGCTGCATTCATGCGGCGCTGATTCAGCCAGAGAGACAGTCCATGATCTACTCAAGAATAGCCGGCACAGGAGGCTACCTGCCCGAAAAAGTTGTAACCAATAAGGAGCTCGAGGAGACGATTGAGACGTCGGACGAGTGGATTCGCGAGCGCACCGGTATCTGTCGCCGCCATATCGCCGCCGAAGGTGAGACTTGTTCGGACATGGGGATTATCGCCGCCGAAAAGGCCATTGAGATGGCCGGAATCGAAGCAACGGATGTCGACCTGATCGTCGTAGGCACAACAACGCCAGACAAGGTGTTTCCAAGTACGGCCTGCATCATCCAAAGGCGATTGGGCATCAAGGGTTCGCCCGCATTCGACGTGCAGGCAGCGTGCTCGGGTTTTATTTACGCTCTGGATCTGGCAGACCGCATTATCCGGACCGGCGGAGCGACGACGGCCCTGGTTATCGGTAGTGAGGCTCTCTCCAGGGTTGTCAATTGGGAAGACCGGGGTACAGCGGTCCTCTTCGGCGATGGCGCGGGCGCAGTAGTGTTAACGGCCAGTAAAGAGCAGGGCATCATCTCCACTCATATGCATGCCGATGGCCAGTACGAGGAGCTGTTACACGTGCCGGCTGGAATTGCGTCGGGTTACGACACGGTAAGGCATGAAAAAGCGTTTATTCACATGAATGGCAATGCTGTTTTCAAACGTGCCGTCGCAGCGCTGGGTTCGATAGCCAAAGAAACACTGGCAACAAACGGCATCGATAAGCACGAACTGGACTGGTTAATCCCTCATCAGGCGAATTTGCGGATCATTGCGGCGGCCGCCAGGAAGCTGGATATGCCGATGGATCGTGTCGTTGTTACCGTGGATGAACAGGCCAATACCTCGAGTGCATCAATCCCGCTGGCATTGGATACAGCCGTAAGAGATGGTCGTATTCAACGTGGTCACCTGCTCTTGCTGGAGGCATTTGGCGCCGGGTTCACCTGGGGCTCGGCACTGATTCGTTACTAGAATCGCACTGATCTTACATAAGGGCTGCAAAAGGCGATTTTTCGGCAAATTTAGTGTGATCTGGTTCACACTTTAGCCATACCCCTGTCTCTATACTGCGACATATGGACTGTCGCAATACGGCGACATGGAATGGATCCCGACCTTATGGATACAAAAGTAATGGATACACCGCTGTCACAATCCAGTGTTTCGCTGCAACTAGAGGAGATCCAGAAACGTTGTAGCGAACTGATGGATGAGCCTGACACGTTATTGGAACTGTCGCTCGAAGATCCTACGGCGGACCCCCGGGCCAGCGACCCGTATAACCATCATCGTATCTGAGAAGCGTCCTTGTGCAGTCTTTGCATGAGTTTCAGACGCCAGATCCAAATCGCGACGATGCCCAGCGCCGCTATTGGTAGCGAATTGCCGGGGTTCAGGATCACAATGAAATCGTAGAGCCCGTGCAGGCTTGCAGCAATCGCCAGGCCTATTGCGGCCGCCACAACAATAGATCGTCCCTGAAGATGCGCACGGCTGATCCAGTGTCCCCAAATGGAGGCAAACAGGATATGGATGACCGGGCTCGCGAAGCCTCGCGCATACGCCTCTGTCGGCGTCAGGTAGTCCAGGTACTGCCAGTTCTCGACCGTGGCATAACCGAGGCCGATGAATGATGCATAGATGATCCCGTCGAGTGGCTCGTTAAACTCCTTTAGGCGCAAGACCACGAGCACGAACAACAGCATCTTTGATACTTCCTCAATCGGTCCAATCGCCAACATTGCGTAGCTGAAGAGCGCCACCACACTGGAATCGGCCAGCGCACCGGCGTCGAAGCGAAGCCCCAATGGCTCCAAACCGATGTACAGGGCCTGTGATATCCCGGCGGCCAGCATGCCCAGGCCGAACACCAACAACAAGTGACCGAGCGGTTCGGGCAGGTGGCGGTCCTTGTGATAGTGATAAACCGCCCAGAAAATGATCGGTATCACGATGGGGCAAATCAGGGCCAGTTGCTGCATCGGGTCATTATGCTGGCAGATGCGGCGTAGTTTCCAGTGCCCACGAAGCTGACGTCGCAGCCATTGCAGATGCATGCTTGACAGCGCTCGCGTAAGCGCGTCTAGTGCCGGTCATTCGATTGCGACAGGCACATTAACGTGGAAAAGTTTGACCTGATACGGACACCGACAGGGGATCAATTAAGAACATCAAAAACTGGCCGTGAAATGCTGCGTTTGCCGCTGTACGACAAGGGCACCGGTTTTACGTTCGAGGAGCGTCGCGAGCTTGGCATTGAGGGAATGCTTCCGGCTCAGCATAACGACATAGAGACGCAGGCAGAACGCACGTATTCGTCTATCTGCTTCAACCCCGACCCGGTTGGGCGGCATATTGACCTTTCCCAGCTCCTGAATCGCAATGAAGTGCTGTTCTACAAGATTTTGAGCATGCACCTCGAGGAGCTGATGCCTGTTATTTACACGCCGACAGTTGGCGAGGCATCGCGTTTCTTCTCCCGGGTTTATCGGCGCGCACGCGGAGTTTTTATTACTCCGCGGCATGCAGGTCACATTGAAGAGGTTCTGCGTAACTCTGCACCGTTCAGTGGCGTGCAACTTATGGTGGTGACCGATAATGAGGCTATCCTCGGAATTGGCGACCAGGGCGTCGGCGGGATGGCTATTTCAATCGGCAAACTCGCGCTTTACTGTGTCGGCGCAGGCATTCATCCGGCACGCACATTGCCGATTAGCCTTGACGTGGGCACAGATAATCAGGCGCTTCTCGACGATCCGCTCTACCTCGGCTGGCGCCACAAGCGCTTGCGCGGTGCCGAATACCTGGCAATCGTCGATGAGTTTGTTGCTGCTGCAAAGGCCGTTTTCCCCGATGTTGTCATTCAGTGGGAAGACTTGCGCAAAGACAACGCACTGATGATTCTGGATCGCTACAGGGAAATGTTGCCGTCATTCAATGATGATATTCAGGGCACTGGTGCTGTAGCAGCCGCGAGTGTTCACGCGGCCTGCCGGATCAGCGGACGTGACTTCCGGGACAGCCGAACTGTGATCTACGGGGCGGGTGCCGCCGGGCTGGGAATTGCACGCCAACTTCGTGGCCAATTGCGCGATGCCGGTGTGCAGGGTGAAGAGCTCACGCGAGCCGTCATTGCAATTGATAGTCAGGGCGTCGTTTCGGCAGACAGGCCTGGTCTGGATGACTTCAAGAAGGAGCTCGCCTGGCCAGCCGAAATGGTCGCACAACTAGGACTGGCCGAAGAGGAACATGCGAGTCTCGCTAAAGTCGTTAGCGCCTACAAAGCGACGGTACTGATAGGCACATCGGGGCAGGGCGGGTCATTCACGGAGGAGATCGTCAGAGCGATGTCCGCGAATACGGAATATCCGGTTATCTTGCCGATGTCCAATCCAACCTCGATCAGCGAGGGAATTCCGCAGGAAATCTATGACTGGAGCGGCGGCAAGGCGCTGGTGGCAACTGGTAGTCCGTTCGAGCCAATCGAGACCAGCGATGGGCCCCGCCGAATAGGTCAGGCGAACAATGTTTTCGTCTTCCCCGGCATAGGGTTGGGCGCCATAGTTAGCGGCGCAAGTGAAATCACAACCACAATGATTGCGGCCTCGTCGCGGGCTCTCGCAGCCGCTCTGTCTGAAGACGAAATCTCGAGTGGGTGCCTGATGCCCGAAGTCTCGCGACTTTGGGAGGTTTGTGGCGCCGTTGCGTTGGCGGTCGCACGCCAGGCTATTGAAGATGGTGTCGCGCGGTTCACGCAAATCGATCAGCTCGAGTCGAAAATCGCGGAAAATCGCTGGGTGCCGAAATACCCGGAAATTGTCACTACTGAATTTTGAACCCGGGCGCGTTACCGGTGTCCGATAGTCCCTATAGACCCTAATAACGACCGCAGGACCAAAGCATGCTATTCACAAGAAAAACGATCTTGATCGCCGGCTTTTTCATAGCAATCTCAGGCTGCCAGTCAAAAGACCCATCCGAGACAGCCGCAAACGTCGCGGCATTGCCTGAAGGCATAACGCTGCTTGAGACCATCGAAAAAGGATCAGCCGGCGGCATCGTCATCCCGTACAGGAAATACGAACTCGACAACGGGCTGACAGTCGTTTTGCACGAGGATCTTTCAGATCCGCTCGTGCACGTCGATGTCACATACCACGTTGGTTCAGGTCGGGAGGAAGTAGGTAAATCGGGTTTTGCGCATTTCTTCGAGCATATGATGTTCCAGGGATCGGAAAACGTTGGCGACGAAGAGCATTTTAGAATTGTTTCGGAGTCGGGAGGTACCCTCAACGGATCCACCAACACAGATCGAACAAATTACTTCGAGACCGTCCCGGCAAACCAACTTGAGAAAATGCTCTGGCTGGAAGCTGACCGCATGGGCTTCTTTCTGGATGCAGTGACACAGGAAAAGTTTGAGGTTCAGCGAGAGACCGTCAAGAATGAACGCGGGCAGAATTATGATAACCGACCGTATGGCCGCTTAAATGAGTGGCTCAATGAAGCGCTGTACCCCGAAGGGCACCCGTATTCATGGCTAACGATCGGCCACATCGAAGACCTTAACCGGGTTACCGTTAGCGACCTAAAGCAATTCTTCCTGCGTTGGTATGGGCCAAACAACGCGACGTTAACGATCGGCGGCAGGTTTGACGAGGCAGAAGCACTTGCCTGGATCAACAAGTATTTCGGACCGATACCGCGCGGCCCGGAGGTCGCCAATCCGGAAAAACCTGTTGTCACACTTGCGTCTGACCGCTACCTGTCGAAGGAGGACAATGTCGCATTACCGCTTCTGTACATGTCCTTTCCAACGGTTCACCTGTATCACGAAGACGAGGCACCGCTCGATGTATTGATGTACATCCTCGGTCAGGGTGAAACATCTCTGCTTTACAAGAATGTAGTCAAAAACGGATTGGCTGTGAACGCCAGCGCAGGGCATGGCTGTCTCGAATTGTCATGCACGTTCACGGTGTTTGCGCTGCCGAATCCTGCGTCTGGTACTACGCTCGCGGACCTGGAGCGAATCATGCGGGCGTCGCTGGAGGAATTCGAGACACGCGGTGTGGTCGACGACGACCTGACGCGGGTCAAAATGAGTATTGTCTCGGGAATGATTTACAGCCTCGAGAGTGTAGCGGGGAAGGTTAGCAGGTTGGCCTCCCACCAGACGTATACCGGCAATCCGAATTTCACCGCGGATGATATTGCGAGGTATGAGAACGTAAGCAAGGAAGACGTAATGCGCGTCTACCGTCAGTACATCAAGGGCAAGCCAGCTGTTGTCCTGAGTATCGTGCCGCCGGGTCAAATGGCAATGATCGCAAGGGAGGACACCTGGTCCGGTTACGAACGTAAGCTTCCGGACTACAAGGCAATAAGCGACGATGACCTCGCATTTCGGCGTGCCAAGGATAATTTTGATCGCAGCGTCATGCCACCGTCGGGCGACAATCCCAGTGTCGTGCTGCCTGAGATATGGCGAGCTGAACTCAAAAACGGTATAGAGGTGCTCGGTGCGGTTAATTCGGAGACGCCGACTGTCGCGATCCAACTGAGAATCGAAGCAGGACAACGCAGCGAATCACTGGATAAGCTTGGATTGGCCGCAATGACTGCGGCGATGCTTAATGAGTCGACCACTAAAAGGACGAACGAAGAGCTTAGTAATGCACTGCAAAAGCTCGGTGCGACGGTTCAGATTGCGGCAGGTAATGACGATACGATCCTGATTATTCGTAGTCTGAGCGAGAATCTCGACGAGACACTCGCCATTGCTGCTGAGCGACTGTTGCAACCAAAATTTAGCGAACACGACTTCGAACGCGTAAAAGCGCAGACCCTCCAGGCGATCCGCCAGGGTAAAAAGCAGCCGGCAACGACGGCAGCTACTATCTACCAATTGCTGTTGTACGGTAAGGACAACAGTTTCTCGTATTTGAATATTGGCACCGAAGAGTCGGTTGTCGACCTGGAACTCGATGACGTCAAGGGATTCTATGCTGACAACTATTCGCCCACGATCGCGAGCATCATCGCGGTTAGCGACCAGCCACAGGACACGCTGGTCAAGAAATTATCCGTATTTGAGGGCTGGGAAGGACCCAATGTTATAGGCGTTGGTCTCAACGAATTTCCAGAGATTGGCAAAACCAGGATTTATCTCGTCGACAAGCCCGGTGCGGCCCAGTCAGAAATTCGTATCGGTAAGCGGGCGCTGACGTTTGATGCGACCGGTGACTATTATCGTGCGAACCTGATGAACTTCACGCTCGGTGGCGCGTTTAACAGCCGTATAAACCTGAATCTGCGTGAGGATAAGGCCTACACGTACGGCGCCTTTTCGGGGTTCAGTGGTACCGAGGACTACGGTTCCTTTACAGCACAAGCGGCCGTCCGTGCGGACGCAACCGGCGACAGCATCGTGCAGTTTGAGAACGAGATACGCGGCTATGCCGAGTCTGGTATCAGCGAAACCGAACTGGCATTCACGCGCAGAGCCATTGGTCAGAGAGACGCACGAAGTTACGAAACACCAGCCCAGAAACTCGGCTTCCTCTCGCAAATCCTGACCTACGATCTCGAAGACGACTTCGTGGACGAGCAGAATGAGATTCTTGATGCGATTGGTGTCGAAGAACTCAACCAGGTTGCTTCTGAACAGCTGACCATGGACGACATGATCATCGTTGTTGTTGGAGACAAACAGACGATTCTTCCCGAGCTTCAGGAGCTTGGTTATGAAATTGTCGAGCTGGATGAAGCTGGCAATGAGATAGGGAGCTGATGGCTACTGATCTTTAATCCAATTATAATCGTTACAACACAATAACTTGGGGAAGATCATGGAATACAAGACCGTATTAACGGCGTTAGCATGCTTTGCGTTCGTGGCGTGTAGTGAAAGTCCGGCGCCCGAGGCTGAGGAAGCTGAGGCGGCGCCGGAGACTACTGCCGTTGCAGCTCCTGATGCTATTGCGGATGCGCTCAGCGCTGGATGGCCTGGCATGGCTGACAATGCGACTGTCGTGGATTGGGAAGGCAACGTACTCAAAGAAGGTACGAACGGGTATACCTGCTTGCCTACGCCGCCGATGCTCTCCGGCAATGCGCCGATGTGTATGGATAGCGAGTGGCTGAAATGGGCCGACGCCTGGCAAAACAAGAAAGAATACTCCGCGGGTTCACTAGGTATCTCCTACATGCTGAGCGGAGACGAGGGTGCGAGCAATACAGACCCTTTTGCTGAAGGTCCGACAGACGATAATGAATGGATCGTGGAGGGCGCTCACCTGATGATTGTGGCGCCCGCTGAATTGCTTGATACGTTCCCGACAGACCCGGACAACGGCGGTCCGTATGTGATGTGGAAAGGCACACCGTACGCTCACCTGATGGTACCAGTCGGGGCACGTGACGAAGAAGAAGCGGAAACAGCTCACGACGCCGCTTCTGACGCGACGGCTGAAGCGCTAAGTGCCGGCTGGCCCGGCATGGCGAAGGCCGCGACTGTCGTGGATTGGGAGGGTAACGTGCTTAAGGAAGGCACGAACGGGTATACGTGCCTGCCCACGCCGCCGACGCTTAGCGGTTCCGCACCCATGTGCATGGACGGAGAATGGATGAAATGGGCTGATGCATGGATGAACAAGAAGGACTACGCTGCCGAGTCACTGGGCATTTCATACATGCTCGTTGGCGATGAAGGCGCGAGTAATACCGACCCGTTTGCGGAAGGACCGACCGAGGATAATGAATGGATCGTTGAGGGCGCTCACCTGATGATTGTGGCGCCTGCTGAGATGCTCGATACATTCCCGACAGATCCGGATAATGGTGGGCCGTATGTGATGTGGAAAGGCACGCCGTACGCACACTTGATGGTACCGATCGGAGCCAGAGATTAGTTGTAATAACTCACATTAACTAAAATCAGTAACCGGTTGTAATTAATATAAAAATAGGCCGCACCGTTTATATTTATCGGGTGCGGCCTTTTTTATTGTGCTTTGTTCTTCCTGGTTCTGGAATAAACCTCCACGCCGGTGCGTATAGTTCCTGAAGCAGGCAGAAATGACGATTATGCGACAGGAGCTCACCCAGCTTGGCGGCGGCGCACATGCACTGGCCACCCAATTACTAGGCAACGCTGACGATGCGGCCGATGCGGTTCATGATGCGTTTGAGGCTGTCCTAAGGCGGCCACAGGCCTACGATAGTCGCAAAGGGCCACTGAAGCCCTGGTTTCTGCGCGTGGTGCGTAACCGTTGCCTGGATATGATTCGGCGCCGTCGTCCCTCGGCGATGCCGGTTGAGGAGCTTATTGACCCAGGCACGACACCTGAGGAGGCCCTCGGGGTCGATCAGCGCCGAATGGCGATCAAACAGGCACTTGCGATGATTCCTGCCGAGAAACGCGAACTGATTGTCCTGCGGGATTATCTGGACTTGTCCTATGCACAGATAGCCGACGTTCTCGGCATCGCGCAGGGCACAGTCATGTCCCGGCTACATCGCTCCCGAATCGCGCTTAAGGAGGCGCTTGATAACGATGCTCAGTAATACAAAACCAATGGATGAACACGTCGGCGAGTTGCTATCGGGCTATATCGACGGAGAATTGACGCAGCAGCAGCGGCAGCGGGTGGAGATCCATTGCGGCAACTGCGGCAAATGTGAATCAGAGCTCAGTGCTTTACGAGCATTGCGACGCGATGTGAGTAATTCACGCCTGAGCGAATATGGTGAAGATGTCTGGAGAGAAAAGATGGATGATACAACCGTCAAGGTAACCCGAAGTATTGGTTGGCTGCTATTTTTGGGCGCTGTGCTAATTTGCGGCGGCATTGGCATCTATGCATTCGTTTTCGAATCATCGATGGGCACATTTGAGAAGTTATTGATCGGCGCTGTGTATGGTGGCCTGGCATTGTTGTTTATTTCGGTGCTTCGCCAGCGACTCATCGAACGCAAGGCTGACAAATACAAAGATGTGGAGATTTGAGCAATGATTATCGTGACCACCGAAACAATCGCCAACAAGAAAATCGTCAAGACCCTGGGGCTCGTTCGCGGCAATACGGTTCGAGCACGCCACGTTGGCAAAGACATCATGGCCGGACTCCGCAATATCGTGGGTGGAGAAATTCACGAATACGGCAAGCTCATCGCAGAAAGTCGCGAACAAAGTCTGGATCGGATGATCCAGGAGGCGGCAGAGCTTGGCGCCAACGCAGTTGTCACGACGCGGTTTACGACGTCGGTATTGATGGGCGGGGCAGCCGAACTGCTGGCAACAGGCACGGCGGTAATTGTTGAGGATGCTTAGCGCTGTTTGAATTCGGACTTTGTCCGCAGAATTTCTTCGTGTCGTGCTGCGATTTTGGGCCAAAGCCCGCCGACTTCGGGTAGGTCGAGGCCGAATTTGGTCGCGAGCGTGGCGACAATTTCGTCCGCAGATTCGAGAGTCTGCCTAGCGATGCCATCAGCAGATGCTACATGCAGGATTCGTCCTCGCAAGACCATGTGTTGCTCCCGTGAACGAAGTTGGGCGACGAGATTCATTACGAAAATTGATGAAGGGTCACTTTGCAGGCTCGCGCACTTGGCCTGCAGCGCCGCTTCATTCGCAGGTTCAGCGCGGAAATCGTAACTGAATTTCCCATCGCCGATATCTTCCCAAAATCGCCAGTAGCCGTCGTCCAGGCTTTCCAGCCCGAGGCGAAAGGGCGCATGAGTGTGCTCGCCCTGCAGTAATTCGATCGGTTCGAGCATGCTGCCGCCAAATCCAACATCGACCAAATACCTGGTTGACGACCCGGGTGCAGCCACGAGCAGGCACAAGTGGTTTGCGAGAGAGGCATCGCCTCTGTCCTGGCGCATCACCGCAGCGGCGACGCGAGTTACATCAAAACCGATTTGCTGAAGGGCCCAGCCGAAGAGCCCGTTTTGCTCATAGCACCAGCCACCACGTTTCTTTTCTACAATCTTCTCGTAGGCTTCTTCGGCAGCGGTCGAAAGTGGCCGGCCAAGCTGGACATCCAGGTTTTCAAACGGCACGGCGCAAACATGAGTTCGTTGCAGTGCGATGAGGACAGAATGATCGGGGCGCTGGGCACCTCGATAGCCGATTCGATCCAGGTAGGCCTGCAAATTCATTTTGCCGAGAAGATCGCTCAGAACAACCCGCTCATCGCAAATATCCGGGTCTACGGGATCTCGTGAGCCTGGCTTGTGTGCCGCAATACTCGCGTCGCCGCAAAACCCAACAGACCGAGGATTGAGAGCAGGGCGAGACTGCCGCCTCCGCCTCCGTTTCCACCACCCGTTGCCGGAGGCGTCGTATTACGAGTTGTTGGTGTCGGATTCAGGCCAGCCGCACTGTTAACCGTTGTGTCGGTCACGGTCACAGCGGTCACGATAACAAAATGAGTATTGTCGACTGGCACATTGTCAGTGTAGTCGGTTGCCGAGTAGTTCCGCAGTGGCAGGTCGGCGAATGCGGAGCCAAAGTCGTAGCGGGGCAGACCTGCAATGGAGTCGACGACATCCATACCGGCCGTCACCTCACCAAATACGGTAAAACCGCCGTTTTGCCCGTCCAGATTCGCTGCGTTGTTGGCCAGGTTTATGAACCACTGACTGGTTGCGCTATTCGGATCGCCGCCAAGTTTTGCCATGGCGATTGTGCCACGCACATTTGAATATACGGGCTCATTGGTCACGGGTGGATTGGTGTTTATATCGCTGATTTCGGCATTGATATTGGTAACGTAGCCGCCACCCTGGATGACAAATCCCGGCACTGACCGATGAACGATCGAGTCGGTGAAAGCGCCACTGTTCACATAATCAAGAAAATTCGTAACCGTGGCGGGCGTCGCATTGTCATACAGATTAATTTCGATGACGCCCAGATCCGTTTCAACTTCAACGATCGTCGCTGTCGCGGTGTGCGGCAGTGCAAACAGTGGCGCCAGAAGAATGGCGGCGGCGAAAGATCTGGTCTTCGAATTCAATAACATCTGCGAGCCTCGCTGGAAAATCAACGGGCGATTGTACACGTTAAGTAACGGCTATTCGACGTCCATAGATTCAGACCATCGGCGGACAGTCAGATCTATCGGAAGAACCATCGAAAGCCAACAGTAAAGCTGTCCGTATCGCCGGCAAAGTCCAGGCTTACTCCGACAGACGCTTGATCGGTAAAGAAATAGTCGCCTGCAAGTTGCAGATAGCTATCGTTGCCATCCAGGTTTATGTGATTCACCGAGCCACGCACCTCGAATTCTGGCGTCAATAACACGCGAGGACCCACCGAAAAAGCGAAACCCGAGTCATCGGCGTTACCGCCTGGTGTATCCACCTCGGCTCGAACGAATCTTAGCGTGCTGACCAGGTCGACGTTATTCGAGTAATTCCAAACGTAACCACCACCAATGTCAAAAAGTGTGAAATCGACGTTGTTGCTGTAATCGAGTGCGGTCAGGGCACCAACCAGGATCCAGTTTTCATCGAGTTCGTAGGATCCTCCAAAGCTAAAACCATCGCCGCCCGCGTCGACATCGACAAAACGAAACTCGGCATAGGAATACCTGAGACTGCTTGTCTCAGTTTGTTGATTCGACTGTGCTGCGGCCGTGGCGTGAATAGACAACGCTGCGATCAGTAATAGAAACTTTTTCATGAATTCATCCTTCATACGTTGCCCGATTTTGCGCGCCAGAAACTGCTGATTCTCCAGCGGCGCGCGCATCCTAACGCCTCCCTTTTGCTGATGTCTATCGGCTCCGTCTCGGATTCATCAAAACCCGTCTATATTACTGTTTTTATTACTGTTGTTCTTTCCGATAAAGTGTCTCTGATTGGCGTCAGTGCAAACAATGGGGGCATAATCTGCGCGCGCCTGACTATGGCAGGGAATACGGCATCTTCCTGTTTGTCTAACGCTACGATCGATTCGTTACACTGGTTGACCCGAAGTTGCCAATGCATCGAGGTGCAGCAAATCTTTTTCGCTGGATCGAATTTTCTTGTAGTGAATGACGTGTTCAATTTTCACGAAAGGGAGGGCATCAATTATCTCTGCCGTGTCAATCAACTCATCGATATCGAAATTGCCGATTCCCCATTTCGTTCCGAACGTCAGGGCGCCGTTTGCCATCGTGACGACGTTAACGCCGTATTCAGGCAGATATTCAACTTTCCCGATCCGGCTGACCAGGTTCCAAACTTCATCCCGGCAAATAATGTCCAGGTCATTTGTTAATGGAATGATGCCCCGGATCGCCAATGGGCCGCTGCCAAATACTGCATATCCTCGAAGCGGCAGGCTCAGTTGTCGCAGTTGCTCGAATAGCGGGATGTCCACAAGCGAACATTAGCTCACTGCGAAATTTGATTCCAATCAGAAAAAGCTAAAGTCCGTAGCTTTCATAAGGCGGGCGATGGCGAGAATCCAATAGAGCAGCACAGCCTGTTTGGCAAGATGGCGGGTGTTCAGCGTTTTATAGAAAAGATATGACTGGTGAAGTGACCAGCCTGTCACCGGAATCAGTGGTCTTTTTTATCTTTTCGCGTAAATGGTTTCGTTTGAGTGACTACCATTTGCTGAGAGGAGGGCGGAGTTCTTGCGGTGTCGGATGCGGTGATAAATACCGGTCGTAACACGGTACCCCATGCAAGCGGTCACTCGTGCCGCTGGGAGCCGCGTTGCTTCGCTTCGGGCTCATCAGAGCTTTCGCTGCTAGTCCGATAGTCCGGTCGAGGAACCCTTTTGACACGATGATCTGAATGTTTACCGGACACATGGCGCCATCCACTCTCATGGCGTCCGATCACAACATCCCCTCCACAAACCTGACAAACGTATGGTGTCTTCATATCTATACTCGCTTAAATCTCTGACGGCTGGTTCGCGTTGGTAGCGGAACATTATGATACCCCGAAAGCAGCCATTACAGACGCTCCGGGAAGTTGGCAGGAGACCACAGATAATTGGGTTTCCTTACAATTGGCGTGCAGGGCGTTGTCCGGACTTTCTGAGCGGAGATACAATA
The DNA here is from genome assembly GCA_024640305.1 of Gammaproteobacteria bacterium. GTDB lineage: Bacteria > Pseudomonadota > Gammaproteobacteria > Steroidobacterales > Woeseiaceae > UBA1847. The sequence goes on from JAHEFG010000044.1 coordinate 178,199, forward strand.
ATATGCGTATAATGTATATTATGTTAAATAGGATATGGACCTAAAGAAGGCTCACCCCATAGAAACGCCGTTTTGAGTTGTTTCAGCCCTTTCGCAGCGGCTACGACAACCAGCCAAATACTCCACCCGTCAGCAAGCCGTACAACAACGCATCAAACAGGTTTTTGATCGTTGTCGACCACGGCCGTCCAAACCAGATGCTTTCCTGGATGTATGCAATGCCGTAGGACGCCCAGGCCACAGTGCACGTGATTCGAAATATCTCGAGATACTCACCATTTGCGCTGCCTGTCATGACAAGAAAATACGCACACAACGCGCCAACGAAAATGTAATAGACAAACGTACGCGCAAGCTTACCGGCCATTGCAGGCAGACCATTTGGCACGACTGTCACGTATGCCTGCGGACCATCGATATATTTCTTCTGTACCAGCGGGTCTTTAAACTCGTTTGGATCGGTGCAATACGGCACCATGAGTACGCCAGGAGCCGATCCGCTTAATGCCGAACGCACGGCGTCTTCGTCGTCTGCTTTCCTGAAATCGCTGTCGTGCCACTTGAACGCCATCCAGATGGCCGCGCTGGTGAAGAACAAGACGACTGCAGATACAAGGATTGGAAGCCAAAAGGCAAGGATGTTCATGGTAACCCCCTGTTTTTACTAGTTTTTTATAGATATTGCCCCTATTCTAGCCGCAAAACAGACCTAAATGCTGCTTTTGATCTTCCAAGCGGCTGGAGACGGTGTATCGTCGAGGCAATATGATGTTCCGATTTATCCCGCTGTTGGCCGCCGCGCTGCCCCTGATTGCCATGTTTGGTGCATTGTGGATCGGAATAGCCAGCGAGACCCTACCCGCGTGTTTCCCGCCAATTGATGGCGCCATTTCCATCAGCGCAACAGGCCGCAAACCGCCTGGCAGCTTCCTGTTTCGTGCGATTATGCTGCCATACGCCTTACTCCTGGCGTTTCTCTGGTACCTGAGTGTGCTGTGGCTGCGCTCTTTGGATGCTGACCTACGCTGCGCCACGACCAACGCAATCCTAATCAGCGGCCTGGTTGGTTCGCTGGCGTTGATCGTCTACGTGACATTCCTGGGCACAAAAGAACCGTTGTACGAGTTCATGCGTCGTGTGGGCATCTATTTTGGATATTTGGGCACGGCCCTGGCGCAACTATTCGTCGCGCTAGCGCTGGCGCGAATCAGCAAAGCGCTGCGCGACTTACGCTTGCGCAAAGCTGCGAGATATCTGGTGGCGGTGTGTGTTGTGACGTTTTGCCTCGGCATACTCAATAGTGTCTTGAAAATGATATTAGAGGATGCCGACGCGTCCGAGAATCGAATCGAATGGATCGCTTCACTCCTTATGCAAAGCTATTTTTTCGTGTTGTTTCTCGCCTGGCGATCCACCGACATGATGACACTAGTGCGGGTTCGAAAACCTGGGGTCGGCTAGGACCGTTGCATCACTCAACGAGCGCAGGAAGGCCAGCAGCGCCAGCCGTTCGTCATCGGACAACTCGAAACCTCCAATGAACTCGGACTTGAACGGGTTTCGGCGACCATCGCCGGCGTAGTCCCCATCCTCCAGCAAACGCCCTCCCCGTGCGTAATGCGAAATGGCGTCGTCGAGCGTCAAAACGCTGCCATCGTGCATGTACGGCGCGGTAACGGCGATATTACGCAGCGTTGGTGCTTTGAACCGACCCATGTCGCGCCGTTGCCCCGTCATGTCATACAAGCCGGTGTTATCTGCCGGATACGCCCCGGCATCATCGATGTTGTACAAGCCAGTGTTGTGATAGCCGATTCGATCGACGTTCGCATTCGCATGCGTAGTGCTGTCAGTGAAGTTAAACCCACCGTGGCAATGAAAACACTCCAGCCGTTCTGAAAAGAACAGCTCCATACCGAGCAAGGCCTGCTCACTCATTGCGCCTTCGTCGCCGTTTAGGTAGCGGTCGTACGGCGCGTCAAAGCTGATGATCGTGCGGACAAACGTGCTGGTTGAGCGAACCACGTTGACAATTGAAAAGGGGTCTTGGTCTGCGGGAAAAGCCCGCGGCAGAAGGTCGGCATAGTGTTCGTCAGCCTTGAGCATTGCCGCGAGTTCTCCTTCGCGGCCAGACATCCCCATTTCGACGGGGTTATCCCCAAATAACGGCGTTAAGGCCTGATCCTCAAGACGGTTCATTAGCTGATTTGCCCAGGTAAGTCGGCTTGCGTATGCAACATTGACCAGCGTCATCGAGCTACGCGGATGCACCGCCCCGGTTGCGCCAACAGCGCGCGCTTTGCCGTCGGTAAATGCCAGCGCCTGAATGTGGCAGCTCGCACACGACATCGTGTTGTTCGCCGATAGACGTGTGTCGTAGAAAAGCCGGCGACCCAATTCGACTTTGACGTCACTCATCGGGTTATCGAAGGGCACTTCCGGTAGTGGAATGTTCGGATCAATCTGCCACTCGTATTCCTGCTTCCCGTGCCACCACATACCTACGGCACCGATTGCCAGGGTTGCCGCTAGTAACAAGATCACGAATTTCTTCATTTTACTTGCTTGCGCCGAAATATGGCCTGTTCGAGCTTTCTTTCGCCCGTTGAGAAATCCAGCCCGAGGGCGCTGAACGGCTCTCTGCACGCCACTTCGGCCGGACCTGAAGAGCAGTCGGTCGGGTTTGCATCGCCCAAATCTGTTCCATCTGTCAGGGCGGCAAGATCGATAACGACGGCATCACGCCCCAGGACAAAATTGTCGAGTACGACGCGAACCCGGTTAGCTGAATTGCAGGCTGATATATTCCTGACCGTACCTTTACATCCAGTGCTGCCGAGATGCAGCCAGAAACCATCGTCGGCGGTACGTATGCCAGCTCTCATGAACTTGTAGCCCGCGCGCCAATGCCAGTGCATTGCGGGGTCGCCTAGCGGTGCTTGGGCCTGCAATGGGTCAGCATGATTGCGCGCGAACGGGACACCAACGGTGAAGGACAAGCCACGATACTCTCCGTTCGTTACCGCGCCACGCAGACTTTCGTTTGTTTCGACAGTCCCGTTCAGGCACGCACCACTACCGTCTTCAAAGTCTAGCAGAGCGAGATCGCGCTGTTGCCACATGCCGTCTGGATCGAGGCTTACTTCCACCGCACGTCCGTCGGCGGTAATCAGCTCAACGTCCTGAACGTAAAACCTGAGATCCGTTAGTTGTGCTGCACTGCTTCGTTCTCCGCAGGTCAACTTTTGCGGGCCGAACTGCGCGACAAAAGGTATGGAGACAGGAGTTGGTGACTTGGCGCACGTCGTGAACAGACCAAGAAATAAGCACAGCACTGTGAGACGCGCAATCAAGCCTACAGCCTCAAGATCGAAAAGGAGATTGTACCTCTGTAGGACAGGCAGGAGGTGCTGTGGTTCTACTTTGCAGCGTTAGTAATCTCAGATTCGTCCAGAAGATCGTCGTCGTTTACGTCGTCCTCAAGCGCTTCTGCGGCCAGCGAATAATCCAAAACTCCCGTCGCTATCATGTCCGTCGACGCCTGTGCGACTTCCAGCTCGGTCTCGACTTCGCGTAGTTTGACCTCAGACTTGAGATTCTCCGTCGCACGCTCGGATAGCTCGTTGCGCAGTTCGCGGGTCTTCAGGACAGAATCCTTGAGATCGGCCGCCATGACCTCCAGCTTATCCTGCTGATGAGAAATGACGTTGTCCCGTTTAATCTGGCCATCGTTGGCCTCTTCGAGATCCTTCTTGAGTTTTGCTACTTCTTCGCCAGATTTTTCGCTTTTGCTGACGGCGATACGCAGCTCTGCTTCAAGTGAACGAATGCGGTCATCGCGTGGGTCGCGCTTTTTGGCGCGAATCTTTGACTTTAATGCCCAACTGATTGACGACAGTAGCCAGCCAACCAGGAACGCGCCACCGGCAATAAGGATCAGGTTCTGCGGGATTTCGAAAAACATCGGCTAAGATTATGCCGTTTTGAATCTCAGAAAAGGACAGAGTTCTCAATCCGAACCGCCGGGTTCGATCGAAATAACCCGCTGCGAGCTTCAGGCACGATCTTGTGGGCGTATTAATTTCTTTAAAAAATAATAGGTTATGGGCGCATTTTAACTAGCAATGGAGGGTTATGGCGCTACTGAGTCGAGCTCCGGGAGGTAGCCCCGGTCACACCAGTAACTGACATCTTGCGCCTCCAGAAACGTTTCCGCGCCCTTGCCTTGCAGCATTGCCAGCGTGCTTAACATGCCGGCCTGGGTGCACGTATCCGCCGCGACGGTAATTGAGCGTGGCGCGTCCTGAACTGGCCACCCCGTCATGGGGTCAAGAATGTGGCTGTATCGAACACCTTCTTTTACTAAGAAACGACGCGCATCACCACTGGTTGCCAGGGCACCGATTTGCAAATTCAGGAGACTCGCGGGCATATCCGCCGGCCGATTTACAGCTTCGATACCGACTTTCCACGTATTCCGTTGTTTCGGCCTCGAGGTAACCGCCAGGTCACCGCCCAGATTTACCAGGCAACTGACGGAGGTTTCTTCCCGCAGCAATGCTGCCGCCCGGTCCACGGCGAACTCTTTGCCAATGCCACCAAAATCAATCTCCATGCCGGCCGCCATCGTTATCGAAGGCGACTCCCATGTGACGCGGTGCCAGCCGACGTCGTTCATCACCTCATCGACTTGAGCAGCTGTGGGAATATTGCTACTGCCGTCAAAACGCCAGATCCGCCGCAGCACGCCCGATGTAATATCAAAGCGTCGCTCGCTCAGTTGGTACAAAGTGACACCAAAATCGATCAACTGAGCTGTTTCAGGGTCGACTTCGACCGCCCTGCCGCCGGCTGAATTTATTTGGTCTACGATATTTCCCGGCAGGTAGCGGCTGAATTTATCTTCGATGCGCCACGCTTCGTTGGCCACAATTTCGGTTAGGCGCTGCGCCTCAGCGCGCCCTGTTGCCTCACAAAGAAGCTCACAGGGACTTGCCATGGCTTCGAACCGGCCGCGCCAGGAGCCATTATCCTCACCGACCCTTACGTGGCGCTGCTTTTGGCGAGCTGCCACCTGTCCCTAGAGACCAAAACGATAGCTGAACTGCAGGATAACGGCGTTGAGGTCCGGATAATTATCCCTGTCCAGCTGGTTGCCGATTAACTGCTCCGACGGAATACTGCCGGATTGTTGATACAGCTCCAGGCGCACGCTCATGTCGTTACCGCTACCTGTCTTCCAGCCATATTTTAGCCCGGCGGTAATGGCGTCAAAATTACCCAGCCGGTAGTCGGCGGATGCATACTCTGGCAAAGGCTGGCCATCTATCAGACTGGCCCGATAGAACTCCGCCTCGGTTTGCGTGTAAAAGCGAAAGTGCGGCTCGAGATAACTCCTATCGCCAATCGGCCAGCGATAACGCAGGTCAACCGTATGCGAGTCGATTTCCCAGTCGTCAGTCATGTACCGATACGACACGTCCAGCACCTTGCCGTTCATGTAGTACTTTGCCTGCGTAAACAGACTGTGTTTAACGCGCGTGTCTGGCCGTTTCTCGAAGACATTCAGTTGTGACGGCCCGTCATCCCCAAAGTCGTTTGTGGGTATCGCATCGCCGGTTACCCCGTCGACGATGGATAAAATCTTGTAAGGATCGTTCAGGTAGCCACTGGCATCACTGTAGGAATAGTTGAACTGCATTAACAAATTCCTCGACATGACCTGAGTTACGCCGAAGACAATATCGAGAACGTCCTTGGTTTGGTCGCCCATTCGATTACTCGTATCTTCCTCGCCCAGCATGGGTGCTAGCCCGATAGGTGTTCCGCCTACCGGATCGAGGGAATCGTGTGCGACAGCGATACCGGCAGATACAGTCGTATTTCGCTGGTTAAAGTCACGCGCCAGTTTCGCGTTAAGCCCGGCATGGGTGTAATCATACTCTGCGGATGCACTGGCACCGAAGCTGAGTTGGTATAGACGTCCCAAGGGCTGCTGCCAGCTGGCAGTGAGCGCTACGCGCGTATCTCGAAACGAGTCATCCAGCGGTAACTCGCCCGCTGGCGTCGTATAGGTTTTCTCGCCAGACGGCCGTGTAAATGTCTGTGCGCTTGACTGCGGTAGCGCACCGTTGGGCGAAGCGCCGGTCAATGCGTCGACGGTAAGCCCCAGCGACAGGAATTTGTCATCGATAAATGCGCGCCGCGAGAGAATATTGAGACTGAGGTCCTGAACACGGTCGCCGTCTTCGCCGTAATAAAGCAATGCCGTATTGAAATCCCAGCCTGGTTCTTCCTGGGCCTGAACGGGCTCGGGGAGTCCGGAGCCAAGCAGTGTGCACGTCGCGGCAGCGAGTGCACCGCTAATTGATAATTTGCTGTTATTACCCATTATCGAGCCCTTAGTTGCAGCCACATCCGCCGCCACCAAAGCCGCGGCCTCCGCTGGATGCTTCCTTGCTGAAATAAATATGATCGTCCAGCGCAGCTTCCACCGGGTCACTTGTGAGCTGCATTTCGTCCTTTGCGAGCACATCGCGCTCCCACGGTTCAACGCCCATTGATGAACACCCTGATACCGTACCGAGAGCCAACAAACCCACTGTCAATAACCCTGATCGCATTCGCTTACTCCTCAACAGGCAATGCATCGTGCAATGCATCAACGATGGCCGACTCATATTCGTCCTGCTTTTTCACTTTAAAACCGAAATGCTTCTGCCTTATTTCGCCATCACGACCAATAAGGTAGGAGCTGGGCATTGCCACCACACCAAATTCGCGGGCGAGATCCTTGCTTTCGTCATAATAGATGCCGAAATCAGGCGGGAAATCCTCGAGAAATGTCATCGCCGCCGACCTTTCTGCATCAAGATTCACTCCAATGATGACCAATCCCTGGTTGGCATATTTTCTGTGCATGGCGTTCAACCAGGGAAACGATCGGCGGCATGGCACACACCATGATGCCCAAAAATCGACAATTACGACTTTGCCTGCATGGCTCTTGAGGTCAAATTGGTCATAGGGTGTTTCCGCACCAGCCTGCAGGGCCAGTATCAAAGTCGAAATCAACAGAAACGTTTTCTTAAACATAGTGTGAGGAAGCATATCGATTGAACCTTAAGACAGTCTTAGCTGCACGACTCGATCCGGAAAATCAGTAAAGAGACCATCGACACCTAGATCGACAACGAAAAAGCGCACCAGATCTTCAAACGATGAAAAACCTGGTGGTAATTCATCTGCCCTGAATGTGTATGGATGAACAGCCAGCCCGGCCGTGTGAGCACGCATTACCAGGTCGCCGGGTCGCGGAGCGTTATCCACGAGTTCGTACAGATTAAGGACCCATGGCCCAATTGCATCGACCGTTTCGGCCAGCTCCGTGATTCCGTCGGCGGATCTGATGAAGTCGAAGTCAGTTGCCGCCTCTCCCCAACTATTCTCGCCGATGAGTTGCACCAATTTGAAAGGCGTGTCGAATTCGATCTTCAGGCGCTTGAGCTCTGCAAAATCGAAGCACTGGATATACACCGGATCGTCAATATTCTCGTAACCGCCATCCATTATGACCCTGAGGAAGCCCGGCGTAATATCGACCCCCTCCTGCCGGTGCCATGCCGGGCGCTTGATCTCCGGGTAGATACCAACCTGTCGCCCTGAATTGGCATTCAGCTGCCTGATGAACTCAAGCTCCTCGGCAAACGTATTGATTGTGAAGTCACCGGACTGTGCCGGGTAACGCCCAGGGTAGACCGCGCTGCCATCCGCGTTCATGCGTTCCCAGACGCTTAAGGAGCGAAGCTCCTCGAGGTCAAAATCCCGGACGTAGTAGCGCCCATCGTCACGCGCACGCGTTGGGAAACACTTCGCTACGTTAGTGACGCGGTCGAGATATATGTCATGTAGTACAACGAGCTCATCGTCGCGGGTCGCGACAACATCCTGCTCGAGATAGTCTGCACCCATTTTGTGAGCGAGGGCTTTCGCGTCAAGTGTGTGCTCAGGCAGATAACCAGAAGCCCCGCGGTGGGCAATGACTAATGGAATCATCTGGTATTCACATTAAGAACAGTTTATAAGTTTTTGATTATTCGATCTTTCCATCGGCATCAAAGCCCGGGAAGTCAAGAACCTCCCATCGTGCCGTTTCTTCACCACGGCCCTGGCGCTTGATTGCATCAACAATTTCCCGCGCGTTCCATTCGACGTGTTCAGCGACGCGCTCCACGATAGTCTCAGGGGTTTCGGTCATGCCACCAAACGGTCTGATAGCGATCATCCCGATACTGTTCGCCTCCGCAACATCCATCATGTAACTGACCAAGTCGCCCTTGTTCTCGTATGCACCAGCAACCACGACGAACGCCTCGGCCGCTTTGATCTGCTCGATGAGCTCGTCCTTAATTGCCTCAACCCCTCCTCCCGACGGGATGTTCTCGGGCTTGCTGACATTGACGTAATAAAAACGGTCGACGCTCTCCAGGAACTCAAATACTCGAATGTAATCGTCACTTTCATCAAATACATGGGTGACAAACACCCGGATCGGATTGTTTTCGGACACCGCCCGCTCCCACTGAGTTAACGCAATAGGCCAAGTTTATCCAATTCGAGGGGTGGTTGTGCAACTGCGTTGTTTTCGCAGTCAATGGTTCCCATGCAAACACTGATTCTGTATCGTATCGGTACCTGCCATGCGACTCCTCCTGTACAACATTCGATACGCCGTCGGCGGTGGCGCGAGCATGCACATGCCGCTACCGGGAGCAGGATATGTACTCGGAAACCGGAGCGTTTTACCGGAGCTAACAACGTTCATTAAGTCCGTTGATCCGGATATCGTCGGCCTGATCGAGGTCGATACCGGTTCGATACGCAGCCGCAAGGTGAACCAGGCCGAGAAAATTGCTTCAGATCTCAGCATGAACACCTCCTACGAGACCAAGTACGGCTCAAAATCTCTGAACCAGCTTCTGCCTATCGTCCGCAAGCAGGGAAATGCGTTTATGGCAGCGGCCCGCGTTCATGGTGAGACATTTCATTATTTTGATACCGGGATCAAGCGTCTGATCATCGAGCTGGAAATGCGGGAATTCGCAGTTTTCCTGGTTCACTTGTCGCTCAAGTATCGTCATCGTCATCTCCAACTGCGTCATTTGTATGACCTGATCGAAAAGACGAAAAAACCGGTTATCGTGGCAGGTGATTTCAATACATTTTGGGGTGAGAATGAGATCTACCTGTTTAAACGGGCTGCGCGACTTCAGTCTGCCAATGTCGAATGCATTCCTACCTACCCCAGCCGCGCACCAAGGAAAGAGCTGGATTTCATCCTGTTCCAGGAGGGAATTAACGTGACAAATTTCGAAGTACCGCAAGTACGCTATTCAGACCACTTGCCCCTGGTCTGCGATTTTGACGTTGTTAAGTAAGGAGCCGAAATTGGAGAATTGGACATCAGAAACGGATGGCGATGGCATCGCCTGGCTGCGGCTCGATAAGGCTGACTCCAAGGTTAATGTTCTTTCGTCCGACGTGTTACTCGAACTTGGTTCGTTCATTGATTCGATCGCCACCAAGCCGCTGAAAGGTCTTGTTATCTATTCGGGCAAGAGCACAGGCTTTGTCATGGGCGCCGATATCAGCGAATTCACGACTATCGATGACCCTGAACGTGCCTATGAAGTAACGCGACTTGGTCAAGAATTGTTTAACAGGATCGAAGCCCTGGATTACCCGACGGTCGCGGCACTAAATGGGTTTGCGTTGGGTGGCGGACTCGAACTGGCAATGGCCTTTGACTATCGCCTGGCCCTGGCGAGCAAAAAGCGTGTGCTCGGGTTGCCGGAAGTGAAATTGGGCTTGCACCCTGGGTTCGGCGGCACCGTTCGCATCATACAAATTTGCGGCGTAAGACAAGGCATGCCCATCATGTTGACCGGTGCACCGATTACGGTCGACAAGGCACGCAGGATAGGGCTGGTAGATCGCATTGCCACTGAAGACAACTGGCGCCAGGCGTCGAAAGAGCTTATTGCGGCGGCTACACCGAAACAGACAGCACCGCTTGTCGACAAGATCATGAACATCGGTTTGCTGCGTCCTTTGGTCAAATCGATGCTCATAAAGCAAGTCGCCAGCAAGGCGCGCAAAGACCACTACCCGGCTCCGTACGCCATGATTGATCTTTGGTCCCGATTTGGAGCTTCAACTGAAAAGGGTTATGAAGGAGAGGCACGGTCGTTCGCCAAGTTAATGTGCTCGAGTACGTCACGAAATCTCGTTCGCGTATTCTTTTTGCAGAGCAAATTAAAAGGCCAGGGCAACAAGACCGAGAAGAAGATCGAGCATGTCCATGTCGTGGGCGCGGGCGTAATGGGTGGCGATATCGCAGCGTGGTGTGCCCTTCGCGGACACAGCGTGACGCTGCAGGATCGCGAGGAAAAATACGTCGAGCCAGCAATGGCGCGAGCGAAGAAGTTATTCGAAAAACGCGTCAGGGATGAAGATGAGCGTGCGGCGACGTCGGCGAGATTGCTCTCGGATGTTAATGGCGACGGTGTTGCAAAAGCCGACCTCGTGATCGAGGCTATTTTCGAAAACCTCGAGGCCAAGCAAACCTTGTATAAGTCGTTGGCCCAAAAAATGAAACCAGACGCGCTATTGGCGACGAATACCTCGAGTATTCGGTTGGAAGATTTACGCACGGTATTGGACAAGCCCGAAAAGTTTGTCGGCATTCATTTCTTTAACCCGGTCGCGCTGATGCCACTGGTCGAAGTTATTAGGTGTGGTGACACCGACCAGGGAGCTCTGGATCAGGGGTTTGCTTTCGTCAAGGGTATCGGCAAATTCCCACTGGAGTGCTTGAGTTCCCCGGGTTTCGTGGTCAACCGAATTCTCGCGCCGTACATGGCCGAGGCGATGTACCTGGCTGAGTCCGGCGTTCCGCTTGTAGCCATTGACAAAGCTGCCGAAAAATTCGGGATGCCCATGGGGCCTATCGAACTAATCGATAGCGTCGGCATCGATGTGGCATTGCATGTCTCAAAAGTACTTGGTGCTGCTTCTAATCGACCCGTCCCGGCTGTTCTTGAGGAGATGGTCGAAAAAGGTCACCTGGGCCGCAAGTCTGGCCATGGTTTTTACGAATGGCAGGATGGCAAGGCCGTCAAACCGACTGCTCAAGCCGGCAACGTTCCAGACGATCTGGAAGATCGACTTATCCTGCCCATGGTCAACGAGGCCGTTGCCTGCCTCGCAGATGGTGTTGTTACAGACAGTGACCTGCTGGACGCGGGCGTTATTTTTGGAACCGGCTTTGCGCCATTCCGTGGCGGGCCGGTAAATTATGCGCGTGAACGAGGCCTCGACGCGGTCAGGAATAGCCTCGAAAAACTATCGTCAATCCATGGTGATCGATTCAATCCACACCCGGGATGGTCCGACCTTTAGGCGTGCGTCTCCTTAATCCGCCCTAAACTGTGCGCCGCTTCACGCTGCGTGCTATAGCAGTACCGGAAGTCGTTGAATTAAAGGTAGAATACCGCGTATATGAGCGTTATCAGGATAATATATGACCGGTGAGCAGATAAGCGCAACGCTGCTCAAGCGTTTTTCGCCAATAAATGGACTGAAGCGCGACAACCTTGCAGCTCTTTTGCGCAAGGTACAGTTGCGTGAGCTATCACCAGGCCAGGTGTTGTTCAAGGAAGGCGACACTGAGAAGCGCACGTTTTACGTTGTTACTGGCATTCTCGAGTTGCTGGATCAGGGTAAAGTCGTAGAGACGGTTGAAGGTGGTACGGATCCAGCCCGTAACCCGGTTGCGCCGATATTTCCAAGGCGATTGTCCGCGCGGGCACGCGACCGTGTGCAATTCATCTCGATAGACAGCGACTTGCTTGACGTCATGCTGACGTGGGATCAAACCGGCACTTATGAAGTGTCCGAGTTACAGGGCAAATCCGACGCTGGCGGCGAAGACTGGATGACGATGCTGCTGCAGACAAAAGCATTTCACAAGATACCGCCAGCAAATATTCAAGCGATCTTCATGCGAATGCAGCAGATCAACTACAAAAGCGGTGATGTCATCCTCAAGCAAGGTGCCGAAGGTGACTATTTCTACGTTCTGACCAGAGGTCAGGCAGTCGTGACGCGCGAGACTCCTTTGTCAAAAGAGGGAATCAAGCTTGCAGAGTTGCAGGTTGGTGATACTTTCGGTGAAGAAGCGCTGATTTCAGATGCTAAACGCAACGCGACCGTGACGATGACTGCTGATGGTTCGGTGATGCGCCTCGGCAAGGATGATTTTAAAAAGCTCCTGAACGAGCCCATGCTGGAATGGTTGTCGCAGGAAGAAGCTGAGAAGATCGTTGCCAGTGGCGGCAGATGGCTCGATGTGCGCTTGCCGAGTGAGTTCGATAACCAGCACATGGACGGTGCGGTTAACATTCCGCTCTACTTCATTCGACTGAAAATCAATACGCTTGATCGCGATACAAAGTACGTCGTTTGTTGTGATACGGGGCGACGCAGCTCAGCCGGCGCTTACATTCTCAATGAGCGCGGTTATCAGGCCTACGTCTTGCGCGGCGGGATTAACAAGAACTAGTACGTAGCGACCGCTACATCGTGTGTGTGGGTTTATCTCCGCCGAGTGCACCGGCCAGATAATTTTCGATCTTCTTTTGCGTGTTGCCTTGATCCTGATCCGAGAACTGCACGCCTATGCCAGCGGTGCGTTTGCCCTGCGCGCCTTTTGGCGTCATCCAGATAACCGTACCCGCAACCGGGATTTTTTCTTCTTCGCCCATCAGGTTCAGAAGCATGAACACTTCGTCTCCCAGGCGATAAGAGCTGTTTGTTGGTATGAACAGGCCACCGTTAATCACGAACGGCATATACGCCAGGTACAAGGCGCTCTTGTCCTTAATGGTCAGCGTCAGTAGTCCTGGTTTACTCATGTACTTCCCTCGTTACCTGCTGTTACCGCATCGGGTCGCGCAGCGGATCCTGGCCCGTATTCTTAAGGCCCTCGGACCAGTCAATAAGCAAGCTTTCCAGCGTCAGTTGCTTGTTGAAAGACCCTGCCGGCTGCCCACGCAGCCCGTTGATTATGTCTAGATAGCAGAACAGATTTCGCCTGTCTATGCGCTTGAGCACAGATTCATCGATAACACCCGAAACGCCGGTTTTTTTGCCCGTAAGACCCAAAATTGCGCCATGCTGAACCTGTCGTGCCAGCCAGTCCAGCACAAATGGCGCATCCAATTTTGTCCATTTTGCCGCGATTTCAAGTGCGGATGCTGAGCCGCTTCCGACAGCCGCGAAATCCCGCCCCATGGCGATATGTGTATCCAGTTGCTCGAGCGCGGTGATGGCAGCCAGGGGCGCGTTACCGGCCAAAGCCAGGGCTTGCGGCCAGACAGCTCCTGGTTGCAGTCGGTCCAGCCACTCCAGGCCGTCGGCAACAGCCGGCACGGCGAAATCAATCCGCTGGCAGCGACTGAAAATGGTTGCTGGCAGCTTTCCAGACTTGTCAGCCACCAGGATCAACAGCGCATCACCCGGAGGTTCTTCCAAAGTCTTGAGCAGACTATTCGCCGCATTGATGGTCATGGCGTTGGCGGGCTCGATTATGGCGACCTTGCCCTTACCCTTGTAGCTGGTCAGGCTAAATTCGGCCACGAGTTCACGGATTTGGTCGATACCAATGCTTTCTTTGTCTTCTGGTGGCGATATAACGCGTAGATCAGCGTGAGACGGCAACTCCGCCGGATATTGCGGCATGTCAGATCTGGCCCCATTGCCGAGTCGCAGCGATGCAATCCAGGCGGCGGCAGCCCTCTTGCCAACGCCTGCTGGTCCGGCAAGGAGAACCGCATGCGGTTCGCGACCCTGGCGGACGCGATCGAGCCACGAGCCAGCGAATTGTGCGTGCCATGTAATATTCATAAAAACAATAACTTAAAGATTATACTTAATCCGTTTTGTTACTATCGATCACAGCCACTATCGACTCGATCTTGTCACGCACCGTGTTGATGTCCGCAGTCGCATCGACGATGACAAATCGATCGGGATCGGACGCCGCGAGACTCAAATAACATGCTCGAACGCGTTCGAAAAATGCCGCACGCTCTGATTCTATGCGGTCCGGCGCGCCACGCTTGTCAGCTCGACTCATACCTATTTCTACCGGTGCATCGAGCAATATGGTGACATCTGGCTTCAGGTCGCCGAGAACCAGGCTGGCCAGCTGGTCGATGTCCTCCAGTGGCAGCCCTCTCCCGCCACCCTGATAGGCACGACTCGCATCTACAAAGCGATCGCAGACGACCCAGGTTCCGCTCGCGAGAGCTGGGGCGATAACGTTGTTAACGTGCAGCGAACGTGCAGCGAACATCAGCAAAAGCTCAGCAATGTCGGGCATAGGCTCGTCACCATGATGGAGCAGCAAATCCCGGATACGCTCGGCCATTGGCGTACCGCCAGGCTCACGCGTAGTCAGAACCGCATAACCGCGAGCCTCTATCGCTTTTGCGAGGTGCTCGACATTGCTCGACTTGCCAACCCCTTCGATGCCTTCCACCGTAATGAACTTGCCCGTTTCCATCCTAATTGCCTTCCCGTCGCTGCTGCCTGAGACGCTTCAGGTATTCAGCGACCGCTGAATCGTGCTCCGCTTTCGTTGCAGAAAACGCATGGCTGCCATCCCCTAGCCCGGTTGCGACAAAATACAGCTCTTCGCCATTCGCGGGGTGCAAGGCCGCGTTAATTGCCGCGCGCCCTGGCATCGCAATCGGGGTCGGTGGAAGACCATGCCGTGTATAGGTGTTGTATGGCGTGTCCGTCTGTAAGTCCTTGCGGGTCAGATTGCCGTTGAAGGCTTTGCCAATGCCGTAAATGACCGTCGGATCCGTCTGCAAGCGCATGCGTTTGCCTAGTCGACGTATGAACACACCTGATATCTTTGCTCGCTCATCAGCACGCGCCGTCTCTTTTTCGATAATCGATGCCAGTATCAGCGCCTCATACTCTGTCTTGACAGGCAGTTCCCCGTCCCGGCCGGCCCATTCTTCACGCAGCACCGCCTGCATCAGATCATATGCCTGTTTAAGCAGTGCTCGGTCAGTTGTACCGCGGGCAATATGGTAGGTCTCGGGGAGAAAAAGCCCCTCCGGATGGTGAGTGGCCGCATCAAGCTCGTCCAAGAGTGCTGGCCAGTCTTCATCCGTCAGGCTCGCTTCAATGTTCGCGTTTTGATGCAATGCGTCAAGTAGCTCCCATTGATTCCAGCCTTCAACAATGGTGAATGGATATAGTTGCACGTCGCCGCTCGTGAACTGCTGCAGCAATTGCACGGGCGTAGTGCCGAACCGGATCATGTAGTCGCCGGCCTGTATAGCATTTGCCTGCCCGACCCATCTTGCATATACCCGAAACACTTCAGGATGTTCGATGATGGATTGGCTGGCCAGTTCCTCGCTCACCGAACGAAATGAAGCTCCGGGTACTATCTCGAACGTCGCGCCTTCTTCGTTTACGGCAACCGGCGTGTGCAGGAAAGCATTTATGCGGACGGCTGCGAAGACCGTTGCAATCAATAAAGCACCGAGTATCAAGCTGCCAGCAATCAGCAGTCGTCTCAAGTCACATACTCCGCAGGGAAAAAATGGTTGTCAAAAGTATCGCAGAGATGGCTGCCAGGCGCGACGGCTCACCTATTCGTATGCTCGAAAAATGAGGGTTCCGTTGGTGCCGCCAAAACCAAATGAATTCGAAATAACGGTTTTGATCGTGGCATCGCGCGCCTCGTTGGGCACGTAGTCCAGATCGCACGCCGGGTCCTGATTATCGAGGTTTATCGTTGGCGGCACGACCTGGTTTTGAATCGCCTGAATGGAAAAAATCGCCTCCGCAACGCCGGCGGCACCGAGCAAATGCCCCGTGGTCGACTTTGTTGAACTGACAAGAAGCTTGTCGGCGGCATCGCCGAATGCTCGGCGTATACCTACGGATTCGCCGATGTCTCCTGCCGGTGTTGAGGTGCCGTGCGCATTGAGATAATCAATATCCGATGGGTCTATGCCGGCATCCCGAATAGCGGCAGCCATTGATTTCCGGGCGCCCTCGCCATCGGCGGGCGGCGTGGTGATGTGGTGCGCGTCACCACTCATTCCAAAGCCGATAAGTTCACCGTATATAGTGGCGCCTCGGGCTTTGGCGTGCTCGAGTTCTTCAAGCACCATGCATCCGGCGCCGTTGCTCAACACAAATCCATCACGATCAATATCGAACGGCCGGCTTGCATGCGTGGGATCATCATTGCGTGTAGACATGGCACGTGCCGAACAGAAACCAGCCATCGCGAGCGGTGTCGTAGCGTACTCGGAACCGCCAGCGAGCATTACGTCCGCATCGCCATGTTCGATCATGCGTCCGGCAAAACCTATGCAGTGTGCAGAAGTCGCGCAGGCCGTGACAATTGAAACGTTCGGTCCTGTGATGTGCTCCAGGATGCTGACGTAACCAGAGGTCATATTGATGATGCTGCCAGGGATGAAAAACGGAGAAACCTTCCGTGGCCCACCCTCCAGCATCTTAATATGGTTATCTTCGATGAACTTGATACCGCCAATACCGGCACCCATCGCCACACCGATGCTGTGACCATTTTCTTCGGTTATCTCAAGACCGGCATGCTTAATGGCCTTTATGCTGGCACCAATGCCGTAATGCACGAATGGATCGGTTTTGCGCGCATCTTTAGTAGAAAGATAATCGTTTAGCTCGAAGCCTTTGACGACCCCACCAATGCGCGTTGGAAATGCACTGGTATCGAAATCTTCAAGCCGCTGAATTCCTGACACCCCTTCGCATACGTTTTTCCAGGCAGCATCAAGCTCGCAGCCTACCGGCGAGATAATTCCCATGCCGGTAATGACAACGCGTCGTTCTCTCAAGGTAATTCCGTATGGCTGTGGCAGAACTGCCGGAGTTTCAGGGGTAGAAAAGGCGCGGCGCATATGCGCCGCGCCTCAGACCCTACTCGCCGCTTTTGGCGGCTGTCACAAAGTCGATGGCTTGTTGAACCGTCGTGATTTTTTCAGCTTGCTCGTCGGGAATTTCTGTCTCAAATTCCTCTTCGAGAGCCATTACCAGTTCAACGGTGTCGAGTGAATCGGCACCCAGGTCATCAACAAATGAAGCATCGTTCGTAACCTCGTCTTCTTTTACCCCGAGTTGCTCGGCAACGATGCCCTTAACTTGTTCTTCGATACTGCTCATAGTGGTCGCTTCTCCTGAGAAGACTCATCAAAAATCTGGCCCGGCATTGCCATCAGTGGCGCAATCTTATGCCCTTTAATGCCTCACAATCTACTGTAAGCCCTTGATATTACAAGGCAGGAACTGGCCGTGGCACGGTATTGTATGTGAATCGCTCATCGCAATCTACACAGAATATCGCGCAATTTAGTCCATCAGCATGCCGCCGTTTACGTGCAGCGTCTCACCCGTGATGTAGGCACCGGCATCAGACGCCAAAAAAAGCACCGCAGCCGCAATATCATCGCCACTGCCCAGGCGCCCCAGAGGTATTTGCCCCAGCAGGTTTTCGCGCTGTTCTTCGGGCAGTACTCGCGTCATGTCTGTATCGATAAAACCGGGTGCAACAACATTTATCGTGATGTTTCTGGAACCCACTTCCTTTGCCATGGATTTCGAGAATCCGATAATGCCTGCCTTGGCCGCAGCGTAGTTCGCCTGGCCGGCGTTACCCATGACACCAATGACTGATGCAATGTTGATGATGCGCCCCTGTTTCGCTTTCATCATGCCACGAAGACAGGCTTTGCTAACCCGGAAAGCGCCCGACAGGTTGGTCGAAATGACGTCATCCCACTCTTCCGTTTTCATCCTCATCAGGAGATTGTCACGCGTAATGCCGGCATTGTTCACGACGATCGTTGGGGCTCCCTCAGCTGCCTGAATATCTTTTATGGCGGCTTGAACAG
This sequence comes from Gammaproteobacteria bacterium, assembly GCA_024640305.1. Lineage (GTDB taxonomy): Bacteria > Pseudomonadota > Gammaproteobacteria > Steroidobacterales > Woeseiaceae > UBA1847. Next base: position 196,228 of record JAHEFG010000044.1, read on the forward strand.
ACTCGTCGTCTGCGATATTCAGGACGATGCCGCGCCCTTTGTCACCGAGCTGCTCGGAAATCGCCTGCGCACCTGCCTCACTGGTTGCTGTACCAACAACTACCGCGCCAGCACTGACAAGTGCTTGCGCAATTGCCGCGCCGATGCCTCTCGTCGCGCCGGTTACCAGTGCTACCTGCCCTTCCAGGGTCGTACTGCTGAACAAACTGCTCATACTGTTTCCTTAGTACACGAACATATGGCGGCGCATTATATAGCTGGCTGTCGCCGGACTCTAATGTAGAAAATCGCGCTCGCGATCAAGCCACCAATGGCGCCGTAAAGGTGAGCGGCCGTGACCACTGCACCGCCTGAAGATAGCTCGGAGCCAGGAATTGGCCCGAGCAATTGTTCATAGACTATTTTCGCGATGATTACCGCTCCAAGGACCGCCATTTCTACCCGGCGCTCTCCATAGCCGGCCAATATTCCGGCCATGAGATATCCATGTTGCACCCCCGATAGCCCGACATACCACTGCAGTTGTGGCTCCAGAATCCAAAAGCCGGCGTCTATGCATAGAATGGCTAGCCCGGTAACTAGCAGCCACTGACTTGAGCGCAGGAACTGGCCAACCAGGAACCAGATGAGCGACAGACCGACCGCGTTATACAACCAATGGGATAAACCGAGGTGCACGAAGTGTCCGCTGAGCAACCGCCATATCTCTCCGTTGGCAATAGCCTCGCGGTCGTAGCGCAGCAATTCACGCCCCGATTCGCCGGACATCGCCAGCAATGACGCTACGATTATGATAAGACCGGGCAGCGCCCACCCTTGCAAGCGGCGTGCTTTGTTATGTCTTTGTTTGCGTTGGTCTAACCCCATGTTTGATATACTGACGTTTAACCAATTAACGAGTCAATTTTGGCGGATAACCGCCGTGGAGCAATTGCTGTGAGTCAACAAGTCCGGATGCGCCCTGCCCTCCGTATTCAGCGCGGTTTTACGCTGATCGAGATAATGGTCGTTGTCATTATTATCGGCATTCTCGCTGCGATCGTTGCGCCGAATGTCATAGGTCGTGTCGACGATGCGCAGATCACCAAAGCGAAAGCAGAGATAGCAAATATCGAAAATGCGATGAAGTTCTACCGGCTCGATAATTTTGCCTACCCGACTTCCGAGCAAGGGATCGACGCACTGGTGACCAAGCCATCGGACCCTAATATCAAGAACTGGAAGACAGGTGGATACCTGGGGCGTGTCCCAAATGATCCTTGGGGCAGAGCCTACCTCTATCTCAACCCGGGCAACCAGGGCGAAATTGATATCTATACGCTGGGTGCGGACGGTCGTCCTGGTGGTGAGGGTATCAACGCGGATATTGGCAACTGGTCTCTCGAGTAGCCGCTTATTTACTGGCACGACGGCCTGCTGCGATGACTATGCCCCGCCGCTCCAACGGCTTCTCGCTAATCGAGATTCTCGTTGTCATTGTCATCATTGGCATAATTTCAGGCATAGCACTCTTGTCACTGGGTATCCTCGGTGATGATCGACAGCTGCAGACGGAGGCGCGCCGGTTAACATCGTTGGTCGAGGTTGCGAAGGATGAGGCAATGATGCAGGGGCGCGAGTTCGGTCTTGAATTCATGAACAATTCCTACCGCTTCGTCGAATTCGATCCTTTTATCAATCAGTGGACGGAGCTGGTTGACGACGAAATGTTGCGTCTTCGTGAATTGCCTGACGATGCCGAATTCATACTCATGCTCGAAGGGCAACGCGTTCTTCTCGAAAACGATCCGGCGCGCTTTGAAGACCCTGAAGAAACTTCGGGTCGTGACCTCAGCGAAACCTACTCACCGCATGTTTACATTTTTTCCAGCGGTGACGTTACTCCATACGACCTGGAAATCAGACGCCGATATGATGGCGAAACTGTAGCGATAAAAAGCGACCTGACCGGCGCAGCAGAATTCGTCACAAGCGAGGACTTATAGAAGTGAGCTCGCGCCGTAATCGAGGATTTACGCTTATCGAAGTAATGGTTGCGCTGGCGATCGTTGCATTTTCCCTTACAGCAGTTGCGGCGAGTATGGGGCAGATGATTGATACGGCGAACGCAATGCGTGAGCGTACGTATGCCAGTTGGATTGCTCAGAACGAAATCGCCGAAATGCGCCTGGCGAACGTCATTCCGGAAGTGACCACAACGAGTGGCGAGGTTGATTATGCTGGCACCGAATGGGCGTGGCGTGCGGTAGTCTCCGAGACGGGTGTAGAGAATCTGTTTCGCGTTGATGTCACGGTCTCATACGCGGGCAGTCCGGATGGTATTCGTACTGTTTCCGGATTCATTGGCGAGCCAGTAGCCGCAGGCCAGAGTAACCGCAGCTGGAACCGTGGTTCCGGGAATGCCGGGGCGACAGAATGATTGCGCGTCGCAACGGCGGTTTTACTCTGATCGAGGTGTTGGTTGCCATGGCCATCTTTGGCGTGTTGTCGATGCTTGCATATATGACGTTGGGGCAAACATTGGCGAATGCAGATATGTTGACGGAACGAATTGATCGCCTGCAAGCGGTTCAACGCACCGTGCGCTTCCTTAGTAACGATCTGTTGCAGGCCGCTCCGCGTCCTGTGAGGCTCGAGCTGGGTGATTCAATGGGTTCAGCTGTGCTGACCAGCCTCAGCGGCGAATTCGCTCTCGAGGTGACTCACGGCGGCTGGGGTAATCCGGCAGGTTTGCCGCGCGGCACGTTGCAACGATCGGCTTACCGCCTGGAGGATGATGAGCTGGTTCGCTATCACTGGAATGTCCTGGACAGGACATTTGCCAATGTGCCAGTCGCAAACATCCTGCTTGACGATGTACAGAGTTTGCTATTTCGCTATTTGGGCTCTGATGGTGAGTGGAGTGAGGTGTGGCCACCTTTAGGTCAACCAAGTATGCGCTCCCGGCCCCGGGCTGTGGAAATTGTGCTCACGCTGGCCGACGAGGGTGAGATCCGCAGGTTGCTGGAGGTTGCACCATGAAACCAGGCCCAGGCAATCGGGGCGTCGCGCTGATTACAGCCATTCTCATTACGGCCCTGGCTGGTACTGTTGCCGCCGGGCTGGCGTGGGACAGCGCACTGGACATGCGACGTACCACAGTACTGCTGTATCGGGATCAGGCGTATCAGGTTGCACTCGGTGCGGAAAACTGGCTGCAGAGCATCTTGCGGCAAGATCTCGAGGATACGGAAACCGACCACTTGGGCGAGATCTGGGCGAGTGACCTGCCTGGCTTGCCGATAGATGGTGGCGAGGTTTTCGGTAGCGTTGAAGACCTGCAAGGTCGTTTCAATATCAACAACCTGATCGACCAGAATGGTGAGATAGATGAACAGTCGCTGGAGCAGTTTCGGCGACTATTGCTGGCGCTTGAGATCGACCCCAGATTCGCTGGCATCGCGGCCGACTGGATAGATGCGAATCAAGACGCGGAATTTCCCGATGGTGCTGAAGATTCAATTTATACCGGCTTGATCCCGCCATACCGAACCCCTAACCAGATTCTGAGTAATGCGAGTGAACTGGCGGCAATAGAGGGTATGGACAAGGCAACATTCGATACCCTGTTACCGCATATAACGGCACTTCCGGGCCGAACCGCCGTAAATGTCAATACAGCGACCGCGGCAGTGCTACAGTCATTGGATGAAGAATTGTCAGTTGCGGATGTAGAACGCCTGCTTGCAGAACGCGCTGAATCCGGTTTCACTGACATCGCGAACACGTTTTCCTCGATCGTTAAGCCGGAAGTGCTGAATCAACTCGAGGAAACAACCAATTATTTTCAATTGAAGGTGGTCGTACGGATTGATACCGTTCGCATTACTTACTTCAGCCTTTTGGAACGTGGGCCAAGGGGTGATGTCACCCCAATCCTGCGCAGCCTTGGAACCATCTGATTATGGCAGAGTTTCTAGTCATCCGACTCGGTATCGATCGCGAGCAAGCGGCAAGCTGGATAGCCGTTGATAGCAACGGAACGCGCACCAGTCAGCCAGTGACCGGCCCGCTCGCTGCAGCGGCTCGTGATGTCGGGGATCGTAGTGTGATTGTGCTCGTTCCCGCGACAGCGGTATTGACAACAGCCGTCAATATTCCTGTCAAAGGAGGGTCGAGATTGTTGCGCGCAGCCCTGCCCTTTGCGCTTGAAGAACAGCTGGCCGACGATATCGACGATCTTCATTTTGCCGCAGGCGTGCGTCGGGATAATGGACTGGTGCCAGTAGCCGTTGTGGCGCACGATTTGATGGCTGCCTGGCTCGAGCAGCTCGATGAGGCAGGTTTGTCGGCATCCAGAATCGTGCCTGAAAATTACGGGCTTGCTCGCATACCTGGAACGATGAGCCTCATGGCGGCCGAAGGCCAGATTATGTTCAACGACGGTGCCGACAATGAATTTGTCCTGCAGGGCGCCCAGCCATCTGATGCGTTGGCAGTCGTGGGAGCGCTCGAGGAACCGAATAGCGAGGAACACGCGCCGGGTCATTTGCTTGTGTATTGTTCGCAAAGCGACGAGGAGCGTTTTCAGCATGACTGGAATGCGCTCAGGCACGAGCTGGCCAGCGTCGATATCAACCTGCTTCCTGACGGCGTTTTACCGCGCCTTGCCGTCACTGTTGCCGCTGGTAATGGCATCAACCTGTTGCAGGGCCGTTATGGCACGAAAACGGAGATGAGTGCCCTGTTTCGACCGTGGCGCTACGCTGCGATTCTTTTCCTGACCCTGGGTGTATTGGGTTTCGGCGGCAAGGTCGCCGACTATTATCGACTTACACAGGAAGAAGTGGCGCTGAAAGCTCAGTTTGAGCAGGTTTACCGCAGCATCAGGCCTGACGACCAGCGCGAGGTCGTAGACCCCATGGCCACAGTTAATTCAGTGCGCCGCGGATTGGGTGCACCTTCGGCTTTGCAGGTTCTTCTGCCTTCCCTGTTACAACTGGGTCAGGCGGTACGACAAAATGAAACGGCAAGGATCGAGGCGATCAGCTACCGAGCTGGCGTTATTGATGTCCGTCTGACGGCACCCGACGTAGCCACTTTGGACAAAATTCAAAAAGCGGTAAGTAGTTCCGGTCGCTTCAACGCCGCCATCCAATCGACCGACCAGGTCGGCGACAAGATTAACAGCCGCATCCAGATTCGGGAGGCAGGCGTATGAAGGACTGGTTCTACGATCTGGATAAAAGAGAGAAAATCTTTGTGGTGAGCGGTGCAGTGGCCGTATTCATTGCAATTATTTATGCTTTCATCTGGGTTCCGATCGACAAAAGCCATAAGTCGCTGGTGACAAGCGTGGCAACCTGGCAGCGCTCGCTCGCCGAATTGCGTCCTTTGCAGGGTATCCCGGCCCCTGGCGGCTCTGCGGCAACGAAGCAACGCGTAAATACTCAGCAGACTCCGGTCGTCATCGTCGACCAGACGTTGCGAGCACGTGGTTTGGACCGGTCACTAAAGCGCAGTCAGCCAACAACCAGCAATGGCATACGTGTTGAGTTTGAGAACGTGGCGTTTGACGATCTCGTGCTGTGGCTCGGCGATCTTAGCGGCCAGTATGCGATGGATGTATCGTCAGGTAGCTTTTCGGCTACCAGTCAATCCGATGTTGGCCGCATCAATGCGACGCTGACGCTCGAGCGCGTACTTTAATGACATTGCGATCGCGCCTTATCGTTGCAGGTTGCGTCACGCTCCTGGTGGGTCTGGTATCTGTATTTCCGGCGCGAGTCGCATACCAGTGGCTTCCGGCACCAACCTTCAGCTTGGCGGGGATTAGCGGCAGTGTCTGGAGCGGGCGGGCAAGCCAGGCGAGTTCAGGCAACCTGTACGTCCAGGATTTACGTTGGCAAATAAAACCCCTGTCGCTTTTTGTCGGCCAATTGCGTTATAAAATTGAGGCAAACCCGAATCCAGGTTTCATCGATGGCCAGGTCAGCGTGAACCTGAGTGGCGCCGTTACGGCGAGTGACTTGCGCGGCTCGATTTCGTTACAGCCTTTCGGGCAGCTGGTTGGAATTCGCGGCTTGAACGGCACGTTAAATATTGAATTCGAGCGCCTTGTCATAGAAAACGGGCTGCCGATAGCCGCCAATGGTGTATTCGAGGTACTCAACCTGGTTGCTCCAAATATCCACAGGGCTTCTGTCGGCGGGTATCGCGCGGAGTTTTTCACCCAGGATACCGGTGTTGTTGCGAGCGTCGAAGATACCGATGGGCTCATCGACGTTGCCGGAAGTCTGCAATTGTCAGCGGACGGCACGTACAAGTTTGTGGCGCAATTGGCGCCGAAGGGTAACACCCCCGACAGCGTGCGGCAGCAGCTGCAGCTACTGGGTTCGGCGAATGACCGCGGGCAACATGAGCTACGGCTTGAAGGTCAGCTATAGCGGCTCTTATAACGTAACTTCGACAAACTCCTGAAGTAACGGAAAATATAGCGCACAGCGAACGTCCGCACCGGAGTAGTTCCTGTACATCTCCGAGTATTTTCTCAGCTGCGGTCGATAACGATCCGATTCAGCCTGCAGGAATTCCTCGCGTCTTCCGCCTTCGTGCGTGCTCGTCTTGTAGTCAACGACCCAGTGCGTGCCATCTTCGTCAATGCGAACCCGGTCAATCACAACCGATTCAATACGATCCTGCACCAGCCCGCTAAGCGCAAACTCGGCATGTCCTTCACCACGCAATAGCCATCGTCCTCTATCGTCTTCCAGCATTCGATATAGTGCTTCGTCAACCCGATCGATAATCGGGTCTATTGCCCCGGAACCCACGCCCAGTTCGCGCAACCAACGTTCGCTTGCCAGACGAATTGTGTCCCGTTGGTCAGCGTCGAATGCTATTCGTCCATCAGTGAGTAATTGAATCCATCGGTGCACCACCGTGCCCGCCACTCTTGCGCCCGCTCCTACCCAATAAAATTCGACCTCCCGACCGTCTTCATTGACAGCACTGTCAGCGGATACGCCAGGTAACGGTTTAATTGCAGGCGGCTTCCACGTCGTTTCAAAACGCCGCAACACAGGCATTAGCCAGCCCGAGTCATTTTCGGCATCCGGTCGCTCGGATTCGGCATCGGTTTCTGCCTCGTACTGCAAGGCTACAGTCGGCCACAACAACTCCAGCAGACTTCGCGGTGCCGGGCTCAAGCCCTTCTTCAGAACCCGGGCCTGTCCCATTAAGTGCAGTGATTGGCGGGCGCGAGTGCAAGCTACGTAGAGCAGCCTGGCCAGCTCATTCTTGTCTTTCTCAGTTTCGACGGAACTGATGTAGCGATGCAATGCATCGCGTTCGAGGTCTGCACGCGGTCCGATCGGACTGATAACCTTATGCGTGTAACCGTGTTGGTCCGGCATGTCGAACCAACTCAACACTGATGGCTCGCTCACGCGTGGAATTCTGCCAAGCCCAAACAACAAGACGTGATCGAACTGCAATCCTTTAGCACGATGCATCGTCATGACCTGCAACCTGGCGTCGACATCACTGGACACATGCTCGAGATCCAGTGCCATTTCCAACTCAGCGACATCCGGAAGTGAACCCGCCACCTCGAGTTTTTCTATGACATCAAGATAGCGGTAAACGTTGAGGACCGCGTGTGCGTCATCGAGAATAGCCGGGCCGCCAAATGCCAGCCAACCCTGTTCGATGCGGTCGCGCAATGACCCGGCTCGATTCGCCGAGATAATTACCTTCATCTTGTTACAGAAGCTTGCTACTGCCTTGCGCCCGAAGTCAGATAGCCGCCCAACCGTCGCTTCGTCTTGCAGCGCCTCCCATACTGACCTGCGCGTATCATTGCGCACCAGTGCGTGCAGATCTGTCCAATCCAGTCCAAGCCACGGTGAGCGCAACAGCGCAAGCCATGCAATGCGATCGCCGGTGTGCACCAAAGCCCGCGTTAGTGCCAGGATATCGATCACCTCGGGCAAGTCAGTCAACCGATCGATCTCTACCGCACGATAGGCGATACCTGCCTTGCGGAATCTCGAGAGAAGCTCAGGCAGATGCGTCCGGCTGCGAACCAGCACCGCGACAGTATCCTCCAGGTTATCTTTGAGGACCTCCTGAATAGTCGCGCAGCCATAATCGGCCTCGGCAGCCTTACTGCTGCCGGAAAGCGGATAAACAGTACATCGTCCCTGCCCTGCAAGACTTGGCACCGAGACAGCAGGGGCGTACGACACCGCGCTTTTCTGCGGGTTATTCCTGGCAGCCAGAATTTTCGGAAATACTCCGTTGAACCAATCCACCAATACCTCGCCAGAACGGAAGTTCCGGCGCAGTACGAGCGTAGACAGTCGCACATTTCCGATTCCGGATTCCTGTGCTAACAGGAATTGCCCAACCTCGGCGTTGCGAAAACGATAAATCGACTGCATTGGATCACCTACGCAGAATAACGTGCGGCCGTCGCCCTCTTCCCAGCCTCCTGTCAGCGCTTCAAGCATGCGGTACTGCGCGCTGGAGGTATCCTGCATCTCGTCCACGAGCAAATGTCGCAATTGGTAGTCAAGTAGCAGAGCAACATCACCAGGATCATCAGCGGTACCTAAGGCATCGTCCGCATTAATGGCAACTTCGGTGTGGTCGGTGATGCCACGCTCACTGAATAACCTCTTCAGTTCGGTAACGGCCAGAGGCAGAAGCCGAAAGATCGCGAGCAAGACACTCCACTGCTCATCCCCGTACTTGTCCGGAGGCAATGCGCGCACACCTTGTAGCAACGATCGAAATTCATGATTGTCGTGCAGTGACTCGAGCAGATCGGTCAGCGCCTGCTTCTGCTCTTTTCCTTCTGGCGGAAACCCCTGGTTCTTCGTTACCTGTTTACGCCACTCCCCCTGCTTTGTTAGCAATAACTCCGCTACACCCAACCATCTGGGTACTGCCACTGGGGATGACCCCGGCAGTCCATCGAGCGGATCAATTGCGCAAATCGGGCTGTCCGATTGCCCATCTGCATGCAAGTTATGCGCGGCATAGTCCGCAAGCCGTAGAAGCGCCTGTGCATGCTCCTTCGCGAGTGCATTAACCAAACTACCGATGTGGTCGGCAATTATCTGTATCAAGCTCTCTTCAAATTTTTGCCGCAGTAAGTCGGAGTCTTCCTGACTGACCAATCCACTACCGATAAACGGCAGCCACTGATCCCGTGTCGCAAGCATGCGCGCCAGGTAGTCAATGTATAGCCAGGTGTTGTTATCGAGGTGGGATAGAACCTCTTCCGTTGCAACGCGTAACTCCCCCGACTCTGCAAGTTGATCAAGGGTTAATGCCGCGGCGTTGCGGTACATTTGCCGCATCTCACCATCCGCAACGATCGAGTTTCCTGATGCGCCACTCGTCGCCGTCAGAGGCTGCGCTCGGGTAATCGTTGCATTGAGTGAGTCGAGCGTCTGAATTCGCATGCGCCGCGGGTTGGACACAAGGCACCAGCCCAGTTCCTCGTCACGCTGCAACACGGCAGACGCGGCACTGGCCGTAACTTGTTCATGTGGCTCCGATGGATGCTCACCGGAACTTGCTTTCTGCAGTGCCTGCAATACGCGCAACTGCATTTCAGCGGCCGCCTTGCGGGTAAACGTAATTGCGAGAACCTCTTCAGGGTTTTCGACGGTCGCCAGGAGCTTCAAATAGCGTTGGATCAGTAACTCGGTCTTGCCAGAGCCGGCAGGAGCCTGGACGATAAAAGACCGAGTGACATCGAGCGCGGCGACTCGGGCATCGTCATCATCGATTAGCAACCGCGCATCAGTTGTCATGTTGCAACTCGCGAATGCGGCTGAGCAGACTTAGTGGTCTGGCTGACTGCATATTCTGCATGCCGTTAACACGAACATCGCCGCGCTGGATCTGCGCAGCGGCAACTTCGACGAGCTTGATCCAGGACGCAAGTACTTCGTCCCAATCCAGACTGGGCGTCAGCTGTTTTCCAGCGCCGTCGATGGAGGTAGACCTGCTATCGATATTAACCAACCCAAGATCCGACACGTCGGCATTAACGGCGACAGCGTATACGACCAGCTGCATGTCCTTTGGCAGGCCGTTCGCTCCGAGGAAAGCTTTTCGTGAGCCTGTTTTGTAGTCGAGGATTACGATCTTTGCATTGCTGAGCCGATCGATGCGATCAGCCCGGAGCCGTAGTGGCAAGCCGGCAATCGTCGGTTGTAACGCGCCCTCGACATCGGCAATCTGAAAATCAGCCCGCGTGCTATCCAGCGCGACTACCTCCCGTAACAATTTTTCAGCGCGTTGTTGCTCTAGCCGGAACAGTTGCCGCAGTACCGGGTCAATATTCTGCATATGACGCCAAAATGACTTGTCGAGGGCTGCCGCCAAACGGCTATCCAGTTCGTCTCCGTGCCAGGAAGCAATGTCATGGCGTGTGGGCAATTCCGAATACAGGTCTCTAAGTGCATCGTGAATCAGGTTACCCCTCAAACTGGCCGACAGACCGAACGAAATCGGCTGAATGTCTTTCACGCCAAGGCGTCCAAACGAGAACGCAGCAAACGGTTCAGTCATTTGCCGCTGAATAGTCGCCGCTCCGCCAGAAATGATTTCGTTCGCAGCAACGGTCGGGATTGGGTCTGCGGGAACAATGGTGAGGGGAACGGCCTCTGTAAGTGTTGCAGCGTGCCAGCCTGGATCGTCAGATCGTGACAGCTGTTCATATTCATACTGCTGCAACAATCCCGACGCGCCTTGCTCGGCATCTCCGTCGGTCAATGGGTAGCTGCATACAAGGTTCCTCGTGCTGGTGGTCAAGCGCTCCAAAACGCGTCGTGCATAGTCCAACGTGTCTTGCGGAGTTGCGTCCGGCATATTCCTGCTGCGCTGCAGGTTCATCGAGATCAGCGACGAAGGTCGACCGGCCGGTGGCCAATTGGATGCTGTGAGTCCGCTTACCCATAGCTTGTCAAATTCCATACCAGCGGCTTCGAGTGGACCAAGCAACTGCACGAGTGCGCCTTCAACTTCAGGTTGAAACACCGTTTCACCAGCCATCGCAGTCACTCGGCTGAGTACATCTGCAATCGTCAGCGTCGGGCTAACAAGTTCCAGTCGAGCCAGGTCGTTCAGGAGCTCCCGCCAGCGGTTTATCAGCTGGAATTCGATGCTATCGAGCGAGCCGTCGCCGGGCCAGTTGAGCTGCGTCAGCGTGTCGTCGATGACTACCGCCCAGGATGGAGGAGCATCTCTGCGCGGCAATTCGCCCCGTAAGCCGCCCAGATAGCGAATTCGGTCAATCCAGTCTCTGGCATCTGCTGACGATTCTCGATCGCTCAATTCGGCCAGGAGCATTTCAGGCGACCAGCTTCTGTCGGGAATTTGCCGAAGCTGCAGCTCCAGCCGGGCTCTACCGCCAGTGTCCCTGCTACCTATAATCGGCGAACGAAGCAGCAGGCTGACTTCACGCCCGGTCAAATCGTCGTACAACCAGCGCAGTGCCAGTAGCGCAATTGTGACCGCCGGATAGTCCGTAAGTCTTTTGCCATATGAAACGTTTACCGCAGAACGATGTGACGCCACTGCGTACTGCCATCCCGGTACAAAGCCCTCTCGCACGAGGCGCCCATAGTGGGCAGCATTTTGCTCTAGATTCGTTGCAACGATTGCAATGCGCTGCTCAGGGTCTTCCTCAAGCTCGCGACGCGCCCACGCGCCGGCGGCACGGAGTTCTGCTTCGGTATTGTCATACGCACGCACAGTGCCGTTTGCCTTTGCTGTTGTCTCACGTACCGCGTCGATGCTCATGCCTTTTTCGCAGGCGGCATCGAGCACCCTTTTAGCCTGTGGAACAAGGCGATCGAAACCGGCAATAGACACGCGTGCAGGCACCTTCACGCGCCCCGAACGAATAAGATCTGCGACCAAATCGGCTATGCCGGCGTCGTCGACCCAATATTCACGATCCAGGATAGACCGGTAGCTTTGCGCCGCACGGGCAAACAGGCGTTGATCATTACCCTGTGCAGCACCCCTGCAATCGTCGAGCGACACACAAAATTCGTGCATTCGAGACCAGGTTTCCCGAGATTGGCGTACGAGCAGCCCAATATTCAGAAGCGGGTCATTAATTTCGCGCCGCAGGCAGCGCTCCCAAAGTATGCGGCTTTGATGTCCATTGATGCGGGTCGGCAGGGATTCCTGTTTCTCTGCGGTTGCCAACAGATCCGTAAGCCAGTCCTGCCAGGAGGTAATTAAGGGGCTGGGCCATGCCTTCTCGCCAGACAAGACCCTTTGCCTGCCGTACTCACTTGCCAGAACACGCGCCAGGCGCCGGTTGGCCGTCAATACTTGCGATGAGTCTCTTAGTGCTTCGGTGAGCCAGGCATACATCGTTCAGGCACGTTGTTGCAGCAGGGAGTCGATGCGGTCAAATACTTCATTTAGTGTGGTCGTGTCCGGCAGGGTATTGATCCGAAAATGGTCGGTGTAAGGTGTATTGAAGCTACTACCTGGTGCGACCAGCACATGCTTGTCTTCGAGCAGCTGTTGCGCGAATGCGGCGTCGTCAAGTTTCGTGGCAAAACGATCGTCGAGTTTGATGAACGCGTACATGGCCCCCATCGGTCGCTGCATGCTCAAATATGGGCTCTTCTCTACCCGTTCTATGACGACCTGCCGTTGCTGATGCAAGCGCCCTCCAGCGCGAACAAGTTCCTTGATGCTCTGATACCCACCAAGTGCCGTCTGTACTGCCCATTGGGCCGGGACATTACTGCAAAGACGCAGTGCTGCAAGCAGTTCCATGCCGTGGATATAGTCGCTGGCGCGTTCGATATCCCCGCTAAAGACGCACCAGCCTACTCGATATCCACAAGCACGGTAGACTTTAGAAAGGCCTGAGTACGTGAGGCAAACGGTCTCCTCTACAAGTGTCGCCATCGGTACGAATGCTGCGTCGTCGTACACCATCTGGTCATAAATTTCGTCGGCTAAAATAACGACGCCGTGCGTTTCTGCCAAAGTAACGATCTGCTGCAAAACCTCCCGGCTGTAGACCGCACCGCTTGGGTTGTTCGGATTGATAACGACAATCGCCCTTGTTCTGGCATTGATCAGCGATTCGATTTGCTCTACATCTGGCACAAACCCGTTTTGCGGATCACACTGGTAATAGCGAGCTGTTCCGCCGTTCAATGAGACAGCCGCCGACCAAAGCGGGTAGTCGGGACTTGGCACAAGGACCTCGTCACCGTCATTGAGCAACGCTCGAAGAGACAGGTCGATGAGCTCACTCACGCCATTTCCGATAAATACCTCTTCGACGCTCAGGCCAAGCACACCTCTATCCTGCTGCTGCATAACCACGGCTTCGCGGGCTGGAAATATGCCTTTTTGGTGACAGTACGGCTCTGCCTGGCCGAGATTTTCGATCATCGCGAGTCGCAACGTCTCCGGTGCGCGAAAGCCGAACAGGCCGGGATTGCCAATATTCAGCGAAATAATTTCGTAGCCACGCTTCTCCAGCTCATATGCATGGTTCGCGAGCTGCCCTCGAATTTCATACTTAACATCGCGCAGTGACTCGCTTGTGTGGATCTGATTATCCATTCGCCCTCGCAGTTTTCAGCTCAGTCCGCCTAAATGGCACCGGTCGTGTGTAGTGATTCTATTTTTTCGTCCGAGTAATTCAGCCACTCCCTGAGCACTTCGCTCGTATGCTGCCCCAATGTTGGCGGTGCTAAACCGTAACAGACTGGTGTTCGCGAAAACCCCACCGGATTTGCCACTGTAGGCAACTTCGCATCGAGGGCATGTTGTACAGTACGCACCAGCCCACGTTCAACGGCGTACGCATCGGTTAATACTTCCGCCACCGAATTGACCGGCCCCGCTGGAACCCCCGCGGCGGCCAGCTTCTGCAGCCATGACGAGGTCGTCCGGGTTAAAAAAACATCGCACAGTATCGGTACCAGCATTTCCCGGTTTTCGACCCGATCTGAATTGCGGCCGAATCGCGGGTCTTCGGCAAGCTCTGGTTTGCCGATGCAACTCACACAAGCCGCGAACTGGCGGTCGTTGCCGACTGCCAGGGTGATATACCCATCCGATGTTGCAAAGGTCTGATAGGGAACGAGGTTCGGGTGTGCGGTGCCTCGCCGCTCCGGGTTTACGTCGCCAACGAGGAAGTTCATTGCTTGATTCGCTAACCACGCGACCTGGCTATCGTACAGTGGTATGTCGATCGCCTGGCCCTTGCCAGTATGGTCTCGTTCTCTGAGAGCCGCGAGAATTGCCGTTGTCGCGTACATGCCCGCCATAATATCGCTGATGGCTACACCAACCTTTTGCGGGCTTCCACCTTCATCATCGGGCGCGCCGGTGATACTCATCAGCCCGGCAGAAGCCTGGATCATTGCATCGTAGCCCGGCTCATGCGCGCGTGAGCCATGCTGACCATAGGCGGTAATTGAGCAGTAGATAAGTCTCGGATTCACAGCTGCCATGGACTCCGCGTCAAGACCATAACGCTGTAATGTGCCAACGCGGAAATTCTCGAGAACCACGTCCGCCTCGCGGGCCAAGTCGCGGATGACATTGGCGCCATCAGCAGTAGCAATATCCACCGTAACGGAGCGCTTGTTCCTGTTTGCGGCGAGAAAATAAGCAGCTTCGCTCTCGTCTCCTAACCAGGGAGGTCCCCAGTGTCGCGTATCATCGCCGACCAGCGGCCGCTCGATTTTGACGACGTCTGCACCAAAATCACCCAGCAGTTGACCCGCCCATGGGCCAGCCAATACCCGGCTCATATCCAGGACCCTGATTCCCTCGAGCGGCCCACTCATTTCCTGTCGTCCTACCGTAACCAGTGACGTGCAATTGTCGAGCGCGGGGAGACTTACCGCAAGCAATAAAAAACCCGGCCAACCTTGCGGTTAGCCGGGCGGGTCCGCACGGAGATTGCGGATCGCGTGACCGAACTGCTGACCGGGAAGCGGTCGTCAATTCAATCCAGCTCTTCTACCTCGGCGCCTTCAATGGGCACTGGCTCCGGGGCTTGTTCGACGTCCGGTTCTTTTTTTCCGAACCGAACCAATAAATCGTCGTGCTCATCTGGCGTCAGCTGCCTGACGGAGCGAATGCGTATCTTATCCACTCCCATGCCGTCATCGACAATCACGTCACTGAATGCCGAGCAAATCTGACCAGTTGAGGATTGAAATGCAACGCGCCAACTCGACCGCAGTCCAAACGCCCGACGGCTCAAAACAACATGGTATTTTCGTCTGGCCGACCCTGTGACGATCAGATTGCTTTCGTCCAGAACCTGATAGTCTCGGATACTCATCTGCGAGATGCAATCGCCGCCACGAGTCTCCCAGCCTTCTTCCGACTCTTTCGCGTCCTCATTTGTCGCCGCACATGACAATAAATAACATGAACAAAACACAATAAATATCTGTTTTATCGATGGTTTATGCATATTTTCTACCTTTATCAGAAGTGCCTCGGCGGAGAGTCAATTTCGCTACTCCAGCTTATTCCGACAGGTTATAAGCGCATTAAGTTCACGACCATTCCGCGAACAATCGGTCAATTTTACACCTCCGCCGCGGTTCATTGTTTCTGAATTTTCGACTCAAATTACTTCCTGGGCAAATCGACTTGTACAGCGTTAATTGCTCGTAGACAATAGGCGCCGCCGTGCCTCTCACGGTCTGGTTTTAACGTAAAGCGGGAGTCCATTCGTGGAAAAAATACTGGTTGGCTTAAAACGTGTCGTCGATTACAACGTTCGAGTTCGCGTTAACAGTGACGGTAGCGGAGTCGAGACCGCCGGCGTCAAAATGAGCATCAATCCATTTGATGAAATAGCGCTGGAAGAAGCGTTACGCATTAAAGAACGCGGCGATGCCAAAGAGGTCATTGTCATTTCCATTGGTTCATCAGATTGCCAACAGCAGCTGCGTACCGGACTGGCAATGGGTGCCGACCGTGCCATTTTAGTGGCCACCGATGACGCTACCGATTCCCTGACACGCGCACGAGCGCTGCTGGAAATCGTAAACAGAGAATCACCAGAGCTCGTCATTCTCGGCAAGCAGGCCATTGACGATGACAACAACCAGACGGGTCAAATGCTCGCTGCCCTATGGGACAGACCGCAGGCGACTTCTGCTTCGACCATAGAATTATCGGGCAACACCGCTCGCGTCATACGAGAGGTAGACGTTGGTTTGGAGACGATTGAGGTCGACTTGCCAGCGGTACTAACTGTAGACCTGAGGCTGAACGAGCCGCGCTACGTCAAATTGCCCGACATCATGAAGGCAAAGAAAAAACCACTCGACGAGGTCGCACTTGGCGATTTAGGCCTCACAGCAGCGCCGGCGATCACGGAGGTGCTATTTGAGCCCCCTGCTGAGCGTGAGAAAGGTGTGATGGTAGATGATGTGCCGGGACTGGTTGCCGCGCTGAATGAAAAGGGACTACTCTGATGTCGAAAATACTAATTATTGCAGATCACGATGGGGTCGCGCTCAATGGCGCAATTGCCAAGGCTGTTGCCTGCGCCGCGTCCATTGACGGAGCGCAAATAGAAATCGCCGTATTTGCTGAATCTACTGCGGCAATAGCTGCTGAAGCTGCCGCCCTTGACTCAGTAACTCGCGTGATAGCTATTGAGAATATTGCTAACAAACACTTGATTGCCGCAGTAGTAGCACCGCAGGTCGTCGCTATATCAGACGGTTACAGTCATATTTTTGGGCTCTCATCCTCATTTGGAAAAGACCTGATGCCGAGGGTTGCTGCTCTGCTGGGCGTCAACCAGATCAGCGACATCATGACTGTGGAGAGCCCCCATGTCTTCAAGCGCCCTATATACGCGGGCAATGCAGTGCTCACGGTCGAAGCGCCGACTGATCAAGTTGTTATAGCGACCGTTCGAACAGCATCCTATCGCGCCGCAGGTGCGAATAATTCAGCCCCAATAGAAGTTGTCGATATCGCTGCCGACCTGCCGTCGCACACAAGATTTGTGGAGTTGCAGGCCGGGTCGTCCGACCGCCCCGATTTGCAGTCGGCCTCAAGCGTAGTGTCAGGTGGACGTGCCCTGGCAAGTACCGAGAATTTTGATCTGATCTATGCGCTCGCCGACAAGTTAGGCGCTGCGGTTGGCGCAACACGTGCCGCAGTGGATGCCGGCTACATTGCAAACGAATTCCAGATAGGTCAAACAGGAAAGATTATTGCGCCAGATCTCTACATAGCTATTGGCATATCGGGGGCGATTCAGCATCTCACCGGCATTAAGGATGCAGGCACTATCGTCGCAATAAACAAAGATGCGGAAGCGCCGATATTCGAGGTCGCTGATATCGGGCTTGTAGGAGACTTATTCTCGATCGTTCCGGAGCTGACTGACGCGCTGGCGTAACCTAAATAGCGTCCAGCACGCACTCAACCTTGCTAACGTCGAACTGCCCGGGGTCTTCAACGGCAACATGAGTGGCGACGCCGTCGTCAACGACAAGCGCAAATCGCTGCCCACGCAGTCCCAAGCCGGCACCTCTCGCATCGAGTTCAAGGTCGAGCGCCCTGGCGTAATCGCCGTTGCCGTCAGCCAACATTAGAATCTTGTCGCCAACGCCTCGGTCCAAGCCCCATGCGTGCATGACAAAAACATCATTGACCGCCATACAAGCAACGGTATCGACGCCTTTACCTGCCAGCTCATCAGCCTTGTCGACGAAGCCGGGCAAGTGATCTTTTGAGCATGTCGGCGTGAAGGCGCCTGGCACTGAAAATAGAACGACCTTCTTACCGGCGAACAATTCATCAGTAGATATTGGACCCGGGCCCGAGTCAGTCATGACTTTGAATGAACCAGCGGGCATCTTCTCACCAACTTGTATGGGCATCGGTTTCTCCTTCAAAACTCTTGGTTTGGCGTGCGCTTAGGCTAAAGGTCGTTGTCAGCCACATGAATAATAAGGCCGTCCAACTCGTCATTTACTTCAATTTGGCAGGTTAGTCGACTGTTGTCCTTACGCTCGTAGGCTGCGTCGAGCATGCTGTCTTCCATGTCGTCCATAGGTGGCATTTTGTCCATCCAGGCATCATCTACATAGCTGTGGCAGGTTGCACACGCACAAGCTCCCCCACATTCGGCGACGATGCCATCGATATTGGCATTGATCGCTCCCTCCATTACAGAGTAGCCGTTTTCAACGTCAACCTCATGACGTGTTCCATCTGGGGTTATGTAGATAATCTTTGGCATGTTATTTGAGTTCGTAGTTCAGGCGGGACGTAATATTAGGGGCGTTGACAGTACTCCGTCAACGCCCCTGTTTTGCTTTGCGGGCTCGTGCAGCCGTTTTGTCAGTTACTACTACTGACCCTTAGCCTCTTCCGGCGCTTACCTTGCGGGCCTCAAGCTGCCGACGCGTCTTACGAGCCGCTTCCTCGGCCAGTCGAATCTGCTCGTTCCGTTTTAGATCGGCATTGATGACGTTAATCCACTGAGCGGACACTCGCCGCGAACGTGGTGTCTTGGCAGCTTGCTCAAATGCTTTAATCGCATTGTTGTACTCACGGAGGTTGTAAAGACACATACCCAGCGAGATTTGAGCATTATCAGGACTCTTAAGCCCGCCTTTTCGAATGCCTGTTCGCACTGATTTGGCGCAGTCGTCATATTGCGCGGTATTCAGTAGTGCATTACCAAGACGTACATCGAGCTCGCCATCCTCGCTCAGTCTCGCAGCTTCCTGCAGCGCCGGGATGGCTTTCTTATCTTCCATTGAGAGCTGCCAGGCCTGAGATAACAAACGATAGTTCTTGGCAGACCTGGATACTCGGCCAGACTCCATTTCGGCTTCGAGCAGCGTTGCCGCCTTGTAAGGGACCTCTCGCTGCAAGTACAGTTGCGCCATTGTGACGAGCTCGCTCTCCTTCTCAAGCATGCGCTGGTCGTTCGCCGCGGCGTATGCGTTGATCAGGTTCTCATCTTCACCCAACTCTGTGAAAGCCCCTGCCAGCGAAAACCAGTAGCGTTTCTTTGGCCATGTCACGAGCAGGATCTTCTGGATATCACGAACCTTGGCGTAGTTTTCCTGCTGGAAGTAGGCAAAGTTCAAGAGTACGTACCAGTCTTCTTTGGCCGGCTTATTGCGTTCCTCTGCAACTCGCATCGCGTTCTCGATAGGCGCGATCATGTCTTTGTAACGTTGTACCTGGTATAGGTTCTGCGCCTTCAGGATAAACGGTTCTGGCGCCGGGTTCGTTTCCAGCAGAAACCACTTGTCAAGCGTGGTCAAAGCCTTGGCATACTGCTCTTCCATCGTATATAGCTGAGCCAGCGTATACGTAACCTGCTTGGCCATCGTTTCTTCAAGGCTGGGAATTGCAATCATGCGATCGTAAGTACGGATCGCATTCGGGATGTCATCCATGTTGTAGTAGACAAAACCGATGTAGTTGAGAACGTTTGCCTGCTCGTATTCCGTGAGCTTGTCCGGGTTGTAGAGCTGATTAAGCAGCTTCAGCGCGCCCTGATAGTCTTTCGCATCCACAGCCTCCTGGGCTTTGGTGATCTTGTCGTAGACTTCTTTGCTTACTGCTTGTGCCTGCTTGGTCTTTTGCTGCTCGGATTTTCGCTGCGCAGCCTCTTCGTCGCCAGAGTTCTGCGCAACCGCATTTGTCATTGCCAGCGTACTGAAAACAAATGCCATGCAAGCCATGAGAGAGAGTCGAGTTTTACGGTGCATATTGAGAGTATCCTCTTAGATCAGCTTGGCTCCCGCCAGGGAAACTAATCCTCAATCTGGAACGAAATACGTGTCTTGACGCCCGGCACATCCACCGGAACTCCATCCACGACTCGTGGTTTATATTTAAACTTCAACACGGCGCGCAGTGCAGCCCGATCAAACAAACTGCTTGTCGAGAACAACACAACGGGGTCTCTGACCGTACCTGCTGTCGTAACGGTAAAGGACATGTCAACGTAACCTTCCAGTCCCCGTGAAAGGGCACGCGCCGGATAGACAGGGGCCACCCGAACGATTGGAAGATAGTCGCCTTCCGCAATGTTCATTCCGCCCGGGCCGCCGATCTCGGTTCCCGTTGATACCGCCGGAGGCGCTATGTTAATTGAAGGCGCATTCGGATCCATATTGTCCATATCCTGAGGTGGTGTCTCGGGAGGGGTCTCAGGCGGTTTAGGCGGTTTTTCAGGCGTGAAATCGGCAGTGTTGATAGCCTCGTTACGCTTGACTCGTACGAATTCCAGTTTTGTTCTGTCCCTGGGTTTTGTCAGCGCTGTCTTGCCTGACGCAATAAGCAATTGCATGACAAATAACAGGCTGAGTGTGACTACTACGCCAATTACGACAGAAAACGCATAACGGCCTATCATAGTTTGGTTCTCCTCGGCGACGCAGGTCGCTCTGAAACGTTCTTAGGGGGCATCGGTTGCAATCGCCACGTTTACCACACCCACTTGTTTTGCTGCCTCCATAACTATCACCAACACCTCATTCGTCGATGCCTCGTCGGCCTGGATAACGATCGATCCCTTCGGGTTCTCGGAGTGTAACCGTTCGATGGCGGTTCTTAGAGCGCGTGGATCTGTCTCACGACGATCGATCCATATTTCATCATTCGCACTAATGGCAATGAGAATAGCGGCGTCTTCCTGCTTATCTGCGGTCGCAGCTTCCGGCCGGGAGACGTCGATGCCGGCCTCTTTGATAAACGATGCAGTTACGATGAAGAAGATGAGCATGATAAAGACAACGTCCAACATCGGCGTGAGGTTAATTTCATTGTCTTCCTCTTCGGCACGAAATGCGCCTCTGTTCTTTTTCATTTAGTTCGTCCTGTGTTGATCATACGCTTAGGTTGAGGTCTATACCTCGCTCAACCCCGATCATCCGCAAGGGAAATGTTATACACGCCGGCCTGCCGCGCCGCGTCCATTACGGTCACGAGGGCCTTGTTGGTCGACTTGCGTTTGGGCTGAATAACGACCGATCCTTCCGGATTCTCGGCGTGCAGACGCTCGATATTTGCCCTTACGGCACGAGGGTCGATCAGTCGCCGGTCAATCCAGATTTCATCATTCGCCGTTATCATAACCAGAATATTTGAATCCTCCGGTTCCGATTGAGTCACCGGAGCATCAGGACGATTAACATCGAGACCCGCTTCCTTGATAAAGGAAGCGGTTACGATGAAAAAGATAAGCATGATGAAAACGACATCAAGCATCGGCGTGAGGTTGATCTCGTTCTCTTCCTCTTCCTGCGCTTCTAGTAGGTGGTGATCACGCATATCTGCTCCTTAGTGGTCCATCGTCAGTGAGTCCTCAAGGAACTGCACTTCGTGGGCCGCTCGGCGGCTAAGTATTGTGACAAGTAGCACGCCTGATAGTGCCCCAACCATTCCCGCCATTGTTGGCACCGTTGCCTGCGAAACACCCGCAGCCATTGCGCGGATATTGCCGGAGCCTGATACCGCCATTACCTGGAACACACTGATCATCCCGGTGACGGTACCAAGCAAGCCAAGTAACGGGCAGAGAGCAACAAGGGTTTGAATCATCGCAATACCCTTGCCGGTCGACTCACTGAATCGCGAGATCATCAACTCACGGATTTGCTGAGCGTTCCAGGAACGCCGCTCCTGCCGTGATTCCCATGAATCGTGAATGTCACGAGTCAGGGTTTTCATCGTGGTGCGGAAGAACACTATCCGCTCCACAATGAGAACCCACATGAGGAAGATCGTAATCGCGATCAGACGCAATACCGGGCCACCGAGGTTCATGAAATCCCGAATGGATTCAAAAGCATCAATCAGCCAAAGCATGGCTTCTCCTCTCGGCTCTAACCGTTGCGCTCGGAGTGTTGAGCAATAAGCCCGGCACTCTGCGATTGAATGATGTTGACGATCTTCCGACTCTGGCCACTTACTACGGTGTGGAGCAGAACCATCGGAATCGCAACTACCAGACCGAGTACAGTTGTAACGAGCGCTTGCGAAATACCACCGGCCATCATCTTCGGATCACCAGCGCCGTAAAGCGTGATCACCTGGAAGGTCTTGATCATGCCGGTAACAGTACCGAGCAGACCCATCAATGGCGCAACAACCGAAATCACTTTGATGAACAGCAGGCCTTTGGTCAGGCCCGGCATTTCCTTAAGCGCAGCCTCGCTGAGCTTGAGTTCGATCGTCTCTGTATCGGCGGCTTTGTTGCTTTCGTAGGCAGCCAAAACACGTCCGAGCGGATTGTCGGTGCCGGCCGTATCTTTCTTGAGCTGCGCCGACACTTTGCGGCTGTCAGAAGACAGGCCGAGCCAGCGCCAGATAGCAATCAACAGACCGAACATACCGAGAGCGATAATGCAGTAACCAACGATACCGCCCTGATCAACCTTCTCCATGATCGTAGGTGTTTCAACGAGTAGCGCAAGAATGCCGCCACGCGTTCCGTCCACACCGAAGCCAACCGCTCCCGAATCTGCGTTAAACAGATCGGACGCGGAACCTGCGAATCTCGATTCAGGCTGGCGAGGCAGCTCAACAACTGATCCGTCTTCCTTGTACTCAAGGTATCCGGCATCCGAAATAAGGTTGAATGCACCAACACGGACAACTTCGGCGTCAATTTGCTCGCCTGCTGCCGTGGTTACCTGGTGATTAAATCGAACCACCTTGCCTGACTCGTAAATCTCTCGCTGCAGTTCGTACCACAGGCGCTCGATATCTTCGATCTGTGCGAGCTCAGTGGCGCTGGCCATCTTGCTGCCAAGCTCAACCAGGAACCCTTCTCGATCGGGATATTGCAGATTGGTCAACGACGCGTTGAATCGGCCTTGCGTGTCGCCCGATACCGTTTGCAGTACACCAAACAACTCTTTTAATGCACCGAGACGCTCGTCCAGTGCTGCTCGTGCTGCGACGATTTTCGTGTTGTTGTTCTCAAACAGCTGCTCCAGCCTGGCGCTCTCATTTTCCTGACGCGTGCGTTCGGCACGTGCCTGGTTTAAGAGTGTCTGTTGCTGGTTGCGCTGCTGCGTGAACGCGCTTTCGCGTTGGCGTGCTTCCTGGGAGTCGCGTGCCTGACCTCTTTCAATGAGATCCAGGAGTTCTGACATGCTCGCCGCTTCTTGCTCTTGATTTTGTGCATTTGCGACGCCGAAACCAACGCTAAGGAGCCCAAGGGCCAAAATGAGTGATAGGCGTTTCATTTATTCGGCCTCCGTCGGTGCTGATACCGGGATAACAATAAGCTCAGGTGCGATCAACTGCTTGGCAATACGGATGCCCTTACGAATTTCGGTCCGCGCAGAGTCATCCTCGACCCAGTCGCGAATCGTGTTGTCCCAGCGCCCCGTAATTTTTGCGTCATCAGACTGGTAGTACAGTCCAATGCGACCTACGCGAAGCATGTTGTAACTGCGAGTTACGCCATCCTTTGTTATTGACTGCGTATAGGTTTCCGACGACGTGCCGTACTCATTCTCGATTTGATACGCCTCCATAACCTTGCGGAATTTCTCCGCAACACTTACGTCAGAGCGTTCCATCGTATCTTTGAGTGTATTGATGCGTTCTGTACGCTCTTCCATAAGGAATGGAACGTCCAACGCAACCGACTGCTCCAGGCCGTCAATCATGCGCTCCATCAGCGGGAAAATCTGCCGATTGATTACGTCTACCTGATCCATTGATAAGGCGATGTCCTCGAGGACAGCTGCCTGACCGTTTGTCTGTGCCACCATAAGGCGGTTATAGACCTTCAGGCCATCAATCTCTTTATTGATAGACCGGTAATCATCTTCCAGCGAACGCGTGCCCTCAACAATATTGTTGATTCGCTCCTGCGATTGCTGAGCCAGATTCAACCGACGATCTTCAGCCTGCAAAATTTGATCCACAGACTGGGCGAAGACGCTGCCGGATGCCGCAATAACCGTTGTTGCAAAAAGTGCTACGGAGATGCGCCGACTGCTGCTTATGCACCGTTTCATGAACGCTCCTTAAAGGTCGAGTTACTTCAACTTGTTAAAATTCAGTTTAATTGGCGAGAGATGCAATGTATTCAAAAAATACCTGCACATAAAGAACTGCAGAATTCGCGATTGCGACCCTGCAAACGCACACGACCCTCTCCACCTTCGCCGCGGCGATGAAATTGTTTTTCTTGGACCCGTCAACTCTCTACTAAATTATCTTAGGCTGCCCGAGCTGTCCCGCTCGGCTTCCCCGCCTGTTATTCGATTAATTTGCTCAGGCCCCCTGGTACCTGACGCCAAGAATAACATATGGTTTGCAGATCACCAGCCCAACAGCAACATAAGATGCCGGTGTCCAAAAAGATACTTTTCGCGCTTGAGGCGAACCGTTTTAGTAACACAAGCAACTGATTTTCCACGTGTTGACATAGTACGCAGCTTGCAACATGATTCGGCGCTATGACTGCAACGTGCAAAAAATTATTGGATCAGGCCGCCGTCATGGGCCTCGCGCTTATTACATCGTCACTGCTTCTTCTTAGGAGACAGGGCGGGTAGCGCGTATCCAGGCACAGCAAATCGCAAACCCCGCATCCCATATGGAGTGCGGGGTTTTTTTTGATTCACTCGCTTAGAACGACTCATTCAAGTATTCGAAACAGGCAAAACACCGAGGAAACAGAACCATGCAAATGTACTCGCAAGCAGATGTCGATACCTCCTGCCTTAGTGACAGGCAGGTCACTATATTGGGTTATGGCAGCCAGGGACGCGCCCATGCGCTTAATCTGAAGGACAGCGGGTTCAACGTCGTTGTCGGGTTGCGCCCTGGTGGCGCAAGTTGGGCAGCGGCTGAGGCAGACGGATTAACCGTAAAAACGCCAAACGACGCTGTAAAGGGAGCAACGATCGTTGCCTTCCTGACTCCAGATATGGTTCAGAAGAGCCTCTACCTCAGCGTTATCGATGATATAGATGTGGGCGCCGCGCTGTTGTTTGCGCATGGCTTTGCGGTGCATTTCAAGCAGGTCGAGCCTCGCAAAGATCTGGATACCGTGTTGATTGCGCCGAAAGGCCCGGGTGGGCTGGTTCGCCGTCAGTATGAGGAAGGCCACGGCGTACCTTGCCTTGTCGCCGTCCACCAGGACTCGAGCGGCAATGCACTGCAACTCGCCCTCGCCTATTCAGCGGGGATTGGTGGTGCGAGAGCCGGCGTCATTGAAACAACCTTCGCGGAAGAGACCGAAACAGATCTGTTCGGTGAGCAGGCCGTCTTATGTGGCGGCACAACCGAGCTGATCGTTGCCGGATTCGAGACGCTTGTCGAAGCGGGCTACCAACCGGAGGTCGCCTATTACGAAGTCATGCATGAACTCAAACTTATAGTCGACCTTCTGCATGAAGGCGGTTTGCGGAAAATGCACAAATTCATAAGTGATACGGCTGCTTGGGGCGATCTGATCAGCGGTCCGCGCGTCGTTAATCAAACCTCGCGTGATGCGATGAAGGCGGTACTTACAGATATTCAGGATGGTACCTTCGCGCGCAACTGGATCGCCGAGAGCGAAGCGGGAATGCCGCAGTTTAAGAGTAAGATGAATGCCGATCTTGAGCATCCCATAGAAAAAGTAGGTGCAGACTTGCGCAGCCGTATGGACTGGTTGCAGGAATAGCAGACGGCAGATTCAAAATTGGCCGAGCGGGAGGCAGGACAAATGACCGATAACGCTTCAGACAGACAGATCCGAATTTTTGACACGACACTGCGTGATGGCGAACAGGCTCCCGGCTGCAGCATGACACTTAGGGAGAAGCTCAGGGTTGCGAAGGCGCTATCGGAACTGAATGTAGACGTCATCGAGGCCGGTTTCCCAGCGGCCTCACCAGGCGACTTCGAATCTGTCAAAGCAATAGCCGATGCGAATTTCGGCCCGATCATCTGTGGATTGGCTCGCTGCAATGCGGGAGATATCGAGAAAGTGCACGCAGCGGTCAAAGGCGCGGATCGACACCGGATCCATGTTTTTGTTGCCACAAGCAAAATCCATCGGGATCACAAGTTGAAAATGGCGAAGCAGGAGATCATCAACAGCGCCGTAGGCGCCATAAAGATGGCGCGCGAGCTTTGCGACGATGTGGAGTTCTCGCCCGAAGATGCGTCGAGAACAGAGCTGTCCTACCTCGCGGAGGTCGTAACCGCAGCGATCGAGGCCGGTGCAACGACGGTCAACATTCCGGACACGGTCGGC
This sequence comes from Gammaproteobacteria bacterium, assembly GCA_024640305.1. GTDB lineage: Bacteria > Pseudomonadota > Gammaproteobacteria > Steroidobacterales > Woeseiaceae > UBA1847. Next base: position 222,503 of record JAHEFG010000044.1, read on the forward strand.
TATACGGTGCCGGCGGAATTTGACAAGCTGTTTGGCTACCTCGTGTCTCACGTTCCTGGCATCGACGACATTACGCTGAGTGTGCACTGTCACAATGACCTGGGCATGGCCGTGGCAAACAGCCTGGCCGCCGTACAGGCCGGGGCTCGTCAAATCGAATGCACAATAAACGGCATTGGCGAACGGGCTGGCAATTGCAGTCTTGAAGAAGTCGTTATGGCGATCAAGACGCGCGCTGAATTTTTCGAGCTTGAGACCGGCATTGATACAACACGGCTATATCCGACATCACGACTGGTCTCCAGCATTACCGGCATGCATCCGCCACGCAACAAAGCGATTGTCGGTGAGAACGCGTTCGCCCATGAGGCCGGAATTCACCAGCACGGCATGCTCCAGCACAGCTCGACCTACGAAATCATGCGCCCGGAAGATGTCGGCCTTAGCAGTTCCAGCCTGGTACTCGGCAAGCACAGCGGTCGGCACGCGTTTCGGGATCGCGTGCAGGAGTTGGGCTTTGAGCTTGATGAATTTGAAACCAACCGGGCATTCCAGGAATTCAAGAAACTGGCCGACAAAAAGAAAGACCTTTATGACGGCGATATCGAAGCCATAATAATGAACGTCGACAACGCGTCTGTCGGGCCATGGGTTCTGCAGTCCCTCGAAGTGCAGACCAGCACCGACCAGCCTGCCAGGGCGGCCGTCACCCTCCTTGGTGAGAATGCAGAAGTGGCCTCGGCGTCGGCTGAAGGCGATGGCCCAATCGCCGCTGCTTTTCAGGCGCTAGAGCAGGTAACCGGCGTTGATTTGACGCTCCGGAATTTTGAACTTCACAGCGCTTCCCGCGGCGAGGATGCGCTGGGCGAAGTCACGGTGACGGTTGAGCACGATGGCAGCAATTACCGGGGTAACGGTACCAGCGTCGATATCGTCGAAGCCGGAAGTCGAGCCTGTCTTGAATGTATCAATCGCATTCTGCGGCGTAAGGATCGTGGCAGCGACACCGACTCGTCAGCAGATGCAGAACGGGCGACAATTTAGTGGCATCTGCACAGACACTGTTTGAAAAAGTCTGGAACGAACATGTCGTCGTTGCAGAGACTGCAGATACACCAGCCATTCTCTACATCGACCTGCACCTTATTCACGAGGTCACAACGCCACAGGCCTTCAACGTCCTGCGTGAAAAGGGCTTGCATGTAAGGCGCCCGGACCTGACCCTCGCGACAATGGATCACTCAACGCCGACCACGCCAGTTACAAGCTTCAAGGATATGGCTGTTGTCGTCGGTGAGAACGCTGCCAGGCAGGTCAGACGCATGCAGGAAAACTGTGATGCTTTCGGCCTGGAACTGCTTGGCTTCGACAGCGATCAGCGCGGCATAGTCCATGTCATAGGTCCGGAGCAAGGCGCCACGCAGCCAGGCAAGACGATTGTCTGCGGTGACAGCCATACAAGTACGCACGGAGCGTTCGGCGCCCTCGCCTTCGGCATCGGCACGACAGAGGTTGGCCATGTACTGGCCACGCAGTGTTTACTGCAGCGCAAAGCCCGAACACTGGCACTGAACATAGACGGAGACCTGCCGACTGGCGTCAGCTCGAAAGACCTGATTCTTGCCATCATCGGCCAGATCGGCGTAGATGGAGGCACGGGTCATGTTATCGAGTACCGCGGCAGCGCCATTTCAGCAATGGACATGGATTCGAGAATGACTGTCTGCAACATGTCGATAGAGGCCGGTGCACGAGCAGGCATGATCGCGCCTGACGACCATACATTTGAATACCTCGCCGGCCGGCCCCGCGTGCCGCAGGGAACAGACTGGGAACGAGCAGTCGCCCACTGGCGCACGCTGAAAAGCGATGCTGACGCTGTCTTCGACAAATCTGTATCGATTGCTGCGGACAAATTGCAGCCAATGGTCACGTTTGGCACGAATCCTGGCATGGTGATCGGCGTCAATGACCCGGTTCCCGACGGCGGCGGCGACCCGAGCTTTAGAAAAGCGCTCGACTACATGCAGATATCTGCTGGCAAGCCACTCACCAACACTGAGGTAGACGTTGTCTTCGTCGGCAGTTGCACGAATTCGCGGCTCTCAGATTTGCAACAGGCGGCCGCTGTAGTGAAAGGCAAAAAGATCGCTGCAGGGGTTCGAATGCTTGTCGTGCCAGGTTCCCAGCAGATAAAGAAAGACGCGGAAGCGATTGGACTGGATCGCGTGTTTACCGCTGCAGGAGCCGAGTGGCGTGAATCCGGCTGCTCGATGTGCCTTGGTATGAACGGCGATACCGTAAATTCAGGCCAGTTAAGTGTCAGCACGAGCAATCGCAACTTCGAAGGGCGACAAGGCATTGGTGCCCGAACGATACTTGCCAGCCCGATGACTGCGGCGGCCTCGGCGCTGGCTGGACGGGTTGCTGATCCGCGACCATTCATTTCTCAGGGTGAATAATAGATGATGAAGCCCGTAACACGCATACAGTCACGCACCGTGGTCTTGCCAACAACGGACATCGATACCGACCAGTTGATACCAGCGCGGTTTCTGACCACGACGTCACGCGAGGGTCTTGGGCAATTCCTTTTCCACGATCTGCGCTTTGATGCCAATGGCAACGCAGATCCGGATTTTGCGCTGAATCAACCTGCCGCGGACGGTTGCGGCATCCTGGTTGCCGGCAATAATCTTGGTTGCGGCTCCTCGCGCGAGCACGCGCCGTGGGCGCTGCTCGATTACGGTTTCAAGGCCGTCATCAGCACCGAAATCGCAGATATTTTTCGCAACAACTCGTTGAAGAATGGGCTTCTCCCTGTCGTTGTCGACGCGGACACGCTGCAGTACCTGATGCAGAACCCTGGAATAAGCCTGGACATAGATGTCACACAGGCGACGTTGGCGCTGCCGGACGGTAAGACGATTGAATTTCCTATTGATGGTTTTGCGCGCCACTGCCTCACCGAGGGTCTCGACCAGCTGGGTTACCTGTTGCAACACGAGACCCGTATCTCTTCATTCGAGGAAGCACGACAATGGAAGCCCTGATCACATTACTGCCGGGCGACGGCATAGGCCCTGAGGTCACCTCCGCTGCACATCGAGTACTGAAAGAAGTTGCGCAGCGTTATGGGCATTCGTTTGAGTACAAGGTCGAACTCATTGGCGGTGCGGCAATCGACGTATGCGGCGATCCTCTGCCCGATGCGACCGTGGCAAGCTGCCAGCGTAGCGACGCTGTCTTGCTGGGCGCCGTCGGTGGGCCAAAGTGGTCTGATCCGAATGCGGCAGTCCGGCCGGAACAGGGGTTACTCAAGATTCGCTCCGTGCTTGGCCTGTTCGCTAATCTGCGGCCGGTGTCTGTTATCGACGATCTGATCCCTGCATCCCCGCTCAGGGCCGAACTGTTGACCGGCGTCGATATGATTGTCGTGCGTGAACTGACGGGCGGAATCTATTTTGGCGAAAAAACTCGCAGCGAAACATCGGCGAGTGATTTGTGCACATACCACACGCACGAAGTCGAACGCATAGTGCGAGTAGCGGCCCAATTGGCCAGTGCGCGACGGGGTAAACTGTGCTCGGTCGACAAGGCCAATGTGCTTGAAACGTCCAGGTTGTGGCGCGACGTAACAGATCGTCTGATTCGAGATGAGTTCCCGGAACTTGAGTTGGAGACTCTGCTCGTCGATGCAGCTGCCATGCATTTGCTGAAGCGCCCCCGGGATTTCGATGTAATCGTCACCGAAAACATGTTCGGCGACATACTGACCGATGAGGCCTCCATGTTGGTCGGTTCTCTGGGCATGCTGCCTTCGGCGTCTATCGGTGCAGGTTCTCGCGGGCTCTACGAACCGATACATGGTTCTGCGCCCGACATCGCCGGCCGCGACATTGCAAATCCCTGCGGCTCGATTGCCAGCGCCGCTATGCTGCTGCGATACAGTCTCGGACTTAACGATGAGGCCAGCGCCGTCGAGACGGCAATCACCAGGGCTATAGCGAGCGGCGCCAGAACGGCCGATCTTGTTGCAGCCGATGAGTCGAGCATCACCACGAGCGGGATGACCGACCTGATTATTAACGAGATTAGTTGACGGCCTGAAGCGTCCCTGCCGCACGGCTCGATGTGCGGAAATGCACGATCATCTGACCAAGTTCTTCGGTTTCTATCAGGAAGCCGTCGTGTCCATGTGCTGACTCAAGCAGCACGTAGTGCGCATTTGGTAACAAGTCGGCAAGCGCTTGCTGCTCGTGAGGCGGATACAACGTATCGGTACTCACCGACACCACCAGCGCCGGTTGCCAAATATTTGCCAATACGTCCCGGTACTCGCCGCGCCCCCTGCCCAGATCATGCGTGTGCATGGCATGCGTTAACGTGACGTAAGTATTGGCATCGAAACGATCGTTAATCTTTTGCCCCTGGTGGCGCAGGTAGGACTGCACCTCATACAGCTCGTCAGCACGCTTGCTGCGGCCAAAACGTTCATCGAAGCTCTGCCAGCTGCGATACGTACAAACGGCCATCATTCGGGCTGCGGCAAGGCCTGCTTCGGGCGGTGAATCTTCACTGTAATAGCCCCCGTTCCAGTTTGGATCGGCCTGAATGGCCATGCGCTGGGCCTCGCTGACCCCGATACACCAGGCAGAATGTTGTCCACCGACCCCGATCGGAATTACGCTGCCAACACGCTCCGGATACATCGCGGCCCATTCCAGTGCCTGCATTCCGCCGAGAGAGGGCCCGGTCACAACTTCCAGCCGATCCACCCCCAACTCATCGAGCAAGACGCGCTCCAGGTTGACCATGTCCCGCACTGAAACATCCGGAAAATCCGCCCTGTAGCGGTGTTGCTCACCGGGCTTCAGGGTGGCAGGTCCGGTTGTGCCGTAGCAGCTGCCCAGAATATTTGCGCACACAATAAAGTCGTGCGCCGGGTCAAAGGCCTTGCCCGCCCCGATGATATTGGGCCACCACGCGTCGACATCGGCCGACCCGGTCAGCGCATGGCAAATCAGGATCGCATGATCCTTCGCGTTCGCTATATCTCCCCACGTACGGTACGCAATCTTTACGTCACTGAGGCGCTGCCCGCTTTCGAGAACCAGGCCGCTGACCATGAGCGTTTCGGTTTCATCCGATATCTGTGCACTGAGGTAAGTCGGTAAACTCATAATGTCAGTCCGCCCTCACGCCACGGCTACCGGTTTCAGAGCAACGGCCTGACTCGCGGCATCGAGCGCCTCGAGAAGATCGGCGACGAGATCTTCAGTGCTTTCCAGGCCCACGGAGAGTCGAATCAGGTTTTGACCGATGCCGGCTGCGGCCAACGCCTCTTCGCTCACCGGTGCATGGGTCATCGACGGTGGGTGACAAACCAGGCTTTCCACTCCGCCCAGCGACTCCGCCAGCGAGAAGAACTGCAGGCTGTTGATGAATGCGCGGATTGCAGCCTCACCGCCGTCAATTTCAAAGCTGACCATGCCGCCAAATCCGTTCTGTTGCCGTGCCGCGATATCATGGCCAGGGTGTGATTCAAGGCCTGGGTAATACACGCGATTTACTGCATCGTGTTCGACCAGCACATTGGCCAATGTCGTTGCACTTTCCTCGTGTTGGCGAATTCTCGGATGCAAGGTACGAATGCCCCGCAAGGTCAGAAAGCTGTCAAATGGGGCTCCCGTAATACCGAGACAATTGGCCCACCAGCCGAGCTTCTCAGCGAGTTCGTCGGTTGCCGCTACCACCGTGCCGCCAACAACATCGCTGTGCCCGTTGATGTACTTCGTTGTCGAGTGAACGACCAGATCCGCGCCAAGAGATATCGGCTGTTGCAATGCTGGTGACAGAAATGTGTTATCCACTGCGAACAACGCTCCGCAAGCCTGCGTGCGTTCTGCAATCGCGGCAATATCGACAATTCGCAACAACGGATTCGATGGCGTTTCCGTAAGTACCAGGGCCGGATTGCTCTTGAATGCGTCGTCCAGTGCCGCATCGTCCGTTTGATCGACGAACAACACCTCGAAATGCCCCTTTGCCGACAGGTTTTCAAACAGACGATAAGTACCGCCGTAGCAGTCATGCGGTGCAATCAGCGTATCGCCAGGCTTCAAGAGCTGGCAAAGCAAGGTCAAAGCGGCCATACCCGATGAGGTCACCACGGCGCCTGCTCCACCTTCGAGCGTGGCAAGCGCATCGGCCAATGCATCCCGGGTAGGGTTGCCGGAGCGCGTGTAGTCGTACTTACGTTTCTCGTTGAACCCGGCAAACGCAAAATTCGAGGACAGGTGTAATGGCGGTACGACGGCACCGTGCTGCGTGTCTGACTCTATAGCCGCGCGCACAGCGAGTGTTGCCGTATTTGCTTTGGATGTCATTTCGGGTCTCCATCAACAGTTCCAATGTACATACTGCTCATCGGAACCCTACGGAGCCCGTAAGGGAGGGAATCGTGCCCTTCCGCTGCCTCAATGTCCGAAACAGCCTGTTGCTACGACTCTCATCTATCGGTTGCGTCGCCCTGGCTGGCGACCCACCGTAGGAGTTGGCACCTTTTCAGGATGGTTAGTCCTGATGGTTGCCCCGGCTTCACTGGGCCTATCCCTCAGCCGGTCTCGATGAGTTCACCGCAGTGTATGGGGCAGATAAGTGCCGCGTCAAGGCGATTATTAAAGTTTTTAGTATCAAGAGAAACCAATAGCTGCGCGGCCTGCAGCACCAACAGCGGTTATTTGCGGCCAGCTATTGCGCTGCCCGTAATAATGTATTAGCGTACTAATGCGTTAATACACGAGTACAAAAATGAAACCCAATAGACAGGACACTGACAGCCAGCAAACACAGGCCGAGAATGCCCTCTTTCGAGCAATAATCAGCCTCAGGTCAGTTGCAGAATGCCGCGATTTCTTCCGGGATCTGTGTACGCCAGCGGAGCTTCAGGCTTTGGTGGATCGATGGCAAGTCGTTGAATTACTGGAACAAGGCTTAACTTATCGCCGAATTCACGATATCACCGGCGTGTCCGTAACAACCATAGGCCGAGTCGCACGATTCCTGGCCGACGGATTTGGTGGCTATCGAACTGCGATAGACCGCACGAGCTCTTCCGACACCCCTACGTCTCACTAAGGATTACACGATGGATAACCCGGAGCAGCGCATTAAGATTGCGGTGCAAAAGACTGGTCGTTTGACCGATCACTCTCTCGATCTGCTTGAGCGTTGCGGCCTGAAATTCAGGCAGAGCAAGGATCAGCTGTTTTGCTACGGCGAAAATATGCCCGTCGACCTGCTGCTCGTTCGTGACGACGACATTCCGGGCCTGGTCAGCGACGACGTGTGCGATCTTGGCATTGTTGGGCTGAATATCGTCGAGGATAAGCGGCAGTCACTGCGCAACGATGGCCGTGACGGCCTTTTCAAACAGGTTTTTGAGCTGGATTTCGGGCATTGCAGGCTATCGATAGCAGGTCCGGAAGGCGGCGACTATAAGGGTCTAGAATCCTTAAATAACGTACGAATAGCAACGAGTTACGTCGGTCTCCTAACAAACTACCTGAGGACTCACAACATCTCGGCAGACATCGTCTATTTGTCGGGTGCCGTCGAAATCGCGCCGAAACTGGGACACGCCGACTACATCTGTGACCTGGTGTCCACAGGCTCCACCCTGACAGCGAACGGCCTCGAGGAAATCGAAGTAGTGCTTGAAAGCGAGGCTGTCATTATCCAGACACTTGCCGAACTCTCTCCCGACAAGCAGGCTCTCGTCGACCGCATCCTGCAACGCCTGGATGGGGTTCTGCAGGTTCATGAAAGCAAATACATCATGCTGCACGCGCCTCGAGCTGCACTTGCGGAGATTAGAGACCTCCTTCCGGGTTCAGAATCGCCGACAGTCATGCCGCTTGACGGCTCCGACGATAAGGTTGCGATCCACGCGGTTTGCCGGGAAAACGTGTTTTGGGAAACGCTCGAGAACCTCAAGGCTGCTGGCGCGAGCTCCCTGCTCGTTCTGCCGGTCGAAAAGATGCTGGCCTGAGGTCTCTGTATGCGAATCGAATCCTGGGATGAGCTGAACGTTGCAGCACGATCTGCATCGCTGTCGCGGCCTGCTACGCGTGACGACGAGTCGATCCGCCTTACCGCTGCCGAGATCATACGGTCGGTGCGCAGCGGCGGAGACGCGGCAGTTCGTGCCATGACAAGTAAGTTTGACGGCGCCCAATTGAGCTCTTTCAAGGTAAGCGAGAGCGAGTTGGCGGCCGCCACACGGGAGCTGAAGCCACGCCAGCTCGCCGCCATTGACCAGGCTATTGCGAACGTTCGTCGCTTTCATGAACCGCAGCTTCCGGTTGAGATCGAGGTCGAAACGATGCCTGGCGTGAGCTGCAAACGGGTCAGCCATGCCCTCGATTCCGTCGGGCTCTATGTGCCCGCCGGGACCGCTCCGTTGCCGTCTGCCGCGATCATGCTCGGCGTGCCGGCTGCCATCGCCGGTTGCCCGACGCGGATCATGTGCACTCCACCCCGACCTGACGGAACGGCAGATCCTGCTGTTGTCGTTGCCGCGTCGCGTTCCGGAGTTGCTGACATCTACAAAGTGGGCGGTGCTCAGGCGATTGCGGCAATGGCCTACGGTACTGAAACGATACCAAAGGTCTGCAAGCTGTTTGGTCCTGGTAATGCTTGGGTCACCAGTGCAAAAACGCAGGTCAGTTCGGACCCGGGCGCCGCGGCCATCGATATGCCCGCCGGGCCTTCCGAAGTGCTGGTTATTGCTGACAAAAATGCCTCGGCAGAATTTGTCGCGGCGGACCTGCTGTCACAGGCGGAACACGGTGTTGACTCGCAGGTTGTTCTGTTGACGCCTAGTCAGCAGCTTGCTCAAGAGGTCCAGGCCGAGATCGAGCGACAATTAGTGCTGCTATCTCGCAGCGCTATTGCACGAGAAGCGCTGCAAAATTCGCTGATTCTGCTCGTTCGTGACATCGGGACGGCGATCGAGATAAGCAACAATTATGCGCCGGAGCATCTGATTTTGCAGTTCGCCAATGCCAGACAGGCTCTCTCGAGTATTCGAAATGCGGGCTCCGTGTTTGTTGGGCCATGGTCGCCGGAGTCCGTTGGGGATTACTGCAGCGGCACGAATCACGTGTTGCCGACTTACGGTGCTGCAAACAGCTTCAGTGGACTCGGCGTTGATCAGTTCATGCGACAAATGACAGTTCAGGAGCTAACCAGGGATGGCCTGAAGGAACTGGGCGATACAGTTGTCACCCTGGCTGAGCTCGAGGGCCTTGATGCACACGCCGCCGCCGTGACACGTCGTCTGGGAGCAAGCACATGAGTATCGATAAGTTGGCAAGACCCGAGATACAAGCACTCAAACCGTATGAGGCAGCGATCCAGGTTGACGACACCGTTCGACTGAACGCCAACGAGGCACCATGGACGAGCAGCAGTGACCGGTTCCGCCGCCCTCTCAATCGTTATCCGGAGATCCGCCCGGCCCAACTTCGCAATGCTTTGGCTGCTCGTTATGGTTGCGCTGGAGCAAACCTTTCGGTAACGCGTGGAACGAGCGAAGCGATCGATTTGCTGATTCGTGTTTTTTGCCGAGCCGGGCTCGACAACCTGCTCATAACCTCACCGACATTCTCGATGTACAAGCACTACGCAACTGTGCAAGGTGCGGAGGTACGGGAATATGTGACGTCTCGCGATAATGACTTTGCAATTGATGTTGATGCGCTGCTTGAATGCTGCAACGAGTCGACGCGACTCATATTCGTTTGCTCCCCAAACAACCCAACAGGCAATCTCTTGCCACGCGAGTCGCTGCTTGAGCTGCTTGAGAAACGTGGCAGTCGGTCAGCGATTGTTGTTGATGAGGCGTACATAGAATTCGCAGGTGGCCCATCCGCAATTGAGTTACTGGAGCGCTATGACAACCTGATCGTCCTTCGTACTTTGTCAAAAGCGCTGGCTTTTGCGGGCGCTCGCTGTGGCTCCGTCATTGGCCCTGCTTCTGTTATAGACATGATTAACGCAGTCCAGGCACCCTACGCTCTCGCGACACCGGTGGTCGAGTGTGTGGAAAACGCGATGCAGACCGAAAATCTGAGTGAGGCGGAACACTGGCTGGAACAGATTGTGTCTGAACGCAAGCGATTGACACTCGCGCTTGGGGAATTTCCATTTGTGCAGCGAATCTGGCCCAGCGCAGGTAACTTCTTTTTGATACAGGTCGAGGATGCCAGTTCATTGATGGCTCAGAGCAGTGACGACAAAGTCCTGTTGCGTTACTTCGGAGGCGATCTGTCCGATTGCGTGCGTGTAACAGTTGGAACGCACGCCGAGAACAATCGGCTGCTACAGACTTTCTCCAAGCTGGCCGGAGATAGAAATGGCCGATAGTGTTTTGTTTATCGATCGTGACGGTACGCTTATCGAGGAGCCAGATGATTTCCAGGTAGACGATCTGAGCAAACTGCGTCTTGTCAAAGACGTCATCCCGGCACTGCTCGAACTTTCTCAAAATGGATTCCGCCTGGTTATCGTCAGCAATCAGGACGGTCTCGGCACGGCTTCGTTCCCGGAAGCGGATTACCAAATTTGCCAGGACCACATGTTGGCACTGTTTGACTCGCAAGGAATAGGCTTCGACGCATCTTTCATCTGTCCGCATCTTCCCGAGGAAGGCTGCGAGTGCCGCAAACCCCGCGCCGGTCTGTTGACCCGATTCCTTGCTGAAACCGATATTGACCTGCAGAAATCCGCGGTAATAGGCGATCGAGAAACCGATATGCAGCTGGCACAAAAAATCGGTGTGCAGGGACTCCTGCTGGACTCCGCTGAGCAAGACGGGCTTACCTGGCCGGCGATCGTCAATTTGTTGTGTCACGGAGAAAGGCAAGCGCTGGTCGAACGCCGTACCAACGAGACCAGTATCCGTGTAGCGGTGAACCTGGATGTTGCAAATCCTGTGTCGATTAGCACTGGCATCGGCTTTTATGACCATATGCTCGAACAGATCGCCAAACACGGCGGCTTTAGCCTGAATCTGAGTTGTAATGGTGACCTCGGCGTCGACGATCACCACACAATCGAAGACACTGCGATTTGCCTCGGCAGCGCACTCCGAGATGCACTGGGCAACAAGCGCGGAATAGGACGCTACGGTTTTATGCTCCCAATGGACGAGAGTGAAGCCAAAGTATCCATTGATCTCTCCGGGCGCGGCAGCTTTGTCTTCGCTGCAGACTTTCCGCGCGAACTTGTTGGCGAAATGGCCACCGAGATGGTCGAACACTTTTTCCGCACATTGGCGGACTCGCTTGGGGCGGCATTGCATATCGAAGTGCAAGGAGAAAACGCCCATCACATGGTCGAGGCATGTTTCAAGTCGGTGGGACGCGTACTGCGCCAGGCTATTCGTCGCGATGGCGCCGAAATGCCATCAACGAAGGGAACTCTTAGCTGATATGGCTGCCAACAACATCGCAATTGTCGACAGCGGTGGCGCGAACATAGCGTCATTGCTATATGCGTTTAAGCGCCTGGATGTTGCTGCGAGCGTTACAACCGATCCGGCCACCATCATGTCAGCAGCGCGCGTCATTCTGCCAGGTGTCGGCGCCGCAAGAGACGCTATGAGTCGGTTACGTGATGACGGCCTGATTGATGTTATTCGGCGACTGACCCAACCAGTACTTGGTATATGCCTCGGGATGCAGTTGTTGGCGGATGCTTCGGAAGAGGAAGATGTCGACTGCCTGGGCATCATTCCCGGTACCGTCAACAAGCTCCCCGCAGACACGACCTGCCCTGTCCCGAATATGGGTTGGTGCCCGATTCGGCAAACTGCCCCGCACAAAGTGCTGCACAGGTTGGTCGATGGAACTTATTTTTACTTTCTGCACAGCTACGCCCTGCCCGTGTCTGATTACACAGTCGCTACCGCTGAGCATGCCGAACCGTTCTCGGCAATCGTCAGTCATTCGAATTTTATTGCGGCGCAATTTCATCCCGAACGATCGTCAGAATCCGGATCCCGACTGCTCAGTAATTTTATTGGAATAACGTCGTGAAGGTTATTCCGGCGATTGATCTGCACGGTGGCAAGTGCGTGCGCCTGTTTCAGGGCGACTTCGCCCGGACGACTGAATACAGTGACGACCCAGCGGCGATCGCTCGACAATTCTCCGCGCTCGGTAGTACCGACCTGCATCTTGTCGACCTTGACGGAGCACGCTCGGGTACGCAGGACAACCGTCCGATCATTCAGACCATAGCTGCCGATTCAACCCTCGTAGTTCAGGTCGGAGGCGGTATACGCGACAAGCAGACCGTCGAGGATTGGTTGACTGCGGGTGTTTCGCGTTGCGTTATTGGCAGTCTCGCGATTACAGAGCCGGACGCCGTCAAATCATGGCTGGTCACGTTCGGTGCCGACAGCATCGTCCTGGCCCTGGATGTCAAGATTGAGGAAGATGGCGTGCCGATGATAACCACACACGGCTGGACGCGTACTACTGATACTTCGGTCTACGAGTCCATCGAAGATTTCCGCAGCGTCGGTCTCCGGCACGTGCTGTGCACAGACGTCAGCCGTGACGGCGCGATGACCGGGCCAAATTTTGAGCTTTATGCTGGCATCATTACCCGATTCCCCGATCTGCAGTTGCAGGCATCTGGCGGGGTTCGGCATATCCGGGACCTTGAGCAACTTCGCCAACTCGGCATCCCGGCAGCGATTACCGGGCGAGCGCTACTGGATGGAACAATTAGCGGTACGGAGATGCGATCATTCCAGCAAAACGGATAATCCCGTGCCTTGATGTGCGTGACGGGCAAGTTGTTAAAGGTGTCCAGTTTCGCAATCACAGAATTGTCGGCGATATCATCGAATTGTCGCGACGTTATTGCGCCGAGGGTGCCGATGAACTCGTATTCTACGACATCACCGCCAGCCCCGATGGACGCAGTGTCGACAGAGACTGGGTTGATCGCGTCGCCGCCGTCATTGATATTCCTTTTTGCGTTGCGGGAGGTATCCGCAGCATCAGCGATGCCGAGCAGGTGCTAAACAAAGGGGCTGACAAAATATCAATCAATTCACCCGCCCTCGCCGATCCGGAACTGATCACCAACCTCGCAAGGCGGTTCGGATCGCAATGCGTGGTACTTGGCGTTGATAGTCGCGACCACCACGGTGATTATCGCGTCTATCAAAATACCGGCGATCCCGAGAAGACCTCAGCGGCACACCGATCGACCGTAGACTGGGTTCGCGAAGCGCAGGAACGCGGCGCCGGCGAGGTAGTGCTGAATTGCATGAACCAGGACGGTGTACGCAAGGGCTACGACTGCACGCAACTGAAACAAATTCGGCAAAATTGCCATGTGCCGTTAATCGCGTCCGGTGGCGCCGGAAATATGGATCATTTTCTGGACGTTTTCCAAATCGCAAATGTCGATGGCGCACTGGCAGCAAGCGTGTTTCACAGCGCAGAAATTGATATTGGCGATCTAAAACATTTTCTCGACGCAAGCGATGTGCACGTCAGGCTATGAGGGCCCCGTAATGAGCAGTAAAGATATCGGTTTTCTGCAACAACTCGAATCCATAATCGCGAACCGGCTGGAGAGTCCGTCAAAGGATAGTTATACATCCGACCTTGTCGCTCAAGGACCGAAGCGCGTCGCTCAAAAGGTTGGCGAAGAAGGTGTAGAGTTAGCGCTCGCTGCGGTCGCAGGTGACCGTGACGAAGTCATCAACGAGGCGGCGGACCTGCTCTATCACACGCTAGTCCTTCTCCGCAGCCATGGCATAGAGCTGGCCAGGGTCGTCGCGACGCTTGAAGATAGACACGTATCCTCGCCCCGTTAGTGCGGGCTTGCCGCCCTTTCCGCCCGGCGCTCTTCGCAGGTCGGTACTACCGAGAGTTTGCGCAGAACCTGCATGTATGGATCGACCAGTACGTCACTTTTTGCAACGTTAGCCAGTGTCGCCTTGTTATCAATGAATGTGACGGTCTGCAATTCGCCATTAACCCGCACCGGGATAGGCATTGGAAATGGCAAATCGTTTGGCGCTTTCCATTCGAGTTGTAAACCGTTCTCACTGTCCGTCATTTCCAGCACCGGTAGCGGTCCGCTCCTCGCATAGACCTCGAAAAACCAGGCGAGATCCTGCCCGGATTCTTCACTCGCGAATCGCATAAAGTCATCGGTTGTTCGAAACCGTGCTTCGATTGGTGGCTTCAACAGCTCGGGGTTTACTGTGTCGTACACAAGACGTCGTACGGCTCGCCAAAACGGCTCCTCACCGATCATATTGCGCAGGCTATGTAACAACCAGGTACCTTTGGAGTAGATATCTCCTCCAGGTCCTTTGCCTTCCTCGTCATCAAAATACAGTTGATCCTCGGAGAACTCCTCTCGAGGTGCTATCGCATTGCAGGAGCTAATGCCCCGGTAGGTGCCATACATGCTGGCATAGAATGCCGCCTCACCCAATACTTCACGCGTGTACTCCGGCTGCATGAATGCACCGAACCCTTCATGGAGCCACATGTCGGAGACGATCTTATGCGTCATTACGTTGCCGAACCATTCGTGCGCCAGTTCGTGGTGAAATAACCAGTCGAAGCCATAAGTGCCGCGCGCAAATTCATTGCCGTAGGCATTAATCGTCTGGTGCTCCATACCGAGATGCGGTGTTTCAGCAATGCCCAGCTTTTCCTGGCCCCAGGGATACGGCCCTACTTTCCGCTCGAAAAAATCAATAACCTGTTTGAATTCCCTGTCAAACAACTCCCGGGCCTTCTCCTCGTGGTCTTCGATGGCCCAGAACTGTAACGGCACTTCGGTTCCATTAGACGACGTGAAAGTGCTTTCAATGAGCACGTATGGCGCCACATTGAGCGCTATACCATACGTGTTCGTTTGCACGCCGGTGTGCCAGTGAAAGGTCTTGCGGCCGTCAGCTTCTTCAGCGACATTTACCAATACACCGTTCGAGGCGGCAGTCAGTCCGGCCGGCACAGTGAAAAAGAGGTCGAGGCTTTGCGGCTCACCACTAGGGTGATCCTTACACGGAAACCAAATATCACAGCCTTCGCCTTGCATGGCCGTCGCTATCCACGGTTTGCCGGACGGCGTGGTATCCCAAACAAACCCGCCATCCCAGGGTGCGCGTTTTGCCTCAATTGGCACACCGTGATAATGCACCGTCACTTCGTGCGAAGTATTCGCTGCCAGCTCATCTGGCATTACAATGTAAAGCTTGGCTTCATCACGGGTGTACGCGAGTTCGCCGCTGGCATCGTCAATTCGGTCGATCGAAAACAACCCGTCAAAGTCCAGTTCAAGTGTCGAGAGCGGCTCCACCGTATGAAAACGAATGCTCGCTGATCCCGCGATTGACTTGGTATCGATAAGAATCTCATTACGCAGCGTGTAGTGCTCCACGTCGTAGGCTTTGAGTCCCTTGCTCAGGGGGCGACCCGAGTCGGTAGTTGCCTCGCTGCGTGTTGGTTCTGTGCTTGCGCACGCGACCATAAGTCCTGCGCTGGTAGTTACAGCAATCAGCTTTGCGTGCCAACGAAAATTGGTCATTTCAAAGTTCCCCTTACGATTCGATTCTTCTTCTAGCTTTCCAGCGACATTGCTTTTTGGTATGCCGGCCTGGCAAGACATCGTTCAGCGTACGCTTCCAGTAATGGTGAGTCAGGGAGCATGCCAAACATGCGCAGAAACACAACGCTCGACCCGAGCATCACGTCCGCCGCCGTAAACTTATCCCCGAGTATCCAGGTCTTTCCCTCAAGCCCGGATTCGAACGTCGCGATCATTGAGTCAAAATCGCCCCAACCATTGCGACCACGATGCGGCTCGGTCTTGCTGTACTTTTCCGACATTGCCGGTTCGATGACAGCAGGAGTGAACATTAACCAGTAGAGAAACCATCCGCGCGCCGCATCGTCAATTGCCGGCGCGAGGTTACCCGCACCATAGCGATCCGCCAGATACAGGCAAATTGCTGCTGACTCCGCCATCTGAACTTCACCGTCTACCAGGGCAGGCACCTTTCCCATTGGGCTGGCCGCACGAAATTCCGCACTGTCCTCACGACCATCGCTTCGTATGTCAACCGACTCAAGGTCGTAGTCAATACCAAGTTCTTCAAGCAGCCAAACTGCACGAGAAGAGCGTGTTTTAGGGGTCCAGAAG
Source organism: Gammaproteobacteria bacterium (assembly GCA_024640305.1). Taxonomy (GTDB): domain Bacteria; phylum Pseudomonadota; class Gammaproteobacteria; order Steroidobacterales; family Woeseiaceae; genus UBA1847. The sequence continues at coordinate 238,754 of JAHEFG010000044.1, forward strand.
AGCTTCATCAGAATTCCTTATTGCCAGCAGTCCGAATAATGCCCTTATCAGATCAGAGCGGCAAAAAAAAACCCGCCAGGATACTCCTCACGGGTTTGTTGACAATGTCCGGACTTTATTACTAGTCGGTACGATCGCCATTCGCACCCACGCACCTCTGGCGCGCCATATATTCTATGTGTTTTTTCACACCGATCGAATCGATGCGTTGGCACATTGCATGGGTGACAGAAAAAAGCATTCACGAAGTAGACCGAACCTTGTCCAAAAGGTCAAGTACTCACTCATCCCAAACCGGCGGCGTCGTAACCGCTCCTTCAGAAGCGGAAGACACAATTGCACGGTATTTAGCCAGCGCACCGGTCTTAACCGGTGATAACGGTCGTGACCATTTGCTGCGCCTGGTGTTCATTTCAGATTCACTAATATCGACATTAAGCTGCTTGTTTTGCGCATCGATTACGATTGCGTCGCCGTCCTCGATAAGAGCAATCGGACCACCAACAGCTGCCTCCGGCGATACATGTCCGACCACAAAACCGTGGCTTCCGCCTGAAAACCTGCCATCCGTAATGAGCGCCACATCGGATCCCAGTCCCTTCCCCATGATCGCACCGGTCGGGCTGAGCATCTCCCTCATACCCGGACCACCTTTTGGTCCTTCATAGCGGATCACGACGACATTTCCTGCAATAATTTCGCCATCCAGTATGGCCTGCAATGCCGTCTCCTCCGAATGGTAGACCCTTGCGGTTCCCTCGAAACGCAGCCCTTCCTTGCCCGTTATTTTCGCAACCGCTCCTTCAGGTGCAAGATTGCCGTAAAGAATCGCAAGATGACTATCCGCCTTAATCGGATCGTCAAACCCCCGGACAATGTCCTGACCGGCCGGATAGTCGTCTACATCAGCAAGGTTTTCGGCAAGCGTTTTACCGGTAACCGTCAGGCACTCACCGTGCAAGAGACCATGATCCAGCATGCGTTTCATAAGAGGCTGTATGCCACCAATTTCGATCAGCTCCGACATCAGGTACTTACCGCTCGGTTTAAGATCCGCGAGCAACGGAACATTCGCCCCGATGCGCGTGAAATCGTCGAGCGCCAGATCGACGTTCGCCTCGCGCGCCATCGCGATAAGGTGTAACACTGCGTTGGTCGAACCGCCCAATGCAATGACGACCGAAATAGCATTTTCAAAAGCGTCGCGAGTCATGATATCGAGAGGCTTTATATCCTGTTCGATGAGATTCAATACTGCCGCACCGGCGCGATGACAATCGTTTACTTTCTCTTCAGATATGGCCTCCTGTGCAGAGCTGTTCGCCAGGCTCATGCCCAGCGCTTCGATTGCGGAAGCCATCGTATTCGCGGTGTACATCCCTCCGCAGGCGCCGGGCCCCGGAATCGACGTGCGCTCTACTTCCAGTAGCTCTTCCTCGCTGATCTTGCCACTGGACCTGGCTCCGACCGCCTCAAAAACAGACACGATATCGCGCCGCTTGGCGCCCGGTTTGATGGTGCCGCCGTACACGAATACTGCAGGGCGATTCAGTCGCGCCATCGCCATTACGCAGCCAGGCATATTTTTGTCGCAACCACCAATAGCAACAAGCCCGTCGAAACCCTCGCCACTGGTAACCGCTTCTATAGAATCTGCGATAATTTCACGCGACACCAGGGAATAGCGCATCCCGGGAGTGCCCATCGAAATGCCGTCGGAAATTGTAATGGTATTGAAGATTACGGCTTTGCCGCCGGCCTCATCCGCACCCTGTGCGGCTTCCTCAGCCAGATCGTTAATGTGCATATTGCAGGGCGTGGTCATTGCCCACGTAGACGCAATACCTATCTGCGGACGTCGGAAATCCTCATCTGTAAATCCGACAGCGCGCAACATCGCTCGACTTGGTGCCTGCTCGTCGCCATCGACGACGACGCGCGAATAACGCCGCAATTCCTTCTCGTCCATTGTATGCCCTGCAAACTCAATCGCCAGATACGACATCAGGCGTGCAATGGGAGTCTAGCAACGATTGCAGTTGCAGCGAAATATGAAACGCTATGGGGCCAGAGGACTTAGATATCGTCGTCGCGGATCAACACGGCAATGCGACTGTAAATTTCTGGATCTGCGTTTGGATCAGCATCCGACAACTCAACACTGAAGGCTTCGTTATCTTCGTAATTGGAATCCTGGACCAACGGAATGAGCAGCCGGGCTGAGCGCTGGCCAGGCCCGAATGCAATCGTATAACCACTCGGTGCAAAGTAGTCCTCACCCTTTGTAGCAGTAATGTCGCGCAGAACAAAACCCACTGACAGCGATGTATCGTCCGGGTTAAAGCGCAGCACATCGATCTGAACCGCCGGATCCTGCTCCCTGACCGAGATCTGGCTTGTCGCGAACGCGATTGTATTCGCAGGCAAACCTGCCTCGAAGACACGCTGATCATCATCCTCGAGTACTACGTTTATCTGCGCCAGTTCTGACGTTGCGTTTTCGGACTCCCGAACCCTCAGAGTCGACTGTTGATCTGCTTCTCGCCGCTCATCCGATGTCATAGTCAGCGTTACCCGCGCCCGGTGTTGACCCACCGGAAATTCTACGAATCCATTATCCGAAAATTCGTACTGTTTGGTGGCCCAGGGTGATCGGTTGCCGCTAAAGCGCACTTCTTCGATCCGTAGTGTTAGCGGAAACTCAGCGGCTTCACGCACAAGGTCGACAGTCGCAGCACGACTGTCTTCACGCAGCGTGACTGTTGTCGACGCGACAGAATTGCCCCGCAATGCAATCTGAACCTCTGCTGTAGGCGCCGGTAGCAGGGAAAAATCCACAAGTGGCTCTACAAAATCTTCGGGCTCAGGAATCGCAATTGGCTCGACAACTTCAGTGCCGACCGAGTCATCGACAAACTCATCGACAACTTCCTCGACTACCTCCTCTTCCAGAGGAGCAGCCTCGACAATTGACTCCTCTTCCTCCAGTACGGCTGGCATGGTGGGCTCAATGGCTTCTGTTTCTATAAACCCAGCCTGATTTTCAACGGGCAGATAACGCGCTTTGAAATCATCCAGGTAGCCCATCTGATTAGCTACCATGCCCGAGACGGCCAAGAGGATGACGATACCGACTAACCAACGAGCAACTCCTCCGGTTTCGTCGCTGTCACTAAACCGTGCGGGCGCCGGAACGTCGATCGTAATAGGCTCGGAAACGTCGGCATCGAGCGCGTCAATGAATTCCGCCATCGACTCATACCGGGTCACACGCGAGTAGGACAGAGCTTTCTTCAGTACCCGCCATTGTTCGGCATTAATACTGTCCAGCTGCTGCGGCTTCATTCCTTCCTCGGCCGCTTCCGCCGCATTTCGCGGCCCAAATACGCGGTAGCCTGCGATGAGTCGATATGCCAGGCAAGCCAACGAAAATACGTCATCTGCAGGCACAGGTGTTTCGCCTGTAAGCACTTGCATACTTGAGTAGGCAGGCGTGAACAGGCCGAGAACACCCGGGTCGAAATTAGGCTCTTTCTGTAATTGCTTTTGCCGTACACGAGCAACACCAAAATCGAAGAGTTTTGCATCGCCATTTGGAACAATCATGATGTTGCCCGGCTTGACGTCCGCGTGGACTATTCCGCAGCGATGCGCGTAGTCGAGTGCTTTGCCGATTTGCCGGACGATACTGAATGCGCGCTGCTGGTCGATGCTCCGGGAATCCGCAGAATCGAGGATATCGGCAAGGGTTCGACCCTCGAGCCACTCCATGACAATGAAATGCAAGTCATCGTCTCTGTCGAGATCCACAAAGCGAACGATGTTCGGGTGCGTCAGGCAGCGACCCTTGGTTGCCTCCTGCTGCAAGGCTCGCAATGCATCCCCATTGCGCGAAAACTCAGGTGACAGAATCTTGATTGCGACCCACGGTTCTTCCGAACCCGCCTCAGCCAGGCGTCGATCAAGTGCCTTATAGACGACGCCCATACCACCACCGGAAAGCCGTTCCTGCAACATGAAGCGATCGCGCAAAACCGAACCCACCTGCACCCGGCTGTCGGCTGAGTCAGGCTTGATCGATTCATCCGTTGGAATGACCATCGTTGAGCTCATTGCGTCGTCACCGACAAGCTGTGCAAGGTCAGGCGTTTTCTTCATTTGTGGTTCAACCGGGGCAGTCACTGCTGCTTCAAGAGAGGTCGTTGCAATTTGTTCCGAAACGTAGCCGTCGAGCATGGATTTAACAAGCTGAAAAGTCTCCTTGCGCAGATCACCATTCTCGTAGCGATCCTGCAATACGCGACGTATATCAGCCTCATTCCCGCCATTACTCCTAAGCAAGCGGCCAATACCGTCCTGGATACCGGCCAGCATCTGTACATCATCGATCTTCTCATCGAGCCTCTCATCGAAGCTCGACAACTGATCGACCAACGACTCGCGAATATGTTCCGATTCTGCGCCCATAGCCCTTCAAAGTCGCCATTGCGAGGCGATTGCCCAAAAAAATAATACTATCGAGTCTTAGTCTATCGTTTCGCAAGTGCCCACACGCGGAACTGGTCGTCAAAATACCTTGCCCGGATTGAAGATATTCTGCGGATCCAGAGCCTTTTTGAGGGTTTTCATGAGCTCAATTTCCGTCGAGCCCCGATACTGTGCCAGAAGTGCCTTTTTGCTGACGCCGACGCCATGCTCGGCGCTAAAACTCCCATCGAGGTCATCAACCAGCTTGTAAATCGCCTCCGAAAGCCCGCTCCCGGCGGCCAGGAACTCAGCCGCATTCGCACCGGCAGGTTGAGCGATGTTGTAATGCAGATTGCCATCGCCGACATGCCCAAATGCGACCAGGCGTGCCTCGGGCATTATTTCTTCCAGCAGCGCCTGCCCCCTGGTCAGAAACGTATCGATCTGACAAATCGGAACTGCAATGTCGTGCTTCAGGTTGGCACCTTCAGGTCGTTGCGCCTCTGAAATCGAGTGGCGTATACGCCAGAATTTCTCTGCCTCTTGCGCGCTCTTGGCGATGATTGCATCAACCGCAATACCGTCTTCAACAGCCGCTCCCAAAACGGCTTCAAGTAACTCCTGGTGTTCAGCAATGGCTACATCCAACAGCACGTGCCAGGGGTAGTCATCACCGAATGGCAACGTGACATCAGATATATGCCGCCGAACAAACCGCAAAGCACGGTCAGACATCAGTTCGAAGGCCATAACCTGGTCAGATAGTTGCTGACGCACACTCGCAAGCAACTGTACCGCGTGTTGCGCCGATCGCATGGCAACCCAGGCGGTCGTGATATTGCCCGGATTCGGGTACAACTTCAGGCTGGCGGCCGTGATAATACCCAGGGTTCCCTCACTGCCGAGAAAGACCTGTTTCATGTCGTAGCCGGCCGTATCTTTGCGTAACGATCGCAGGCCATTCCAAATCGTTCCGTCAGCAAGCACTACCTCGAGCCCCAGCACCTGCTGCCTCGCAGTGCCGTAACGCAAGACATTGATACCACCGGCATTGGTCGCGAGGTTACCGCCAATCTGGCAACTCCCCTCAGCACTCAGACTCAATGGAAAAATACGGTCGACCTCCATCGCAGCATTTTGCACGTTGGCAAGAATACAGCCCGCTTCTACAACGATTGAAAAGTTATCCGGGTCTATTGAGCGAATTGCACTGAGCCGGGATAGTGAGAGTAATACCTGCTTGCCACTATCATCCGGAATTGCCCCGGCACACAGGCTGGTGTTGCCGCCCTGAGGAACCAGGGCCGTGCCGCTTTCCGCACATGCCGCTACTATCCTCGATACCTGCTCCGTCGTCTCAGGCATGACCATGATCAAGGTCTTGCCCGTCAGGTTCCCGCGCCGCTCCAGTAAGTGCGGTGCCAGAGTATCCGGGTCTGTCGACCAGCCTGTCGTACCAACGATTTGCTTTAGCTTATCCGTCAGCATCCGAACCCTCGAAGATCGCCTGCGACTGAAAAGTCGCCCAGTCTATATTGCTGCCACAAAAGACCAGCATCACAGTTCTTCCGCGAAGCTGTTCGCGCAGTGGCCCTAACAGTGCGGCAGTCGAGGCGGCGCAAGCCGGCTCAATGGCAATTTTCATTGCCTCAAACAGCAATCCCATCGCTCGTCGCAGCTGGATATCATCAATAAGTACCAGCCGATCGACGTTGTCACGACAAAGACCAAACGAATATGGCATCGCAAATGGCGCCCCCAGGCTGTCCGCGATTGTCCGCACCTTGTCTATGGCCTGCGGACTCCCCGCAGCAAAACTGCGGTGCAAAGAATCGGCGCCTTCAGGCTCGACCCCCACGATTTCACAATCCGGACGTATTTGTTTGACAGCGTTGGCGATGCCTCCGATAAGTCCGCCGCCACCGACCGGGATTAAGAGCGCATCAAACGATTCGCATTGCTCACACATTTCCAGACCAACAGTTCCGGTACCGGTCGCGATATCCGCTCCCTCGAACGGATGCACAAAGAACCGACCCTCCTCTTCCTGGATTCGCAATGCGGTTTTGAATGCTTCGTGAACGTCGTCTGCAAGCACGACTTCCGCACCGTATGCCCGGCAGGCATCAATACGTACCGGGTTGGCACTGGCAATCATCACGACTTTCGCACTGGCGCCGACCGCCCTGGCAGCGAACGCCGTGGCGATCGCATGATTGCCGGCGCTAACCGCCGTCACACCCGATTTGCGCTGCTGTGCCGACAAGCTGTTGAGCACGGCCAACGCGCCGCGCGCTTTAAATGTTCCGGTGCGCTGCAAAAACTCAAGTTTGGCGTAGATCTTCGTGCCCCCGCCAATACGGGATTCAAGGCTGGCGCAACGCACGACAGGCGTGCGCCAAATGGCCTCTCTCTGCGCTTCCCGCAGGCTTTTTATCGCTTCAAGCGAAGGACCGTCTGTCACTAATTGGATCTCATAAAATTATAAATATTATGTAAACTATCTTTGTTGCCTTCGGCAAGTAACTTCAGAATTTTAAATTACCTACGACAACTTCTTCATAATACTTGCGCAATACCCAAGAGTTGATTACTTTCGACAGACGGTGTTGAGGCAATCCTGACACCTGCACTGGCTGGGCGAACTGTGGCAGAGAAAACAGTCGCGCGGAAGTCGCATTGGGCACTCACATGGAACTTGACGATCTCTCTCAATCGGGTATTCGGCGAATTGCTGATTTTTCGCCGTACCTGGATCAATTAGCGGGCCTGGCCCAGGGGATGGGTCTGCGTCAGCGCAGCAACCTCGTCTACCTGGAATCCTGCCTGCACCAGCATTGGTCGCTTGGTCAAAACACTATTCTCAGTTGGGCCCCACTGGACAATGGTGTGCTGATTCTTGTCGTACCGCACTATGCGATTGCCGAATACACCTCGCCGCAAGCTGGAAGCAATACTTCCAGAGTTTCCGGTCATTTTATTACCGAGCTGATTTCCGGCGAGCGTCAGTTGTCGTTGACGCAGATGCAAAAAGTGGCCCGGCTGCTCGAGGTTGAACCGGTTCATCTGCAGTTGCGGCAGGCATTGACCGGCCATAAAGTCGAAACGCAGATTATCGAAAAGATGATTCGCCGTTATGGCATCAATTATGTGGCCAGTCGCGCAGTGACCTTGTTCGATATCGTCGGCTTCAGCCTGCTAACGCCGTTCGAGCAAATGACACAGCTAAACAGCCTGTCTTATTCACTGAACTCAGCGCACGCGAAGATGCTTGAGCAGGACGTAGGGATCAATTTTGCCCGCTCATCGAGCGGTGACGGCTTCTACGTCTGGAATCGCGACGACGGCCTTGAAGCGAACGTCAACTTGTACCACTTCATGCACATTGTCCTCGCCGACAATGCCATCGCCAAAAGCAAGTCGACGACCAAGTCTGTTCCGCGACTCCGCGCATGTTTCCATGTAGGTGCCTGCTACGAATTCCACCAGGCCGAAGGCCTCAATCCAACAATGCATGATTTCATCGTTGGCGACGTTACGATCGAACTCGCACGAATGATCGAGGCAGCCCTGCCCGGGCAGATACTCGTTGGCGAGTTTTTCGCCGATCTGCAGGATGGTCTGCCAATGGACCACGCGCAGACACAGGCGCATATGGATGCCGTGACCTTTTTGCAACGTGCCCAGGGTAACCTCGCAAAGCTGGGCGGGCTGGAGTTCTGTGGCGAGCGCGTTTCGGCCATCAAGTGTTATCTGACCGGCGAAAATATGGGTGGCGGCCAATTTAATATTCGCCGCTTGCACATCCGGGATAAACACGGTTTGTCTCGCGTCGCCTATAACGCGAAGGTCAACATCTATCGTGACACCGCAGAACCGATTTTGCTGGGGATTGAAGACAAGAAGCTCGGTGTGCCCGCATAACAGGGATGCAGCTTTTCCCAGGCTTGCTCTCAAGATCCGCTACTACTTTTAAATAGTTGGTCGGGGCGAGAAGATGGACGCTGCGCGTCTGTCGGCGTGCAAAGCCAGCCTCGGTGCGAACCTTTGTTTCAGTTCCAATTCCCTCCCAGCCATCAAAAAAAAGGCCGCGCACCGAAGGTGGGAGCGGCCACTTTTTTTTGATAGTTGGTCGGGGCGAGAAGATTCGAACTTCCGACCCCCACAACCCCATTGTGGTGCGCTACCAGGCTGCGCTACGCCCCGACCGGATTTGGAATGCTATGGTTTCTAACGACGCAGAATCTTAAGGACTTGTTCAAGTTCCAGTCGTAACTGCTTGATAATCTGTTGACTCTGTGTCACATCTGATTTCGCAGTATCGCCCATTAATCGCTGCCGTGCGCCGCCAATCGTGAAGCCCTCATCATACAAGAGGCTCCGTATCTGGCGGATTATCAACACGTCCTGCCGTTGATAATAGCGGCGATTCCCACGCCTTTTTACAGGCTTGAGTTGCGGAAATTCCTGCTCCCAGTATCTCAGCACGTGAGGCTTCACGGCGCAGAGATCGCTTACCTCACCTATAGTGAAGTAACGCTTTCCAGGAATTGGAGGTAATTCGTCGTTATTCCCCGGTTCCAGCATATGCTTCTACTCGGGCCTTTAGTTTTTGTCCCGGACGGAACGTAACCACTCGACGGGCGGTAATTGGAATCTCCTCGCCTGTTTTTGGATTACGACCTGGCCGTTCTTTTTTGTCCCGAAGATCAAAATTTCCGAAACCGGAAAGTTTGACTTGCTCCCCAACTGCGAGCGATGCACGCAGCTCCTCAAAATACATATCAACCAATTCACGAGCTTCTCTTTTATTGAGACCTAACTCGTTAAACAGCGATTCCGCCATGTCTGCTTTTGTCAGTGCCATTGCTTTTTAGTCTCTCAACTCAGCGGCGAATTTTTGTTCCAATTTGCGCACTGCGGCGGTCATCGTGGCGTCCGCATCATCGTCAGTAAGGGTGCGCGATGTTTCCTGCAAAATCAAGCCTAAAGCTACGCTTTTTCGCCCAGCTTCTATCCCTGGGCCCTTATAAATGTCAAAAATCCTGACGGTTGAAATCAAATCCGGAGCAACCGACGCGACCGTGCTGACGAGTTCATGAGACGAAATATTGTCATCGACGATGACTGCGATGTCGCGTCGAATAGAGGGGAACCTGGACACCGGGGATGCTGTTGGTGCAGCAGATTCCAGCGCCACCGTCGCATCCAGTTCAAAAAGAAAGACATCCCGCTTGATATCGAATGCTTTCGCATGCCGTGGGTGTAGTTTGCCGACTGTGCCGACCAAGACATCACCACGAACAATATTCGCCGTTTGCCCCGGCTGTAATGCGGGGTGTTCAGCGGCAACGAAGTCAATACTAAAATCATCAGCTGCAAGGCAGAGTAACGCCGACACGTCTGCCTTTATGTCAAAGAAATCAACCGATTGCGCCTTGGCACCCCACTGTTCGGGAAGTGCAGAACCGATAGCCAGACCTGCAATGCGAACGACCTCGGTGTGATCTCCGAGCGCACCGTGAAAAGATTTGCCGAATTCGAACAACCTGATGCGATCCTGTTGTCTTGATGCGTTTGCAGCTGCGGCTCTTAGCATTCCAGGCCACAGCGTTGCGCGCATCACTGACATCTCTGACGAAATCGGGTTACTGAGTACCAACTCAGACTCTACTCCGGACAAGGCAGTATTTGATTCCGCATCGACGAAGCTGTAGCTGATCACCTCCTGGTAATCGCGAGCGACGAGCGCAGCAGCTACTTGTTCAAACTCGATTTGCGACTCCGTAACCACCTCAAGTGGCGTTTCTGCGACTGCCGTGGTCTCGGGTATGGCGTCATAGCCGTATATGCGCGCAATCTCTTCGATCAGATCGACTTCGATGGCGATGTCAAACCGAAAACTCGGCGCTCTGACACTCCAGCCTTCATCGGTAGTCGCTACCGAAAGACCCAATCGCTGCAAAATATCTGTGACGGTTTCATCGTCGATTTTCACACCCAGCAATTTCTCGAGCCTGCTGCGGCGAAGCACGATCGTCTCTCTGGATGGAATGAATTCTTGTGCTGTTTGCAGAACCAACGGGCCAGCATCACCACCGGAGATTTCGAGCAGAAGCGAAGTCGCTCGCTCGACAGCCCGAGCTTGACCATGTGGATCCACGCCGCGCTCAAATCGCAGTGACGCGTCGGTGTGCAAACCGTAGGAACGGGCGCGCCCGGCGATAAATTCCTGTGGCCAAAATGCAGCTTCAAAGAAGACATCGGAAGTCCTCTGGCTGACCGCGGTGCTCAGGCCACCCATAATGCCCGCAAGGCCGATAGCACCGCTGTCATCGCTGATCACCAGTGTCTTGTCGTCGAGTTCGATTTCTTTTTCATCAAGCAGCGTGACTTTTTCGCCCTTTGCCGACATTCGGGGTCGAATTGGCCCGGTTACGAGCTGCAGATCATAGGCATGAAGCGGTTGTCCGTACTCCAGCATTATGTAATTGGTGATATCAACGACCGGGTGGATAGGTCGCAATCCAGAGCGGCGCAACCTCTCGGCCATCCACAGCGGGGACTTTGCCATCGGGTCAATGTTTCGAATGACGCGGCCAGCAAAATTGGGACAGCCCTCAGGCAAATCTATCTGCACCGGATGGGTATCCTCGATCGACGCCGGCACTGGCGGTACCGAATCGTCTTTAAGGCTTGCACCGGTCAGTGCAGACACGTCTCGTGCGATACCCAATATACTGAAGCAGTCGCCGCGATTCGGTGTCAGGTCCAGGTCAATAACCGCATCAGGTAAATTCAGGTAGTCGGTAATTGCCTGTCCAACAGGAGCATCACTGGCAAGCGAAATGATTCCGTCGGATTCTTCGCCGAGCCCCAATTCAATGGCCGAACACAACATACCGTTCGATACCACACCGCGAATTTTCGATTTTCGGAGTTTCAGGCCGTTAGGCAATGTAACCCCGGGCGTTGCCAGCGGTGTTTTCATTCCTTTGACGACGTTTGGCGCACCGCAGACGATCTCAAGTATATCGTCGCTGCCATCTGACACTTTGCACACGCTTAAACGGTCTGCATTCGGGTGCCGGTCTACCTCGAGCACCTCGGCAATGACGACGCCCTCCAGACCGCTCCCTTCCTGCTCGATGCCGTCGACTTCATGACCAGCCATCGTAAGACGATCACCCAACGAGGTGGTATCCAGATCGGGGTTCACCCATTCGCGCAACCAGGATTCAGCAATCTTCATGACGGCTACCGGAACTGCCGCAAAAAGCGCAGGTCATTTTCAAAGAAAGTACGTAAATCGGAAACGCCATAGCGAAGCATCGCGAGACGCTCGACACCCATACCGAAAGCGTAGCCGGTGAATTCCTCCGAATCGATGCCAGCCGCTTCCAGCACATTCGGATGCACCATGCCGCAACCCAGTATCTCGAGCCATTTACCTTCGCCCCAGAGTATGTCGACTTCTGCAGAAGGTTCTGTGAACGGAAAATAGGATGCGCGGAAGCGGAGTTCTGCATCGCGCTCAAAGAAACTCTCTACAAACTGATGCAGGACGGCCTTGAGGTTCGCCAGGCTGACGCCCCGATCGACAACCAGGCCTTCAACCTGGTGGAACATCGGTGTGTGCGTCTGATCGGAGTCACAACGATATACCCGACCCGGGGCAATGATCCGAATCGGCACACCTTCCTTGACCATCGACCGAATCTGTACCGGCGACGTATGCGTACGTAACAAGTTGCCACCCGGAAAAAAGAACGTATCGTGCAATGCCCTCGCCGGATGATCCTCAGGGAAATTCAAAGCTGTGAAGTTGTGGAAGTCATCCTCAATCTCCGGCCCGGAACGAATACCGAAGCCGGCATTACGAAAGATCTTCTCAATCCTGACCATTGCTCGAGAAACCGGGTGACGCCCTCCAATTGAGGCGCCGCGACCGGGCAAGGTCACATCGACGGCGTCGGCCGCTAGTTTGGACTCAAGTGCCAGCGAATCCAGCGCCTGACGTCGAGCATTGATTCGTCCCTGAAGTTCCTGCTTGGCGACATTGATTTCCTGGCCAGCAGCCGGCCTTTCTTCAGCTGGCAGCTGACTCAGGGCCTTGAGCCTCAATGTCAGCTCGCCTTTCTTGCCAAGGTAAGCAACGCGAATCGCATCCAGCGCGGACAGGTCGGCAGCCGCATCGATTTCCGACGCGGCTGTCCGGACCAGATCAGTCAAATCGCGCATGAGCGTTCACCCTAGCCGGCCCGATATTATCGGGCCGCTTACGGGCGTCTTAGTTGCTCTGTGCCAGGACGGACTTCGCCTGCTCGGCGATTGCACCAAAACCTTCCGGATCATGTACTGCGATATCCGCGAGCACCTTGCGATCGATCTCGATGTTGGCCAGGTTCAGCCCGTTAATCAGCCGGCTGTACGATAGGCCGTGCAGACGAGCCGCCGCATTGATGCGTGTGATCCACAGTGCCCGGAACTGGCGTTTGCGCTGCCGACGATCGCGGTACGCATACTGGCCAGCCTTGATGACGGCCTGTTTTGCAGTCTTGTAGAGCTTGCTTCTCGCGCCATAATAGCCCTTCGCTTTATTCAGGACTTTCTTATGACGTGCCTTGGCGGTAGCGCCACCTTTTACTCGTGCCATCTCTCAATCTCCTCTTAAGCGTAAGGGAGCATGCGACGCACGCTCTTCACATCACTGTCCGCAACCTGCTGTGTCAAACCCAGCTGGCGCTTACGCTTCGATTTCTTCTTGGTAAGAATGTGATTGAGGTGGGACTGGGATCGCTTAAAGCCACCCTTACCCGTCTTACTGAAGCGCTTGGCAGCGCCTCGGTTGGTCTTCATCTTCGACATTGTATTCTCCACTTTACGGGCCTTGCTACGTACCGGAACGTCCGGCCGCTACAGGCGGGATTTGCGTCGTACGGCTGTCGCTAACCGCAGTCGGCTTTTTACTCAGTGTTTCTTCGGTGCAATCACCATGATCATTTGCCGCCCTTCCATCTGCGGCATTTGTTCAACCACACCGTACTCTTCCAGGTCACTCCGGACCCTGGCCAGGAGATTTGCACCAAGTTCCTGGTGTGCCATCTCACGACCTCTAAATCTTAGCGTGACTTTCGTTTTGTCACCCGTCTCAAGAAACTGCACCAATTTACGAAGCTTGATTTGGTAATCGCCTTCGTCTGTTCCCGGCCGAAACTTGATCTCCTTAACATGAACCTGCTTCTGCTTGCGCTTGGAGTGCTGCTGTTTCTTATTCTGCTCGAACAGATACTTGCCAAAATCCATCACCCGGCAGACCGGCGGAGACGCTGTTGGCGAAACTTCCACCAGGTCCAGCCCTACGCCTTTGGCCAATTCGATTCCATCGGCCAGCGGCATTACTCCTGCCTGCTCACCGTCCGCGTCAATTACACGGACTTCGACTGCATCTATTTCTTCGTTACGCCTTACGCGCTTTGTAGCTGCGATACTCAGATCCTCCAGTGCTCAACAAGCCAGCGCAGCCGCCAGGCGCATCGGTGCGCCGCAGCGAGTGCGGGAACGCGATTCTATATAGCCAAATGATAAGAAACAACCATGGAAGCGATTGTTTTTGTAAAAATTAAGCCAGTTTGTTGCCAATCCGCAACGCTTGGCTCGAGTTGCGAAATTGGTGGGCGATGCGGGTTTCGAACCTGCGACCTCCACGATGTCAACGTGGCGCTCTACCCCTGAGCTAATCGCCCTGACTTACTACGCTGCCCTGCGAGGGCGGCATACGATACTCAAGCCACCAGCCGTGTGCAAGACTTCTTGCCCAGTTAGTCCTCCGCAAGCCCAAGACCCTTCTGCCGGATGCGGTGTATCAGGTCCCGCAGCCTTGCGGCTTCCTCAAATTCCAGGTCCCGCGCAGCTTTTAGCATTTGTTTCTCGAGCTTGACGGCCCGTTTCATGAGCTGCTCTGGCGCCATGCTCTCGTAATCGGCACCCTCCTCAGCCGCTCGCCGCTGCCCGGATCGAGGAGACGGGTGTGCCGCCTCCATGATGTCAGCAACCCGCTTGACGATCGTCGCCGGCGTTATCCCGTTTTTCTTGTTGTACTCGACCTGCCGCTCGCGACGGCGTCCGGTTTCGTCGATGGCCTTTTGCATTGAGCCGGTCATGCGATCGGCATACAGGATCGCGGTGCCGTTAATATTGCGCGCCGCGCGACCGATGGTCTGGATCAGCGAACGTTCTGAACGCAAAAAACCTTCCTTGTCCGCGTCGAGTATCGCGACCAGCGAGACTTCGGGCATATCCAGCCCCTCTCGCAACAAATTAATGCCCACGAGCACGTCGAAGGCGCCGAGCCGCAAATCACGAATGATCTCGGTCCTCTCGACAGTGCCAATATCGGAGTGCAGGTAGCGCACCTGCTTGCCATGCTCCGCGAGGTAATCCGTCAGATCCTCGGCCATGCGTTTCGTCAACGTTGTTATGAGCACGCGCTCACCCTTGGCGACACGGCTGGTGATCTCCGAGAGTACGTCGTCAACCTGGGTTTTCGCTGGTCGAACGTCAATTCGCGGGTCTATCAGGCCAGTCGGACGAACCAGTTGCTCGACCGTGTTGTCCGAGTGCTCGTTTTCGTAGTTACCGGGAGTGGCCGAGACAAAAATTGTCTGTGGCGCGAGGTGCTCAAACTCATCGAATCGCAGCGGCCTGTTATCGAGCGCGGACGGCAGCCGGAATCCGTATTGCACGAGAGTCTCCTTACGCGATCGATCGCCTTTGTACATAGCGCCAAGTTGCGGCACGGTGACGTGACTTTCGTCAATAACCAACAAGGCATTTTCCGGGAGATAGTCGAACAGGCACGGTGGCGCTTCTCCCTCTTGCCGACCCGACAGATAGCGCGAGTAGTTCTCAATGCCAGAGCAATAGCCAAGCTCACGTATCATCTCTAAATCAAATAAAGTTCGTTGCTCAAGCCGCTGAGCTTCAAGGAGTTTTTGGTTTTTTCTCAGGTACTCCAGTCGATCTTTAAGCTCGACCTTTATGTGCTCACACGCCTCAAGCAGCTTTTCTCTGGGCGTTACATAGTGCGTTTTGGGGAAGATCGTAAGTCGAGGTACCCGGGCAGATACCTCTCCCGTCAGCGGGTCAAAATACGCCAGCGATTCGATTTCCTCGTCAAACAGCTCAATTCGGACCGCATCGCGCTCGGAATCAGCCGGGAACACATCGATAACGTCACCGCGGACCCGGTATGTGCCCTGCGACAGATCCAGTTCATTACGCTGGTATTGCAGCTCCGCCAGGCGGCGCAGAATACTGCGCTGATCGACACGATCCCCGCGCGTAAGGTGCAGCACCATGCTGAAGTATGCTTCCGGATCGCCGAGGCCGTATATCGCGGACACGGTCGCGACTATGATGGCGTCGGGGCGTTCGATCAGCGCCTTGGTCGCCGACAATCGCATCTGCTCAATGTGCTCGTTGACCGACGCGTCTTTCTCGATAAACGTGTCTGAACTCGGAACATAAGCTTCGGGTTGATAGTAGTCGTAATAGGAAACGAAGTACTCGACTGCGTTATTGGGAAAAAACTCGCGCATTTCCCCGTACAACTGCGCGGCAAGCGTTTTATTTGGCGCCAGGATCATTGTTGGTCGCTGGGTACGCTCAATGACATTGCCTATGGTGAAAGTCTTCCCCGACCCGGTTACACCGAGCAGCGTCTGCCGTGCCAGGCCATCAGCAAGTCCATCGACAAGACCTTCAATAGCCTTGCCCTGATCCCCGGCAGGCTCAAAATCAGACACGAGCGTCAACCGATCACGATCGGCCGGAGCGCTCTTCTTGGGCAGTTGTGTCGTTTGACGTACCATCATTGTCGGCTGTACGGAGGCAAGCGAGTGAGTTTATCAGTTTCGAAAAGAATGACGCGCGTGAAACCCTCGCCAACGGGTGCCGTGCTGGCGCTTGCGACGGAGCTCAAAGCCGCCGGACGGGACATCATCAGCCTCGGCACCGGCGAACCTGATTTTGATACTCCCCAGGCGATAAAAGACGCAGCAATCAGCGCCATCCAATCCGGCGCAACGAAATATACACCGGTCGATGGCACTGCTGCGCTCAAAGCGGCGATTGCCCGAAAATTCGAGCGTGATAACGGTCTCTCCTACGCCGCGGAGCAGATTGTGGTCAGTTGCGGTGCAAAGCAGGCACTCTACAACCTGTGTCAGGGCCTGCTTGGACCCGGCGACGAGGCGATCATTCCGTCGCCGTATTGGGTTTCCTATCCTGACATGGTTCTGCTCGCGGGAGCCGAACCCGTCATCATCGAGGCGGGACTCGACGAAGACTTCAAGATCACGCCGCGGCAACTGCGCAACGCGATCACGGATAAGACCAGGCTGTTATTCCTGAATAGTCCATCAAATCCAACGGGAGTAAGCTACAGCGAAGCAGAGCTACAGGCTCTGGGCGATGTATTGGCGGAACACGATGACATCGTGATCGCCTCTGACGATATCTACGAGCATATCCATTGGGGGAACGAGCCGTTCGTTACCTTTGCGGGAGCCTGTCCGTCGTTTGCCTCTCGCACTGTTGTAATTAACGGGGTATCGAAAGCTTACGCAATGACCGGCTGGCGCATTGGATACGCCGCAGGCCCGCAGGAGCTGATCTCGGCGATGAAAACCGTGCAAAGCCAAAGTACCTCGAACCCGTGCAGTATCTCCCAGATCGCCGCTCAGGCGGCCCTTGATGGACCGCAGTCGGTTGTCAGCGAGATGGTCACTGCTTACAAGGCGCGGCATGACTTCCTGATACCTGAACTGAACAAGATTCCGGGTTTCGAGTGCCGCACCGGCGAGGGTACTTTTTACGCCTTCCCAAGGGTGCTGGACGCGTTGCAGAACCTGAACCTGAAAACTGATGCTGATCTGGCAAGCTATCTGGTCGCCGAGGCCGACGTCGCAGTAGTGCCTGGCAGCGCCTTCGGCGCAGAAGGCTACTTGCGACTGTCTTTCGCGTGCTCGCTTGAGACGCTCGCAGAAGCCCTTGCACGGATAAAACGAGCTGTGACGGCTTGACTTCACACGGGGGCTAGACCAGAATCGCGCCCCGCATGACGTAGCAAATACCATTCCCCGGTAGCTCAGTTGGTAGAGCGGTTGACTGTTAATCAACTTGTCGGTGGTTCGAGTCCGCCCCGGGGAGCCAAATATTGAAAAGGCCTTCTATCGAAGGCCTTTTTTATATCGAAGATATCTTGACAGCCGCCCCGATGTCGCATCGGACAAGATTTCGGCACGCGTGTCTATACTGTTAACCGGCCTCCGGCAAGGGTGCTCCTGCAGATGGCGGAACCTCCTTGGTTTTTCGTTCGGCCAGGAATGGAATTACCAGTATCGGAATTATCGCCAGAGCGGCATCGAGATAGAACATCTTGCTATAGCCCCAGGCACCAACCGCAGCGCCCTGCCACGCGTTGGTGTATGAAATTGTCAGGTTACGCAATGCCATGAAGCCAGTGAATTGTGTTGCCGCAATCGTCGGATTCGTAAGTCCCATGAATATTGCAGCACTAGTTCCATAGTGCATACCCATTGCCAGGTAAAACAGTAAAGCGGCTGTGAAGTACTGTTGCACGGTTACGCCTTGCAGGCCGGAATCACCGCCCAGCATGAAGCCAATGTACAAGGCCGGAAAAATCGTCATTATGTAAAATGCGGCCAACATTTTGCGCCGGCCAAGATGATCGGCGAGCCAACCACCCAGGACGCAACCAAAGCCCGAAACAATGGTGCTATAGATATTGAGTTGCGCGATCTGTCCATCAGACATTCCGATGTCGACCTGCAACGTTGTGGACACTCCTGATGCAAGTGCCATCGCACCGAACGGCAACAGTGCAAAGAACACTCCAACCATCGGACCCGGACCAGACTTGAAGAAACCGGTATGTAGCTCACGCAGGAAGCCACCGGTCGATTCTTTGAACTTTCTCCAGATGTCCGCAGATTTATCAGCGATCATTGATGCAGCCGTTGGGTCTTTGACGAATAACAAAGTGAAGATCAGTACTACAGAAAGCAACAGGCTGACGTACAGGAATGAAACATCGAAGCCGTACAATTCGGACACGAACATGGCTCCGCCACCGCCAAGCCCCTGCCCTATATATGCACCGCCAAACATGAATCCGTTACCCTGACCACGCTCTTCAGGGAGCAGCGAGTTAACCGCCAGCGAATCGATAGCAACGTCATTCGTTGCCGCGAAAACGTTATGCACTATGACTAGCGTGATCAATAGATCGAAATATTTGGCGTGGTCTACCTGGGCCACCGCAAATAGCGTTGTGATCATCAGTACCTGACAAATCACTATCCAGGCTTTGCGGCCGCCGAATCGCTTGAGACCAATAAGATCGACCAGCGGTGCCCATGCCCATTTGAATGCCCAGGGCAGGTAGAACGCGGCAACGAAGGCTCCGACCTGGGCGACGTCCATTCCTTCTCGTCGCATGTAAGCCGCCATGGCCACAGCGGCGAAACCGAGCGGAATCCCTTCGCTGATGTACAGGATCCCAAACGTAGTAAACCGACCCTTTTTCGAGTCGAGCATGTTTTTAATGGCCATAGATTCCCTCCAGCGGCGTACAGTGCCTGTTTCCACCTGTGCCGACAAGCCGTGCTCTTTGTTGCCGGTACTCGCTTGATCGGGGATTTAAAATGAGGCTGGTTTAGCCGGTCTGAGAAAAATTGCCATGCGGGACTCTATTAGCCAGTGATCAGTCACTGGCAGCAATATCGATGACGACGGTCCACATGAACTTGACGAAGTCGACCATGGCTTCCTCTGAGACGCGCTCATTATCGCTGTGCGCCCCATTGCCGCTGTTAAGTTCCTCGATACTCCGGATCGGTCCAATACCGTATGCAGGCACACCTTTAGCCCTGATCTGAGACATATCGGTTGCCCCAGTCGACATGGTTGGCAAGACGATCGCATCCGGATACATAGCGCTTGCCGCTCGTTCGAGGCTGGCAAACATCTCATTATCGATACCGGATGGTGGCGCTGCCGGACGATAGATTCTCTCCGGCACGATCTCAACATTGGGCTCGTCCATCACTTCGGTCAGCTGGGCATAAAATGCACCCGGGTCTTCATCAGGCAACATGCGAATGTCGAGCATCGCCGTTGCTTCCGATGGAATCACGTTCTTGCGAAATCCGGCTTTCATTATCGTCGGCACGACCGACGTCCTGAGCACGGAATAGTGATACGGAAAAGTCTCCTTGAAATACTGTTGAATAGCGGCTGACTCATCCGGGTTCGACACGTTTGCATAGCGGTAGGCGTCTTCGGGTGACGATATTGTCGCCAGTCGCTCAAAGTAAGCCTTGGTCGTCTCATTCAGGCGCATTTCAGTTTCCCAGGCATCCGCCTTCGCAACCGCACGCGCCAGCGTGGCAACCGCATTGTCGATTCTTGGGACAGACCCGTGCCCGGCAGTACCGCGGGCAACCAATGTCACTCTTCGTGGCATTTTTTCGGTTGTCTGAACACCCACAACGCTTACGCCGCGATCTTCGAGTATGCCGCTGCCCCCCTCTGCCAGACAGAATTCCGCCGCAATTTCATCCCAATGTTTTTCAACCATAAAGTTGATACCAACATCCGGCGTGCCTTCTTCGCCCGATTCGGCAAGGAAGATGATGTCGCGATCCAGCTCAACGCCATACCGTTTGAGCAAGATCATCATCATCAGTCCGGCAGTTGCGTTGTCTTTATCATCCAGCGATCCACGGCCGTATACCCAGCCGTCTTTGCGAAGACCGCCGAATGGATCCTCTGTCCATCTGTCCGCCTGGACACCAACAACATCAGTGTGCCCCATAATCAGGATCGGGCGCTTCGAACCATTACCCCGAATACGCGCGACCAGGTTGGCACGATTCGGATCCAGCGAATATTGTTGCGAGTCGATGCCTTCGGCTGCGAGGACTGCCTGGAGATAATCGGCCGCTAGAGTTTCATTGCCGGGAGGGTTGGTTGTGTTGATCTTGATTAGCTCAACAAGGTGCTGCAAAGACTCTTCTCCAACCACATCCCAGTCAATCAGGTAGCGATCCTGAGACACAGCGGGCAAGGATATGAGCAACACGATAGCCGCCAGAAAATTGCGCATGAGTTTCATCTGTCGAGTGGCCTATTTTTCGCAGATTTCATTCAGATATTCGCGAAACTCATCACCTGTATCCGGGTGCTTAAGACCATAAGCCATGGTGGCCTTCAGGTAACCCACCTTACTGCCGCAGTCGAATCGTTCGCCTTTGAAGGAATACGCGTAGACGGGCAATTCGCCAAGCAAATCGGCAATAGCGTCTGTGAGTTGAATTTCGCCACCGGCCCCTCTGCCAGTGGTTTGCAGTTTTTCGAAAATTTCCGGTGCGAGCAGGTATCGCCCGACAACCGCGGAGTTGGACGGCGCGTTCTCGGGCTCTGGTTTTTCGACGATTTCAGTGATGCGGTTGGACTGATCTACTGCGACGACACCGTAACTGGACGTGTCCTCGTGCGGCACTTCTTCCACTGCGATCACGCTACCGCCGTGTCTGTCGTACTCCGCAGCCATCTGCGTCAGGCATGGAGGTTCTCCGGCGATCAGATCGTCTGCCAAATGCACAAAGAATGGCTCGTTACCAACAGCAGGAAGAGCGCATAAGACAGCATGTCCAAGCCCGAGTGGCTCGCCCTGACGGATGTAAATGCACGTAACCCCTTTCGGCACTATCCCCTGGATCGATTCCAGTAAATCCTGTTTGCCTGCCTCGACCAACGCTCTTTCCAGCTCAGGGTCTGTATCGAAATGATCCTCGATAGCACGTTTTGAGCTACCGGTTATGAATACGAGCTTGGTTGCACCGGCATCGAGAGCTTCTTCCACCGCATATTGAATGAGCGGTTTATCAACAATTGGCAGCATTTCTTTTGGGCTGGCTTTGGTTGCCGGCAAGAAACGCGTGCCACGACCAGCAACCGGAAATACCGCGGCTCTGATTTTATTTCCCAATGCTCTGCTCCTGATATCGTCGAGGGTCGAATCATAGCCAATTCAAGCCCTCAGCGTTACGACAACCGTCACGGAGTGAGTCGCGCCTTGTGTCGCACATTTACCCTCCGAACGACACAAAGCGCCGTGAGATACCTACTTTTTGTTCACCGGTGCCACTCGGACGTCCGCTTTGATGCGCGCAACGGTGGCCTCACCGATACCCTTGACCAACGTAAGATCGTCCGGGCTTTTGAATGGGCCGTGTTTGCTGCGGTATTCAACAATCGCCTTTGCCTTGGATAGCCCAATTCCCTTGAGTTCCGCCGAGATAGTCTCCGCGTCCGCACTATTGATATCGACTGGTCCTGCGAACGCATACAGTGGAGCACACGCGAGCAGAGTTAGCAGTAGTCGTTTTGATATTTTCATTTCAAACTCCTTTTGACATGAATGGAACGCCGCCGGGAGGCAGCATCAAAAGAAGCGTAGAGGAAGAGGTGTTACGTGACCGCAGAAATAACTCCGCGGTTTATATGGAAATGTTTCCGGTCAGTGGTTTGTAATCGAGTGTTGCAGAACCGTGTCAAACTGAACGCGAGACGCCGGTCGTTGAGTCTCCCAATTACGGCAGCTCGGGCACTGCCATAGCAAGCGCTGACTTGAAAATCCGCACTCCTGACATTGATAGCGTGGCGTTGCACTCGCCAACTTCGAGAGCGCGTTGCGCACTTTTTCGAGCGCTGCTTCGTGCGAACCCTCAGCTTGCTTGTCCAGTTGATGCAGATCCACAAATTCGGCCAGTGTCGGCTCCCTGAGTATGTACTGTTCCACGCACTCATCGATGACCGGCGTACCGCCGATATTGTTAACGATTGCCGTATACGCAACCAGGGGGCTCATTTCCGGGTTCTTGGCGAGCATGGTCTTTAGTGCCTGATCCAGGCCATCCATTGAGCCCTCGCTGGTATATGTCGCAACAATTTCAGGCAATGCCTCTGATATCAAGTAGGTATGCTCTTCAATGATCCGGTGATACAGCCGAATCGCCGTCTTGAAGTCATTGGTCTCTCGCGCGATATGCGCGCGCGTCAATGCGCCGCGCATGGTTCTTGGTCTACCAGACTGCGCTTTCTTCACGTATTGCCTCGCCAGACTGTAGTCCTTGGCACCGGCCGCAGCGTCCGCCAGTTCGCAGTAGTAATGGGCTATCTGCAGGGCCAATGACTTGCCACTCAGGGTTTCCAGTGCTTGTCCGGACTCGATGGCCTTGCCCCACTCTTTTTCCTGCTCGTAAATTCGGCACAAATTTTCAAGCGCCTGAACCTGGTATCGCGACCCTTGTGCCAATCGCGCAAACAGCTTTTCGGCACGATCCAGCAGACCTGCATGCAGGTAGTCCTTCGCCAGAGCAAACAGCGCCTGGTCTCTGGCTTCAGCAGCAAGATCCGGACGTGCGATGATATTTTGGTGGATACGGATTGCGCGATCTACCTCTCCCCGGCGTCGAAACAGGTTACCCAGGGCAAAGTGCGTCTCAATCGTTTTGTCGTCCACTCGAACCATTTCGAGGAAATGCTCGAGCGCCTGATCAGTCTGTTCGTTAAGCAGGAAATTCAGACCCTTCAGATAATCGATATTCAGTGGCGGCGGCGCGTCTTCCTCATCCCGTTCGCCAAATCGACCCATCGCCCATCCAGCTGCCGCAAGCAGCAGAAACAGTCCCGCCAGTAAGAATGTGGACTCAGTCGGCATCTGAAAGAGGCAAGTTCCTGAGACTGCTGACCTCCGACTCAGAGCTGCGCAAGGCACGCCGCAAAGATCGTCGCTCATTGATTAGTCGAAGCACGAATACTGTCAGGCACAACATGCCGAACAGAACGCCGCCGACAAACGTCGCGGCAAATGTCACGGAAATCGGATAGGAGCCTTTGACAAAGCCCAGATCGAGTACAACGTCACCCGTGTTCAATGCCGTGAATGTAAACATCAAAACAAATAGCACGAGAATAAGAATTATCAGGCCAGCACGTTTCAGCATGCTCTCACTCCGAAGCCAGGAGACCGATTTGTAAAGGCGATTGTTACCTAGACCACAAGTGTATTGCAGTTACCGCAGATTTGGTAACCGCGACGAAGACTCTGGTCGACTCAGAACGCTTAGCTCTTTATGGGAAAATGGCGGGACTCGTCCACGCGCTCGCGAAGATCTTTACCGGGCTTGAAGTGCGGAACGTACTTGCCTGACAAAGCAACGGCCTCGCCTGTCTTCGGGTTGCGCCCGATACGGGGCGGCCGAAAGTGCAGAGAGAAACTGCCGAAGCCTCGTATTTCGATCCGCTGTCCAAGTGCCAGGGAATCGCTCATCAGGTCCAGCAAATGTTTAACCGCCAATTCAACATCCTTCGCAGGAAGGTGTTTCTGCTTGCGGGCGATAACTTCTATAAGTTCTGATTTGGTCATCTTGCGCTTCGCTTATTCGTCTGGGGCTCGTAACTTACGGATAATACAGACAATATAGCCCAGACCGAGTGGTCTGGGCTACTGTTTTTACGTATTACTTGCTTCCGCCGGACATTTTTTCCTTCAGAAGCTCTCCCAGAGTGGTTCCAGCAGGAGCGGCACCGGCATCAGACTTGTAACTGCTGATAGCCTCCTCTTCGTCGTGCGCTTCTTTAGCCTTGATCGACAGTGCGATTGAGCGGTTCTTACGATCTACATTCGTAAACTTGGCCTCAACCTCTTCACCAACCTTGATCAGCATGCGCGCATCCTCGACGCGCCCACGCGCCATTTCGGACGCACGCAAAGAACCAATGACACCCTCGCCAAGATCCACAGTTGCGCCACGAGCATCAACTTCCGTCACAGTACCCTTGACGATCGAGTTCTTCGGATGCTCTGCCAGCCACGCCGAGAACGGATCTTTATCAAGTTGCTTGATACCAAGCGAAATGCGTTCGCGCTCAGAGTCGATAGCAAGAACAGCGGCCTCGATCTCCTGGCCCTTCTTGTAGTTGTGCACAGCTTCTTCGCCAGGCATTTCCCACGAGATATCCGAGAGATGAACGAGTCCGTCAATTCCACCTTCCAGGCCAATGAATATGCCGAAGTCGGTGATGGACTTGATCTGGCCCGTGACCTTGTCGTTGCGATTAAACGTAGCTGAGAACTCGGCCCATGGGTTCGACTTGCACTGCTTGATGCCCAGGGAAATACGACGACGTTCCTCGTCGATTTCAATGACCATGACTTCAACCTCTTCCCCAACCTGGACTACGCGAGCCGGGTTGACGTTCTTGTTGGTCCAGTCCATCTCCGAGACGTGCACAAGGCCTTCGACACCGTCTTCGATTTCGACGAAGCAGCCGTAATCCGCAATATTGGTGATCTTGCCAAAGATACGAGTGTGCTGCGGATAGCGGCGTGCGAGATCCTTCCAGGGATCGTCACCCAACTGCTTCATACCGAGCGAAACGCGCTGCCGTTCGCGGTCAAATTTGAGGATCTTGACGTCGATCTCCTGACCCACTTCCACGACCTCTGATGGATGCTTAACGCGCTTCCAGGCCATATCGGTGATGTGCAAAAGACCATCTATTCCGCCGAGATCGACGAACGCACCATAATCCGTGAGATTCTTGACGATACCCTTGACGGTATTGCCTTCCTGCAACCCCTCGAGCAACGCTTCGCGCTCCGCCGAGTACTCCTGCTCAACAACTGCGCGGCGTGAAACGACAACGTTATTGCGACGCTTGTCCAGCTTGATTACCTTGAATTCGAGGCTCTTGCCTTCGAGGTATGCCGGGTCACGTACCGGCCGAACGTCAACAAGCGAACCCGGCAGGAATGCCCGGACATTGTCGATCTCGACCGTAAAGCCGCCTTTGACGCGACCATTAATAATGCCTTCGACAACCTTGCCTGCCTCGAATGCTTCTTCAAGGTCGATCCAGGTGCGGGCACGAATTGCTTTTTCACGTGACAGCTTTGTCTCACCGAAACCGTCTTCTACGGCATCCAGTGCAACTTCGACCTCATCGCCGACGGAAACTCCGCCTTCGATCTTGTCGTTCTTAAACTGCTCGATGGGGATAACGGCCTCTGACTTGAGACCTGCACTGACGATGACTACATCGTCATTTACCGCGACAACGGTACCGGTAATTATTGCTCCGGGCTTTATTTGTTGACTGGCAAAACTTTCTTCAAATAACTCTGCAAAACTTTCAGACATGTGATTAACCAAGAGAACTCTACGTTCTCACCCAAACGCCAGACCGATTCCTTCGGCAGACGGCTATGACAAAAATGAACCGGACTCCCTGTCCAATCCGTACGAAAAATCTTTCCCGGAAATCTAGAGCTCTGACATCCAATCCAGAACAGTCTGAGTGACGTTCTCGATCGACTTCCCCGACGAATCCAGAATCCTGGCATCCTCTGCGGGTCTTAGCGGAGCCACCGATCGCTCGGAATCCCGCCTGTCACGCTCTTCTATGTCCCTCGAAAGGGCGGCGAGACTAACATCAATACCCTTTTCCTTCAACTGCTTATGGCGCCTTCTCGCGCGCTCCTTTGGGCTGGCGGTCAGAAACACTTTCAGGCTCGCATCCCTGAACACGTGGGTGCCCATGTCGCGGCCGTCCGCCACCAGTCCCGGGGCTCGCCGAAAGCCTCGTTGCAGCGCCAAAAGAGCGCTTCTGACCGGCTCCAGCGCCGCCACTGCCGATGCGCCAGCACCACACTCCTCTGTGCGTATGGATGCCGTAACATCCTCTTCCTCGAGCCAGATTTGCTCTTCCCCATGAGCGTCGCTGCCGAACCGTACATCCAGGCTGGCCGCCAGCTCCGCGAGGGCTCCCGTATCGTCCAACGCGACACCTCGCTGTTGAGCTGCCAGAGCCACCAGCCGGTAGAGAGCACCGCTATCGAGTAGAGCCCAGCCCAGTTCGCGCGCTACCCGCCGTGCGATAGTGCCCTTGCCCGACCCGCTGGGCCCATCAATCGCTATGACGGGTGCATCACCGGCTGCGGTCCCACCGCTCATTGCGCAGCTACCCGGATGTCTATATTCAATGCAGCGAGGCACTCGCAGAATCCGGGAAATGACGTATCGACTGCCGCAACATTCGTGACCGTGACCGGTTCCTGCGCGCTGGCACCCGCCACTGCGAGCGACATGGCGATTCTGTGATCGCCATGGCTCTCCACAACACCGCCACCAAAGCGCCCACCGTGAACGACCGCGCCGTCACGTGATTCCTCTACTTGAATGCCTAGCGTGCGAAGCCCGGCAGCCATCGCCGCAATTCGATCGCTTTCCTTTACGCGCAGTTCGCCGATGCCGGAAAAAGTCGTTTTTCCTTTTGCCGCCGCGGCCGCAACGAACAGCACGGGAAACTCATCGATTGCCAGCGAAACAAGCGCTGGATCCACCGGGCCGCCATGCAGTTGGGACGATCGCACCCGAATATCGGCCACCGGCTCCTGCCCCAATAAGCGCGGTTGTTCGAGACTGATATCCGCACCCATCGCCTGCAAAATATCAATAACGCCTGTTCGCGTAGGGTTGACACCGACGTTCTCGATCAGCACGTCAGCCTTGTCCGCAATCAGCGCCGCAAGCATAACGAAGGCGGCAGATGACAGATCGGCCGGCACCTGCACGGAACATCCCTGCAATGTCTGGCCACCTTCCACAGCAATCCTGCTGCCGGACCTTTTCACCGCGACCCCCATTGCCGCCAGCATGCGTTCGGTGTGGTCGCGCGTTACCGCCGGTTCAACGACGCTGGTTGCACCTGCCGCATAGAGACCGGCAAGCAAAACCGCGGACTTAACCTGGGCGCTGGCTACCGGCAGATCGTAATCTATACCGCGCAGAGCGGATCCCCCATGAATGGTCAGTGGCGGCAGGCCATCCCGGCTATCGATACGGGCCCCCATGCTGCTAAGCGGCGCAATGATTCGCCGCATGGGTCGGCCAGTCAGCGATTCATCCCCTGTCAGAACGCTGTCAAATGCCTGGCCGCAGAGCAGCCCGGTCATCAGCCGCATCGCGGTCCCTGAATTACCAAGATCCAGCGGACCACCAGGCGTGCCGAGACCCGCCAAGCCCACGCCATCGATCGTGATATCCGTAGCGCCAACCTGTTCAATACTGACACCCATGGATTGCATTGCAGCAAGCGTTGCGAGGCAATCTTCACCGGCAAGAAAGCCGCTGACATTCGTCCGACCCTCGGCAATGCTGCCGAGCATCAGGGCACGATGCGACACCGATTTGTCGCCGGGCACAGTGACAGTCGCGTCGCTGAGCGCTGATGGAGTAACCTGAAACTGCATGTCTGAATCCGTAGCTCGTCGCTTATCCGACAGCCTTCGGGTACGCGCCCAAGACTCGGAACAGGGAACATTGTTTCTCCAGCTTCGCAAGTGCGTCGGAGACCGGCGATTCATTTGCGTGACCGTCAATGTCGATAAAAAACACGTAATCCCAGTTCTTGCGCCTCGATGGTCGCGACTCGATGAAAGTCATGACGATATTGTACTCGGCGAGAGGCTGAAGAAGTTGATGCAGCACGCCCGCGCCGCCGCCAGTGTCACTGGTGGAGACAAGAATAGTCGTTTTGTCGTTGCCGCTGGCAGCCAGCAGTTTTCGCCCGACCACAAGAAAACGCGTCGCGTTATCCGATCTATCCTCAATGCTGTTTACGAGTATGTTCAGGTCGTAGACATCTGCCGCCACGTCTGGGCCAATAGCAGCAGTACCCTGCTCGTCACGCGCTCGACGCGCCCCGGCCGCGTTGCTCGACATGCCGATGAGTTCGACATGAGG
This sequence comes from Gammaproteobacteria bacterium, assembly GCA_024640305.1. Classification (GTDB taxonomy): domain Bacteria; phylum Pseudomonadota; class Gammaproteobacteria; order Steroidobacterales; family Woeseiaceae; genus UBA1847. Next base: position 267,121 of record JAHEFG010000044.1, read on the forward strand.
CAGGTACTCACGCAGCCAGCCCCGACATTGTGCGAGAGACTGTTCGTGTGCACAGATCCGTTCGATGTTCTCAAGACCCTTCATCCGGCCCAGCAAATGTTGCTCGATACGCAATTCGATCTCGCCGGCAATCTTGAGAGGTGATGTCAGGAACATGTCGAGCGTGTTATTGACGGAGCCCTCCGTGGAATTTTCGATCGGCACGACACCAAAGTCGGCAACGCCGCTCTCTACCTCCTGGAAAATTTCATCAATCGTATGAAAAGGCAGCGCACGAACGGAATGCCCGAAATGTTTGAAAACGGCAGTTTGCGTGAACGTGCCTTCCGGCCCCAGGAAGCCAATTTTCAGCGGCTCTTGCTGAGCCAAACACGCTGACATGATTTCGCGAAAAAGGCGCAGTACTTCTTCATCCCGAAGCGGACCTTCATTTCGCTCTGCGATCTGTCGCAAGACCTCGGCTTCACGCTCCGGACGATAATAGTCCACCGCAGTTCCAAGCCCTCCCTTAGCGACACCGACCTGCTGCGCATATCGGGCGCGCTCGTTGATAAGAGCCTGGATCTTTTCGTCAACAGTATTGATCCGCTCGCGGATCTTGCCCAAATCACTCGCGTCGGCGTTTTTATCCCCGTCAGCCATCGGCTTTTCGTCCCGTCCAGTGCTTCCAAAACTGCTTACGCATGTCGCGTAAGCCCATGAAGGGACTCAGGTTACAGGCTTGCCGAGATTTCGCAACGTCAGGACGCCTTGAATCGCGCGCAGCTCAGCCATCGTCTCCTCCGATGGCGGGCCGTTGACGTCGACTATGGTGTACGCAAAATCGCCCACTGACTTGTTGAGGAGGTCTTCGATATTAAGACCCGCATTAGCAAGACAGGTAGAAATCTGACCGACCATGTTCGGGACATTCGCATTCGCAATTGTCATGCGCCATGCATCGAGTCGTGGCAAGCGAGCTTCGGGGAAATTAACCGAATATCGGATATTGCCGTTCTCAAGGTAGTCCTTAACGTTTTCCGCAACCATGATGGCGCAGTTTTCTTCTGCCTCGGACGTGGATGCACCCAGATGAGGCAGAGCGACAACTTTTGGATGCGCGATTAACTCCGGCGAAGGAAAGTCTGTGACATATGCATGCAACTTACCTTTGTCGAGCGCTGCGATTGCCGCGGCGTCATCCACAATGCCGCCGCGCGCGAAGTTTATAATGACTCCACCGTCTCGCATCAAAGCCAGGCGATCGCGATTGACCAGGCCACGTGTTTCCTCGAACAACGGGACATGCACGGTGACAGCGTCTGCTGCCTGAAACAATTGGTCCAGCGTCTCTGCGTGCTTCACTCCGGACGAAAGCTGCCACGCTCGACGCACCGTGATCTTCGGGTCAAAGCCAATAACGTTCATTCCCAGGTTAAGAGCGACATTCGCAACTTCAACGCCAATTGCTCCGAGGCCGATGACCCCCAGTGTCTTGCCAGGCAATTCGAAACCAACGAATTGCTTCTTGCCTGCTTCTACCGCCTTGCTTAGCTCGGCACCAGTTTCCTTGAGCGTCTTTACATGCTCACGCGCATTACAAAGATTGCGCGCCGCGATCAGTAATCCGCCGATAACCAGTTCCTTTACGGCATTGGCGTTCGCGCCCGGCGCGTTGAATACGGGCACTCCGCGAGCGCTCAGGGCTTCAATCGGGATATTGTTGGTTCCCGCCCCTGCACGACCAACAGCAACTACAGTTTCCGGGATATCCATATTGTGCATGTTATGGGACCGCAGCAGGATGCCGTCCGGATGGGAAATCTCGGACGCTACCTCGTAACGCTCACGTGGGAAATGGCGCAGCCCTTCGACGGCGATGTTATTGAGAGTGAGTATTTTGTACATGTCTTTATCCGTTAGTGCGTTCGAATTCGGCCATGAACTCGATCAGTGCATCTACAGCTGCTTCCGGGACGGCATTGTAAATAGAGGCTCGCATGCCTCCAACCGACCGATGCCCCTTGAGGTTCGTCAAACCAGCGGCCAGTGATTCCTGCAGGAATTTTGCATCGAGGGAGGCGTCCGCGAGAATAAACGGTATGTTCATCCAGGATCGGCAGTCGGCCTGTACCGGGTTTGAATAAAAAGCCGAGGCGTCGATGGCCGAGTATAGCTTGCTGGATTTGCGCTGGTTGCGATCTGCCATCGCCTCAAGCCCGCCGTTGCTGATCAGATGCTGGAAAATAAGATCGGCGACGTACCAGGCGAACGTCGGCGGTGTGTTCGTCATCGAATCCGACTCGGCATAGGACTTCCACATCATGAGATGAGGCAGGTTTTCCCGGGCCGGTTCAAGCAGGTCGTTGCGTACGATAACCAGCGTTATTCCGGCAGGACCGATATTTTTCTGTGCCCCAGCGTAGATGACGCCATAGTCGCTGACGTCGATAGGTCGCGACAGAATCGTGCTCGACATGTCCGCGACGATTGGAACATCGCCGCCGGGAGTAAAATGAAACTCGACCCCCGCTATGGTTTCATTCGAAGTGATGTGCAGAAAAGCCGCATCGTCGCTTCGATTCCAGGCGGACTCTGCGGGGATGTAAGTGAATTTCTTATCGGAGCCATCACTGGCTATGTTCAGCTTGCACTGTTTAGCCGCTTCGGCTGCCGCCTTCTTGCCCCAGCTACCGGTGACGATATAGTCGACCGTATCCTCGGGTCCGGCCAGGTTCAGCGGCGCCATGGCCATTTGCAGCGTCGCGCCGCCTTGTGTCCAAAGAACACTATAGCCATCCGGAATCGACAGTAGTTCACGCAGGTTCGCTTCGCAACGAGCGGCTAACTCAATGAATTCCTTACTGCGGTGACTAATCTCCATGACCGACATACCCGTGCCTTGCCAGTCGGGAATGTCGTTACGAATGATTTCCAGAACGTCGAGCGGTAGCGCGGCCGGGCCAGCACTGAAGTTGTGAACGCGAGACATGTCGCTGTGATCCTTGCTTGCGGTAAGAAGAGTTGGATTCGCTATCGAAAGCGTAATTTTAGGCCCGGTATTGTTACGGTTTGGCGACTGAATTGCACTACGAAATTAACCATTGCAGCAGCCTTGCCGGAAAACCGCATTTCGTGAGGCCGCACGCTACTCTTCGTCGTCTTCCATCAACACTATTCGTGCGACCCCGACAAGACGCTGCTCGGACTCGACCCGAATGAGCCTGACTCCCTGCGTATTGCGCCCCTGAACAGAAATATCGTCTACCGGTGTTCTGACAAGCGTGCCGTTTGAACTGATGAGCATTATTTCGTCTTCGTCGCCCACCTGGACCGCCCCGACCGTGCGCCCATTGCGCTCAGAGGCCTGAATGGCAATGACGCCCTGACCGCCACGACCCTGCACAGGGAAGTCATCAACCGACGTGCGTTTGCCGTAGCCGTTCTCCGTCGCGGTGAGAATGAGCCCATCATCTATGATTGATAACGCGATGACCTCGTGCTCGGGAGGTAGCTTGATACCGCGAACGCCAGCAGCTCCACGACCCATCGGTCGAACATCAGACTCCTTGAAGCGAATGCTCTTGCCGGAGCTGGCGACGAGCAATATTTCAGCCTCACCATTGGTAATTGCAACATCGACAAGGGCGTCGTCGCGCAGGTCAATAGCGATAATACCGTTGGATCGAGGTCGCGAGAATTGTGTTAGAGGGGTTTTCTTAACTGTTCCGCCGGAAGTCGCCATAAAGACATAACTACCCTCGGTATACTCGCGAATCGGCAGCACTGCGCTGATCCGCTCACCCTCTTCAAGCGGCAATAGATTGATTATCGGTTTACCACGCGAACCTCGACTCGCCTGTGGGACCTGGTAAACCTTGAGCCAGTACATTTTACCGCGGCTGGAGAAACACAGAATCGTGTCATGCGTGTTCGCGATGAAAAGGTTATCGATGAAGTCTTCGTCTTTGACTTTCGTTGCAGAACGTCCGCGGCCACCTCGCTTCTGCGCCTGGTAGACATCTATCGGCTGAGCCTTTGCGTAGCCGCCATGCGACAACGTAACCACTACCTCTTCGCTCGGGATCAGGTCTTCGACACTCAGGTCGCTGTGATCCTGAACAATCTCCGTGCGTCGCTCGTCGCCAAAAGCTTCGCGAACTTCCGCAAGCTCATCGCGAATGACCTGCAGCAACGTATCCGGATTCGCCAAAATACCAGAAAGTTCTTTAATTTTCTCTAGTATATCTTTGTATTCATTGAGTATTTTTTCTTGCTCAAGCCCAGTAAGGCGATGCAACCTTAAGTCCAGGATAGCTTGCGCCTGCACGGATGAAAGCCGGTACTGGCCATCAACAATGCCAAATCCCTCGCCAAGTTCGTCCGGCCGGGTATCTGTTTTCCCTGCTCTCTCGAGCATGCCGGTCACTGAACCCGGCTCCCAATATTTCGAGATCAGCGCATCTTTTGCCTCAGCCGGTGATGCCGACGCCTTGATCAGTGCGATAACTTCGTCAATGTTCGCAAGCGCAACCGATTGACCCTCGAGCACGTGAGCCCTGTCACGAGCTTTGCGAAGATCGAATATGGTGCGCCGGGTAACCACCTCGCGCCGATGCGCAAGAAAAGCCTCCAGAATCTGTTTGAGATTCATGAGCTTTGGCTGCCCGTCATGCAGCGCTACCATGTTAATCCCGAAAACGCTCTGCATCGGGGTCTGCTTGTAGAGGTTGTTCAGCACGACGTCAGCGACTTCGCCTTTGCGCAGCTCGATGACAATGCGCATGCCGTCCTTGTCCGACTCATCGCGTAGCTCGCTGATACCTTCTATGCGCTTATCTCGAACCAACTCGGCTATCTTCTCGATCAAGCGCGCCTTGTTTACCTGGTACGGCAGCTCATTGACGATAATCGCCTCACGGCCACGGCTCCCAAATGTCTCGACTTCGGTGCGTGCCCGGATATGCACGCGCCCGCGTCCGGTTCGATATGCGGAGTAGATGCCGGCGGCGCCATTGATTATCCCCGCAGTTGGAAAATCCGGACCCGGCAGATGTTCCATCAGGCCTGGAATTTCGATGGCTGGGTCGTTTATCAATGCAAGGCAGGCATCCACAACTTCACACAGGTTGTGCGGCGGAATATTTGTGGCCATGCCAACAGCGATGCCAGATGAGCCGTTGACCAGCAGATTGGGCAGGCGCGTCGGCATGACTGACGGTTCGGACTCGGAGCCATCGTAGTTTTCAACGAAATCGACCGTTTCCTTTTCGATATCGGCAAGCAACTCGTGTGCGATCCTGGACATGCGCACTTCGGTGTAACGCATTGCCGCCGGCGCATCGCCGTCGACTGACCCAAAGTTACCCTGCCCGTCAATGAGCAACGCCCGCATCGAGAATGGCTGCGCCATGCGGACAATCGTGTCGTAGACCGCCGAATCGCCATGTGGATGGTATTTACCGATAACGTCACCGACAACGCGGGCCGATTTCTTGTAAGCCTTGTTGTAGTCGTTACCGAGCTCGCGCATGGCGAACAGGACGCGACGATGCACGGGTTTGAGGCCATCACGTACATCAGGCAATGCACGACCGACAATGACGCTCATCGCGTAGTCAAGGTAGGACTGCTGCATCTCCTCTTCGAGGCTTACCGACAGCAATTCCTGGGCAACTTCAGACATAAATACTCACAATATCAGCGTAATTCCGATCATCGAACGGAATCGTTTCAGCGCGAAAAACTCTGGGTTCTGGTTGGAAATAATCCTTGATTTGCTCAGGCTCGAAAAAGGCTCAAATTAGCTCCAAACCAAGGCCGCAATCATATCACAAAAGGGGCAATAACAGCAGCGTTTCGGGCCGATTCAAATCCTCTGCAGACCGCATTGGTACTGGGGTTTGGTGACGGTATACTGCGCACTGCCCTGACGGCCGGTAGCGCGATCCCCAATGACGACAATCCAGCATTGTGACACCCTGATCTTTCCCGGATGGTGTGTGCCCATCGTGCCGGATGGCGCGGTACTTGTTGATCACGCCGTGGCGGTGACTGATGGTCGAATTATCGACGTCCTACCGGCCTCCATTGCACGTTCGCTTTACCAGCCCAGCGTAACTGTCGAACGCCCGGGACATGTCCTTTTGCCAGGCTTCATTAATACCCACACCCATGCCGCAATGGTGCTGCTCAGGGGGTTGGCCGACGACCTGCCTCTGGAATCGTGGCTTCAGGACGCTGTATGGCCCGCTGAGCGACGCTGGGTAAGTGCTGAGATGGTTCGCGATGGAACGGAGCTGGCCATTGCAGAAATGCTCACAGCCGGTATCACCTGCTTTGCAGACCAGTACTTTTTCCCGGAGATCGTCGCAGAAACAGCTGTCGATCTGCATATGCGGGCCGTCATCGGAACCCCGGTAGCCGATTTCCCCTCTGCCTGGGCCATAGATGCGGCGGAATACCTCGGCAAAGCCACAGACCTCGTGCACGACACCTATTCCGATCACCCATTGATCAAGACCTGCTTCGCTCCACACTCGACGTATGCGCTGTCCGACGAATCGTTTGTCGAAATTCGAGTACTGGCCGACCAACTCGATATCCCGGTGCAGATTCATCTGCATGAGACCGCCGCGGAGGTAGCGGATGCCGTGCAAGCTACGGGCAAACGACCGTTGCAGCGCCTCGCAGAGCTGGGTCTCGTAAACTCTTCCTTGCTGGTCATCCACGGTGTGCACGTAAACGCTGACGAAATTGCTTTGCTGGCTGATGCCGGCGTCAGTATTGCCCATTGCCCAAAATCCAACATGAAGCTGGCAAGCGGCCTTGCACCGCTGGCCGCCTACCGCGCCGCGGGTATCAATGTGGGCATTGGCACCGATGGCGCTGCCAGCAATAACACTCTCGACATCCTGGACGAATTACGAACAGCGACTTTGCTAACGAAAGCCGTTACGGGAGACGCTTCCGTGCTCACGGCCAGCGATGCCCTGCGCATGGCGACCCTGGATGCGGCGAAGGCCATCGGAGTGGCGGACCAGGTGGGCTCGATCGAAACTGGAAAACTGGCTGACCTGACGTGCATTGACCTCCATCGCTGCAATAGCCAGCCTGTGTACGATCCCATATCACAAGTCGTATACACTGCACGCGCAGACCAGGTTGCAGACGTATGGGTGGCAGGCCGGCATTTGCTGGAACGCGGCCGCTTGAAAAACATCGACACAGACGCGCTGCGACAAAAAAGCAACGAGTGGCAGCAGCGGATTAACGATAGCCAGGTAAAAAAGGAACGGAGCCAATAGGAATGACAGTAGCCGAGCGAAACGTCGACGCAGCGGAAGTTGCCAAGTTCGACGCCCTTGCAGCACGCTGGTGGGACCCCGAAGGAGAATTTCGGCCGCTGCACGAGATTAATCCACTGCGGCTCGACTGGATTCGCAAGTACGCAGACCTCGATGGCCGCAAAGTTCTCGATATTGGCTGCGGCGGCGGCATCCTGACAGAAGCGATGGCAACGTTTGGAGCCACGGTCACGGGTCTCGACATGGCGGAAAAGCCGCTGGCAGTCGCCCGCCTCCATCAGATCGAATCCGGATTAGACGTCAACTATCAGCAAGGCACCGCAGAAGAACTGGCCAGCACAGAAGCCGGGCAATATGACGTTGTCACCTGCCTTGAAATGCTTGAGCACGTTCCGGAGCCGTCACAGGTTATTGCATCTGCGTGCCAGCTTGTACGTCCCGGCGGTGACGTCTTCTTTTCTACGATAAATCGCACTCCCAAGTCATTCATGTTCGCAATAGTTGGCGCTGAGTACGTTCTCAGACTGCTGCCGGCAGGCACACACGAGTATCAGAAGTTCATCCGTCCGTCCGAGCTCGAGTCCTGGGCAAGAGATGCCGGGCTGCAACATCGAGCCAGCATTGGCATGCATTACAACCCGCTAACAAGGGAATACACGCTGGCGCCAGGTCTGGATGTGAACTACCTGATGCATTTCCATCGACCGGAAACCAGCCAGAACGATGAGTAGCCTTCCCGGCGACCAGTATCGAGCCGTACTGTTTGATCTTGATGGAACTTTGGCAGATACGGCGCCGGATATGGTAGGCGCACTGCAAAACCTGCAGCTGCGTAACGACATCGAGCCAATTTCATATGAGCTTGGCCGAGCGAATGTGTCCAATGGAGCGATGGGCTTGCTGCGCGCCGGTTTTCCGCACCTGGATACGAGCAGGCAACAAGACCTCATCTGTGAATACATCGATCTCTACAAACAAAGGCTATGTGACGATACCGCTCTTTTTGAGGGCATGGCTGAGCTATTGGGTACGCTTGAGGATGCCGAATACCCCTGGGGCGTCGTCACGAACAAGCCATCGCATTTGACGGAGCCATTGCTCGATTTACTCGCACTCGCCGAAAGAAGCGCCTGCATCATCAGCGGCGATACACTGAGCGTGAGGAAGCCTAATCCAGGTCAGATTCTGCATGCCTGCGAAATTATCGGGGTCAGCCCGGAACGGGTGCTTTGCGTGGGTGATGCGCCCCGCGACATAGAAGCGGGTCGTGCAGCGGGTAGCGCTACTGTTGCGGCTGCCTATGGCTATGTCCTGGCCGACGACGATCCTGCCGTGTGGGGCGCGGATGCAATTGCCCGCGATGTCGACGAACTCACCAAAATCGTTCTAAAAGGGGTTAACCTGAAGCTCTGATGATGTCTCTAATTATTGATCCGCTGTTATTGCAGTACGGCGCGCCAGCCCTCGCCGCCGGCCTCGCGCTCGGCGCACTTGTCGCCTGGCTCTTCATGCGCGCGCGGCAGAACCGCTCCGCGGAGGATATCGCAGCACTGGAGACCCGCATCAAGAACCAGGACTCGCTGCAGCAGGAGCGAGAAATCGCGTTCGAGGCGGCAAACGCGCAGCTCACGCGTGCATTTACGGAGCTCGCGAACCAGTCGCTCAAATCGAACAGCGAGAACTTCCTTCGGCTCGCTGAGCAAAACCTCGGTGCACAGCAAGAAAAAGCAAAACATGACCTTAGCGAGCGCGAGAAGGCCGTCGAGAACATGGTCAAGCCGATTCAAAAAGCGCTTGAAGCCGCACAGAAGCAGATTTCGGAGCTCGAGAAAGCCCGCAGCGAGGCCTATGGCAGCATCAGAAGTCAGCTTGGTGCCATGCAGGACAGCCAGAATTCGCTTCGCCAGGAAACGCAGAATCTCGTCAATGCCCTGCGCCGCCCTGAAGTGCGGGGCCGCTGGGGTGAAATCACACTCCGCCGATTGGTTGAACTGGCAGGCATGGTGGAGCACTGCGACTTTCAGGAGCAAGTGCACAGTGTCGGCGAGGGGCAGATCATTCGTCCGGACATGATTGTACGCATGCCCGATCAGCGTGAACTTGTTGTCGATGTCAAAACGCCGCTCGATGCTTACCTCGAGGCCGTTGAGGCCGCTAACGATACACAACGAAAACTGGGGCTGGAACGACATGCCAAGAATGTTCGCTCCCACATTCGAATGTTGGCATCGAAAACCTACTGGGAACAGTTTGACGAGAGTCCGGAATTTGTCATCCTTTTCATTCCGGGCGACCAATTCCTGAGCGCGGCACTCAACGAAGAACCGGACCTCATCGAATATGCGCTATCCAATCAGATCATCCTGGCAACGCCAACAAGCCTGGTCGCCCTGCTCAAAGCCGTCGCCTACGGCTGGCGGCAGCTGGCACTTGCCGACAATGCGAAAGAAATTCGGGTATTGGCGGAAGACCTTTACGGACGGCTGGCCACTTTCGTCGGACACATGAATCGCGTCGGCAGGCAACTGGCCAGCAGCGTCGACCACTACAACAAGGCGGTGGGCTCACTCGAACGCAACGTGCTTCCGGGTGCCCGCAAATTCGTGGAACTCGGTGTTCATGAGAAGAAACCTATCGAAAAGGTCGAATCGCTGGATCCGGTGCCGCGCACGATGATAGAAAGCACAGCTGACGAAAACGATGCCGCAGACCCGGCCGATGCAGCGAACGAGAAAACGCTGCAATAACCACCAAATTCGAAGGATCCCGTTTGGACATTAACCCCAAGACCTATACGTATCCGCAGGATCTGCTGCGGGATCGGATCATATTGATAACGGGCGCCAGCGATGGCATTGGCCGCGCGCTGGCTATCCAGGCTGCCGAACTCGGTGCGAAGGTTATTCTGCACGGACGCAATATCAAGAAACTGGAGGCGGTCTACGACCACATTGAGAGCCTTGAGAACGCACTGCAACCCTCCATTGCAGTAATGGACTTCGCGACAGCGACGAGCGAATCATATCGCTCGCTTGCTGATGGCCTTGAGGAGGAATTCGGGCACCTGGACGGTCTCGTTCATAACGCTGGCATCCTTGGTGATCGCTTCTCGATCGAACAATACGATGCGGTTACATGGCAGCAAGTGATGCACGTCAATCTTACGGCTGTTTTCGCTCTGACACAGGTCTGCATACCATTGCTGCAAAAGTCAGATGACGCCTCGGTCATCTATACGAGCAGTGGCGTCGGCCGACAAGGCCGAGCCTTCTGGGGAGCCTACTCGGTGTCGAAATTCGCAACTGAAGGCTTGTCACAGGTTCTGGCAGACGAACACAGGCATGGCACCCTCAGGTCTAATTGTGTTAACCCGGGTGCGACGCGTACCAAAATGCGGCTTGAGGCCTACCCGGCTGAAAATCGGGATGCTCTGAAGCGCCCCGAAGAAATATTGTCGACTTACTTATATCTGCTGGGCCCTGACAGTAAGGGCGTGACCGGGCAGAGTTTTGACGCCCAGTAATAATTGACATTAATTTATCGTTTTAACCTTTTCTTTTTAAACCGTTTTTTTGGTCTAAAGGGCGCCGGATCATCGGGCATCTCAAGCCCGCCGGCCGTATACAGTAGGCGCACCTGCGACGGCGTCAGTGCCTCGTACTTACCGCGCCGTACTTTACGGGGTAACTCTACAGGGCCGTAAGCAGTTCGAATTAGCCGGCTCACCTCAAAGCCCTGCGAAGCCCAGAGCCGCCTTACCTCGCGGTTGCGGCCCTCCTTCAGCGTCACCTCAAACCAGCGATTACTGCCATCGCCACCACGAGCTTCTATTGAGTCGAATCTGGCCGGCCCGTCCTCCAGTTCGACACCTTCTTTAAGTGCGGCCAACTGCCGATTATCAGGGGTACCGTGCACTCGAACAGCGTAGCGCCGAATGACGCCCGCAGATGGGTGCATCAACGCATTTGCCAGCGCCCCATCCGTCGTAAACAGCAGTAACCCTGTCGTCGTCATATCGAGACGGCCGACCGCAACCCAGCGCGAGCCCTTGAGGCGGGGCAAAGACTCAAACACGCACTTTCGCCCCTCAGGGTCACTGCGTGTCGTAACTTCATCGCCTGGCTTGTTGTACAGGATGTGTCGATTCGGCTGGGCCCTGGCTCTAATATGCAGGCGGTTCCCGTCAAGAACGACGGTCTCTCCACCTTCCAGCGTGTCCCCAATTTGCGCCTTGCGGCCATTGATCGAAAGCCGACCTTCCCGGATCCACTGCTCTACCTTGCGACGCGAGCCGTGACCAGCCGCCGCAAGTACTTTTTGAACCCGCTGAGACAAGTTAGCTAAGCCTCAGCTCCCGATTTCAGCCGGATCCGGCCATTTCGACACAACGAGATTATCAGCTGTATCGTCGGAGTCGCTTTCGATCGGCGTAAGCTCCGGAATATCGCCCCCTGGTGTCTCCCCGGTTTCACCCGCTTCCGCTGCGGCATCGTCGGGGATATCCTCCGCCTCATCCACAGCAATCTCCGGGTACAGTACCGGAAGATCTGTACTTTCCGGGGCCTCCGTGCCGGCTTCTTCTTCAACCTCGGGCAGGTTGAGCTGCACACGCAGGCTTTCCCAGTCTGACAAATCGGCCAGCGGCGGCAGATCGTCGAGCTTCTTCAAACCAAAGTAGTCAAGAAAGAACTTCGTGGTGCCAAACATCTCCGGCCGGCCAGGAATATCCCGATGGCCAACGACCCGAACCCACTCTCTCTCAAGCAACGTCCTGACGATGTTGGAACTAACAGAAACGCCCCTGATTTCCTCAATTTCACCCCGGGTTATGGGCTGTCGATAAGCAACAAGGGCAAGCGTTTCAAACATCGCACGCGAGTAACGTGGCGGGCGCTCTTCCCAAAGCTTTTGTAACTGATCCGCCATTCCCGCTCTGACCTGAACCCGAAACCCGGAGGCAACCTCGGAAATCAGGATCCCACGATCGTCATACTCTTCGTTCAGCGTCGCGATGGCCTGGCGAATCTCCGATTTTTCCGGAGCCGTCCGACCATCGAACAACTTCTGGAGTTGGTCGACGTTTAGCGGCCGCCCCGCAGCAAGTAACGCGGCTTCAATAAAGTGTTTGATCTCGACTGGGTCCATTTCTTTTTCTTATCTCTAAATTAGTTGGAAACTTGTTCTTCGGCGTCGTCATCACCGACCAGGCGCACCGTCGAGGCGGCGCGAATATGCAGCGGTGAAAACTCTTCGGCTTGTACGACCTCGATAACAGCCTCCCGAATCAATTCAAGAATAGCAAGAAAGGTCACAGCAACTCCCATGCGCCCTTCTTCGGGGTCGAACAATTCCGCGAACCCGGTGAAGTCATTGGCATTAATGCGCGTGAGAATCTCGGACATACGTTGACGCACAGACAGAGGCTCGCGCTGCATATGCAAATTGGAATACATCTCCGCCCGCTTGAGCACATCATGAAACGCGAGCAGCAGTTCTTTGAGCGTAATGTCGGGCAGCTGAGTGACGACCTTGCGTTCTGGTGCTTCGGCATTGACCATGAAAGTATCGCGCTCGAGCCGCGGCAAGTCGCTTAAATCCTGGGCCGCCTTTTTGAAGCGCTCGTATTCCTGCAGTCGACGCACCAGTTCAGCACGCGGATCCTCCTCTTCGTCGTCCTGCGTCGGAGGTCGAGGCAACAGCATGCGCGACTTGATTTCTGCGAGCATAGCCGCCATCAGCAAATACTCGCCGGCCAGTTCGAGCTGCAACTCCTTCATGAGTTCGATGTACTGCACATACTGCTTGGTGATTTCGGCGATCGGGATATCGAGGACGTCGATATTCTGGCGTCTGATCAGGTAAAGAAGCAGATCCAACGGCCCCTCAAACGCCTCCAGAAATACCTGCAGCGCATACGGCGGGATGTAGAGATCCTGCGGAAGCGTGGTTATCGGTTCGCCATCGACAACGGCGAATGGCATTTCGGACTGGGCCGGACTCTGCTTTTCGTCCTGAGGGGGTTTGGGAGCATCTTCTGGCGACAGGACTTTGAGATCAGGTTTCATGGAGCTTCCGCGGCAATATCCGAACATTCTAGCGCAATTTGCACGTGAGGCAGCACTCGGTTCGTTTGGCCCCAAAACGGCCTATAGAAACGCACTGACGTCGCCTCGTCCCACTCGCAAGACCTCCGCCGTTCCGCTGGTCAGGTCGATGACGCTGGTTGGCTCAATGCCAACAGGACCGGCATCGATCACAGCATCGATTTCATGGCCTATACGCTCATCAATTTCTATCGGATCGGTCATTGGGTGATCATCTCCCGGCAGGAGCAAAGTCGAACTCATGATTGGCTCGCCGAGACTCTCAAGCATGGCATGTGCCAGTGGATGATCTGGCACTCGCAAACCGATGGTCCGCCGTTTTGGGTTCTGCAGGCGTTTGGGCACCTCTCTAGTAGCAGGCAAGATAAACGTGTATGGACCCGGCGTGAGCGATTTGATGAGCCGGTAGGCCCAGTTATCAACACGTGCGTAAATACTGATTTCCGACAGATCACTGCAAACCAGGGTGAAATTGTGCTTTTTGTTGGTGCGCCGTATACGGTGGATTCTGTCAATCGCTTTTTTGTCGCCGATGTGGCACCCGAATGCATAGCTCGAGTCAGTCGGATACGCTATTAGACCTCCAGCCCGGATGATCTGGACAATCATAGCCACGCGCCGCGGCTGCGGATCCGTTGGGTGAATTTCGATGATTTTGGCCACGCGCGGATTGTAGGGAACTAATCACAGGACGCAAGAGCCGTGAGAGTCGGCCATAACGGGCGAAATCTCAAATGGTCAATCCACGCCCGATTGGCTATTATGCCGCCCCCTAAATGCTACAAAGCACTTCTAGAATGCAGCTGTTTGTCGATTACGTGCCAATCCTGTTCTTCTTCGGCGCTTATTTTTACGAAGATATTTATTTCGCTACCACTGTCCTGATGGCGACGATGCCCCTCGCCTTCCTACTCCAGTGGCTCATTACGCGAAAAATAAACAAAATCTATCTGGCTTCCACCGCAGCGGTTCTGGCGCTGGGATCCGCCACACTGTACTTTCACGACCCTCTTTTCCTGTACTGGAAACCAACAGTACTCAACTGGGCGATCGCACTGGCTTTTCTCGGCAGCCAGTTCCTCGGCGAGAAGACGTTCGTGGAGCGCATGATGCAAAATGCGGCGCAATTAACGCCAGCACAGTGGCGGCGCCTTAATTCGATCTGGGTCGTTTTCTTCGCTGCCGTCGGTTGCATCAATCTGTATGTTGCCTTCGCATTTAGCGAAGCTACGTGGGTCAAATTCAAGTTATTCGGAATGTTCGGTATCACCGTCGTTTTCGTGATCATTCAGTCCGTATGGTTGACCATGACGATTAAAGGCAACGAATCTACTGACCAGAGTTCGGAGTCCTGACTATGTGGTACGCCATCATTAGCGAAGACAACGACAACAGCCTCAATGCACGACAAGGCGCTCGGCAAGCTCATCTCAGCAGACTCACCGACCTTAGAGATGAAGGCCGGTTGCTGGTTGCTGGCCCACACCCAGCAATAGACGCGGCGGAGCCTGGCTCAGCCGGATTCACCGGCAGTCTTGTCGTCGCTGACTTTGCCTCGCTTGAGGTAGCACAAGACTGGGCCGCAAAAGATCCTTACACGATTGCGGGCGTCTATCGCAGTGTCGCCGTGAAGCCGTTTAAGCTGGTACTCCCATGACAGAACATCGTGTACAGGAAATCGAAAACTTGCTCGCAGCGGCGCTGTCACCATCGGAACTGCTTGTGAAAGATCAAAGTCATTTGCATGCCGGGCATGCCGGCGCGAAGGAAGGTAAAGGGCACTTCGAGGTCATCGTTGTGTCAGAGAAGTTTACTGGCCACAACCGTATTGCTCGACATCGCATGGTTTATGATGCGCTTGGTACGTTCATGGACAGCGATATTCACGCTCTAAAGATCAACGCATTTTCACCATCCGAAAGATAGATATTTTTCGGCAAACAGATTCAATTCACTGAGGATTAATTAATGACTATATCGCCCTGTTCCAGATCAAACGGAACATCTCTGACACTCGCCGCCTTAGGCGCTGCAATACTGATGATCGGATCCACGGCGTCCGCTGAAACCGTCGCGACAATCAACGGCGTCGCGATCGATAGTGCGATTGTCGAGGTTTATCTCGAGAGCCGTACTCAAAAACCTGCGGACCAGGCAACGCCAGCGGAGCGTGACGCCATTATGCGGGAGATATCAGATATCTACTTGCTGACCACGCAACCGATCGCCAATGAGTTAGCAAAAGACCCGCGCGTAAAGGCACAGTCAGAGCTACAACACCGCGGCATCCTTGCTCAGGCAGTAGCGACCGACTTCTTCTCCAAGAACGGAGCCACTGACGAAGAAATTCTTGCTATGTATCAGAGTCAACTTGAGCTCGCTCCGCCCCTGCAATTTAAGGCTCGCCACATCCTCGTCGAAACGCAGGCGGCTGCGGCCAGCCTAATTACTCAGCTCGGTGAAGGCAGCGACTTCGAGGAACTCGCCAAAGCCCACTCAACGGGTCCGTCCGGCCCAAGTGGCGGTGACCTTGGTTGGTTTTCACCCGAGCAGATGGTTAAGCCATTTTCGGATGCTGTTGCTGGCATGAGCGACGGAGAATTTACAAAGGAACCCGTGCAAACACAGTTCGGTTGGCATGTGATTCTCCGTGAGGAATCTCGGGCTAACGAACCGCCGACTCTTGAAAGTGTTCGCGATGCGATTAAACAACAGGTCGAGCAAACGAAGTTTCAGAGCTATCTCGAAAATCTCCGGGAAGACGACGGCGAGTCTGACTAAGTTAACTTAATACGGATTTTCGCGAATTTAGGGCGCTTTCAGGCGCCCTTTTTTTGTTTTAGCCTGTTAAGTGTGAAACCAATCACACCCGCCCTCAGGCAACGATTCTACTATTGCATCGAGGTCGCGCCTAATCGCTCGGGAGCGGCCTCTCCAACCCTCGCATCTCCCTTTTGGTTGATACGAGAACTAAGTCGGCAGGGACGCCGACTTTTTTTATGCGTCAAACAAAAGCACGGTGAGCTTCAAAAAAAAGGCCGCATCAGCGGCCTTTTCTTTTGGTACCAGAGTGCAACACTAACTACTCCAATGAGCGCTTTATCGGAGTACCTAGTTTGCCAGGAACAGTTCTGTCTGATCGATTACACGGCTACCTAACATCACTCCACCGAGCGCCGGCTGAGTGCCAATAACCGTAATCGCTGCGCCAATTCCCTCGAATCCATCGCCACCCATGGATGACGTGTAGTCAACGGTCAACTCGCCAATCTTGGCAGTACCAAGGTTGTAGTCAATAGACGACGGAATACCAGTTACGAAGACTTCAGAAGCACCAGGGATGTATCGGTGATTAAG
>JAHEFG010000030.1 GCA_024640305.1 Gammaproteobacteria bacterium
GCCGCCAAAAGTGCTCAGCAGAAAAAACGGCAACTCATCGCTGGCAGACTTGACCATAAGACGCGTCGCGAGCGCATCCGACTCACGCATCGGCAGGTAGTGATTAATGCTGAGCTTGTAGTCCTCCCCCTCGAAATCACTCCCCGCTGATTCCCGGTAGAGCTTCGTCTGTGCCTTGACGAGCCAGCCGTCGCGGGGGAATTGCTCGTGATCGCGACTGTCGATCTCAATCGGGATGGTGAACGCCCCGAGATCCAGGCTTAGGGTCGGGTCGAAAAAAGGCGGAGGATTCAGCGCGAACCGGAGGCCGGTATCGACGCTGCCCCTCATGTATCCGAGGCCGACGTAAAGTTTCTTCCAGACGTTCCAGCTTCCGGTCAAAAAGTAGCCCGGCCCGTTCTGCACTATGTCAATATCCAGCGGAGCATCTCTGTTCCCGATGCCGTAGAAGCGGTAGCGAACATCGATGTAGGCGGCACCACCCTTCACGCGTAGCTTGTCACCCAACAGATGCAGGTTTGCGCCGCCGCCATACGCGTAACTGCCATTCTCGGCAGTCATGACAAACCCACCGATGGCTGAAGGTGAAACGTCCGGATTTTTTTCCCCAATATCGAGAAAGTAGCCACCACCGAGTGTCAGGCTCCAGCCGAGCTGAGCTGAATAAGCAGGTACTGGGGCAATGACGAGGTCCTCGGGCCAGTTTTTTGCCAGTTTCTGCAATGGATTCAGTGCGGTGTTGGCATCGTCCAGATTGAAGGTGACGCTGCCGATGGACGCTTCTGCACCGGGTATGTCAAAATCCTGCGCCGCATCGTCGGCTGCTTCGGTTTCCGCGAAAACGGGACCGTAGGCGAGCAGGGTCGCCAGGAACAGCAGATGTCTTGTTGGGCTCATAGATGATCGCGGTGTCATGTGGTTTTGGCTGGAATCGCCGTGCGTGCAGACGACGCTGGACGAAGTCTACCCTGAGGCCCAATACAGTTCCATGTGTGTCATCCCGGACACGCAAAAAGCCCATCGTTTCTGCCTGTTAGACTATAATGGGCAACACAATTTCCGGAGTAATTTCGTGATGAAAAAGACAAAGACTATTCGACAGGGCTCTGCGGCGCTGGCACTGGTTCTTACATTCTTGTTTGGCGTACCGCTGATGGCCGATACGATCGAACTCGCTGATGGATCCATCATCGAGGGCGACTTTGTCGGGAGCAGCAATGGCATCATCATGTTCAACACGGGCGATGGTATTGAAGCTTATCCCGAAGACCAGGTCACCGGTGTATTTTTCAGCAGTGGCGTACAGACTGCCGCCGCCCAGGCCAGCGCTCCACAACGCCCAATAACCACAGTGCCCGCGGGTACGCGGTTGGTTATTCGTACGGTTGAAGACGTTGATACACGCAGGCATCAGGCCGGCCATCGGTTCCGCGGCCAGCTTGAGAATGCGATCACTGTTGATGGTGTCACCGTGGCACCCAGAGGCACCTTTGTTCATGGTGTGATATCGGCTGCCAGCAGCGGCGGGAATGTGGCGGGCTCTGCCAATCTGTCGATGGAATTCACTGACCTCCTGATCGACGATGACTTGTACCCGATCGCGACGACGGCAATGCAGGCGCAATCTGCCAATGAGGCGGGTCGTACAGTCCGGCGGACTGCGAGGGCCTCGGCGGTCGGTGCCCTGGTCGACGGCAAGAGTGGTGCACGAACGGGTATGAAGGTTGGTGCCGGCGTCTCTGTCCTGACCTCAGGCGCCAGCATTAATGTACCGCGGGGAACGTTGCTGGAAACCACGCTGCGCACGCCGCTGGTAATTCAGTAGCTTTCATCGGAAGCTCAAAAAAAGGCGGGCCTTTTCGGGCCCGCCAGGAAGCTGGCATTGCTGTCAGCTGAGGGGGGATTTGTATAACGTGTCTGCCTTCCTGCGAATTTCACTCGCGCGATCATCGTAGTCGCCGCTGCGCTCGGTGAGCTCTGTCACCATCGTCTGTAAGTCACGGATTTCGGCATCGCTCAGTAATACGGGCAGGTTGCAGCGTTTGCGTACGGCATCCTCGTGATATGTGTACGTCAGGGCACGCATTACGTTGGTCATATCTCGCACGCTTTCAGCATCGTCCATCAAAAAGCCCATGATGATCTCCGAGACAGTTGCGTCGAGGTGGGCTCGATCGTGACTGGCTTCGATTGTTATCCAGACCAGATCGAGGTCGGGTCTTGATCGCGCAGTTTCATCAGGAAAGACAAGCGGGGCAATAGATCCGATCTCCCGGTGCAACTGGCCGGATACGCCGGATTCCTCGAGTACGCGTTGCAGATGACCGGATGCCGTGCTGTGGCGTGCCAGGTAAATACCTGTCTCGGCTTCCGTATCGATCTCTCGAACCAGGTCTCGGTAGCAGGCCTCGGCCGGGTCGTCGGCATTCATCACGAGGGCGACTTTGGCCAGGTTTTCATCAGTGATCCGCTGCTGCGACCAGCGGTCCAGGTTGCCGAGCAAGCCGTCAGCATCGCTATACGCGTGATACAGGTGTTCAGCGATCCTCGCCCGTAGCGCATCCAGCAACGAGTGTTTGTGTGCTTCTTTACGAATTGCGGTTCTCATGGTGACCTCCTCGTCTTATGTGCTGACACTCTAGGAAATACCTCGAAAACGATCTGGTGCGATTTGCTCACTGTTTATGCAATTCGCCTCAACCGGGAGCCTTGTTCTAACAGGCCGTATCGGGTTCAATTAGGGACACTATGCTTTACGAACCCACGACATTGGCGAGCGTCGCACGACTGATCGGTGAAAGCCTGGAGGGCGACTATGGAATCGATGCTGACCCCCTGTTTGCGGAGCTGAATATCGACAGGCGCAAGTTCATAAAGCCGGGCGCGCGGGTTTCCTTTGCGAAGATGAATGAGCTTTGGAGCAAAGCGATAGCCATGACAGATGATCCGTGGTTTGGCTTTTCGGTTGGCAAGATGGCCAGTCCCAGTGACTTTTTTGTTCTGGGTCACGCGTGGCTGGCAAGCGAGACGTTAAAAGGGGCGCTGCGCCGCCTGTGTCGCTATGGCCGCGTACTCACGACGCAAGACACCACCTTGAGGCTGCTGGAGCAGGACGACACTTGTGTTCTGACAGAAACATATTCCGATGAAGTTGCGACACGGCATAAGGCTGCGAAAGACGCCGGCTTTGTGGCGCTTATTCGACTCAGCGATTTTGTGACGCAAAAGCCCGTGCGTCCGCTAAGCGTGTCGCTGACGATCGACCCGGAATTTGAGTCTGCGCGGTATTCCGAGCTTTTTCAGTGCGCGGTGACCTACGGTGCCGAGGAAGAGACCTGGGTTTATGATGCGCGCACGCTCGACCAACGACTGGCCGGCAATATTCCCGAC
This sequence comes from Gammaproteobacteria bacterium, assembly GCA_024640305.1. Taxonomy (GTDB): domain Bacteria; phylum Pseudomonadota; class Gammaproteobacteria; order Steroidobacterales; family Woeseiaceae; genus UBA1847. The sequence continues at coordinate 3,391 of JAHEFG010000030.1, forward strand.
CTGGCCGAGGCGACCGATCGTATTGCCGAGGATTATATTCAGTCGCTGGACAGCGGGACCGTTGCTACGGCGGTCAGAAGCATGATCATGCAAACCTTGCCTTCCGGCCGCACGAATCAGGATACGGTTGCGCGGCGTCTGCACCGCAGCAGGAGCACATTGCAGCGGCAGTTAAGTGCCGAAGGTACGAGTTACAGGGATATTCTGGAATCAACGCGCCAGGCGCTTGCCGAACGCTATCTTGCGGAGGGCGAGTATTCGCAGGTACAGGTTGCCTTCATGACCGGCTTCGCCGATCAAAGCAACTTTGCCAGGGCGTTCAAACGATGGACCGGCGTCAGCCCGGGTGAGTTTCAAAAGGCAGCCTGACGGCTCCGTTACATCTGGCTTTCCGGGGCGATTTTCATGAACCAGGCCTTGAATCGTAACCATGCACTTGTCTGAGGCTCCCTGGTCTCGACTACCTCGACATCGTCTGTGATACCGTGCCATTCCAGTTTGTTCTTGTCGGTAAGAATGACCCTGTAGGTAATGTCCGGAAGTACTTCGTCTATCCTGTCAGCCATTGCCCCGGTCATTTCCGGGGAGTCAACCAGCAAGCCCATTTCTGCATTGATATCGATTGAACGCGGATCCATATTCAAAGAGCCAACGAACAGGTACCGACGGTCGATGAGCATTAACTTGGTATGCAATGTGAATTGCTCAGGTGCGTCAGTGCCCTGAGCAAAGCGACCCGCATCTGCGCGTGCCTCAAATAACTCGACACCCATTCCCACTACGTCCTTGCGGTAACGCCCGTAGGCCGAGTGCACTGGCACATGATTGTTGGAGGCGAGCGAATTGGTAACCACGACAACGCGTATGCCGGAGTCCACCAGCTTGCGTGCAAGCTCCACGCCATTATTTCCGGGAACATAGTAGGGTGAAATGATAATGACTTCTTCGGTGGCCAGTTCGACAATCTCACGCAGTTCGCCGACGAGTTTCTTGTGCTCGGGTCCGACAGTATTAACGAGTTTCTCCGGACTGTCCGCCATGACTCTCGCGTCGGCGACGTACCAAGGCTGAGCCCCGGAGATCAGGTCCTGCAGCAGGTTACTCTCAAGTGCTCCCTGGTATACGCCGGAATATAGAGCGCCGAGTTCCTCGGCAATCTTCGCGCGTGTTGATTCCAGAGCGCCTTCGTCGGGCTCTTTTGAAAGTTGTTCAATTGGAATAGCCAGCATGTGATTCCAGTAGTCGTCAAAGGACCTTGATATTTCGCTAACGACAGGGCCCAGCACGACGACATCAAAATCGGCGAATACAGACGTGTCCTTGAGCTGGAAATATTCGTCAGCGATGTTTCGCCCACCAACAATGCTGATCGCATTGTCCGCGGTGAATGACTTGTTATGCATGCGTCGATTTGCCCGACGGAAATTTCCGACAAAATTCAATGCCCGGAGGCCCCGGCGAGAAATTGGGTTGAACAGTCGTACCTCGATGTTCGGGTGTTGATTGATCAACAACAGGTTTTTGTCAGGTGTAGTTGTAAAGACGTCATCGAGAAGAAACCGAATGCGTACGCCGCGGTCCGCCGCCTGCAGCAGGGCATGCATCACCACAATACCTGCGGTGTCGTCCTTCATCAGGAAATATTGAAGATCGACGCTGGTCTCGGCTTTTTCGAGCAGGCGTAGCCGAGCACCGAGGGCATCCATTCCCTGGCCTAGCGGGAAGAATCCGGACTTGCCATCATGCTCATCGGACCAGTCGGCCACCTGCCTGCCGAAATGAGTGTCGCTGGTATTCG
>JAHEFG010000031.1 GCA_024640305.1 Gammaproteobacteria bacterium
ACGAACACTTGCTGAATACAACGGCAGCATTGGCTGGTGAAACCTGGCTGATATCCAGCAATCCGTTTGATGTGATCGGTGCGGTCTCATCTGGATTGCGCGGAGTGTGGGTGCAGCGTTCCGCAGAATCGACCTTCGATCCCTGGGGCATCGAACCTACCGTTACGATATCTAGCCTTCACGCACTGGGTGATCAAATCAGCTAGGCGCTAAGAGTCACATGATCGACTGTTCCAGCCCCTCGAACGATTGAGAGTCGTCTTCAAGAACTGGCGAGACGAACGTCCGGAGTTGGCCGTAACCCGCCGCCCAGGGCTCATGAGCTACAATGACTGGTATTGACCCAAACCGGCCATCGGAAGATTCAGCGGATAAGTGGCGACCGATCATGATGAGCAACATAGTTTTGAAGCGAATAGCTGTCATTGTAGTCGCCGGCGTTGTCTACTACTTCCTCTACACCAACCTTGTCGGAATTGGAGCGGCGATAGCCGCACCACGTTGGTTTGTTCCGTTTATGCAAGAACACCAAGTGCTTGGCCTGATTCTGATGTCGCTGGTGACGACCGTTCCGGCGGCTGCAATTAGTGCAGCCCTTGTGGGATATGCGCTTGCGCGATTCTTGACTGGACGGTACTTCCTATACGGATTTCTTACCGTTTGTGTCATGGTCTTACTGATGACCCTGATGGCCGACTACGGGCACGGTTTCCTGGGGGATCTTCACAAGAGTTTATTCCCGCCGTATATCTTTGCGGTCCCGATGTTCGTGGCTCTTTGGTTGTTTCTGCCGCTTGCTACGGTCTACTTTGGCCGACGTTCGCTTGAACTGAGGTAAACTGTCGGCTACTGACCCAAAGCAGCCAGTCACAACGCAACGTAACAGCTCGGAATGCTATCCACACTCTTGCATAACAATCGCCAGCCAGGCTGTAAATCCTGATCTATGCACGTGTTTGAACTCAAGGTTCCCCCAGTCGCGCTCACTGTAGTATTTGCTATCGTCATGTGGGCTGCTTCAAGTGTTTTTTCGGCCGCTTTCCTCCCTATGCCGGGTGCCTACATCGTCGCTTTCGCTTTCACGTTTATTGGTGGCGGTATCGCTATCGCTGGTGTATCCGCTTTCAGGCGACACGACACCACAGTGCATCCAATGAAACCGGAGACGACGGTGTCAATCGTCACCAACGGCATCTACCGTTTCACTAGGAACCCGATGTACTTGGGTCTTGCACTTGTACTTATGGGGTGGGCGATGTTTCTGGCGAATCTGGCTGCGCTGCTTCTGGTTCCAGCATATGTAGCTTACATGACGCGATTCCAAATCCAGCCTGAGGAACGCGCATTGCTGGCGAAGTTCGGACCTGACTATGCCGAATACATGGCAGCGGTGCGCAGGTGGGTTTGAGTACAGCTCGACGAAGCGCTGATCCAGTCGCCCAAATAGACTATTGTGAACGGCCCCTTCTGGCCGTTAACAGCTGTTGAAATTCAGCCTACTCGGCAGCTCTGAACGTCCGCTAACCGCCCCAGAGCAGACGATCGAGAAGAATGAGCTAGAATGTCGGCTGATGACCCATTCCGGCCACCCGAAAAATAGCAATAAGAAGCGCCTTGCATGTCTCAGTTTGAGTTCATATTCGTCCTGATTTCGATCATCGCGGGTCTCGCGTTGGCGCAACTTTTGTCTGGAATGGCTCGCCCGCCGAAAAATTCTTCCGGTCAGTTAGACATTGCCCACATCGCATTTTCGACAGCGATATTGGTGCTTCTCATATCGGTTTGGTGGTCAACATTTCGCTGGCAGAAATACGAGAACTGGACCATTACTGAGTTCTTCCTACTGTGCGTTTATGTGTCACTGTTCTACGTACTGGCAACAATTCTCAGTCCATCGCGGAACGCAGATTCACCCGAGTTCAAGGAGATTCGTACAAAGTTTTATGCAGTTCATGCATTTTACAGTGTGCTGGAACCTGTAGTGATTTACGTTCGCGATGGTGAATTGGCACCTTGGTACTACTTGCCAATGGTGATTCATTTATTCCTGTTGTCGATTCTCGGAATTTTTCTGCGCATGAACATGTTTGATCGGCTGTTCTCTTTATGGCTAATCATCGTCAATGTCGCTTGGATTTTTCTTGCACGATTCACCGGGTGACGAACGACAGCTCCTGGCCGTAAGGCGACCTTTCATTCACTCAATTTCTGCGGCCTTGAATGACCGCAGCTGCCGTTGCGCCAGAATGGCTGAAAAGAACCGCTACTGACCCATAGCGGTCATTAGTGTTCGTCGCGGAGGAAGGTCAGAATGTCAGTAGCGGCTGCCCGCAACTCGCGTTGGTTATTGAGTACGAAACCGTGAAGAGCAAGCAGGTGACTGAGTAGTGCGCGTAGCTCTCGCCGTTCGCTGCTCGACCAAACCTGATCTGAACTTGCCCGTGCGATGAGGGGTAGCACCGTTCCATGTTGAAAATCGACCGCCTGCAGATTTACGCGGCGATTCTTCACCAGCAGTCCCGACCACCGCGCCAGAAGCAGCCGCAGTTGGCGATCGCTGATTGCACCTACATTGCCGTTTTCAACGAATGCCTGGACGCTGCCCATTTCCGGATCAAATCCCGCCCACTGAAGATATGGTACGAGCTGCTCAGATAGCTTGTTGTCGTCAAGCGTGAGTAACGCATCATCGTCGAGGCCGTTCAACATGCCGATGAGCTTACCTGCCTCCTCGTTTATCGCAATATCGGCGTCAAGGATACGAATATTCGATTCGAATTCGACAATCATGTCTTCACGAATCTCGCGCTCAAATTGCCGCTCCTCACGCTCTGACCACCACGATTCCGCTGCTAAGGCAACGAATACACCGACAACGATGATCATGAATTCAAAAATCAACTTCCGGTCAAGTTTCAATTGCTTTGCATTCACTTGTTGCTTTATATAACTTCGGTTTTGCACGAGACAACTAAACTATCACGCTATGCTGGGACTTCTCCAGTTTGTGGACAACACAAACGTCTGCTTCATGATCAACAGCTTCCGCTCTATAGCTAGAGCTTAGATCTTGCATCGACCGGTTGAAATCACAACCCAGGGCCGACAATGAGTACCCAGGAAAAATGCACAGGAGCCTGAGAAATGGAAAATGAATCATACAAACCGACAAGTGTTGGTAATTGGCTGATCACGCTCATTCTAATTAGCATCCCGCTCGTGAATATCATTGTGTGTCTTTATTGGGCTTTCAGCAGCAGCACGCCGATCAGTAAAGCGAACTTTTCGAAAGCCGCACTGATTTGGTTTGCAATAATCGTCTTGTTTTATATGGTCGCTGGGTTAGCGCTGATTGACCAATATTAGACTTTCAGCCGTTAACGGACATGGATGAATGAGCCGACAGCAATGGAAAGATCTCGCAGAAGCAATTGGATTCACTGCGGTGGTTGCCTCGCTTGTGTTTGTCGGGATCGAAACTCGGAATAGCACCAAACAGGCGGAGCTGACTACTCAGGTGCTTGAGATTTAGCCCCTATAAAAGTCGATTGGACTCGGCCCTTGCGCCAGTGCCCGTTTATTCGGAAGCAGGCAAAAAGTTTTGGGAGACGCGGCTGACCTTGCCGCGTTGCCTGGCGAATCACCAAGATTATGCGTTTCCTACCCGGATCAGCGCAAAAAAAAGCGGCCCCATGCGGGGCCGCTCAGAAGTTCAGGCTGGGAATTGGGGCATTCTGCCCAACGATTTCTTTACGTAACGCTTATTACGATGCCGGTGCGTCGTCGGCATCGAAGTTGAGCGGCGTGGTCTCGCCGTCCGCTATCACGGCTTCTTTGCCGTCGACCGGTACGAAATCAGTACCGGTGCAGGTGAACGCCGCCGTGTATGTGTCGGCCAGAAGGTTTTCGATCAAGTACCTGTTGGTCTCGGTCGTCGAGTCCGGGGTTACCGGACCGGTCGCGACGGGCTTGTCGGTGTCGTTCGGTGTTACGCCCTCCGCAAACACATACACTGCCGGATCGAACTCCGCGTTGCAGGACTCGGCGCCAATCAGCGCAGCGGCTACCTCGCCCGACAGCGACCCGACCGGCGCAGGGGCGTCTTCGGCCAGAAAATCAACCGTCGTCACTTCGTTGACGAAGATCTCGGCCGGCTTGCCGGCGAGCGGGATGAAGTCGTTGCCATTGCAGGTGAATGCGACCTCATAGTCGCCGGCCAGGAGGAAGCCGATCGAGTATCGATAGGGCATCGATCCGTCATCCTGCGTCTGCTGTTCGACGAGTGCGGTCGCGACTGCATCGTCGTCGGCAAATGGGTCATCGAGGGGATTGGGCTCGATGCCGTCATCGAACACGTAAACCGACGGCGCGAACTCCGCGTCGCAGGACTCCAATGTGATCAGTTCGTCGGCAACCTGGCCGACGAGCGTGCCAACCTCGTTGTTCGCGACGACCTTGACGACGGGCTTCATCATGACGTCCGGCAGGAGTCCCGGGGGTCCGTTAAACGACTTGCCGAGGTCCCACTCGGCGGTGTAATCGCCGGAACGGTTGACCGGGATGATGATGTTCTTGATCAGCTGCAGGCCGCGCTGCGAGCCGCTTGGGATAAACAGGTTATGTAGCCCGCCTGAGTCTCTGACGAGGTAAGAGTTCTCCGTCTCGTTATCGCAGAGTTCGCTGGTCGGGTCGGCATCGTTTGCGCCGCCACCAAGGCCACGCTCGGCCTGCACCTTGAGCCGGATCCACTCGTATGCGCCGGCTGGCACCTCCACGCCGGTCACGATCGGGTGCGAATTCGCACCCTGGTTAGCGAGCAGGTTGACGACTTCCGGTTGGTCGAAATCGATCGTCTCCCTCTCGTCACTGTTGGCATGTTTCAGTTCGACGCCATCGAAGCGGATGCAGACTTTCGCGGCATCTTTGATCGGCGCATCACTGATGCTCAGGTTGAAAAAGCCGGTGTCGCCCGTTGTCGGCGGCTGATCATTGCTAGCGCCGCCAGACCCACCGCAGGCGGCCAGCACGAGCGCAAGGATGCATACCAGTCCAGTACCGGACTGTTTCATAAGAGTGGTCATTTATTCATTCCCCATGACTTTAGTTTTTGCTACGTGGGATATAACGATGACAG
>JAHEFG010000032.1 GCA_024640305.1 Gammaproteobacteria bacterium
AGTTGGTTGCTTTAGGGTGATCTAACTCGTTGAAACCGGTGGTGACAGGACCACGGAAATCAAGAGGTTACAAAGTTGGTCAACTCAGCGACTCCGATTGGGAAGCTGATGTTCTACCATTGAACTACACCCGCAAATCAGGGAGTTACGTCTCGCTTGAGCTCGGCTGAGCATAAAAGTGACAGTACTTGGATTCTAAGCGATTCTGGGGTGGCTTGAGAATAGACTTCCCCCAAAGCTTCGTACCGGTCGAGAGAAAAGAACGCGGCCCTTGCACGAGGGCCGGTGTGACAGCCTCTGGCAATTCGACCTATTGGCTACCGTTCTGTTTTCGTTCACATACTCCCGCTAAAGATTTATCTGCGTATTACCTGATTATCTCTGCTCTGGGCGCTTGCCAGGTTTTCATCTTCTCCAGATCAGGTGCGTATATTCGCAGGATGATATTCAGTCCCAGGTCTTTTCGTTCAATGGGCAGCCAGTTCTCAGCGGGAACGCCTTCAGGCTTTTCAGCGGCAATGTATATTTCAATGCCACCTTCATCATCAAGCTTCATTCCGCCATTCTCCCCAACACTGTATTTCTTATGTTCATTGGGAATAAAGAAGCCGTTGACTGCATCGTAAAGCGTGAACGACCAGAACGCATTAGCAGGTGGCAACTCACCTTTCGTCATGCGGATAACATAGTCGTGGTGAGCGTTCATCGGCTCGCCATCCTCTGTGACAATCGCCGGGTACATGGCTTCCTTGGCCGGCTGTCCTATCGGGCCAACCACTGAAGGAAACAGCATTTCATCCAGCCCAATTTCAGCCGTACCTTTGGGTTGGAAAATGAGCGTGAGAAAAGGCGCCATTCGCTCAGGGTCATTCATGATACCGATAGCTTCATCCCTGACCTTGATGGAAATTTCCTTGAGTTTCTTGCCATCGATTTTCGCTACTTTTTCCGGGTCGTATTCATTGCCGGGGACCACACCCAGTGGTTCATATGCTGCCAGCACCTCGCGGTCCAATTCGAAATCAGGGTCAAACGTGGTGTGATTGAAGACAAACTGCATTACTTCCAGCAGGTTGTTCTCAAAGGTATCGGCATCTGTTTTTCCGTAGGCAGGAAAGTTGACTTTGTCGGCTTCCGGCACAGGTTGACCGAGAAACTCCGATAACGTCATTCCCTTAATTGAATTGATTTGATCAACAATTCGCTCAAACCGCTCAGGTTCGTTGGCATGAGGCATCACCCTCAATGTCGCCGAAACAAAATCACCGGTCATTTCGAATATCTCATCAATTCCTTCGAACTTGTCCCCACTGTATCCTTCTGTTCGCGCTGTATAAAAGAGCACGGTCGTGGGTTTGTCAAAATCGCCTTCCACTGTTGACAAGGGAATCTCGACATAGTGGTCGTAGCCACTGGTCATCAAGGACACATATTTCGAATCGAACGCCGGAAACTCAAATACAATGGCGTCCTTTCTCAAATCCAGCATTGCCAACTGATAAATACTGTCGTTATTCGGACGCGCAATAAATTCCGCCGTGTGGTCCAGAAGATCGGTATTCTTCAAGCCCTTGTTGTAGCCCCCGGTGGCCATTCCTTCTTCTGCCAGGGCCAATTTTTGATTGACGTTGAACATCGCGACGTATTGGTAAGAGCGGCGGACCAGCTCTTCCATCTGCGCGTCGGTGAGGTCGATCGTTTCACCGGACTGAGCGGTGGCCGCGTCTGGTGCCGAGAGAAAGATGGCGATCGCGAGGGAAAGGACGGCATGTTTCATCAATTCTGCTCCAGGAATTTCAGTTCACGGGTTCGAATGCGGGGAAGGTCCAGCTGCCGTTGATGATCTCTTCATCCGGCTGATACATGCGCACGGCATAGCTCCAGCCGGGCGTGATCGGGATGCAGTTCACGCGGCCGTCCTCGCAGGCGCCGAGATGGATGGTGATGGAGCCATCGTCGTTTGGTTCGGCGCTGACGTTGTTGTAGTTGTTACGGCCCATGTCATTTGGCTCCATGTAGCCGTCAGCGTTGTAGACCGTGATCGACCAGAACGCGTCTACCGGCACGTCCCTGGCTGTCACGGCATAGGGCGTGTTGCCGTCGTTCCGGTCCACGGCGTCGACCAGGTAAATAGCGCCTTTCGCCGGCAAACCGCCCCACCCCGAGATCGCGCCGACCACGTATTGCACCGGATCGACATCGTCCTCGCGCCCGAAAGCGCGGGCAGAATCAAAGCTGATCTCCGCTGCGAGATCATTGAGCGCCTTGCGCGCCACCGCCAGTTGCTCCGTGTTCCAGTCCGGTGCCTCGAACGGCCCGGAACCGCCGCCGGAGACGACGATCCCGTCCTGCGCGGCGTGGGCAGCTTTCACGTCATCGGGATCGTTCGGGTCGATGAAGGTCCGAAAGGTGATTGCCGCAAAGCGCGTCCCGACTTCTTCCTCGGTCAGGCTGTAGGTGCCGGGTGCCGCTTCGACGAACATGTAATGGTCCTGATTGACCACGTGCATCGACTGGTAGCGCTCACCGATCTCGGGCAGCGTGATCTCGGCCGGCTCCGACAGATCGAGGACGAGCGAGGAATAAATGGTATCCACGTTCATCCGGATCACGGGCTGGTTGGCGAGGTCTACCGTCTCGCGCTGATGCACGAGTTGGCCGATCTCGAGCCCGAAGGCCTCGATATTCGCCCGGATCATGTGATCGGTCTCGGCCCGGACGAGGTTGTCCAGGGTGATGTCTTCGGCGAGCGCAAGCACCGGGGTGAGCGTGGGCGCGCAAAGCACGATTGCCAGTAGTGTTCTCATCGTCGATCTCCTGCTTTTACTTGACCGGTTCGACATCGGGGAAAGTCCAGCTGCCGTCGAGGATTTCGGGGCCGGGCTGGTAAAGGCGGATGACGTAGTTCCAGCCCTCCATGATCGGCAGGCAGTTCTCCCGCCCGTCGTCGCAGCCGCCGAGATGCACGGTCATCGACCCGTCCCGGTTGCGCTCGCCCATGATGGAATTGACGACGTAGCCGTCGATGTCGTTGGGCTCGAAAAAGCCCTCCGCGTTGTACAGGCTGATGGACCAGAAGGCGCCCACCGGCACCTCGGCGGGTACCTCGATCTTGTATTCGCCCACCGGCAGGTTGGGGACGTTGGCGGGATACATCGCCTCGGTCTCCGGCAGACCGCCCCAGCCCACGGCCGTGCCGATCAGGTGGCGAACCGGCACAACGCTTTCCCGTGTGCCGAAGGTACCCTGAATGCCGTCGGCAAAGGGTAGCAGGGCACTGAGCCGCTCGATCAGCGCCTCGTAAGCGTCTTTATCGTAATCCGGAAGGACGAAAGGATCGGAAGAAACCGCCTCGACCTTCATCTGATCCTGGATGGCATTCACCGCCGCCACGTCCTCGGGATCGTCCGCGTCAACCAGCGTGCGCAGGTAAACGATCACGTAGGGCGTATCGAAGGTCTCCATGTCGAGCGAGTAGGTGCCGCCACCGTGGAACACCGCGTTGACGTAATGATCCTGGTTATAGATCATCGCCGTCATGTACCGCTCGCCCACCTCGGGCAGGGTCAATGTCGCGCCTTCGGTGATATCGACGACCGCGGTGCTGTAAAGCGTGTCCCGGTTCATGCGAACCGTCGGCTGGTTGTCCACCGGCGTCGGTTCGCGAAAGTGGTAGAAGCGATTGATGCCGCCGGCGAGCGTGACGTATTTGTCGAACTCGATGTCACTCGCAGCGCGCGCGAAGTTGTCGATGGTCACCGGTATTTCCCGCGCATCCATCATTTCACTGAGATTGTCTTCGGCAAGTTGTGACGTAGCGATGACGGGAACGCTCAGACCGGCGCCGAGCGCCAGGGCTAGTGCGGATAATCTCATGCCTGTTTCCTCCGGAGATTTGCCAAGTAACACTGAGCCCGAAAACCGAGCTCGACAAAAAGCACCTTTTCGTATCTAAAAAGGAATCCGCCAATGGAAGCGCCTGCTCCACGCACGGCAAAGGTACTAGCTACTTGTTATTATCAATATTTGATTACAACAATAATTGATATTATCAATTATTGACTCTATCATGCAGTTTCATCGGGAACAAGAGCGATTGGCTATTGGCTGAGCAAGACTCAATTCAGGACAGCACCGGCTATTGGATTACCCGGCTGGCTCGTTCGATGGAGCAGGATTTCGAAAAACGCCTGCAGGAAATCGGCATCACTCGTGGCGCTTACGCGGTGCTTAGCGCTATCCATTACGACAAAAAGGCGACACCTGCGGTGCTCGCCAGTTTTCTTGGCATGGACGGCGCTGCCGTTTCACGACTTCTCGACCGCTCTGAAAAGGACGGGCTGATCCAGCGAACGCCGAGCGCAACGGACCGCCGCTCAGTAGACATCAGCCTTACCCGGGAAGGCATTCGGATAGTCCAGCAGGGCCGTGCCGCCTCGATGGCGACGAATGAGAAATTCACTGATGGCCTTTCCGCGACTGCGGTCGAAGGCCTCCGCTCCGTTATCCGGACAATGCTGGCCAACGGCAGTCAGGCGATAGCTGACATCTGACAGAGCCTGATGACCAACGGACACAACGATGATCAACACGGTTCGAGTAACGCTCGCCTTTCTTGAACTCTCGGGGGCACACCGCAGGCATGTACGCCGATAGGCCTATACGTCTCGCCTTCGCGTGCCTGTTGGTCGCCGGGGCGCTATTGTCCGCCGGCGTCGTTTCAGCCCAGGAACTGGCACCGCGCGCGTACTGGCCCGCGCCCGTCGGCACCAATGTCGCCGTAGTGGCGTACCAGCGGAATACAGGCGATATCGTAATTGATCCGTCGCTGCCGATCACGGGCGTCGAATCCGAGATCGACTACCTGCAGCTAAGCTACCAGCGCTTTTTCAGCCTTTTCGGGCGCACCGCGTCGGCGCAGGTCAGTCTGCCCTACGCAGACGGATTTACTGAGGGTTTCGTCGAAGGCGAGTTCCGGCAGAGGACCACGACTGGCCTGACCGACGCGCGCGTCCGCT
>JAHEFG010000033.1 GCA_024640305.1 Gammaproteobacteria bacterium
TGCAATAATCCGGTGGGCCGTGCCGCTCCCAAGTGTCAATGTACCCCAACCTTTCAGCAACCTCGAGATACTTTGGATGCGCGGTGAACCCCATGTCCCGGTACAGCGTGCCGTACCAGAGAAACATGCTTACGCCGGCCTGTGTTGAATCATCGGGAATTCTGTCCAGGATAATTTCGAAATATCTATCCAGGTGCCCGAAGTATAAATGCCATCGATTTAACGGGTCCTGCATGCCGGCGGGATCATCCGCCACCAGCGATTGGAGAATGATGGGGATGTGATCATCGAGGTACACCTGACCTGACACCGGATCACGTCCGTGAATCACAAGATCATCGATCAACATGAGGTCGGTGAGCTCGCGTTGTCTGAAGGCGGTCTTGAAGTAACTGATCGCTTGTTGATCCTTGTGTTCCGCGAGGCTTGTTTCACCAAAGAACCAATCCAGGCTGTCGGGAGAGAGCACGGCCGCTGCGGCAAGCGCATCGGTGCTCTCGCTGACACGCCCGACCGCACGAAGGGCAGCGCTATATCGGATATGCGCCATGGGCGATAAAGGATCAACTTCGACAAAACGTTCAGCCACTCGCAGGGCTTCACCCAGGTATCCCGAAATCAACAATTCCCAGGTCAATGTACGAAGAATCGCAGGATCGTTCGGCCGTTCGCGTTCGGCTCGCAAAAGTGCCTCAATTACGTCCGGCACCGACGAATTATTGGTGCTTCCCACCAGGTACAACGCACGAGCGAAGAGGAGGTCAGCGTCTAACCCAAACGCTTTAGCGGCTGATTCCCGCATGAGGCGATTTGCCTCGGCCAGCGGCATTCCCGGAATATCCTGCGTCCAATACAGATGCGCCAGCAGTTCATGAGCTTCTGCAAAATCCGGATCCAGGCTGGTTGCCTGCTTCAACGTTGACTCGGCCGTGCCTGTATCCTGGATATTCAACAAAGCCCGGGCCTTGAGATACAGGGCATATGCCTCTGCGATTTCGGTAGGCCGACCTCGGGTTGGATTTTCACCAATATGCAATTTCAATGAGTCGATTACTGCCGCGGCAATCTCGTCCTGAATAGAGAAGATATCGGTCATGGAGGACTCAAAAGAGTCAGACCAGGTGTTCGTTCCATCCGTGACGTCAACCAATTGCAGAGCGATACGCCAGCGATCACCGGACTTTCGTACCGAGCCTGTTAGAAGTGATTTAACGCCAAGCGCTTCACCGATGTTACGAGCACTCTCATTTCTTCCCTTGAAAGAAAATGAAGATGTTCGAGCAATCACTTGCAAGCCGGGAACCTTTGACAGCAGGGTGAGAATCTCTTCGGACAGGCCATCCGCGAAATATTCATCTTCTTCCTGCCCTGACAGGTTGATAAAAGGCAAAACGGCGATGCTGTTCTGGATCGTCGGAACGGGATTCGAATTCGTCCACGGCAGATACCTGGCCGCCAGGAAGACAGTGAGCAGAAAGGCGCAGAGTGCGATAGCTATTAGAAAGAAATTGCTTGCGGTGCGGACGGTAACAGGCGGTATTCCAGGAGTCTCGGTGGTCACCGATTCAACTGCGGGAATGAGTCGATAGCCCTGTTGCCGCACAACCGCAATAAAGCTTGGGTGCTCGGCGTGGTCTCCCAGTGCCCGGCGCAACAACATTACTCGTTTCGCAAGTGTTTCTGGCGTGACAACATGGTGCGGACCCCATACCTTCCTCGCGATCTCAGCATGGGTGACTACATTAGGGGCAGCCTCAACGAGCACTCTCAACAGTTCGAAGGTGAGCTTGGCGAGCCGAATCGGCTTCCGGCCGCGGGACACGCGGTATTGCCCGAGATCCAGCGTTATGTCACCAAAACGGTACCGCCGGGGCGGCGATTGAGCAGATGAATCCATATTGATCCCTTGCCCTGTGGTCGGTTCAGCACTGATATCGGACCCATTATGTTGGATATTCACAGAGTTTTCAGCTAATCGGCATATAACCTTCATGCAAGTTACGAGTCGTCACCATAACTTAGGTGGAGCTTGGGCCTTGCGAATTTGGCAAATCCCAGGGAAGCCGTATAGAGGGCATTGCCGGGCAGCGATACTGCATCAGCGTCAGGATTGGCTTTTGCCGAAAGCAGGCATAGAAAGTAGGCACAGGACTGCAGGAATAGGTTAAGCCGGTTTGCCCTTTACGTCGGGAACTGAAACATGCAAAAAAGGGAGAGAAAAATGAAAAGAATGTTTCACAGCTCAACTGTATTTCTGTTACTGAGTGCTTTTGCTTTCATGGTGGCATCACCAGTTGTAGCTGTTGCGGATAGCGACAAACTGACATCTGATACCCGCAAGGAGCTTGCCCAGGCACGCAATGCAACTGCTAAATATCATGACATTGATGCAGCCTATGCGGATGGTTATGTCGACGCTGCATTTTATCTGCCTGGCGTCGGTTGTCACCTGATCAATCTCGGATATCTCGACGGAAATTTTGAACTTCTGCAGCCGGAGTTATTGATTTACGCAACATGTGCACCGGGTCAGGGTGGGAAAGCGGAATTGCGTTCGATCGAGTACGTGACACTCTGTGGTGGACCACCCACATGTACTCTACCTGCTCCTGAGGGCTTTACCGGAGACGACGACGTCTGGACACCATTTACGGACGGAAGTCTGTGGACGCTACATGTTTGGGTATGGAGAAATAATCCGGACGGCATTTTCGTCAAGATCAACCCCCGAATAGTTAACTAGTTGCGACAGGTGACGGCAGGCATTTTACGTGTTAATAGACAGTCATTTCGAAAAGATGCGCCGATACTAAGTCACCACGTTTAAGTTAAATCCACATTGCAGAACGCCGACGCGTGCGATCTAGCAATCTGAAAAAAGGTCCTTCTACGTGGGGCCTTTTTTTTATTTTAAGTTTAGCAGCTGAGCTGGGATCACCGCTTTGAAGTGTCAGCCAGCGACACCGCCGCCATCGACAACCAGTGATTCTCCGGTCACGAAGGAGGACTCGTCGGAGGCCAGGAACAGGACCGCGTCTGCGATTTCCTCAACTGTGCCTATTCGGCCGAGCGGTCGTTGAACGGCGCCCGCAGCATAGTCGTCCCATGTCATGCCGCGTTTTTCGGCGTCGTCGTAAAGCATCGGGGTCAATACGTCTCCGGGACAGACGCAATTCACGCGAATGCCCTGCGGACCGTGATCGATTGCCATCGCTTTTGCCATGATCACCAGCCCGCCTTTTGCGGCGCAATATGATGCCGCACCCGCACCGCCGAGGATGCCCCAACCGGAGCTCGTGTGAATAATTGAGCCACTGCCTTGTTCGATCATCGATGGAAGGGCGTATTTTGACATCAGGAAGGCGCCCTTCAGGCTGGAGTCGATGGTTTCGTCCCATTCCTCCTCGGTGCATTCCGGAATCGTTTTCGGGTGGAATACGCCAGCGTTGTTGAACAACACGTCAATCTTTCCGAAACGTTCGAGCGTCTGGTCGACGGCCTGCTGGCAGTCTTTGGCGAAACGCACGTCAGACTGAATAAAAATAGCGTCGGCGCCGGTCTCATTGATAGCGGCAACGACTTCCTTCCCGCGTTCCGGGTTGCGCCCGGTGACAGCAACCGCTGCACCTTCCTTGCCAAAGCGAATGGCGGTTGCGCTGCCGATACCGGATGTGCCGCCCGTAATTAACGCTACTTTTCCTTTCAGTCTCATTGCGGTCCTCTCTGGATTATTCATGGGCCCATTGGCTGCAAAGGCCACCTGTCGTTTCCGCACCATCCATGACGTAGACGTGGCCGGTGGCGAAAGCGGCATCCTCTGACGCCAGGAAAGCGAACAGGGCGCCTATCTCTTCGGGTTTGGCGTGCCTGCCAAGCGGAATCTTGCGGTTTACGGCATTCAGCATCTCGTCCGAATACTCGGCTCGTTGCATGGGCGTCAGTACATATCCGGGTGAGATTGCATTGACGCGCACCTTTGGCGCAAGTTCCAGCGCCATCGCATACGTCAGCGCAATTACGCCGCCCTTGCTGGCACTGTAATCGGCGTAGTGCGGGTAACCGATCGTCCCAGCCGTCGATGCCGTATTGAGAATAACGCCGGAGCCTTTTTCCACCATGTGCCGCGCGGCAGTCTGCGCGACGTAAAACGCGCCCTTTAGATTGACGTTAAGCACCAGGTCCCATTCTTCCGCGGTGATGTCGAGAAAGTCGTGACGGATGCTGATGCCGGCATTGTTAATCAGAATGTCGACTGACTTCATGCTTTGGATGGCTTGCTCGAAAGCGGCCTGTACCTGTTCGAGGTCTGAAACGTCGGCTTTGATTGCCGCTGCAAGGCCAGGCAGTGTCTCACCGGTATTGGCCAGCGCATCCGCATCGCGATCAAGAACGCTGACGTTGCAACCTTCTTCCAGGAAACGCATTGCAGTCGCCTGACCAATACCACTTGCTCCACCGGTTACGAGCACATTTTTGCCTTTCAAGCCGCGCACAGTAAGTCTCCTTTATCGTGAACTCTTCGATTAACCTCGGCCATAGTAGCGACCATTGCCCTGTTTGTGCCAGTGGCAGCAGGTTTGCCCGGACTCGCAGTTGCGGCAGGCGATTCGCCGTCGTTGTTGATGCTCTTGGGCCGGGTCTGGCATCGAGGGGAGGGCGCAGGCGTTAAGCCCACTGTCGCAGAAGCCCCGGAATTCGTCGATAATGGCCAGGGGGACGTGATGCCAAAAAGTAGATTGCAGTGACTGACGAAAGCGGTAGTGCACAGATGGGTTTTTTCGAGCGATACCTGACTGTCTGGGTCATGCTTTGCATTGGTGGCGGGATACTGCTTGGGAAGGTTGCGCC
>JAHEFG010000004.1:0-104013 GCA_024640305.1 Gammaproteobacteria bacterium
TGGTGGGCCCGGTAGGACTCGAACCTACGACCAAGGGATTATGAGTCCCCTGCTCTAACCAACTGAGCTACAGGCCCGTACGTGGGGGGCGAATATTAACAGAAATGTCTATTGTAGAGCGATGACAAAAAAGGCCGGGTTTATCCCGGCCTTTTGTTGATACATTGACGAACGGCTAATCCTCGAGCAGGAAACTCCTGAGCTGATCCGAGCGTGTCGGGTGACGAAGTTTGCGCAGCGCCTTGGCCTCAATCTGACGAATGCGCTCACGCGTAACATCGAACTGCTTACCAACCTCTTCGAGGGTGTGGTCGGTATTCATATCGATGCCGAAACGCATGCGCAGCACCTTGGCTTCGCGCGGTGTCAGACCGGCAAGTACGTTGTGCGTCGTCTCTTTCAGGCCCGACGACGTCGCTGAGTCAACCGGCGAATGCACCGTCTGGTCTTCGATGAAGTCGCCAAGATGTGAATCTTCGTCATCGCCAATCGGCGTTTCCATGGAGATAGGCTCTTTCGCAATCTTGAGGACCTTGCGTACTTTGTCCTCAGGCATATCCATACGTTCGGCCAGTTCATCAGGCAACGGCTCGCGGCCCATTTCCTGCAACATTTGTCGCGAGATTCGGTTCAGTTTGTTGATCGTCTCGATCATGTGAACCGGGATCCGGATGGTGCGCGCCTGGTCGGCAATTGAGCGTGTAATAGCCTGGCGTATCCACCATGTCGCGTACGTCGAGAACTTGTAACCACGACGATATTCAAATTTGTCGACGGCCTTCATCAGGCCAATGTTGCCCTCCTGGATAAGATCCAGGAACTGCAGGCCACGATTGGTGTATTTCTTCGCAATAGAGATGACAAGCCGCAGGTTTGCCTCGACCATTTCTTTCTTGGCGCGGCGTGCTCTTGCCTCGCCAATCGACATCTGACGGTTAATCTCTTTGATTTCAGCGATGGTCAGGCGCGTCAGGTCTTCAACGGCAATTAACTTGCGCTGTGCTCGCAGAACGTCATCGCGTAGCTTTGCCAGCGTCGATGAATGCTTGCGCTTGGCGCGAATATGTTTCTCGATCCACGCGAGGTCGGTCTCATTCTTCGGAAAGCTGGACAGGAAGTCTTTGCGGGGCATCCGCGCGTCGCGAACACAAATCCGCATGACCAGGCGTTCCTGGCTACGAATTATCGATACAATGCCGCGCAGGTTTCTTACCAGAAGATCAAACAGCTTCGGCGCGAGCTTCAGCTCCATGAGCTGATCCGCCAGGTCTGATTGAACCTTCGTTGTTTTCTTGTCCTTGAAGCCGTATTTCTCGATGTTTGTGAGTACGCGATTGTGCAACCTGCGAACAACTTTTACTCGAGCTTCGACTTCTTCAGGATCGGGTCCGGTGTCGACGACTTCGTCATCATCGTCGGACTTGGGGGCAGGGGGCTTGATCTCGTCCGGCTCGTTCGGGTCGATAAAACCAACAACGAAATCCTGCATGCGCGTGTCGCCCGCGATGACAGCGTCCGCTACTTCCAGTAAACGGCCAATGGTCGGTGGAAAGTGGGACATGTGCCACTTGACCTGGTTGAGGCCGTCCTCGATGCGCTTGGCGATTTCGATTTCGCCCTGGCGCGTCAGAAGTTCGACGGTTCCCATTTCTCGCATGTACATGCGCACGGGATCGGTCGTTCGACCAAACTCGGCATCGACACTCGCGAGTGCGGCTTCCGCTTCTTCGGCCGCATCGTCGTCATTTGATACTGCCGCATCGGACAACAGGATCGACTCAGCATCCGGTGCTTTTTCGTGCACCGCGATACCCATGTCATTGATCATGTTTACGATGTCTTCAATCTGTTCAGGATCGACAATATCGTTTGGCAAGTGGTCATTGACCTCTGCGTAGGTCAAATAGCCCTGCTCTTTGCCGCGGGCAATCAGGTTTTTGAGTTGCTGGGCCTGTTTACTGCCGCCAATTGCTGCACGTTTTTCGCTCAAGACGAAACGACCTCCAAGTAATCGATACAAACGAGTAATTATACTATTTCGACAGGATCTAAAGCCAGAAGATCCTGTCGAATTCAAAAACTAACGCAAAGCCCGAATTTCCGCTTTCTCCTCATCGGTCAGTGAGCTAAGCCGCTGTTTTTCAATTAAAAATTCAATCCTCTCCCGGCGTCCTGCCGCGGCCAGCTGCTCAAGACAGGCAACCAGCTCTGCGGACGCATCGAAATCTTCCTCAGCTGGCACCTCAATAGCTGCCAGTTTTCCCAGGTGCCTGCCCTTATCGTCGTGACGCCATCGCTCTAATAAACCAGCCGTCGTGATATTGGGTTCCGTCTGCACTGTTTCAATGAGGTCGCGCAAAAGGTCGACGCCGGGTCGATTGACGCCGGCGAGCATCTCGACGTCGAGCTTGTGCCCCGATTCCGGGTAATTCAGCAGCAAGGTAATCGCCCGCCGAACCGCCGACGGTCGTCCGCTGGTTGATTCGCGTCGTCGGCGCTTGCCTTCGTTGGCCGGATTCGGCGCCGGCCTGCTTTGCTTCTCTGTTGCGTGCCCGAGCATTCTCTCGAGCTTTGCTGCACTCAGGCCCACGGTATCGGCCAGGCTTTCAATCAGCAATTCGCGGTATACGCCCGGTGGAATATTGTTTACGAGCGGCTTCGCAAGCTCAGCCAGCCTGGCTTTGCCGTCAATCGTCGTCATGTCGACCTGGCTGGACAGCTCACCGATAAGAAAGTCCGACAATGCAATTCCCTCATCAATGGCTTGCATGAAAGCGTCTGAGCCATATTCGTTGACGTAGGAATCAGGATCGTGTTTTTCGGGCAGGAAGACGAAGCGAATTTGCCGGCCCTCGCGAACTTGTGGCAGCGCATTTTCAAGCGCGCGCCATGCGGCCGCTTTACCGGCGCGATCGCCATCAAAGCTAAATACGACGTTGTCGGTCAGGCGGAAGATACGGTCAAGATGATCCGAAGTGGTTGCGGTGCCCAGCGTTGCGATCGAAAAATCGATGCCATGACGGGAAAGGGCAACTACGTCCATATAACCTTCAACAACAACGAGTTGGTCTATCTGGCGCAGCGCCTGGCGAGCCTCGTACAGGCCGTAAAGTTCGCGTCCCTTGTGAAACAGCACGGTTTCCGGTGAGTTCAGGTATTTGGGTTCGCCGTCGCCGAGCGCGCGCCCGCCAAAACCGATTGTGCGGCCACGCGCATCGCGTATGGGGAACATGATGCGGTCGCGAAACCGGTCATAGTGCTTGCCATTGTCTTTACGGATTACCAGCCCGGTTGCCAGTAATCGTTCGGCAGCCTCGGAGGTCTTGCCGAATTTGTCGAGCACGTCGCTCCAGCTGTCCGGCGCGTAGCCGATACCGAAGCGTTTCGCAGTCGCGCCGTCAATTCCGCGCTGCTTTAGATAGTCGACAGCACTTGCATTATCGCGCAGGCACGCTTGCCAGTGCTTTTCGACACTGCCCATCAAGGAAAACAGTTCATCGTAGCGGCGAGCGGGGCGGTCGCTCTCGTCCCTAGGTACGTCAACGCCCATCATGCTCGCGAGAGCTTCAATGGCCTCGACAAAGCTCATGTGATCAAACTCCATGAGGAATCCAATCGCAGTGCCGTGTGCGCCACAGCCGAAGCAATGATAAAAGCCTTTGGATGGGCTTACCGTGAAAGACGGTGTCTTTTCGTCATGGAATGGGCAACAGGCTTTGAATTCGCGACCTGCTTTCTTAAGCTGGATGCGTCGCCCGAGAACCTCAATGATATCCGCTCGCGAGATCAGGTCGTCAATGAAATCCTGGGGAATCATTCGACTAGCATAGTCGTTTTGGCGCGATGCGCCAGCGCTAGCCTAGTCGCGCTTTGACCTTGGCGCCTACCGCGCCCATGTCTGCCCGGCCGGCTGCTTCGGACTTTATCTGTCCCATCACTTTGCCCATGTCGCGAATGCCCTCGGCGCCGGTTGCGCTGATGGCTTTGTCAACGAGCGCATCGAGCTCAGCATCGCTGAGCTTCTCGGGCAGGTAGGTATCGAGAACAGCGATCTCTGCGAGCTCGATTTCGGCGAGATCATTGCGGCCACCGCTTTGAAACTGTTCTACTGAGTCACGCCGTTGTTTGACCATCTTCTCGAGCACCGACAGCACCGCGGCATCATCAAGCTCTATGCGCTTGTCGATTTCGATTTGCTTGATAGCGGCCAGCATCAGGCGCACCACTTTCAGCCGGTCTTTCTCGCCGGCCTTCATTGCGGACTTCATGTCTGCTGTGATTTGGTCTTTCAGGGACATGGCAGTAGCTCCACGCTTGCGGAGCGGCAAGAATCTAATAGAGGCGTTTGCGCTTGGACTCGTCGCGGGAAGAGCGCTTCATGTGCCGTTTGACGGCAGCGGCCTTCTTACGCTTACGCTCCTGCGTCGGCTTCTCGTAATACTCGCGGCGGCGCAGTTCTGTCAGGATACCGGCCTTCTCGCAGGCGCGCTTGAAGCGGCGCAACGCGGCGTCAAAATACTCATTCTCTTTTATACGAACACTGGGCATACGAATTCAGTTCTTCTGTCCAAACATAAATAAACCCGGCCGGAGCCGGGACTGAGCCGCGTATTATAACGCCAGTTTTCCGGCAAATCCAAGGTAAACTATCGCCAAATGAACGTCCTTGGCATAGAAACGAGCTGTGATGAGACTGGTGTGGCGCTATATAACGCGCAAACCGGCCTTCTGGCGGATGCGCTGCACAGCCAAATCGACCTGCACGCAGTCTATGGCGGCGTTGTCCCGGAAATAGCGTCGCGCGACCATATTCGCTGCTTGTTGCCGCTTATTGAGCAGGTGCTCGGCGAGGCCGGCATCAAACGGCCCGATGCAATTGCCTATACGGCAGGGCCAGGGCTGGTTGGCGCTCTCATGGTCGGCGGTGGCATGGCGAACGGTCTCGGTTTGGCGTGGCATTGCCCGGTTATCCCGATTCATCACATGGAAGGGCATCTGCTGGCGCCCATGCTCGAGGATGAGCCGCCGGAATTTCCGTTTCTTGCGCTGCTTGTGTCCGGTGGGCACTCGATGCTGATTGCGGTCCGCGGACTTGGCGAATATGAGGTGCTGGGCACGACTCTCGATGATGCGGTTGGCGAGGCGTTCGATAAGACGGCCAAGTTACTGGGTCTCGGGTATCCTGGCGGGCCGGCGTTGGCCGCTCTTGCGGAAGGCGGCAGCGACACTGCCTATGCGCTGCCGCGACCCATGCTCAATCGCCCGGGGCTGGACTTCAGTTTCAGCGGCCTCAAAACGGCGGTGATGCTTGAGGTTAAAAAAGCGATTGCAGCAGGTGAGCTGGAGTCCCGCCGCGCGGATCTTGCCGCGTCCTTCCAAAGGGCAGCGGTCGACACGCTGGTTGGCCGAGCCCTGAAAGCGGCGAAGCAGGAGCGGTTCGAGCGGATTGTGGTTGCCGGCGGAGTCGGTGCCAACAAGCTGTTGCGACAGGAAATGGCCTCCCGATTCGAGGGCAAGGTCTTCTACCCACGGCTGGATTTTTGCACGGACAACGGCGCCATGATCGCGGTGGCGGGTGCGCTGAGACTCGCGGATGCCACGTCGGCAACAGAGATTCGCGCGCAAGCCCGCTGGTCCCTTGATACCCTAAGCGTGCCGGGTACAGATTAGTCATCAGCACGTTTCAGAGGGTCTATGGACATCATTTTTCTTAGCGATCTCAGGGTCGAAACTGTCATCGGCATTTGGGATTGGGAACGCAAGATTCGCCAAACGGTGTCAATCGATCTGGAGATGTCCGCAGATATCGCGAGGGCGGCCGCGACAGATGATGTCAACGACACACTTAACTACAAGCTCGTCGCCAAACGTCTGCAGCAATTTGTCGGCGACTCCGACTTTCAACTTGTCGAAACCCTGGCGGAGAAGATTGCAGGCATCGTTCTCGACGAATTCGAAGTAGGTTGGGTAAAAGTGCGCGTTAACAAGCCCGGCGCTATTCGCGGCGCCCGTGACGTCGGCATCCTTATCGAGCGCGGCGTAAAACCAGGGAAGAGCTGACCTCGATGGCAACCGTTTTTCTCGGGCTCGGCAGTAATATGGATCCGCATCAGAATTTGCGCCTTGCTATTCGGGAGCTACGGAGTCGATACGGCCCGCTCGAAATATCCAGCGTGTATGAGAATAGCGCCGTTGGTTTCGAGGGTTCGAACTTCCTGAATCTTGTCGTTCGCCTGAATACCGAAGAAAGTCCGACTGACATGCATGTGCAGATCGAGTTAATTCACGATCTGGCCGGGCGCGAACGCGGCAAAGCGAAGTTCGTATCCCGTCCGCTGGATATAGATTTGTTGCTTTACGACGATCTGGTTCTCGATGAGCCGCCGATAACGCTACCGCGCAGGGATATCCTCGAATACAGCTTTGTTTTGCGGCCGCTGCAGGAGCTTGCTCCTGAGCTCGTGCACCCGGTAACTGGGCTCACGATGCGTGAACACTGGCAGCAGTTCGATCAGGAAAATCATCCGCTGCAGCTTTCGGAGCTGGTACTTACCAACCGATAGAGCGCCCGCCGTCGACCGCAATGATCTGCCCCGTCACGTAAGTCGCGTCTCTGACGAGATAAAGGACACAGCCGGCGATATCCTCGGGCTGGCCAGGGCGTGCAAGCGGAATCTGCTTGAGGATGGTTTCCCTGGTGGCATCATCCATGCCAGATTCGGGCCAGAGTATGGCGCCCGGTGACACGCCGTTAACGCGTACGTCGGGTGCGAGATCTTTCGCCAGTGAGCGCGTCAACATAGCCAGACCCGCCTTGGCCGAGCCATAAACGGTGTGATTTCGCAGCGGCCGCTGAGCGTGGACATCGATAAGGTTGATAATTGCACCACGAGCTTCACGCAGCGCTGGCAGCGCTGCCTGCGAAAGAAACAGCGGCGCCTTGAGGTTGCTGCCAACCAGGTCATCCCAATGCGCCTGGGTGATCTCACCTGGCGGCGTCGGGTAGAAGCTCGACGCGTTATTGACGAGAACGTCCAATGTCCCATGCCAGGCGACGACTTTTTCGACAAGAACCGGCAGTGCGTCAGTATCGTTGAGGTCTGTCTGAAACAGAGCGGCAGAATCCGGCCGTTCGGCGTTCAGCCTTGCGGCCAGTGCCTCTGCGTCAGCCGAGGATTTGCGATAGTGCACCGCAATATTGGCGCCGTCGCGATGCAACGTTGTTGCAATGGCCGCACCGATGCGTCGTGCTGCGCCGGTTATGAGTGCTACCTTGCCATTTAGGTTGTTGGGCGCTGTCATCAATTATCTCTCAAAAAAATCCGCGACAGGAAGACTGCATTCTGGAAGACTTCAAAGTCACTATGCAACACGAACAGCATACATCGTTGCCGGACGCCGATCCGGAGAGCGCACAACACAGCGCCCGAGTTGCACAATACGTTTGCGACAAGATCGCCGCGGCGGGCGCTTGTATAAGTTTCGCCGAGTACATGCACCATGTACTGTACGCACCGGGACTGGGTTACTACAGTGCGGGAACCACGAAGTTCGGTGCGGCTGGCGATTTCGTTACAGCCCCGGAGGTATCCGCTGTTTTCGGCAGCGTACTTGCGCGCCAGTGTGCCGAGGTGCTCGCACAGGTCGACGCGCCGTCGATTCTCGAATTCGGTGCCGGTAGCGGCAAACTGGCCGCCGATATTCTTCGTAAACTGGCCGAGCTTGACGCGGTACCGGATCGATATTCTATTCTCGAGGTCTCCCCCGATCTTCGTGAGCGACAGGAGTCCTTGCTTCATACCGAGGTTCCGGAGTTCGCAGACCGGGTAGTGTGGCTCGATCAAATGCCCGAAGAGCACAGCGGTGTTGTTGTCGCGAACGAGGTCCTCGACGCGCTGCCGGTCGAGAGGTTCGTGCGCCGAGCCGGGCGTGTCATGCAGATTTGCGTCGCAGTTGAAGGAGGGGCCTTCACCCTGCTGGAGCGCGACGCACCGCAGCCTCTTGCTGACGCTGTCGTCGCCATCGAGAACGACCTGGGCCAATCGCTGCCTGACGGCTATGTTTCTGAGCTCTGCCTTGCGTCCGCCGCGTGGGTTGCGGACTTGGCGAGCATCCTGAGACAGGGCGCTGTCTTCCTTTTCGACTACGGCGTGAGCCGGCGCGAATACTACGCCGGCGAGCGGTCTGATGGCTGGTTGCGGTGTCATTTCAGGCATCATGCCCACGACGATCCGCTAATCCTGCCGGGCATCCAGGATCTAACATCCTGGGTCGATTTTACGGCTGTCGCAGAGGCTGCGGTGGCTGCCAGGCTCGACATATTGGGTTTCTCGACACAAGCGCAGTTCTTGATTGGCGGCGGGCTGGAACAGGAACTGGTCGATTTCACAGAACTGCCAATCGACGCACAACTCAAATTGTCGGGGCAGGTTAAATTGCTTACGCTGCCAGGCGAAATGGGCGAGAATTTCAAATGTCTCGGCCTGGGTCGCGGCGACATCATCGCGCCAACAGCATTTAATTCAGCAGATCGGACAATGTCTTTATGAGTAAACGCAATAGCGCTCGGGGTATGACGTGACTGGAATTCAAATTGTCGTTTTGGCAATCGTACAAGGGCTGACGGAGTTTTTGCCGATTTCCAGCTCCGGCCATCTCGTACTGGTGCCAGCCGCTTTTGGCTGGACAGACCAGGGCCTGGCATTCGACGTGGCGGTGCACTTCGGCTCGCTTGCGGCGGTGTTGCTGTTCTTTCGCAAGGATCTTGCCGCATTGTTGCGAGGCGGTGTTCAAGTACTTGGTGGCAGTATTGAGACGATTGAGTCGCGCCTGGCACTCGGCATTGCACTGGGTACGATACCGGCCGCTGTCGCGGGCTTGCTGCTCGCGGGCTGGATAGAAACGAATCTCCGCAGCCCGAATTTTATCGTATTCACCTTGTCTGGTTACGCTGTTTTGATGATTCTTGCGGATCGTTACGGACGCCGCTCAAGAGAGATTTCCGGGGTTCGCATCAAGGATGCTTTTATCATCGGCTGCGCGCAGGCTTTGGCGCTGATTCCCGGCACGTCGCGATCCGGCGTAACGATAACGGCGGCAATGGCGTTAGGCTTCGAACGGCAGGACGCTGCCCGCTTTTCATTCTTGCTGGCGGTTCCTGTGATCCTGCTTGCCACCGCCTACCAACTGTTCAAGCTGATTAGTACAGACGCACAGGTTGCCTGGGCACAGCTCGGTATTGCCGCAATGGTTGCCGGAGCCGTTGCATACGCGAGCATTGAATTCTTTATGCGGTTTGTTAGCCGTATTGGTCTGCTACCTTTTGCTATTTATCGACTCGTCCTGGCGGCGCTTATTCTGTATGTCGTTTACTAGGTACTGCGTACTATTGTTGCTGGCCGGAAACTCTCTTGCGGCTGGTGGCGATTTCGCGGTTGGCCTGGGCATAGAGAGCGATTCTGACGAAGGCATCAGTGCGATTGTTATGGGGGGAGTGGGTCTGGCCGAAAACACCTGGCTGTCGGGCGGTCTCGCGAGAAGCTCCGTGGAACTGGCAACACGGGATGATCTGGAATCGAACTTTGCAGATGTCGAGTTCGATCATTATTTCGATCCCGTGGGTATTCGTGTCGGCGCCGCCTACTGGCGAGGATCCGATATCCTGGAATCACGAGATTGGCGCACTGCGCTCTACTGGCGCAACGAAAAAGTCATGTTGTCTGGTGAGTACGAGTTGCGTGACTTCGACCTGACAACGCCCGGCACGGAGCTTTCGCCAGGCCGTCAAATCATGTTCGATGCCAACGGCATTGGCGTCACCGCTCAATTCAAATTGACTGCAAGCACCAGATTGAGTTTGTCAGGCAGAAAGTACGACTACAGTGTGCCATTTCGCCCGATCGAGAACCCCGATGTAGTCGACCTGATTTCAGCGTCGCGATTGAGTGTGATTAATTCACTGATCGACAATCGTGCCAGCATATCGCTCGGCATCGACCAGGGTCAGAAACGCTGGGAGTTCCAGCTATCAAGTTCGGAAAACGTCGTTATTCAGGCACGAACGACATCGATGACGCTGCGCTTCCTGATGCCAATGTCGGACAGAACCGATATCGAGTTTGGCCTCGGCCGCGACGACTCTGACCTATATGGTGCGGTAACGTTTCTATCGCTGCATGTTTTCTTATATGGCGGTAACTAGCGCGCCCTGCGGGATTCTCGAACCGCGGCGATGCGCGCGTTCCTGATCGCCTCGGGTATATCCTGATCGGAGTTTGCTGCAGCAATACCGGCCGCATCCACCGAGCAGGCGGCCTCGTAGGCGCGGCGGAGATGGCCTGCCTGCGGGTAGTCTCGTTTTTGAAAGCCTGATCGCCCTCGTGCATCGGCCTCGCAGGCCAGCAAGAATTGTGCAAAGCGCTCCGGGCGTCGAAAAGCATCTGTTTTTTCCAGAACCCTCACGACCGTATCGTCACGCAGCTCGAGGGCGCGATGACAATGCGTGTGGTATTCAGCGACGATAAGCGCCAAATCGCGGCAGGCGCGCGGTACGGGCAATCGTTCGGCCATTTTCTTGATGAGTTTGCAGCCGCGTTGTTCGTGGCCGGCATGAGACGGCAGCCTGGCAGCTTCGGTCGTGGCCTTGCCCAGGTCGTGTACCAGCGCCGCGAAGCGCACTTCGACATCCGTGCTGATTCTTGCGGACTCGGCAACGACCATCATCGTGTGCAAGCCGGTATCTATCTCGGGATGCCACTTCGCCGGTTGTGGCACACCAAAGAGCGCATCGACTTCGGGGAAAACGACGCGCAGTGCACGACAACTGCGCAGCGCCTCAAAAAAAAGGCTCGGATTGGGCCCAGCCAGTGCGGCCTCGGCTTCTTTCCAGACACGATCCGGCACCAGCGCGTCGACTTCGCCGTCCGCAACCATCTGTCGCATGAGATCACGTGTTTCAGGCGCAATTCGGAAGCCAAGATGAGCAAAGCGCGCAGCGAATTTGGCCGCGCGAAGTATGCGCACGGGATCCTCAACGAAAGCGCCAGAGACGTGCCGAATCAAACCGCTCCTGATGTCCTTGAGCCCATTGAAAGGATCGATAATCTTGCCATCGGTGTCTTTGGCCAGTGCGTTGATCGTCAGGTCGCGGCGGCTCAGGTCTTCTTCAATGGTGACATCGGGTGATGTGTCGAATGCGAAGCCATGGTAGCCAGCAGCAGTTTTTCGTTCGGTTCTGGCGAGAGCGTATTCTTCGTTTGTTTTCGGATGCAGGAATACCGGGAAGTCTTTTCCCACCTGCTTGTAACCCTGGTCAAGAAGCTCGTCAGGCGCCGCGCCCACTACGCACCAATCCCGCTCTTTGACAGGAAGCCCAAGCTGTTCGTCACGAACAGCACCACCGACGAGGTACACTTGCATGGAGCGAGTCTAGCAAACAGGGACGGCGATGAATCCGTTGATCGAGAAAAGGTTTGCCCGAATTGCTGTCCTGATTAGCAGCGTGGTGGCCATTTCGGGGTGCTACTACACGCAGGCGGCGCGTGGTCAGCTCGACGTAATGCGCAAGAGAGAGCCGATTACGGACGTGATCGCAGATGCTGAGACTTCTAACGAGCTGGCAGAGCGACTACGTCTTGTCGAAGATGCCAGGGCGTTTTCGATTAGCGAACTGGGCCTGCCGGATAACGATAGCTATCGAAGCTACGCTGATGTCGAGCGCGACTACGTTGTATGGAATGTCTTCGCAGCCCCGGAGTTCGAGCTCGAGGCGAAGCAGTGGTGCTTCCCGGTTGCCGGCTGTGTGAGTTATCGCGGCTACTTTTCAGAGCAGGCCGCTCGCCGCGAGGCAGCACGTCTCGAGGGCAAGGGATTTGATGTATCGGTGGGCGGGATCGCCGCCTATTCCACGCTTGGAAAATTCGCTGACCCTGTCCTGAATACCATGATGCGGTGGGAGGACGTTGACCTGGTTGCCACAATGTTTCATGAGCTCGCTCATCAGCTGCTGTACGTTAAAGGAGACTCGACATTTAACGAGTCCTTTGCGACGGCGGTGGAAGAGTTTGGTATCGAACGCTGGCTGGTGAAACGCGGTCTGGATGCGGAAATGGACAAGTACCTTGACAGGCAGCGTTTGCGAGAGCGACTGATGCAGCTCGTTGTTGCAGCGCGAGTCGACCTTGAGGAGATTTACGAGTCGGCTAGCGACGAAACAAAAATGCGCGCAGCAAAAAACGCTCGGCTCAAGCTGTTGGAGATTGCCGTAAAGCGCGAATTCGAAGGGTCGGGCAGGCAGCAGCCAGCCTGGGTTAGTGAGGGGTTCAACAACGCCCGGCTCGCGTCGATGGTTTTATACCAGGGACGTTTGCCGGAGTTTCGCAAGCTGCTGGCCGATTGTAATGAAGACATTCGCTGTTTTTACAGCGCTGCAAGGGCGCTAGTTTCTGGCGACCCGCTGCGGCTCACCGCCGGCCTGAACGAGCAATAACTCATCCGATAAACGGCGTGTCTCGCCAGTCATGCGCCAATGAAAAATTGTATCGGCCGCCATGACACGTCGGACATACTTGCGCGTCTCATTAAACGGTATGTTTTCGATCCAGACCCTGGCATCAATAGTGCCTGCGTCAGGTAGCCAGGCATCGACTCGATGTGGCCCGGCATTGTATGCAGCCGTGGCAAGCACCCGGTTGCCACCGTAGCGAGCGGCCATTTGGCCGAGATACGTCGTGCCCAGCCGAATATTGCTGTGCGGGTTGGTCAGGGTGTCGAGTCCGGCGTAGGGCAACTGGATTTTCTTCGCAACGTCGCGGCCGGTGTTCGGCATTAACTGCATAAGACCGATCGCACCAGCACTGGAGCGGACATCGCGCATGAACAGGCTCTCGCTGCGCGCGACCCCATATGCCCATGTCGGTGGGATGCTTGCATCCTGAGCAAACTGCCGGAATGTATCGTGGTAGGGCAGCGGGTACCGCAGCGAAAGGTCATCATATTCACCGCCGCTGGCTGCGGCTGATATAGCACGGGAGTGCCAGCCCCAGCGACTGGCGAGAATTGCCGCCTGCGCTTTCTGCTCGGTTGGCATGAAGCTGATGGCGACATCCCATTCGGAGCGACCGCGCCCATCCAGGCCGACGAGAAACAATTCGCGAGCGCGAATCAGGTCGGCTCGAGTGGCAAGCTGAGCGATGATTTGCTCGTCCGGTGCAATGTCATAGTTGCCGAAGGCATACGGCAGCCGCAGCTCGTCGGCTGCAAGAAAACCGTAGTAACTGCGTTCCCCCGCCAATCCGGCCAAAAGCGCTGATGCCGCGCTCATGCTGCCCTCATGCTGCAGGGCGAGGGCGCGCCAGTAGCGCCATTCTTCGGAGTCTTGTTCAGCGTCAGTCATCGATGCGATGTCTGCCAGCAGATTGGACCAGTTGCTGTCGCGCAGACTGGTTCGCGCGCGCCAGCGCAGCACCTCTTCATTTTGTGCGGCAACAGGCAGCTGATGAAGTTGCGCGTAAGCGCCGGGCAGGTTGTCCCGCGCCAGCCACAACGCGATGTGCCTCTTTGTAAGCAATTCCTGCTGTGCCGAGAAGCGCTGCCCCTTCGAAATATCGGTCCATAATTCGAGCGCGAGCAGCGGATCGTTATAGGTGATACGTTCGATCGCGTAGACTAGTTGCTTGCGTGTTGTTGCATCGTTAATCCACAGCTTGTCGTTTGTTACGAATGCAACCGGATCTCGTTGCGCTTTTACCCACCGACTCGCGATGTCGACATGCTTCTGATCAATTGATTTTGCGAGCCACCGAGCTATCGAGAACTCGCGAGCTTCGACAGCGAGCTCGAAGCGCCGCATGTAGTCACCGGAATCCAGGATGTTCTCGATCGCGAGGTGCTCGAACACCGGGTCACATTCTTTAACCTGGCTTTTGCCGATTGTCCACAGATCAACAGCCCGGTTGACGACTCGCTTTTGTTCGCCAGCATCGATTTCCGCGCGCAGGGCCAGGCAATCCAGCCGGGTTATTTCAAGGCCCTGGTAGAACTGCTTATAGATTTCGAGGTAGGCGCCGAGATCGCCCGATTTCGCCAGATGCAATGCGTAGCGGTAGCGCAGATCACGCGCGGGCTTGAGCGTGCCGTACTCGTCCAGGTATGCCTCTATCTCGTCATGACTGGCGGTTCTGATGCTGGCCCGTAGCCGTAACGCAAGCAGGTCCGGCCAGAGGACGTAGCTTTCCAGCGACCGGCGTTCAACGTCATTGAGAGCATCAACAGCATTCCATGCGCCGCGCTCAACAGATTCGTAAACTCGCAGGAAGAGATCGCGTTGTTCGTCTATAGGTGCACTCTTGCCAATACTCGGCAAGCATGCGAGCAGCAGCGCCGCGGTGATACCGCGGCGGAGACTTTGAAAGAGTAAGCGAGAAAGCTGCATATAGACATTAAGTCTACATCAGCTTCGCGTCCTAACGAATCTGTAGCATCAATACCCGATCGCCACGTTTCACTGTCAGAAACAAAATACGATTGTTGGCGGCGAGTTCGGTGAGTTGCTGCAGGTTATGCACAACGCGCCGATTGAGCGCGGTGATGATGTCTCCTGCTCGCAGGCCGCGCTGAGCTGCCGGGCTGCCTTCTGCTACTTCAGTGACTTCGATGCCGCCGGAGTCGGCAGCGGTTGACGATGCGAACGTAGCGCCCGCGAGTCCGGGGTGAATTTCAGTACCGCTGCTTTGCGCTGCTTTTTGCTCGCCCAGGGTCGCATTGACGTTTCTCGTCTTGCCGTCTCGTATGTAACTGATATTGATGCTCTCGCCGGAACCCTTGAGCCCGATGGCATTGCGCAGTTCCGAGGCATCCGAGATCTTCTTTTCGTTGACGGCAACGATAATATCGTCGACCCGGAGTCCGGCGTCCTCGGCTGCGGAGCCGGGTTCGATCATTGTAATCAGAGCACCGCTGTCGACCGTGGCATTGAGCGCCTCTGCGACCTCGGGATCGATGCCACTGATAGTGACGCCAAGCAGGCCTCTGCGCACCTCACCGAAATCGAGGATCTGGCGCATGATCGAACTGGCAATCTCGGTTGGTACCGCGAAACCGATGCCAACGTTGCCGCCGGATCGGCTGATTATGGCTGAATTGATGCCAACCAGTTCGCCGCGCATATTGACCAATGCGCCGCCCGAGTTGCCAGGATTGATCGACGCGTCGGTTTGAATGAAGTCCTCATAGCCTTCCCTACTGATGGTTCGGCCCAGGGCGCTGACGATACCGGAAGTTACGGTATGGCTAAGACCGAAGGGATTGCCGATAGCGAGGACGAAGTCACCCACTCGGACCTTGTCGGAGTCACCAATGGGCATTTCTACCAGCCCATCGGCTTCGACTTTCAGCAGTGCGATGTCTGTCGCCGCATCAGACCCAATGATTTCTGCTTCCAGGATCTCGCCGTCGAGCAGAGAAATCTGGATTTTGTCCGCATTTTCAACGACATGGTGGTTGGTCAGAATGAAGCCACGTTTGGCATCAACAATGACACCCGAACCTGCGCTGGCGACTTCCCGCGACCCCCGCGGTGCTTCTGGAAGTCCGTAAAAGCGCCGCAGCCACTCGTCGGCGAGCTGCGAATCGCGACTGACTTGTTGACTGACACGAATGTTCACGACTGCGGGAGATGCTTTTTCGACAAGTGGCGCCAAACTGGTTACCGGAGCGCCCTCTATGCTGGCCGGCAGAGCTGCAAAACTGGTTGCCGCGAATAGCAGAATCAGACTTGAGAAGAATAGGCGTGCTTTCATTGTCATCGGATGTCTCATTTAGAAGGTCAAACCCGGGAAGTAAGTCAGACCCTGGTCTTGCGGTCAGGTTCATTAAACCAAAGATGTCCGGCCGCAACAAAGCGTCGCAACCGGACATGTCCGGTATTTTTTATCACGCGGCCTCTACCGTAATGCGCCGCGCCTGGACGGCAGGCAATTTCGGTATCGAAATCTCCAGGATGCCATTAGTGCTCTTTGCCGTAATGTGTTCGGCATCCGCGGTTTCGGGCAACGAAAAACGGCGCTCAAAACGACCAGAAACGCGTTCGATGCGTCTCACACCCTCGGTTTCGCCGCGTTGCTCGCTGCGGCGTTCCCCGGTAACGCTAAGCATGCCGTCTTCCATGCTGACTTCTATGTCCGCACTATCGACACCGGGAAGGTCCGCCTGCAACAGGAAATGGTCCTTTTCCTCGATAAAATCCACCGCCGGAACCCAGTCCGCGGCGATCGATTGCGCATGCCCAGGTGCTTGCCGGCGAACAAGGTCGCGGTTTATCAGGTCGATCATCGACCACGGTTCAAAACGTACAATATTCATGGTGTTCTCCTGCTTTTTTAAGCTGCGGCGTCAACAATGAGGCAACCGCAAATGCTCTGTTAGTCGGTGAAATAGGGGCGCCCGAAGGCAATTCAAGACGCGGCAGGAGGGAATTTATCGCGCAGCAAGGGGCCTTTTTTGTGGTTCTTGCGACACTGATTTGTGCCACTATATCTAGTAGATAGCAAGTTTTACAAAAGTGTTATTTTTTTTCCTATGTTTTTAAAGCACTTACTTCACAAACATTTATAACCTGCTGTTTTAGAAGGTTTAAATGCTTTAGAGAAAAATGAGCGAAACTCTTGACAGTAGACCCATACGGGCATAATCTTATGTTCGTTCAGACACAACATCTTGTGTCTATTCAACAGGCAAAAAGAGGCCAATTCCGGCACTCGCGGCGCGAAAACGCATGCGCTGTGCACGGGTCACTGTTTCTTGGGGAAAAGTGGTTCAAAACGATAACTTGGGGTCTCCTGACGGAGAAAGGGGAGTAAGAAGACCAATGAAGTCCGCAGTTCATTTGGATGCGCACACGGTCACCGACATAGAGTTTCAGGCAGCATCGATCGATATATGGGATGCGAAATATCGCCTCACTGCCAAAGACGGAAACAGTATCGACGAGTCAATAGACGACACCTATAAGCGTGTCGCTCGAGCGCTCGCCAATGTCGAAGATGAAACGCAGCGCGAGCAGTACAACAAGGAATTTCTCTGGGCATTACGCAGTGGGGCTATCCCCGCTGGTCGTATCGTGTCGAATGCTGGTGCGCGGGAACACAAACCTGCCACATCGACGATTAACTGCACCGTATCGGGCACAGTCGGCGATTCGATGGATAACATACTTAATAAGGTGCACGAGGCCGGGCTGACGTTGAAGGCCGGTTGCGGCATCGGTTATGAGTTTTCGACATTGCGCCCGAAAGGGGCGTACGTGACGGGTGCAGGCGCCTATACATCCGGCCCGCTATCGTTCATGGATATCTACGACAAGATGTGTTTCACGGTGTCATCCGCCGGCGGTCGTCGCGGTGCGCAGATGGGCACATTCGATGTGGGCCATCCGGACATCATGGAGTTCATTCGCGCCAAGCGAGAAGACGGGCGTTTGCGTCAATTCAATCTGTCACTGCTCGTTACAGATGAATTCATGCAAGCCGTCATTGCTGAAGACGAATGGAAACTCGCGTTTCCGGTTACGCAAAAAGAAGTCGATGAAGAAGAGCTCGACATTGCAGATGCGTCGCAGTTTGTTTGGCGAGAGTGGCCGGACGCTGGCAATTACGTGAGCAACGCAGAGGGTCTTGTCGCGTGCAAGATCTACAAGACCATGCCCGCCCGTCGGGTTTGGGATCTGATCATGGCGTCGACCTACGATTTCGCCGAGCCAGGGTTCGTGTTGATCGACAAGGTCAACGAAATGAACAACAACTGGTTTGACGAGAACATTCGTGCAACCAATCCCTGCGGTGAGCAACCGCTGCCGCCATACGGTTCCTGCCTGTTGGGCTCGGTGAATCTGACTCGTTTTGTTGTCGACCCATTTACCGACACAGCGCGCTTTGACTGGGATGCCTTTCGCAAGGTCGTCAAAGTGTTTACGCGAATGCTCGACAACGTTGTAGAAATCAATGGCTTGCCATTACCGCAGCAACGTAACGAAATTCAAAGGAAACGACGCCACGGGATGGGCTTCCTCGGCCTGGGTTCGACTATTACGATGCTGCGTATGCGGTATGGCGACGAGCGTGCCGTCAGTTTCACGGAAGAAGTCGCTCGGCAACTGGCTCTGGCCGGTTGGGAAGAAGGTCTGGAGCTTGCGAAAGAGAAAGGGCCGGCACCCATCATGAACGAGAAGTTTGAAGTTACCGAGGAGATGTTGAGAAAGCGGCCGGAAATGACGGCTGATGGATATCAACTTGGTGATAAGGTGCCGGGTCGTATTTTGCACGCTCGGTACAGCCGGTATATGCAAAGAGTGGCCGCCGAAGCGCCGGAGCTCGTAGATGCGCTGGCCGAGGTTGGTGCGCGATTTACGCATCACAGTTCAATTGCTCCGACAGGCACGATCTCGCTGTCGCTCGCGAATAACGCGAGTAACGGTATCGAGCCGAGCTTTGCACACCATTATTTTCGCAATGTGATTCGGCAGGGCAAGAAGAGCAAGGAAAAAGTCGACGTATATTCGTTTGAACTGTTGGCATACAGGACATTGGTTGACCAGGCGGCGATGACGCCCGGCGCTGCTGGTGAAAATGCCAGCAACAATTTGCCCGACTACTTCATTACTGCCGAGGATGTTTCTCCGAAAGCTCATGTAGACATTCAGGCAGCGGCGCAGAAGTGGATTGATTCTTCGATTTCGAAGACCGCCAATGTGCCGACGGATTACCCGTACGAGAAGTTTAAGGATATTTATTTGTACGCCTACGAACAGGGCCTGAAGGGGTGTACGACGTTCCGCTTCAATCCGGAGGCATTCCAGGGCGTATTGGTCAAAGAGAAAGACCTGAAGAACACGGTGTATAAATTTGAGCTGGCCGACGGCTCGACGGTCGAACTGAAAGGCGATGAGGAAATTGAGTACGATGGCGAGGTACACACCGCAGCCAACCTCTTCGATGCCTTGAAAGAAGGCTATTACGGAAAATTTTGAGTGAGCGATGATTAAGATAGATGAAAAGATTGTGGGGTACGCGGTAACGCAAGCCGAAGCCGAAGCGAAAGCAAAGAAGCCCGAGTTCAAGCGCGAGGGCGGTGGCGGAGATCGTGCGGAAGTCATTCGTATGCACGAGAAACTCGAGCGCCCGGAGATGCTCGTCGGGTCGACATACAAGGTAAAGACGCCGATTTCCGATCACGCGATGTATGTCACGATCAACGACATCATTTTGAACCAGGGAACCGAACACGAAAAACGCAGGCCGTTCGAGATTTTCATCAACTCGAAGAATCTAGATCACTATCAGTGGATCGTTGCGCTGACACGTATTATTTCCGCCGTGTTCCGCAAGGGTGGAGATGTAGCGTTTCTTGTTGACGAACTCAAGGCAGTTTTTGATCCGCGCGGCGGCTATTGGCAAAGCGGCGGCAAGTTCATGCCATCGATCATCGCCGAGCTTGGCTACATCGTCGAAAAGCACCTGATTTCGATAGGCCTGATGGTCGAGCCCGGTCTCGATGAAGCACAGCAGAAACTTATCGCAGAGAAACGTGCCGAGTTTGAGGAAAGCAAGAAGCAAGAGGATGCATTCTCGGAAAGCGATTATCCCGCAGGCGCGCAGCTTTGTGCTAAATGCAGCACAGCGGCCGTTATTATGATGGACGGTTGTATGACCTGTCTGTCGTGCGGCGATTCCAAGTGCGGTTGATAAGGAGCCTGCACCGCTAAGCCGGCCGCATCACGTGCGCCTTCTTTATAACGGTCTTATCTATTTGCTGCAGATTCCACTGGCGGCCTATTGGCTGTTTCGTGCAATCGCCAACAAGACGTATCGAAATCGTATCGGGCAACGTTTCGGTATTGGCTACCCGGCTTTCGACAAGTGCATCTGGATCCATGCAGTATCGGTCGGCGAAGTACAAGCGGCGGTGCCGCTGGTTCGGGCAATCGCGCGCAGGTTTCCAAACCACAACATGCTTGTAACGACCGTTACTCCGACCGGCGCGGCCCGTGTCAAAGCGCTCTTCGGTGATTCGGTCAGTCACTGTTACATTCCATTCGAAATGCCTACAGCAGTCGATCAGTTTTTCGAATCGGCAAACCCGGAACTCGCGTTAATCATGGAAACGGAGATCTGGCCGAACCTGTATCGCGGCTGCGGAGTACGCAACATACCGCTCGTACTCGTCAGCGCGAGGATTTCGCCCAAGTCTGTCGACAGCTACCGACGGTTCCTGCCACTGTTCCGCGACACTCTATCCCACGGCATTATCATCGCTGCGCAAAGCGAAGCGGATGCGGATCGTTTTCGTTCACTGGGCGCGAGCCCGATGAGAACGTGGGTGACGGGTAATATCAAGTTCGACATTGAATTGCCGGATGGCCTGGCGGAACAGGGCAGGTTGCTGCGCGAGCACACCTTTGGGGACCGGCCGGTCTGGATCGCCGCCAGCACCCACGATCAGGAAGAGCAGCAAGTGCTGGCAGCGCACCGACAGCTTCAGGAACGCCGGCCCGACCTTTTGCTGGTGCTGGTTCCACGTCACCCCGAGCGTTTTGCCGCCGTGCGAGAGCTCATTGAAAACGAGGGTTTTGAGTGCATGCCGCGGACGCGGGGAGAGCCCTGCGCGGCATCAACCGACGTCTTTCTCGGCGACACAATGGGCGAGTTGCCGCTGTTCTATGCTGCTGGCGATGTAGCGTTTGTCGGCGGAAGCCTGGTGCCTATCGGCGGCCACAATCTGCTGGAGCCGGCGGCGCTCGGCCTCCCGGTCATCAGCGGTACCTATGTCTACAATGCGCAAGACATAGCGGACATGTTTGTTTCGCTTGGCGCGTGTCGGATGGTGGTGGATGCCAGCGAACTCGCAGATGCGGTCGAGGAACTCATCGTTAATCCGCAACGAGCGCGAGAGTCAGGCGTGAAAGGTCTCGAGATCGTGCAGCGCAACCGCGGCGCGCTCAATCAGTTGCTCGGGCTGCTCGAGCCGCTGATCGGTGGCGACAGCGGCTCGGCGCCGACGGTTTAACTCGAAGTGGCTGCGGCAGCTTCCTCGGCGAACACCTCTTCCGGCGTCTTGCGTTCCTTTAACCACAGGTCAATCTCTTCCAGATCCTGAATCTGCAGGCTTCCGGCTGCTTGCTTGAGTCGCAGCACATTCATCAGGTAGTCATACCGAGCCTTGTAGAAAAGGGTTATTGAGCGGTACAAGGCGAATTGCGAGTTCAGCACGTCGACAATTGTCCTCGTGCCAACGTCAAAGCCTGCCTGGGTGGCTTCAAGCGCGGTGCGGCTTGATTTTACTGCTTGCTCCAGTGCCTCTACGCGGCTCATCTCGGACAAGACGCCAAGATAGGAATCACGTGTCGAGCGCTCGGTTTCGCGTGTTACGCGCTGTAGCTGCTCGCGGGCAGCACGATGCAAATAAACAGCCTCGCGAACCCGGGATGACGTCCTTCCGCCTGCAAACAGGGGCACGGTTACCGAGATGCCGATCCTGTCGTCATCGCTCTCGAAATCCAGCGAGGAATCGAAAGGGTTGTCTGGATCGTTATCAAGGCGGGTCGTACGAACGCCTTCGTTTTTCCTGCTACCCGTGCTCGCGACGAAATCGATGGTTGGATAATGTCCATTGCGACGATACGAAATTTCATCCCTGGCGAGACCTTCATCGAGCCGGCTCGATACCAGCGACAGGTTTTGACTCAGCGCCAGGTCGACCCAGGCGCGCTCGCTGTTGGGATTTGGTGTTCGCATCGGAAATTCGTCGCCCGGCGCAGACAGGTTACTCACATATTGCCCTGTGATTTCGCGCAGGAATTCACGCGCCGTCGCCAGAGAACGTTTCGCTGCAATCTCATCCGCAACAGCCTGATCATGAGCAGCCTGTGACTCCTGCACGTCGGTAATTGCAATCAGTCCTACCTCGAAGCGTTGTTTCGCTTGCTCGAGCTGCCGTGCGATTGCCCGCCGGTTGGCATGCGTGGACGTGAGCCTGTCCTCGGCGGCCAGAACGTCGAAATATGTCTGCCCGACGCGGACAATCAGGTCCTGCTGAGATGCTTCGCGATCGGCTTCGGCTTTGGCTACCGTCTTATCCGCACGGCGAAGGTCCACGATCTGATCCCAGCGAAACAATGTTTGCCGGAGACCAACTTGCCAGGACGTATTATCGGCGTCGCTTTCTGATGACCCGGCCAACGTTCCACCGAGGCCATCAGGGTAGTTGGCGGGGCCGGATGACTTGGTGCTGGTCCAGTCCCCGGAAAAGTTGATTTGCGGTAGCAAAACGCCCCGCGCCTGTGGCTCAGCTTCCAGCGCTGCCAGTCGGCGAGCCTCGGCCTCGTGAATACGCGGGTCGCTCTGCAAGGCTTGCTGATAAATCTCCAGTAGCGATGCTGCATTTCCGGCGACAGGTATTGTGAACAGACCAAAAAATAGTGCTAACGTCTTGAAGTTGTAGTTGTTTTTCATGGTAATCCGTTTTGCAGGTTGAATAGCCATTGGCTATGGCCTAAGGTGTTATGGTTGACTATATCACTAAACCACTGAGAGTTTGAAGTACTAGTTTATTTGAATTTGCCTGACTGTGGGATGCTCGATGCATATTGAATTTTGTTTTGCCTCCCCGGGCCGGAACGTCAGTTCTTTATCAGATGCAGGAACGCCTCAAGTGGTTTCGCTCTAGAACGAAAATTGTGGTGGCAAAATGCCGTTGACAAGTGGCTTTAGCGATGTTTCGAACAGGCTATCAGTTTTCCATTCGTTGTCGCCAGTCCTGGTAACGAGGCGGGCATCCATTGCGGGGGCATCGCCCACAACGACGAACAAGCGCCCGCCTGGTTTTAAAGACATCACAAATCGCGGGTCGAAGACCTGAATTGATCCGGTCACGGCAATTGCGTCGTACTGCGCATCCGGCAGTTCGCTCGTCGCGTCCATGGCAAGCAAACTGACATCCCTGGTGCCGGAGTCTTCGAGATTGGCCGCAGCGGTCTGAAGAAAATCTTCCTGGATGTCGATACTTGTTATTTCGCCGGCAAGTTGCGCAAGGCATGCCGTTAAGAAGCCGGTTCCAGTACCAATTTCGAGGACACTGTCAGTCGATTTCAATTGGAGGGCTTGCAGCAAACGCCCTTCGAGCGTGGGTGTCATCATCGCCTCGCCGTGACCGATCGGGATCTCGGTGTCGGCAAATGCCAGGGCCTCATAGCCAACCGGCACAAATTGCTCGCGCGGCACTGTCATGAGTGCTAGAAGAATGTCACTGCTAAGTACATCCCAGGCGCGAACCTGCTGATCGACCATTTGCTGGCGCGCAAAATCGGTTTTCATTGTGTGGCTACCTGTATCTAACTGAAAAAATAGAAAAAATGTCGGGTTCTCTTACACTTGATAGCGCCCGGCCGACTCCAGTGCGGCTGCGGATACCGAATTATGGTGAATCGTCACGGCCTACTGTGGCTGCTGGGATATGCTTACGATGTGCAGGTCTTGAGCTTTTTTCGACCCCTGAAATCTCCAGCGATGGAGATGACTATCGAGCGGTTAATAATAACAAATGATCTCCTTCCCGCATCTGACGAATTGGCAATGCGCCGTGTTTGTGCCTGAGCATCAGCGACTGAAGCAGGTGAACTAGAATGTCGCCGCTTATCCTCGTCGTTGCACTGTCTGTGCTACTCGCGCTGGCCGTCGTTGCGGCAGTTATCCTGTTGTCGCAAAACAGGCGGTCAAAACGACGGATGGCGACTTTGAACCGGGAAATGCTGGAGGCATCAAGGGACGCGTCTGTAGGGCGCCGCCTTAGTATTCCGCGCGATCCGGATTCCGCGCAATTCGCGAGCACCGTAAATCGTTTATTCGATGCGCTTGGGGAGCGCGACGAGAAGATCCAGGGTCGCGACAGGCTCTTCAAGGACTTTGCTCGTACACTTCCTGAAATCGTCATCATTCATGACGAGAAGATACTACTTGCGAATGAATCTGCCGCTTCGTTGGTTGGCCTTGAAGCCCCGCAATTAATCGGTCGGGACGTCGCCGATTTGGTCAAACCCGCATATCGGGCGTTATTTCGTAATGCCATGTCGAAACGATTGGCTGGCGAGGACGTTGCAAGGCAGCTGGAGATTCAGCTGATTAATGGTAATGAGGCCGGCCTTTGGGTCGAGGCGCAAAGCTCCATTATCGAGTTCCACGGTCACAATGCGATTTTGACCGTGGCGCGAGACATCAGTCATCGCAAGAGTCTGGAAGTGTCACTGAGTCGCAGCAAGCGGCAGGCACAATATACGCTGGAATCTATCGCCGAAGGGGTCATCACGACCGGCAACGATGGCCGTCTTGACTACATGAATCTGGCCGCAGAATCCCTGATTGGCACGAATCGCGATGACGCGGTCGGGCACCGCATCGGAGAGTTGTTCACGCTTGTTGATGACGTAGATCGAAGGCCGCTTGGCGACCCGGTTGAACGTTGCATTGCGATGCGACGCCGCGTGAATATGGGCAGGCGCGCCGTGATGGTTAGCGTCGATGGCGAGCACGAGCACTCAGTTGAAATATCTGCGTCGCCGATTCGTGGACCTGGCAGCTCCATTTCAGGAACGGTGGTTGTGTTTCACGATGTTGGCGAGCTACGTGGCCTGACACAGCAAATGAGTTATCAGGCAACACACGATGCGTTAACCGGGCTGATCAACAGGCGCGAATTTGAACGTCGGCTTGATGATGCTATGGATTCAGCACACGGTGAAGAGGCCGTCCACATGCTGTTTTACATGGATCTTGACCGCTTCAAAGCCGTCAATGACAGCTGCGGACATCTGGCGGGCGACAACATGCTGCGCGAAGTTGCCAACCTGATCAAAGAACAGGTTCGGGATTCGGACGTTGTGGGCAGGCTGGGTGGCGACGAGTTTGGAGCCTTGCTTATAGGTTGCCCGATCGAGAAAGCGCGACAGATCGCAAGCGATATCTGTAACGCGATCGCAGACTATCGCTTTGTCTGGAAAGACAAGATATTCAACATTGGCATCTCGATCGGCCTTGTGGAAATAAGCCACGTGAGCGGTTCGTTACAGGATGTAATGAGCGCAGCCGATTCGGCCTGTTACGTTGCTAAGCAGGAAGGCAGGGGCAAAGTACACGTTTACTCGGCCAGAGATGAGGTCATCGCACGTGAACGTGGTGACATTCAATGGTTGCGTGAACTGCAATCTGCGTTGCACGAGGACAGGTTCGAGTTGGCTACGCAACCGATCATTGCGATGAGCAGTGGCGTGGAATCCGGTCCTGCAGTCGAGGTGCTGATCCGGCTTCCGGACAGTCACGGGCGCATTGCCGATTCCGCTCAATTCCTGAGGCCAGCTGAGCGCTATCAGCTGATGCCGCAGATCGATCGTTGGGTCGTCAACGCGACGTTAGCTGCCATCGCAGGCGGCGAAATCAAGATCAGCAGTGGCCGTAGTTGTTCGATCAACCTGTCGGGGCAAACACTTGGTGACGAGTCATTCCTGGGGTTTGTCGTAGATGCGCTCGATCGTACGGCTGTCTCGCCATCGTCTATTTGCCTGGAAGTGACAGAGTCGGCGATTCTGTCCAACGTGCAACACGCCCAGCGCTTCATCGAGGTTTTACACGGCATCGGTTGTGAATTTTCCCTGGACGACTTCGGCAGCGGTTTGGGCTCCTTTTCCAGCCTCAAGCACCTGCCGATCGACTACCTCAAGATCGATGGTACCTACACGCGTAACCTGCGAACTGACGAAGTAAACCAGGAAATGGTTGCCGCCATGATCAAGCTTGCACGCACTATGCAGTTCCGCATCGTTGCCGAGCAGGTGGAGAATCAGGAAGACTTTGACTGGCTGCGTGATAGCGGCGTCGACTTTGTGCAGGGGCGTTTCATTGAGGCACCGGGGCTGCTTGGTGTGGCCACGACCGGTACTTACCGAACGCTTAACCCGTAGCAGCAGTGCCTT
The DNA here is from genome assembly GCA_024640305.1 of Gammaproteobacteria bacterium. Classification (GTDB taxonomy): domain Bacteria; phylum Pseudomonadota; class Gammaproteobacteria; order Steroidobacterales; family Woeseiaceae; genus UBA1847. Next base: position 26,012 of record JAHEFG010000004.1, read on the forward strand.
CGAACGGTCCGCTTCCGCGATGCTCGTTTCTCACGCGCAAAAAAAACCGCCGGACGAAGCCGGCGGTTTTCGTTTTCGTGCCCGTGGACCGTGCTTACAGCAGCGGTACCATCAGCAGTGCAACAATGTTGATGATCTTGATCAGCGGGTTAATAGCGGGTCCCGCCGTATCTTTGTACGGATCGCCGACCGTGTCGCCCGTGATCGCAGCTTTGTGAGCGTCAGATCCTTTGCCGCCAAAATTGCCATCTTCGATGAACTTCTTGGCGTTATCCCACGCACCGCCACCTGCTGTCATCGATATGGCGACAAACAGGCCAGTGACGATTGTGCCCAGCAGCAGGCCGCCGAGTGCTTTCGGTCCTAAAATCAGGCCAACAGCCAGAGGCACTAGAATTGGCAGCAACGACGGAATAACCATTTCCTTGATTGCAGCCTTGGTCAGCAGGTCGACGGCGCGACTGTAGTCGGGCTTGCCGGTGCCTTCCATAATGCCTTCGATCTCCCGGAACTGGCGGCGAACTTCCTGAACGACAGCGCCGGCAGCGCGGCCAACAGCCTCCATCGCCATTGCGCCGAACAGAAACGGTACGAGACCACCGATGAACAGGCCAATGATGACCAGGTGATCATTGAGCAGGAATACAGCGTCGATGTTCTCTTTCTCGAGAGCGTTGGTGTAGTCAGCAAACAGTACGAGAGCAGCAAGTCCGGCTGAGCCAATCGCGTAGCCTTTTGTCACAGCTTTGGTCGTGTTACCTACGGCGTCGAGCTGGTCAGTGATCTTGCGAACCTCTGGCGGCAGTTCCGCCATCTCGGCAATGCCGCCCGCGTTGTCGGTGATTGGTCCGAAAGCGTCTAGTGCAACAACAACACCGGTCATCGACAGCATTGTCGTGGCGGCGATAGCGATGTTGTACAGACCAGCAAGGGTGTCACCATCAGGTGCCAGCGCGAATGCGCCCCAGATGCTTGCGCAAACAGCAAGTACGGGAAGAGCGGTAGCTTTCATCGAGATACCGAGGCCCGCGATGATGTTGGTGGCATCGCCTGTCAGCGATGCCTCTGCGATGGTCCTGACCGGCTTGAACTCGGTGCCGGTGTAGTATTCGGTGATGACGACCATTGCGGCTGTCAAAGCGAGACCGATGAGTGCAGAGTAATAAATGCTCTTCGTGGCAGCGCCACCGCCCATCATCATGTCGGTGACGAAGTAAAATGCGATAGCGGCCAGGATACCGGCAACGATCATGCCCTTATACAAGGCTCCCATGATCTTGCCGCCGTCCGATGTCTTGACGAAGAACGTACCGACAATCGAAGCAACGATTGAAACCGCACCCAGAACGAGCGGATACACAATCGCTTGTTCACCATAGCTTGCCGCGACAAGACCGCCCAGCAGCATGGTGGCGATGATCGTTACTGCGTAGGTCTCAAAAAGGTCAGCCGCCATGCCTGCACAGTCGCCCACGTTGTCGCCGACATTGTCAGCTATGACACCAGGGTTGCGCGGATCGTCTTCCGGGATACCAGCTTCGACCTTACCTACCAGGTCAGCGCCAACGTCAGCACCCTTCGTGAAGATACCGCCGCCGAGACGAGCGAAGATGGATATCAGGGATCCGCCAAAAGCGAGGCCGATAAGCGCGTGTACCGCATCTTCCGTCGTCGCGCCCGAGTTGAGCAGAATCAGGAAATAACCGGCAACGCCGAGCAGGCCGAGTCCAACGACGAGCAATCCGGTGATAGCACCGCCGCGGAATGCGACGTTGAGGGCCGGGTTGACGCCTTTGGTAGCTGCCTCCGCGGTGCGGACATTAGCTCGAACCGAGACATACATGCCGATGTAGCCGGCCAGCGCGGAAAAAACTGCGCCGATCGCGAAACCGATGCCGGTCGCCCAGTCGAGGGCAAAGCCCAGGATCACGAACAACACGACGCCGACGGCACCGATTGTGAGGTATTGACGATCCATATAGGCTTTTGCGCCCTCCTGGATCGCTGCGGCGATTTCCTGCATCCGCTCGTTGCCGGCCGGTTGCTTGAGAATCCACCGCGTAGAAATTATTCCGAACAGAACGGCTAGGGCGCCAGAGCCGATCGAGAGCCACAGGGCTAGCTCGTTAATCATTTGGTATCTCCTGACTGAGTGCTTACTGATCGAACGCAACCGCCGCCGCTGGCTGTATTGCCAACAATCGGGTCACGCTCCTATTTTTATTTCCCCAAAAAGGTTTGTTCACCGGCTGAGCCGGGCGCGCATCATACCACAAATTTTGTCTTTAGCCGCGGCTTCACGGCAACGTTCTTGAGCGTGACATAATCCGGTAAGCCGTTGATATATGGTGGATAATCTTCGCCTCGAATTAGTGGTTCCAGGTATCGTCTAGCGGCTGCCGTAATTCCGAAGCCATCCTTCGTGATGTAGCGCTTGGGCAGCATTTTCTCCTTGTTCGCTATGCGCGACAGCGGGGCAGATTCGATTTTCCAGCGGAAAGGTTTGTCCGAAACCCGCTTGATAACAGGCATGACCGCTGTTTTGCCCTGTAACGCCAACTGAACAGCCACCTTGCCGACGGCGTAGGCCTGATCAACATCGGTCCGGGATGCGATATGCCGTGCCGATCGTTGCAGGTAGTCGGCAACAGCATAGTGGTACTTGAACCCGAGGTTGTCGCGAATCATTTTGGCTACCACAGGCGCTACGCCACCGAGCTGTGCGTGCCCGAACGCGTCCCGCGTGCCGGCTTCGGCGAGGAATTTGCCGTTGGCAAATTGCGCGCCTTCACTCACGACGATGACGCAATAATCGTACTTTTTTACGCTCTCACGAACGCGTTTCAGGAATTCCCGCTTTTTGAATGGCACCTCAGGGAACAAAATGATGTGCGGTGCGTCCCCGGGTTTACTGCCCGCCAGGCCACCGGCTGCGGCTATCCAGCCCGCATGACGGCCCATAACCTCGAGCACAAATACCTTGGTGGACGTTTTCGCCATCGAGATGACGTCCAGCGCGGCCTCCCGCGTTGATACGGCCACATACTTGGCGACGGAGCCGAAGCCCGGACAGGTGTCAGTAACAGGCAGGTCGTTGTCGACGGTTTTCGGGATTCCGAGGCAGGTTACCGCGTAGCCCATGCTCTTGCTGATTTGCGACACCTTGTGCGCGGTATCCATGGAATCGTTGCCGCCGTTATAGAAGAAGTAGCCGATATCATGGGCACGAAATACATCAATCAGTCGCTCATACTCGGCTCTGTTTTCCTCAATGCCCTTGAGTTTGTATCGAGCTGATCCAAATGCGCCACCCGGTGTGTGCTTTAGAGCTGCGATCGTGCGCGCACTTTCGCGGCTGGTATCGATCATGTCTTCGGTCAGCGCGCCAATAATACCGTTGCGGCCGGCATAGACCTTTTTGATGTGGCTACGGTGCTTGCGAGCAGTTTCTATTACGCCGCAGGCGCTTGCATTGATTACGGCGGTTACGCCACCCGACTGGGCATAAAATGCATTTCTGGCTGACATTTCGACTATTCCCTGCTGTGCTTGGCTCAAAGGTTGCGAGGATATCACTGATTGACCTGAAACCTCATTGCCGGTAGCGTACGCGCGCTGATTCGCAATTGAGACAAAAGCATGCGCATCGTACTGCTTGGCGCGCCTGGCTGCGGCAAAGGTACCCAAGCCAAGAAACTGATGGCGGACAAAAATATCCCGCAGATCTCTACCGGAGATATGCTTCGTGAGGCCGTTGCCCATGGCACGCGATTTGGCCAGCAAGCCAAGTTGACGATAGATTCCGGGAACCTGGTTCCGGATGAGGTTGTGCTGGGAATCATCAGCGAACGGCTGCGCCGGCCTGATGCGGCGGACGGCTTCATTCTCGACGGCTTTCCGCGGACGGAACGGCAGGCGCTTGATCTCGAAGAACTGCTTGATCAACTGGAAACGCCGCTTGACGCTGCCGTACTGCTGGATATCGATTTTGAGATTCTGATGAAGCGGCTAACTGGTCGCAGAACTTGCTCTCTCACCGGGCAGTTGCTGAATATTCACTTCTCGTCCCAGGAAGAACTCGATGCATGCACAAACGCGGGCGGCGAACTGATTCAACGCGAGGACGACAATGAAAAGACGATCACGAGTCGTCTGGACGTTTATCACGCGCGAACAGAGCCACTGATCGAGTTCTTCAGCAGTCGTGGACAGCTCAAGATCGTCGATGCCGTCGGCAGCGTCGATGAGGTTTATGAGCGGCTGTTGGAGGCTCTACAAGAGGGTTAACAGCTGCTCGCCGATTAACTCTCGTCGCCAACCATTTAAGACACGCGATTCGCGATCGCCGCCGATTATGACGGCAGACAAATCTCTTTTCGACGCGAGTGTTTCGGCGGCCAGCCCCAGATCGGCAGCGCATTCCGCAACTTGCTTTTGCATCGATACCAGCAGCGACTTCTGTTCCTCGTCGGGCGCTTCTGGCGGCCGATAACTGGAACCATCCGCTGCCGAAGCTGTGATAGCAGCCAGAATATCTCTGCCAACACGGCGGATCAGTCCCGCCTGCAGGCCGTCGATTTTCTCAAGATCGGCCATCGTTGCTGGCATGGCTTTTGCTAATTCAGTCAGAACCGCATCCTTCGCAATCCACTGCCGCGGTCGATTTGCACGCAGCGCTTCGGTTTCGCGCCACGCAGCGAGACGCGTTGCTGCAGCTCGGCGGTCTCCTTTCAGGTTTCGCGCGCCCTTCAATCGGGCAACAGCCAATTCGGGGTTGATGTCGTACAAGGCCGGATTCAGCAACAGGGCCGAGTCCTCCTCGGCCCAGGTGAGACGACCTTGCTTGTCGAGGCGCTCCGCCAGCATGTCGCAGGCAGGTAGCAGGTATTCAACGTCCTCCGCGGCGTAATGGAGGTAGTCATCGGATAGCGGTCGGCGCGTCCAGTCGGCGCGCGTATGGGCCTTTGGGATCTCGACATCGAACAGCTCTTGCACCAGGTTGGCATATCCCATCTGCGGCGCGTAACCCAGCAGCCCCGCGGCCACCTGCGTATCAAATATGCTTTCCGGCATGTAGCTGGCAGCCTGGTACACGACTTCAATATCCTGACGCCCTGAATGCAAAATCCAGGTCGGTCGCATGAAAGTCTCCCAAAATGCCTGCATGGGGCGGCCGGCCAACGGATCAACACAATGGATGCTTGCGCCAGTCGAGATCTGAATCAGGCACAGTTCCGCGAAAAACGTCTTTTCACGCATGAACTCCGTATCGACACCGAGGCGCTCGTGTTTGCTGAGCTCGCCGCAGAGGGTGTCGGGTTGATCGACATATGTGAATTCAGGCATTGCGTCGCCGTGAGGCTAATTTCGAAATCGAAGGTTAACATGCGATGATTGCGGCTTCTGCAAAACGCTTCTGCACAAAGTCATACTGCATGCATATACATATACTCGGGATCTGTGGAACCTTCATGGGTGGCGTCGCTGCCCTGGCACGAACTGCCGGCTTCAAGGTGACAGGCTGTGACGGCAACGTGTATCCGCCAATGAGCACACAACTCAGGGAACTGGGCATCGAGGTTCACGAAGGGTTCGACGCCGCACAGCTTGATCCGGCTCCCGACTGTGTTGTTGTCGGCAATGTCATGAGTCGTGGTATGGAAGTCGTCGAGGCTATGCTCGATCGCGGCATTCCGTACACATCAGGTCCGCGTTGGCTGGCAGACAATGTCCTGCGCGACCGGCATGTACTGGCCGTGGCCGGCACTCATGGGAAGACAACGGCCGCAAGTATGCTCGCGTGGATACTCCATGACGCGGGTCATGCGCCCGGTTTCCTGATAGGTGGCATCCCTTTGAATTTCGGGGTCTCCGCGAGCTTTGGAGACTCAAAGTACTTTGTGGTTGAGGCTGACGAATACGATACCGCGTTCTTCGACAAGCGCTCAAAGTTTGTACATTACGGGCCGCGTACACTGGTGCTCAATAACCTGGAGTTTGACCACGCCGACATTTTCGACGATATGAACGCGATCCTTTGGCAGTTTCATCAGCTACTGCGGACGGTACCAGGGGCGGGACGGGTTATTGCCAATGAGGCGGACGAAAACCTGACCAGGCTTCTCGGTATGGGATGCTGGACGCCGGTTGAGACTTTTGGGTCCGGAAATGGTGCCGACTGGAGCGCGCGGTTCCTGGACTCGGCTGAACGCCGCATCAGTATTACCACTCCCGAGGGGAAGTCCGGCGATGTACGCTGGAATCTCGGCGGTCGACATAATCTTGAAAACGCGCTCGCCGCGGTTGCAGCGGCGCAATCGGCCGGCGTGAGTCTGAAACAAGCACTGCTTGCCTTGTCCCGGTTTGAGGGCGTGAAGAGACGAATGGAACGAACGGCGACCGTCGGCAATATCGCTATTTACGACGACTTCGCCCATCACCCGACGGCAATACGCCGCACAATTGCAGCGATGAAGCGACGCTATCCGGCGCAGCGTATCGTCGTCGCGATCGAACCTCGCTCCAACACGATGAAGCTGGGCGTACACAATGAAACACTGGCACAGTCTCTTGAGTCAGCGGATGTCGTGTGGATGTTTGAACCGCCGGACGTCAATGCCGATTTTGTAGGTTCGTTAGCACCACTTGGTGACAGGCTGCGAATGTTCAAAGATTACGACAAGCTCGTGTCGGATATGGCAGCCAAGGTCTTGTCCGGTGACCAGATCATATTTATGAGTAACGGCGGCTTTGGCTCGGCGCGTCAGACGCTAACGGCCGTTTTGCAGAGAACCCGAAGCGGTTAGTCCCTGTGCAGCTAAAGCCGATATAGCGCAGCGCTGGCGCTGTTCGATCAGCAATTGCCCTGATACTCCATCAGGTCGATACCCTATGCTCGTGCCGGGGCCTGTCTGCTATGCTCGCTTTCATATGCGAGGATTCAGGCGAAATAACCTGGCGGTGATTGTACTGCTGGCATCTTTGTTGATGCGGGCGGGAATCCCTGACGGCTACATGCCTTCCGCAGGAGACAATGGCTTGCTGTTCGAGCTGTGCCCGGCTGGCGTGCCCGAGTCCTTCATGCGGGCGCTTTCCGGTTCAGCAAATCATCACCATCATGCCGCTGCGGAATCTTCTGAACCACATTACGATGCAGGCCAATGTCCTATTGGCCATATCTTGTCCTCGTCCGTTGCGTTTGACGATTTTTGGCAATTTGAATCGGCTCCTGCCGTGCAGGAGTACATCAATACCTTCGTTCCAACATACAAGTCCCTGTCGCTAATCGGTCACCGATCGCGCGGCCCTCCAGCCTGATCTGCACAAATAGTCTGATTATTTCGCGACGCTAATTTCGTCGCGAATGTTTGTGTATTCCAGGAGCAAAAGAATGAGAATCTGCAAGAGCGCGGTGCTCGCTGCGCTTATTTCAGTTCCGGTGATTGTTATCGCCCAGGAGACCCGGGAGGACGTTGAGGCCGAACCTTATGAAATCGTCGTCGTCGGCCGATCCATATCGACGAGCACGTCGCGCGTAGAAGTTGCACGCGAAATCCTTGTCGATACTGCTACAGCCCTAAGAGAAATTCCCGGCGCCACCGTCAACAGCAATGGTGCTATCACCGGCATCGCACAGTACCGCGGCATGTATGGGGATCGTGTAGCCGTGGATATCGACCAGCTCGGCATCGTTACCGGTGGACCCAATGCCATGGACACGCCGCTGTCTTACATGTCGCCAATGATGACGGAAGAACTCGTCGTTACACGCGGCATCGCAAGCGTGTCGCTCGCACCCGAGACGATCGGTGGGCACATCAATTCCAGGACAGCTCGCGGTTCTTTCGGTGAGAGTGATTTTGCTGTGACCGGTGTGCTCGGAGCCCGTTTCATGGACAACGGCAATGTCAGTACGTCAGTTGCTCGTTTGACGTTGGCCAACGAGAGGCATCGGCTGTCAGCGCTTACCGAGATCGATAACGGTAGCGATATCCGAACACCCGAAGGTGAGATCAGGCCATCCCGGCTTAATCGCAAGCGCTACGATATTAGTTACGCATTCGATGACAGCGCAAAGAGCTTTACGGTATATGCCGGCAAGCTCGATACAGAGGACACCGGAACACCGGCGCTGCCCATGGATATCGTTGTTATTGATACGACGCTGTTTGGTACGCAGTTTGCGCTGCAAGCAGGTCCAAACTGGCTGCTGGAAGGACGATTCTCCTATAGCGATGTTGACCACGTGATGGACAATTATTCACTGCGACAGGCGCCGCTGCCGGCGATGTATCGTGTCAATGATGCGCGTGGCTCGGGGTCACAGTTCTATTTGGCGGGCATGTCCACACGGGGTCACTCGAAACTCGTATTTGGTGTTGATGGCATCATGGCACGACACGATTCCGTTATCACGAATCCGAATAATGCGATGTTTCAGGTAGATAACTTCTCCGCAGTTGAGCGTGACTTGCTTGGCGTGTTCGCGGAGTGGAGTCGTGATGTCGAAAGCGGCCGGGTCGAATTCGGTCTGCGCTATAACCGTGTAGATACAGATGCCGCTGGCGTCGGTGCAACGGGCATGATGGGACCGATGGGAGCCAGCGTCGACCTGCTCGCCGCAGACTTTGGTGCCGCCGAACGCGGACTGGGCTGGAACTCGCTCGACGGTGTCATCAAGTACCGACGCCTGTTCGCTGATGACGCTGAATGGAGTATCGAAGTCGGTCGCAAGAGCCGCGCACCGTCTTATCAGGAGCTGTATCTATGGTTGCCGATGCAGGCGACAGGCGGGCTAGCCGATGGTAGAACCTATATTGGCAATCTCGACCTTCGGCAAGAGCGCGCGACCGAATTTGTCATTGGCATCAGTGCGGACGCAGGTTCCTGGTCGGCATCGCCGCAGATCTTCTACAGGAGAGTCAGCGATTACATCCAGGGCGTGCCGTCGACCAATATGACGGCAAACATGGTGGCAATGATGATGACCGGTAGTCCACCTTTGCAGTTTGCAAATGTCGATGCGGAGTTGTGGGGTTTCGACGCAGCGTGGAGTTACACGCTGAGCGAGCGATTCTTGTTGGATGGCATCGTCACTGCCGTCCGCGGTCGTCGAACCGACGTTAACGATGACCTGTATCGCCTGTCGCCGTTCAGCGCGAGTGTCGGGCTTACCTATAACGGTGATTCGTGGGCATTGAATACCGAGGTGACCCGTTACGCGGATCAGAGAAACGTCTCAAGCTATAACGGCGAAACTGAGACAGCAGGGTATTGGCTGGCCAATATCGGGTTCAGCTGGAACCCGAATGCGTGGTTGCGTGCCGACGCGCGCGTTGACAATGTCTTGAACGAAAGTTACCAGGATCATGTCACGGGCATCAATCGAGCGGCTGGTTCGGATATACCGGTAGGGCAACGCCTGTTCGGCGCGGAGCGCACGCTGAGCGTTGGATTAATCTACAGCTTCTGAGCCATCACTTTTGCGGCGGCGGCGAGAGTTTGTTCTATCTCGTCGTTGCCGTGAGCGGCTGAAACAAAACCGGCTTCATATGCCGAAGGAGCGAGGTAAATGCCTTCCGCAAGCATGCCGTGGAAAAACAATTTAAATCGCTCGATGTCTGCCGCGGAAACCTGCGAAAAGCTCCGCACCGGGCCACCGTCGGTAAACACAAAGCCAAACATCCCACCCGCCTGCTCGACAGCCAGCGGAATACCAGCATCCTGTGCTGCAGCGGCCAGCCCATTTACCAGCTGTTGCGTGCGTTCACCCAACGCCTCGTAGAATCCGGGTCGATCAATTTGCTCAAGAGTTTCGAGGCCCGCCGCCATAGCAACAGGATTGCCGGACAGCGTGCCGGCCTGGTAAACCGGCCCATCGGGTGCAATGCTGGCCATGATGTCTGCGCGACCGCCAAATGCCGCAGCCGGCATGCCGCCGCCAACGATCTTGCCCAGCGTTGTCAGGTCAGGTTGGATGCCAAACAGAGATTGTGCGCCACCTTTAGCAACACGGAATCCCGTCATGACCTCATCCAATATCAACACGGCGCCGGCGGCGGTGCATTGTTCGCGCAGGGTTTCAAGAAAACCCGGTACCGGTGGCACCATATTCATGTTGCCGGCGATCGGCTCAACGATGACGCACGCGACTTCGTCGCCAAACTCGGAAAACGCCTCGCGCACAGCGACCGCGTCGTTGTAGGCCAACGTGATTGTGTGCTCCGCGAGCCCGGCGGGAACACCCGGTGAGCTGGGCACGCCGAGAGTCAGAGCGCCGGAACCCGCTTTGATCAACAGAGAGTCGGAGTGCCCGTGGTAGCAGCCCTCGAATTTGATGATTTTGTCGCGGCCGGTATGGCCTCTGGCCAGGCGGATGGCACTCATCGTTGCCTCGGTGCCGGAGCTGACCATGCGCAGCTTTTCAATCGATGGCACCAGCGAGCAGATCTTCTGTGCCAGGCGCGTTTCCAGTATGCAGGGGGCGCCGAAACTCAGTCCATTCTGGGCGGTCTCGATGACGGCGCTAATGACGGCCGGGTGTGAATGGCCAAGAATCATTGGCCCCCAGGAGCCAACGTAGTCGATATAACGACGCCCGTCTTCGGCCTCCAGCCACGCGCCCCTGGCACTCTTGAAAAAGACAGGATCGCCTCCGACTCCGGCAAATGCTCGTACCGGCGAATTCACTCCGCCGGGAATTACTTTTTGTGCTTCAGAAAACAGGCTCATCGTTTACCCATATTAATTTGTGCTCAAAGCGTCCGTCGGCATACAAGTTGACGCGACGATACGCAGGTGGATTGTCGTCGACGGCAAATGCGTCGCTGCCCGGAGTGAACTGGCGGCACGTCGACGGTGTTCCGAGGATGGTAATACCGTCGTGCTCTGTTTCACAGGGTTGGTGCACGTGCCCGAAAAGCGCCAGCTTTACGTTGCCGGGTGCCGATACCCGGGCGAGAAATTCGTCCGCATTAGCAAGTCCAACCGAGTCCAGCCATTTGCTGTTCATCTGAACAGGCGGATGGTGCAGACACACCATGACGTGCTGCATACCCGAACCGTAAATCTCCGAATCGAGTCGGTCCAACTCGGTGGCAGCAATGTGGCCGCCGGCTTTTCCGTCGACGCAGCTGTCGATACCTGCGATGAGCCAGTTGCCATGCTCAATGGACTTGCAGTAATTAATCTGGTTCTGAGCCAGCACTTCTTGCATGACGGCGCGCACGTCGTGGTTGCCAGGCACGCAATACACAGGCAATGCCAGCTCACCAAGTAACTCGCAAAAGTGCCGGTAGGCACCCGCGCTGTCATCCTGAACAAGGTCTCCTGTCGAAATAACGATATCAGCGCGCCATTCGTTTTGCCGATAGTGGTCGAGGGCTGCGGTCAGGGACTTGTAAGTCACCGTGCCACGCAGCTCGCCTGCGGTATCGGCAAACAGGTGCGGATCCGTCAGGTGCAGGATCCGCAGCGGCTCAGATGCATTTTCGATGAGCGGTGACCTCGCGCGATGTCAGTACCTGTAATGCTCCGGCTTGTAAGGACCTTGCTTGTCGACACCTATATAGTCGGCTTGTTCGTCGGTCAGTTCAGTAATGTCTGCGCCGATTCGATCAAGATGCAGCCGCGCCACCTTCTCATCAAGGTGCTTCGGCAGCACATAGACTTTCTTGCTGTAGTTGTCTGAGTTTTGCCAGAGTTCGATCTGTGCGAGTACCTGGTTCGTGAAAGAGTTCGACATGACAAAGCTCGGGTGACCTGTTGCACAGCCGAGGTTTACCAGCCGGCCTTCGGCGAGCAGTATGATGCGCTTGCCGTCCGGGAAAATGACGTGATCGACTTGCGGTTTGATGTTCTCCCACTCGTACTGTTTGAGGTAAGCAACGTCAATTTCGTTATCAAAATGGCCGATGTTGCAGATAATGGCCTGATCCTTCATGCGCTCCATCTGCGGGCCACTGACAACGTGGTAGTTGCCCGTCGCCGTTACGATGATATCTGCCTGATCACACACTTCGTCAAGCCGAACGACGCGATAACCTTCCATCGATGCCTGCAATGCATTGATAGGATCGATTTCGGTAATTAGCACCGTTGCACCAAGACCCCGAAGAGACTGTGCGCAGCCTTTGCCGACGTCGCCATAGCCACACACAATGGCGATCTTGCCGGCGATCATGACGTCAGTTGCACGCTTGATACCGTCGACGAGAGACTCACGGCAACCATAGAGGTTGTCGAATTTTGACTTGGTGACCGAATCGTTGACATTGAACGCGGGGCAGGCGAGCGAGCCGTCCTTCATCATGTCATACAGACGTTTCACACCTGTCGTTGTTTCTTCCGACAGGCCTTTGACTCCCTGCATGAGCTCGGGGAATTTCTCGTGCATGACTTGCGTCAGATCACCGCCGTCATCGAGGATCATGTTTGGTGTCCAGCCATCGGGGCCCGTTATCGTCTGTTCGACGCACCACCAGTACTCTTCCTCAGATTCTCCCTTCCAGGCGAATACAGGAACGCCGGACGCGGCAATTGCTGCGGCAGCATGATCCTGAGTTGAGAAAATGTTGCACGATGACCAGCGGATATCGGCACCGAGTGCCTTCAAGGTCTCAATGAGCACGGCGGTCTGAATGGTCATATGCAAACAGCCAGTCAGGCGAACGCCCTTTAATGGCTGTGACTCAGCGTATTCTTCGCGAAGTGCCATGAGCCCTGGCATCTCCGTTTCCGCGATCCTGATTTCCTTGCGGCCGAAGTCGGCCAGCGAAATATCGGCGACCTTGTAATCGTTTTGTTGAATGGCAACGGGTTCGCTGCTCATGGCTATCTCCTGGTTGATTCTCTGTGTTAGGCGGCGCCGTCCGCGAGCGCCTCAGCCTTGTCTGTTTTTTCCCAGCTCAGGTCGATATCTTCGCGACCGAAGTGTCCATATGCAGCCGTAGCTTTATAAATAGGTCGAATGAGATCGAGCATTTGCAGGATTCCATATGGTGTCAGGTCAAAGTGCTCCCGAATCAGCTTTGTCATACGAGCGTCGCTAATTTTGCCGGTGCCGAACGTCCGTACGCTGATCGATGTCGGTTCGGCAACGCCGATGGCATACGAAACCTGGATTTCGCAACGCTCTGCGAGGCCTGCGGCAACAATGTTCTTGGCTACGTAGCGGCAGGCATAAGCTGCCGAGCGGTCAACTTTGGATGGATCCTTACCGGAAAATGCGCCACCGCCATGTCTTGCCGAGCCGCCATACGTGTCTACGATAATTTTGCGGCCGGTAAGACCACAATCGCCCATCGGGCCGCCGATTTCGAAACGACCGGTAGGGTTGATGTGGTACTCCGTGTTTTTGCCGATCCACTCGGCGGGGAGTACCGGCTTGATGATCTCTTCCATGATGCCTTCGCGCAGATCGGACAGGCTGACGTCAGCATGGTGCTGCGATGATACGACGACAGCGTCGATGCCGACGGGCTTGTCGTCTTCGTAGACGAATGTCACCTGGCTTTTCGCGTCGGGCCGCAGCCACGGCAGGATGCCCTCTTTACGAACCTTGGCTTGCCTTTGTACCAGCAAATGCGAGTAAGTAATCGGTGCCGGCATCAAAACGCTGGTCTCGTTGGTCGCATAGCCAAACATCAACCCCTGGTCGCCTGCACCCTGGCGCTCCGCTGATTCACGGTCGACGCCCTGAGCAATATCAGGCGATTGCTTGCCGATAGCGTTGAGTACGGCACAGGAATGGCCGTCAAAGCCCATTGCCGAGTCGTTGTAGCCTACATCGATAATTGTGCCACGCACGACATCTTCGAGATCGACCCAGGCAGAGGTCGTTATCTCACCGGCGACAAGCGCCATGCCTGTCTTGACCATGGTTTCGCATGCGACGCGGGCTCGCGGATCCTGCTCGAGAATGGCGTCGAGCACGGCATCGGAGATCTGGTCGGCAATTTTGTCCGGGTGTCCCTCGGATACGGATTCCGAAGTAAACAGAAAGGAGTTGCTCATTGGGCTAGTCTGTCTGGTGGCTATAAAGGCCGCGCATTGTACCGCAATGCAAGATGCGGATACCACGGGTTAGGAAACTCGGTTACAAATTGTGACAGTGGTACACATCTGTAGCGTGACGAGGCCGATACTTACGGCTTTAACTTGCCACCCAGAGGCAAAACCGCGAAAATGATCCGCTGTAGTTCATCGGTGCAAATGCACCTCGACATTCACCATAAGGGCAGTCTTAGCCCGCCTATACGAAGACTAATGCCAGAAAAATCTGCTGTTGCCGGCCAGCCTGCCCGGCGAGATCTCGCGAACGCAATAAGAGCGCTTTCCATGGACGCGGTTCAGGCCGCCAACTCTGGTCATCCAGGCGCCCCAATGGGGATGGCCGACATTGCCGAGGTGCTCTGGAACGACTATCTGAAGCACAACCCAGGCAATGCGCGCTGGATCGATCGGGACCGCTTCGTCCTGTCGAACGGTCACGCCTCGATGCTGCTGTACAGCCTGCTGCACCTGACGGGCTACGACCTGTCGATGGACGAAATACGAAATTTCCGCCAGTTAGGTTATCGAACGGCCGGGCATCCGGAGCGCGACCCTGATCTTTCGATCGAGACGACCACCGGTCCTCTCGGCCAGGGGGTCAGTAATGCGGTTGGCATGGCGCTGGCCGAGAAAATGCTGGCTGCCGAGTTCAATCGGCCTGGTTTCGATGTGGTTGACCACAAAACCTGGGTGTTTCTCGGTGACGGCTGCCTGATGGAAGGTATTTCGCACGAAGCCTGCTCGCTGGCAGGCACGCTGAAGCTTGGCAAGCTCATCGCGCTTTACGACGACAATAATATTTCGATCGATGGCGATGTCGATGGCTGGTTTACAGACGATACAGTCAAACGATTCGAGGCCTATGGCTGGCAGGTAATTGCAGATGTCGACGGTCACGATGCCGCGGCGATAGCTGCCGCGATCGAGCAAGCAGGTTCAGACTTGAGCAGACCCTCGCTGATCTGCTGCAAGACGGTTATCGGTTTTGGCTCGCCGAACAAGCAGGGCACGGCGTCGACGCATGGCGCGCCGCTGGGCGACGACGAAATTGCGGCAGTACGGAAGGAGCTGGGCTGGACCGCGGCGCCTTTTGAAATCCCGGCTGATATCGCGGCCGCATGGGATGGCAAAGCACGGGGCGCCGAAGTCGAGGAGGCCTGGCAGGCTGCATTTGACGACTACGCCGCACAGTACCCCGATCTTGCTGCTGAGCTGACACGCCGAATGGCCGGTGAGATGCCGGCGGGCTGGAATGATTTCGCGGACAAGGCAATTAAGGAAATTGACGCGGCGGGCGAATCGATAGCGACGCGTAAAGCATCACTGGTCGCTCTCAATGCATTCGCGCCGGCAATTCCGGAGCTGGTTGGTGGGTCTGCGGACCTGACCGGATCAAACCTGACCAAACATTCCGGCTCTACGGTCATATCGGGTGACGATGCGGCGGGCAACTACCTGTACTTTGGCGTTCGCGAGTTCGGCATGACCGCTATCTGCAACGGCATGTCCCTGCATGGCGGCTTAATTCCTTACTCGGGTACATTCCTGACATTCTCGGACTACGCGCGCAATGCACTAAGAATGGCTGCGCTGATGAGCGTGCAGAACATACTCGTTTATACGCATGATTCGATTGGCTTGGGCGAAGATGGCCCGACTCATCAGCCAGTGGAGCACACGGCATCACTGCGGATAATGCCGAACATGCGTGTCTGGCGTCCGTGCGACGCCGTGGAAACCGCAGTGGCGTGGCGTGATGCGCTTGACAACCGTGGTGGCCCGACGAGCCTGATCCTGACTCGCCAGGGGTTGCCTCACCAGGCCCGCAATGCGGATCAGATAGCGGCGATCGCCCGAGGTGGATACGTGTTGTCTGACAGCGATGGTGCGCCGGATATCATCCTGATTGCGACCGGGTCTGAAGTCGCGCTGGCCATGTCGGCAGCCGAAGCGCTAACGGCAGATGGCGTCAACGTGCGCGTTGTGTCGATGCCAAGTACGGACGTGTTCGAAGCACAGGACAAGGACTATCGTGAAGCCGTATTGCCAGCGGACATTACGGCACGCGTCGCAATTGAGGCGGGCGTTTCAGATATGTGGTGGCGCTACGCAGGCCCCGGCGGCCGCGTCATCGGTCTTGATCGCTTTGGCGAATCGGCACCTGCCGGCGAGCTATTCGAGCACTTTGGTTTTTCGACGGGCAATGTTGTCGCGGTTGCCAAAGAAATACTCTAATTACTAAACTTATTGGCCAACACTTTCGGCCACAGAAACCAGGAGACAGGAATGACGATCAAGGTGGGAATTAACGGCTATGGCCGCATTGGCCGAAATATGTTGCGCGCGCTTTACGAAGGTGACATGCGCTCGCAAATCGAGATCGTAGCCGTCAATGATCTGGGTGATGCAAATACCAACGCGCACCTGACACGCCGTGACACAGCGCACGGCCGTTTCCCCGGTACGGTCGAGGTCGACGGAGACTACATGGTCGTCAACGGCGACCGCATCAAAGTGCTTGCCGAACGTGATCCGGCCAAACTGCCTTGGGGCGAGTTGGGTGTTGAGGTTGTGCTCGAGTCAACAGGCTTCTTCCGCACGCGCGAGACGGCTGGCAAACACATTGAAGCGGGCGCGAAGAAAGTCATTATTTCAGCGCCGGGCGGCAAAGATATCGATGCGACTGTCGTTTACGGTGTCAACCATGACGTTTTGAAAGCGAGCGATACCATCATTTCGAACGCGTCGTGCACAACTAACTGTCTGGCGCCGCTCGTCAAACCTTTGCATGAGAAGATTGGTGTGAAACACGGCATCATGACGACGATCCATGCATATACGAATGATCAGGTCCTTACTGATGTCTACCACAGTGACCTGCGCCGCGCGCGTTCTGCGACGATGTCGCAAATTCCGACCAAGACGGGCGCTGCGGCAGCCGTTGGCCTCGTATTGCCAGAGCTGAACGGGCTGCTTGATGGTTTTTCGATGCGCGTGCCGACCATTAACGTTTCTGCTGTCGATCTCACCTTTGTTGCCAAGCGTGCAACCAGCATCGAAGAGATAAACGAGATTATCAAAGCTGCTGCAGAGGGTGAGCTGAAGGGTGTTCTGGCGTACAACGATGAGCCGCTGGTGTCGATTGACTTCAATCACGATCCCGCATCATCAACGTACGATGCAGGCCTGACGAAAGTCATGGAAGACACACTCGTTAAAGTCTGCTCCTGGTATGACAACGAGTGGGGCTTCTCCTGTCGTATGCTCGATACTACTGTCGCGCTGTATAACGCCAGGTAAGCCGGACAAAGCGGAGACATCATGTCCGTCATCAAAATGGCCGACATCGACCTGTCGGGCAAGCGCGTTCTGATTCGCGAGGATCTTAATGTCCCTGTCGCTGACGGTGTCATTACGTCTGACGCCCGCATCCAGGCGGCATTGCCGACAATCAAGGCAGCGCTGGCTGCGAATGCAGCGGTCATGCTTGTGTCGCACCTGGGGCGTCCGAAGGAAGGGCAGCCGGAAGAACAGTTTTCCCTGCGACCTGTTGCAGAGCACCTGTCGAAACTTCTCGGGTGTGAGGTTGCGTTAGTCGCTGACTGGATCGACGGTGTCGATGTTAAGCCTGGCTCTGTCGTGCTGCTTGAGAACGTCCGATTTCTTGTTGGCGAAAAAGCCTGTGACGAAGCGCTGGCACGCAAGATGGCCGCACTTTGTGACGTCTTTGTTATGGATGCGTTTGGCACGGCTCACCGTGCACAGGCGAGCACTTACGGCGTTGCGGAGTTTGCACCCGTCGCCTGCGCCGGGCCCTTGCTCGCCAAAGAGCTTGATGCTTTGTCCAAAGCTCTGAGGAATCCGGCGCGACCATTTGTGGCTATTGTTGGTGGATCCAAAGTATCGACCAAGTTGACAGTGCTCGATGCGCTGGCTGGCATTGTCGATAGTCTGATCGTAGGCGGCGGCATCGCGAATACGTTTATAGCAGCGGCTGGTCACAAAGTAGGCAAGTCATTGCACGAGCCCGACATGCTCGGCATTGCCAGCGACCTTGCCGCATCAGGTGAGGGGCGGGCAGACATTCCGTTGCCGGTTGATGTCGTCGTTGCCAGCGAGTTTGCGGCGGATGCCGAGTCCCTGACGAAGCCCGTCGATGCGGTCGCCGACGATGAGCTCATTCTCGACATTGGCCCTGAAACAGCTGAGCAGTTCGCGAAGATTATTGGCTCTGCAGGCACGATAATCTGGAATGGCCCCGTTGGCGTGTTCGAGTTTGATGCGTTCGGCGGCGGGACGAAAAGACTGGCCGAGGCGATTGCGGATAGCGATGCCTTTTCTGTAGCCGGCGGTGGCGATACGTTGGCCGCAATAGCCAAGTATGGCGTGGCCGATCGTATTTCATATATCTCGACTGGTGGTGGCGCGTTCCTCGAGTTCGTTGAGGGCAAAGAATTGCCCGCCGTCGCTATGCTGGAAAGACGCTCTGCTTTGGAAACGGTCCCGTGATCGCAAGCGTCATGCCCGGGTACTGGATATTGACGAACAACGTCTGACCGTCCGGCGAGAAACATACACCTGCAAGCTCTGAGTTCGAATACGGATTGTCTGCCAGCTGATACTGGCTGCCATC
Organism: Gammaproteobacteria bacterium; assembly: GCA_024640305.1. GTDB lineage: Bacteria > Pseudomonadota > Gammaproteobacteria > Steroidobacterales > Woeseiaceae > UBA1847. Next base: position 44,697 of record JAHEFG010000004.1, read on the forward strand.
CGGACGAATGCCGACGAGACCGCAATGATCTGACGTGTCCTCGCAAACGATCAGGTCACCCCAGGGGGCCATTGTGAGGTTGTCCGCATTGCGCAATATTGAATCGTCGGATGATTCCGCAATCAGTGTCAGTTGCCCGGGAGAGTCCTGCTCTGATGGTTGTCCTTCATTTGGGCTTGGGCGGTACTCGAAGATCTGCCCAAGTCTTGCTGGCCCGCCGATAGTGCACGTGAAAACAAACCGGTCTCCGGCGTCGCACAGGCCCTCGCCACGCGCGAACATGGCAGCGCCAAGCTTTCTGCCACGGTAACGCAGATCATTCTCGTCCGAGTCGACATCCTCGAGGTCTAGCCACTGTGTGCTCAGCGAGACGTTTGGGCGCACGGTCAATTCGTCCGACCAGTTGTGCGTCATTAACGATGGTTGGTCCAGAACCGCCAGCGCCTGCAGTTTCCCACCTTCGTGAAGCTTGCCAGGTACGTTGGGAATGTAGCGGTAGAATAGACTGTGGTGTCTGTCTTCGGTCATGTAAACGATGCCGGTTGGCTCGTGCACCGCGGCAGCTTCATGTTCGAATCGGCCCATTGCCCGAATGGGTCTCGCTTCGGTGAGGCCCTCTGCCAGCGCAGGCACTTCGAAAACGTAGCCGTGTTTCTTTTCGCGCCTGACTAAACGGCCACCGTGCAGCCCCGGGCCCGGCGACTCAAAGCACTCTTCGCACGATAACCAGGAGCCCCAGGGAGTTGCGCCGCCGGCACAATTGATCTCCGTTCCCGCAAGGCTCAGATGTTGGCTCTCGGTCTCCCCGGTTTCTGGGTTAAAGACGCTTGTCGTCGTACCGCCAGCGCTCGGCGTTTCGCCAAATCCGGCGTCGAAAATTTTGTCCGTAACTGCGGCCGGCAGGCTTTCGAGCGATGGGACATACGCGCTCTTGAGGAAATCGCCCGGGCCGAGTTCGTGGTTGCATACCAGCACGACTCGACCATCGACGCCATCAAAGGCTGCCATACCGTCATGTGCGAACGGCACACGCAGGCCATCCGGCATCGGATCACCTGCTGTCGATACAATTTTGTAGTGAAAACCGTTGGGGAGATCAAAAATTTCCTGCGGGTCTGCTCGCAATGAACCGAACACATCGTCGCTTGCACGACATGTAGCCGACAAGGCAGGGCTTGAGGCTGCAGCCGCGAGGCATTGCAGGAATCGGCGGCGGTCCAAACTGATATCTCTTTGACGTGCTGCAAGAAATTGCAGCATAGCGTTAAATCCCGGAGGCAGAAAGTCATGGACGGTATTTCTTAACACGAATGCATTCTCGCTGTGCAATAATCGCCGCCATGCAAAAACGAACCAAGATAGTCGCGACACTGGGCCCGGCGTCAGACGACAAAAAAACGCTGAGCGGCATGATCAAGGCTGGCCTCGACGTCGCGCGCCTCAATTTTTCCCACGGCAATGCGGAGGATCACCGTCGTCGTTACGCGGTGTTACGCGAGGCCGCCGATGCCTGCGGTAAGGAAATCGCAGTGATGGGCGACCTGCAGGGGCCGAAAATCAGAATCAAGCGATTTGAAAACGGCAGTGTGGTATTGGCCGATGGCGATTCATTCTTTCTGGACAGTGCGATTGGCCTGGAAGAGGGCAATCAGCAAGGCGTAGGCGTTGCGCTGGATTCTATTCATGAAGATGTTGGGCCCGGCGATACTCTGTTGCTGAATGACGGCCTGATCACGCTGGAAGTCGAGCGCGTGGCTGGAACCCGAATTCATACGACCGTTGTTGCGGGTGGTATTTTATCGGATCACAAAGGGCTTAACCTCAAAGGTGGAGGGCTGTCGGCAGCAGCACTTACCGATGTCGATCGCGAAAACATCAGGTTGGCTGCCGAACTCGACATGGATTTCCTGGCCGTGTCATTCGTCCGCAGCGGCGAAGATATCGAAGAGGCACGCAGGCTTTTTTCCGAGGCTGGCGGCAACGGACTTATCGTTGCCAAGATCGAGCGTGCTGAAGCCGTGGAAAATATTGATTCGATCATCGATGCAGCTGACGTCGTTATGGTTGCCCGCGGTGATCTCGGCGTAGAAATGGGTTACGCCCAGTTAACCGGTATTCAGAAAAGTCTGATTCAGCAGACAAGGGCGAAAAACAAGATCGTCATCACCGCGACACAGATGATGGAATCCATGATCCTGAATCCGATTCCGACACGTGCCGAAGTGTCTGATGTCGCGAACGCAGTAATTGACGGAACGGATGCGGTGATGCTCTCGGGCGAGACTGCCGTCGGCAAATACCCGATCGAAGTCATCAACGCAATGAGTGATGTGTGCGTTGGTGCAGAACAATTTCCGCACCCGGCAGGCCGGATGAGCCATCGAATGGGCGATCAGTTCGAGCTGGTCGATGAGGCAATTGCGATGGCCGTGATGTACACAGCCAACCACATGTCGGTGAAAGCGATAATCGCACTGACAGAGTCGGGATCAACATCACGCTGGATGTCGCGTGTACGCTCAGACATTCCGATCTATGCGATGACTCCATACGCTGCCACTCGCCGACGTGTTGCCCTGTATCGTGGTGTTTACCCGGTGTCATTCGAGATAAAGAAGACAGAGCGGGCGCAGCTATATGCCGAAATATTCAAGACCATGTTGTCGAAGAAGCTGGTTGAAGTTGGCGATCTGGTCATTTTCACTAAAGGCGATCTTGAAGGCGTTTCCGGAAGTACCAACGCGATGAAAATTCTCAAGGTTACCGCCGCGGAGTAACGCTGTATGAAACGATGGGTCACTCGACTGCTATCGGGCCTGCTATTCGCCGCCACCGTTCTTTTTATTCTCGCGTGGCTTGCGCTCAGGGCCAGCTTGCCAGAGCTTGACGGTGAGACGGATGTCGACGGCTTATCAGCCGCTGCAACTATCGAGCGCGATGCATCCGGTATTCCTACAATTACGGCGACAAACAGAGCCGACCTGGCGTTCGCGACAGGGTTTGCCCACGGGCAGGACCGTTTTTTCCAGATTGACCTGATACGACGCAAGGCCGCCGGAGAATTGTCAGAGATCATCGGCGCAGCTGCGCTGGAAACTGATAAACGGTTTCGGTTTCATCGCTTTCGCAGCCGTGCGCAAATCGCTTTATCCGGCTTGCCAGCCATCGAGTCGGCAATCCTCGAAAGTTACGCCGACGGTGTCAATGCCGGTTTGGCGAGTCTTGACGCAAAACCGTTCGAGTATTTTGTACTACGCGCAGAGCCGAAACCCTGGCAGCCGGAGGACTCGATTCTGGTCGTGTATGCGATGTTTGTGACGCTCAACGATTCGCGCGCGATCAGGGACGTACAGCGTGGACTGGCGCGTCGTGTGTTGCCCGCTGAAGCTTATACATGGTTGTATCCCCAGGGTACGCCGTGGGACGCACCGTTGATGGGCGAACCTCGGGCACCCGTACCCACGCCGTCGTCTGACACCTACTCGGTACGTCATGTTAAAACCAAATCACAGCCAGCCAATGAAGTCGGAAAACCGAACCTCAATGGCAGCAACAATTGGGCTGTAAGTGGAGCATTGACGCGGACCGGCCGGGCGATCGTTGCCAACGACATGCACCTCGGATTATCTACACCGAATATTTATTATCAGGCGCGACTTGTTGTCGACTCGGGCGAGCAGCGTGATGTCACGGGTGTCACTTTGCCAGGCGCCCCATTTGTCGTTGCCGGAAGTAATGGCAAGGTTGCCTGGGGTTATACGAACAGCTATGGCGATTGGTCCGATGCGGTATTGCTGCAGGCCGGATCGTCTCCCGATACTTACCAAACTCCCGATGGTGAATTGCCATTTGAAGTACATCGCGAAAGTATCGAGGTAAAAAACAGCGACCCGATCCAATTGGTAGTTCGCGAAACAATATGGGGTCCCGTTCTCGAGGGCATTGACTATCCGGATGGCGAGATTGCAGTTAGCTGGATTGCGCATCACGCTGAGGCGGTAAACCTGAAAGTTATCGATCTCGAGGTCGCTGGCACGGTGTACGAAGCGCTCGATATTGCGAACACGATGGGCATACCGCCGCAGAATTTCGTTACCGGCGACGCAGGCGGAAATATCGCCTGGACTATCGCTGGAAAAATTCCTCGGAAAACTTCGTTTGATGGCATGGTTCCTGCCGACTGGAGTGAGCAGCCGGGGTGGATCGGCTGGTTGGATGCGAGTCGTTATCCTCGTGTTGTCAATCCGAAGGGCGGTCGTATCTGGACCGCCAATGCCCGTGTAACCGATGGCGAGGCTTTGGGTCTCGTTGGTGACGGTGGTTACGATCTTGGGGCGAGGGCGCGCCAGATACGCGACGGGTTGTTCGCCAGGGAGACGTTTGTGCCAGCCGACATGCTTGACATCCAATACGACGATCGCGCGCTGTTTCTGGAGCCCTGGCGTACTTTGCTGCTCGATGTTCTTGACGAGGAAACTATCGCTGGCGATGCCCGGTTGACGGAGTACCGGAGACTGGTCGCCGAGTGGGTGCCGCGTGCGGCACCAGAGTCAGTTGGTTATCGACTGGTTCGCGCATTTCGCCTGGAAGTACAGGCACAGGCTTTCCACGCGTTGATGGCGCCAGTTCGCGATGGATATGCGGGCAAGCTCGGCTTACGTATCAGCAATCAATTCGAGGCATCGCTCTGGAAATTGGTCACCGAACAACCGCAACACCTTCTGCCAGCAGCCTATGACAGCTGGCAGGCGTTGATGGTCGAGTCGGTGCGCGCAAATATTCGCTACTTCGAGGAAAATTTCGATGGTTCCCTAGCTGATCGCAGCTGGGGTGAACGCAATACTGCGCAGATCACTCATCCTTTGAGCCCGGCTATTCCAATGTTGTCGAGGTTCCTGGATATGCCGGCCGACCCGCTCAGCGGAGATGTGGATATGCCCAAGGCGCAGGGCCCGACATTCGGCGCATCGGAGCGTTTTTCCGTATCGCCAGGTGACGAAGCGAATAGTGTCATGCACATGCCTACAGGACAAAGTGGCCACCCATTGTCGGACTTCTACCGTCAGGGCCATGAGGATTGGGTCAAGGGTCGCGCGAGCCCGTTCCTGCCAGGCGAGGCTGCGCACAAGCTGGTTCTGCAACCCAGCCAATAGATGCGGCTCGGGTAATTCCAGTAGCCGGGGCTCAATTGTCGTTTTCCGGTAAACTGCCTCAGTGACCCAACTAATCAGGCAGCACAATGGCAGACACTAAATTTACCGGAACCAGTACTTACGTTGCGACAGACGACCTGATGATGGCGGTTAATGCGGCGGTCACGCTGGAGCGTCCGATCCTGATCAAAGGCGAGCCCGGGACCGGGAAGACACAACTGGCGGTTGAGGTCGCCGAGTCGCTTGGCAAGCCACTGTTTGAGTGGCATATCAAGTCGACGACAAAAGCACAGCAGGGCTTGTACGAATACGATGCGGTCGCACGTTTGCGTGATTCACAACTCGGCGATGATCGCGTGCATGACATTTCAAATTACATCGTGCGCGGCAAAGTATGGGAGGCTTTCCAGTCGAAGGAGCAGCCGGTATTGCTCATCGATGAAGTCGATAAAGCTGATATCGAATTTCCGAACGACTTGTTGCAGGAACTCGACCGGATGGAGTTCTACGTTTATGAAACCAAACAGTTAGTGAAAGCAGCTCATCGGCCGATCATCGTCATTACGAGTAATAATGAGAAGGAACTGCCGGACGCGTTTTTGCGACGCTGTTTCTTCCATTACATCAAGTTTCCTGACAAAGAAACGATGTCCCGTATCGTTGATGTTCATTTTCCGGACCTCAAAAAAAACCTGCTGAGTGAAGCGCTCAACGCGTTCTACAAAGTGCGTGATGTGCCAGGCCTGAAGAAGAAGCCGTCAACATCAGAGCTTCTGGATTGGATCAGGTTATTGCTTGCCGAAGATGTTCCGCCGGAATTGCTGAACGCCAAGGATTCGCGAAAAGCGATCCCCCCACTTTATGGGGCGCTACTAAAAAACGAGCAGGATGTGCATCTGTTCGAGCAACTCGTATTCCTCGATAGAAGAGCGGATTCCAACCAGCCTTAGCCCAACATGCTGATCCCTTTTTTTTTCGTATTGCGTGAGGGTGGTTTGAAACCATCGATCACCGAGTTGCTGACGCTACTTGAGGCAATGAAGAAAGGTGTGGCCGGGCAAAGTGTCGATGACTTCTATTTCCTGTCACGAGCCTGTCTCGTAAAAGACGAATCAAAACTCGATCGATTCGACCGCATTTTTGCAGCGTACTTCAAAGGAGTGGAGGACTCACTTGTCGATCTGATGGACGGGCTTCCTGAAGACTGGTTAAAGAAGCAGGCTGAACTGCTGTTATCGGACGAAGAGCGGGCGAAGATTGAGGCGCTCGGCGGTTTTGAAGCGCTAATGAAGGCACTGCAGGAGCGCCTCGATGAACAGGAGGAGCGCCACGAGGGCGGCAACAAGTGGATTGGCACGGCTGGCACATCTCCATTCGGAGCTTATGGCTACAACCCTGAGGGAGTACGCATCGGCCAGCAGGGATCGCGAAATCGCCGCGCGACGAAGGTGTGGGACAGGCGTGAGTACCGCAATCTTGACGATTCGATCGAACTCGGTACGCGCAACATCAAGGTGGCGCTGCGCCGTCTCCGCAAATTCGCACGCGAAGGTGCTACGGACGAACTTGACCTCGAGGACACCATTGATAAGACGGCTCGCAATGCCGGTCTGCTTGATATTCGCATGGTTCCGGAACGGCACAACGCCGTCAAAGTTCTGTTATGTCTCGACGTCGGTGGTTCAATGGACGATCACGTGCGGGTTTGCGAAGAGTTGTTTTCCGCGGCACGCACTGAGTTCAAGCATCTTCAGTACTTCTACTTTCATAACTTCATTTATGAGAGCTTGTGGAAGGACAATCGACGTCGGCACGGCGAAAGAACTCCCACACTTGATATCGCGCACAAATATGGCGCGGACTACAAACTGATTTTTGTCGGCGATGCAACAATGAGTCCATACGAAATCGTCTACGCGGGTGGTAGCGTTGAACACTGGAATGAGGAACCAGGTGCTGTCTGGATTAAACGCCTCTTGAACACTTATTCAAAAGCGATCTGGCTTAATCCGGAGCCGAAAGAACGCTGGGATTCCACGCCGTCTACCAAGCTGACGCGTGAAATAATGGAAGACCGGATGTTTCCGCTTACGATTGCCGGACTCGATGAGGGTATTAAGGCGTTGCGCTAGTACCTGCGCCTAGTTCTTTCAAATCGGCAAGTACTTGCTGCGAATGCTCAGAGGGATTGACGTCCTCATAGTGTTTCGCAAGATTCCCATCCGGATCGATCAGGAATGTTTGTCGTTTGGCGACCTTCATGCCAAGCATCCTGGTTTTGACATTGTAAGCTTCGGCAGCTTTGCCCTCGACGTCGGCCAACAGCGGGAAGGGCAGTTCGTACTTTTCAGCAAACTTCTGATGTGATTCGACGTCGTCCAGGCTGACGCCCAGAATTTGCGCTCCGATTTCCCTGAATGCGAAGATATTGTCGCGAAACTCGCATGCCTCTGTTGTACAGCCGGGCGTCTGGTCTTTCGGATAAAAATAAAGCACAACCCAGTGATCCCGGTAGTCTTCGAGCGAGTGCAACTGCCCGTTTTGGTCTGAGAGCTCAAAGTCAGGTGCCGGCTGGCCGACGGTCAGGTGCTCGGAGGCGAATGCCGCGAGGCAGAGCGAAAAAAGTGCGGCAATCGTATAAAGCGAGCGTTTCATCTGACCAATTCCATTCAAAATGGTCACTATGACCATGTATTGTGTGGCGAAATACCACATCATCGTCGCACTATAATACGCTTTGAACCGGATACTTCACAATTCTGCAAGTCTTTAGACGATGAGAGCCAGCGAAACACACGACAAGAAGACTGCACTGGTGTTGCCGGGTGGTGGGGCGCGAGGCGCATTTCAGGTAGGCGTTTTGAAAGCACTCGCGGAGCTCCTGCCCAAGGGTAGCCCGAATCCTTTTGCTGTGATCAGTGGCACATCGGCAGGGGCTATAAACTCCGTCGTTCTCGCCAGCAAAGCCCGCCGTTTCGCCGTGGCAGTCGCCGAACTTGAGCAGGTCTGGGGGAATTTTCACTGTGACCAGGTGTATCGAACGGACAATGTGACGATGCTCAAAAGCAGCCTGCATTGGCTGGCGTCCGTTGTGTTGGGCGGTTTTCTCGTCGGCATGCCAAAGTCATTGCTGGACAACACACCGTTGCGAGCCCTGCTCAGTCGAAACATTCGATTTCCGCGAATTCAGGATGCGATTGACGGTGGTTGCCTCGAAGCTGTCGCAATTACGGCGGCGAGCTACGCATCGGCTCGATCAACGTCATTCTTCCAGGCATCCAAAGGAACCAGGGGTTGGTCGCGGACTCGCCGAGAAGGCGTGCCGAGCGAACTTCACCTCGACCACCTGATGGCAAGTATTGCGGTACCAATGATTTTCCCGCCAGTAAGCGTGCGGGGTGAATTTTTTGGCGACGGTGCCATGCGGCAGGCTACGCCTCTAAGTCCCGCTGTTCATCTTGGCGCGGATCGCATCCTGGTGGTCGGCGTGCGCGACGAAACTGCAGATAAGGCACCGAGTTCCGATGAGTCACAGGAGTCGCCGAGTTTCGGCCAGATTGCGGGCTACATGCTTGATGCTTTATTCATGGATGGTCTCTATTCAGACCTGGAACGGGTGACTCGTATCAATCAGATGATCGACTCCGTCAGTCCTGAGCATCGTACCGGCCCGGTAAAGCGAATGCGTGCCATTGACACAATGCTTATCGTGCCGAGCCAGGACTTGCGCGTCATTGCTCACAAACACCGACAGCAACTGCCGCTAGCTATTCGCGCGCTGCTTCGCAGCGTCAGCGGTCGCGGCTCGGGCGAAAATCGCTTATTGAGTTTCCTGCTATTCGAGCAGTCGTTCACACGAGAGCTCATAGAATTGGGATATCGCGACGCGATGAACGTAAAAGACGAATTGCTGAAATTCGTAAACGGTGCTGAAGTGCCGAGACTGTTCGCGCCTAACTGGGTAAGAAAAGATCTGAGTTCGTTTCACGGCGAAACCGGTAGGTAGCACCGGAATCTACAAGAGCAGCGCCGCGCCAAGGCCCAGGAAAGCCATGTAACCGATCACATCGGTGACTGTCGTCAAGACTACGCCGCCGGCGAGCGCAGGATCGATATTCAGACGTTTCAATGTGAGCGGGATGACGAAGCCCGCAAAGGCGGCCACGAATAAATTGATGATCATTGCGGCCCCGATAACGCCACCGATTCGCCAATTACCGAACCACAAATACGTAAACGCGGCGACGACGATAGCCCAACCAACACCATTCAATAGCCCGACGAGCAGTTCCTTGCGCATAATTCGACGCGCATTGGTTCGGTCAATTTGGCCAAGTGCGATAGCACGTGTGATGATCGTCAGCGACTGGCTGCCGGCAACACCGCCCATGCTTGGAACCACTGGCATCAACACGGCTAACAGCACTATTTTGTCGATCGTAGTCTGAAATACGTCAACAACGGCCGCCGCGAGAAATGCAGTGCCAAGATTGATTCCGAGCCATAAGGCCCGCCTTCGGGCGCTCTTGAACACAGGCGCGAACATATCATCTTCTTCGTCAAGGCCCGCGGCACTCATCAATGAGTGTTCAGCCTCTTCACGAATAACATCGACGACGTCATCAACTGTTATTCGACCCAATACTCGATAGTCGTCGTCGACAACAGGTGCCGACAACAGATCTCTGTTTTCGAACTCCCAAACGACCTGCGTTGATGGTGTGTGAGCCGGAATCGGCAGAATGTTGGTCGACATGATGTTGGCAACAATCGTGTCTTCGTCGTTCGTTAGCAGGCGCGACAAAAACAACGTGCCAACATAACCATTGTCGCGATCGACAACGAATATTGAATCCGTGCCATCCGGCATTTCACCGCGTGCCCGCAGGTATCGGGAAACGACTTCGAGTGTGACATCCGGTCGAACGGTCACGATGTCGACATTCATCAGGCCGCCGGCGCTGTCCTCATCGTAAGCAAGAACCTGGCGCAGGCGTTCCTCGTCCTGGTGATCAAGCGATTGCAGGACTTCGCGTGTCAAAGTCTCTGGCAGGTCAACCAGGAGGTCGGCGAGATCGTCGAGCTCCATGCCTTCTGTAGCGGCAAGGAGATCCTCGGTCTGCATCCCCTTGATCAGGCCATTACGCACTTCGTCAGCCACTTCGACCAGAACATCGCCCTCATCGTCCGGGCCGACCATTTCCCAGAGCACGGCACGCTCGCGCAGCGGCATCGATTCGAGCAGGCGGGCGACTTCGGCGGGGTGCAGGCTATGGATCATCAGGCGCGCCGACCGCATACCGCCGCTGTTGAGCTGCTCGCGCAGCAGCTGCAAATTGGCCTGGGTATGTTCTCTGGCTTCCATAATGCGGGACAGTTTACTGAATTCAGTTGTGTCGCGCTCTACGTACCTGAAAAAGACGCTTTGGCAGCGGTCTTGGCCTCGGTCGGGATTATTGACTATTGAGGCGGTGGCTGCCGAGCTCGTTGTGCCGGGTAAGAACAGGGTCGTGCAACGGGCGCAGGGCATTTGCGAGCTTGTCCGTCATGTATACCGAACGGTGCTGGCCGCCCGTGCATCCAATTGCCACTGTAAGGTAGCTGCGATGGACGGTGTTGTACTCAGGGATCCAGCGTTTGAAAAAGGCCAGGATGTCATCGAACATGGCAACAAAAGCCGGTTGGGCATCGAGAAACTCAGTGACTTCACGATGTTCGCCAGTCAAACCACGTAGCTCGGGTATCCAGTAGGGGTTTGGCAGGCACCGCATGTCGAATACAAAATCAGCGTCTGCGGGAATACCGTTCTTAAAGCCGAACGACTCAATCAGCACCGAAAGTGTGCTTTCGCCGCGTCGATCAATGCGCTCGCGAATGGCGTCCGCGAGTTCGTAAACGCTCGTCCTGGATGTATCGATAATTAGGTCGGCCGCGTTGAGCACCGGGGAGAGCATCTGGCGCTCGCTCTCTATGGCAGCGCGCAGCGCCGTACCATGCTTCGCCAGCGGGTGCCTGCGGCGTGATTCACTGTATCGTTTGAGAAGGATGTCGTCATCCGACTGGAGAAACAGAAGCTCTGTCTGCAAGCCTTGCTGTCGCAGGTCGTCAATAAGTTGCGGCAGAGTGTCGAGGTCTTTTCCGCGGTTTCGCGCATCGACACCAACGGCAATCAGTTGTGACGGTGCTTCGTCAGCGGATGTAACTTCCTCAACCAAAGCCTGCAAAAGGGCCGCGGGCATATTGTCGATACAGTAATAGCCCAGGTCTTCGAGGACGTGTAAGGCGACTGACTTGCCGGAGCCAGAAAGTCCGCTGACGATAATCAGCCGCATAGCGCTTCGTACAACTCGCTGCTGGTATTAGCGTCGCGTAGCCTTGCCCGCAGCGCTTTGTCGCTGAGCAACTTGGCGATGCCGCTGATGTCGGCATGGTGACTGTCATCAACTTCGGTTGGTACTATCAATCCGAAAACCAAATCGACGTCTTCTCCATCCTGCGCATCGAAGTCCACGGGTTCGCTGAGTTTGATTAATGCTGCTGCGCTGATATTCAGGCCATCAACACGGCAATGGGGAAAAGCAACGCCCTGATCCAGGCTTGTGCAACCCAATCGCTCGCGTTCAATAAGCCGGGCAAAAATATCGTCGCTGGCTATGCCGAGTTCAGAGCGTGCCAATAATTCGCTAAGGATTTCCAGACAGTGCTTCTTGCTGCGCGCATGGGCGTTGCACAATACGCTGTCTGGCTTGATGATTTCTTCGAGCAACATGATGATTGTTTTTGTTATCGGTCGAAACACCCTTGTGACCAGGTGGCCACAAGGGTTGATTCAGAGCTAGTACTGTCGCTTAACAGAGTCTCTGGCGTGATGATCGACAGATTTTTCTTTGTATTTTCTGACGCGTCGATCCAGTTTATCAACCAGGCCGTCAATCGCCGCATACATATCTTCTTCCGTATTGTCTACGTAGATTGTTCCGCCGTTAACTTTCGCAGTTGCCTCGGCCTTGTGCCGAAGTTTTTCGACGGTGAGTATACAACTCACATCGGATACCAGATCGAAGTGGCGTTCGATCTTCTCAATTTTTGATTCGACATAATCTCGGAGAGATGTCGTTACTTCAATATGATGACCCGATACATTTAATTGCATAGTTACCTCCTTAAACGAGTTTATCGCACTTATGCCGAGCGCTTCCTGCGCTCACTGGACGATGCGATGTTCATTGCTTCACGGTACTTCGCGACGGTTCTTCTCGCAACCGAAATACCATCTTCCGCCAGTAGATTTGCTATTTTGCTATCGCTCAATGGTTTCGCGGGATTCTCGGCACCAATGAGTTTCCTGATCTTGGCGCGAACTGACGTGGACGACTGATCTTCCCCGTCGACAGAAGACAAGTGAGATGAAAAGAAATACTTGAATTCAAAAACGCCGCGCGGCGTATGCATGTACTTACTGGTCGTTACGCGAGAAATCGTCGATTCGTGCATTCCTATTTCTTCTGCTACGTCTCTCAGCACCATCGGCCGCATCGCTTCATCGCCGTGTTCGAGGAATTCTGTTTGTCGGGTAACGATGCATGTAGCTACTTTCATTAGGGTTTCGTTGCGAATTTCAAGGCTGCGGATTAGCCACCGGGCTTCCTGCAATTGCGATCGCAGAACAGAGTGGTCGCCGCTACCGCGTAACAATTTTGCGTATTGCTGGTTAACGGATAATCGTGGCACGCCTGTCGGACTGATTTCGACTTGCCAGCGGTTATCGATTTTGCGAACGAATACGTCGGGTATGACGTACTCAGTAGCCGCAGGGCTGACAGCAAGGCCTGGTTTCGGGTTGCAGCCCTTAATTAGCGCCAGTGCGTTATGTAGATCCTCCTCAGAGGTTCGCAGACTGCGCCGCAACTCGCCGTAGTCGCGATTCGCGACCAGGTCGAGATGACCATCGGCAAGCTGGATCGCAAGCGGCAAGCCGGGCGTCGATGCATCCAACTGCCGAAGCTGCAATATGATGCACTCCGAAATACTGCGTGCACCAACACCAATTGGATCCAACTGCTGGATCTTTTGCAGGGTGCTCTCAATCTCTTCGCTAGTGAAACCGGCTTCAGCATCAAGGCTCGCAAAAATATCGTCCAGGCTGGCGGTCAGGTAACCATCATCATTGATCGAGTCGACAATTGCCTCACCGATAACCACCTCTCGCGGTGAAAAGTGCTCCATCTCGAGCTGCCACAACAGGTGATCACGTAAAGTCTGCCGGGACTCATCTGCAAAATCGCTAACCGGGCGGCCTTCACCGTTCCAGCCGCCGTCCTGAATCTGCCCCGCTGCGCTTTCCTGCCAGCTGTCTTCGGCGCGAATGGTCTCAACTTCGGCGGTTGTGTCAGCGCTCGTCTGCGGAACATCCGGCAGATCCTCCATCTCGAGCATGATGTTTTCTTCGAGTGCCTCCTGGATCTCGGCGTTGAGGTCGAGAACAGGGAGCTGCAACAGGCGAATCGCCTGCTGCAACTGCGGCGTCATCGTAAGTGATTGTCCGAGTTTTAGCTGCAGCGACTGTTTTAGCATTAGCCGGGGTTTCCGGAAGAAGCAATAATAATTCTGGTGATATTCAAGGTGACCAGTTTGCCTCAGAGTCTGAATTCTTGTCCGAGATACACTTCTCGAACGTGATGATTCTCAAGGATCTCCTGTGGGGAGCCGGAGGCGATAAGACTGCCATCACTTAGTATATAGGCTCTGCCACAAATTCCGAGAGTTTCCCGGACATTATGATCAGTAATCAGTACGCCAATACCGCGCGCGCACAAGTGTTTGATTATGCGCTGAATATCAAGCACCGAAATTGGATCGACGCCGGCGAATGGTTCATCGAGAAGCACGAATAACGGATTTGCGGCCAGTGCGCGGGCAATTTCGACGCGCCGTCGTTCACCACCAGAGAGGCTGATACCGAGGCTGCTACGAACATGTCCGACATGCAGCTCATCGAGCAGCGTTTCGAGTTCCTCCTCGCGACCCGCCTGGTCAAGATCGCCGCGGTTCTCGAGGATAGCCAGGATGTTTTGTTCGACAGTCAGCTTGCGAAAAATCGATGCTTCCTGAGGCAAATAGCCAAGCCCCAGTTTCGCGCGCCTATGCATAGGTTGGGCAGTAAGGTCCTGCCCATCCAGCAATATGCTGCCGCTGTCCGCCGGTATCAGGCCAACGATCATGTAAAACGCTGTCGTCTTTCCCGCTCCATTGGGGCCAAGTAGCCCAATGACCTCGCCGCTCTTGATTTCCAGAGAGAGATTCTTGACGACTTTGCGGAGTTTGAAGCTCTTGGAGATATCCTGAATGCTGAGGATACTCATGGATTGTCGACCTCGGTATCCGGCGTTTCGTCCGCGGTCGATTCTTGCGGCGTAAACGTAATCTTGACCTTGTCGCCACCTTCTCCGGACGACTCGGCATTTATACGTTGTTGCGCGATGTTGTAGGCGATGAAACTTGATGCGATCTGATTGCCGCTCTCCGAGAACTTCGCGTTGCCCGAAAATTCGATAATTCGGTTGGTAAGGTCGTACTCGAGGCGCTCGGCCTGACCGCGAGTTACATCATCGCTGCCAGGACGGTGCATCTCAAAGGTGGCCGGCTCACCGTGTATGGTGGCGAACATGAGCTTGTGATCAGAAAACTGCAGGTCAGCTGACGCACACTCGATATGACCGTTATCGACATCAATGACGACATTGCCTGCAAACCGCCATACGCTATCCGCAAAGTCGAGCTTGGTAGCGCGTCCTTCATCAGCCTGTATGCCAATGGACCCTTGGGAAAGGCGCAGTCCTTTAAAGACCAGCATGGAGCTATTGCCATCGTAATTTGTCGAGTCGGCGTCCAGTGATATTGGCAGGCGCAGGTCACTTGTCTGGGCAGCGGCCAGGCTCGGTAACAAGAAAAGCAATGCAATAAAACGCGTGATCATTGAATCTTCATTCTCGGTCAGGGGGCAAACTTCCCGCTGACGTTCGATTTCAACTCCAGACGGTTTTCCTTTAGTGATGCTAGCATGCCAGTCGCCGTCAAGCTGCGTGCGCCAATGCGAATTTGCACTCGTTCATCGGTCTCTGCCAGGTAGTTCTCCGGATCGATCTCGAGGTATTGCGTGCGCAATTCCGTGTCTTTGCCGGAAAACCCTTCGCTGCTTACCGCTCGGACATTACCGCTTAGCAATACGCGCTCTTCATCTTGCCGAATAACGGCTGAGTCGGCATTGACCCTCCAGGGCACAGCGCTCTGTGGCGAGTAATTTAGCAATACGTTGGTAAAGAAAACCTGATTATCTTCCTTTTGCTGAGCCTCATCCGCCCGCAGTTCGTACAGCAGTTCGCCGTTCGAACCGGTACCGAGAATTCGCGCCGACTTCAGGTAGTAGCCTTGCTGCGTCGTATCGAAACTGGGTGTCACATCGCCATCGCCGAGTCCCTGGCGAGCGATATACCAACTGCCCAGCGCGCCTGCTGCCAAACCGATGAGTACAAGCGCCGTGCGGAGATTTACCATCAGTCTGTACCACTGGCCGCTGCAAGGACGAGCTCGCAGACTTCGCGAACTGCACCATGACCGCCAGCGGCATGAGTCGTGTAGTGGCAGTGTTCGCGAACAGCTTGAACGGCGTTCGCGACTGCAACGGCGTAACCGACTTTGCGCAGCAGCGGCAGGTCCGGTATGTCATCACCGACATAGGCGCACTCTGCGTCGGAGATTCCGAGTTTGCCTGTGAGCTTGGTGAAAGCGCCGATTTTGTCCTTGCACCCCTGTATGACATGGCGAACGCCAAGCTCGGCCATGCGCCGCTCGACAGCGGTGGAGGAGCGCCCGCTGATAATGGCGACTTCAATGCCGGTTTCGAGTAACTGCCTGATGCCGTAACCATCCTGCGTGTTGAATGCCTTGGACTCGACGCCATCATTTGAGAGATAAAAACGACCGTCGGTAAATACGCCGTCCACGTCAAAAATGACGAGGCGAACTTCGGAAAGCGAAGTTTTGGCGTCGGGAATACTCACATAATGCCTGCGCGAAAAAGGTCGTGGACATTCAAGGCACCGACAAGTCGATTTTGCTCGTCGGCGACCAGCAGCGATGTGATTTTATTCTCTTCCATCAGGTGCACAGCCTCGGCGGCCAACACGTTATCGGATGTCGTCTTGCATTCGCTGTGCATGACGCTGCTGATGGGGGTGCTGTGCACATCAATGCCTGCGTCCAGTGCCCGGCGCAAATCGCCATCCGTGAAGATGCCGAGAATGTTCATGTCGTCGTCTACGATCGCGGTCATTCCCAAGCCCTTTTCCGTCATTTCCATCAGGCCGTCGCGAAGGTTCACGTCCGGTTTGACGCTGGGGATTGCATCGTCGGTTCGCATAACGTCAGACACGCGCAGCAGCAGTCGTTTGCCGAGACTGCCGCTGGGATGGGACATCGCAAAGTCTTCTGCCGTAAAGCCGCGAATCTTCAGCAGGACAACTGCAAGCGCGTCTCCCATGGCCAGGGTTGCGGTTGTGCTTGCGGTCGGTGCGAGGTTGAGTGGGCAGGCCTCTTCGGCCACGCTGACATCCAGGTGTACGTCAGCAGCTTTGGCAAGCGTGGACTTGGGATTGCCTGTCATCGTGATCAGCCGGGCGCCCATGCGTTTTACGAGCGGCAGGATTGTGATGACTTCGTCGGTCTCGCCCGAGTACGAAATAGCAAGCAACAAATCCTGTGCAGTTATCATGCCGAGGTCGCCATGGCTGGCTTCTCCCGGGTGCATGAAAAAAGCAGGTGTGCCGGTGCTTGCCAGTGTCGCAGCTATCTTGCCGCTGATATGGCCGGATTTTCCCATACCGGTGACGACGATACGGCCTGGTGTTTCCAGGCACATCTTGCAGGCGTCAATGAACTTCTCGTCGAGCCTCGAGCGCAGCGTTTCTATGGCGCGAGACTCTATAGAGATAACCTCGCCGGCCAGAGCCAATAATTCGTCGGATGTCAGGTTCTGCGGCACGCGCAAGCCTCGGCCAGTGATCATTCATGCATTGTAACGTTTTGTAGCACTACGTAGGTATCGTAAGCGATAAATGCAGCAAGTAGTGCGACGCCCTCGATCCTGGATAGTTCGCTCTTGCCATCATAGTCGTAGGTCATCGCAAATAGGACCAGGGTGAATGCGACCATGACGAAAATATGCAATGACAATACGGTCGGCGCCATCGCAGTCGGTGCAATTGCTGCGGCAACGCCGATGACAGCGAGCAGGTTGAAGATATTTGAACCGACGATATTGCCTATGGCCAGCCCATATTCACCTTTTAGCGCACTTACCAATGAAACGGCCAGTTCTGGAAGGCTGGTGCCGAATGAGACAAGCAAAATACCGATGACTACCTCACTGACCCCGAGGCCACGGGCAATGAGTATTGCGCCGTCGACCAACAGCTGTGCGCCGATCAGTAGCGTGGCGATCCCGAGAATGAGCCAGAAAATGGCCAGCTTCATGCTGACACCTACCGGTATTTCAGCCTCGAAATCCTGCTGGATCGGATCGCTAGGCGAGGACTTCATGCCGAGGCGGGTGAGCCAGATCATCACGATGACAAGAGATGTCAGCATGACCAGCCCGTCGACGCGGCTTAGGTAGGAGTCGAGGAACAGCGAAACTGTGAGTAGCGAGACAGCAAGCAAAGCCGGCATTTCGCGCCGCAGCGTTGCGGAGCGCAGCTGGATGGGACGGATGATGGCCACACAGCCGAGTACCAGGCCAATGTTGACGATATTCGAGCCTATGGCATTGCCAAGTGCCAAGCCCGGCTCGCCACGAAGAGATGCCACAACTGATACCAGGATCTCCGGTGCTGAAGTCGCGAATGCTACGACCGTGAGGCCGATCAGCAACGGCGCAACGCCCAGGTTGCGCGCGATTGCCCCGGCACCATGAACAAATCGGTCGGCCCCCCAAATAAGGAGTACTAGTCCGGCGATGACTTCAAAAAAGTTTCCAAGCATAATTTTCGTGTTGTTGGGCGAATTGGTTCCAGCGCCCGAATTGAACGGGCAAGAGCGGCCTGGAGACAGACTCGAGCCGGCTATCATACACAATCAGGGTGCAGCGTTGGGAAGCCCTACAATTTCCCGGTACACTGCGCGCCCGGGAAAGCTACATAACGAATTGCCAATATGGATCCAGTCGAGATAACAAGTCTGATAGAAGCCGGTTTTGACGACGCTATCGTCAAAGTAATGAGCGGCGACAATACGCATTTCGAGGCATTGGTTGTCGCGAAAGAATTCGAGGGAAAGCGGTCAATTGCACGCCATCAATTGGTCTACAAGTGCCTCGGTGCGCTCGTGGGCAATGAGATTCATGCTTTGTCGATTCGAGCCATGACGCCAGATGAGTGGCAGGCACAGACAAACGCATAAGGAGTACCTGAAAATCTCTGTTTGAAACGCGCTGCGCGTCGCTAGTCAGGCGAACTGGAGCGTTCCGCCGCGATAACGCTTGTCTCGAACTGGGTTCCGTTTCGGATGCCGATCAGATTGATTTCATCACCGGGGTCGGTCCCTGCGACTTTCAGTCGCGCCTGGCGCTGCGAGTAGATTGCATCGCCATCAATTTCAATAATGACATCACCAGCTTTCAAGCCGCCTTTCGCTGCAGGGCTATCCACGTAAACGTGGCTCAGGCGAATTCCGACGTTTCTTTCGATGCCCAGTGCGGCCCTCTCAGCGCTGCTCAACTCTTCGGACTGGAACCCCATGTAGCCGCGAATTACGCGACCATGTAATTTGATTTCGTCGACCACGCCACGAACCATGTCAACCGGAATTGCAAAGCCGATGCCCTCGGTGCCTGGGTCCTGCACAAGTACCGCCGTATTGATGCCCACCAACTCTCCGTTGACATTAATGAGTGCGCCGCCGGAATTGCCGGCGTTAATCGCCGCATCGGTCTGGATGAAGTTTTCGAACGTTGCGAGGTTGAGCAAGCCTCGGCCGGTAGCACTGACGATGCCCTGTGTGACCGATTTGGTGAGCCCGTACGGGTTGCCAATCGCGAGCACCACGTCGCCGATGCGCAAGTGACCTGAGCTGCCAAATCGAATCGCCGGCAAAGTGCCAAGATTGACTTTGAGCAGCGCCAGGTCAGTCTCGGCGTCGACGCCCACGAGGTCCGGAATAACGATTCTGCCGTCACTCATCTGTACTTGAATCTCGGCCGCGTCTCCGACAACGTGATAATTAGTGACGATGTAACCTTCGGGGTCGATCACTACGGCCGAACCGAAGCTGGTTTCGACGCGAAACCGGGTTCTCTCATTGGGCCCGGGACTGTACTCAACCAGCCGCTTGACGTACACGTTGGCCACAGCTGGCGCGCTCAGGTCAACGGCGTCGGCGTAACTGGCCGGAGCGTTGGTGCCGGTGACAGCCAGCGCAGGCAGCAAGTCGGGCCGGATCAAGACCACGACAAAAGCAACAGCAAGGCCGGCAACGATAGATTGCAGGACAAACAGTAGCGCTGATTTTAGTCCGGACAAAGAGAATTTCCTTAAGAATTAGTTCTTTACGTCTACCCATCTAGCCAAATTCGACAAGGCACGTGTATAATGCCCGACGGTTTCTGCACCACGGCTCTGGCCAGTTGTTTATCCTGACGGCAAACCAGGTCTGCTGCAAATTTACCAGTAACATCTACTTAGATTGTCTACTTGACTGTATCGACTTAGAACAAGAAACGTGCTGACAATGGAAGACCTCCAATAATTCTGTTTCAGCCGGGCGTATGGGAGTGCCTGATGAGTGAAGAAGACGTTGATCGCATAGATCGAAACAGACGTCACTTTCTAACTGTTGCAACCGCTGTCACCGGCGCTGTCGGGGCTGGAATGGTTGCAGTTCCGTTCCTCTCTTCATTGAAGCCAAGCGCGAGAGCTCAGGCCCTGGGAGCACCGGTAGAAGTGCCTATCGGTTCAATGCAACCTGGGGAAATGGTTCGGGTTCTCTGGCGCGGTAAGTTAGTTTTTGTTCTGCGCCGTACGGAAGAGATGCTGGCGAGTCTGGGTAAGGATCTCGATCAACTCCGAGACCCGAATTCGGATGTTATTGAGCAGCAGCCGGATTATTCCAGGAACGAGTACCGTTCGGTCAAGCGCGAGTATCTCGTCGTTGAGGGTTCGTGCACGCATTTGGGCTGTGCGCCGCTTGAGGACTTCGCGGTGCGTCCGAACGAGAGATGGGGCGGGGGCTTTTTCTGCCCATGTCACGGCTCCAAATTCGATCTGGCCGGCCGTGTATTCAAAGGTGTCCCGGCGCCGACAAACCTGCGGGTTCCACCGCACCGATTTGTGAGAGATGACCTCATCTTGCTCGGTCAGGACACAGGAGCAGCGTAATGGCGAGAATTGAGGCAGAAGTAGGCAAGCCGCAGGGCGGCTTCATGAAGTGGATAGACGATCGTTTTCCATTTACGTCAACGATGAAGTACCACGCCACTGAGTATTACGCGTCGAAGAATTTCAACTTTTGGTACGTATTTGGCGTATTGGCGATGGTCGTGTTGGTCATCCAGCTCGTCACTGGCGTATTCCTGACGATGAACTACAAACCTGCGGCTGCAGAAGCATTTGCCTCGGTTGAGTACATCATGCGCGATGTTGAATGGGGCTGGCTCATTAGGTACATGCACTCGACTGGGGCTTCGTTCTTTTTCATCGTCGTCTACCTGCATATGTTTCGTGCAATGTTGTACGGCTCGTACAAGAAACCGCGCGAACTCATATGGATAATCGGCATGCTGATTTTCTTCGTGCTTATGGCCGAAGGCTTCGCAGGCTACCTGTTGCCCTGGGGGCAGATGTCTTACTGGGGTGCCCAGGTCATCATCTCCCTGTTCGGAGCGATTCCAGGCATAGGAGAGGGTCTCGTCGAAATCATCCGCGGTGACTACTCGATTTCGGATATCACGCTGAATCGTTTCTTTGCGTTGCATGTCATCGTGTTGCCGTTATCACTGATCGGGTTGATCTTCGTGCACATAGTGGCGCTGCACGAAGTCGGGTCCAATAATCCAGATGGCGTGGAGATTAAACAGAATAAGGGCGCGGATGGTGTGCCACTGGATGGTGTCGCATTTCATCCGTATCACACGAGTAAAGACCTCGTCGCGATCATCGTCTTCCTGATGCTGTTCTCGGCAGTTGTCTTCTTCGCACCCGATATGGGTGGCTACTTCCTTGAGCATGCAAACTTCGAGCCCGCCAACTTGACGGCCACGCCGGAACACATTGCACCGGTCTGGTACTTCACACCGTTCTACGCAATTCTGCGCGCCGTACCGGACAAACTTTGGGGTTTCATATTGTTCGGCACTGCTGTGCTGCTACCGGTTTTCCTGCCATGGCTGGATCGGGCACGGGTTAAGTCGATTCGCTATCGCGGTTGGATTTACAAATCAGCGCTGTCGATATTCGTTGTGACGTTCCTGTCACTCGGATGGCTCGGTACTCAGCCGGCAGAACCGATTTATGTGCTTGCTGCGAGGATCTTTTCAGTCCTGTACTTCGCTTTCTTCCTGTTGATGCCGTACTACACGACAGTCGATAAGACGAAGCCTGTGCCGGAAAGGGTGGTCTACCATGGATAAGTTAAGAGCACTTGGCAGGCTCGTGGTGCTTGCCGCAATTCTTGCTGCAGCACAGGCGCATGCTTCTGCCGGCGCCGCACTGGAAAAAGCACACATCGACCCGGGCAATATCGCGTCGCTACAACGTGGTGCCTCAAATTTCATGAATTACTGTTCCGGTTGCCATTCCGCACGCTATGTTCGCTTCAATACCATCGGCAAGTATCTCGGGCTGTCTGAGGAAGAACTCGTGGACAACCTGATGTTCAATGCCGAAAAGACGTTTGAGACTATTCAGGCGTCTATGCCGGAAAACGATGCGGCGCGCTGGTATGGCAAAGCTCCGCCGGACATGTCGCTGATGGCTCGTGCCAAGGGCGCGGATTATATTTACAACTTCCTGAAGGGGTTCTACCTGGATCCTGACAGTCCGACCGGTGTTGATAATACGGTGCTGGCTGGTACGAGTATGCCGCATGTACTTTGGGAGTTGCAGGGCTATCAAAAAGCGCATTTTTCGGAGCACGTGGAGACCAACACCGACGGGTCGACAACCACGACTCACGAATTCGACGAATTTGAGCTGGTTTCCTCAGGCAAGCTTGATGCCAAGGAGTACGAGAGCTTTGTTCGTGACACGGTTAATTTTCTTGCATACATCGCTGAGCCTATACGTGCTGAGCGACGCAAACTCGGAACATGGGTGCTGATCTACCTGGTGGTTTTCCTGATCATCGCACGGATGTTGAAAAAACAAATTTGGAAGGACGTTAAATAATGGCAGTGATCGCCAACAGACGCTCAGTAATGACCCTGTTCTCCAGGCCGACTGACATACACAGTCATCGGACGAGACTGGTTCTCGCAGAGAAGAACATAAATATCGAGATCGCCAACGTCTTGGGTAACGACTTGCCCGAAGACCTGATGGATCTGAATCCTTATCACACGGTTCCAACTCTGGTTGACCGCGATCTTACGCTGTACGACTCGCGTGTCATTATCGAGTACCTGGATGAGCGTTTCCCGCATCCTCCGCTAATGCCGGTAGACCCGGTCATGCGGGCGCAATTCCGCCTGGCGTTATTCCGTATCGAAACTGATTGGTATTCACTGGCCGAAGAAGCGGAAGCGAGCGGCGACGGCAGGTTTAGCAGTAAGTCGCGCAAACTTCTCAGAGAAAGTATTTTGCAGAGCACAGAGTTGTTCGGCGCACGACCATATTTCTTGAGTGAAGAATTCTCGCTGGTCGATGCGAGTATCGCGCCGATTCTGTGGCGTTTGCCAGTCTACGGCATAGACCTTGGCAGCCAGGCTGAGCCAATAGAGGGATACATGAAACGCGTATTCGCGCGTCGTTCGTTCCAGCAAAGCCTGACGGAGCTTGAACAGGAAATGCGCCTGTAGAGGCATGCCACTTGTTGGGGCAGGATCCTGAATGAAGGCTCCTGCCTTACGTTATGTCACCATCTTAACGATACTCAAGAACTAATGGTAAGCTTGGCGCGGTGAAAGCGATATCAAGCGTTGAATAAGTTGAGTAACCCAAGCCGTTCAAAAAGACCGTACCTGATCCGTGCCATGCATGAGTGGATGGGCGATAACGGTCATACGCCGCACATCGTCGTCGATGCCTCGGTTGATGGCGTTTTTGTTCCGCGTGAGCATGTCAAAGACGGCAAAATCATCCTTAATATCAGCGAAACCGCTGCACATAATCTGAAACTGACCAATGATGCCGTCAGTTTTCGGGCGCGGTTTTCGGGCGTGCCATTCGACGTCTGGGTGCCGATGAAATCGGTGCTTGGCATTTACGCACGGGAAACCGGGCAGGGTATGATCTTTTCGCACGACGCGGAAAATACGGAACCCTCGCAGACAAACGACGACGGTGACACGACGCGATCGCGGCCTCACCTGAAAGTCGTCAAGTAGACCTATAAGCTTGAATTACCAGGACGGAACGCGTCCCTGATCCATTCCACTGTTTGACCATTGTTTTCATGGTCGTCGATTGCCACGACATCGAATCGCATGGTGCTGTTCGCAAATCGCGATCTCGTGGCGACGAATAATGCCGCCGAGCGGATGAGCTTGCGTTGTTTGTGAATATCGACAGTATGTTTCGCTGACGCTACACGGTTGCTTGCGCGATAACGAACCTCGACGAAGACGAGGCACGTGCCGTCCAGCATGATGAGGTCAATCTCACCAAGACGGCAGCGGAAATTTCGGCTGACCGGGACAAGGCCTTGGCGTCTCAGCGTGTCAAAAGCCAGTCGCTCGGCAGCCAGACCTACAGTTCGCGTGTTTCTTCGAACCACGACTCGTCATCTGCTGCATCGGGCAACAGTGCTTCGGGGTCGTTGCTGATATCCTGGATCGGGCCACCCACGTTTTCTATTGCAGGTAATGCGACTGGTTCGCCACGCTGGAACTGTGCCCAGGCGAGTTCGCGCCGAACCCGGCCATCGGCATCGATGTGCAGCTTGCCCGTCGCACCATCCACTTCCACCATCGGGCCGGAGTGAGCCGTGTGCAGCGACGCTATGAGTTGATACGCGTCGTAACCCATAGCGTGCAGGCGACCGAGGCGGCGCTCTTCGGGCCAGTACTCGCCAAACAGCGAGGGTAAATGTTCGATCCAGCTTTGCGGCGCGATGATCCACGGTGTGTCAGCAAACATGATGCCGTTCAGGTCTGAATTTGATCGGCCATCCATTGCGTATATCGATGATGTTGAATACACCGGCAGGTCGCCCGAATAATGAAATTTAAGTTGCGATTTCAGTAAGCGGCCTGCGGGTGCGTCAGCGGCCAGGAAAATGAATTCACTGTCCTCACGACGCCGCGGATCGAACTGTAAAGGTCCACCGATATTCGCTCGCAACCGTTGGTACCTGCGGACACTCCCCGACAAGGCCATGAGGTCTTCAATCGTGTTCGAGAAATCCGGGGTGCCCGGCGTGTAGCTGCGATAGTCGAGCAAGGTACCACCAAGCGCTTCGAACTCGGTTGCGAAACTCGTTAGCAGGCGTCGACCCCAGTCGTTGTTGGGTACAAGTGCAACGGCTCTCGTGTGACCATCGGCAAGTGCACGCACTGCCGCCGAGCGAGCTTCGTCTTCAGGGGCCAGCGCAAACTGGTACAAGCCTGGTGGCGCAAGCGTGTTTTCCGGCAGGTAGTTCAGCGTCAAAACCGGCACCGGCACGAGAATGTCATTGGCCAGCGCGACGACACTGTTCTTGAGCAGCGGACCGACGACAAATTCAGCACCGTCCGCAACCGCCGTTGCATAAGCAGCACTTGCGCCGCCCTCATTGTCTACGTCATAGATGCGGACTGTCTGTGGCTCATCAAGGCCGGCTACGGTCGAGAAGTATGCACCCATGAAACCGTTTTGAATTGCTTTACCCGCTGCGGCGGTGCGACCTGAAAGCGGCAGCAGTAAGGCTATCTGGCGCGGATAGTCGAGAATCAAAGTTTCGGGCAATTGCATGCGGTCAATAATCGACATCGCGGGATGTCCCGAATGTGACTCTCGCCAGCGCACGGCGCCATTGGCCCAGCCAATGCCCTGTTGTCCCGTCGACGCTGCGAGTGAGCCGAGGCTCAACCAACCAATTACCTCGTCGTCGAGTGCGAGGTCGGCAGCCGCACGCAGTACTTGTGGATCACTGACCAGCAAACCCTGCCAAAGTCGCCATCGATTTTGTTCGATGCTGCGCCTGTCCGTTAGCCAGGACTCACGTTGTGTCATTAGCTCGATAGCGCGAGCGGGATCTCGTTTCTGAATCCAGGCATCGGCGCGCAGTGCCTCAACGCGCAGGCGGCGATCCTGGGTGAGAGACTCGCGGCTCATAGGCTGCAGTATCGATAGTGCGTCGTCCGGCTTGCCGGAATACAGAAATAACGCGGCCGCGTTGGTATTCCACAACCAGCGCAGGCTGGCTACGCTTTGTTGCGGGATATTGCGAAATGCATTGCGGGCACGAGCTGCTTCGCCGGCATCCAGCCATTGTTCGACAGCCAGTAAAGCCAGCCGGTCTTTCTCGCTGCCCGTCGCTTGCGAAGCAAGCTCGACATAAACTCTCGCTGCTTCGGCATGTTGACCGTTTGTCGCGAGTCTTGCGGCACGACCCTCTCCCGGCGCGCTACCCCAGGTACCGATACCGGTGGTTTCGCAAGCGCCAAGTATCAATGACAGGCAAAGTAATGTGACAATGCCGGCAACGAAGCTTGTCTTGCGGGCAGGATGTCTCGAATTTCTTGTCATAGGTCTATGTACTACTAATGAGTTCAAAGAGTGGCACACTATTTGTCGTGGCGACGCCAATTGGTAATCTCGAGGATCTAACACCGCGGGCACGCCAGATGCTCGCCGAAGTGGACCTCATTGCAGCCGAGGATACTCGGCACACGGGGCGATTACTATCGCATTTCGGGGTCAAAACGCGGCTTTTGGCGTTGCACGATCACAATGAGGCAGAGTTGGCTGATAAGGTCATCGACATGGTTCTTGCGGGCCAGTCCGTCGCGCTGGTAAGCGACGCGGGTACTCCGCTAGTGAGTGATCCGGGTTACCGCCTCGTGAAGTCCGCACATCAACGCGGCGTGCCTGTCTCGCCCATCCCGGGAGCCAGCGCATTGACCGCCGCGCTCTCGGTCGCCGGATTGGCTACCGACAGATTCTGTTTTGAAGGTTTCCTGCCGGCGAAAAAGAAAGCACGCTCCGACGCGTTGACAAGCCTCAGGGTCGAGACGCGAACGATGGTCTTTTACGAGTCCGTACATCGAGTCAAGGAGACGCTCGGCATGCTCTCGGAAATCTTCGGCACAAATCGCACTGCCTTTCTGGGTCGAGAACTGACAAAAATGCATGAGCAATGCGTTTATGGAACGCTGGGTGAGATACACACTCAGCTTCTTGATGGTTCGATACCGAAAAAGGGCGAATTTGTAATTGTTGTCGGTGGCTCACCAGAGGCCGAAGCGTCTTCGTTGGACCTTGATTCCCTGCTTGTTGAGCTATCTGGCAAGTTGCCCGACAAAGAGGTCGCCAGGGCCCTTGCCCGGGCCACCGGTGAGAAGCGCAATGTTCTTTATCAGCGTCTGCTGGAGTTGGCGAAAAATAACAGAGACAGCTGAGTCAGATCCATCGCCTGACACGCCGGGCATAGTCTTCAAAAACTTCACCAAATTCGTGCCGTGCTTTTTGCTCTTCGTAAGGGCAAAAGACCCGATCCAGAATCAAAAAGTAAGCGAGTGTTGCCGCGTAGAATGGTGCGGTACCGATGCCCAGAGCTACGGCGGCGAGCATCATGCTCATTCCCAGGTACATCGGGTTTCGAGTCACTGCAAAAACATCCTGAGTGACCAACGCAGATGATCGCCGCGTCGGGCAGATGGCGGTGTTCGCTGTCTTGAATAACCACCACGCCCTGATCATTAGTGCGAAGCCTGCAAGCCCAAAAAGCAAAGCGGTAGCGTACAGCGGTCTGTGCAAGGGCATGGCAAGACCAGGAAGGATACTGACCAAGGCGGCGATGCACAAAAGGCTGATGGCGATACGCGGTGGCCGGTGACGAGTAAGTTGTGTCATTGATGGCTCCTTTATTTGAGTTTTTGCAGCAGGACAGAAAGGGTTTCATGAGTTGCCAATAAAGCACCGTCTGGAATGTCAGCAAAAATCTGATCGATCAGGGTGAGTTCATGGCGACGTATCTCCTCAAAGCGCTTTCGGCCCTGGTCACTCAGGCGTGACAGATGAGATCGCTTGTGCTGCGGATTATCGATACTGCGCAGCAGGCCTTTGGCTAGCAGCCCGTTGACAGTTACCTGCACATGCTGGCGCGACACCTTGTAGCGTCTTGCAATGTCAGGGACGGACATCTCCTGATCGGGGTAAAGAAATTCCATGACAGCACGTTCGGCAGCAGACAAATTCGCGCTGGCCAGATATTCATCCGCCTTTGCGCCCATCGCGCGGAAGAGGCGGCGTACCAGCCAGGTAACCTCATACGCTTTGTCTGTTCGTTTTGCGGGCATTTTCCACTCCATAATGACAATCAGGTTGTCATTATTAATAAGTGACAAGTGACCTGTCAAATATTTTTCGCTGAATGACCCCGAAAGCGGCGTAATCGAGTAGACTCCGCGCCCGAGAGAGCAGGAGTTGGCCAGACGATCGCTGTACGCCAAAAGCTTGCAGAGGAAAGTCCGGGCTCCTTCGGACAAGGCGCCAGATAACGTCTGGGGGGCGTGAGCCCATGGAAAGTGCCACAGAAAATATACCGCCGGCCTGGCCGGTAAGGGTGAAATGGTGCGGTAAGAGCGCACCGCGCGACTGGTAACAGTTCGCGGCACGGTAAACCCCGCCTGGAGCAAGACCAAATAGGGGAGTATGCGGCTTGTCCGCACCGCCGGTTCCGAGCGGACTCCCGGGTAGGTTGCTAGAGGCAGTCGGTGACGACTGTCCCAGATGAATGATTGTCGTTGACAGAACCCGGCTTATTGCTGACTCCTGCTTTCTCACCTTCCAAAAAAGCCTTACCAATCAATAGTTTATTGACTTTTCGGCCGATGTGGCGAGACAATATGCGCTGGCCGCGCAAATTGCCGCTGCATTCGCTTTTTTTTAGTGCCTGTCTCTGTTTGACGACGCGAATTTGAGGTCGTGTTGAAGTTAAGTCGCTAAGCCTATGATTTCTTTAGCGCGGGTGCTGCCACAATTTGCCCGATTTGAGCCATCAGATAGCCCCTAAGTCCCTGTACAACAACACAAATTGCCAACGTCGTATTGACCGCTCGGATGGCCCGACACTATAGTGTCGAAAAGTGGGTAAAAGTGGGAGGAAATGGGCACCCAGCCCAGGTTTCGCGCCAGAAGAGCGGATCCGGGGCCGTCCGTAACGTTGTGTTTCGAGGGGCTACCAAAGTCACGATTGACGCCAAAGGGCGTATGGCAATACCGACCCGGTATCGGGAGCGGCTGGCCGCCCGTTGTAACGGCGAAATCGTTGTGACGGTTGATAAGGATCATTGCCTCCTGGTTTACCCGTTACCGGATTGGGAAGAGCTGGAACGCAAACTGGTGCGCTTGCCCAGTATGAACAAAGTCGCACGCAACATTGTGCGAATTATGGTCGGTTATGCGACCGAGGTCGATATGGATGCAAGCGGGCGCGTACTCGTGTCACGCGAGTTAAGAGATTTCGCCGGGCTGGAGAAGCAGGCAATGCTAATCGGGCAGGGCAACAAGTTTGAACTTTGGGATGAAGACAGCTGGAACGAAAAACGGGATGCATGGCTTAGCGAGGAAGACGACGGCGAGATGCCGGCTGACCTCGAATCGATCTCGTTCTAGCTTGCGGTTTGTCCGATGAACAGCAACGTGCATGTGCCGGTGCTGATGGAGCCAGTCCTTGAGGGGCTGGAGATAAAAGAAGACGGGAACTACGTAGACGGAACGTTCGGACGCGGGGGGCACAGCAGCGCCATTTTGAAGCGATTGAATGCAGACGGTCGTCTGATTGCCATAGACCGTGATCCGCAGGCAATCGCGTCGGTACCCGAAGCGCTGGAACAAGACCCACGGTTTGAATTGGTAAGGGGCGAAATTGCACAACTATCGACATGCATTGGCGCAAGGGGGCTCACCGGAAAAGTCGACGGCCTGCTCCTCGACCTCGGTGTCTCATCACCGCAACTGGACGAAGCGGAGCGAGGATTTAGCTTTCTTCGTGATGGACCGCTCGACATGCGAATGGATCCGGACTCCGGAATCTCAGCCGCCGAATGGCTCAATGCCGTGGAAGAAGCTGCCTTGAGGCGAGTTATCAAACAGTTCGGTGAAGATCGCTACGCGGCGCGCATTGCTCGCGCCATCGTAACGGCGCGCGAGAGCGCTCCAATTCTGAGAACGTCGGAGTTGGCAGCAATTGTCGAAGAAGCGGTGCCTGCCGCGCGCAAGACCAAGGGCAAGCCGAAGCACCCGGCGACGAAGACGTTTCAGGCAATTCGTATATTCATCAACCGGGAGCTTGAGCAACTGCAGATGGCATTGGAACAGTCGGTTGACTTATTGGCACCGGGTGGTCGGCTTTGCGTCATCAGCTTCCATTCTCTCGAAGATCGCATCGTCAAGCGCTTCATTCGCGATGCGTCGCGGGAGTCTGAGCAATATCGTGGCATGCCGAACGTGCCGGCAGAGTTTCAACCGAAACTCAAGATTATCGGTAAGGCGATTGTTGCGACGAGCAAAGATATTTCGGAAAACGTGCGCGCACGCAGTGCGCGCCTGCGTGTAGCGGAGCGCGTGTAATGCAACTTACGCAATCACGTCAGCCGCTTATTCTGGTATTCGCGTTCGCATTGGTTTGTGTCCTGAGTGCGATGGCGTTGGTCTATACCAAGCACGAATCGCGAAGGCTGTTTGTCGAGCTCGAGTCGCTGACAGATGAGCGCGATCGGCTGAATATTGAATGGGGGCAGCTACAAATTGAACAAAGTACGTGGGCTACACACGCCCGCATCGAAAAAGTAGCCACCGACGACCTGTCACTCTTGCGACCCGACCCGTCGGAAATCTTCGTTATTGAACGCCAATGACACGCGGCGCCGAGACAAAACAACAAACTGCCAGACGGTTCAACGGCAGAGTGACGCTGATAGTTGTTTTCTTCGGTCTCCTGGCGTCGTCGCTGATAGCGCGTGCGGTGCACCTGCAGGTTTTCAATAAAGACTTCCTCAACGAGCAGGCAGATACGCGACACCTGCGAGTCGAAAAAATATCAGCACACCGCGGCACGATCACCGATCGTAACGGCGAGCCTCTGGCTATCAGCACGCCAGTCGACAGTATCTGGGCCAACCCGAAAGAACTGGCACCAGCAGTTGATGAAGTGCCGCAACTGGCACGCGTGCTCGGTGTTGATTCACAACAACTCATTCGCCGTATCACGCGCAGCATGGATAAGGAATTCCTTTACCTGAAGCGTCGCCTGAGCCCCGAAAAAGCGAAAGAAGTCCTGGCGCTGAAGTTGCCAGGTGTCAACGTGCAGCGTGAGTATCGACGTTACTACCCGGCGGGCGAAGTTTCCGGGCACCTGATCGGATTCACGGACATCGACGATGATGGCCAGGAAGGTCTCGAGCTCGCATTTAATCACTGGCTTGCTGGCGAGATGGGCGCGAAACGAGTTCTGAAAGACCGCCATGGGCGCTCCGTAGAGAATGTCGAAAGCATTCGCCCACCGCACCACGGCAAGGAGTTACGTACAAGCATCGATTTGCGCATTCAGTATGTTGCTTACCGGACATTGAAGGCTGCGATTCAGACACACAGCGCGGAGTCCGGTTCAATCGTCGTGCTTGACGTGCAGACGGGCGAAGTTCTCGCGATAGTCAACCAGCCAACCTACAACCCGAATGATCGGTCACAGTTTTCCGCCGAGCGTTATCGCAACCGCGCGATTACCGATATTTTTGAGCCCGGGTCGAGCATTAAGCCACTCGTTGTCGCCGCTGCTCTCGAGAGCGGTGAGTATCGGCCAAGCAGTGTCATAGATACAGCACCCGGTTATGTCGTTGTCGGGCCGAAAACCATTGAGGATAGCCGCAACCTCGGGCGCATAAGCCTGACAACAATCCTGGCGCGTTCGAGCAATGTGGGCGCGACGAAATTGGCAATGTCATTACAGTCTGACCAGCTCTGGAACACGATGACCAAATTCGGGTTGGGCTCACTGACGGCCAGTGGATTCCCGGGCGAGTCGGCGGGTCTATTGACACATTTCAACCATTGGCGACCGATTAGCCAGGCAACACTGGCCTACGGCTACGGATTGTCGGTGACGCCGCTGCAACTCGCGCAGGCTTATGGTGTGCTTGGCAGTAGTGGTAAGTTACGGCCGATTTCGCTGGTGGCGCTGGATCAGCCTGCGGACGGCGACCAGATAATTTCGAGCGACTCGGCAACTGCCGTGCGACGCATGCTAGAAGAGGTCGTGCGACCAGGTGGGACAGGCACGGGCGCCGCGGTAACCGGATATCGGGTGGCAGGAAAGACCGGTACGTCCTGGAAGTTTGCTGCCGGTGGTTATTCGAAAGACAAATACATTTCCGTCTTTGCCGGGCTTGCCCCGGCCAGTAACCCCCGCCTTGCAGTGGTTGTGGTCATCGATGAGCCAACCGGCGAGCTCTACTACGGCGGAGATGTTGCAGCACCGGTCTTTGCAGATGTCATGTCCGAATCACTGCGGCTGCTCGCTGTTCCTCCCGACGCGTTACCCGCCAGGGATCCGGGCAGCATCATTCAGGCTATGAGTCGATGAGCATGCCGGCAGAGCACCTGACCACAACAACCACCCTCGACGAATTATTGCGAGGTTTCGCTGCCGCGCCGGCGATTCAGGTTCAGGGAGTATCAAGCGACAGTCGTCAGCTCAAGCCCGGCTATTTATTCCTTGCCTGCGCAGGTCATAGCAGCCACGGACTGGACTATGTCGGTGACGCAGTCGGCGCCGGTGTTGCGGCCATTGCCTGGGATTCATCCACCGCTGATTTTCCTGCTGGCGATGTGGGCGTGCCGATGGTCGCGGTCGAAGGTCTAGGGCAGCATATTGGAGAAATCGCAAATCGATTTTACGGGCGGCCGTCAGACGCAGTGCGCGTCATAGGCGTCACGGGAACAAATGGCAAGACCACGGTTGCCTGGCTGGCTGCCCAGTGCTGGGAAGCTCTTGGCCAACCTTGTGGCTACATAGGCACGCTGGGGACCGGCATCGGAGAGATCGAGTGCGGCGATGGTATGACAACGCCGGGCGCAATTGAATTGCATCAGAACCTCGCCAGTTTCAGGGACCAGGGCGCGCAATGGGCAGCCGTTGAAGTGTCGTCCCATGCGCTGTCGCAGAATCGTATTGCAGGAGTTGCGCTCGATACTGTGATGTTCACGAATCTGAGTCGCGATCATCTTGATTACCACGGCGACATGCAGTCATACGCCGAGGCCAAAGCGCGTTTATTCCTGGAGACTAATGCCCGGCATCGCATAATCAATCTCGATTCAGAGTTTGGTATGCAACTCGCTTCTCGCTGCGGTCAGGACGTCGTTACGGTTTCAACGAATTTGGATCGCGCTAGCGATGGCAGGCCGTACGTCTTTGCCCGCTCGATTGAAGCAACAGAGAGTGGCTCTCTCGTCAGCATAAGCAGCTCATGGGGCGACGGAGAATTTTCCCTGTCACTGCCCGGCGACTTTAACGTTGCTAATGCCGTTACAGTTCTTGCGCTGCTGTTACGGCACGGTGTGCCGACCGCACAGGCCTGCGATGCGCTGTCGACAGTTGATGCTCCACTTGGACGCATGCAACGAGTTGCCGGGCCGGATACAGCGCCTTCGGTCTTTGTGGACTTTGCCCACACACCAGCGGCCATCGAAATCGCTTTGCGCGCGCTCAGAGCACACTGCAAAGGCCAACTCTGGTGCGTTATGGGCTGTGGGGGCGATCGCGATGCCGGCAAACGGCCCCAAATGGGCCGGGCGGCCGAGCAAGTTGCAGACCGGGTCGTTATTACGAGCGACAACCCACGTAGCGAATCACCGACCGAAATCATTGACGACATAGTTGGCGGCCTGGTCGACGCGGAACGTGCCACGATTATCGCAGACCGCGCCGCGGCTATTGCCTGGGCTATTGAAGTTGCGGCAGCTGAGGATTGCATCCTCGTGGCCGGTAAGGGGCATGAAAATTATCAACTGATTGGCAACGAGCGTCGTGACTTTTCAGACATTGGTGTTGCGATCACGGCGCTCGCTGCGTCGCGGAAGGACGGCGGATGAACGCAGACCTTTCGACAGCCGCCAGGTTTGTGGGTGGCACGTTGCGTGGCGATGATCGCGCCTTTGATGGCGTGAGCACAGACACACGTACATTGCAGAGTGACGAGTTATTCATTGCGCTTTCCGGGCCGAATTTTGACGGGCGGGACTATGTTGACCTGGCAAAAGACAAAGGGGCCGCTGGTGCGATAGTAGTCACCCCGGTTGAGAGCGATATCGCGCAGATCATTGTCGAAGACACAAAGCTCGCGCTCGGCCAACTCGGGGCGTCATGGCGCGACCAGCAGTCGGCAACCGTGATCGGAATAACGGGCAGTAACGGCAAGACGACGCTGAAAGAGCTGACCGCGGCCTGCTTGTCTCACGCGGCACCAACGCTGGCCACGCAGGGCAACCTGAACAATGATATCGGCATGCCTCTCATGCTGTTGCGTATGGACGCAACGCATCGCTACGCAATCCTTGAGATGGGTGCGAACCACCCGGGTGAGATCGCCTATCTCACGTCTCTCGCTAAACCCGAGATTGTTGTCATTACCAACGCGGGTGCGGCGCACCTCGAGGGCTTTGGCTCCATCGAAGGGGTGGCAAAGGCAAAGGCTGAAATCCTGCAGGGCGATTCGCGACCAGACTTCGCAATACTGAATGCCGACGATGAATATTTCAGCTACTGGCAGTCTTTTGTCAGCGACATCAGCTGGTTGAGCTTTGGACTCTCGGAAAATGCAGATATTCGCGGCGACGATATTGTCGTCGACAAAGGGTTGACGCGTTTTCTTCTACACATTGGCGATACAGCCGTGCCCGTGTCGTTACCGCTCGCTGGTTTGCACAACGTTCGCAATGCCTGCGCGGCAGCCGCCATCGCGACCACTCTCGGCATGGAAGCGGATGACATCGCCAGCGCGCTTGAGTCAGTTGGCCCGGTCGCAGGCCGCCTGCAGACGGTTGCAGGTTTGCGCGGCGCGACAATCTTCGATGATAGCTACAACGCGAATCCCGTTTCCGTAATCGCTGCGGGCGAGTATCTCGCGTCATTGGCGGGACAGAACTGGGTCGTATTTGGTGACATGAAAGAACTGGGCGACGACGAGCAGCAGTTGCACTTCGAGGTTGGACGAGCGTTGAAAAATGCGGGCATCAATCGACTGTTTGCCACCGGCGAGCTTAGCCGGGATACGGTCGCAGCATTCGGCCAAGGTGCGAGCTGGTTCGAGACAGTGGATGAACTGGCAAGCGCCGTTCTCAAGGATTTGACTGGCGATGTGAATGTACTGGTCAAGGGCTCACGTTCCATGCGTATGGAGCGCGTTGTCGACAGCTTGCGCGCGCCCGAAGCGATGAGAAAAGAGGCCTGACATGCTGCTTTATCTCACTAACTATCTGGCGCAGTTCGAATCCGGTTTCAACGTTTTCAGCTACCTGACGATGCGTGCAATTCTAGGCGCTCTGACCGCGCTGGTGCTGTCATTCGTTATCGGCCCGCGAATGATATCCAAGCTCAGCAACAATCAGCTCGGGCAGCCCGTTCGCGAAGATGGTCCGGAGACGCATCTGCTAAAAGCAGGTACGCCGACGATGGGCGGCGCTCTGATTCTCATGGCGATTTCGATCAGCACGCTGCTATGGGCCGACCTCGAAAACGTATTCGTCTGGGTGGTTCTATTTGTCACATTGTCATTCGGCGTTATCGGATACATCGACGACTACAAGAAACTCATATTGCAGGATCCGGCCGGAATTTCGGCAAAGCAAAAACTCTTCTGGCAATCGGCTGCGGCGATTATCGCTGCGCTAACTCTTTATTTTTATGCGGTTGAGAGCGGTACGCTCGATACCGCAACTGCGCTCCTGATTCCGTATCTAAAAGACACGACTATCCAGCTCGGTATGTTACAGATCGTCGTTACGTACTTGTTCATCGTCGGATTCAGTAACGCCGTAAATCTTACCGACGGGCTGGACGGTCTGGCGATCATGCCGACCGTGTTGGTCGGCGGTGCGTTGGGAGTCTTTGCCTACCTTACCGGCAACGTCAATTTCGCGGAGTATCTGGGCATACCTTATGTGTCAGGTACAGGTGAGATCCTGGTGTTCTGTGCGGCGCTCGCCGGTGCCGGTCTCGGATTTCTGTGGTTTAACACCTATCCGGCGCAAGTTTTTATGGGTGACATCGGCGCTCTTTCTCTCGGTGCCGCGCTCGGAGCCGTCGCTGTTGTCGTCCGTCAGGAAATCGTGCTTGCGATCATGGGCGGTGTATTCGTCGTCGAAACGCTGTCGGTGATCATCCAGGTGTCGTCATTCAAATTGACCGGCAAGCGAGTATTTCGGATGGCACCGCTGCATCACCATTTCGAACTGAAAGGTTGGGCGGAGCCCAAGGTCATTGTTCGTTTCTGGATTATCACGGTCATTCTCGTGCTGGTCGGTTTCGCGAGTCTGAAGCTACGATGAAAGCTGCGACAAAAAGCAAATCGAAAAACAAGGATCTCGTGCTCGGGCTCGGGATTACCGGTTTGTCAGTTGCGCGCTTCTTGCGTCGCAATGACCGCGATGCAACGTTCATCGACAGCCGGGATGAGCCGCCGGGGATCAATGAACTGAATGACGTCTGGCCCGATGCGGACGTTATTCTCGGCAAGGCGAAACTTCCCGGGGATGTGAGCAGGATCATTGTCTCACCGGGAATCGCCGACAACCACGAGCTGCTGAAAGCGGCGCGCAAGAAAAAACTCGAAGTTGTCTCCGACATTGAAATCTTCGCGCGCGAGGCTGTAGCGCCATTTGTTGCGATCACGGGCTCGAACGGAAAAAGTACCGTAACAACGCTGCTCTATCACATGTGTCGCGCCGACGGCCGCAAGGTCCTTGCTGGCGGCAATCTCGGCGAGCCTGCACTTGATCTGCTTAATGAAGACACTCCGGACATATATGTGCTTGAGTTGTCGAGCTTTCAATTGCAGCGTACTCAGGCATTACCCGCCGAAGTTGCGGTGCTGCTCAATGTTTCGGCTGACCACCTCGATTGGCATACCGACGAGGCTGAATACCGACGCTCGAAATACCGGGTTTATCGCGAGGCTCGGGCCGCGGTAGTTAATCGTGCAGACGATGACGCTGTGGAATCCTCGAAAGATATTAAGAAAGTCATTTCTTTTGGTCTCGATGTACCGGCCGAAGGGCAGTTCGGCATTCGCCAGGACGACGGTATCGACTATCTTGCACGCGGAGAGGCACTGCTGATTGCGACTACCGATTTGGCCGTCGTCGGGCTGCACAATCAGGCGAATGCTTTGGCTGCACTGGCGGCTGGCGAGCTACTCGGCTTGAAAATGCCGGCGATGTTGCAGGTGCTCAGTGAATTTCCGGGTTTGTCACATCGCATGCAGTTTGTTGCTCGCAAAGGTGCGGTTGACTACATCAACGATTCCAAGGCAACGAATGTCGCGGCCGCTGTTGCATCGATTAACTCGATAACGGGCAACCTGGTTCTGGTTGCTGGCGGAGATGGCAAAGGCGGTGACTTCACCGACCTTGCAACAGCTCTCGAAGGCAAGTTGCGTGCCGCGGTTCTGATCGGCAAAGACGCGGAGAAGATCGCAAGGGCGATCGATACAGTACTGCCGGTTTACTTTGCACGGGACATGGACGATGCCGTAGAGCAGGCTGCTGCATATGCAGAGTCTGATGATACTGTGCTGCTTGCACCGGCATGCGCAAGCCTCGATCAGTACGAAAACTATGGCGCACGTGGCGATGCGTTTTGCGCTGCGGTGGAGGCACTGCTGCGATGACAGTCAAGAGCGCAACGATGCCATTTCCGGCGAGGCTAAGGACCGAGTTCAAGCTCGATCCGGTATTGCTTACGATAGTAATGACGCTGCTGTTGGGTGGTTTCGTGATCCTGGCGTCGGCGTCGATCACGATTTCGGACAAAGTTTCCGGTGACCCGTTCTACTATGTCGAGCGGCAACTCCTTGCGGCCGTGATTGGGGCGGCCGCGGGATTGTTCTGCCTGGTCGTGCCGATGCGAGTTTGGCAAAGCGTTAGTCCTCTGCTATTGCTGGTCGGGCTTGCGCTGTTGTGCGTCGTGCTTATTCCTGGTGTGGGTTATGAAGTCAACGGCAGCACGCGCTGGGTCCGATTGGGCGTTATGAATCTGCAAGTGTCCGAGCCGGCGCGCCTGTGCCTGCTGGTCTACCTGGCCGGTTATGTTGTGCGCCAACAAAAAGCATTACGCGAGCGGTTCGTCGGTTTTCTGCGACCAATGCTCGTGCTCAGCCTGGGGTGCGCGTTGTTGCTGGCTGAACCGGACTTTGGCGCGGCGATTGTGTTGACCGCAACGGCACTGGCTATGTTGTTTGTGGCCGGTGCGAGAATCCGCGACTTCCTGTTATTTTTCTCGGCCACGCTCGTCGCGATAGTGCTGCTGGCAGTGACATCGCCGTATCGAATGAAGCGCCTGACCGGCTTTCTCGACCCGTGGGCGGATCCGTTCGACTCAGGCTTCCAATTGACGCAGTCGTTGATAGCGATTGGCAGAGGCGAGTGGTTTGGCGTTGGCCTTGGCGACGGCGTGCAGAAGCTGTTTTACCTACCCGAAGCCCATACCGATTTCGTGTTCGCAGTATTTGCAGAAGAATTTGGTCTGCTCGGGTCGCTGCTGCTTATTGCCCTGTTCCTGGCGTTGCTATGGCGAATTTTCGGTATAGCAAAGCGCGCCGCGGACGCGGAGCGGTTCTTCGAGGCCTATCTCGCGATGGGATTGGGTACCTGGCTTGGGCTGCAGGCGTTTATCAATGTCGGTGTGAATATGGGTCTGTTGCCGACCAAGGGTCTAACGCTGCCATTGATCAGCTACGGCCGCAGCAGCCTGATTGTCACTATGGCAGCCATCGGTCTGCTGTTACGCATTCACCACGAGCTTGTGGTCGACGCAAGACCCGTGAACCGCAAACGACGAGGGCGCAGGAAATGAGCGGGCGCCCCATACTTGTCATGGCAGGCGGCACCGGTGGGCATGTCTATCCGGCGCTCGCTGTTGCACAGGCCCTTGAGGCTCGTTCGCAGAGCGTCGTTTGGCTCGGTACGCATCGCGGACTTGAATCGACGATCGTTCCCAATGCCGGTATCGATATTGAGTGGGTCAGCGTGCGCGGACTGCGTCGCAAAGGCCTGCTTGCGATGCTGGTAGCACCAGTCTCACTCATTTGGGCGCTCCTGCAGTCGCTCGGTGTAATTCTACGTCGCCGGCCAGCAGCCGTACTCGGCATGGGTGGCTTCGTATCCGGACCTGGCGGCCTTGCTGCCTGGCTTACCCGTCGGCCGCTCGTCATTCACGAGCAGAATGCGGCCGCCGGCCTAACAAACCGTCTTCTGGCGCGTCTCGCCCGGGTTGTGCTGCAAGCCTTCCCGGGCAGTTTTAATTCTCGAGTTAAAGCCGAGACCGTGGGTAACCCGGTGCGCGAAGACATTTCGGCTGTTGCAGAACCCGCCGATCGTTACAACGAGCGGCAAGGCCCGTTGCGTTTGCTGGTACTCGGTGGCAGCCAGGGTGCATTGGCGCTGAACAAGACCGTGCCTGAGGCTTTGTCGAAACTAACCAGGCAGGAACGCCCGATCGTACGTCATCAATGTGGTAGCAGGACAGCCGCTGCGGCTCGGGATGCTTATGCCAGCCACGATGTCGACGTGGAGCTGGTGCCTTTTATTGATGACATGGCCGAGGCGTATGCCTGGGCGGATCTTGTCGTCTGTCGTGCGGGCGCATTGACCGTCGCCGAACTCTGCGCAGTCGGTCTGCCGGCCTTGTTCGTGCCTTATCCGGCGGCCGTAGATGATCATCAAACGGCAAACGCGCGCCCGATGGAAAGCGTTAGCGCTGCGGCCATCATCAGCGAAGCTGATCTTGATGCTGAGATGCTGGCTAATCTGCTTCGCGAATGGCTGTCATCGAGACGGTCGCTTCTGGAACGTGCCGTAAGGGCACGCGAACTCGCGAAGCCACAAGCACTGGCACGTATCACCGAACTTTGCCTCGAGCAGGCGGGAGTTGCCGCATGATCAAACGAATGCGGCGGATTCATTGCGTGCACTTCGTCGGCATCGGCGGGTCGGGCATGTCTGGTATCGCTGAGGTCATGCTGAGTCTCGGCTACCAGGTACAAGGCTCGGATCTCAAACCGAACAAACAAACACGTCGCCTTGAACAACAGGGCGCTACCGTATTCATCGGCCACGCTGCGGATAATATCTCGAATGCTGACGCCGTCGTCGTCTCCAGCGCGGTCGATGAAACCAATCCCGAAGTCGCGATGGCCCGCGAGCGCCGCATGCCGGTTGTACCACGTGCCGAAATGCTCGCCGAGCTCATGCGTTTTCGATATTCGATTGCAGTCGCTGGAACGCACGGCAAGACCACGACCACGAGCCTGATCGCGAGCGTGCTCGCCGAAGGCGGGCTTGACCCGACTTTCGTCATCGGCGGTCGACTCAAGAGCGCTGACGCCAATGCGCGTCTGGGGCAGGGCGACTATCTTGTCGCAGAGGCAGACGAGAGCGATGCCTCGTTCGTGCATCTGAAGCCGATGCTGGCGGTCGTGACCAATATCGACGCGGACCACATGTCGACCTACGACGGTGACATCGAAAAACTGCATTCCGGTTTTATAGAGTTCCTGCACAACCTGCCATTTTACGGATTGGCCGTCGTGTGTATCGATGATGCCGGCGTCAAGGAAGTCATGGCGAATGTTGGTCGCTCGATTGTCACCTACGGCATCAGCGACGACGCAGATGTCCGCGCCGAGAATATCGAATTCTCGAAAGGGCAAACCCGGTTCGATGTGATCCGTTCGGGTGATCGCGAACCGCTGCACGTTTCACTGCAGTTACCGGGCATGCACAACGTCTGCAATGCGCTGGCGACAATTGCTGTCGCCGATGAACTGCAGGTGAGTGACGAAGCCGTTGTGAATGCGCTGCACGACTTTGAGG
The DNA here is from genome assembly GCA_024640305.1 of Gammaproteobacteria bacterium. Classification (GTDB taxonomy): domain Bacteria; phylum Pseudomonadota; class Gammaproteobacteria; order Steroidobacterales; family Woeseiaceae; genus UBA1847. The sequence continues at coordinate 85,348 of JAHEFG010000004.1, forward strand.
GAATCGATCGCCGATTTCAGCACCTGGGCGACATCGAAATCGCTGCGGGTAGTGTCATGCTTGTCGACGACTACGGCCACCATCCAACTGAGGTCGCTGCGACCTTGTCTGCTGCCAGGGCCGGCTGGCCTGATCGGCGCGTCGTACTGGTTTTTCAGCCGCATCGTTACACCCGCACGCGCGACCTGATGGATGATTTCGCCATGGTTCTCTCCGCAGCCGATGTGGTCGTCGTGCTTGACGTCTACGCGGCTGGCGAAGCGCCGATTGCCGGCGCAGACGGCCGGGCGATAACACGCGCGATTCGAACGCGCGGCACGATCGAGCCAGTATTTGTCGAGACGCTGGATGAGTTGCAGCCAGTACTCGAAAGCCTGCTCGAAGACGGTGACCTCGTATTAACTATGGGTGCGGGCGATATTGGTGCCTATGCCAGTCGATTGCCGCAAATGTTGGCAGTCAAGCCATCGCTCAAGGTGCACTCATGATGGCGGCAACAGCCACAAGCGCGGCGCGCGGCGAGATTCGATTGAACGAGCCGATGAGCAAGCACACGTCGTGGCGTGTGGGTGGTCCTGCCGAGACCTTCTTTGTCCCGAATAGTCTCGAAGACCTGTCGTTGTTCCTGCAGGAACTCAACGAGGGGATCCCGGTTTTTTGGTTGGGCGTGGGCACAAACCTGCTGGTTCGAGACGGTGGTATCCCCGGCGTCGTGATTTCAGCTTCACGTATCATGCGCAACCTCGAGAGGCTCGAGCACTATCTCGTCAGAGCTGGCGCCGGACTGCCCTGCACGCAACTTGCCCGGCAGTGCCTGCGTTGGGGTCTCGGCCCGTCGGAGTTCTTTGCCGGCATCCCCGGCACGGTTGGCGGCGCATTGGCAATGAATGCAGGTGCTCACGGAGGAGAGACCTGGGATCGTGTCGAATCGGTGCGCACTATCGATCGTAACGGCGAAATTCATGAGCGTGCTCCCGGTGAATACACGGTTGGCTACCGGAGCGTGACAGGCCCAAAGAATGAGTGGTTTGTCGAGGCGACGTTGCGTTTCGAGGTTGATGTAACGCCGAGCGCCGACGATATGAAATCGATGCTGGAACGGCGTAAGAGAACTCAGCCGCTTGGCTTGCCGAGTTGCGGCTCAGTATTTCGCAATCCGCCGGGTGATCACGCCGCGCGACTTATCGAAGCCGCGGGCCTGAAGGGGTTTTCGATTGGCGGCGCCGAAGTTTCCCGAAAGCACGCGAATTTCATTATCAACAGCGATAACGCGACGGCATCCGATGTCGAAGAGCTGATTGCACATGTACGCCAGGCCGTGTTGGAGAAACACGGTGTCGAACTCGTCCACGAAGTCAGAATAGTCGGCGAGGCTGCGAAATGAGCCACATAGCGGCGATGCGGGAACAACGTTCGATTATCGAGCATGCCGGGGACTTCGGCCGGGTTGCGGTCATGTTGGGCGGATCTTCCGCAGAACGGGAAGTATCGCTCGATAGCGGTGGCGCGGTGCTTAAGGCATTGCAGTCGAGAGGTGTCGATGCGCATGCGTGGGATCCATCTGCAAAGGGCCTGGTGGAATTCGCACAGGCTGGTTTTGACCGCGTGTGGATCGCATTGCATGGCACGGGCGGTGAGGACGGTTCGTTGCAAGGTGCCCTGGAATGGCTCGACACTCCTTACACGGGTAGTGGCGTCATGGCCTCGGCGCTGGCCATGGATAAAGTCCGCAGCAAACACCTGTTTGAGGCAGCGGGCATTCCGACACCGGAATACGCCGTCGTCCGTCACCAAGCAGACGCTGTCCTCGCCGTAGAGACTTTTGGTTATCCAATCATCCTGAAACCAGCCGAGCAGGGCTCAAGCGTTGGCATGAGCAAGGTTTTCACACCTGAAGATCTTAACGATGCCGTCGAATTGTCGCTGGCCTTTGGCGGCGTTGCGCTAGCGGAGCGATGTATCGTTGGTGACGAATTCACCGTAGCCGTTCTGCAGGGTGAGGCATTACCGAGTATTCGCATTGAAACCCCGCGTGTGTTCTACGACTACCGCGCGAAGTACGAGTCTGATCGCACCGAGTATCACTGCCCCGGAACGACAGATGCGGCAACCGAAGCGCTGTACGGGGAACTGGCGATTGCCGCATTTAACGAATTGGGATGCTCCGGGTGGGGTCGCGTTGACTTTATGACCGGCGATGACGGCCAGCCACAGGTACTCGAAGCCAATACGGTTCCTGGCATGACAAGCCACAGCCTGGTTCCGATGGCGGCGAACAGGGCAGGCATCGATTTTGCAGAGCTTTGCTGGCGCATTCTGGAAACAAGCGTCGGCCAGGGAATTCAATCCAAACCGCTGGAGGTGGCTGCCAATGACGCGTAAGCAAGCACGGCGCAAGAAGCAAAAAAAGGCCGCTTGGTTCAAGATGCCCAGGATTCGTGTGGCGCATGTCGTCGCGCCACTTGTTGCGATCGGCGCGGTTATAGCGACGTACCTGGCGAGTGCAAGCATGCTTGATCGCCCCATTCGATCTATTGAAATCAGTGGGCCGTTTCAACGTGTCACGGCATTGCAGATAGAAGAAGCGATCAGCGCTGAGATGGCGGACGGCTTCGTTAGTGCCGACCTGGCCGTTATTCAGCGACGCATCGTCGAGCTGCCGTGGATAGACCAGGCGATGGTCGCCAGACGCTGGCCGAGCCGTATTCGAATTTCGGTGACTGAGCAGGTGCCGGCGGCCATCTGGGGTGAGCGTGGTCTCCTCAATGTTCGCGGTGAGCTTTTCGTCACCAATGCCCGGCACATTCCTGCCGAGCTGCCGCGACTCAGCGGACCCGAACATCGCTCGGCGGACGTTGCCGCACGCTACCTCGAAGTACGTGACCAGCTTATCCCGCGTGGCCTGGATTTGCGCAGTGTGCATCTCGACCCGCGCGGTGCGTGGCGAATGACATTGCTCAACGGCGTCGATGTGCGACTTGGCCGGCGCGATATCGATGAGCGCACCGATCTGTTTCTCGACATCGTTGCGGACATCATCACCAGCCGGGCGGCCGAAATCGAATATGTCGATATGCGCTACAGCAACGGTTTTACGATTGGCTGGAGCAACGGTGCGCGCTCGCCGGTCTCCGATCCCGAAGCAGGGGCCGACAAAATGCTCGCCCTGAGAGGAACTCACTGAATGTCCAACCGTACGGACAAGAATCTGATTGTCGGGCTCGATATTGGCACGTCCAAAGTCGTTGCGATCGTCGGCGAAATAAATGACGAAGGTGGCATCGAGGTGGTGGGTATTGGCACTCACCCATCGCGCGGCTTGAAAAAAGGCGTGGTCGTGAATATCGAGTCGACCGTGCACTCAATTCAGCGCGCGGTTGAAGAGGCAGAGCTGATGGCCGGGTGCGATATCCATTCCGTCTACACAGGCATCGCCGGCAGCCATGTCCGCAGCCTGAACTCGCACGGCATCGTAGCGATTCGGGACAAGGAAGTGAGCGCTGGTGATGTCGATCGGGTCATCGACGCTGCACGAGCCGTCGCAATTCCCGCCGACCAGAAAATCCTGCACATCCTGCCACAGGAGTTCCTGATCGATAGCCAGGAAGGTATTCGTGAACCAATTGGAATGTCCGGTGTGCGACTCGAGGCGAAGGTTCACATGGTGACGGGTGCCGAAAGTGCCGCACAGAACATCGTCAAGTGCGTGCAACGTTGTGGGCTCGAAGTCGATGACATCGTCCTGGAACAACTGGCGTCGAGTTACTCGGTGCTTACAGATGACGAGAAAGAGCTCGGATCCTGCATCGTTGATATTGGCGGTGGCACGACCGATCTCGCGGTCTTTCTTGGCGGTGCAATCCAGCATACGGCAGTTATTCCTATCGCTGGTGACCAGGTCACCAACGACATCGCCGTGTCGATGAGAACGCCGACCCAGTACGCGGAAGAAATCAAGATCAAGTACGCCTGCGCACTGTCGCAACTGGCGAACCCGGACGAGACTATCGAAGTACCCAGTGTGGGCGAAAGGCCACCGCGCCGACTTGCGCGCCAGACCCTGGCCGAAATCGTTGAGCCCCGCTATGAAGAATTGTTCGGGCTGATCCGCGATGAGTTGCGGCGCAGCGGCTTCGAAGAGTTGATTGCGGCGGGAATCATCATCACAGGTGGTAGCGCCAAAATGGAAGGCGCCGTCGAGCTGGCAGAGGAAGTGTTCCACATGCCCGTGCGGCTCGGTGCGCCCCAGTATGTCGAAGGGTTGATGGACGTCGTGCGTAATCCAATCCACGCCACGGGCGTCGGCTTGCTTCTTTATGGCTTCGAAAATCTAACGCGCCGAACAAAGCGCGCAACAGCAATCAGCGGCAATGCAGGCGACGTGTGGAAGCGCATGAAAGCCTGGTTTGGCGGACAGTTTTAGGAAATCCGGCATGCAATCGCCGGGGTATTACAAACGGGGCTTGCCCCATCAAAAGGTCTACAGCGGAGGAAACATCAATGTTTGAATTAATGGATGCGCATAGTCAAAGCGCTGTCATAAAGGTTATCGGTGTCGGTGGTGGCGGCGGCAATGCCGTCGCTCACATGGTCGATGCAGGCATCGAAGGCGTAGATTTTATCTGCGCTAATACCGATGCGCAGGCGCTAAGCAGCGCCCGCGTAAGGACAGCGCTGCAGATTGGCTGCAATATTACGAAAGGTCTCGGTGCTGGCGCCGATCCGGATATCGGTCGTCAGGCGGCTATGGAAGATCGTGATCGGATACTCGAAGTCATCGAAGGTGCCGACATGTTGTTTATCACGGCCGGTATGGGCGGTGGTACCGGCACGGGCGCGACGCCGGTTGTGGCACAGGTTGCCAAAGAGCTCGGTATCCTGACGGTCGCGGTTGTCACGAAGCCTTTCCAGATGGAAGGCGCCAAGCGCATGAGTATTGCGGACCAGGGCATTGCCGAACTGGGCAAGCACGTTGACTCGTTAATTACGATTCCCAACGAGAAACTGCTCAACGTTCTGGGAGGAGAAACGACATTGCTGGATGCGTTCCGCTCAGCCAATGAGGTGTTGCAGGGTGCAGTGCAGGGTATTGCAGAGTTGATCACGCGTCCTGGCCTGATCAATGTCGACTTTGCCGACGTCAAGACTGTCATGGCTGAAATGGGCATGGCTATGATGGGCTCCGGTACGTCGTCAGGTGAGGATCGCGCACGAGAGGCGGCTGAAGCGGCTATCTCCAGTCCGCTCCTTGAGGATATCAATCTTGCCGGTGCCAACGGAATTCTCGCCAATGTTACGGCTGGCATGGATCTGTCGATCGGTGAGTTCCAGGAAGTCGGTAATACGATCAAGGAATTTGCATCGGATGACGCGACAGTGGTTATCGGTACGGTGATCGATCCGGAGATGACTGACAGGATCCGTGTGACGGTTGTCGCAACCGGACTTGGTCACAGTGCTTCCAATGCAGAGTCACCGATGCGCATTGTGCGTCGCCCTGCAGCAGCTGCGGCCAGCGAACCGAATTACCATGGTTTGGATAAGCCGACCGTGCAAAGAAAACGCGCCGTCGGCGATGGCCTGGAAGATGCCGGGCTACAGGAAGAGTTACTCGATATACCGGCGTTCCTGCGCCGGCAGGCCGACTGACGACAGTAAACAACGTCAGACGACCACCTCCGCATTGCCGGCTCGGATCATCCGAGCCGGCTATCTTCCTTCCCGCCGAACCGGTAACTTAGTATTTCACCTGACTGAAGTCCTCTAAGAGATTGAATTCTTGGAGAGTTTTGACTCCTGTGGTAATCTTCCCCGCGATGTTGCGACAACGAACTCTAAAATCGACTATCCACGCGACAGGCGTGGGTCTGCATACCGGCGACAAGGTCTATATGACGCTTCGCCCTGCTGCGGAGAACTCCGGAATTACGTTTCGTCGTGTTGACCTCGAGCAACCGGTGGATATCAAAGCCGATGCCAACCTGGTCGGCGAGACGATGCTCGGAACGACGCTGGTTAAAGACGGCGTCAAAGTTGCGACCGTCGAACATCTGATGTCGGCGTTGGCGGGTCTCGGTATAGACAACATACACATCGACTTGTCTGCACCTGAGGTGCCTATCATGGATGGCAGTGCAGGTCCCTTCGTCTTCCTGCTGCAATCGGCGGGTATCGAAGAACAAAATGCCGCTAAAAAGTTTATTCGCATCAAACGCAAGATTCGCGTTGAAGATGGTGATAAATGGGCGGAGCTTGTTCCGTTTAACGGCTTCAAGGTGAACTTCGAGGTGTATTTCAATCACCCCGTATTCAATAAGCTCAAGCAACAGGCCACTATCGATTTTTCATCGACCTCGTTTTTGAAGGAGGTCAGCCGAGCGCGGACTTTTTGTTTCCTGCGTGATGTCGAAGCTCTGCGGGAGCGTAACCTCACTCTTGGCGGCAGCATGGACAACGCGATTGTTCTCGATGATTACCGAATTCTCAATGAAGACGGCCTGCGTTACTCAAACGAATTTGTCATTCACAAGATCCTCGATGCGATAGGCGACGTCTACCTGCTCGGCCATTGTGTAATCGGGGAGTTTCGCGCTTACAAATCAGGCCACGATCTCAACAACAAATTGCTGCGCGCATTGCTGCAGGAATCTTCGGCGTGGGATGAAGTTACCTTCGACGATTCTCGCAAGGCACCTATCTCGTACGCGACTCCCTCGTACGCTTAACAACAAACTTTTTTAATTGCGGCTAACGCGCACGGTGCACGAAGTGACCTCGGTGCCGGTCTGCCGCGCTGCCGTCATCAACGACTCGGCTGCGAAGCGTAATTTGGCGGCCCAGGCCGGTGAGCTTGCCAAAACGACAAGTTCGCCATCGCCGCGAATATTAGCGGCTACTACGCTTTGCGCCTCGTCCTCCGGAAGGCATGACTGCAGCACGGATACGAGCTCGCCCATGTCCCGGGCATGCTGGATAATGTCACCTAAGCCCCCGTCCCCTTTGAGGTTTAGCAGATTTTCGAGGCTTTTGACTGACATAGAAATGTGACGTAGTTGGCGATTTTGGCTGTTCCGGGGCGACCCAGGTCACCGTTCGTGAGGCCTTATCTTGTATTAAAATCCGACATTATGCATATTGTCGTTCTCGACAAGGGCAAACCCGCCGAAAGGTGGGGGCGCAAAACCACCGGTCTAAGGGGCATGACCCTAAGGCAGCGGGGCTACCGGAATGAATTTTGAGAGCAGGATTTCGACAAAATCGGGATGCCAGAAATGGCACACTACCTGCCTCGCAATGCAGAGCGCTACAAATAATAGCGAATTGACGCAATCGCAGCAGAGGCGTATTCGATGAATGTAGTAATTTTCGGCAAGGGCTTTGGCAAGCCCAGGCAACTCAACTTGTCCGGCATCTCGGCCGGCGCAGTTGCCATCGTGTGCGCAGGGCTCGTGTCTGCCATGGGATTTGCCGGTGGTTACTGGTATTCGAGCCAAACTGGTTCAGGTCTTAGTGCAGTGGAGGTAGCGCAGGTCACTGATGAACTGCAACAGCAGCGCGAAAACATCGAGACCATCCGCCAGGGTAATGAAGACACGCTGGATGCATTGGCAATTCGCGTGGCGCAAATGAATGCCCGAATCATTCGCCTCGATGCCCTCGGGCGTCGTCTGACCGACATGGCAGACATCGAAGACGGTGAGTTCGATTTCGACTCGGAGCCGGCTCTGGGTGGCCCGGAAGAACCGGTTGCGACAGGGTCCAACGTCGCGGTTCCGGAACTTGTGGAATCCATGCAATCACTGGGCAATCAGCTGGATAGTCGTGAAGCTCAGCTCGGCGCGCTGGAAAACGTGCTGATGGGGCAAAACCTGGAAGACCGCGTTTACCCGCAAGGTCGTCCTGTGAATTCGGGCTGGATTTCCTCCTATTTCGGCAAGCGCACTGACCCATTCACAGGCAAGCCGGCCAACCACACCGGCATGGACTTTGCCGGCAAACTCGGCGACAAAGTAGTCGCGGTGGGTGATGGCGTTGTGACCTGGTCCGCTGATCGCTATGGCTACGGCGTAATGGTTGAACTGAACCATGGCAATGGCTATTCGACGCGCTACGCGCACAATTCGGAAAACCTCGTTGCTGTCGGCGATGAGGTCAAAAAGGGACAGGCAGTAGCGCTCATGGGTAAATCAGGGCGTGCGACGGGTCCGAATCTGCACTTCGAGGTGCTCAGGAACGGCCAGCGGGTTAATCCTGTAAACTTCATCCGCGAATCGTCCAAATAGAACTATTGCGGCGAGAAGTATCTGCCGGGAGACTTGTGAACCCGGAAACCACCCCAGTCTAGCGTGGCGCATCCTGCCAGGTCTGCTGAGCGACCATTAATGTTATTGAGACCGCTCCCAGTTTAGATAGAATAGCGGGCTTTGCTTGCCCATTTCCGTCGGGCCGGATATCGAACCACTTGCAGGAGCCCACGTGGCCAATTTTCTGACGCGCATATTTGGCAGTCGCAACCAGCGACTTCTGCGCCAATATAAAAAATCTGTTAACAAGATCAATTCCCTCGAAGAGGGATTGCAGGCGCTTGATGATGCCGCATTGCGTGACAAGACGGTTGAGCTCAGGCAGCGTTACGCAGACGGCACATCGCTCATGGATTTGTTGCCCGAAGCCTTTGCTGTAGCCCGGGAAGCAGGCGTGCGAACTTTGGGCATGCGTGCATTCGACGTGCAACTGGTCGGTGGCATGGTTCTGCACGACGGCAACATTGCCGAGATGCGCACGGGTGAAGGTAAAACACTTGTTGCCACTCTGCCGGCCTATCTCAACGCAATAAGCGGCGATGGCGTTCATATCGTCACCGTTAACGAGTATCTGGCACAACGTGATGCCGAGTGGATGCGTCCGGTTTATGAGTTTCTTGGGCTCACCGTTGGCGTGTCGAGGAGTGGCCAGACCCAGGAAGAAAAACGCGCGGCATACAGTAGCGATATTACTTACGCGACCAATAACGAGTTGGGCTTCGATTACCTGCGCGACAACCTGGCGTTCTCGATGGAGGACAAGGTACTGCGTGATTTGAACTTCGCGATTGTCGACGAGGTTGACTCGATTCTGATCGATGAGGCTCGTACTCCGTTGATTATCTCCGGTCCGGCTGAAGCGAGCACGGACCTGTACTCGCAAATCAACAAGCTCATCCCGAAGCTCAATGAACACATAGAAACCGAAGCGCCGACCAATCACGACATATTCGTAAAGAAGCTCACGCTTGTTGATGAGCACGGCAAGGCTGTCAAGGTCGACGGCGCGGACGGCGAGCAGACCGACGTAATGAGCCTTGATGCGGCGATTGAAATCGGCGAAGCGCGGCAAGCGGACGTGGTACTGGTCGATGACAGCAGTAAGGTAGCCGCCTGCAAGCTTGCACACCGCGGTGATTACACGACGGATGAAAAGGCCAAGCAGGCGCATGTGACTGAAGATGGCCACCAGAAAATTGAATCGCTGATGTCGGCGGCTGGTCTCCTTGCGGAAGGTGAAAGCCTCTATGATGCGGGCAACATAAAGCTGCTGCATCACCTCAACGCAGCGCTTCGCGCCCATGTTATTTTTCACAAGGACGTGGATTACATCGTCAACAATGGCGAGGTGGTCATAGTCGACGAATTCACCGGCCGCACAATGCCGGGGCGACGCTGGTCCGACGGCCTGCACCAGGCTATCGAAGCGAAAGAAGGCGTGTCAATCAAGCACGAGAACCAGACAGTCGCATCTATCACCTTTCAGAATTACTTCAGGCTCTACAACAACCTGTCCGGTATGACTGGTACGGCAGATACCGAGGCGTTCGAATTCCAGCAGATTTATGGCCTTGAAGTCGTAGTGATACCGACGCACAGAGACATGATTCGCGCTGACCACGCCGACCTCGTGTACCTGACACAAAAAGACAAGTTCGACGCGATTATCGAGGACATTCTGGACTGCCGCGAACGCGGTCAACCGGTACTGGTTGGTACGACCTCTATCGAAACCTCGGAGTTGTTATCGGGTCTTCTGACCACGAGAAAGATCGATCACGAAGTCCTGAATGCTAAACAGCATGAGCGCGAAGCCATTGTTGTTCAGCAGGCGGGTCGTCCAGGTGCGATTACGATCGCAACAAATATGGCCGGTCGAGGCACAGATATAGTTCTCGGTGGCAACCTGGATGCAGAAATTGCCGCAGCCGGTGAGGGCGCGGACAAAGAGGCAGTTCGAGCCGATTGGGATGCCCGCCATGCCAGTGTTATCGACTCAGGCGGTCTGCACATCATTGGTACGGAGCGCCACGAATCCCGCCGCATCGATAATCAGCTCAGGGGGCGTTCAGGTCGCCAGGGTGATCCGGGTTCATCCCGTTTCTACCTGTCGATGGAAGACACTTTGATGCGCATTTTCGGCGACCCGGATCGTACCAAATCGCTCTTGTCGCGAGCCGGCATGCGCGAAGGTGAGGCGATAGAAAGCAAACTCCTTTCCCGCCAGATCGAGCGGGCACAACGCAAGGTTGAGGCACACAACTTCGATATTCGAAAGAACCTGCTCGAATACGATGATGTGGCCAACGACCAGCGCAAGGTGGTCTATCACCAGCGTACAGAGCTCATGGCTGCAGATGAAATCGAGGACTCTGTTGCTGCGATTCGCGAAGAGGTCATTGAGATGGTCGTCCATTCGCATGTCCCGCCGGACAGCCTCGAGGAGCAATGGGATCCGGACGGCCTGTCACAGGAACTGGAGTCGCAATTCGGCTTGGGGCTGGACATTGCACGCTGGATCCGGGAAGACAAGACGCTCAACGAAGAACGTATTCTCGAGCGTTGCGTCGAGGAAAGTAACAAGGCCTACAAAAAGCGAGAAGGCGAAATTGGTGCCGAACTGATGCGCAATGTCGAAAAGCAGGTGATGCTGCGGCAACTGGATCAGCACTGGAAGGAGCACCTCGCCGCGATGGATCATTTGCGCCAGGGTATCGGACTGCGCTCGTACGCGCAGAAAAATCCAAAGCAGGAATACAAGCGTGAGGCATTCGAGATGTTTGGCGCGATGCTGGAACAGGTCAAGCACGACACAATAAGCATCCTGACGCGCATTCGCATTCAGGGTCAGGAAGAGCTTGATGACACCGAAGAGCGGCGACGGGCAGCAGAGGCATTGAAGTTCCAGCATGCGGAGGCATCGGCGCTCGGTCAGGAGCCGCAGGGCCAACAGCCGCGACCAGGCGCAGCCGCTGCGGCGCCAATCGCGCCATTCGTACGTGACGGGCGTAAGGTCGGCCGCAACGAACCGTGCCCATGCGGTTCTGGCAAGAAGTTCAAGCAGTGTCACGGCAAGTTGAGTTGAACCAGATCTCGCAATGAACCGGTTTCACGTCGCCGCAGGCATTCTGCGCGATTCGACCGGCCGCATTCTTATTACGGAACGAATATGCGACGGTCCTTTCGACGGGCTTTGGGAATTTCCAGGCGGCAAAATTGCGGACGGTGAAACGCCGACCCAGGCACTCGTTCGAGAGCTTGCTGAAGAGCTCGGTATCGAGGTGGCCATGAGCCGGCCATTTATGAACCTCCACCACGAATATCCAGACCGCATTGTTGATATCGAGTTTTTCTTTGTTACAAGCTGGAATGGCGCGCCGGCCGGGCTCGAAGGCCAGGGTTTACGGTGGGTGCTGCCGTCGGATCTCGATCCCGAGATACTTCTGCCGGCCGATGTGCCGGTGCTCGAGGCGTTGCGGGCTTAGCAGATACTGAGCTGAAACGGCACGTCGTGGCCGGTTTGCACCGCGCGGCTGTCAATAGTGGACCATTCGAGAAAACGCACTGTAAAGCGGTGTTGGCTGCCGCTGATTTCCGGATACAGGGTGCTTTCATCCGGCAGGTTGATGCGCAGCAGGCGGCAGTGCGAATCTTTCTGCATGTTGTGTTGGTACATACCGTTGATCGCAACCTTGTCGACTGGCTGGGCGCTCTCGCGAATTATCCAAAGAACTTCGGTCACCGCGTCGCACAACGGGCGGATTACACCAACCCACTTCAACAAGTCCTGCTGTCGTCTGTCAAAAGCCTGGCGCAGCCAGTGGTTATACTCGGGCAAGTCAAATTCGCAGGTGCCGCCCGGAATCGCACTACGGTTCTTGATGGCATTGAGAAAGTCCGACTCTTTCAGTGGCTGCAGATATTGTGTACCGACGCCATCGATCTCCGCGCGACTCTCAAGGAGGTTGCTAACCAAGGTATCAAGACGCCTGGAATCCACGCCAGGCTGGCTCTTGTAGCGCTGCAGCACATCCAAATGGTGGTCAAGTTCCTTATGCACCTCGCTGCGAACGTCGCCGCGGGACAAAATCGCCATAATTTCGTGTAAGCCGGCTATTGTGGCGCGCGTTGCCCAGCTGCTGTCGAGTTCGCTGTTGTAGAGCAACTGTTGGTAAAGGAACTCGAGGCGCATGAAAGTCCGCATGCGCTCCGAGATAGGCTGCTCGTAGTGAGCCGCAATACCGTGGTTTGATCGGGCGGCGATATTAGCTGCGGGTTTAGCCATCGCGCTATTCTGCGCCTTTCGGCCGTTGCAGAGCAAGGTAGGCTTGGTGCAGAGCCGCTACCTGCGTTGCAGTTGATTCGAAGTCGCCATCGTTGCTGATAACATCATCCGCAATGGCCAGACGTTCTTCCCGGGTTGCCTGGGAGGCGAGAATACGCCGCGCCTGAGCTGCAGATTCGGTGTCGCGCTCGAGCAGGCGGCGCATCTGGGCATCTTCGTCGCAATCAACCACGACAATGCGATCAACAAATTTTCTGAGCGGGGATCCCGTCAGCAGCGGTACCACAATGATCTGATACGGGCCGCCAGCCTCGGTCGCCTGTCGAACGGTCTCCGCACCGATCCTCGGGTGTACGATGGCTTCGAGATTCGAGCGCGCCGTCTCGTCACTAAAAATGAGCCGCCGCAGAGCGGCTCGATCGAGTGTGCCATCTTCACGGATGAACTCATCGCCAAAGGCGTCTCTGATCTCGTTGAGGGCCGGCTGACCGGGCATCACGACCTCGCGAGCGATTACGTCGGTATCAATTACGGTAGCCCCGAGCTCGGCGAACATATCAGCTACCGTCGATTTGCCGCTGGCGATACCGCCAGTGAGCCCTACACGAAGAGGCGTGACGGCCTTGTTCGGCTTGTCAGCTGTCACTTAGAGAAACATGTCCAGATAGGCATTTTTTATGGTCTCGCCCCACAGCATCGTAATCCAGCCAGCGGCGGCCAGGTATGGGCCGAACGGAATCGGAATTTGCCGGTCACGACCACGAAAAACGATAAGTGCTATACCAATTATCGCCCCGACAACCGCAGACATCAGGATGATCGTTGGCAAAGCCTGCCAACCGAGCCACGCGCCGAGGGCCGCCAGCAATTTGAAGTCGCCGTAACCCATGCCCTCCTTGCCCGTAACGAGCTTGAACAGCTGGTAGACGCTCCAGAGGCTGAGATAACCGGCTACAGCGCCAACTATCGCGTCCTGAGGTGCAATAAACAGCGTACCGGTGCCGGCGAGCGGGTGGAACAAGCTCATGATCAAGCCGATCCACATCAATGGTATTACTATCGAATCGGGGATGATCTGGTGGTCGGTATCGATCAGGCTTATTGCCACAAGAGCAAAACTCAGCCCGATTGCCATCAGGGCTTCCCAGCCAAATCCAAAATGCCAGGCACATACTGCAGCGAGAATCGCCGTCATGGTTTCAACCAGCGGGTAGCGAACCGAGATCGACTTCTGGCAGTTCGAGCATTGCGCGCCGAGCAACAGGTAACTCAATACCGGGATATTCTGCCAGGCTTTGATGGCTGCGCCGCAGGACGGGCAACGTGAGCGCGGCACAACGAGATTGAATTTTCCTTCTGGCAAGTCGGGCGCCGGTTCTTTGGACAGTTCGTCACATTGCTCGCGCCAGTCACGCTGCATCATCAATGGCAGCCTGTAGATGACGACATTAAGAAAGCTGCCAATCAGCAACGCAAAGGCGAACGCAACGGCGATAAAAACCACGGGAGCCTGTGTAAACAGTTCAGCCATTTTTGTTCTCGTCCTTCAAAAGAAAACGGCGTCCGGAGTTTCCCCCGGACGCCGTTCTATTGCAAACGTGTCGGTCGCCCGTTAGATAACGGCGCCCATCTTGAAAATTGGCAGGTACATGGCCACGACAAGGCCACCGACAAGCACGCCGAGAATCGACATGATCAGTGGCTCAAGCAGGCTCGACAGGTTATCGACAGCGTTGTCGACATCTTCCTCGTAGAAATCCGCCACTTTTGACGACATTTCGTCAAGGGAGCCGGACTCTTCGCCGACGGCGATCATCTGGATCACCATATTCGGGAACAGGTCAGTATTTTCCATGGCCTGCTGCAGGCGCAGTCCTGTTGCGACTTCATCGCGCATTTCCAGTACACCAATCTCATAAACGATGTTGCCGGTCGCGCCAGCAACAGATTCGAGTGCCTCAACCAGTGGTACGCCAGCAGCGAACATCGTCGCGAGGGTACGCGAATAGCGGGCAATGGCCGCTTTCTCGAGGATCGGGCCGATGATCGGCGCTTTCAACATCATGCGGTCGAGATAATGGCGCATTTTCTTCGAGCGCTTTTTGAAGTACAAAAACGCGAACACTGAACCGCCGATGAGGGCTGCCAGGAAAAAGCCTTTTTCCCGGACAAAAATGGAGAGGTCAATGACCTTACGTGTAAATGTCGGCAGGTCGGCACCGAAACCCTTAAACAGGTCTTCGAACGCAGGAATTACGAAAATCAGGAGAATGGTAGTAACAACAAAGGCGACCGCCAAAACGGCGCCAGGGTAAGTCAGCGCCTTCTTGATTTTCTTTTTCAGTGCCTCTGTCTTTTCTTTGTAGGTCGCAATCTTGTCGAGCAGAGCCTCGAGTGCACCGGCCTGTTCGCCGGCTTCAACGAGGTTAATAACGAGGTCGTCAAAATACAGCGGGTGTTTGGCCAGTGACTCGGCCAACGCGCTACCGCCCTCAACATCAGCCTTGATCGACAAAATGAGTTTTTGCATCGCCGCGTTTTCGTGGCCATTGCCGACGATTTCGAATGATTGCACCAGGGGAATACCGGCGGCCAGCATGGTGGAGAGTTGGCGCATGAATATCGCGATATCGCCCGGGGTAATTGTGCCGCCACCAGAGAATAGTCCCTGGCTTTGTTTCTTGATGCGGCTGGGCACAACGCCTTGACGGCGCAAGTCGGCGCGCACGGCGGCCTCGTTGGCGGCCATACTCTTGCCCTTGATCTTCTTGCCCTTTCTGTCTGTACCTTCCCAAACAAAAGGGACGGTACTTGCAACTGCTGTTTCAGCCATGTCGTTTGCCCATAAAACGAAGTAAAAACCTACTCAATTGTAACGCGATTGACCTCTTCAAGGCTGGTAACCCCTTCCTTGACTTTGTTCAATCCCGCACGTCGTAAATCGTAAACCCCCTCAATTGCCGCCTGGTCAGCGATCTGCATGGCGTTGCCGCCTTCCATTATGATTCGGCCCATGGCCTCGGAAACTTCCATAACCTGGAAGATACCCAGCCGCCCTTTGTAGCCATCGTTGCAGTTCTTGCAGCCTTTTGGCCCGAAAATCGTGAGTCCTGCATCGAGATCTTCTGCTTCGAAACCTTCTTTCTCGAGCGCTTCGCGGGGAATGTCTTTCGTTTCCTTGCAGTTGTCACAAAGTCGTCTCGCCAGGCGCTGTGCAATGATCAGGCTGACCGAGGTCGCGATCGCATAAGGTTTTACGCCCATGTCGACGAGTCGTGTCAGGGTTCGTGGAGCATCATTGGTATGCAATGTCGAGAGAACCAGGTGACCTGTTTGCGCGGCCTTGATCGCAATCTCCGCCGTCTCGAGGTCTCGTATCTCACCTACCATGATGATGTCTGGATCCTGGCGCAGAAACGCTTTTAGCGCCGACGCAAATGTCAGGCCGACTTTGGGATTTACATTGACCTGGTTGATGCCCGGGAGGTTAATTTCTGCCGGATCTTCGGCCGTGGAGATATTGCGGTCTTCGGTATTCAGGATATTCAGGCCCGTATACAGCGATACGGTCTTACCGGAGCCGGTTGGCCCGGTTACCAGGATCATGCCATAGGGCTTGTTCAGATGTTTCTCATACATCTCCCGCTGGTGATCTTCGTAACCGAGCATCTCGATGCCAAGTTTGGCGCTGGAGGGGTCGAGGATACGCAATACGATCTTCTCGCCGAACAGTGTTGGACAGGTGTTGACGCGAAAATCGATAGCCCGATTCTTGGACAGACGCATCTTGATGCGGCCGTCCTGCGGTACACGCCGCTCGGCGATATCCATGCGTGACATGACCTTCAGGCGGGCGCAAACCTTGTTCGCGAGCAAAACCGGTGGAGTTGCAACTTCGGAGAGGACGCCGTCGAGGCGCGTCCTGACGCGGAATATCTTTTCATAGGGTTCGAAGTGGACGTCCGACGCGCCCCTCTTAATCGCGTCCAGCAATATCTTGTTAACAAAGCGAACCACCGGCGCATCTTCGACATCGTCGCGACGATCGTCTTCATCATCTTCTGTATCGCCGGAGACGTCGAGGTTCTCGAGATCGAAATCATCGTCCTCCATACCGGACATGCTGGTATCGACGGCTTCGATCGCCTTGACAATTTGTTCCTCGAGCTTGTCCTGCTCGATAACAACAGGATCGATTCGCAGGCTCGTCTGGAACTTGATATCGTCGATGGCCTGCAGGTTGGTCGGGTCTGATATGCCCAGAAATAATCGCTGCCCGCGTTTGACCAGCGGCAGGACGCGATGCTTGTTAATGAGCTTCTGATCGACAGAGCGTACGACATCGAGGTCGATTTCGACCGCGTCGAGGTTAAGCAGGGGAACGCCAAACTCGTGGGATGCCGCGACAGCAATTGCACGGGCGTCCGCCAGGTCTTCGTTAACGAGATAGGCAACCAGCGGCAGTCTTTCTTTCTTCGCGGCATCACTGGCCTCCAGGAGCTTTTCCTCGGAGACGATCCCATCCTGTACAAGCCGCCTGGGCAGCCCCGCAAGGTTATTTTGTGATGCCGTTACCGCCATAAGAACGCCGGTGTCTGATTGTGAATATGAGCATCACAGTCTCACTGATCTAAGTGCACGGATCAACTCGATTTTGTGCGCCCCATCACAAATGTGGAATTTCATTAAGTCAAATGACAAAAAATCGAACATTTCGCCATTTAGTAAAGGTTTTGCTAGCGACAGCTACTCGGAAGATAGCGCGGTTCTACCGTCGCAGGCAGGTGGTTGGCGCCGCCCGGCAGCAAGGCGCCGCCCGGCACTCCGACATTGCCGCAGCGCCAGATAACGGTATTTCCGGGTGTGACATAGGGGGTTAGCGATAAGGTCTGGCCGATTATGGCCTGATGAGCTCGCGGTCCACTAAATGTGATGTCGACCCGGCCATTGACGATGTTTACCTGGCTGACGTAGCTGCCACTCGTATCTGTTGGGTCAGCTGACATGCCGGCTGCTGCACGATCGGCTGGTGCTACGCCGTCGTTCGTGAAGGCGTCTACGATGGGTACTTTTGCGCCGGAAGCCATTTCCAGGCCCTCAGAGATTTGTGCGCGGACCGTATAGGTCTGGTAGGCGGAAACGGCCAGGCTCGCGAGAATGCCGATGATAGCAACGACAATCATCAACTCAATAAGTGTAAAGCCCTGGTTGTGCTTGTTCATTTATCGTCTCCGGCGGCTCCGCCGAGCCGTCTGGTCTCTGCAATGATACGGCATTGTCGTTTTGAAAAAAAAAGCCCCGGTCAGGCCGGGGCTTTCTTGACTCTTAAAAAGCCTAGGCAAAAAAGCCTAAACAAAGTCTTAGGTGCGGCAAGAGGCCGGCAGCCACTTGTTCGCGAAGCTGGCTGTACAAGCCCACTCAACAGCACCAACGTTGTCAGTAGCAGTAAGCGTCAGCGTTCCACCAGCGAGGTTCGTGTTGGCGTCGCCACCGTATGTAACGGTGATAGCTGCACCAGCGATCAAAACCTGCGTCGTGTACTTACCATTGATGTTACCCGCTGCTTCAACACCAGCTTCAGCGTTGTCAGCCGGGAAACCGCCCGTGTCCTGATAGAACTCGGTAACTGCAACCTTGGAACCGCCAGCGAGGTTCAAACCTTCAGAAACCTGTGCGCGGATCGTGTAGTCCTGGTAAGCCGGAATAGCGATGGCAGCCAGAATGCCGATAATCGCAACTACGATCATCAGTTCGATAAGTGTAAAACCTTGTTGCTTCTTCATGTGTATCTCCAGAGTAGTGCGTTTATTTCAAATACGGCAATAGCGCCAGTGCTTGTATAAAAGCAATCCCCGTGCCAAGTTTAGGTGGAAGATTGTAACTCTCTGTTATGAAAGAAAAAAATAGTTTATCAGTGGAAATTCGGGGCGCACTGGATCGCTTGATCACACTGACATTTGGGCGATATTTGTCACAAGGTGACAATATTTGTCACTCTATTTGGAGTTTCTTGATTCGATAGCGCAACTGGCGGAACGACAGGCCCAATAGCTTAGCTGCGGCGGTCTTGTTGTAGCG
>JAHEFG010000004.1:104113-128829 GCA_024640305.1 Gammaproteobacteria bacterium
TCTGCCGGAATTGCGCCGCAGTTGACGGGAACAAACCGACCTTCCGCACGGGGCCCGCTATCGTGAATCAGGCGCGCAACGAGTTCCTTGCCCGTGCCGGATTCGCCGGATATATGCACCGGCGCCTGCGAGCGCGCAACCTTGTCGACCATGTCCCTCAATTCGCGCATGGGTACAGAGTCGCCAAGCAATTGCGATCTTTTTCCCCCGCTGCTGCTATCAACCTTCAGTGCGTTTTCGACAATGTTTCTGAGGTAATTCAGATCCAGTGGCTTCGAGATGAAATCAAAGGCGCCAAGCTTGAGCGCCTGCACTGCGGTTTCAACGTTGCCGTGAGCGGTGATCACTGCGACCGGAACATTCGGCGCATTCACCTGCATCCACTCAACGAGTTCGAGCCCGTCACCGTCCGGGAGGCGCATATCCGTCAGGCACAGGTCGAAAGAACGGGACTGCAAAAAGGATTTCGCGCTGGCGACATCCATCGCGGTCTCGGTGCGGATGTCCATGCGCCCGAGGGTCAAAGACAATAATTCACAGATATCCGGTTCGTCATCGATGACAAGTGCGAGTGGTTGGGCCATGGTCTATTCTGTATCCCAGCGATCCGGATCGGCAAACACAATGCGAAAGATACTGCCTCCACCGGGCCGGTCAAGGTACAGGAGCGTTGCCCGGTTCAACTCACAGAGTTCGCGTGAAATGTAAAGGCCCAGTCCCGTGCCTCCCGAGCGTTCGGTATAGAACGGTTCAAACATTTTCTCTGCGGTAGCAGGATCTACGCCAAGACCGTGATCAAGTACCTCAACATAGGGCCGCCCCTGGCTATGAATGCGACCGACCTGCAGTTCAACGTGAATGCCACCGGTCTCGCTGGCATATTTGACCGCATTGTCGCAGAGGTTCCACAGCACTTGCCGCAGGTGGCTGGTATCCATGCGAACCTCGATATCCGCCGGAACCTCCGCGACTGATAATTGGCCTTCCTGGAGTTCGAGTGTGCGCGCGAACTCCTGAGCGAAGTCATCAAGCCATGCTTTCAGCTCAAAACGCTCCGGACGGCTGGTTTCTCGCCGCGATAATTGCAAAACGTTATCAATAATATGACTGACCCGATCGGAGTGAGACTGAATGATCTCTGTGAGCCGCTTGTCCGCGTCTTCTATGGCGGTGGATTCAGCCAACAGTTGTGCGGCATGGCTCATGGCACCGACGGGATTACGGATTTCATGGGCAATACTTGCGCTCAGGCGACCCAGGGATGCCAGCTTGGATTGCTGGACACGTGCGTTCATCAGGCTGGCATCCTCGAGAAAGATGAGGATCGGACCATCGCGTTCTCCACCGGTACCCAGCGGCGCAAGATGGGCGGTTACGCGCAGACTATGGCCCGCATTAACAATCGTGAATTCCGGGTGGGCGGAAAGTCCAGGATCGAATCTCCAGTCCAGAATGTAGTTAGCCAGCGGTTCGAAAGCCCTGACCAAAGGCACTCCGGGCTCCAATTGCGCGCCGCCAAGCAGCTGTGCTGCTGATGCATTGCTGAGACGAATCCTGTTTTCGGGGTCGATAACGATGATGCTTTCGCGCAAATGCTGCACGATGTAGCCATTCAGCTCCGACAAATTTCGCAGGTCAACGCCGCGTTGGCGTGCCAGCGCCTCACTTGCCTGTATGTGTTTGCCCAGCGGCCGTGCGGCAAGCGCCATGGCAAAAATGATTGCACTGAGAATTCCGGCTGCCGGGTAATTCGGATCGGTAGCGACGCCACCGAGTTGCGAGAATGCGCGTTCGCCCAAAATAGCAAACGTCGCGATTGCAGCCAGCACGGTTGGGAAACGCATGGGTAATACCAGGCTTCCGGCACCGACGAAGACGACGAGGAGCCCACCGAGCCCGCTCGCAATCCCGCCGCTCGTGTGCATCAGGACAACGATGACTGCGATATCGACAAGCGACTGCGTAATGGCCTGAACGCTGGCCGCAACCCAACGCTGGTGCAACGAAAACGCCGAAATAATTGCGAAAACCAGGTACGTACCTGTGGTGACCTGAAACACGGCGGGGTACAGGCTGCCGAACACACGCGGTTCGCCGCCGGCCTGAAACAGGATTAGCAGAGCAACCGAGATCAGTATTCGGAACGCATTTAACGTAGCAAGAACGCGCCAAGCCAGATCCGGTTCATCAGCTGCGCGCTGTAGCAAAGCATCACGACTGCTGCGCAGAGTCCGGCGGCCAAATAGATCCGTCGTCGTCCGTTTTTCTGCATCTTGTTGCGTAATATCGACCACCTGCTGTTCGGCTTGCGCCGATTGTAGACGAACGCCGGGACGGTTGCGGCGAAATCCGCTTTGCGTCGACTGCCACTTTCATCCAAAATACGCCAAATTTCGTGCCGCAAGCTGCACGCCACTGACTGAAGCCCCCATGAATCTCCACGAATACCAATCGAAACGGTTGTTCGCCGACTACGGCATATCAGTACCCAAAGGCATTCCCGCCGAGACCCCCGATGAGGCCGTTGCTGCGGCAAAGAAACTGGGCGGCGAGCTTTGGGTTGTAAAAGCACAAGTGCACGCCGGAGGGCGCGGCAAAGCCGGTGGCGTCAAGCTGGCGCGAAGCGCCGAGGAAGTCCGCGAACACGCTGAGGGCATGCTCGGTACTCGGCTGGTGACACATCAGTCGGGTCCCGAAGGCCTGCCTGTCAATATCGTTTATGTCGAGGAGGGCTCGGGAATCGACCGCGAGCTGTACTTGTCGATGCTGGTCGATCGTGAGGTGAGTCGAGTTGCGTTTATCGCATCGGCGGCCGGTGGTATGGACATCGAAAAGGTTGCAGCTGAGACGCCGGAAAAAATATTCACGATCGCGATAGCGCCCGACGCAGGTTTGCAGGATTACCAGGCCCGGCAACTGGCTTTCGGTCTGGGCCTCAACAAGCAACAGATGCGCCAGTTTGGCGATCTGATCAAGCGTCTCTACAAACTCTACCAGGAGTGCGACGCGAGTCTTGTCGAGGTCAACCCCCTGATTACAACCACTGACGGTGATGTCCTGGCGCTGGATGCGAAGATCAATATTGACGGCAGCGCTTTGTACCGCCAGCCAGCCTTGCTGGCGATGCGCGACCTGAGTCAGGAGGACGACATGGAGCGCGAGGCGGCCGAACACGATCTCAACTATGTCTCCCTGGATGGCAATATTGCATGCATGGTTAACGGTGCGGGCCTGGCCATGGCAACAATGGATCTAATCAAGTTGCACGGCGGAGAGCCTGCAAACTTCCTCGATGTCGGCGGCGGAGCGACGAAAGAGCGTGTTGCGGAGGCATTCAAGCTGGTTCTATCCAACAGGAACGTTGCCGCGATTTTGGTCAATATCTTTGGCGGTATCGTGCGCTGTGACCTGATTGCCGAAGGCATCATCGCGGCAGTCAAGGAAGTAGGCGTTGAGGTACCGGTCGTTGTTCGCCTCGAAGGAACCAACGTCAACAAGGGTCGTGATCTGCTGGCTAACAGCGGGCTCGACATCATCGCGGCAGAAGATCTGACAGACGCTGCAAAGAAAGCCGTCGCAGCAACGGCCTGACGAGAAGACAAATGAGTATTTTAGTTAACAGGGACAGCAAGATCGTTTGCCAGGGCATTACCGGCAGCCAGGGCACATTTCACACCGAGCAATGCATCGACTATGGCACGCAGGTTGTCGCTGGTGTTACGCCGGGTAAGGGCGGCAGCGAGCATATTGGCGTGCCAGTCTTTAACACCATGCGGGATGCAGTTCGCGAAACCGGAGCTGATGTCAGCATGATCTACGTGCCGCCACCGTTCGCTGCGGACGCGATCCTGGAAGCAGCGGATTCCGGCGTGAAGCTCGTCGTCTGCATTACCGAAGGCGTTCCGATTATGGATATGGTTCGCGTCAAGTCGGCCCTGCGTGACTATGACTGTCGGCTGATCGGCCCAAATTGCCCGGGCATCATTACGCCGGAGCAATGCAAAATTGGCATCATGCCTGGTTTTATTCACAAGCCTGGTCGCATCGGCGTTGTCTCGAGATCCGGGACGCTTACCTACGAAGCGGTTTATCAAACGACAGTCAATGATCTCGGGCAAACAACCTGCATTGGCATTGGCGGCGACCCGGTTCGCGGCGTGGATTTTATAGATTGCCTGGAATTGTTCGAGGCCGATCCGGAGACTGACGGCATCATTATGGTTGGCGAAATCGGCGGTACGGACGAAGAGGCCGCCGCTGAGTTCATTCAATCCAACGTGAGCAAGCCCGTTGTGGCTTACATAGCGGGTGTCACGGCGCCGCCGGGCAAGCGCATGGGACATGCAGGTGCTATCGTTGCGGGAGGTAAGGGAACTGCAGCAGACAAGTTCAAGGCGCTCGATGCGGCCGGGGTAGCCACGGTCAGGTCGCCTGCTGAGCTTGGCAGCAAGATGCTGGAGGTTCTCAGCAACTAAACCGATCCGCGAGGCGGCAGTAGCGCCATGAATAGCAAAGTCAAAGTCGCTCTGGCGCAGGTTGACCTCGCCGTCGGTGATGTCTCCGGTAATACAGCGAAGATTCTTGACTATGCGGTACGCGCGCGCGATGAGCTGCAGGCCGATCTCGTCGTCTTTCCTGAGCTAAGCGTTTGCGGCTATCCACCCGAAGACCTTTTGCTGCATGCCGGTTTGAGAAATCGTACTGAGCAGGCCGTGGCCGACATTCGCGAGGCCGTTAAGGGCATTGCTGTGCTCATCGGCTTCCCCGAATACGTCGACGATAAAATCTACAACAGTTGTGCAGTGTTCTCAGACGGCGAAATTCTTTGCAGCTACCGCAAGAGCCTTCTGCCGAACTATCGCGTATTCGATGAGAAGCGTTATTTTACGGCGGGCACAGAAGCTGCGGTTTTTCGTTTCAAAGGCATCGCAGTCGGGCTGACAATTTGTGAAGACGTCTGGCAGCCAGGGCCGATCGCTGCCGCACGAAGTGCCGGGGCCGAGTGTGTCATCGCGATCAACGGCTCGCCTTTCGAATTGAATACGCAAGACAAACGCGAGCAGGTTGTGCGCTCCAGAATCGCCGAGTCCCGTATTCCGGTTCTCTACCTGAACATGGTCGGCGGTCAGGATGAACTTGTTTTTGACGGCGGTTCATTTGCAATGGGCGCTGACGGCGAAGTCGACTTTCGTGCTCCGGCTTTCGACGAAGGACTGCACCAGGTTGCCTTGTCTGCAAGCGCAAGCGGCATCGAGATAGAGCCTGCAACAGTGACGGAATTCATGCCGACCGAACAGACCGTGTATCGCGCACTGGTTTGCGGAACGCGCGACTATGTCGGCAAACATGGCTTTCCCGGTGTGATTATCGGCCTGTCGGGCGGCATCGATTCGGCACTGGTTTTGTCCATCGCATGCGATGCGTTGGGCTCTGACAGGGTTCGGGCGGTTATGATGCCATTTCGGTACACCGCGACGATTAGCCAGGAAGACGCCGCCAAACAGGCGCACATGCTCGGCGTGCAATACGACGTCATTCCAATTGCGCCGATTTACGACGCGACGGTTGCGCAACTGGCACCTTTATTTGCAGGTCGCGACGAGGACGTTACGGAAGAGAACATTCAGGCTCGATGCCGCGGCCTGTTGCTCATGGCGATATCAAATAAAACGGGCAGGATGTTGCTAACTACTGGCAACAAGAGCGAAATGGCCGTTGGCTACGCGACGCTGTACGGCGATATGGCGGGTGGATTTGCGCCGATCAAAGACTGTAGCAAGACGCTTGTATACCGTCTGGCGCGGTATCGCAACAGTATCGGGGACACCATCCCGGAGCGCGTGATCACGCGCGAACCCTCTGCCGAGTTGCGACCAGGTCAAAAAGACAGCGATTCATTGCCGCCATATGACATTCTTGATGCAATCCTTGAATCATTTATCGAAAAAGATCTGTCGGTCGATCAGATTGCACAGCGTGGCTTCGATCGAGATGTCGTTATTCGAGTACTTGAGATGGTGAAACGCAATGAGTACAAGCGCCGTCAGGCACCGCCTGGTATTCGCATCAGTAGCCGGGCATTCGGGCGCGATTGGCGCTATCCGATTACGTCGGGTTATCGCTTTCCAGGCTAGCTGCCGCCCGGGAAGTTCAGTGACAGCACTCGTCGAGTGTCGGCCGCGAGATCGGTCATGCCGAGTTTCTCGTATGCCGCTGCCATTATTCTGAGCGATTCTTCGTTCATCTCGACGCCGTTATATTCTTCGAGCGCACTCTTGGCTCTGTTAAGCGCGGCCACGTAGGCACCACGGCGCAGGTAGTAATCCGCGACGTTGTTTTCGTATGCGGCAAGACGGTTCTTCAGGTAAATCAGGCGCTGCTCGGCGTCTGCGGCATATTCGCTCGCCGGGTATCGATCGATAAGGCGACGTAGAGATGAGTATGCGAGATCCGCGTCTTTCGGTGGGCGCAGATCGATGTCCTTCTTGAAGCGCCGTTCGAGAAAGCCTGCTTCATCCTCAAAATAAGCCAGAGCTCTGATGTAGAGCGCGTAATCCACGTTCGGATGAATGGGGTTCTCGCGCATAAACGTATCAGCGGCTTCCACTGCTTGTTCTTTTTGCCCGGCTTTGTAGTAGGCGAAAATCAGATCCAACTGCACCTGCCGGCTGATATCGCTGAATGGAAAACGCGCCTGTATCGCCTCGAAAATCTGAACACCCCGCCGATAATTTCCATTTGCGACGGCTTGCTTCGCCTCCTCGTACGACTCGACGAGGCTACCAGCCAGCGTAGCATCCTGCTCATCGTTGCCTGCGCAACCTGCGGCGATGCTCACTGCAACAAGCACGGCGACAATTCGCGCGCACGCTACCAGGCGCTTGATCCTGTCGTCGATGAAAAAAGTCATGTTCATTCTGTTTCCAAGGGTCATATCTGCCCAACAATGTGTAAATTCGCCGTACTCAGAGTCGGCCAAGCCGGCGAGTATACCGTAGACTTGGTGCCGCGATGAATGCAGAAAAGACAATCAGGACAATTCCCGTCGAGTGTGCCGGCCAAAGGTTGGACAAGGCCCTGGCCGAGTTGTTTCCTGAATATTCGCGCAGCCGGTTGAAGGCATGGCTGCTGGCCGGTTCGATTCAGGTGGATGGTTTCAGTCCCCGACCGCGCGATCCCGTGCAGGGGGGCGAGACTGTTACTTTGCAGGTAGAGCCTGAAATTGAGGTCAAGGCTGAGCCAGAGCCGATAAAGTTGAATATCGTGTTTGAAGACGAGGCGCTTATCGTCATCAACAAGCCGGCAGGCCTGGTCGTGCACCCGGGAGCCGGCAATTATCGTGGCACCCTGATGAACGGCCTGCTGCACCACGCCCCGAAGCTGGAGGAAGTGCCACGCGCGGGCATAATTCATCGACTGGACAAAGACACGAGCGGCTTATTGTTGATCGCCAAAACGCTGGCCGCGCACACCGCGCTGGTTCGACAACTGGCGGACAGGGATATTTCGCGTTTCTACCTGGCGGTTTGCAATGGGGTTCTTACCGGAGGCGGGACCATTGACGCGGCGATAGGTCGCCACCGGGTCGACCGCAAGCGTATGTGTATTCGTGATGATGGCAAGCCTGCCGTCACGCATTACACGGTGATCGAGCGCTTCGCTGCGCATACCTTTATCAGGGTGAAGCTCGAAACCGGTCGAACCCATCAGATCAGGGTTCATTTTGCGCACCGTCGTCATGCCCTGGTTGGCGATCCGGTCTATGGCGGGCGCCTCGCTTTGCCATCGGGCGCGAGCGAAGAGCTCATTGGAGAATTGCGCGGCTTCCGCCGCCAGGCGCTGCACGCGACGCTGCTGGAATTCTGCCACCCGGAAAGTGGCGAGTCGCTCAAATTTGAAGTCGAGCCACCGGCCGACTTCCAAAAGCTGCTCTCCGTCATGAGGAAGGACTGCCTTGAGCGATAAATGGCTTTGTGCGGACTGGCCAGCGCCGCCCGGCATCATTGCAGGCACGACACTCAAAGGCAGTGAGTTCGCTCTGCCCGCCGAGCCCCGGCTCCTCAACCAGGTACACGGCGCGCGCGCCGTTCGTATAGGTTCGCCGGAGTTCGACCAGGCCGCGCCGGAGGCCGATGCAGTTATTGCCGACCGCTCGGGCGATATATGCGTTGTGCGCACGGCTGACTGCCTGCCGATACTGCTGTGTTCGTTGGACGGCCAGGAGATTGCGGCGATTCACGCCGGATGGCGTGGCCTGGCGGCGGGAATCGTCGAGGCCACGCTGGATGAGATGAATACACCGGCCGGGAACCTGATTGCGTGGTTCGGGCCGGCCATTTCCCAGGCCGCGTTTGAGGTTGGAACCGAGGTTCGCGATAGTTTCGGCGAATTGGGGCGGATTGAGGCCTTTTTCCAGGTCAATGAGAGAGGCCGCCTGCAAGCCGATCTGTTCGGCCTGGCGCGTGCCAGGCTGCGCAGGCGTGGCGTCCTTCGCGCCTTTGGTGGCGGCCTGTGCACCGTCAATGACCCCCAGCGCTTCTACTCTTACCGCCGTGACGGCGACACTGGTCGAATGTTGAGCTTTATATTTCGGTCTTGAAAAACCGGCTGCAGACTTCACTTTAGAGTGAGTTGCTAATGCCGGACGACCGGTAAGAGGGTTTCTTATGCGTTTGGACAAATTGACAAGCAAGTTTCAAATGGCGCTTGCGGAGGCGCAGTCGCTCGCCGTTGGCCAGGACCACCAGTTTATTGAGCCTGCACACGTTATGGTTGCGCTTCTCGACCAGGAAGGCGGTGCGGTTCGTGGTCTGCTCACAAAAGCGGGTGTGAACGTCAACCTGCTGCGCTCCCAGCTGGGTGATGCAGTCGATCGACTGGCCAAGGTAGAGGGCGCTGGTGGCGAGGTGCATATCAGCAACGAGCTGAGCAGGCTGTTCAATATTACCGATAAGCTGGCGCAGAAGCGCGATGACCAGTACATCTCGAGCGAGTTGTTCGCGCTTGCCGCCATGGATGAAAAGTCGCCGCTACTGGCGGTGATGACACAGACCGGAGCCGTGCGGGGCGCGGTCGAAAAGGCTATTGACGAGCTGCGCGGTGGACAACAGGTCAATGATCCGAACGCCGAGGACGCAAGACAGGCGCTCGAGAAATACACGATCGACCTGACCGAGCGGGCCGAGCAGGGCAAGCTTGACCCGATCATTGGGCGAGACGATGAGATTCGTCGCACGATCCAGATCCTGCAACGTCGCACCAAGAATAACCCGGTTCTTATCGGCGAGCCCGGCGTCGGCAAGACAGCAATCATTGAAGGACTCGCGCAACGCATCGTTAACAACGAGGTTCCCGAAGGTTTGCGTAACAAGCGAATTCTGTCACTCGACATGGGCTCCCTGATTGCGGGCGCGAAATTCCGCGGCGAATTCGAAGAGCGCCTCAAGGCAGTGCTAAGTGACCTTTCGAAACAGGAAGGTCAGATCATTCTATTTATCGACGAATTACATACCGTGGTTGGTGCCGGCAAGGCCGAAGGATCGATGGATGCGGGCAACATGCTCAAGCCGGCATTGGCACGCGGTGAGCTTCACTGCGTTGGCGCAACGACACTTGACGAGTATCGCAAGTATCTCGAAAAAGACGCTGCGCTCGAACGACGCTTCCAAAAAGTCCTCATAAACGAGCCGACGGTCGAAGACACGATCGCAATTCTTCGCGGCCTGAAGGAGCGTTACGAGGTGCATCACGGAGTGGAAATAACGGATCCGGCGATCGTTGCTGCGGCAACGCTGTCGCATCGATATATCTCGGATCGCCAGCTCCCGGATAAGGCCATTGACCTGATCGACGAGGCGGCATCACGCATCCGCATCGAGATCGACTCGAAGCCCGAGGCGATGGACAGACTGGAACGACGCATTATTCAGCTCAAAATTGAACGCGAGGCACTCAAAAAAGAGTCCGACGAAGCTTCACGCAAGCGCTTGCAGGATCTTGAGGCGCAACTGGGAGAGCTCGAAAAGGAATTCGCGGACCTCGAAGAAGTATGGAAGGCAGAGAAAGCCGCAATGCAGGGTACGACACACCTCAAGGAAGAACTTGAGCGTGCAAAACTCGAGCTCGAAACGGCACATCGCGGCAATGACCTCGCGCGCATGTCCGAGCTGCAATATGGCCGGATACCGGAGCTGGAGAAACAGCTTGAAGATGCGGTGCGCGCAGAAGATATGGAAACAACTCTGCTGCGTAACAACGTCACTGACGAAGAGGTTGCTGAGATTGTCTCCAAGTGGACCGGCATCCCCGTGGCAAAAATGCTCGAGGGTGAGAAAGAGAAGCTGCTTGAAATGGAAACGGTTGTGCAGCAACGCGTTGTCGGCCAGAACGAAGCCGTTACGGTTGTCGCGAATGCAATTCGCAGGTCGCGCGCCGGCTTGTCGGATCCGAAACGACCGATCGGGTCATTTCTATTCCTCGGGCCGACAGGCGTTGGCAAGACCGAGCTGACGAAGGCACTCGCCAACTTCATGTTCGACACGGATGACGCGATGGTGCGGCTGGATATGTCTGAATTCATGGAGAAGCATTCGGTGGCGAGGTTAATCGGCGCACCGCCGGGATATGTTGGCTACGAAGAAGGCGGCTACCTGACGGAGGCTGTGCGGCGCAGACCGTACTCGGTCATCCTCCTCGACGAGGTTGAGAAAGCACATCCCGATGTGTTCAACGTTTTGTTGCAGGTTCTCGATGACGGGCGTCTTACGGATGGCCAGGGACGTACAGTCGATTTTCGTAATGCGGTTATCGTCATGACATCCAACCTGGGTTCGCAGATGATCCAGGAGATGACGGGTGAGGATAACTATGACGAGATGAAGGCAGCCGTCATGGAAGTCGTGGGAACGCACTTTCGCCCCGAGTTCATCAACCGCGTCGACGACGTTGTGGTATTCCACCCGCTGAGCCGCGAGCACATCCGGCTGATTGTCGATATTCAACTTGGCTACCTGCACGACAGGCTTGCGGATCGGGATATGCAGATCAACCTTTCCGATGCCGCACGTGACAAGCTCGCGGAAGCTGGTTTTGACCCGGTGTATGGAGCGCGGCCCCTGAAACGAGCAATCCAGCAGCAGGTGGAGAACCCGCTGGCGCAGGAGATCTTGCAGGGCAAGTTCAAACCGGGCGACATCATTGACATCGGAGTGGAGGACGACCACCTGGAATTCCAGAACGCAGCTTAGCTTTTCGTGACACGACCTGCGCCCGCGATGCTCGTTTCACTCATGGCTCGCTGCGGTTCGCTTTACTTCGCTAGACGGCCGTGTAGCAATGCATTACGGGCGCATGCCGTTGGATTGCCATATAATGCGCCGACCTTAAGGAGGCCAATGCATGCCGATTTACGCGTATGCCTGCAAAAAATGTGAACACAAGCTCGACGCGCTGCAAAAGATCGCGGACGAGCCTCTGCTCGATTGCCCGGCATGCGGGGAGCCGGCGCTGAAACGGCTGATAACAGCGCCGCGTTTTCGATTGAAAGGGCAGGGCTGGTACGAGACTGACTTCAAGAAGGATAACCAACGCAATATCGCAGGTGACAAAGAGCCCGCAGCCGCAAAAGAAAAGAAATCCGAGGACAAGGCCGGCACGAAGTCATCTGACAAAAAGACGAACGAGGCCTGATAAAGTCATGATGAAGCGTCTTCGTCGTTATCTCGTTGCAGGTCTGCTGGTGTGGTTGCCGCTTGGTATTACGTACATCTTGCTGCGATTTTTGATTGGGCTTATGGATCGGTCGCTAAAGTATGTGCCGGAACGTTTTTTGCCCGAGGCCTGGCTCGGTATCTCGATTCCGGGGCTTGGTGTCATTCTGACCATCATCGTGCTGTTGGTGACCGGGCTGCTGGCAGCAAACATTGTTGGACGCAGCATCGTTGGCGGTTGGGAATCCCTGATGGAGCGCATTCCGATCGTCCGCTCGATCTACTCGGCAGCCAAGAATTTTGCGGAAATAGTCTTTTCGGAGTCGGGCAATGCGTTCAGCAAGGTGTTGTTGGTCGAATACCCGCGCAAGGGTCTGTACACGCTGACATTTCAAACCGCATCGGACGTTGGCGAGATTCAGGGGCGCACAGGTGAGGATGTGGTCTGCTGTTTCGTTCCGACCACTCCGAATCCGACGTCGGGTTTCATTATTATTGTGCCGAAAAAAGACACGATTGAACTCGACATGGAGGTCGACGAAGCGGTCAAGCTGATTATGTCGCTGGGTGTCGTCGTGCCAACCTGGTCAAGAGAGCGGACAGCCGAGCTACCCTTGAAAATACCTGATATCGACGGCGAATAGCGGCATTCCCGAGTTGTATATTCGTTGCCCACACCGTACCATTCCGCCTCTTTTTTCAGGGCCCCATCGCGGAAATCACCATGCGTAGCCACTATTGCGGACAAGTTGACGAATCGTTGATTGGACAGGATATTTCTGTCTGTGGATGGGTGCACAGGCGCCGTGACCACGGTGGTGTGATCTTCATTAATTTGCGCGATCGGGATGGTTTGCTGCAGATCGTTTTCGACCCCGACCGGCCTGAAATTTTTGCCGAAGCCGAACGTATCCGTGGCGAATACGTGCTGGCCGTTAAAGGCCTGGTTCGTCAGCGCCCGGAAGGCACGACGAACCCGAATATGGCGACCGGCCAGGTCGAGGTGCTCGCCAACGAACTAACGGTTCTGAACCGCTCGGAAACGCCGCCGTTTCATCATGACGAGCAGGTGAATGAAGAGCTGCGTCTGAAGTACCGTTATCTGGATCTGCGGCGCGATGAGATGCTCAATAACCTGCGCCTGCGGCATAAGGTCACCATGGCGATGCGTGAATTTCTTGACGGCGATGGCTTCGTCGATGTTGAGACGCCGATGCTGACTCGTGCCACGCCCGAAGGGGCGCGTGACTATGTTGTTCCGAGTCGCACCCACCCGGGCAAATTTTTTGCTTTGCCGCAGTCACCGCAACTCTTTAAACAGCTCCTGATGATGTCGGGACTTGACCGCTATTACCAGATTGTTCGTTGCTTCCGCGACGAAGATCTGCGCGCCGATCGCCAGCCAGAATTCACGCAGCTTGATGTCGAGATGAGCTTCGTTGATGAAGCTGACGTTACCGGTGAAATGGAAGGCCTGATTCGCCACGTTTTCAAAGTTGTACTGGACGTCGACCTGCCTTCGCCATTCCCGCGCATGAGTTACGCCGATGCAATGCGGCGTTATGGATCTGACAAGCCAGATCTTCGCATCGACCTTGAACTCATCGAACTCTCGGATCTGATGGGTGCGGTCGAATTCAAGGTTTTCGCCGGGCCAGCCAATGATCCCGACGGACGTGTCGCGGCACTGTGTGTTCCCGGTGGCAGCGATTTGTCGCGCAGAGTCATAGATGATTACACGGCTTACGTCGCTCGCTTCGGAGCAAGAGGCCTTGCGTACATCAAAGTCAACGACGTGTCGGCTGGGCGCGATGGTCTGCAGTCGCCGATACTCAAATTCCTGCCCGACGAGGTAGTGAACGGCATCATCGAACGCACGGGTGCGAAAAGCGGAGATCTGATTTTCTTCGGCTCGGACAAAACAAATATCGTTAACGATGCCCTTGGCGCCCTGCGTGTGAAGGTTGGCCAGGATAGAGGCCTCGTTGCGGATGGCTGGGCACCAATGTGGGTTGTTGATTTCCCGATGTTTGAGAGAGACGCAGCGAACAAGCGTTGGATGGCATTGCATCATCCGTTCACGGCGCCGTCTGTGGACGATGCCGAAGCGCTGAGAGCAGATCCGGGTAACGCTTTGTCGCGGGCTTACGACATGGTATTGAACGGCTCGGAAATTGGTGGCGGTTCCGTTCGTATTCACGATCAAAGCATGCAGTCCGCAGTCTTTGAATTGCTCGACATCAGCGAAGATGAGGCCGAAGAAAAATTCGGCTTCCTGCTGCAAGCGCTGAATTACGGTTGCCCGCCACACGGCGGCCTCGCGTTTGGCCTCGATCGCATCGTCATGCTCATGGCAGGAGCGGAAAGTATTCGCGACGTTATCGCATTTCCAAAAACGCAGTCAGCACATTGCCCGCTGACCAATGCCCCGGGCGAAGTGTCGGGCGAGCAACTTAAGGAAGCCGGCATCCGACTGCGCACGCCGCGGACTGAATGACCAACATCAACACCGTCGTCTGCGTCCATGGCATGTGGTCGTATGGTGTCAGCATGTATCTGCTCAAACGGCGTCTTGAAAAAGAGCACCGAATGCGCGTGCTGTTATTCGATTACCCATCGGTTCGCGGCACGCTTGATGAAAATGCCGCGGAACTTGCAGACTTCATCCACTCCGAAGGTCTGGAAGCTACTCATCTTATTGGCCACAGCCTCGGCGGTGTTATCGCGTTACGGATGCTCGCCCAGGATGATGCGGCGGTGCCGGGTCGACTTGTTTGTCTTGGTTCGCCGCTTACCGGTTCCCGCGCCGCCGATTTCTTAAGTCGGCAGGATTGGGCGCAACAGATAATCGGCCACTCTTTGCGCACGGGTGTCGTAGGCGAGGCGGCCAACGAGTGGGGCTCACACGTTTGCAGGCGGCGTGATGTGGGCATTATTGCCGGAACATTGCCGCTGGGGTTCGGCAAGCTTATAGCCAACTTCGACGGTGAGTATGACGGCACGGTTGCCGTCTCAGAAACAAATCTCGAAGGCGCCAGGGACCACCTCCGCATGCGTGTTAGTCACAGCGGTCTCCTGGTTTCGAGTGATGTAGCAGACCAGGCTGCGGCATTCCTCAAGCGCGGCGAGTTCCTGCGCGAAGAATAGCGGCGGCGTTAGCTACGCAAGCAGTCTTTCAGCTTGTAGAGAGCTGCCAACGCCTCGCGCGGCGACATGGCATCCGGGTCGAGATCGTCCAAGGCATCGCGCAACTCATCGTCAGCTTGAGCGTCTGCAACCACGAGGGCTAGTTGCGCCTGCGGACTGTTCGCTTGTACCGCCTGCTGCGACTCAAGTGTCTGCAGATAGTTTTTCGCCCGGCGGATGACCTCTTGCGGTACGCCGGCCAGCGATGCGACCTGCAATCCATAACTCTGATTTGCCGGGCCGGGTTTAACGGCATGCAGGAAGACCAGTTGCCCATTGTGCTCGGTCGCATCAAGATGAACGTTGCTACACGCTGGCAGTTCTTGCGCGAGAGCGGTCAGTTCAAAGTAGTGTGTCGCAAACATTGTGAACGCGTTGGCCGTTGCGCCCATGTAATGAGCGGCAGCCCATGCAAGCGACAGACCATCGAAAGTGCTGGTGCCACGGCCTATTTCATCCATGAGCACGAGGCTTTGTTCGGTGGCGTTGTGCAATATCGTTGCGGTCTCGGTCATCTCGACCATGAACGTTGAACGTCCGCCGGCGAGATCGTCGGATGCGCCGATACGGGTGAAAATTCTATCGATGGGCCCAATGCGCAGTTTGTCGGCCGGGACATAGCTGCCAACCAGGGCCAGGATTGCGATGAGTGCCGTCTGCCGCATATACGTGGACTTGCCGCCCATATTCGGGCCGGTAATCACCAACAGACGTCGTGCCGAATTCAGAGACAGATCGTTCGCAACGAACGGTGTATCGATCACCTGTTCGACGACCAGGTGTCGGCCACCTTCGATTTCGATACAGGGATCGCTACTTAACTCCGGCCGCGTCAGCCCAAGAGCGGCGGCGCGTTCGGCAAAGCAAGTAAGTACGTCCAGCTCAGCGAGACCTGAGGCGGTAAGCTGGAGTTCGGCGAGGACATCATGCAGCAAGTCGATAAGCCCTTCGTAGAGCAGTTTCTCCCGCGACAACGAACGCT
This sequence comes from Gammaproteobacteria bacterium, assembly GCA_024640305.1. GTDB lineage: Bacteria > Pseudomonadota > Gammaproteobacteria > Steroidobacterales > Woeseiaceae > UBA1847. The sequence continues at coordinate 119,990 of JAHEFG010000004.1, forward strand.
CTCGTGCACCCAGTACTTTGTCTTCAAACTCTTTGAGTTCGGGGGTGATGTAGCGTTCAGCTGCCTTGAGCGTTTGGCGGCGGACGTATTCGACCGGTGCCCTGTCAGCCTGGCCGCGGCCTATTTCAATGTAGTAGCCGTGCACGCGGTTGTAGCCAAGCTTTAGCGAGGCTATTCCGGTGCGCTCTTTCTCTCTTTGCTCGAGGTCGAGCAAGTACTGGTCTGCATTCGCCGCTATTGCGCGAAGGTCATCAAGCTCCGCGTCGTAGCCGTCTGCGATAACACCGCCGTCACGAATCAGCATCGGCGGGTTGTCGATGATGGCTTTATTCAGAAGTTCATGTTGCCTGCCATGTTCACCGATGGTTTCACGCAAATCTGCAAGCAGTGGAGACTCGTGCGCGGATAGTTGCCGGCGAAGATCCGGCAATCGAGACAGGGCTTCTGCGAGTTGTCGCAGGTCTCGCGGTCGTGCGGAGCGCAAGGCAACACGTGACAGAATGCGTTCGACGTCGCCGATGCCTTGCAGTCGTGATTGCAGCGCTTCGGTTGCTGCAGCCGTTAATATCGAGTCGACGGCCTGGTAGCGACCTTTCAGAACGGCGGGATCGCGCAACGGGCGTTGAATCCAGCGCCGCAGGAGCCGTGACCCCATCGGGCTCTGGCAGTGATCCAGCACGCCGGCCAGCGTAAGTTCATGATGGCCTGACAGTGATGCCTCAAGTTCGAGATTGCGCCGTGTCGGGCCATCCATGATGACGGCGTCTTCGCGCCGCTCGACGGAAATGGACTGCAGGTGTGGCAATGACGCTTTTTGCGTATCGTTTACGTACTGCAGCAACGCTCCGGCGGCAGCTACGCCGCGAGGGAAAGACTCGCATCCGAATCCGCTGAGGTCGCGCGTGCCAAATTGAGCGCAAAGCAGGCGTGAGCCGCTTTCGAGCTCAAAATGCCAGGGTGGCCGGCGAGTGACTCGAATGTTCCTCCCTAAGGCGTCGCCGAGCTGCTGCTCTTCGTCAACGATAAGCTCGGCAGGCTGCAATCGTTCGACCTCACCCATGAGTGCCTCAAGGTCAGGAACCTCGGTTAGCCGGAATCGCCCGCCCGCGAGATCGAGCCAGGCTATGCCAATACAGTCGTCCTGGGCAAATACCGCTGCGACGAGGTTGTCTTTACTTTCGGCCAGCAATGCCTCGTCCGTGAGGGTTCCAGGCGTGACGATGCGAGTGACCTTGCGTGCAACGGGTCCCTTGCTGGTGGCCGGGTCGCCCACCTGTTCACAGATAGCCACTGACTCTCCTTTGCGCACCAGCTTGGCGAGGTAGCCTTCCACTGCGTGGTAAGGCACACCCGCCATCGGGATGGGGTTACCGCCCGATTTTCCGCGCGAAGTGAGCGTGATATCCAGGAGTTTGGCGGCGCGCTTCGCGTCGTCGTAGAAGACCTCGTAGAAGTCGCCCATGCGATAGAGCACGATCATATCCGGGTACTCGGCCTTAATGGCGAGGTACTGCCGCATCATGGGCGTGTGGACGGAGGTGACTTCGGCTTTCATTCTTATTGTTGGAGCTGCCCGTCGGGCGAGCTCCTGCAGTATGATTCGGTATATGAAAATACTGCATGTCGAAACAGGACGCCATCTTTATGGCGGGCCCCAGCAGGTGATCTACCTCATTGCAGCGCTGCGTGAGCGCGGCCACGACTGCACGCTGGTCTGCCCGCCGGATTCAGGAATCGATGCCGCGGCGCGCTCAGCCGGCATACCGGTTCGCAACCTGTTTTGCGCCGGGGATCTCGACCTACCGTTCGCTTACCGCCTGGTGCAGTATCTGCAAACCTCGAAGCCGGACCTTGTGCATTGCCACAGCCGGCGCGGTGCAGACATGCTCGGCGGGCTCGCTGCCAGTATTGCCGATGTGCCTGCGGTGGTATCGCGGCGCGTGGACAATACGGAAATGCGCTTGCTGGCCGCGCTGCGATATCGGCCGTTCAAGAAAATCATTGCGATATCCGATGCAATCGCCGCGGTACTCAGAGAGCGCGATGTCGATGATGAGCGCATCGAGGTTATTCGCAGCGCCGTCGACACAGAGCAGTTCGCGACGCCCGCAGACTGCGCCGCCTACCGGTCGGCTTTCGGGCTGCCGGACGGTGCACTGGTCATTGCCGCGGCAGGCCAGCTGATTCCGCGAAAGGGCCATCGTTACCTGCTTCAGGCTATTGCTGAATTGAGGCACAGCCATCCTCATTTGAGAACCATCATTTTTGGTGAGGGTTACCTGAACAATCAGCTGCGCGAACAAGCTGCATCGCTGCAACTCGGTGATGCCGTGCAGTTTGCCGGGTTCAGGGATGACCTCGACTCTTACATGTCATGCGTTGATATTTTCGTACATCCGGCGCTGGCCGAAGGTCTTGGCGTCGTTACGCTGAAGGCGGCCGCGGCCGGAGTGCCCGTCGTGGGCTTCAAAGCCGGTGGCCTGGTAGAAGCTGTGGTCGACGGCAAAACCGGTATTCTCGTCACGCCGGAAAATGTTGAGGAACTCCGGGATTCCATCGCGACCTTGCTTGATGACGCGAGTCTCAGGGCCCGAATGGGTAACGCCGGACGAGAACGGATGCAAAAAGAGTTCTCGATAGATACGATGGCGGACAAACACATAGCCCTGTATGAGTCTGTACTGAATGGCTGATCACGAAGCGATTTATGAATTGGCCGAGGCGCTGGTCAAGCAGCTTTCCGATGCCGGCAAAGCCGTGGCGACGGCGGAGTCCTGCACTGGCGGCTGGCTGGCGAAGGCGATAACCGATGTCTCCGGAAGCTCTGCCTGTTTTGCCTATGGCATCGTCAGCTATTCAAACGGCGCCAAGGAATCCATGCTGGGTTTGCCGACCCAGATATTCATAGACCATGGGGCGGTCAGTGAAGCCGTCGTTGAGAAAATGGCCAAAGGTGTGCTCAACCTGAGTGGTGCCGATATTGGCGTGGCGGTCAGCGGTGTGGCCGGGCCCGAAGGCGGCAGCGATGAGAAACCGGTGGGCACCGTGTGGATAGCCTGGGCCGTGCGCCGCGGCGCCAAAATAGACACAGATGCAAAACTGCACCATTTTGACGGCGACAGAGACGCGATCCGCGAGTTGACCGTCGCCCATGCGCTGCAAGGCGTTATCGACAGGCTCGGCTAATGGCTTCAAGACGCCTTTTTTTCGCATTATGGCCGAACCATCGGCAGCGTGACCGCATGCGCGATTTCATCAGTCCGGTTGCAAAGCTCGTGGAAGGCCGGGCAACCGAACGTCGTAACTGGCATATCACCCTGGCCTACATCGGCGAATTCCCCGAACAACGCATAAACGAATTGCATGCGGCAAAGCAGGCGATAAAGGTCGAGCCGTTCCGCCTGCGCTTCGATCGGCTCGAATTCTGGCCTCGACCGAAGGTCGCGGCCCTGGTCACGGCCACGGTCCCGCCGGAGCTGCAGCGCCTGGTTGAGACCCTCAAGGGTGAAATTCTGGGGGCTGGCATTGAGCCGGAACAGAGCGCCTACCGGCCGCACGTCACGGTTGCAAAGAACGCCAGGCCGTTTGAAGCACTGCGTTTGGCGCAGTCTGCGGATATCGAGTGGGACAGTTTCGAGCTCGTGGAGTCTGTGTCGCAGCCCGGCGGCGTGACATACCACCCGCTGAAACAATAGCTTCCGCGCACTTCATTACGTTTCTTCAAACAATGCCCCGATTCGCCACCTTGATACTGTGGTTATGTACAGTTCTTTGTGGAATAATTGACCGCTACTAACCCACCCACCGGATGAGAACGAAAAATGGATGACAACCGCAAGAAAGCACTCGCTGCAGCCCTTGGGCAGATCGAAAAACAATTTGGTAAAGGCTCGGTCATGCGCCTGGGTGATAACCCCATGTCACGGGATGTCGACGTTGTATCAACAGGGTCGATCGGTCTCGATGTCGCACTGGGCATAGGCGGTGTGCCGAAAGGGCGGGTTATCGAAATCTATGGCCCGGAATCGTCCGGTAAAACAACACTGACTCTGCAGGTCATTGCCGAGGCCCAGAAAATTGGCGGCACAGCTGCGTTTGTCGATGCCGAGCACGCGCTCGATCCGACATATGCCGAGAAACTGGGGGTCAATGTCGACGAGTTACTCGTGTCTCAGCCGGACACCGGCGAACAGGCGCTCGAAATCACCGACATGCTCGTGCGCTCTGGTGCGGTTGATGTTGTCGTTGTCGACTCCGTGGCGGCACTAACACCCAAAGCCGAGATTGAAGGTGAAATGGGCGACTCACACATGGGACTGCAGGCGCGCCTGATGTCGCAGGCACTCAGAAAACTGACCGGTAACATTAAACGGTCGAACACGATGGTCATTTTCATTAACCAGATCCGCATGAAGATTGGCGTGATGTTCGGCAGCCCCGAGACTACCACCGGCGGTAACGCACTTAAGTTTTACTCGTCGGTGCGGCTTGATATTCGTCGCATTGGCGCGATCAAGAAGGGCGATGAGGTCATCGGCAACCAGACGCGTGTCAAAGTCGTCAAGAACAAGGTCTCGCCACCGTTCAAGATGGCCGAGTTCGAGATTTTGTACGGTTTCGGAATTTCACGCGAGGGCGAGATCATTGATCTCGGCGTACAGCATGGCCTTATCGATAAAGCCGGCTCCTGGTACAGCTATGGCGAAGATCGTATTGGCCAGGGCAAAGAAAATGTTCGCGAATTCCTGAAAACACACCCGGAAACGGCCGCGGAGATCGAGCAGAAGATTCGCGCCAAGCTGCTGCCCAGCACGGTTGATGCGCCCGCCGAAGAGCCCGCAGAGAAGCAAGAGGCTGTGGCGAAAGAAGCATAGTTGGAGCCCGCTCCGGCGGGCGATATTCCAATGTCTGAAACCCGACCCGTTCACGACGTCATTGAAGAACTCGTCCCGCCACTTGAGGACGAGCGCTTCTCCAACCCCGTAGAGGCTCGCAAAAAGGCGATGGACTATCTGGCCAGGCGCGAGCACGGGCGCGTCGAGCTTCGCAATAAATTGACGAAGTTCGGTTTCGACGCTGACGTCAGCGACGATGCTATCGATCGACTCATCGATGACGGGCTGCAAAGTGATCAGCGTTTTGCCGAGGCCTTCATTCAATCGCGCATCAACCAGGGGAAGGGACCGGCGAGAATTCGAGTTGACCTGTCCCAACGCGGCATTAGTGATAGCGTGATTGACGATGGCTTACATGGCGCAGAGCAGGATTGGCGGGCACTGGCACGAGAGATCCGTGCGAAAAAATTCGGTGCGGAGTTGCCGGTAGATTTCAAAGAGAAAGCGCGACAAATGCGTTTTCTGCAATATCGCGGTTTCGAGGCCGACCAAATTCAGTCTGCTGTTTCAGCAGGCGACGAATAAGCTTAGAATCCCCCCGATGAAATCTATGACGAGCAACGAGCTGCGCCAGGCGTTCCTGGACTTCTTCCACGATAATGACCACGAGGTTGTTGCAAGCTCTCCACTCGTGCCCGGCAACGACCCGACGCTGTTATTTACGAATGCCGGCATGGTGCAGTTCAAGGACGTTTTTCTCGGTTCCGACAAGCGCAACTACAAACGTGCGGTGACATCACAGCGCTGTGTCCGTGCCGGCGGCAAGCACAACGACCTTGAAAATGTTGGCTACACGGCCCGCCATCACACGTTCTTCGAAATGCTGGGCAATTTTAGCTTTGGCGACTACTTCAAGCAGGATGCCATTAAGTACGCGTGGGAATTCCTCACAGTCACGTTGGGCCTGGATCCCGAGAAACTCTGGGTAACGGTATTCAATGACGATGACGAAGCTGCAGACATCTGGCTGAAAGAAATGAAGATCGACCCCGAGCGCTTTACGCGAATGGGGGAAAAAGACAATTTCTGGTCGATGGGTGACACAGGCCCGTGTGGGCCCTGCAGCGAAATATTCTACGACCACGGTTCGGATGTGGAAGGCGGACCTCCCGGCTCGCCGGACGAAGACGGTGATCGCTACGTCGAAATCTGGAACCTGGTTTTCATGCAGTTCGATCGATCGGCCGATGGCAAGATGGTGCCGTTGCCGAAGCCGTCGGTTGACACTGGCATGGGCCTGGAGCGAATCGCGGCGGTCATGCAAGGCGTGCACAGCAACTACCAGATCGATCTGTTCGCCAACCTGATAGCTGCGACGGCCAGGACGCTGGGCGTAGAGAACGCAAGTTCAAGCTCACTGAACGTAATTGTTGATCATATTCGTGCTTGCTCATTCCTTATCGTCGACGGTGTGTTGCCGGGCAACGAGGGCCGGGGCTATGTCTTACGCCGCATCATCCGGCGTGCAATTCGACACGGCAAAAAACTAGGGACTAATGAGCTCTTCTTTTACAAGCTTGTCGCACCGCTGGTAAACGAAATGGGTGATGCCTACCCAGAGCTGGCTAAAGCGCAGGCGCATGTCGAGAAGGTGCTGCAGAAAGAGGAGCGACGATTTGCCGAAACGCTTGATCAGGGTATGGAAATACTCGAAGAGGCCATCGCGCAACTCGATGGCAAGCGGATTCCCGGTGAAGTAGCTTTTAAACTTTACGACACTTATGGGTTCCCGCTGGATCTGACCGCTGATATTGCGCGCGAGCGTGGGCTGACGGTTGATCAGCAGGGCTTCGAGGAGGCGATGGCCGGGCAGCGTGATCGCGCGCGTGCGGCGAGTAAGTTCAGCGCATCTGACGATAGTGCGTTACAGACCGACCTCGAATCATCGTTCTCTGGTTACGAAGGCATCAGCGGTGAGAGCACGGTTGTCGCTCTCTTCAATGATGGCAAGACGGTCGATGAACTGGCTGTGGGCGATGATGGCGCGGTTATCTTGTCAGCAACTCCTTTCTACGCCGAGAGTGGCGGGCAGGTTGGCGATACTGGCGTCCTGACATCAAAAGATCACTCATTCACTGTGCTTGATACGCAAAAAAGCGGTAAGGCGATTGTTCACTTTGGTTCCGTGCAGGCCGGCGGACTTAAGGTCGGCGATAAAGTGGTTGCGAAAGTGGATGCCGGCAGGCGGCAGGCGATTCGTCTAAATCATTCAGCGACTCATCTTATGCATGCCGCACTTCGTGCAGAACTCGGTGATCACGTGCAGCAAAAAGGCTCGTTGGTCGATGCGCAGAGGCTGCGTTTCGATTTCTCGCACTACGAGGGCGTTACGTCGGAGCAGTTGCAAACCATAGAAGACATGGTTAACGGCGAGATTCGCAAGAATGTCGCTGCTGAAACGAAGCTCATGAACTACGACGATGCGGTTGAGTCGGGCGCGATGGCATTATTTGGTGAGAAATACGACGATCTCGTTCGCGTGCTTCGCCTGGGGGATTTCTCGACCGAACTATGTGGTGGCACACATGTTGATCGAACCGGCGACATTGGCGTGTTCAAAATTACGTCCGAGAGTGGTGTGGCGTCTGGTGTGCGCCGGATAGAAGGCGTGACGGGCAAGGGCGCGCTGGAGTGGATCGACTCCCGGCAGCAGTCGTTACACGAAATTTCAGCTCTATTGCGCAGCCAACCTGAGCAGGCATCGGCGAAAATTGAGCAGCTCCTGAAGCGCAATAAGGAGCTCGAGAAAGAGCTCGCGGCGGCCAGGCAAGCGCTGCTGACCGGAACGGCAGGCGATCACACAGAGAATGTTCAGGAAATCGCTGGCATCAAGGTGTTGGCGGCGCGAATTGATGGCGCGGACGCGAGGACGCTCAGGGAGGCCGTCGACCGCTTCAAGGACAAGCTGCAAAGCGCGGTTGTGGTGATTGGGTCCGTCGACGACGGCGTAGTGCGTCTTGCTGCGGGCGTCACCAAAGACAATACCGACCGTATTCGAGCCGGCGACCTCATTAAGCCAGTTGCCGAGCAAGTGGGCGGCAAGGGCGGCGGCCGGCCGGATTTTGCGCAGGCCGGTGGCAACAATGCAGACGCCCTTGATGAGGCACTGAACTCGGTGCCGGCGTGGGTCGCGGCACGGATTAGCTGAGCACTCGTTCAAGCTTTCAAGGCCTAATTTCCCCCCGTTCTTGCGCCGATGGGCATCGGTGCCCAAAATCGGCTAGTATTACAAGAGTTTAGGACGTACGACGCGTAACAAGAACAGGGGTAACCCCCGATGGGCAGGAGAGGAAGTCATGCTTATTCTGACGCGACGCGCTGGTGAGACGGTCATGATCGGGAGCGATATCACGATCACTGTCCTGGGGGTCAAGGGGAATCAGGTACGAATCGGGATAAATGCCCCGAAAGAAGTATCTGTGCACCGTGAAGAGATCTACGAGCGTATTCAGAACGAAAAGGCCTCGGGAGAGGCAAAAGGGGAGAGCCCGGGCGAATAATGCCCGCGGGGCTTTACCTCTCGTATCCCGATAAGTACTATGTGCGCCCCAGTCTGGAGGCCGGCCACAAAAGTGCGGATTTGGTCGGTGCCGACTGACCTTTAGTGCAGTGATTGTCCAGAGGTTGGGGCCACTGCCATAGATATTTCGGAGAGATGGCTGAGTGGTCGAAAGCGCTCCCCTGCTAAGGGAGTAAGGGCTAATACCCCTTCGAGGGTTCGAATCCCTCTCTCTCCGCCATAGATTTTGAAAACGAAACAATGCGCCCGTAGCTCAGCTGGATAGAGTACTCGGCTACGAACCGAGCGGTCGGGAGTTCGAATCTCTCCGGGCGCGCCAAATGACAAAGGGTCCCCATCGGGGGCCCTTTTTCATTTTGGGTGTTCTGGATGACGATGAGGACTGCTGTTCGACAAAACGCGTCAGCGTTTTAGACGCCGCAGGC
>JAHEFG010000001.1:0-119842 GCA_024640305.1 Gammaproteobacteria bacterium
ATTCACTGCGCCGGGCCGTTTTCGGCAACCAGTGCACCGATGCTCGAGGCTTGCCTCTCGACGGGTACGCACTATTTCGACATTACGGGCGAGATGGATGTATTCGAGAACGCCCACTCCGCTCGCGTCGACGCGGCTGCCAAGCAGGCAGGAATTGTCGTTTGCCCGGGAGTCGGCTTCGATGTCGTCCCTACCGACTGTATAGCGCGGGCGCTGGCCGACGAATTACCCGACGCTACTGAACTTGCGCTCGGTTTTCAGGGCGACATGAACGTTAGCCCCGGAACAGCCAAGACGATCGTCGAAAGGCTCGGCGACGGTACGTTCGCGCGCCGCAATGGGAAGCTCATCAACATTCCCATCGAATTGCGCGAGATCGACTACGGCAAGGGTCCCAGACAATCGATGTGTGTCTCATGGGGCGACATATCGACCGCGTATTACACGACCGGAATTGGCAATGTCACTGTTTACTGGCCGGCAAATGACCGAACGGTCCGACAGTTTCGAACCGCCGGCCGTCTTCGGCCACTGCTGAAGCTGCGATGGGTGCAGCGCATCCTCAAGAAGCAGATCGAGAAGCGCGTTCAGGGCCCCAACCAGGAGCAGCGCGAAAGCCGATCTGTGTATCTCTGGGGGGAAGTCCGAAATGCTTCAGGCCAAACTGTGATCGCACGCATGACGACGGCCAATGGCTACACGGTTACGCAACTGGCACCAGTTGCGATTATCGAACACCTGCTGCGGCATGACGTTACCGCCGGCAGCGTAACGCCCGCATTATTGATGGGCAGGGAGTTCGCGAGCAGCCTCGATGGTAGCAGCAAGATTTCAGTTACCTGAGATTCGCCTGGCACCAAGCCGGGCTAGAGCAGCAGAATCGCGAAATAGTGGCTGACGCTACCGGCCAATACGAACAGGTGCCAGACGCCATGACACCATGGGTACCAGCTATCGAGTACGAAAAAGATAATGCCGGATGTATAGAACACGCCACCAACAATCAGTAAGACAAGAGATTCGTACGGCAGCAATACTTTCAGCGAATCAAGGGCGAGTACGCAAGCCCAACCCATAGCCAGATACAAAATGATCGAGCCGACCCTGGGCCCTGTTCGCCGCACGGCGTCCAGCACCATGCCGATGATCGCCATGGCCCAAACACCGCCGAGCAACCAGTAGCCACCCGCACTTTTTAGCACGACGATTGCGATCGGTGTGTACGTCCCGGCAATCAGCAAATAGATCGCCTGGTGATCGATAACTCTGAAGATTCTCTTCGCCCGGCCCGGAAAGCTGTGGTACAGCGTTGACGAGAAATACAGGATGAACAGAGTGGCCGAATAAACCGAGAGACTGACGATCTTCGCAACATCGCCTTCCATCGCGGCCATTGTGACAAGCACACCGCCACCGACCAGCGCGAGAGACGCACCCACAAGATGACTGATGCTATTGAATCGCTCGCCGTAGTACACGCCTGAAGAATACCCTAAATTGCGATTTCTTTTTTCTTCCGTCGCGCTTCGCAGCGGCGCGCTCGTCGAGCTTACCGGAATGCTGCAGAAGCCGGTCAAACGGCTGGAAACACGGTCTGAGTGCCGCGAAAAGGCGCGCATTCTGACCCGGTCACTAGTAGAAATGCAACAAAACTGAGGTATAAAGTGTAGATAGATCGACCGTGAAGCGATCGTCAGGGCAGCCCAATGCTCAAGAAGAAGAATTTCGGAGGGAATGCGTAATGCGTAAGTTTCTGAATAGATTTACTTTTATCTGTCTTGCGGCGCTTACAGCGCCGGCGATTGCACAGCAAACTCATCCGGGCAATGACCCGATTCTTGCTGACGTTAGAGAGGGCAATTCCCCCTTTGGCACCCCCGTTCCCGGAACCGCGGAAATACAACGTTACGTTGAGTTGATGGACCTTGTTAAGTCGGAACGTCTCAGCCGTAGTAACGTCTACGTCTACAAGAGAACAGTAACGCTCGACGGAAAGGATGCAACTGAATACTGGAAACGCTTTCGCGCGATCCAACCAAGTGGCCGGGAAGTAGAAACCATGTATCCGGTGTCAAAGGAAGAAGCAGGACTGATGGAGCTCAACGAGAACGCAGATTTGCTTACAGCTACCTTTTTCGAGGCATATGCGGGAGGTTTGATAGGTGCAGGGGCTGCTCTCGACTCGATGAACCCGTTCGTCGCGGGAGATGCGGTAACCAATGCAGCTGTAGGTGCGCACATAATAGGTAGCGGAGACTGCGCAGCGGTTATAAACGAGGCATCGGGAGATGAGGGCTATGCTGAAACGTTCGCCATCGGGGCCGTTGGCGGCGTACCTTTCAGCGCGACTGCGTTCTTACTCGGCCCTGCTTGTTTCAGCTATTCCATAGGCGAGCAGATTCGTGCAGGTCGGGAAAGAAGCGATGTACTAGCCGATGCGCAGCAAGAAATCTCCGAGAACATCACGCGCGCGGGCACGGAGTTAATTGACGGCCGACAATCTGTTATTGCAGAAATAGACGGATTGAACATGGTTCAGCAACTAGAAGACGGGCAAGCCACGATAGATAAATGCGCGCTTTCAATTGACGAAGAATTATACACGCTCAACAAATTCCGTTGTGAGGGCAAAAGAGACTCAGGTGGTGGGCCAGAACCTTTTTTCATCGAGACAGTGTACTGGGCCTACCGCTACGTTCCCGGGACATTACTGTTTGAGCCCCATAGGGAAACTTTGCGTATGGGGGGATTGCTGAATGACGCGGAACGCGCGGAAATGCAGGAGGCCAGGGCGAAGCTTGAAGAATTCGAAGAACAAATGGCGGCCATGCCTGCCAGTCAACGCGCAATGATGGAGAACATGCTCGGCTCGCAGATGCAGCAGATACGCAGCCTTGCCGACAGCGGAGCAATAGAGGTAGAGAGAGTTATCGAGAGTTATGAAATCAATCCAAGCCCGTCAGGTGGGCAAGTGATCACACCGCTAAGTTCAGAAGAAGAGTTACTTCAGTTCATTCAGAGCCACCTGCAAACGCTCGGCTACGATCCGGGCAACACAGACGGCGAACGCACGAAACAGACTGTGGTCGCCATTTCACGCTACCAGGCCGAAAACGGATTGGAAGTGACGGGCGAGGCAACGCCGCAACTTGCCGGCATCCTGTCGGCAGCCGTCGATGCAATGAACTAGATAAGCGAGACCGAATATGACAACAAGAATCCTGCTACTGGCGATCTTTTCTTGCGTTGGCACAACCTATGCTAATGATTTGACCCTGATGGTCGAAAAAGACCTCGCTGCACTCGGCTACCAAACCGGTGCCGTCGATGGCGAAGAATCGATGGAGACCGTTATCGCCATATCGAAGTTTCAGGCAGAAAATGACCTGACGGTAACGGGCGAAGTCACGCCACAACTCGCTGGGATTTTGTCGGCGAAAGCGTCCGGATCTACACCAACGCCGTCGTCGGGCGCCCCTGCCGAGGTAGCGGCGGCTGAACCGGATGCGGCAGCGCTGCAAGCGGCGCAGCAGGCCTGCCTGCAGGAGAAAATCCGCAAGAAACAGGAAAAACAGGAGAAAAAACGTGGCCTGAGCCGCTTATTGGGCGCAGCAGGACGAGTGGCCGCAAGACAGGGAAACTATGACATTCAAAGAGCGACGGTCGAGGCCTATGACGCCAACGCCACAGCGGACGACCTTGGAATCATCGCCGACGAACTTGGCCTGTCGAAAAAGGCGATCAAAGCCTGCGAAAACCCGGAGATGAGCTAGCTCTGCGTCCCGCGTTCTAGTGCGTGCAATCCCCAAAGCGGCAACCGTCAGCAAGCCTGACGATATTATCGATGGCATCAGCAACATCCACGAACTGTAACTCGCGCGTTCCGGGTGCGTCGATATCCGAGGCTTTGTAGTTTGGCATCTGTCGCCATGAGATCCTCGCTATAATGACACGAAACAAACGTTGAGAGATGCGCCATGAAAGTTGTGCTCGTGACCGGAGCAAGTTCGGGGATAGGAGCTGCCGTCGCCATCGCTTTTGCAGAAGCCGGTTGGTCCGTTATGGCCGCCGGGCGTGACGAGGGTCGCCTCGGCGAAGTAGCAGATGTTTCGGAAAACATCTCCACCTGGGCCGGCGAACTCGAAGAGTCGGCAGACTGCGACGAACTTGTCGCAGATACGATTGACGAATTCGGCGGCCTCGACTGCCTCGTCAATGCAGCCGGCGTACTCATCAGAAGCAACACCGAAGACACAAGCGACGAAGACTGGCGAGACACGCTGTCGATAAACCTCGACGTGCCGTTTTTTCTTTCCCGAGCGGCAATTCCGCATTTGATGACGACGCAAGGCAGCATCGTCAACATCGCCTCGAATTGGGGGCTGACGGCCGGCGACCGTGCGGTTGCCTATTGCGCGAGTAAAGGCGGACTCATAATGATGACACGGGCGATGGCGCTCGATCATGCGGCCGACGGCCTGCGCATAAACGCTATTTGTCCAGGTGGTGTCGACACGCCGATGCTCATTAGTGAAGTCGAGCAACTGGGTGGCGACGTTGCTGGCTATCTATCGGAGGTTGCTGCTGAAAGTCCCAATGGTCGTATAGCAACGCCAGAAGAAATCGCCGCACTCGCACTGTTTCTTGCGAGCGATGCCGCAAGCCATATGACGGGTACAGCCATCCCTATCGACGGCGGCTTGATGGCCTAAGCATCAACCGACAGGTTGGAAACCAGTACCGTTGGAATACCCTGCGACACCGCAACGCTCTGGCCATTCTTGCCACAAGTCCAGCCTCCCGTATCCAGCCGCGCGTCGTTGGCCACCATTGTGATTCGCTTGAGTAGCTCCGGACCGTTGCCAGTGATCCTGACGTCCTTGACGGGCGCGGTGACTTTGCCACCTTCAACGAGCCAGCCGTTCTTTACCTGAAATGTGAAGTCACCTGCACCAATCTGAACCTGGCCGTTGGTGTATGTCTCACAAATGATGCCGTGGTCCACAGCCTCGATGATCTCGTCCCTGGTGTGAGGACCTCGTTCCATAAATGTACAACTCATACGCGGCATCGGCGCAAATTTATAGGACTCCCTGCGACCTGAACCCGTTGGAGCCAATCCAGACTGTTTTGCACTGATTTGGTCGTGCAGGTACGACTTGAGTACACCGTTCTCAACCATGACCGTACGCCCGGCCTTGTTGCCTTCGTCATCATAGTTCAGGGAGCCGCGCTCGCCCGGGATAGACGCCTGATCAACTACCGTGACAAACTGCTCGGCAACCTTCTTGCCGATCATATCCTTGTAAATACTTTCACCCTGGCGATTAAAATCCGCCTCCATGGCATGCCCAATTGCTTCATGCAGCACGATTCCACCGGCACCCGCGGCAAGAATGACCGGCATCTCGGCCGCCGCCACACGGCGCGCGTCGAACAAGACCATTGTGCGATCAACGGCTTCCTGAACCATCTCGCTCAGTCGCTCTTCGGTATACCAGGCGAACTCCTCTCTTGCTGCTATGTTTGCATAGCCCGACTGCACCTCCTCGCCCTTTTTCGCCGTAACAAGAACCGTCAGGCGCGTCATCGGCCGCCGGTCGGTTACAAGGCTACCGTCGAGCGTGGCGATCATCACGCGTTCATCGCTATCTGCCCAATACACGGACACCTTTTCAACCGCAGGCTCGAGCGACCTCGCCTTTTCTTCGACGAACTTTAGTATGGGTACCTTTAGATCGACACCTACATCAGCCCAGGGAAGCCTTGTTGAGTACATGTCACCCATTTCCTTGGGCGCAAGTGCCTGCGGCGCTACAACCGCGCCACCGGCGGCTACAGCCGAAGCTGCTCGCGCAGCTGCCAACATCGACGGCAAGGTCATGTCCTCTGTAAATGCATAACCCGTCTGTTCGCCAATTACGACTCGCAGACCAACACCCTGATGGATGTCGGTTTTTGCGTCCGAGACAATACCGCCCTCTAGCGCCAGCGTATTGTTGCGAGTGTGCTGAAAATACAGGTCGGCCGCATCGGCTCCGTTCGCGGTGAGTTCCGACATCAAGCGCACTGTAGTCGCCTCGTCAATGCCGAACCAATCCATAAATGGATTCTCGGGTGCCGGGCTGGCAATCGTCCTGGCCTGTTGCATACCGCAACCTGCGAGAAAACCCGGCATGCTCAGGACAGCCCCGCTTGCGGCGGCGTGACAGATGAAGTCTCTGCGCTTGATGGTCATGCCACTTCCCGGGTCATCGCCCAGACAGCGCTAATCAAGTTAGCCACGTTTTCTCGGCCTCGCCCAATATCGCAACAGCATGAAGCCGAAAAACATCCCGCCGAGATGCGCGAAGTTGGCAACGCCCGGCGCTCCGCCGCTGATACCCAGGTACAGTTCGAATAGACCATAGAACAGAACGAAGTACTTGGCCTTCATGGGGATAGGCGGAAAGATCAGCATAACCATACGGTTAGGGTACGTCAGGCCATACGCCAGCAGGATACCGAAGACGCCGCCGGAGGCGCCAAGCGTCGGGTAGATTTCACCTTGTGTTGCGGCAACGACCAGTTGCACGAAGGCAGCGCCAACGACGCAGGAAAAATAATAAATCAGAAACCTGCGCGGACCCATCAAGCGTTCAAGATCACGGCCGAACATCCACAGACCGAACATGTTGAAAAAGATATGTGAAAGATTGCCGTGCAGAAAACCGTAAGTAACGAGCTGCCACGGTGCGAATGGCGAATGCTGCACGCCGAAAGGCCACAGTGCAAAATTGATGACCATAAATCGCGGACTGAGTTGCTGCAGCGCAAACACAATGCCATTGGCTACCAATAGCACGAATATGACATTGGGGATTGCGCTGCTATCGGTGCGACGATAATTGTAAATCGGAGTGTTCATTGCTTACCTTGTATTGCGATGGTCGGTTCGACCGTCAAAAGCCGGATAAGTTACGGCGATGCTACCAGCCACCACCGCCGCCACCGCCCCCACCCCCGCCAGAGAAGCCGCCACCCCCACCACCGGAAGAGGATCCAGGTGGCGTCACCGAACTCGAAATGGCTGTGTTCAGGCCACCGGACAGACTACTCATCGTTGAATTCAGGCTTTGGCTGTTCCACCTGCCGCTGTACCAGGCCGGGCTGTAGGCTGTGCCATCGGTTCGGCGAGTCGTTGCGAGCACTGCCGAAAACTTCTCAGCCCACAATTGATCGACGCCCAGCGCCAGGGCATAGGGCAGGTAAGCCTCGAATAGTTGCGGTGTCTTCTCAGGCGGATTGCGCAGGTTCATCTCGTCCTTCTCTGCGATCTCAAGATAGTCCTTGAAACCGAGCATTTCGTCCAACAGCTGTCTGCCACGCAGAGTCGGCCGTTTCATGACGATCGCAAAAAACACCATGGTGACGATCATCGCGACGACAGCAAGAATGACCAAAGCCGATGGCCCGATACTTAGCGAGGCTGCTGTTGCAACGATGACAACGACTAGCGCAGGAATATTCAGAAGGCCGTTCGTGCGAAAGTAATGCTGCTTGTAGTCTTTCTTTAACGAATCGCGATGCGCACTTTTGGCTTCTCCCAACAATTCATGATTCTCATTCTTCAGCGCGATCACGTCGCCCTCCGCGAAAAGCCCTTCGTAGAGTTCTTTTTCCCCTGGCGCTAAAGGCGGCGCATTCGTCTTGGGATCAGCCTTTACGAGCGAATACTCATCGGCCTCTTTGCCGATGCCAAGAAAGCCGCTGGAACCTTCGCTAACATCGATATTCAGATAGCCTTTGACCGCAAGATTGACGACCGCAGCCGTCATCACCTCGTCGTCGTAATACATTTGCCGGATGAACCGCAGCGAAGCCGGTGAAAAACCCTTCGGTGGCTCATACCGGGTCACCAAAACGCCCTCTTCGGGGTCCCTGCCAAAACGTCGCCATACCGGAACGTAATAGATAAGCAGAATGATGAGCCCCGCCAGCGCGATAAGCAGGTTTAGATTGTCCTTGAGCAACCAGCCGGCGCGCTCGATTTTTGACGGTTCTGCCACATAGCCTTTGGGCCAACCGACGACCACCGTCAAGCCGTTAACCGCGGACAGCACACCAGTCGCCCGGAATGAAACACGTCCTGAACCATCAACGCCGGAAGTGTAGTTGCGTTCCGAGGCACCGTAAGGCCCGGTGTACGCTTCATGCGTAATTTCGCTGGCGGGCACGTCGAACGCAAACGAAACCGCAGCGCTAGCTGCATCTATCGGAAACGCCCAGTCGAAACCTGTCACATTCCAGTAGAGCTCGTCGTGCTCCGCAAAGAACCCAAGCATACGGCTCGCCTTGTAGCGAAACACATAAGTGTGCTCGCCACTTTCGATAAACCGGTTTGAACTACCGAAGTAGACGCGCTGCCCGTTGCGTTCTTTTTGCGTATGGAAATTTTCGCGCGCGCCATTGCGCAGTACAGCAAGGGGACGAAAATCGACCTCATAGCGATTGCCCAGTTTGTCGTGATACTCGGTGGGGAAATCCCGATAGATTCCGCGCCGAATACGGTTTCCCTCGGCACGGACGCGAATAGTTTCACTAACTTCGATCCAGCCGTCCTGCAGGATACGAATATCGCTATGAAATTCGAGAATGCGCTCGTCGGCAGATGAGGCAAACGCCGCGAACAACAGCAGGACAGCAGCGATCCGCCTCATTCAACAGAACCAAACTTGACGAGCGGCACATTGGCTACATCGTCAGATGCTTTCTGAAAAAACCTACGGCCCGCAAAATCGAAAGCGGCCGCAACCAGGTTACTCGGCACCGTCTCCGTCAAAGTATTAAAGTCACGCACGGCGCCGTTGTAGTAGCGTCTGGCAAACTGCAGGTAATTCTCGGTCTCCGCGAGTTCGCCCTGCAAATTCAGGAAATTTTCGTTAGCTTTCAGGTCGGGGTACTGTTCGGCAACAGCGATAAGCTTTTGCACGCCCGTGCTGAGCTGTTCCTCCGCCTCGCCGCGATCGCGTACGTCCGTCGCCCGCATCGCTTCGGCACGTAATTCTGTAACAGCCTCGAGTGTTGCCTTCTCGTAACTTGCGTACTGCTCTACAGCTTTCACGAGATTTGGAATCAGGTCGTGGCGCCGTTGCAGCTGCACGTCTATGTCGCTCCAGGCCGTGTCTACGCGATTACGACTGCGAACCAGACGGTTGTAGAGAAAGACGACAATAGCGACCAGTGCCACGACCAGAAAAATCAGGATGTTCATGGTCGCCAATGTTACCACCTACCGCACGTCCATTTGCCCAGGTCTCGGGCATAACTGCTCAATACCAGATGGAGAAAAACACCTGGAAAATATTGGCATCCAGCACGTACAACGGCTCCTCACCAAGCACAGCTGATGTGCTCAGGTCACTAAATTCCTCGTAGTCGACGGCAAGCGCCGAATACGACAAATTGACTGTGCCCTTCTTGATGAAGCCCCAGCCCTCAACGTCGTCAATGAACTGGTAGCTCGCACCGATCTTGAAAGTAGTGCTGGTCAACGGGCTAAGTTCTTTGTCTCGACCACGGAAGTTAGTCGCCTCCGAGCGCGAAAAGATATCGCGGTAAAAATGCGCGCCAGTCTGATCGTGATAACGGAACTTGGCCGAGAAAATCCACGGCCCCATCGGATGCGTATAACTCAGCGATGCTGTGTGCGACTCGATGTCCCAGGTATCGGTGAAAAAGCGGTACTCACCTTCGAGCGCGGCCCGGTAAGGCAAATAGTACTTGGCCCTTAGACCGACGGCGTTGCTCGTACGCGTATTGGGGTACAACTCGGGTTCGTAGCTGTAGCCAAGCGCCGAACCTGCGTCGACGTAACGTACCGAACGATAGGGGTTATTCAGAAAACCCTCGTCGGTGATCGTCTCGAAATTCAGTGTCGCGATCAGATTGCGTGTCAGGATCTGCGTGAGGCCGACTCCATATTGCTGACGATCATTCTCACGCTCAAACACAGGATCATCGGAACGGCCGACCAAATCATCACCGAGCGCATAGCTCAGGGTCAGCGTAGTCATGTCGCCGAACATGTCCTGACTGACAGAGAAGGTATAGGTCTTGGCATCGAAGTCGGACTCGACACTGCTCGTATAACCGACGCTCATCGTCGTGTTGCCGCGCAGGTAGTCCATGCCGAGGGAATACTGTGTGCGTTCTTCGGTGTATGGGCTGGCAGTTGTAATTACGTCGATAGATGCAGAGCTGATCATGTCAACGTAGTAATTGGCAACAAAGGATGTGCTCTTACCGACCTGCTTGCGAACCAAAACGGACGGCCCGTCGATCTCAACTCCACCACCGTCATAAAGGTGATACAAAACGTCCGCACGATCTTCGGGTAGTACGCCTGCTTGCGCTGTGCTAACGGCGGCCAGCAATGCCAGGGTCGTAACAACAATTTCGCGAGAATATTTCATTGGCTGATAGCGATCGTCCTAGTTACAGCCACAGCCGCCGCCGGCTGCACCTTCACCGCCACGGGCACCTTCACGAGCCTCGTATACGTGCTGAATGTAAGAACTCGATACCGGATCGGTGTCCAGCGCCATAATCGGGTCGGCAAGCCTGTCGCGTTCATAAGGCTTCACCCAGGGCTCGATACCGCTACAGCCAGATACGACGACCGTTGCGATGGCCAGCAACACAAAACGACTGAACGCATTGATCTTCATATTCATACCCCTACCTTATCGCCAGGGCGCAAGCCGAACCGTGAACCCATCCTCAGAAGAACACCGTGACGCCGAGGTGAGCTTCCAGATTGTGGACTGTCTTCTCCTCGCCGAGGATGTCGATGTCCAGCAGGTGATCGCGGAAATCGACATGAAAAGCGACGGAGTCTGTGAACAGGAAGCGGAAGCCTCCGCCGAAGTTAACCGTGAAGCGGTCATCGCCGGCAAACGTTGTCGACCCCAGACCGGCAGTCAGGTAGAAATTGGTGTTATAGGCACGGCCTTCACCAACAAATCCTTCGCCGGGGAGAATGTTGTAGCCAACATTGAGATTGTAATAGGTGAACGTGCGCTCGTCGTCGTCCATAAGGCGCGCCCCGCCGGACAATTGCTCAAAACTGGTCAGGCCGGCCTCACTCTGCCCCACCGTACCTTCGACAAAAAACCCTTCGGTCACGTGATAAGCGATACGCGCGCCATAGACAGTGCTGGTACCGAAGTCCTCGATACTCATAATGCCGACAAAGCCGCCGACCTCGAAATCCTCGCGGTCGATCTTTGGCTCTTTGATCTCACGACGCTCCACTTCCGGGTCGATAACCTGGCCAGCAGGCTCAGCAGATAGCGGCGGCGCCTCCTCCTGGCCGAACCCGAACAGGTTCTTCGTGGCTGCGCAACCTGACATCGTTACTAACGCGATGATCAGAAAAAGAACGCGAAACCTAATTTCCATTCCTCTACTTCCTCGTTGTCGTCACGGCTCGTAAAGACGACGTAACTCTTGTACTCGGCCCGAAGCGAAAAGCGCCGTGTCGCATAAACGCGAACGCCAGCACCAACATGACCAACCTGGTCGTTGCGATCCTCTCCCTGGATGATCGTCGATTTGGGCGACGTATGTATGACTCCGGCACCCAGTGTGAAAAACGGTGAAACCCGCCAATCCGGCCAAGTCTCATGAACGACGTTAACACTGCCCATCCAGCCGTTCGAGAAATTACCCAAAATCTGTGAACCCCATACCTCTACAGAGACATGCGGGTTGAGCGAGTAGCCGGTATAGAGTGAAATGATGTTAGCGCCACCAAAGTCACCGGCCAATATTCCGACTTCCCATTTGGCATTGGTGAAGTCGTCCATGTCGGCCTGTTCAAAATTGACCTCCTGGCCGTCCGGCTGCAACGTGAGTTCCATTTGCGCTCGATCGACCCAGCCCTCGACACCGCTCCCTGTTCGAACCTGGTACCAGTCGGTTCGCTGCATAGTGATTTCGACAGACTCGCCGCGATCAACAACATGAAATATGGGGTAGCCGCGACCAGGTCCCGTGTGCATCTCGAGGTACGGGTCAGCCACCGCCACAGTGCGAAATGTTTCGTCGGCAGCCTCCGCATGTCCGGGAGCGATTGCCAGTAGCACGAGAGCTACGAGGCAAGCGCACCACGAGACCGCGCTACGGCGGGACGTCAAAGGGATTGTTGTAGTACTGGGCTCCAACATCCAACCATTCCGCAATTAAGCGTCTCTCCGCGCCAGACAAAATATTGTAGTGATCAACCGTTACGTTGTTAGCAGGATCTTCAAAACGACCGAAGAATCTATCCGATGCCCTCGCACCGGCAATACTCGCCGGGGAACCATTCGGGTTAGGAATCGGAATTGTAATCGGATTTCCGTCTACATCGACTGCCGGTTGAGTCCTGTCGACCAGCTGGTTATCGACCACTTCTTGAAGATTATCAGTAACTAACAGTTCGCGATAGGCATGCAGATGATCTGGTTCATCAATCGACAGCTGGTCGGTCAGTTCGAGCTGACCCGCAGGCTCTATTACCGTCACGCCGTCCGCTGGATCGATTTGCGTATGACACAAGGTGCATTGCATATCGAGCTGCCCGCCGTTACCGTCCGGAACCGGGTTACCCACTGCATCGAACTGTGGCCGCGGCAGATTCCACAATGGGTGGATCGTGGTCGGATAATTTATGACGCTGCGGCAACGCGCCTGCCATCCCTGTTCACATGCGATGCTCGTCGGTGATGTTGTCTCCAGATCGCCGTACGAGTAATCAATGTCAACGTTAGCCGCTGCTATCAGCGGATCTTCGGTCCAGACGTCCTGATAAAGCACATCCATCGACGGTTCGATCGATGAACAAGCATCATTTGCACAGGTAACGCGCGCTCGCACCTCGGCCATCGTTTCACCTGGCTCCTCAATCAACCAGGTCAAAAGCGTTCCCGGGAACCGCAATTGGCCGAGTGGTGCTCCCGCATATGCGGAGTCAAACGCGTCGTAGCGGCCATGCGAGACCGGCTCACCAGTAACCGCATCGACTGCGTTAGGCGAATGGCAACCGTTGCATTTGAGCTCCTGCCCGGGACGCAAGGATATCCAGTTCTGATGGCGTGCCGTTATGCGTTTGCCATTTTCATCCAGCACACTGATCGCCAGCGCAACATCTGCAGGGACCTTGGTCATCACTGAGCCATCCGGCTCCACCATGATGTTTGCTACGATTTCTCGCATGCCCTGCTGTGTGCTGATACCGAAATCCGTGTTATCGAGATCAACAAGATCATCGTCGGGAATCGACACTGCTTTTTCAACACGCAAGAAACGTGCAGGACGATTCGCCGCTGGCGTCAGCGTAGGATCGGCCAGCGTTTCTATACCGAAGGAGTCCGTGCCCTCGAAATCATAAACACTACGAATGTTCAGGACAGCTTCGCCGGCATCGGCCAGTGTCGCATCAAGGACAAAATTGTTTGACCCATCGAGCACAACCGGCGGTGAAATTTTTGGATCGGCGGCGACTACTTCAGTAAAAATGAAGCCTTCCTCGCCTGCGACAACCGGCAATTGCGTGTCGTTCCGGGGGTCGTACATCCAAATACCGTACAACGGCGGTGACACGACAAACGTCCCGGGCGTTGGGGCCACCGGGTTATTCGGATCGGGCTGTATGAACAGATTCGCAAGTCGATCGTCGGTGCACGGCACAATATTGAAATCGTCCGTCAACGGATCGCCATCATCGACGAGAATTTCCAGCAAACGACACTGACTCCAGCTAACGAGCAAACGGCCGGTGCCATCAAGAATGGGGTAGACAGAACTGTAACGACCACCCTCTGAGGGCTCGCCGGCAACGGTCGATACCTCATTGATCGTCGCGTCTTCCTGAGCCGGGCCTGACAGAATGCCGATATTGGCAGCCGTCGGCTGCGTGTTCTCGACATACCGTTGCGTATCGATCGCGACCAGGTCGCCACCACCTTCAGTATTGGTAAATGGTCTGATCAACGTCATCAGGCGGCCATCTTCGAGCTCGCGCGGCTGCATGAACTGGATGGTATCGCCATTGCTGCCCGTGTCGTGGCTATGCCGCCCGTAGTAAAGCTCGAGGCCGGAGCCGTCCGGGTTCATCCGATACAAATTGACCGTATTGTTACCTGGCGCGTGATCCCAACGACTGAATACGATCTGCCCGTTGGCCAGTACAGACGGGTCGAGATCATGGCTCTGATTGAAAGAGATCTGGTCGATTCCGGTGCCGTCTGCTTTGATCAGGTGCAAGTTGAATGCGAATTCGTTCTGGTCTTCGTCGACTGCGACGAACGCATCCTTATTCTGTTTATCTTCATCAAGCAACACGGCTTGCGAGCGATACTGCCGCGTCGAGGCGAAAATGATGCGACCATCCGGCAGGTACTTCGGCATGATGTCGTGGCCGATTTCAGCCGTCAGCGGATTCGGAATGATGCGCCTCAGCTCGTCTGTCGCGAACGTGTATTCCCAAAGATTCCAGGTCGGCAAATCCTCTTCGTCGAGATCCGGATCGAACGGAAAACGCATTGCGAACAACAAGGATGAACCATCGTAGGCGATTTCAACGTCACGTATCGCCGCCAATCCCTGGGTTAGCTCGCCGGTGATGTTGATGGCCTCGGCGCTCGGTGAGGCTCGATCACGGAAAAACAGGTCTGCCCCAAAGTCGAACGTGATTTGTTCGCGTAAATCGTCTTGTGCGAAATTGCCGTTATCATCCGTTGGAATTGGCGCACGGATATAGGCAATCGGGAAATCAAGAACCACAGGATCTGCATCCTGGCCTGTACCGATACTTACGCCATCGCCACTGCTGCACGCTGCGCCTATCGACAATATCGATAGCAGCGCGGCGATTCGCAAAATCCATTTTGCGTTTCCTTCCCTGTGTTGTCGCGATAGCCTGTTCATTAAATTCACCTCTGGATCTTCCCGGCACGTAGCGAGGAAGATGTAATAGTGGACGCGTAGCCTTGCTCATACCGTTAACGCGATCACAGTCCGCCGCAGTATAGGTGACGTGCAACAGCCGATGTAATGTCGAAAAAGCGCGACAGTGCGCATTGTAAAATGTCGTGTAATTCAGCAACAGACGGATACCGCATCACTTCTACGATGTGAGAGTTTGTTGTTAGGAAGTGACACATCCACAAGGTGTTGTCTCGTTTCGGCGACAGCTTCTCAGGCCATAGCAATCAGCGGTTTAGCTCAATCGATCTGGCGAGCTGTGCGGAACTGCCGACAAATACTTGACATATGCCAACCCTGATCGGTCCCGTGAGCTTCTGTATAAGTAACTGTTACAAAACAACTTTCTGACGAATTTCGTCATCTTTGAAGAGTATGGCACAGCACTTGCTTTATAGATTGCAGATCGATTGTTTTTAGGGGCGGAGCCGGGAATTAACTTGCGAGGACTGTGAGAGCTTTCACGGTGACATGCAGCAGGTTCTGGCAGCATCGCAAGGTGCTTACGTCAGTCGACGTGCAAGAAGCAAGCAAAACTCTGCACAGGACAAATAGTTTGATGGATCGAATTAATCCGTGAGCAAAATGATATGAAACAAGGGACGTGGAAAACAATGAGACAAGCCAAAGACCAGGGATGGACTACGCCGGTTTGGCGCTTTTTGCTCGTCGCAGTACTGGCGATAAGTATGATGTCGCCAGCACAGGCAGGTTTTCGCGAACAGGCCAAGCGCATGCACGACCGCCTCGCGGGCGTGCCACCCAGCGACGAAGTGCTGCTCACAATGGAAGGCATGCTTGCAGCTGGTGATGAGCGCGGTGCGGCCCTCGAAGCGATGAAGAACAAGAATTTCTACAACGTCACGTTGAAGAACTTCGCGGCGCCGTGGACGAATCGCGATCGGTCTGTCTTTGTACCTCTTAATGACTACATCGC
The DNA here is from genome assembly GCA_024640305.1 of Gammaproteobacteria bacterium. GTDB lineage: Bacteria > Pseudomonadota > Gammaproteobacteria > Steroidobacterales > Woeseiaceae > UBA1847. The sequence continues at coordinate 15,947 of JAHEFG010000001.1, forward strand.
AACCGTCATCGGCATGATTCGAGACGATGTGCCTTTTAATACCTTGCTCTCCGCCGATCTGACTTATGTCGGCAACACCGGACCAGCACCGTCCAGGAACAACAACGACCATTATGCCCAGCTTGAAAGGGACAACGTCGACCTGTCCCTGCGTGCAAATCTGGACGCAGTCCCGCAGTCCTCAGTGCAACAGATTCCGCCTTCGGCAACGGCAGGCGTCATAACATCGCGTGCTGCCTCCAAAGCCTTTTTCATTGCCGGCACGAACCGCGCAATGTTCCGCTTCACCATGGTCAACCACATGTGCAATGACATGGAGCAGTTGCACGATCCGAAGCTGCCGCCCGATCGCATTCGCCAGGATGTCAGCCGCAGCCCGGGTGGCGACAGCCGTTTATTCCTGAATAACTGTGTGGGTTGTCACACCGGCATGGATCCGATGGCGCAGGCTTTCGCCTACTACAACTACGTACCGGTTGGCGACACCGAGGCAGGAGAGCTTGTGTATTCTGCCAGCGGCCCGGGACCAGGCGGTGTTGTGCAAGACAAGTACTTCAACAACGACTTGAACTTCCCGCAGGGCTATCGCACACCCGATGACCGCTGGGACAACTACTGGCGTGGCGAATGGCTGGTTGACGAACAGCGTTTTCGCACTGGCCAGAACGACTACCTCGGCTTTAGCAATCAACTGCCGGGATTCGGCAACGGCGCCAAGTCACTCGGCGAAGAGATTGGTAACAGCCGGGCGTTCGCGGCGTGCCAGGTGAAGAAAGTATTTCGAAATGTCTGTTTGCGCGACCCGGATCTTCCGGACCAGGGCATGGTTAACCAGCTAACCACTGACTTCATGAACCCGTCGGATTTGAATTATTCGATGAAGGAAGTTTTCGCCGAAACCGCCGCTTACTGCAAAGGCCCGTAGGGAGACAGGACTGATGATTAAAGCAACAGGAATTGCTATGCGAACCGTGCCGATCGATAAGACCGGGCTGGGCTCGCTCAAAGCAGGCCTCCTCGCGGTAATTGCAAGTGTCGTGCTTGCGGCTTGCGGTGGCGGCGCCCAGACAACGGACAATCCTCTACCGAATGGTGTCGGCAACACAAACGATAACCCGTATACCGGCCCGGTCGCTCAAAATGCCGATGTGCTCAAATTTCAGCAGGAATTCTGGAGCAATGCCAAGACCACAGATCGTTGCGGCAACTGCCACAATGAGACGGCTGGCATATTGCCGATGTTTGTTCGCAATGACGACGTCAACATGGCCTATGAGGCGGCGCTGACCAAAGTCGATATTACTCAACCATCCGCCTCCGTAATCGTTTCGCAGGTCGGCGGTGGCCATAACTGCTGGGTGCTTGATGATGCGGTTTGCGCCACGATCCTGACTACCTGGATCGAGAACTGGCTTGGTGATGCCGCAGGGAGCGGACGGCAGATCGTCCTGACCTCGCCCGATCCTCGCGACCCGGACCAGAGCAAGAACTTTCCTGACGATGGAACGACTGCTGGAACGAACGGAACGTCGTTCGCAGACACGGTCTATCCGTTGCTCGCCGCACCGAACAACTATTGTTCGGGTTGCCATAGCTCAGCAGAGGGGCAGAACCCGTTCTTTGCCGACATGGATATTGCAGCCGCCTATGAGGCAGCGAAACCCAAAATGAACCTCGACGCACCGGAAAATTCTCGGTTCGTCAAGAAACTCCAGCCGGCCAATCCGGGCCTGCCTCCCGAGCAACGCGGAGAAGGCCATAACTGCTGGGACGATTGTGCAGCCAACGCCCGTGAGATGGAGGCCGCAATCAGGCTATTCGCCACTGGCATCGACCCGACGGTTGTAGATTCCAGCCTGGTTTTCAGCAAGGCGATGCGCCTGACCGAAGGAGTCGTCGCCTCTGGCGGCAACCGTTATGAAGACGCACAGATCGCGTTGTGGGAATTCAAGACCGGCTCCGGCCTGGTAGCCTATGATACGAGTGGCGTCGATCCCGCTATAGACCTGAACCTGTCGCAGGAAGTGACCTGGTACGGCGGTTGGGGCATCACCACTAACGGCGGTCGGGCACAAGGACTCACTAACACAAGCACCAAGATATCGGACGTTATTCAGGAGTCCGGTGAGTTCTCCATCGAGGCCTGGGTAATTCCTGCCAACGTTACGCAGGAAGATGCCAGCATCATTACCTACTCTGCCGGCAACATGGATCGCAACTTTACGGTGCGGCAGAATTTGTACGACTACAATTACTTGCTACGGACGAGTGAAACGAGTCTGGAAGCTGTCACGGAGTTGTTGTCGACACCAGCGAACGACGAAGTCCTGCAGGCTACCCTGCAACATGTCGTGGCAACCTATCACCCGATCGATGGCCGGCGGATTTACGTAAACGGCGATCTTGTCAGCCCTGTAGACCCGGTACCCGGCGGAACATTGATTGACTGGCAGAACAACTTTGCGTTGATCCTCGGTAGCGATGCTTCTGGTGACAATGCCTGGGAAGGCACAGTTCGCCTGGCAGCCCTGCATCGTCGTGCATTAACGCAAGAACAGGTTACGCAGAACTTCGATGTTGGCGTCGGTGAGAAGTTTTACCTGCTGTTCGATATTTCACATCAGGTCAAGGGCATCGCTGAAACCGAACCGTCCGACCAGTCATCGTACATTTTATTCGAGGTGGCACAGTACGACAGTTACTCCTATCTGTTTGACAAGCCGCACTTCATTACGCTCGACGGCTCCGCGCCTGAAGGTATTCGCATCAAGGGACTGCGCGTTGCGATGAATGGCCTGGAAGCGCCCGTTGGACAAACTTACGCGACGATGGACGACTTCCTTAGCGCCCAGGAATTTGTCGAGCTCGGCCAGCCTTTGTCAGCGCTGGGCGCGGTTTTGCCACTGGAGAAAGGTCCGGACGACGACGACTTCTTCCTGACTTTCGACATTCTTTCGAACGAATCATTTAGCCGTCCGAATGATCCGACGCTAACGATCACTGCGGTTGACCTTGAAGACAAGCCACAAATCGGTCTGCGCACATTCGACGAGATCAATGCGACGTACTCGGAAGCACTCGGCATCGACTGGACAGATTTCAGCAACGTCAACGACACCTACCTGGAACTCAGGCAGTCGCTGCCGGCTGTCGAAAACATCGATACTTTCCTGTCTTCGCATCAGGTTGCGATCGCACAGCTCGCGATTGCGTACTGCGATGCGCTGGTCAATGTAGACGGCAACCCGAACCCAATCCGCGGCCAGATGTTCCCTGGATTCGATTTCGACGCACCTCCGCTAACGGCGTTTGATGCGACCAATGGTGACCCTGCCAATGGTATTCCTTCGAATCGTGACCGGTTTGTCGTGCCGTTGATTGACTACGTAATGGGCACCGGGCTTTCGAGCCAACCAGCATATGCCGATGTTTATTCGGAACTCGCGGAGTTTTCTGCTGCGGGTGGTCGGCCGAACAACCTCGTCCAGCGCCTGGTAGATGGCGGCAGTAATACGCGCGCAATTTCAAAGGGCACCTGTGCCGCCATACTCGGCAGCGCTGCAACCTTGGTTCAATAAGAGACAGGACAAGAAAGGAAACACAGTTATGGCTAAGAAACGTAATGCACGCAACTGGGATGCGCCGCAATATCACGCGGACCATCCACGTCCTGTCACAAGACGCCAGTTTGTATCCCAGGGCTTCATGACGGGCGCGGCCTACACATCCGGTGCCGGCGTGATGAGTCTTTTCTCGAACCCGCGGGATGCGATGGCGCTGTCCCCTGATCTCGACGCGATGGTGAACACCTGCCAGGTTGGCGGTGCAGGCGCCAACAAGATCCCGTTTATTTGTTTCGACCTCGCCGGTGGTGCAAATATCGCAGGCTCGAACGTCCTGGTAGGAAAGGAAGGCGGACAAACTGACTTCCTGTCGACATCAGGCTACGAGAAGATGGGGCTGCCTGGAGACATGATCCCGGGCCTTATCGATCCCGATTCGCAGCTTCCATATGAGAATTTCGATCTCGGACTGGGCTTCCATCTGGATAGCGCATTCCGTCGTGGCATTCTGGGCAGCCTGAAGGACAGCGGCAATGAGCAGTTCATTAATGGCGCCGTCATTCCCGCTCGCTCAGACAACGATACCGGCAACAATCCGCATAACCCGATGTATGGTATCGCGCGTGCAGGCCTCGGCGGCATCGGCGCCGACGGCGAAATCCTGACTCTGGCTGGCTCAGAAAACACCGACTCAGGCGGCAATTCCATGTTGCCTCAGGCTCTCTACGATCCGGAATTGCGTCCAACCAAGGTGGACCGCCCGGCCGACGTGGTGAACCTGATCGATACCGGTGACCTCGTTGGCATCCTGTCGAAAGACGATGCGACCGCGGTGATGGAATCTATTTACCGCCTGACGGACAAGAAACTCGACCAGGTCGACACTGGGATTACCCGCGATGCCGTTGTCAAAGAGATGGTTCGCTGCGGCTATCTCAAGTCAGCAGACATCGCCGAACGCTTTGGCGATTTGATTATTGACCCGTCAAAGGATCCATTGATCGTAGACCAGCCTGGCGCACCAGGCACGGGTATTTTTACCGAAGACGAGTTCTTCAACAGTGGTCGTGATTCGCGAGAGTTTCAGAAGACAGCCTCGATTATGAAGCTCGTCGTCAACGGCTTCGCCGGCGCTGGAACTGTCGAAATGGGCGGTTATGATTACCACGGTGGCGCACGCGCTGAAGGCGAAGTCAAAGACGAACGTGCCGGTCGCTGCATGGGCGCGTGCCTGGAGTATGCTGCCCGAATTGGTGTGCCACTGATGATGTACGTCTTCAGTGACGGTTCACTGTCATCGAACGGTGCGATCGATAACTCTGAAGCTGGCCGTGGCAAGGGCGAGTGGTCGAGTGACAATTCCTCCACAGCCGGCTCCTTCTTCCTCGTTTACAATCCGGGGCGAAAACCGACGATTATTGGCGCAACGCCTGAGATCCAGGCCGTGCACCAGCAGATCGGCTACATGGATGCCGGTGGCTCAGTGGCACGCGGCGCAACGCCCGCAGCGAATAACGTCAACATGCTCGTGAACACAGTCATCCTCAACTATATGGCGCTGCACGGTGAGCAAGGCGCATTTGCAAATGTATTCATGAACCACGGTCTCGGTGCCGACCTGGATCGCCTGACAGCGTTCACGCCGATATGCAACGGTACGATTCTCAACCCCGCGTAGTTCATCCAACTCTGTCAAAGCCAAAGACCGGTCACATGACCGGTCTTTTTTTGCGGTTATACTTCGGCAATGTCCATCGACCTACTTGAGTTGCTCGCTTGTCCACGCTGTGACAAGACTCCGTTGACTGAGAATGAAGGCAACTACAGTTGCTCTGCCTGCAAGATCGACTTCCCTTCGATCGATGGCATCCCGTGGATGTTTGCCGAGCCACAGGCGACATTGGGCGAATGGCGTGGCCGCCTGCATTATTCGTTACAACGACTCAGCCATGAATCCGCCCGCCTCGACACGGAACTCGAAAACAGAGAATTACGGCCGCTGACCAGTCGGCGTCTCGAGCGTTATAAGAAAGCCGTGGACTCGCATAAGCGCTCGCTGCAGAAATTATTGCAACCTGTCGACGTACAGTCGTTGCACGGCACAGTCGAAACCTACCTGGCACTTCGAACCCGGTTGCCCGCCGATCAGGCCCTGAACACCTACTACGCAAATGTGCATCGTGATTGGGCGTGGGGCGATGAAGAAAACGCCGCGTCTCTTAAACAGATTCGTGCGGTGCTGCATGAAAATGTCTCGCTCGGAAATGTGCTGGTGCTCGGCGCCGGCGCCGGCCGACTCGCCTACGATTTGCACATGCAGATGGACTGCACGACAACTGTTGCAATGGATTTCAACCCACTGTTGTTGCTCGTCGCGCAGTCCGTAACACGTGGCGACACACTCAAGATGTACGAGTTTCCGATAGCGCCGAAATCGCTTGAGGATGATGCGGTGCTGCGCAGCTTGTCGGCATCCGAAGTCGTCCGCGATGGCTTCGGTTTTGTGCTCGGTGATGCGCTGCGGCCTCCCTTTGCTGCCCGGTCCTTCGACACTGTTGTTACGCCCTGGCTCATCGATATCATTAGCGAAGACTTGCCGGTTCTTGCCGCTCGCATCAATGGGCTGCTGAAAAAAGATGGTCGCTGGGTCAACTTTGGATCGCTGGCGTTTTCGAGCCCGGAGCGCGCGCGTTGTTACAGTCCGGAGGAAACCAAGGCAATCGTTGCCGAGAACGGTTTCAGCGATCCATACGTGTCTAATGCCACCATTCCCTATATGTGCTCGCCGGCCAGCCGCCATGGTCGGCAGGAGAGCGTATTCACATTTTCATCCTACAAGGAACGTGATGTCGAGCAACCCGCGCGGCATCGCGCCCTGCCCGACTGGATCGTAACCGGCAAAGAACCCGTGCCGTTGTCGCCGTCGTTTCGCAGCCAGGCCATGACCACGCAGATCTACTCCTTCATCATGTCGCTGATCGACGGCAAACGATCGCTCAGGGACATGGCCATCGTCCTCGAAAAGCAAAAACTGATGACCCGCGAAGAAGCCGAACCCGCCATTCGGTCTTTTCTAACCAAGATGTACGACGACTCACAGAAGCAATCGGGCCTCTGACGGTCTACAATCGCTGCCAATGCACGGGACATCGAATTTCTGGGAAGAGATAAAACGCCGCAAAGTCGTGCGCGTCATTATCGCGTACCTGATTGTCGGCTGGGTTCTTATCCAGATCGCTGACGTTACGCTCGAGCCACTGCATTTGCCCGAATGGTCGGACACTTTAGTGATCTGGCTCGTGGCATTAGGTTTTCCAATCGCGGTCATTCTCGCCTGGGTTCTCGATGTAACACCTGAAGGCGTCAAAGTCACAGAAAGCGCCGATCTGGCCGCCGTTCCCAGCGACGTATCGATAGCCGTGTTGCCCTTCGTCAATATGAGTGGCGACGCGGACAACGAGTACTTCAGCGACGGGTTGTCTGAAGAACTACTCAACCTGCTCGCTCGTTTGCAGTCGCTGCGTGTGTGCTCGCGCACGTCATCATTCGCTTTGAAGGGCAAGACTGTCGACATGCCAACGGTTGCCCGTAAGCTGAACGTTCGGCATGTACTTGAAGGCAGCGTGCGCCGCGCCGGTGACCGGGTTCGTATTACCGCGCAGTTCATCGATGCGATCGACGACCGGCATCTTTGGTCGGAAACATACGACCGCGAGCTGCAGGACATTTTCGCGGTGCAAGACGAAATTGCCTCGCACATTGTTGCGGCACTGAAGCTGACTCTAACGCCGGATGAGCAACGAGCCATGCAGTCCACAACAGAAGATGCCAATGCGCTGGACTTTTACCTGCAGGGCCGTGCACAGTTTCATCGCACCGAACACGGCCACCTCGACAAGGCTCGTGAACTGTTTGAAGCCGCCATTCGCATTGATCCAAACTATGCGCTTGCCTGGGCGGGCCTCACATACGTATTCGTCGATACCTACTGGTACCACAATAAAGAAACAAAATGGATCGAGCAGGCCCTCGAGGCGAGCGGCAAAGCCATTGACCTGGCGCCGCACCTCGCTGAGTCGCATGGTGCGCGCGGATACGCGTTTTACGTGCATGAGCAATATGACGAGGCCGAGGCCGAGTTCGAAACAGCAATTGCAATCAATCCGCGACTGTTCGAACCCATTCATTTCTATGCCCAGTTGGCGCGCACGCTAGGCCAGCATCAGAAATCGGGTGACTTGTTTCGACGCGCAGCGGACGCGCGGCCTGAGGACTACCAGGCGCTAGCGGTCGGGGCGCTGATGTTTGAGACTCTCGGTGATGATGAGAGCGCCAGGGAAATGTACAACGCGTTCATCGAGAGGGCGGAGCGCGCTATCGAACTCAACCCCGGCGACGCACGGGCCCAGATATTGAGTGCGTTGACGTACCTGAAATTAGGTGACAAGCAGGCCGGACTCGAGGCGCTGAGAAAGGCACAGAGCGCCAGCCCGAAGTCTTCAAATGTGTTCTATAACTCTGCGTGTTTTCATTCGGTCGCCGGCGACGTGGATCCCGCGCTTGACTGTCTCGAGAAAGCAGCGGACCTCGGCGCACGAAACAAGCGCATGTGGGAGTCGGATTCCGACTTTGCGAACATCAAGAATCACCCGCGTTTCAGGGCCCTGCTCGATCGCATCTGATATGAAGTTCCTGCGAACACCAGAGCTTCGATTCGAAAACCTCCCTGGCTATGACTTCGCACCCCACTACGTCGATATTGACGGTCTGCGCATGCACTACCTCGACGAAGGCCCGGCAGATGCTGATCCGATATTGTTGCTGCACGGTGAACCGAGCTGGTCGTACCTGTATCGAAAAATGATCCCGCCACTCGCAGCCGCGGGACACCGTGTCGTTGCACCCGACCTGATCGGCTTCGGCAAGTCTGACAAACCGACTTCGCAAAGCGATTACAGCTACGCAGGCCACGTTGATTGGATGCGGCAATTCATAGCAGAACTGGATCTGATTGACATCACGCTTTTTTGCCAGGACTGGGGTTCGTTGATCGGCCTGCGCGTTGCAGCCGAGAATGAAGAACGTTTCGCACGCATCGCCCTGGGCAACGGCGGCCTGCCTACCGGGGATCGGCAACCGCCGAGGATCTTCAGGATTTGGCGGGCTTTCGCCCGCTGGAGCCCGTGGTTCCCTATTGGCCGCATAGTCCAGTCCGGAACGGTGACTGATCTGGATAAAAATGTTATGGCCGCCTACGACGCGCCATTTCCGTCGGCGCGCCACAAAGCCGGTGCGCGAGCATTTCCCAGGCTTGTGCCAACGACACCAGATGACCCCGCCAGCGACGCAAATCGACGCGCCTGGGAGGTTTTCAAACGATGGGAAAAGCCGTTTCTGACGACCTTCAGCAACCGCGACCCGATTACCCGCCCAATGCTAAGACCATTTCAGGAACTTGTACCCGGTGCCCGGGGGCTCGAGCACGTTACCATTCGCAACGCCGGTCACTTTCTGCAGGAAGATAAAGGCGAGGAGCTCGCCGCAGCACTATTGGAATTTATCGACAACCAGTGACGCGAACTAGCGTTCCAGAAACTGTATCTTGTCTTTAACGTCGCGCCACTCGTCGGCATCCTCGGGCGGATCTTTCATCTCCGTAATAACCGGCCATTCCTGTGACAGCTCTTCGTTGATCTTCAGGAATTTCTCCTGGCCCTCGGGCAACTCGTCTTCAGAGAAAATTGCTTCGACCGGGCACTCGGGTTCACAGAGCGTGCAGTCGATGCACTCTTCCGGGTCGATTACGAGAAAATTCGGTCCCTCGTGGAAACAGTCAACCGGGCAGACCTCTACGCAATCGGTGAGTTTGCACTTAATGCAGGATTCGGTGACAACGAACGTCATTGGTAGTCCCTCAAAATCTGAGCCGCGTACGCTATGCGAAGTCGGCCATCATATCAAGCCAGATCTCAGGTATCAGTCTCTACATACGTCTTGAGCAACGTCAGCGCCTCGCCGATCACGAGATCGACAGGCTCGGCGATACCATCGAGCCCCTCCGGTCGATAGCCACCGACTACATAGGAGAACTTCACACGTGTGGCCTCTCCAGCATCGAAGAATTCCCACGTCATGTTGCCATTTATCCCCATCAGACCAAGCGGGCCGAGCCCACCTGTGAGACGCAAAATGACCTGCGGATTGACGAATGTGACCGTGAGGTGCACGACGCCGGCGTGGTCGCCGATCGACTCGCAAAAACAGCCCTGCGGCACCGCATCGATACTCATATTGCCGGCATCACCCGATATTGTGTGGGCGTCGCTCCACCATTGCCCTACGTGATCGACCGCTGCCCGCCATACCTCGGCTCTGCTCGCATTAATCGTACGTTCGTGTACCAGCGAAAAACCATTGGGGCCGGCATCAACGACCTCGCCGAACACCGCGTGGCTGGAAGTGGCTGATAAAAGCAGTACGAGCACTAGCCTGGCTTTCATTGGAGCTCCTGTCTTGGCCTCAGAACGGCTGGTAAGCTTACCGCAAGATATGAATGACGACATGCGAGTGGTTTTTGAGAGCCGGAACCGTCGTGCCTGCGCGGATCGGGCGCTCGTGCTTGCCTCACTGCAAATCCCCCACGATATCGTCGAAGATGCCTTGTCTTGCGTGCTTATTGTACCGGCTGCGTTCTCGGCACAGGCCGTGCAGCAAATTGGGCTCTATGACGAAGAAAATCCACCCGCGAAGGCGGCACCAAGAGTCGTTATTGACTACCAGAACCCTGTCCCTGGCGTTATTGGCTATGTGGTCGTGGTTTGCGCGATTGCCTGGCTCGCCGGCACGTCCTCTTTCGGGCAGGACTGGCTCGGTGCGGGACGCGTCGACGGCGTTCTCATCCGCAACGGCGAGTGGTGGAGAACGATAACCGCCCTGACGCTGCACTCAGGGCTGAGGCATATCGTCGGCAACATCGTTTTTGGTGCGCTATTTGGCCTGTTTGCCGGTCGACTGCTGGGTTCGGGTGTTGCCTGGCTGGCAATTCTGCTCGCCGCCGCCGCTGGCAACGTACTCAATACCTTGTTGCTGGAGTCAGCGCATCGCTCTATCGGTGCCTCCACAGCTGTATTCGCGGCGCTCGGCATCGTTGCCGGGTTCGTGTGGCGTGGCAAATTGATGTCACAAGAGCGGTGGCCCTATCGAATCGGACCCGTCGTTGGCGGCTTTGCGCTGCTGATGTACACAGGAACCGGTGATGCAAACACCGATATCGGCGCGCACCTGATGGGTTTTCTTTGCGGTTTCATCGGCGGCATGCTGCTGACGCTGATACGTGAAAAATTAACGCAAAGACACTGGCAGCGTGCGGCTGCAACATCGGCATTACTAATTGTCGCCATAGCCTGGATTATTGCTTTTCTTTCCTGACACCAGTGCCTAATGATGTAGTATTCGCGTCGGGTGAGCGTACTGGGTCACAGCAGTAAAAAATGAAAAAAGTCCTGCTGTTCTTATTGGTGTTAGCACTGGTCGTGGTGGTTGTCGTGCGAATGCGATACGGCGGCGGTGACCTGTACCCGGACGTCTCGACCACACCAATTCTCGACAGCAGCATAGTCGAAGAGGTCCTCGCCTATCCCGAGCCCATAGGCAATGTCGCTGTCAGTGCCAGCGGCCGAGTATTTTTCACGGTCCATCCTGAGTCCCGACCTAGAGGCAATAAGTTACTTGAGTTCGTCGACGGCGCATCGGTACCGTTTCCAGACGGCGCATCGCAATCGAGACTATTTGATACCGTTCTCGGCATTGTGGTGGACAGCCAGAATCGCCTGTGGACTATCGATCACGGCAATCACGGGCTGCGCGATGCTCGGCTGCTAGCCTTCGACCTCGAGACCGGCGAGTTGATTCACGACGACCGACTTGACGAGAGCATCGCCCCGCCGGGATCGTTCTTGCAAGACATCCAGGTCAGTGCGGACGGACAAACCATCGTCATTGCCGATGCGAGTTTCTGGCGCAAGCAGCCGGCACTGATTGTCTACGATATTGGAAGCACCGCTGCAAGAAGGCTGCTCGAAGGCCATACGTCTGTCTCCGCCGAGAACTACATTATCCGGAATTCGGGGCGCACGATGACCTACGGCGGCGGAATCGTTGCCCTTCGCGGAGGCGTTGATGGCATTAGCTTGAACAATGAGTGGCTGTATTTTGCAGCGCTAAGTGGTTCGGGCATATACCGGGTGACTCTTGCCGATCTGCGTAACAAAAAAATTCCAGCTTCTCAACTGGCGGCCAGCGTGGAACGCTACGCAGACAAACCGCTTAGTGACGGGCTGAGTATCGATAACAACGGCGCGCTATACGTTACAGATATTGAGCATAACTCTGTCTATATCGTCGGCGAGGACCGCGTGCCCCGCACGTTGCTGCAGTCACAGGATATTCGCTGGCCGGACGCATTGTCCTTCGGCCCTGACGGTTGGTTGTACATAGCCGATAGCGCCCTGGCCGAGGTGATTCTGCAACCTCATGATCACATCAAATCGCAGGGGCCATACAAAATTTTCCGCTTCCGGCCAGGCGCATCAGGAACACCGGGCCAGTAGCGCCATGCAAGTTCTCTTACTTTACGCAACAGTCGTTCTAATCTGGGGCTCCACCTGGATAGCTATAACGTATCAACTGGGCGTAGTGGCCGACGAGGTCTCCATTGCTTATAGATTCGGCATTGGAGCCATCGCCCTCTACCTATACGCGGCGATAACGCGGCGCAGCTTATCGTTGCCGGCGAATTCCTACCCATTCGTATTCCTGCAAGGCACCCTGTTGTTTTGCCTGAATTACATTCTGGTTTACTACGGCACCGAACACATATCATCCGGCCTGGTCGCTGTCGTTTTCGGTGGCATCGTCATCTGCAACGCATTTTTCGAACGTGTGTTTTTCAAAACGCCGGTCGATGGACGTCTGCTGCTCGCTGGTGGACTCGGGTTAGCTGGTATCGCACTGATTTTCTGGCCGGAGATAAATTCGATCAGCCTGGCGGATGAGACGGTTCTCGGCGTCAGTCTTATTCTCGCAGCGGTCGTTGTCGCGTCCCTGGGGAACATGACAGCCACCGTCAATACACGCCGCGCACTTCCTGTAGTCGCCGTTAATGCGCATGCCATGGCGTGGTCCTCGGCACTATCATTTTCGATTGCGGCTTTTCTCGGCAGAGAGTTCAATTTCTCGTTTGAAAAAAGCTATATCATCTCACTTGCGTACCTCGCAATTTTTGGTTCCGCGATTGCGTTCGGATGTTACCTGGCCCTGATTCGCCGAATCGGCCCTGCACGCGCAGCGTACAGTTCGGTATTATTTCCGGTGGTTGCACTGGCGATCTCCACACTCGTCGAGGGATATAGATGGAGCATGCTCGCAGCCGTGGGCGTGCTGATGACGCTTGCGGGCAACTGGCTCATGTTGCGACGACGAACACAGATTAGAAAAAACTCCTAAGGAAAACACAATGGAAAATGTGAACATCCCTGACCTCGGTTTTGACTGGGACGAAGTCTTTGCGATGCTGCAGACGACGGGCCTTGAATTTTCAATTAACCTGGTAACCGCGATTGCTATCTTCTATTTCGGTCGCATGATTGTCGGCCTGGTAATGCGCGGCCTCAAGAAAATGATGCAGGCACAGGATGTGGACGTGACGCTGCAGACCTTCGTCGGCAATTTGGTACGAATGGTGCTGCTCATTTTCGTCATCATAGCGGCCATCAGTGCACTTGGCATTCAGACGACATCGTTCATCGCAATAATTGGCGCGGCTGGCCTCGCCGTAGGTTTGGCGCTGCAGGGATCACTAGCAAATTTCGCTTCAGGTGTGCTGATTGTGCTGTTTCGCCCCTACAAAGTAGGCGACTTTGTCGAAGCAGCGGGGATATCCGGCTCCGTGGAAGAAGTGCAGATACTGACAACCGTACTGAAGACTGGTGACAACAAGAAAGTAATCGTTCCCAACGGCCAGATCATGGACAGCGTCATCACTAATTACTCGGCCAATGATCAACGGCGCATCGACATGGTTATCGGGGTGAGCTACGACGATGATCTGGACAAAGTGCGCAGCACCATCGAGCAACTGGTCGCAGCCGATGATCGCATCCTGGGTGATCCGGCCTGCACGATTGCTGTGTCAGAACTTGCGGACAGCAGCGTTAACTTCGTGGTCCGGCCGTGGGTAAAAACAGCAGACTATTGGAGCGTTTTGTTCAGCCTGACCGAGGCCATCAAGAAACGATTTGATAAGGAGGATATTTCATTCCCGTTCCCGCAACAGGACGTGCATCTCTACAAGGCGACTGCGGACTAAACCGCGTCGCGCACCGGGCTTCAGAGTTAGTCAGCGATGTCTGGCTCAATGAAACACCACTTGAGCTTGGGAATTCGATCTTTGAGTTCCTTTTCGAGCGCATTGATACTCGCGACGGCGGTTTCAATGGTCACACCGTCACGCATTTTGATCTTGGCCGCAAGCATGGTGTCGGGACCAAATTGAATCGTAATAATATGGAAGACGAAATCTATACCGTCTTGCCTGCTTATTATCTCGTCTATGAGGCGCCTGATCTCAGGATCTGCTGAACGTCCAACCAGCAGGGCGCGAATCCGCCACGAAATAAATAGCGAGATTACAATCAGAACAAGGCCAATGCATATCGAACCAAGGGCATCGTAAACCGGGTTGCCGGTTATGGCGGCCGCGATCAGGAAGCCAAGCGCGAAGATCAGGCCGACCTGTGCACCTATGTCCTCGCCGAGCACGACTACAAGTTCTGAGTTTCTCGTATGTTTGAGCCAGTCACGAAACGGCCGCTCACCACGCACACGTCGAATCTCTCGCAGGCATCCCAGCAGCGACGCACCTTCGAGAAAAATCGCGACAACAAGCACTGCAAGTGCCACCCAGACCTGCGACAGCGCTTCGGGGTGAGTCAGCTTGTGGACTCCCTCGTAAATCGAGAACAGTCCACCCATGCTGAATAACAGCAGCGCGACGATAAAACTCCAGAAATAGCTGAGCTTGCCATAACCAAGTGGATGTTCTTTATCTGGTGGGCGCTGCGATTGTTTGAGGCCCAGGTAAAGCAGCACCTGGTTACCTGTATCCGCATAGGAGTGAATTGCTTCTGCCAGCATGCTGCCGGATCCCGTTAGCCAGGCAGCCCACGACTTGGCAAGCGCGATACCGAAATTTGCCACGAACGCATACAGGATCGCGCGAGCGGTTGAACTTTGCGGGCTTGAGGCCATCGGATTACTTAGAGTGTCAACGAATTCGAGATCGTTGCGTTGTATTTATATGGGAGTATGAACTAATACGATAGGTAGCATCATGCACAGTTTCAATCTAGGCATCGTCATCTGCTGCAGCGCCCTGATTTCGGGCTGTGCTGCCCACCCCGACCCGATCATCGACATGAAGGGCGTCGATCAGGAGCAATTCGTGGACGATTGGAACGAGTGCGAGGCTTACACCAATGAAATCCACATGGCCGAAGGCGTCGCCAAGGGGGCAGCGACAGGTGCTGCGGTAGGTGCCCTCTATGGAGCGATTTCGGGCGCTCACCAGAGCGACCAGGCTGCCTGGGGCGCAGTACACGGGGGCACAGTTTCCGGGCTCGATGCCGACCGCGAGAAGCAGCAGGTATTCAAGCGCTGCATGCGCGGTAGAGGCTACCGCGTGCTCAACTAATACTTACCGGCTAATACGCCCCGGCTTGCGGCAACCCGGCCGTGACTTGCGGTATAGTCGATGGGCGGCTCCGGACGGCTGGATTGCAGAACTTATCCATTCTGACAGGGTCTGAAATTTAGTCTGCCGCCCCGCCGCACAAAGACAATCCGGAGCTTAGGCTCCTGACAACACCGTGGAATTATGAAGAAGTCAAAATCTATCGCATATTTATTACTGTTGTTGGCTGCAGCCACTCAGGCCGCAGCGGACGATGACCTTGCGGTCACGGCAACGGATCCGAAAGGTACGGACGTCCCTGTCGCCGAGCAGGATCTTGAGGCGGAAATGCAGGAAATGGGGCCGGCTGCAGTTCGGGATCCAGACGAGATATCCCTTGATCTGCTCGACGCCGAATTCAGGCGCGTCGGAATGCTGGTAGCCGATAGGGCCTACGACGAAGCCGATGCAGTGGCCAAACGAGCTATAGAAATGGCTATTCGACTCAAGGGGCCGCGATCTGCCGAGATGGCCAAGGCCCTGACGAACCTGGCGATCGTTCAGCACTACACCGCACAGTACAATGCCGCAGAGCAGAACTTTCAATCGGCTATCGATATTATTGAAGACAACGAAGATCGCCTGAATTCTCAGCTCCTCAACCCGTTAAAAGGTCTCGCTGCGTCGCAACTGGAGGGCGGCCGGCCTGACCTGGCATCGAGTACGCTGCAGAGGGCCGTCCACGTCACCCATGTCAACGACGGGCCGCATAATCCGGGGCAGGTAGAGTTATTGGACTCGCTGACAGAGGTTAATGTGCGCATGGGCTTGCACGAGGAAGCCAACGACCTTCAGGAAACAGTTTATGCGCTAAATGTCCGTCAGTTCGAGAGCGATTCGGTTGAACTTATCCCGTCATTAATGAAGCGCGCTCAATGGCAACACAGAATTGGGTTTATCAACGAGGAGCGTGCGACTTACCGGCGCGTCATTCGTATTTATGAAGCCAATTTCGGGAAAGCTGCATTGCAACTGATCCGACCGCTTGTCCTGCTTGGCAAGTCTTTTTCCTATCTGGATATGTCTGGCGAACAGGCTTTTCGTGAAGCCACGTTTTCGGGCGGGGAGATTTACTTTAAACGGGCGGTTCGAATTGCCGCTGAACATCCGGATACCAATTGGGAGATGCAAACTGTCGCAGCGCTTGCCCTCGGCGATCATTACATGCACATAGGCAACACGCCGCGTGCAACGCAGACATATCTGAGTGTCTGGGACCTGCTTTCAGAGGATGAGGCCAGGCTCGATATGCGCCGGGAACAACTGGAAGGAAACATGGTGCTGAAAATGGAGCCGTTGCCACAATACCTGGGCAACGCAAACCCAGAGGTCGCACCGAATGACGGGGATCCCGTTTTACAGGGCTCCTTATCGTTGACCTACGATATTTCTATTCGCGGGCGCGCATCAGGCGTCAAGTTGTTAGAGGCCGACCCCCCCGAGTTCCTGGAGATTCAGAAAGACGCACAACGTGAACTCCGCAGGCGAATATTCAGGCCACGGTTCTCCGAGGCGCAAGTCGTTTCTTCGATCGGCCAGATGTTCACCCACACTTTCTTTTACCGCTTGTCCGACCTGGAAGCCCTGCGCGCCGATTCTTCGGCCTCAGAAAGCGAAGAAAGCGAGTAAAGCTGACGCCGATATTTTGCTGTCTATTGCCCCGCTGGCCGGGGGCGCCCGGTCAATTCCTGTGCGCTTCAGCAGCAGCGACGGTATTATTGAGCACCCGCGTCGCGGCGCGCGCTACCAGGCCCTGTAATGTTGCATTTTGTTAATGACAATCCCATCGAAGGACCGTTCGACAATCATCTCCAGCAAGCGGTATTTGCTCTGGGCTGTTTCTGGGGTGCTGAGCGTCGGTTTTGGGAGACGCCAGGCGTTTTCACGACGGCCGTCGGTTACGCCGGTGGAACAAGCCCCGAGCCCGACTACAAACTCGTATGCACCGGAACAACTGGTCATGCAGAGGTTGTTCTTGTTGTGTTCGACCCGGCAGTTATCAGTTATGCAGAACTGTTGCGCATCTTCTGGGAAAGCCACGATCCAACCCAAGGCATGCGCCAGGGCAATGACATCGGTACTCAGTATAGATCAGCAATATTTACCTACAATGATTCTCAATTGGCGGCGTCCCGGCTTTCACTTGACGCTTATCAGGACGAGCTAAGCGCTGCAGGTTTCGGCAACATAACGACCGAACTGCAACCGCTCGGCACGTTCTACTATGCTGAGGAATACCACCAGCAATACCTGGCGAAAAACCCGGACGGTTATTGCGGCATCGGCGGCACCGGCGTGAGTTGTCCGGTGGGCCTCGCGATGCAGTAGTATTCGTTATTCGCTCCTAATCAGGACAAGCCATTGGCCACCAAGCAAGCGAAGACACCAAAACCCCGCAGACCAAGCCGCAAAAAAGCGGAAGAGGCCATACACACTTTATTGCTGTGGGCCGGCGAAGATCCGCGTCGTGAAGGACTCCTCGATACACCCAAGCGGGTGGCTAAAGCGTATGAGGACTGGTTTAGCGGCTACAAGCAGGACCCGGTCCAGTACTTAAAACGCACATTTGAAGAGGTCGAAGGCTATGACGAGATGATCGTTTTGCGCGACATCTCGTTCGAATCGCATTGCGAACATCACATGGCGCCAATTATTGGCAAGGCTCATGTTGGCTACCTGCCAAACAACAAAGTTGTTGGTATAAGCAAGTTGGCTCGCGTCGTCGAGGCATTCGCGCGACGCTTTCAGGTGCAGGAAAAGATGACCGCACAGATCGCCAATTGCATTGAGGATGTACTCCGACCGAAGGGCGTCGGGGTTGTTATCGAAGCAACTCACCAGTGCATGACGACGCGCGGAATTCACAAGGATGGCGTATCGATGGTGACCAGCCAGATGGTCGGAACTTTTCGCAAAGATGCACGAACCCGCGCTGAGTTTCTGAGAATGATCGGCAGCGATCGCTAAACGAGCGAGGCAATGAAAAAGATCCTTGCTACAGCCGCGTCAATTCTGATCGCGGTGCTGGCATACCTCCTGTTCTGGCCGGTGCCCATCAACCCGGTCGCCTGGGACGCACCAAGGGACCTTGGACTGGTCGATCCATTCGAGTCGAACGATCGCCTGAGGCCGGCACGCGCAATTGACCTCGGTACTCACGAAGGGCCAGAGGACGTCACCGCCGGCCATGATGGACGGCTCTATGCAACCTCCAGCGACGGTTTCCTGCTGCAAATTGACGGCTATGGCAACGTTGCTGAATTTGCCCAGGTTGGTGGACGCCCTTTGGGGCTGGAAACAGACAGCGATGGCTCGTTCATCACGGCAAATGCTTATTCCGGCATCCAGCGAGTATCGCCGGATGGGTCGGTGACGACACTGCTCGACGAAGTAGACGGTCAGCCGCTCGCCTACGCTGATGATCTTGCAATAGCGAGCGATGGAACCGTCTATTTCTCAGAAGCGAGCACGCGTTTCGGTGCGCGCCAGTACCAAGGTACGTTTGAGGGCAGCCTGCTCGACATCATGGAACACGGTGCCAGTGGACAGGTCATTGCATTCTCGCCCGATACCGGTGACGCGCACGTCATCATCGATGACCTCAACTTTGCCAATGGCGTTGCTGTCAGCACCGACCAGGCTTATCTGCTGGTTGCGGAGACCGGTTCGTACCGAATCTTGCGACATTGGCTGAAAGGGCCGCGTTCAGGCAAGACAGAAGTGCTTATCGATAACCTGCCCGGATTTCCCGACAACATTAACAACGGTTTGCACGGCCGCTTCTGGATAGGGCTTGTATCACCGCGCAACGCATTCCTGGACCAGTTTTCGGGGCAACCGCTTATCCGAAAAATTGTGCAACGACTGCCGGCATTCTTACGGCCCAAAGCCAAACCTTCCGCTCACGTCATCGCGATAAACGGTGACGGTGAGGTTTTGATGAACCTGCAGGATTCGGCCGCGCGATTTCCATTCCTGACCGGCGTGTATGAAACCCGCGACGCCCTTTACCTGACCTCGCTATTTGGCAACAAGCTCGGCAAGCTCAACAAGAACGACCTGTAATCGCCTTATTAGCACAACGACCGCACGCTCCTACAAGATCGAATCGTCGCCTTCGTAGTCGTCACCGAGCATCTGCTTCCTAACCAGCGGTATCGGCGGCTGGCCGTAACTCAGGAACTGATCGTGGTACTTGCCCCACGCCTCACGCCCACCTCGACCATCGGTCCAGTCTTCGCGAAGCTTGTTGATCATGAGTTTGCCCAGCGTGTAGTTGAGGTAGCCCGGATCGTAGGTACCGCGATACGCCTGTTGGCTGGAGTTACCCATGTCCTTGAACGCTTTTTGCCGAAACATCGCCTGGCTTTCCTCGACGGTCATACCCTCGGTATGCAGCCCGATCGCGGACATGTAACGCACGTTGCGCAAGAGCGCATTGATCAGTTGGCCGATATGCACTTCGGGATCTCCGTCGCCGAGCCCGGCGTCCCACATCATCTCTTCAGTGTAGTGAGCCCAGCCTTCGCTGAACGTGTACATACCGAAATGACGGCCGACGTTGTTCTGCGTCCGGTTTGAATGCAGGTACTGCAGGAAATGCCCCGGCCAGACCTCGTGGGCGGAAACGGCCAGCAAATCAGCCTCACCCGGAACGTAGGCCTGCTGATCCTCCTCAGACCAGGCCGGATCCGGCGGCGCAATGTAGTACGTCGACGGCAAACCCTTTTCGAAAGGTCCGGGGATATTGATGTATGCGAAATTGAAACGCCGATGTGGCGGTGCTTCGGCGACAAGCGCATCTTCAGTGCCCGGAATCGAGACCAGTCCGTTGTCTACGACAAATTTTTTCAACATTGGCAATTGTCTTTCGGCACCGCCGACCGCACCTTCCGGTGACTTGTTGCTCTGTGCTTTCGCGACACAGTCTTCGGTGCTCGCGCCGGGCGCATACTCGGCACACGCCTCGTATAACAAGCTGAGGTTGCGGTCGAGGTCACGCTGTCCTGCCGCTTTGAGGTCCTCGAGGGAAATATCGACGCCCTGCGTTGCGCTGAGCATCCTGAGGAACGTTTTCTCGCCCAATGCGAAGTCGTCGCTTGCGGTGGCTCGCAAACCATCAAGCCAGTCAGCAGTCTGCTGTGCCGCTTCGGCAGCCGCGCTGTTTGCCGCCGCAAATTGTCGCTGCAACTGCTCATCTTCTACGGCAGCAAACAACCCGGGAACCGTGTCGTTGAGGTAGTCAACCATTCCGGACAAAATCGCATGGCCCATCTGGATATACGGTGCCGGCAATGGCGGCTGGAGGTTTGCTTTCATAGTCGCGAAATACGCCGGAACCTGTTCCATATATTTGGTGTAGGCCTGAATGCGTTGCTCCAATGGCGCATATTCGCGATCGACGTACACACTGAATGACAAGCGTGTATAGCTCAGCGGATTTTTTGTTCTGAAATTCGTCTCTCGCATCCAGAAGAGCTGGCCATTCAGTGCGGTCGACAAATAGTCCCGCTCGAAAGCCTCGGTACCCTCGAGATCGCTATAGGACGCGGCCTCGGCCAGTACGCCATCGATCCAGCTCGCGTACTCGGCCTGGGCTGCCAGACTAATGTCCTTCATCTGGCCGTCGTATTCGTGCAGACCGGCGTCAACGGCAGACTCCGGGTTGCGGCGATAATATTCGTCGATAGTCGTCGCCGCGAATTCCGCCCACGGCTGCTTCGCCCCGGGCTCCGTTACGGCAGCATTTTCGCTGCCGCCGCAAGCGGCAAGCAACAGGCTTGCAAACAGCGCAAGTAGCATCTTCTTATTCATTGTCTACCTCTAAATTCTGCGTCAGCGCATACTTACTCGAGACCGAGTACGGACGCGCCCTGGTTGAATGTAATGTCCACCGGAATGTTGGCCTGCGTCAGGCGATCAAGATCCGCCTGTAGTTGCTCGCCAATGACACCTTTGGTCGCCGTCAGCTCCACCGCTCCCTCATAGTCACCATCTCCCTGTAAAATCAATAACTTACGGGACAAGGCCTCCATCGCATTATTCATCTGATCGAAATCAACCCGGTATTTTCCGGTTTCCGCATCACGCACAAACGCACCGTTCTCGACGAAAAAGTTGAACCGCACCATGTTCGCCTTGCCGTGCGCTTCGCTCGCACCAAAGCGAATCGAACGAAATACGCTAGCCATAAACGTAACGTAGTAGTCACGCAGATCGACATCACCGAGCTCACCAGCTTTTTGTAATTCGCTGACCATGTACAGGCCAAGGACGTCTGCCTTGCCCTCTTCCATGCTGGAAGCGATGTCCAGCAGGGCCTGTCGGACAGTACCCTTTCCGGTTATCGTGTTCTTGACGCCAAGTCCGTGAGCAACTTCGTGGAACATCGTGTTCGCAAAAAAAGCATCGAACGAGATGTGCTTTCGTTGTGAATCGTCTACGAGCACGTCCGCAATCGGCTCCAGAATCTTCTCAAACTTGGCTTTCATTACATTCTTGAGCTGCAGCCGGCGCGTACCCTTTTGCAGCTGAACTTCCTCGTCGTTGGGCAAATTGATGGCAATCGTCTTGCCGCCCGAGTTGCTGTGTCCCGCGTAATAGATGACGTCGTAGGCATTCAGGTCCGAATCGGATCCAGGCGATTCCTGTTTGTACTCATCCGGCACTGGCAGGCCTTCCTGCAACTCCGGCAAGAAGGTCGCAAATTTGGCCAGCCGCGCACTCCATTCCAGGTCCTTGATGAGCACATAGGATTCGTACGCCGCTTTATAGCCGAACAGCTTGTCTTCGTAGGTTTCGATGGGGCCTATTACGAGATCAATCTCATTGTCTTTGACATCCATCCAGTACATGTCGCTCAGTTGATAGTCATCACTGATCAACGCATTTGCGCGCAACTTGAGGTAATTGGCAAAATCCTGGCTCACGGCCAGGTCTGCCGCCTGGTGCAACAGCTGTGAGGCTGCCTTGAGTTCCTCAGCGTACTCGACGTGATAAGGCACAAGGGTAAGTGCGCCCTGCGCATCACGCTTTATCAGCGTGTAGAGCTCATTCTTGCCAGGCAGATATGCCGCGTCGAATTCCTCTTTGCTCATGTCTGCCGGGTAAAAGTTTGCACCCAGAGGTTTCGGGCCAACGCCCGCGATGAACGGTTTCTCATCATCAAGACGATCCCATGGGCCGTAGTTTTGCTCGGCAAACAAACGCACCTCATCGACGCCAATCGAACCTAGCCACTCCTCGTAGCCTTCGCCGTAGGCCTGTCGCCAGAAGAGGTCGTCCATAATCTGTGACGCCTGAATCAAAAGACCCAGCATTTCCCGTTGTTCATCGTTGAAGAAACTGAGATCGGTGGTCAGCGCAAACTCGGCATAAATCTCAGGCCGTGGCTTTGCCGTATCCAGCGATTCGACAGCAAGCTCTGGCGGCGATTCCGTCCCGCATGCTGCGAGTACGACTGATACAAAGATGATGTGCGCTGCGCGCATAGAACGAGCGTATTTCACGAGTTGCCCCCGCAAGTCAAAAGAGGACGATTATCGCATAGGTTGCCCGCTGGAATTACAGATCGACGAGCGTAACGTCGTCTGTCGCCAGGTCTTCGCCCAGAAATTGTCCACCAACCCGGGCAAATCGGGTTGCTCCATCTGTTGCCAGCAATTTCAGGTCGCCGGTCATTTCCTGTTCATTGCCAAGGCGCAGCTTTTGCAGCAATTCGCGGACGGCGGCGGCTGTTGTGCTCGCTGAATCGACGATCGAGACCGCCGGATCGAAGACCGAGGCAAAAGTCTCGCGCAACAGCGGGAAATGCGTGCAGCCGAGAATGACGCTGTCCGGTTCGCGGGATGACTGATCCAGCTGATCCAGGTAACGATTGATGACAGCTTCTGCGATGACGCCGTTATTCCAGCCCTCCTCTGCCAGGGATACGAGCAATTCACAGGCCAATTCGTCGACCTGCGCCAGGGGGTCACGGTCGAGAATCGCCCGTCGATAGGCACCCAGCCTGACCGTAGCTTCAGTGGCAAGCACCAGATGCCTGCCACCTGGCCTGGCCGCAACCGCGGCTGCCGCGCCAGGCTCGACCACCCCAATGACGGGAAGCGGGCCCATTTGCTCGCGCAGTGCGTCGAGGGCAACGGCCGAAGCCGTGTTGCAGGCAACAATCAGTAACTTGATGTCATGTCGCTGCAGCTGCGCCGTAGCCTGACCGGCATAACGCGAGATCGAGGTCGGACTCTTGGTGCCGTAAGGCAGCCGGGCAGTATCGCCCAGGTAAATCAGATCCTCGTGCGGTAGTGCTTCCCGCACAGCTTTGAGAACGGTCAGACCACCGACCCCCGAGTCAAAAACGCCTATCGGCAAAGCTTTTGCATCTGATGCATTCATCTGGGCATTGTACTGTGGAATAATCCGGCACCACTACGACAAGCGGCAACAGTGTGCAAAAACTTCTATACGGAATAGCCGGGTTCTTCGGCCTCTTTATCATCGTCGGCCTGCTATTGCCTCGGCACGCGCGTGTCGAGGTAACGACGAGCATCGATGCGCACGCGCCGGTAGTCTTTGCCTTGATCAACGATTTCCACCGCGTCAGCTTGTGGTCGCCCTGGCTCGAAACGGATCCCAATGCTCGGGTCGTCTATTCAGGGCCGGTACGCGGTGTCGGCGCGGCCATGACCTGGGACGGAGCGATAATTGGCAGCGGCACCCAGGTCATCAAAGAATCCAGACCGTTCGATTTCATCGAAACTGCGGTCAACCCCGGCGAATCGGGCGAATATCGCAGCTGGTTCGAGCTCGGGAGCCATGCCGGTACGACAACCGTCACGTGGAGCTACGAGGCCGATCAAGGCTACAACGTCGTCGCACGCTATTTTTCTCTGCTGTTATCCGGTGTGGTGCAACGAGACTATGAGCTTGGACTGAGCCGGCTCAAAGACCTGGCCGAAACGCTGCCGAATGCGGATTTCAGCGACATCGAGATCGAACATATAATCGTTGATGCTGTGGATATCGCTTTTCTCTCGACAACGTCAGCCCCGGAGCCGTCAGCCATGTCGGATGCGATGGGCGCTGCGTATTTCGAGATACTCAACTTTATCGACGAACACGAGCTGCAGGAAGCCGGGGCGCCGTTGTCTGTTACCCGTTCATTCAGTGGCTCCGAACTGATGTTCGATGCGGGGATCCCGGTGCGGGGCCTGAATGCAGCGACACCACGCAGCGATGCGTCCGTGAGAATCGGTCAAACATTTGCAGGCACTGTGATTCGCGTGCGCCACACAGGTCCTTACCGAACACTGGGACAAACGCATCAGAAGATTGCTGCCTACCTGGCAGCGCTGGACATCAAGCGAGCAGGTGACGCCTGGGAATCGTACGTAAGCGACCCGACCAAGGTGCCGGAAGCGGAACTGGTAACCTACATCTACTACCCGATAGCGCCATAGGGCACGCAACTGCGAGCGGCTTCGCGCCCGCGATTGACTCAGTTGGATTTGACCAGGAAAGGCGGCACACCAACCTTGTCTTGTCTGTCCAGCGGCAATGTATGCTGGGCGCCGTCACTGTATTGCACGATCTCACCGTAAACGGCAACGACCGAGGCAGCACATTCACTGGCTTCCCTTACGGACATTTTGCGCACGGATGCCGAGATCGGGCTTTCACCTTTCAACGGCGTCACACGATACATCTGGTGTTTGAGATCAGCGAACGCCTGCTTCGCCGCTATAGGTAACTCATCTTCATTGATTTCAATGAGATGATCTTCGTAGGCCTTCATAAGCCTTTGTTTTATATGGCCATGGCCTGCCAGCACCGAAACTGCGGCGAAAAAGTGATCGACGTGGTATGACATTTCCACTCCAGCGTTATTTCTTGTTTTGCCGTTCTTATTACCTACGAAGCGGCTTCTTACGCTTTGAGCGACTACCTCCCTGTAGTCTGCGGCCCTCTCAAACCGCTAAATCCCTTAGTACTCCTGATCTTTCAGATACCTGCGCACTGTTTTTATAACAGACATTCGAAGATGCGCGCAAGTAAGGACAAACCTGTACGGGTTTTGCCAGGCCAGGCTATTGTTTTTTGCTGATCTCAATCAGCCAATGGTCTTCGCCTAAATCACGCTCAATCGAGAACAAGGCATCAGACTGGGCGGTGGCCCAATCGGTGGCTAGTGTCTCTGCCATTACATAATCACGATGTGCGGCAAGCGATTTTTCGACTGCATCGGATCCTGATACGCCGAGGACAATTCGATCCGAGACCTCCAGACCCGCTTGTTTGCGGGCATCCTGGACCGATCGGATGACTTCCCGGGCAACGCCCTCGTCGATCAGCGCATCACTCAGCGTGGTATCCAGCTCTGTCAGATAGCCGCCGTCCTCGGCACAGGCAAAACCTTCAGCCGCATTGGTCTCGATCAGGACGTCTTCGTGCTCGAACGACAAACTCTCTCCATCGACGTCGATCTCGAACGTTTCTCCGCGAGCAGCTGCGCCCGCGATCTCCGCACCATCTGCGGCATCGAGCGCAGCTCGAATCGCCGGGATCAATTTGCCGTATTTCTTGCCGATGCGCGGCAGGTTTGGCTTGATCCGGTAGCTGACGTGGCTGGCGTCGCGCGCGATGAACTCGATCTCTTTGACGTTGAGCTCCTCGAGGATCTGATCCTGATGCGCATCAAGTGCCGCCCTGGCCTTATCGTCCGGAGCCCGTACCAGCAACCTCGATAACGGCTGCCGCGTGCGCACACCCGATTGACCGCGCGCAG
The DNA here is from genome assembly GCA_024640305.1 of Gammaproteobacteria bacterium. Lineage (GTDB taxonomy): Bacteria > Pseudomonadota > Gammaproteobacteria > Steroidobacterales > Woeseiaceae > UBA1847. The sequence continues at coordinate 42,078 of JAHEFG010000001.1, forward strand.
CGCGGCCGAGCCCGACAACTTTCTGCACGACACCGATGTTGAACAGCAACTCGTCGTTTTCCCAGCTTGCGTCAGCCTCGGGCCATGACGCCATGTGCACGCTGTCGGGCGCTCTATCGTCGATGCTGCGAACGAGGTTCTGGTAGACGTTTTCGGCCAGAAATGGCAAGAACGGCGCCATTAGTTTGTGCACCGCGTTGAGGCATTCGTAAAGCGTCAGGTACGCAGCGTGCTTATCCTCGGGATCCGTCGACTTCCAGAAGCGGCGGCGATTCCGGCGCACATACCAATTACTCAATTGATCCACGAAGGACTCGATCGCCTCCCCCGCCGTCTTTGCATCGAAGTCGTCGAGTGCCTCTGTGCACGTCGTAATTGTGTCGTGCAACAAAGCCATGGCCCACCTGTCGATCTCCGGACGCTTCTCGACCGGCACGTGATGAGTCAGATCTACCGCATCGAGACGGGCGTACAGCACAAAGAAGCCGTAAGTGTTCCAGAACGTATTGATAAACGAACTGGCCACATCGGCGACGATTTCGACCGAAATGCGCTTGGGTACGTCGGGGGACAGGCGCGCAAGGAAGTACCAGCGCAGAGCGTCGGCGCCAACGGTGTCGAATACATCGTAAGGGTTGACGATATTGCCAACCGACTTGGACATTTTCTTGCCGTCCTTATCGACGATCAGGTTGAGGCAGATGCAATTCTTGTAAGCGACGCTATCTGAAACCAAAGTCGCTATGGCATGCAGTGTGTAAAACCAGCCACGAGTCTGGTCGATAGCCTCACAGATAAAATCAGCCGGAAAATGCTTTTCGAATTTGTCTTCGTTTTCAAACGGGTAATGCCATTGCGCATAAGACATTGCGCCAGAGTCGAACCAGCAATCGATAACCTCGGGCACGCGGCTCCAGGTCTTGCCGTCCTTTTCGAATGTGATTTCGTCGACCGCAGGGCGATGCAGGTCGAGTTCGGACAACGTTTGACCTGTTAAGTCTTCGAGCTCTTTTACCGAGCCGATACAAACATACTCGCCCTCGCCATCAGTCCACACCGGCAGCGGTGTCCCCCAGAACCGCTCGCGAGACAATGCCCAGTCAACATTGTTTTCGAGCCAGTTGCCGAAGCGGCCTTCGCGGATATGTTCCGGCACCCACTTGATCGTGTTGTTGAGTTCGACCATGCGTTCACTGAACTGCGACGTTCGAATGTACCAGGCGTTTTTTGCGTAGTAGAGAATCGGGTCTTTGGTGCGCCAACCGAACGGATAGCTGTGCGTAATGCGCTCGGAGCGGAACATCAGGCCGCGGTCCTTGAGAATCCGGATGAGTGGCTTGTCGGCATCTTTGAAGAACATGCCCGCGACCGGCTCAACCTCCGCAACAAATTGACCGTCGAGGCCGACGCCGTGCACGACCGGCAGGCCATTGGCCTGGCCGAATGCCAGGTCATCGACGCCGTATGCCGGCGCGGTGTGGACGATGCCGGTGCCGCTGTCCGTGCTGACGAAGTCCGCCGCATAGACCTGGAAAGCGGCCTCGGAGTCTACGTCGAGATAATCGAATAACCGCTCGTATTGCTTGCCAACAAGCTCGCTGCCCTTGACGGTCTTGCTAACCGAGTGTTCGAGGTCACGCATGACAGCCTCGCGCAGTGCTTCGGCAACAATCAACGTTTCGCCATCGACCTCGCAGTAGCTGTAGTCGATGTCTTCGCCGACGGCAAGTGCGAGGTTGGACGGTAGCGTCCACGGCGTTGTCGTCCAGACCAGGATCGAGGTGTTTTTCTCTCCCTGTACGCGGAATCGCACGGTGATCGATGGATCCTCTGTGTCCTGGTAACCCTGCGCGAGTTCGTGCGACGAAAGAGTCGCACCGATACGCGGGTCGTACGGCACAACCTTGTAGCCGCGATAGATAAGGTCCTTGTCCCAGATCTTTTGCAGCAGGTTCCAGACAGATTCGATGTATGTATTGTTAAGCGTGTAGTACGCCTCGTCGAGATTGACCCAGAAACCCATCCGCTCGGTCATCTTTTCCCAGTCGCCGATATAGGTCATAACCGACTCACGGCACAGACGCGTGAATTCGGCGATACCGACCTTTTCTTCAATCTCCTGCTTGTCGTAACTGTCGATCAGGCCTTCTTTATTCAGGTGTTTTTCGACCTCATGCTCTACGGGCAAGCCGTGTGTGTCCCAGCCGGCTTTCCTTGGCACGTAGTAGCCACGCATTGTCTTGTAGCGCGGGAACGCGTCTTTGAAACTGCGCGCAAGTACGTGGTGGATACCCGGCTTGCCGTTCGCCGTCGGCGGTCCTTCGTTGAAGCTGAATTGCGGGCCACCTTCATTTTTATGCAGCGTCTTCGCAAATGTGTCGTGCTCACGCCAGAACTCCAGCACCTCGGTCTCGAGTGCGGGCCCGTCGTAGCGGCCTGTAACTTCTTTAAATGACAACTCTATCTCTCCGGGCTATTCGCCTCAGTACTCAGCGCTGGCAGTAATGCACACCGTCCCACCAATTTCGAGGCAAACTAGCCGTAAGTGGCAGGGAAAACAAGGGTTAATTGAGAATGGCTTATTGCTCTAAATTGCTCGCACATTCGATACAGCGCAGCGCTGTCGGATCGAATTCCAGTCGTTTCGGATTAATCGGCTCGTCACAGTCCCGGCACAGGCCGTAGGTTCCATCGTCGATGCGATTCAGCGCGGCTTCAATGTTACGCAACATTGCCTCGCGTCGCTGACCGGATGCTTGCGCCATTGCCTGGGCCTGCATCGCGTCCATACGGGACAATCGTCCGAGCTTCGATTGATCAAGCTCCACGACTGCCGCGGAGTCACCGCTGGTCGCCGCAATCGCTTCGAGTTCTTCGCGAAGTTGCAGCAGCCTGTCACGGGGCGACAGGCTCATACTTTCCTGACGAACTGGGAATTCAGCTGCATGCCAGACGGTTGGGAAGTTCGCTCATGGCGCTAGTTTTCTGCCTCTGTCCTGTCACGCAAATCTGCTTCGCCGAGGTACGGTGATGCGTAGACTGCCTGCAGCTGTTTGGCAAAATCCATCTTGATTCGTTCGCTCATAGCCTTTAGCTCGGGCTCGTCTCTGAGCGCTGCCAGATTATTGCCCGATACGACCCATGGCCAGAAATTTCGCCAGCCAGCATCTGCTGCCTGCAACAGCCCTTCCAGCGCCTCTTGAGTCTGGCCATTCAATGCCAGCAACTCGATGTCCGCGATATTCAAGACAAAACCATGAACGCCAGCCGGTTGAGTTTCGCGCCACCAACCAAGGGCTGCATCGATCAATAGCTGCGCAGCAACATCTTTGCCGGCTCGCTGCAAAAGCAACACAAGATCAGGAGCGCAGGAAATATTTGCCGCAGAAATTACTGGTGGGTCAGCGAACAACTCCGGCGTGAGATCGCGATAACGATTGAGTGCGTCGTCGAGTTCGCCGGTCTCAAGAGCATGGTCGCGATAAATATTCAGGAAAATCTGATTCGAACCCCAGCGATCGTCCATTCCCGCTACAAGTGCGCTTCTGGCCACTGCGAAAGCTTTCTCTGCCTCTCCACGATTCGCATGCATAAGCGCCTTCTTGCTCAGTACGGCCGGCTCGTCACGACCAAGCGACTCGGCTTCTGCGAGGTAGCGATCGGCCAGTTCCTGGTCGCCGAGTAACTCAAAAAGATGTGCCGCGGCAGCCCAGAGCTCGAAATCGAGAGGATCGACATTTAGCCCCTTAACGAACCACACCCAGGCCAGATCCTGACGACCCATCCAAATATAAGCCTGCAACAATGCCGTATATCCGTACGCCGATGACGGATCCAATTCCAGAATCCGATTTGCGCGAGCGAGATTGCGTTCCGGATACCCCGCGTACAATTCAACCTTGCCAAGCTGAAACAGAAGGTTTATCGACAGCGGGTTGTCCTCCAGTGCCCTTTCGAGAACGGTGGCCGCTTCGTCCAGCCTGCCGATTGTCCGCAAGAACGTTCCATAGAACTCGAGACTTCGAGTGTCGTTTGAATTAAGTCGCAGCGCTTCGATGAAAGCGGATTCAGCCGCCTGCACATCGCCGAGCGTCCAATGCAGCTTCGCGAGCTGCGCATGGGCGACCGCAAGCTCCGGATCGAGCGCCAGCGCCCGATCAATGACGCCTCTTGCACTCTCGACATAAGCTTGTTCGCTGATCGCGCCGGTATCCAGGGAGTCGCTTAACACTATTGCCAGTTCTGCCCAGGCCATCGCGTAACTCGGGTCCAGTCGTGTAGCTTTACGTAAGAAGGTTTGCGCCTCGTCAAGTGAGCCATAAGTATTGCGCTTTGCCAGTTGCACGCCCGCCAGGTAGCTTTCAAACGCTTCGGTGTTCTCGGTTGGCACTGCATTCAGAATCGCCTCGTCGGCCGGCGACAATTCCGCCTGCAGGGCGTCAGAAATCGTTCTGGCGATGTCGCCCTGAACCTCAAAAATGTTCTCGGCCGTCAACTCGCTATCGTAGGTGTTCGCCCAGAGATGACCCTCTTCGGCAGTGTCGATCAGCTGCACATTTATGCGCAGGCGATCTCCAGCACGCTGCACTTGCCCCTCAAGCACCGTCGCGACGCCGAGCAAAGCACCAATTTCTGGAATGCTGAGTCCCGGATCCAGGCGTTCAACGGATGTTCTGGAGATTACCTTGAGGTCACCCAACCGGGATAACAAGGTCAGTAGCTCATCGTGGAGTCCACCCGCGAAAAATTCGGCGTTCTCAGCACTGGCGCTTTGATTCTTGAACGGCAAGACAGCGATGGATCGGTCGGAGATCGACATCGCCAGCCTTTCGTCCGTGCCCGCGGAGAACCAGCTTTTCGCCAACAGAAACACGACAGCGACGGCCAGCACGGCAATGATCATGAAATTGATTTTTTGGCCCGTGGCAGGCGTAATCGACTGATCCGCCGGTACGTCTGCGGTGCGAACAACGCCTACAGGGGTAATCTCATAGGCCCAGGCGAAAATCAACGCGATGGGCAAGCCCAGCAGCAGGAACGCTACGAGCATCGTTGTTGTCCACTCCGGTAAATGCAGCGCCGGGAACATCACGTCACCCACCTGAATTAGCAACCAGCTGACGACAACGTAGATCGCAGCAACGCGAAAGACGTTGCGGCGCTTCAACTCGGTGAAAAATGAACCGGACATGGAGCCCCTCTTTTTGGGCTAGGATAGCAAGTTCGACCCAACCAGGAAGGCGAATCAGACTTTTGCCAAAAAATTTTGCAATATTCGTGTCTAAGAACGGGTCTATATAACCAGATTCCACCGTTTTGGAGCGCAGATGCTGATAAAGAAACCTTCCGATATTCGGCCGTCCGAAATTACAAGTGAGGCCAATTACATGAATCGCCGCACTTTTATTCGTGCCGGCAGCATTGCCGGAGCATCGATTCTCGCGGCGCCCGCTATGGCTGCCGTGGTTCCCGATCAACCACGGGCCAAGCTCCAGGGTGTCATCGAAAGTGAATTCAGCACGGATGAGACTCCCACCAGCTACGAAGACGTGACGGGCTACAACAATTTTTATGAATTCGGCACCGGCAAGGAAGATCCGGCTCGCTATGCACAGGAATTCGACGCTCGTCCCTGGTCGATTACGGTCGACGGCCACGCGGAGAAAACCGGCACGTTTCACTTCGAAGACTTCATCAAGCCGTTTGATCTTGAAGAACGCATCTACCGCATGCGCTGCGTGGAAGCCTGGTCGATGGTCATACCGTGGGTGGGCATTTCGCTCGCCGACATCGTCAAACACTACCAACCGACGTCGAAGGCTAAGTACGTTGCATTTGAGACGCTGCACGATCCCGTTCGCATGCCGGGCCAGAGGAGGCGTGTGCTTGATTGGCCATACCGTGAAGGCCTGACGATTGCCGAGGCAACCAATCCGCTCGCGATACTCGCCGTTGGAGTCTACGGAGAGACGTTACCTAACCAGAATGGTGCTCCCATCCGCCTGGTCGTGCCCTGGAAATACGGCTTCAAAGGCATCAAGAGCATCGTTCGAATGAGTTTTGTCGAGAAACAACCGGACGTCAGCTGGAGGATGGCTGCGGCGAATGAGTACGGCTTCTACGCAAACGTTAATCCTGAAGTCGACCATCCGCGCTGGAGCCAGGCTAGCGAACGAGCGATTGGCGCCGGCCTGTTTGCACCGAGGAAACCGACCTTGATGTTCAATGGCTATGGCGAACAGGTCGCCCACCTCTACGACGGCCTCGATCTGCGCAAGAACTTCTAGCCTGCAGTGAATACGCTGCAAAGAGTCCGGTTTATTGGCAAGCCGCTGGTCTTCCTGTTGTGCCTGTTGCCGGCCGCGCTCGCGGTTGGTGATGCGTTCGGGATCACGGGGCAACTCAGCGCAAACCCGGTCGAAGATATACTCGACCGCTTTGGAAACTGGGCGATTCGCCTCATCATAATCGGACTTGCCGTCACACCGCTGCGACACGTGACGGGCTGGAACTGGCTGATTCGGTTTCGACGTATGCTCGGCTTGTTCGCTTTTTTCTATGTGCTGATGCACTTTTTGACATGGTTATTGCTCGACCGGGGTCTTGCGGTTGATCCGGCATTTCAATGGGCTGGCATTCTTGAAGATCTGACCGAGCGACCGTTCATTACCATCGGATTTGCGGCGCTCCTGTTGCTAATCGCGATGGCAGCCACGTCCACCGCCGGAATACGGCGGCGCATGGGACGCCGCTGGGACAGGTTGCACTACAGCGCTTACGTTGTTGGCGTTCTCGGTGTCTGGCATTACTGGTGGCAGGTCAAAAAGGACACCAGCGACGCATGGATCTATGCGGTCATTCTCGGCGTGTTACTGAGCTACCGAATCTGGAGGCGGTTCCGAAGGCCAATGAGAAACCGGGGCGGCTAATAGTCGCCCCGGCTGTCACATCTGCGTCAATTGCCGTCAGGCAACCTTCACAGTGTGGCGTTCCGCCGCCTGCGTTTTCGGAAGAACAACCTTCAGGATGCCGTCCTTGAGCTCTGCCTTGATGTGTTGAGCATCAACATCAACCGGCAGTGCTATGACCCGCATGAGCTCACCGTAACCGAGTTCATGACGATAGAACGTATCCTTCCTTTCCTCTTCTTCAAACTCCCTCTCGGCCTCAATCGTCAGGCGATCGCCCGAGATTGTGACTTCGACGTCGTCTTTTTCGACGCCAGGCAGTTCCGCCCGGACAATGAGCTCTTTTTCTCGATCAAGAATATCGACTCGGAAACTCTTCTCAAAGTCGATACCCATTGGCCATTTCAGACCAAAAGGCTCAAACGTCTCCATCCAGCGGCGTGGTGGGAAGTCCTCGAAGAACTCCTCCATGCTGTGGGTGAGAGGCGCGGTCCGTTTTACATCAATTGCCCCTTTGCGAGGCTCAATCTTATGCAGAATTGACATTAAGCTCACCTCCTTCCCGTACATCACTGACGATCTCTCGCCAGCTCACTAGATATAGGCCTTATGTTCAACAAACCACATCCGTGAAACTCCGGATTGTAATTTGCGCAGAGCCGGAGTTAACTGAGGGCACCGGTTTCGAAGTGGGTTTTTGGTAACTTCAGGCCACCCGCGCCTTTAAGGCGCTTCGATGCTGTGCCTGGTTACGACGTTCCAGAAACCTGGCTGAGCTCTTCTGCGAGCTGCTTGCGCAAGATAAATTTCTGGACTTTGCCAGTAACTGTCATTGGGAATTCTTCGACAAAGAAGACGTAACGAGGAATCTTGAAATAGGATAGCTGGCCGCGGCAGAACTCCCGAATTTCTTCGGCGGTGGCGTGCTCACCCTCTCCCAGTTTGATGCAGGCCGCAATCTCTTCACCAAATTTCGGGTCTGGTACGCCAACAACTTCGACCTGGTCGACCTTCGGGTTCGTATAAAGAAAGTCTTCGATCTCGCGCGGATAGATATTTTCGCCACCACGTATCAGCATGTCTTTGCTGCGGCCAACGATGCGAACGTAACCTGCTTCGTCCATCGTCGCGATATCGCCGGTATGCATCCATCGATCCTGCTTAACATCATCCCAGTAGCCAAGCATGACATTGTAGCCGCGAACGCATAATTCGCCGGGTTGATCGAGCGCAACTATCCGCCCGTCTTCGTCGACGATCTTGATTTCAGTATGTGCCAGCGCACGCCCAACAGTGCCAACACGAAGTTCGATCGGGTCATCAGGCATCGTTTGTGTCGATAGCGGCCCGGTTTCGGTCATGCCATAGCCGATCGTAACTTCGCTCATATGCATGTCATCGATCACTTCGCGCATCAACTCAACCGGACATGGTGCTCCGGCCATGATGCCGGTACGAAGACTGCTCAGATCGTACTGTTCGAAGTCCGGGTCATCCAGCATCGCGATGAACATCGTCGGGACGCCATGCAATGCGGTGCAGGCTTCGGCTTCAATGGCCTGCAGCGTCGATTTGGCTTCGAAGGCTGCCCCCGGGAACACGATAGCCGCGCCCGTCGTCGCGCATAACAGCGTGCCAAGAACCATGCCGAAGCAGTGGTACATCGGCACCGGTATGCACAGGCGATCGGTTTCGGTGAACCTCAATATGTCCGCCGATATCCGCGCGTTGTTGATCATGTTGTGATGTGACAGCGTGGCGGCCTTGGGCGCTCCGGTCGTGCCGCTGGTAAATTGAATATTGACCGGCGCGTCGAAGTCCAGTTGGTCTGCTATTGCCTGCAGCCTTTGCAGAGATTCTTCATTAAGGCGATCTGCAACCTGTTCCAGGCTGAACATACCGGGGACGTTTTCACTGCCAAGCTGAATAATTGTGCGCAGTGCCGGAAGTCGTTCGGCGTGCAGGTCACCACAGCGTGCTGTGGCAAGCTCGGGTGCAAGTGACCGCAGCATCCCAATGTAGTCACTGGACTTGAATCGCGTCTCGGTAATCAGGCCGCGGCAACCAACCTTGTTTAACGCGTATTCGAGTTCTGCCTGCCGGTAGGCAGGGTTGATGTTGACGAGAATAAGACCTGCGTAGGCACTGCCAAATTGGGCGAGCAGCCATTCGGCACGATTCGGTGCCAGCATGCCAATGCGATCACCCGGTTCAAGGCCTGTTGCAAGCAGCCCTGTTGCCAGTACACGTGCCCGTTCACGAAGCTCCTTCCAGCTCCAGCGTACATCCTGATCCGTAACAACAATGGCATCCCGGTCGGGCCAGCGGCTTGCAGCTTCATCGAGAACAGCACTTACAGTGATGCCCAGCAGAGGTGGTCCGGCACCTCCATGCGCATAGCTCTTGCCGGGTTTCTGACGATTCATTTTCACCGCGCGAGTATGGTCTCAGCTAGTCACCTCGTACTACATTGGTACAACTACAGACTTGAACATCGTGATTCGAGACGAAAAAAAAGCCCGGCAGATGCCGGGCTTCCTTTTCTTACGATAGGCCAAGTGGCTTACATCATGCCGCCCATTCCGCCCATTCCGCCCATGTCAGGCATTGCCGGTACGCCAGCCTCATCCTGCGGCGCGTCGGCAACCATTGCTTCTGTGGTAAGCAAAAGCCCAGACACCGAGGCAGCGTTTTGTAAAGCGTATCTTGTCACCTTGGTCGGATCCAGGATACCGGCCTCGATCATGTCACCGTACTCACCCGTGGCTGCGTTGTAGCCGAAGTTGCCCTTGCCTTCGGCAACAGCATTCAATACTACGCTCGCATCACCGCCGGCATTGCGAACGATCTGACGCAGCGGCTCTTCAACAGCTCGCTTCAGGATTGCGATACCGACATTCTGGTCGTCGTTATCACCCTTCAGCTTGCCAATAGATTTGACGGCACGAATCAAGGCAACACCACCACCCGGCACAACACCTTCTTCCACAGCGGCGCGGGTTGCGTGCAGTGCGTCTTCAACGCGTGCTTTCTTTTCTTTCATCTCGACTTCGGTCGCAGCACCGACCTTGATAACAGCTACACCGCCGGAAAGCTTGGCAACGCGCTCTTGCAGCTTCTCTTTGTCGTAGTCCGACGAAGAGTCTGCAATTTCACCGTTGATCTGCTCAACACGACCATGAATATCTTCAGGGCGACCTGCGCCATCAATAATTGTCGTGTTTTCCTTCGTGATCTGGATCTTCTTTGCTTCACCAAGATCGTCGAGCGTTGCTTTTTCGAGCGACAGGCCAACTTCTTCAGATATAACCTGGCCACCGGTCAGGATCGCGATGTCCTGCAACATGGCTTTGCGGCGATCGCCGAAGCCAGGAGCCTTAACCGCAGCGACCTTTACGATGCCACGAATGTTGTTCACAACGAGAGTTGCAAGCGCTTCGCCTTCAACGTCTTCCGAAATGATAACCAGCGGGCGACCGGCTTTGGCTACGCCCTCAAGGATCGGCAACAAATCGCGGATATTAGAGATCTTCTTGTCGAACATGAGGATCAGGGGATTCTCGTGCTCAACCTGCTGGCTCTGTGCATCGTTAATGAAATACGGTGACAGGTAACCACGGTCGAACTGCATACCTTCGACAACGTCGAGTTCGTTTTCGAGGCCGGAGCCTTCCTCAACCGTAATAACGCCTTCCTTACCGACCTTCTGCATGGCGTTAGAGATGATTTCGCCGATCTCGACGTCTGAGTTAGCAGAGATCGAGCCAACCTGTGAAATTGCTGTGTGGTCTTCGCAAGGCTTCGACGACTTCTGCAACTCGGCTACGATCGCCTGTGTCGCTTTGTCGATACCGCGCTTGAGATCCATCGGGTTCATGCCGGCAGCAACGGACTTCAGGCCTTCACGCAAAACTGCCTGCGCGAGAACCGTAGCGGTCGTTGTTCCGTCACCTGCGACATCCGATGTCTGGGAGGCAACTTCCTTGACCATCTGTGCGCCCATATTTTCGAACTTGTCTTCGAGTTCGATTTCTTTAGCAACCGAGACACCATCTTTGGTAACCGTCGGTGCGCCGAAGCTCTTGTCGAGCACAACGTTGCGGCCTTTCGGGCCCAACGTGACCTTGACGGCGTTGGCGAGAACGTTCACGCCTGCGAACATCTTCTGGCGCGCGTCATCACCGAAACGTACTTCTTTAGCAGCCATTTCTATTTCCTTTTTAAATCTTCTGGAGCGGCGTGAGCCGCATTCCAATCGTTAAACGGGTTAGTACAGTTAGCGGGCAATCAGCCCTCGATAACTGCCATGATGTCGTCTTCTTTCATCACCAGCAGCTCGTCGCCGTCGACCTTGACTTCGGTGCCGGCATACTTGCCGAACAGCACCTTGTCGCCAACTTTGACGTCGAGAGCCCGTACATCGCCGTTCTCGAGGATCTTGCCGTTACCTGCGGCAACGATTTCGCCTTTGATCGGCTTTTCAGCCGCAGCATCGGGAATAACGATTCCACCGGGGGATGTGCGCTCTTCTTCCATGCGCTTTACGATGACTCGATCATGAAGCGGACGAATCTTCATGGGGCATATCTCCTATAAGTTATTGATTACAAACCGACTATTTGCGGTTTTCAGATCGAGCATTATTAGCACTCGATTGCGAGGAGTGCTAATAATAGGCATGAGTAGCCAAATTTCAAGCGTTTGGCGAAAGCATTTGTTGAAAAAAACCAACTGTGTCTGTGACAGTCACAAATCAAGGCGTTAAGCTGCGCCACTCCTGAGTACTTTTGACGACCGAAAACCGACCAATGACACCGACTCAATACCTGCTCCTCCTGCTCCTGACGATCAGTCTGAGCTCGCCCGCCCATGCCCAGGATGAGGAGCCGCTGCGCCCCGAAGACGCCTATCGTTACGTCCTGAGTGACACCGGGACAGCCATTGAGGTCGACTGGGCCATTGAAGATGGCTATTACCTGTATCGCAACAAGCTCGGCTTCGAGAGCAAGACAACCTCCGTTGTCCTGGGCGAGCCCAGGCTGCCCGAAGGTCTGCCGCACGAAGACGAGTTCTTCGGCAAACAGCAGATTTATCGTGAGCATTTTTATGTGAACGTTCCGTATACGATTACGGGTGACAGGCCCGAGTCGATCGAGTTCGTTGTCAAGAGCCAGGGCTGTGCCGACCTTGGCCTGTGCTATCCCCCGCAGACCTGGACTGAGACCGTCCAACTGCGCCAAACCGCCACGAAGCCAAAGCTCGATCTTGGTGGCTTTGGCGGACTTGGCGGGAGCGAGTTCCTGCCCGTCGATGAAGCGTTTGAACCTATCGTGATTCCGGTCGACGGTAATACCGTCGATGTCACCTGGCGGATAGCACCGGGTTATTACCTTTATAAAGACAAGATCTCCGTCAAAACTCTTGCGAACAACGTCCAGCTTGGCCAACTTGACCTGCCGAAGGGCAAACTCAAGTTCGACGAGTTCTTCGGCGAATCCGAGGTATACGTCGAAGACGTGTTCGCACGGCTGCCGCTGGCTCGCGCAACACCCGAGGCAATGGAACTGGAGCTCGAGCTTACTTACCAGGGCTGCGCAGAGGGCGGATTGTGCTACCCGCCAACAACACGTGTCATTGCTACATCGTTGCCGGCAGCAAGCGCAGTCACCGACCTGTCCTCGCTACCGAGGCGCGCCGAACCGATCTCTGAGCAAGGAAAGCTCGCGCAGCTGATTATCGATGGCAGTCTCTGGGCGGTTGTTGCAACATTTTTCGGGCTTGGCCTGTTGCTGGCATTCACACCATGTGTACTGCCGATGATTCCCATTCTGACTTCCATCATTGCCGGCGAAGGCGACAAGACCAGCCCGATGCGCGGCTTCACACTGGCATTTAGCTATGTCATGGGCATGGCGCTGATTTACACCGCCGCGGGAATCGCAGCTGCAGCGGCCGGCGCTCAATTGCAGGCGACGTTTAACCAGCCCTGGGTACTAATATTATTCTCCGGGTTCTTCGTATTACTCGCACTTGCCATGTTTGGCGGCTATGACCTGCAAATGCCGAGTAGTATTCAGAGCCGTCTTGCGGCGGTCAGTGGCAATCAGAAAAGCGGCACGACAATAGGTGCTTTCGTCATGGGCGCATTGTCCGCTCTCATCGTTACGGCGTGTGTCGCGCCTGCGTTGATAGCAGCGCTAACGGTCATGGCCCAGACAGGCGACATGGTTCGTGGCGGTGCCGCGCTGTTCGCTATGAGCCTCGGCATGGGCGCACCGCTTCTTCTCGTCGGTGCGGCCCAAGGTCATTTATTGCCGAAAGCCGGCGGCTGGATGGTTGCGGTCAAGTCGGCGTTCGGCTTTATGCTGCTCGGCCTTGCCATCTGGATGCTGTCACGCATCTTGCCCGGTAACGTCACACTGGCACTTTGGGCCCTGCTGGTTTTCATGTCGGGCGTGTTCCTCGGTGGGCTAACAAGCCTCGGCCCGGACTCAAGTGGTGCCCAGAAGCTTGGTAAGGGTTTTGGATTTCTCGCGATCATTTATGGGTTATTGCTGCTGCTTGGCTCGCTAACGGGGGGCAGCAATCCACTGAAGCCGCTCTCGAGCCTGAATTTTGGCGGTACGGGCATCACTGTAACAGAGCAACAACATATTAAATTCCAGCGCATCAAGACCGTCGACGATCTCGATCGTGAAATCGCGGCTGCGGCCAGCCAGGGCAAAACCGCGATGCTCGATTTCTACGCGGACTGGTGCGTATCCTGCAAGGAAATGGAGGAATACACGTTCACGGACGCCGGCGTTCAGGCAGCGTTGGCTAATACCGTATTGCTGCAGGCGGACGTCACTGCAAACGACGAGGCGGACCAGGCCCTGTTACAACGATTCGGTGTCTTCGGGCCGCCGACAATTATTTTCTTTGGCACGGATGGCCAGCAACGCCACGGCTACGAGGTCGTGGGTTACATGAAGGCAATGGACTTTACCGACCACCTGCAACAGGCATTCGACAGATAGGAGCGCGCCGTGACCGGCGATCTCAAATTATAAAGGGTTATTTGTGCATCGATCTTTTCTGATATTCGCGATGGGATTTATCGCGCTCATGGCTGGGGTGCTTTTTTATGCCGCCAGAATCCCTGTGCAGGCACCAGACGCTGTCTCCCCGTCGGTGCCCCCGATTGCTGTGCAGCCCCAACAAGCCGTCCACCCGTCTTTCGAGCTCCCTGACGTCGAGGGTAACGCGCGCGACTTTTCAGAATGGAGCGGCAAGCATCGCTTACTCAATTTTTGGGCAACCTGGTGTGCGCCCTGTAGGCGCGAGATACCGCTGCTAAAGGCTTTCCAGGAAGAGCACGGTGATGCCGGGTTCCAGATCATCGGCATTGCGGTGGACTTTCCGGAAGAGGTAGCGAAATATGCCGAGTCGGCCGAATTCAACTATCCGATACTCGTTGGCCAGGAAGACGCAATGGCGATCGCGGAAACATCCGGCGTCGAATTCATAGGTATGCCGTTTACGATGATTGTCGCGGCCGATGGCGAGTTGCTCAACTCCCACATGGGCGAAATTCACAAGGAAGATCTCGAACACATCGTCAAGGTATTAACGATGCTCGACAACGGAGAGATCGACAGGGACGGCGCGCGTAAAGGACTCGATTTTCTTTAGCGCAGACGTTCTGTGCGACGACTTTTCCCGGCCGCCGTTGTGCCCGCGCTCCTGCTCGCTAGCTCACAACACCTGGCTTAGCCCGGTCGGCCGTCGATTCGCGGCCGTGTAAGAATCGGCAAGTAGCGCCAAAGAAACACAACAAAGGCCAACGTCCACAAGATACCGGAAACGATCATCGCCTCGCGATAAACGCCTGGCGCGATTGACGCAGCCAGGACGCGGACGACCGCAGAAAGTTGCAGCAGAACGAATGCTCCCACCTCGGCTCCTCCAGCGACCAGCGCTCGCCCTGAATGACCCAGTGCACTGCGCATCATCATGGCCATCATCAATGATGCAATTGCGCCAATAGTGAACGCGTGAATTGCGGCGCCGGACGGAACCATTGATTGCAGCTCCAGCGCCCTCAATGCCAACGAAATGGGCAGCCACGCGTAGGCAACCGGCAACATCCATAACAGCGCATTGCCGCGAGCCTTGAACGGCTGCCAGAGCAACAGGCGAACACCCTGTCCCACTGCCGCAACAACGAAAACGAAAGACCAGGCGTTTTGCGCAACGCTAACCCAAGGTTCGAGAATGCCGGCGACCAAAATAACGACCAATACGCCGACTGACACAATTTCGACACTTCTCACGTGGCGGGGACTCGCCCCCTCCACGGCATTGCCGATAAACGCCGGTACTACGCGACCGCCAATGATGGCGATCAGAATTGAGATCACATCGAGCGCCGCCGTCATTGAGACACGCGCGTACCCGAGCGGCAATGAACCCGAACTCGCGAGGTGATAGCCCGCATTTGCCAATGTAAGAACGCCGAGTACGACAAGGACTTTGTAGTTTCTTGAGTTCCTGCTGGCCCAGATCGGAATTGCAACCGCGACTCCCAGTACCGGCAGAAAAAGAACATCGATCAAGGCAGCAACATTCGCGGGTCCGGTTAGCATCAAGGCGCGTGCGAGCAGCCACAGAGTGACAAGACCACCAAGCAGCGCGCCGGTCGGCGTCGACTGTCCCGTCCAGTTGCGCACCGCCGTCAACAAGAATCCGGCAATGACCGCAGCCGCAAAGCCGAAGATCATTTCATGGCTGTGCCAGGCCGTGCCCTGCAGGTAGTTGCCTGCCAGATCGATGCCAGCGTAAGACACGAGCCACGCTGGAATAGCAACGATCGCGAACACCGCCGCGAACAAATAAAATGGACGGAAACCCAGTGCCAGTAGCGCCAACACAGATGGTTCATTTTTCGGCTGTGCAATACCCATACGGCCTTATACACGATTACCAGGCAAAATTTGCGCGAAAGTCATCAAAAAGGGTTAGAATTGCGGCCATCTTCGGGGAACTGGTAAATTCCGACGAACAATGTCTAACTTCCTGCTACTCAATGGCCCCAATCTCAACCTGCTCGGCTCGCGCGAGCCTGAGGTTTACGGGGCGACTCGTCTCGAGGACATCGAGGCAAACTGCATAGACGTGGCCAAAGAGCTCGGTCATTCGATCGAGTGCTTCCAGAGTAATGCTGAACACGAGCTGATAGACCGCGTACAACAGGCTGCAAGGGAAAACATCGAATTTATCATATTGAACCCGGGCGGCTTTACCCACACCAGCGTCGCGTTGCGCGATGCATTGCTGGCTGTTGCCATTCCTTTTATAGAAATTCACCTGAGCAACACCTTCGCTCGGGAAGAGTTTCGCCAGGTTAGTTTCTTTAGTGACATCGCACAAAGTTGTCTGTTTGGATTTGGAGCCTACGGCTACGAGCTGGCGCTGCAAGCTGCCAGTGAACATGTAGCGAACGCCGAGAGAGAATGATGGATATAAGAAAAGTAAAAAAATTGATCGAACTGCTGGACGAATCTGGCATTGCCGAGATTGAAATCGCCGAAGGCGAGGATTCTGTGCGGATCAGCCGATATTCGCAAAATGCACCAGCGGCGCCTGTGGCGATGAGCTACGCCCCAGCTGCGGCGGCTCCTGCCGCGGCACCGGCGGCCGCAGCAGAAGTCGCCCCGGCCGAAGTGGAAGAGGAAGGTTTCCTTGTACCCGCGCCGATGGTCGGTACGTTTTACGCATCATCTTCCCCGGGCGCCGCGCCGTACGTGCAGGTTGGCGACCGCGTAAACGAAGGCGACACGCTGTGCATTATCGAGGCGATGAAAATGATGAACCAGATCGATGCCGACGTGTCGGGTGTCATCAAATCGATCCGCGTGCAAAATGGCGAAGCGGTCGAATACGGGCAAACGTTGATCGTTATCGATCAACGGCACGCTGACTAAACGGACCTGACAACATGCTGGAAAAAGTTGTTATAGCCAATCGCGGCGAGATCGCGCTGCGCGTTCAGCGGGCCTGTCGCGAGATGGGTATCAAGACTGTCGCCGTTCATTCAACCGCCGACAATAACCTGAAGCATGTCCTGCTCGCTGATGAGACGGTTTGCATAGGGCCACCCGCATCAGCCGAAAGCTACCTCAACATGCCGGCAATCATCAGCGCTGCCGAGGTTACGGATGCCGTCGCCGTGCATCCCTGCTACGGTTTTCTGTCAGAGAACGCGGACTTCGCGGATCGCGTTGAGTCCAGTGGCTTCATTTTCATCGGCCCACCGGCAAGTGCTATTCGCCTTATGGGTGACAAGGTATCTGCCATTCAGGCTATGAAGGCAGCGGGCGTGCCCTGTGTGCCCGGTTCGGACGGCCCGCTTGGCGATGATCCAGACGAGAACATGCGCATCGCGCGCGACATCGGTTACCCGATCATCATCAAGGCCTCTGGTGGTGGCGGTGGCCGCGGCATGCGTGTCGTGCATGCCGAAGCTTCTCTGATTGCCGCGATTACCGTTACCAAGGCGGAAGCCAGAGCGGCCTTCAGCAACGATGTGGTGTACATGGAGAAGTATCTGGAGCGCCCACGACACGTCGAATTCCAGGTGTTGGCCGACTCTCACGGCAACGCTGTCTATCTTGGTGAGCGCGACTGTTCCATGCAGCGACGACATCAAAAAGTCATCGAGGAAGCGCCAGCTCCCGGTATCACAGAAGAACAACGCAAGCGCATTGGCGAGCGTTGTGTGAAAGCCTGCAAGGAGATCGGTTATCGAAGTGCAGGAACGTTCGAATTCCTGTTCCAGGACGGAGAGTTTTACTTCATCGAGATGAATACACGACTGCAGGTCGAGCATCCCGTTACGGAGATGATCACCGGTATCGATATTGTCCGCGAACAACTGCAAATTGCGGCGGGTGAAAAGCTGAGCTTCAAGCAGAATGACGTCAAAATCCTCGGACACGCCATCGAATGCCGCATCAATGCCGAAGATCCGAAGACGTTTATGCCGTCACCGGGGCTAATCAATCTCTGGCACGCGCCCGGTGGACCCGGCATACGTGTCGACAGCCATATTTATAGTGGTTACAAAGTCCCGCCCTTTTATGACTCAATGATAGGCAAGGTCATCGCCCACGGTGGCAATCGAGACGCAGCAGTTGCCCGCATGAAGATCGCGTTAAGCGAGATAGTCATCGAGGGCATTAAGACGAATGTGCCTCTGCACCAGGAAATTTTCCAGCATGCCGCCTTCCAGAAGGGCGGCACAGATATTCATTACCTGGAAAAGCGTCTCGGTCTGGTGTGATCGAGAACACACCCGCCTGACGATGAATTGGCGACAATTTGTCATGGATCTTGAAAAGCTGAATCCGGATAGTATCGAGGAGGTCTTTGCTCGTCATGGCGCCCATTCGATCACGTTCACCGACGCGGGTGACAAGCCGGTGCTGGAACCTGCTCCGGGTGAAGCTCCCCTTTGGCCGGACTCGCGCATCACCGGACTATTTTCGAGCGACGCGGATTTATCTCAATTGCAGGACGACTTAAAACAATCGCTGGGTATCGACGAACTGCCACCGCATCAAGTCGAAGACCTCGAGAACCGTGCCTGGGAACGGGAATGGCTGAAAGACTTCGGTCCGATGTGTTTCGGTGAACGGCTCTGGATCTGCCCTGGTGACTCAGGCGTTGATGATAAGAACGCGCTTATCGTTCGCCTCGATCCCGGGCTGGCGTTTGGCACCGGCACACACGCAACCACCGCATTGTGTCTCGACTGGCTTGACAGTCTGATGCTGGCGAATTCGACGATGCTCGACTACGGGTGCGGCTCCGGCGTACTGGCAATCGCAGCGCTCAAACTCGGGTGCATATCGGCATCGGCGATGGATATCGACCCACAGGCGGTCACAGCGACACGTGCGAATGCTCGTCACAACAACGTCGAGGCGCAACTGACAGTCACCGATGCCGCCGACGGCATTGACGGTCAGTTCGATGTCGTCATTGCCAATATTCTCGCAGAGCCTTTGATCGCGCTTGCCGAACCCATAGCAAACCACGTCAAAGGGGGTTGCTTGCTTGCGTTATCCGGCATACTGTCCGAGCAGGTTGACGATGTGCTGGGTGCGTACCAGTCCTGGATCGAGTTCGATGAACCGGTTTACAGGGAACAGGGCGGGCAAATCTGGGCACGATTAACTGGTCGAAGGGTTGAGGTCTGAGCGATGTATACCCAGTGCCCAGAATGTGATGTCGCGTTCCGCGTCACAGCAGAGGTTCTAAGACAAGCCGCAGGGAAAGTCCGTTGCGGTGGCTGCGGTATTGCGTTTAACGCCCTCGAACACCTTTCTGAAGAAAAGCCACAGAAGCCATCGAGCACCGAGCCCGAACCAGCGCTACCGGAACTGACTCCTGAGTCGCCCCCGGAACTGGAGGCCGATACGCCGCCGCAAGCTATTTCAGCCGAGCAAAGCGCCGCGCTGCTCAAGACACTGGATCAACTTGCCGGCTCTGACATCCGGATCGAAGACACCGGCATTGAATGGCGGGTTCTGGACACCGATTCCGCCACAATAGCTGAGCCCGAGCCTGAAGAAGAGGCCGAGGCAGACCCGGCTACTGAAACGGGTTCGCTGAAATTCTTCATTGAGGGCGAATCCGATCAATCCGAGGTCGTCGAGGAGATGCGATTCGACGACAACACGCCACTACCTGACGACTTCGATTTCGAGGCCGCAGTGGTTGATGCACCAGAGCCCGCGCCTGCCGAACAGGAAGAAGCAAGGGTTGTGGACGAACTTCAAGGCGCCCAGGTAGACCTGGTTTTCGGCGACGCCGACGAATGGGAAGATCTTCTCGGCGATCTTGATGAAAGCAAGCCCGCGGAACAACCTGAGCTCGAGACGGACGCCGCAGAGGAAGTTGAGGAAAGTATCCGGATTGAGGCTGATGATCTTGTCGCACTGGGCAGTGACCACGGCGACAGCTCTGCGGACCAGCCTCTCGACATGGACACGCAATTCGCTATCCAGGCCGAGGCAATGGGCATCGACCTCAGCGGCTTGCATGCGTCACTGGACGACGACGCTGACACCGAACCTGAAACATCGATTGACGACGACCTGATTGCAGCGGCGTTCGATACCGAGGAAGCGGCAAGGACCGCGGCAGAAGAAATGGAGGCGCAACTCGAAGACGGGCTGGAAGAAGAACCCGAAGAAGCGCTCGACGCAGAAATCGAAGAGGATCTTGAGGACGAAATCGAAGACCGGCCGGAACAAGAACCCGAAGAAGAGTATGACGCAGAAATCGAACAGGATCTTGAGGATGAGATCGAAGACCAGCCGGAGCAAGAACCCGAAGAAGAACTTGATACAGAGATCGAAGAGGAGCTTGAGCAAGAGTTCGTCGACGAAATAAAGAATGCTTCCGCAGAAGATATTGGCGAAGAACCCGAAGAAGAACTCGAATACCAGGCGATCAAGGCTGATGCCGCGCTAGAGGCTGCTCTCGAAGAACCTGGCGAGGAGGTGGAAGAAGAGTACGTCGAACCTGATGTCAGCGACGAACACGTCATCCCTGAGATGACTGAAGAGGAATTGACGATCAACATGATGATCGATCAGGAACTCCTGAGCGTTGCCGTGGAGGATGAAGACGGGTTCGCATCCACAATTGTGCAGAAACAGCCTGACAAGAAAGTCGAGGGAGAAATTGGCGGCAACAAGAGCATAGAAAAGGCCGCGCCGCTTTTTGAAACCATTGTCATGGAGGGCGATTCCGTCAGTGACGATTCTGCACGCGGCGGCGACGGGCTTACTCCTGGCCGAGGAGCCGCATTAGCAGAAGAACTGCGCGCCGCGGGCAACGATGAGCGAGAGTATCGAGCGACCAACTGGCCTGGCATTGGCACTATCGCCGCTGCTATCGGGCTTTTACTAATGCTGGGCTTGCAGTTCATGCACCAATCTCGTCAAGCCCTGGCGACGATCCCGGCGTTCAACAGCATCGTCGGGCCCGCGTATCGAGCGCTCGGCAAGCCTCTTACGCCGGCCTGGGATATTAGCGGCTGGCGATTCGAGCAGACCAAGAACAGCGTAGATGAAACCGATCAGTTGCTGACGATTTACACGCGGATTGGCAATAAATCCGACGAGGCACTGCCCTACCCGCTTGTGCATGTGTCAATGACAGATCGTTTTGAAGATATTATCGGCAGCCGCGTTCTCGAACCTGGCGAGTTCCTTGCCGCCAATGCCGACCCACGCAAACTTGTGGCGCCAGGCAATACATTCGACGCCGTAATTTCGGTCGAGTCACCTTCCGACGAGGCAACCGGATTCAAGCTGAATGTTTGTTACCGGCTGGCAAGCGGAAATTTGCGCTGCGCGACCGAAGATTTCAAATAAGTCGCGGCTATAATGCCCCGCATGAAGATCGGCCCCTACGAACTATCCAGCCCATTCGTGCTAGCGCCCATGGCCGGCGTGACCGATGCCCCGTTCAGGCGTTTGTGCCGGCAATTCGGCGCAGGAATGACAACGTCGGAAATGACGACGGCCGATACGAGCCTGTGGCAGACCGCCAAGTCCCGCCATCGCCTCGACCTGGATCTCGACGCTGAGCCCGTGGCAGTGCAAATAGCCGGGTCGGATCCCGAACAGATGGCAACCGCCGCAAGAGCCTGTGTTACGCGTGGCGCCCAGATTATCGACATCAATATGGGCTGCCCGGCCAAGAAAGTATGCAGGAAACTAGCCGGTTCAGCGCTGCTAAAGGACGAACAACTCGTTGCGAAGATCCTGCGCACGGTAGTGGCTGCTGTGGACGTGCCGGTTACACTCAAAATGCGCACTGGCTGGGATCCGGAACACCGCAACGGCGAAGCCATAGCCCGACTTGCTGAGGATTGCGGCATACAGGCGCTGGCTGTACATGGCCGAACGCGCGCGTGCCGCTATCGTGGCGAAGCGGAATTCGAAACAATTGCGCTGATCAAGAATGCTGTCAACATCCCGGTGCTGGCCAATGGCGATATCACCACGGCCGAGAAGTCGCTTGAGGTTCTGCGCGTAACTAATGCAGATGGCTTGATGATCGGCCGAGGTGCGCAAGGGCGGCCGTGGCTATTTCGTGAACTATCGAACTATTCCCTGCACGGCAATACGGGCACGCCGCTAGAAAAAAATGAATTGCGTGATATCATGATCGGCCACTTGGGAGACTTGCACCGGTTTTATGGAGAGGCAACCGGCGTACGAGTGGCTCGCAAGCATCTGATCGGGTACTGCAAACATCTCGTCAATGCAGACGACTTTCGCTACCGGATCGTGCGCGTAGAAAGTGCTCAGGAACAACTTCGACTAACGCAGGAATACTTCAACCGGGAGGGGGGAGGTATTTCACTGGCGGCTTAGTCGCTACAGGATTTGACTGACGTGGCTCAAAAGAAAAACAAGAAAAACAAAGAATTGAAGGCCAAGCAAAGTAAGAAGCCACTCCACGAGCACACCGAAGACGCTCTCAACCAATACTTCGCCAACCTGAACGGTGACCGCCCGGGCGAATTGTACGATCTTGTTATGGGAGAGGTTGAGCGACCACTATTTAAGGCGGTCATGGACTATACCGACGGCAACCAGAGCCAGGCGGCAGGTATCCTCGGCATAAACCGCGGCACGTTGCGCAAGAAACTCAGAACGTATTCCTTGATCCATAAATCACTTTCCTAACAACCACTTAAGCCAGGTGAATTGATGTTGACGGTGCGACGAGCGCTTATCAGCGTGTCCGATAAGCGTGGGCTAGTTCCCTTTGTGTCCGGTCTGGCCGACCTGGGCGTCGAAATTATTTCAACCGGTGGCACCTGCCGCGCGCTGCGTGAGGCGGGCATCGAGGTTATCGAAGTTGCGCAAAAGACAGGCTTCCCGGAGATTATGGATGGGCGTGTGAAAACGCTGCATCCGACCATTCACGGTGGGCTACTGGGTCGCCGCGGCACCGACGAAGGTGTGATGGCCGAACATGGCATTGAGCCCATCGATCTGCTGGCCGTTAACCTGTACCCGTTTGAACAGACTATCGCTCGCGCGGACGCAACGATTGATGACGCTATCGAGAACATCGATATTGGTGGCCCGGCGATGATTCGCGCTGCATCCAAGAACCACGACGGCGTCGCCGTTGTTGTCGACCCGGATGACTATGAGGGCGTACTCGAGGCGCTGCAGAAGAACGAGCTGTCGCTCGAGAGTCGTCGGCGCCTGGCAGCCAAAGCCTATGCCCATACCGCCAGCTACGACACGGCGATCACAAAATATCTCTCGAAGTCGCTCAACGACAAGCCGCTAGGCGATCGGATCCTGTACGCAGGAAATCTTGTACAAAGAATGCGTTACGGTGAAAACCCGCACCAGGAAGCGGCGTTTTATATCGACCAGCAGGCGCCGAATGGCTCGCTCGCGACTGCCGAACAGCTGCAGGGCAAAGCGCTGTCATATAACAACATTGCAGACAGTGACGCAGCGCTTGAGTGCGTCAAACAATTTGCGAACCCGGCGTGCGTCATCGTGAAGCACGCCAACCCCTGCGGGGTGGCTGTTGCTGAGGACATTCTTGCGGCTTACGAAAAAGCCTTCCAGACAGACCCGACATCGGCCTTCGGCGGCATTATTGCGTTCAACCGTCCGCTGGATACGGCCACCGCAAAGGCCATAATCGATCGCCAGTTTGTCGAAGTTATTGTGGCGCCAGGTATCGACGACGATGCGGCCACCGTGCTCGCTGAAAAGAAGAATGTCCGCGTACTTAAGACTGGCAAGTTGGTCGAGTCTGTCAGTAGTTTCGACTTCAAAAAGGTATCCGGCGGGCTGCTCGTACAAAATACTGACATGGGCCGAATTACCGCCGATGATCTCAAGGTCGTTACCGAGAAACCGCCTACGCCGAAGCAGATCGAAGACATGTTATTTGCCTGGACAGTAGTTAAGTACGTAAAGTCGAACGCGATCATATTTTGTAAGGATCACATGACCATTGGCGTCGGTGCAGGCCAGATGAGTCGTGTCTACAGCACGAAAATTGCCGCAATCAAAGCTGCCGATGAGGGGCTCGACGTCACGGGCTCGGTAATGGCATCGGACGCGTTCTTCCCGTTTCGCGACGGCATCGATGCGGCGGCAGAAACCGGTATTGCTGCGATCATTCAGCCGGGTGGTTCAATGCGTGACGATGAGGTTATTCAGGCGGCAAACGAGCATGGCCTGGCGATGGTATTCACGGGTATGCGACACTTCCGACACTGAGGTTACGTGAACACATGAAAATCCTGGTCATTGGCAGCGGCGGTCGCGAACATGCATTGGCCTGGAAGTGCGCCCAATCCCCGGATGTTGACGAGGTGCTTGTCGCTCCCGGCAACGCGGGCTCAGCCAGCGAACCCGGTGTTCGCAACGTTGCTGTTTCCTCAGACGACATCGATAGCCTCGTCGCACTGGCCAGCGCAGAAAATATTGCGCTAACGATCGTCGGCCCCGAAGCTCCGCTCGTCGTCGGCATAGTCGATACCTTTACGGAAGCTGGTCTGCCCTGTTTCGGCCCAAGCGCCGCGGCTGCCCGGCTAGAGGGTTCGAAGGTCTTCACCAAGGAATTCCTTGCACGCCACAATATTCCGACCGCTGAGTACCAGAGCTTTAGCGAGCTAGAGGCGGCTTTAGCCTACATCCGTGATCAGGGCGCACCAATTGTGATCAAGGCCGATGGCCTTGCCGCCGGCAAGGGCGTGATTGTCGCTATGACATTGGAAGAAGCTGAAGCAGCAGCGACTGACATGCTCTCAGGTGGGCGCTTCGGCGATGCCGGCGCGCGGATCGTTGTAGAAGAATTCCTGGCCGGTGAGGAAGCGAGTTTCATCGTGATAACCGACGGCAAAAACATCTTGCCGCTGGCCACATCGCAAGACCACAAAGCGCGTGATGAGGGAGACGTTGGCCCTAACACAGGTGGCATGGGCGCATACTCTCCGGCACCAGTGGTAACACCGGAAATAGAGCGGAGGATCATGGATCTCGTAATTCGGCCGACGCTCGACGGCATGAGGAAGGATGGCAATAACTACACGGGTTTCCTCTATGCCGGCCTGATGATCATGGCTGACGGCATGCCCAAAGTCATCGAATACAATTGCCGCATGGGAGATCCGGAAACCCAGCCGATCATGATGCGTATGCGATCCGACCTGGTCGCGATCTGCAACGCGACACTCAACGGTACGCTCGGCGAACAACAGGCGGAGTGGGACTCGCGTGCGTCGCTCGGCGTCGTACTGGCCGCCGGCGGCTATCCGGAGGCCTACGCCAAAGGCGATATTATTGCCGGACTTGGCATCGCTGACAGTGAAACTCAAAAAGTTTTTCATGCTGGCACCGCACACAGCGGTGCCGATGTCGCAACAAGCGGTGGTCGTGTGCTGTGCGTCGTAGGTCTTGGTGACACAGTAGGCGCGGCAGCGACACAAGCATACGACGCCGTAGACAAGATCTCGTGGCGCAACGTCTACTACCGTCGCGATATAGGGCACCGCGCAATCGCGCGCGAGAAGAACTGATACACATATGCTAACCACGGCGGCAGCGCGCAAAGCGATTCTGGACGCTATGCCGGCCTACGAAAAGAAATCTGTCGCTGTCGCGGCGTCCATCGGCAAAGTCTTGCGACAGAGCGTCGTAGCGGAGCGCGACCAGCCACCTTTCGACCGAGTGATGATGGATGGCATCGCTATCTCGTACGCGGACGTCAAAAAGCATACGCGAGAATTTCCGATCCAGGCGACACAGGCTGCTGGCGACAAACAAACTGCACTCGAGGCCGGTAAGGCCATAGAAATCATGACAGGTGCATCGTTGCCCAACGGCGCCGACTGCATCGTGCCGGTTGAGAGAATCTCGAAAAACAATGACATCGCGGCGCTTGAAGCAGGCTACGAAGCAGAACAGCACCAGTTTATTCATCCACGTGGCTCGGATCACCGTGAAGGCACCGAGCTGCTGAGTCCGGGGAAACGCATTTCTCCCATGGACATCGCGATCATCAATTCCTGCGGCCTGACGCAGGTCGACACAAGTACAGCGCCGACGATTCGCGTAATTTCGACCGGTAATGAACTCATAGCAGCAGGTAAACCAGTAGAGCCACACCAGATCCGGATGTCGAATGGCCCGGCAGTAATAGCAATGCTGCAGCAACACGGCTACCACGATTGCGAGCACGACCATATCGTTGATGAGCTCGACTTGCTCCGCGAGAGAATCGGTGGGCACCTCGAGAAAGCGGACGTACTGGTTCTGAGCGGCGGCGTATCCATGGGCAAGGCCGACTATATTCCGCAGGTGCTCGGCGAACTTGGCGTTGAGGTAGTGTTCCACAAAATCAGCCAGCGACCGGGCAAGCCAATGTGGTTTGGAGTTGGCGAAAAAGGCCAGGCAGTGTTTGCCCTACCGGGAAACCCGGTTTCTACATTGGTCTGTTGCCGGCAGTACGTCGTACCGGCACTCAATGCGGCATCGGGTCAACACGAGCACGCCCCCGAGTTTGCCTCACTTGCCCAGGCCTTCACATTCAAGCCGCAACTAACCTGCTTCCTGCCGGTGCGACTGATTTCGAGCGTCGGCGGGCCGCTATTGGCGATGCCCGTGCATACAAATACGTCGGGTGACTTTGCATCATTAACGGGTACAGATGGCTACATTGAATTACCATTGGAAGAAGAATACTTCTCAGCCGGCACTGCGGCGCGTCTGCATCGCTGGTAGCCTGGCCAGTCAAGCAGATCCGAAAAGAGGCGCTGCGGCGGAAACAGTCATGGTCCTCGGCACACTTGACTGGGCGAGTGCAGCTGGATTTCTCCCTGCGGCTTTTGAAGAGGTTGGCTTATAAATATGAGTGAATTTGAATATCTCGCAGTCTTCATCTCGATAATTTTCGGCATCAGCGTCACGCACATTCTCGCCGGAGCGATTCGCTCGATTTATCGTGGCGAGAGGGATCAGACGCATTTTGTTCTGACCGCATTCTTCTTTCTCGTACTCATCCTCAATTGGTGGACTGGGTTCTCCTGGCGCGATCAGGGAGTGTGGAGTTTTGATCTGTTCCTGATCATCGTGCTTTGGTCCGTGACCCACTACCTCGCGGCGATTACGCTTTACCCGCCCCAATCCGCAGGAATAGAACAGCCTTTTGAGTATCGTCGTAACTGGTTCCTCTGGGCATTTATCGGCGTTGCGTCAACAGACATAATGCAAACGGCTGCACGGGGCGACCTGTTTACACCCTGGTATTACCTGGTATTCGTTCTTCATTATATCGCCGTCAGCTTACTTGCTATCTTCGTCAACAAATCCAACTTTCATCGCTGGATGTCCTGGTATTTGTTCCTGTCCACGGCAACGTGGTCGCTCCTGGTTCGGCGCTTCCTGGCTTGATCTGTGGCCGACTGACACTAACTTTCCTGACTGTATTTCCATGACCCGAAAAATTAAAGTTTGTACTTTGATCGCGTTTTCACTGGCGAGCATATCCTGCACGCAATCGGAGGCACCCGGCTCGGACAAGTCAGCAGCGCCCACCGTAACGGACACGCGCTCGCACGACTATTTTTCCTTCGCTAACACTGACCAGTTTGTTACGCAACACCTGGGCCTCGACCTCGTCGTCGACTTTGAGAATGAGGCGCTACATGGAAGCGCAACATTGCAGATGCGAAGAATCGGAAGCGATGCGACTGAGATCATCCTGGACACTCGTGATATCACAATTGAGTCGGTCAGCTTCGTTCAGACTACAGGCGAGATGTTGACAGCCGAGCATCGATTTGGCGAGACACACAGGGTCATGGGCACCCCGTTGTTCGTCGAAATGCCGGCGGATATCCGAAATGATGAAGAACTCACGTTGCGAATCAACTACCGTACGAGCCCGGAATCCACCGCATTGCAGTGGCTGCCGGCGGAACTGACCGCCGGGCTTGAACACCCGTTCCTGTTCTCCCAATCTCAGGCTATTCATGCACGCAGCTGGATTCCATTGCAAGACACACCGGCGGTTCGCATCAAATACACAGCGACAATACACACACCGCCCGAACTCCTTGCCGTGATGAGCGCAGACAACGATCCTGACGCGGCGCGAGACGGTAAGTACGAGTTTGAAATGCCGCAACCTATTCCTTCGTACTTGCTCGCAATCGCCGTCGGCAATATTTACTTCGCACCGATTGGTGAGGACACGGGCGTCTATTCCGAACCGGAGTTGCTGGAAGCTTCTGCCTTCGAGTTTGCCGATACCCAGACCATGCTGGAAACGGCGGAGGCCATGTTCGGCCCTTACCAGTGGGGTCGCTATGACCTGCTGATCCTGCCGCCCAGCTTTCCTTTTGGCGGCATGGAGAACCCACGACTCTCGTTCCTGACACCCAGCCTGCTCGCCGGCGATCGCAGCCTGGTGTCAGTAGTTGCACACGAACTTGCTCACTCCTGGTCAGGAAACCTGGTAACCAACGCCACGTGGCGTGACGGTTGGCTGAATGAAGGCTGGACCAGCTATCTCGAGCATCGTCTTATGCAGGTCATCTACGGCGAGGCTCGGGCCGATGAAGAAAACCTCCTGAGCTACCGCGAATTACTGCTAGATTTCGAGACTATCAACCCCGCGATGCAGGCTCTGGCGCCAACCTTTGAGCACGGTAACCCGGACGACTTTCAGGGGGTCATCCATTATCACAAGGGCAATCTCTTCCTGCAGTATCTTGAGCACACGTTTGGCCGCGACGTCTTCGATGCGTTCATTGGCGATTACTTTAGTGACTTCGCGTTTGGCACAATTAACTCGGAGCAATTTCTCGACTACCTCGATGAGAATCTTCTTTCAGCATACCCCGACAAGGTTAGCCGCGAGCAAGTGAAGCAGTGGCTATATGCGCCGGGCTTACCCGACAATGCGCTAATACCCACATCGAAAAACCTCGATACGGCTGCCGAGATGGCGGCTCTCTGGTCCAGGGGTGAGATCGACATTGCCGACGTGCCGTCGTCTGACTGGAGCCCACAGGCCATTCGATACTTTATCAACAGCCTGGATGGCGACTTGTCAACCGAGAGACTCAGTGAACTCGATAGGGCACTCGGCCTTAGTGATACCAGTAACGCCGAAATTGGCCGAACCTGGTTTATCCAGGTCGCGCAGCGGCAGCATCGCCCGGCCTATGAGAAACTTGAACAGCATTTGCGACGCTATGGCCGGACACGGCTGGTAAGACCCGTCTATGTCGCGCTGGCCAGGAACGGATCGGACTTTGAGCTTGCCAGGGAACTGTTTGCAGAAACACGAGCGATTTATCATCCACTTACCAACATCAGCATCGAGTCGTCATTCAGGCTTCTGGAAGAAGCCGGGCAATGATCGAAACGCGGCCAACGGCGTAGGCGCGATGGATCTTAACCAGATCACGGTTCCCTGCACGGATTACTACCTGTCCGTTGAGTTTTACAAAAAACTGGGGCTTCGCCAAATCGTGCACAGTCCACCGCGATATGCACGATTTGAGACCGACGCAGGGACTACGCTTTCGCTCCACAACGGCACGGCTGAAACATCCGCCGTAGTTATCTACTTCGAAGTAGAAAATGTCGATACGGAAGTTGCACGCCTGAAAGCAAACGACATCGAATTTGAGTCAGCGCCAGTCGACCAGGAGTGGCTGTGGCGAGAGGCTTACCTCCGCGATCCTGCCGGCAACAGGATTTGCATCTATCATGGCGGTGAAAATCGCCGTTTTCCCGCCTGGAGAATTTGATCGCCCCCCGATTTATACTATTCTCTTTGTTGTAGCTGCGTCTGGTTGTGAAATGTACAACAAGCTGGAAGTAACATTTGAGGGCGACCATGTCCGCGTTATCGCCGATGGCGATAAGGATTATCATTACATGGAGAAGTTGTGGCGAGACGTTACGGCGCAATGCGAGCTAAATAACTGCTACAACGTATTGGGTATCGCCAAAACCACAACCCCGGTGGAGGCCGTAGAAGGATACGAACTCCCGGCACTTTTCCAGGAGCTTAACGTAGACCAGAGATACAGGATCGCATGGGTGGAGTTGAACGAGGATGCGCAGGATATGCTGTCGTTTGTGCAAACGGTATTAGCAAATCGCGGTCTGCCCGGCTTGTTGTTTGACACAGAAGAAGAGGCTCGTGAGTGGCTGCTTGGCAGCTAATTCAGAACTCCCACAAGACGCCGACCGCAGGCAGCAACGGCATCCAGTAATCGACTCCGCGTTCGAGTACATCTTCGCCCGTAACCTCGTCTTCTTCCAGGTCCCAGTCAAGACAACACTCGTTGCTGCGATTGCCCAAATTACTCACTTCAAGGAAAGCCATTAACGAGCCCCGCCGCAGCTTCCATTTGCGGCTGACCCGGAGATCCAGGCTCCCGAACGAACGCAGCCGCTCGACATTTCTCGGGCCCGCGACCACCACAAAATTCGGCTCACCCTCGTCATCAACCCCATCTTCAATCAATGACAAGCTCGATGTCGGCCAGCCTGTATGGGCGCTGGCGGCGAGCGCTATATCCCAGTTCCGGTTTGACCAGGCCAACCCACCCTGGAAGGCGTGCCGCTGGTCCCAACTGCGTAACTCATCAATTCCATCGATTCGATCGGTGGTTTCAGCCAACGTGTATGACGCCCACCACGTAAATGGCCCGTTTGATCGGTCAATTGAGACTTCAAGACCCTGCGATGTTGCGCTCGTTGGATCCAGGCGTACACGATCCGGCTGAATCTCGGGAATCAGCCCCATTGGATCAAACAGGTTTTCGAAACGCGGTCGAACCTGGTGCATGTCTTTCTTGAACAGTTCAACTCGCAACGAATACTTATCTCGAAACAGGTGACGAACACCGGCGATCATGTGGTCTGCGCGTTGCGCTGGCCAGAAGTTGGTGATGCCGTCTTCTATTTGCAGGTCATTAATGCCCTGCGACTGGTGGTATCGACCCCAGCTCAAACGCAGCTCGGTCTTCGGTCCCAGCGCATGCATGAAATTTATTCGCGGGCTAAGTTGCGAGTCCGACGCCAGGTCCGTGTAGGTCTGGTCGTCCCAGCGCAGGCCCCATTCCAACGCAGACTTGGGTGACACCCTCCATCGATCTGCGAAATAAAAAGAATAGCTACTGCCTCGCGGCTCCGCCGTTGCGGCGAAACTCGACGACTCGGGCTGATCTTCGAACAGCGCCGGCAAACCGAAAAACTCCACACTGTTCGCGTAATCGTATTGTGCCTTCAAGTAGGTCGCCTCAATGCCCCATTGCACAAGGTGAGCCTGCGACGAATTCCAGATCCAGTCCTGGCGAAAGCTGAACTGCTCGACTTTCCTGTCATCATTTACGGCGGCCACAAGCTTTTCTTCATCGCCGAGCGAACCGAATCGAGTATTCTCGAAAGAGACTCCAGAGAGCACGACTTTGCTGGTCAGCTCATCGGACCACCGATTGTCGAGCCCCACCCAGAATTGCGCATTGTGCGTATTGCTTACGACTCTCTCCAGCTCTGACGGTTCTGATTCAAGAATGACTTCAACATTGTCATTGGCGAATAACCCGTTAAAAGACAGCGTGGCGTTGGGCGAAATATCAAAACTGTATTCACCAAAAACATCGAAATAGGATGGTTTGCCGTACTCCGAGTCAATAACGAGATCCAGATTGCCCCTGCGAGCGGAGAACAGCCAGTTGCGATCAGCATCGTTGCCCGCGGTTAGAAAAGAAGAATTGAAAACACTCAATCCGATTTCGGTGTGACGCGGCTGCATTGACTCCAGCGATTCCATCAGGACCAGACCACTCATGCGGTCGCCGAAGCGCACTGGGAACCCCCCGGTGTATACCTCGACGCCTTCTATCGCCCGCGAATCAATTGCGCTGAAAATACTCTGATAGTCGCGGATGTGAAACGGATCAAACAACCCATGGCCATTCAACATGATGCCGATCTCGCTTTCCTCTCCACCACGAAAATGAGTTTTCGCGGAGGCGCCGCTCGCGGCGGCTCCGGGGAGGCGCTGTATGATACGCATCGGATCCTCGCCCATGTCTGGCATATTCTGAATCGTGCGCTGATCCAGGGAGAATCGTGATGCCGACAGGTCACTATAAATTTCGTAGCGACTCGCGGATATAACGACTGTCTCTAGCTCGGGTGTCGCGGCGCCCGCGGTGGCAGGAGGCGCGTTCGCCGCAGCCTTTTGGGCACGGTTATCTGCACGCACCACCAGGTGCACACCAGAGTCAGAGCGAATCATCAAACCATGTGGCCGCAGAATATCCTTGACGATGCCGAGGGGGTCCGTGGCCTCGGGTTCGGCCAGGACAATGAGATCCGAGGAAACGAGGTTCGTGCTATAGGCGAAGGGTTGCCCCGAAGCTCGAAATTCGTCAATGACGTCAGCAACTTGCCGGCCGGTATAAGGCCCATTGCCGCCTTCGGCGGCCAGGCCGGCCACCGGCAACAACAAAATCAATATCGTAAACGTCCGCAACATAAGTTGATTTCTCCGCCCCTGGCGGGAACATCAAACTCTACGGACGAATACCCGGGTCGATACTCACGTAGATAGCTCCCCCGTCTATGCGATAAGCAAGGTCCTCACCTGACATCCGCAATGCCAGTTCCTCTCTCGGACCCATTTCAACGTTTCCTTTCAGAACACCATCTAGCGCCATTTCCTTCGCCGCTGGTGATTCGTAATAAACCTCCAAGCCGGTCTCACGGCCAATTAGTGTCAAAAACTCGTCAACGGTACGCCCATCGGCATTGATAACAGGCGATGTCGCTTCTATCCAGCGCCATGCCTCACCGTGGACATTGATGTCCACCAACATTGGTCGCGCACCGCCCGATATACTTAACTGTTGACCGGCGACGGCGATGGCACTGTTGATGTATACACCATCAACCTCGACCTGGCCTTCGCGCACACTGACTGTTAAGTCTCGCGTACTGACTGCTGTCATGTACTGAGTACCAAGGTGTTCGACCGTCCCATGCTCGGTCTCAATGTGGAATCCGGATCCTGTAATCGCCGCGGTCAGACCTGCTGGCTGCGAGTCAAAATAAACTCGCCCTGAATGCAGGAACACGGAGTCGGGCGATGTGAACTCAATCCGCGTATTCCTGTCGACGCGCAGGGACCCGCCATGGCCCCATTCGATGCCCATACCTGCGTCCTTGCCGGTCAGAATGACCTGACCTGCAGAGACCGTCGCAAGATCGGCCATCTCCTGTTGTTCGGACTGTTCGCCAAGCAGGTAAATCGATCCATAGCTCTTGCTGATGGTTGCAACTTGAACACCTGGAGCATTCGTCACTTGCAATGCATTAAATGACACAACAACGCCGAGCAACACCGTCGCAGCGATCGCAAAATGTTTCATGTGTCGGCGCGTCTTTACCCGGCGTGTTACGGCCTGCCACTCAGCATGAACCGCAGTGCGCACGGCCATCTCGTCATTACCTGGTGGCAAAGGTCGTGGCACCGCTTTCTCAAGAAGTGCCTCGACTGTGTCGTCGCCACCTACCACTAGTTTATCGCTCAAATTATTCATGACTGCACCAGCTCGTCCGCCTGATCATGCGCACCTTTTGTCAATGTAGTGTAGACATCCGCAAATGCCCGCTTCGCTCTTGCCAGCAACGACTGTGTCGCTTCAGCACCAATCTCCAGCCGAGCCGCTATTTCCTTCACTGAGTGACCCTCAACGTATTTCCACTCCAGTACATTGCCGTATTTGGCGGGCAAGCTGTCGAGCGCAACCTGGATCAGCCGCATTGCCTCAACTCTCTGGTAGTACCTCTCAGGACTGTCTTCCGGCGGGGCGCGGAAAGAATCGATTGCTGACTGAATTTCCGGAAAATCCTCGACCAGTACGATATGGTCGCGATATCGGCTCTGTTTGCTGAGCCAGTCACTGATCTCGTTACGACAAATTGCGCACAACCAGGTGAACAGCGCCGATTCGGCGCGATAGGTGTGCATTTTCCGTATAGCTCGCGTCAGAACAATCTGTACGACTTCTCTCGCCCCCTCCGGATCATCACTCAGCCGCACAATTGCGAACCGGTAGAGTCTCGCGAAGTTGTCCTCAAAAAAATGATCAAAGGCTCGCTGGTCACCGTCAAGTAACTGTTTTACAAGCTTTTTATCATCAAGATAGACGGGCATTGCGTCCATTCTCCCATTACCTGACAAGTTAGACTGCCATCGGCGGAAAAATCGGTCGCTGCGGTGCAGAATTCAGGATTGTCAGGCCATTTTACGCCCGTGGGAGCTTATTGACGCACGATTCATGCACATCTTTGCGATGATGGGCGTGGGGTCGGCAGGCGGGGCGTTTATCGAGGGAAGTAAAGCGCAGCGTGCGCAGCAACGCGAGCCATGACCGAGAGAAATGCCCCGGTTGCCGGCCGTGTAACTATCCGGGTCGCGGGAGCAGATCGTCTAGCGACGGGCGCTCTTCGAGTTGCGTGCTATCTCTTCATTGCCTCGAAGAACTCCGAGTTCGTCTTCGTGTCCTGCATCTTCTTGAGCAGGAATTCGACCGCCGCGAGCTCGTCCATCGGATGCAGTACTTTTCGCAGTACCCACATCTTCTGCAGTTCCTCAGGGACAGTGAGCAACTCTTCCTTGCGCGTACCGGAACGGTTGATATTGATCGCCGGGAAGGTGCGCTTCTCAGCAATACGGCGATCCAGGTGGATCTCCATATTACCGGTGCCCTTGAATTCTTCGTAGATGACCTCGTCCATTTTGGATCCGGTATCAACAAGCGCCGTTGCAAGAATAGTCAGGCTGCCACCCTCTTCGATATTACGTGCAGCACCAAAGAACCGTTTTGGCCGGTGCAATGCATTGGCATCGACACCACCGGTCAGGACTTTGCCTGATGACGGCACAACGGTGTTGTATGCGCGCGCAAGGCGCGTGATCGAGTCGAGCAGGATTACGACGTCTCGCTTGTGCTCGACCAGTCGCTTGGCTTTTTCAATGACCATCTCGGCAACTTGTACATGACGACTGGCCGGCTCGTCGAACGTCGATGAAACGACTTCGCCGCGCACCGTACGCGTCATCTCGGTCACCTCTTCAGGTCGCTCGTCGATGAGCAAGACGATCAGATCTACGTCAGGCGTATTTGCACAAATCGCCGATGCGATGTTCTGCAGCAACATCGTCTTACCGGCTTTCGGCGGCGAAACTATAAGGCCACGTTGGCCTTTGCCTATCGGCGCAACCAGATCGATGATTCTTGCTGTAAGGTCTTCCGTGCTGCCATTGCCCTGCTCGAGCACCAGGCGCTCGGTCGGAAACAGGGGCGTAAGGTTCTCAAACAGAACTTTGCTGCGCGCGTTCTCAGGGGAGTCGTGGTTGATCTGCCCAACCTTGAGAAGTGCGAAATATCGCTCGCCGTCTTTCGGCGGGCGAATGAGCCCTGACACGGTATCGCCCGTACGCAAAGCAAAACGGCGGATTTGACTCGGGCTTACATAGATATCGTCGGGACCAGCAAGATATGAGCTGTCCGATGAACGCAGAAAACCGAAGCCGTCCTGCAGTATTTCCAGTACTCCGTCACCGTAGATATTCTCGCCCTGTTTAGCATGCGCCTTCAGGATCGAGAAAATGATGTCCTGCTTGCGCTGACGCGCAAGCCCCTCAAGCCCTAGCGACTCACCAAGGTCCACAAGAGCAGCAGCCGGACGGGTCTTTAGCTCCGTCAGGTTCATGATGTTCTTGCTCGCTTCGAGCTCCTCCGGCGGGATTACCTCAAGGCTGCCACCATCGTCTTCCGGATAGTCGCCCTGCGGCGGCCGGCGACGGCGCCGGCGATTGGAGTTGCCCTTAGTGGTGTTGCCCGACTTGTTCGGTCGGTTTTTGGTTTGATTACCCAAGTACCCTCTCACAGATTGCTGTCCAAAAATTCAATTAGTTGTGACTTCGACATGGCACCGAGCTTTTGCGCGTGCACGTTGCCATCTTTAAATAACATCAGAGTCGGAATACTGCGGATACCGAACTTCTGCGCAATATTCGGGCTCTCGTCGACGTTAAGCTTCACAACCGCCATTTTATCGGCGTAGTCCGCGGCTACTTCGTTAAGTAGCGGCGCAATCATCTTGCAAGGACCACACCATTCCGCCCAGAAATCGACCAGGGCGGGTTTTTCTGACTGCACAACGTCAGCCTCAAAATTACTATCGTTGGTATGCACGATGTTGTCGCTCACCGGCTTTTACCTCCACATGATTTATTGGTTCGAATGGATGCTGTTTTCGCTCGTTCCCGGCTTTTCCCGTGAACAATCGTTACAAAGTGGATGACGCTGCCTAATACTTCAGGCAATATGTCGCAGCTTCGTTGCTGGCTAATTCCGGCTTCTTTGATAAATCGGTGATTGCGAAACTGGCAGGTGCGACGATTGTCGCGTCGATATGACTCCAATTTGACCGCTTCACGAGCCATATTGCAAGCACTAAATACACATTTTCCGGTCTCTTATTTATGGCAGACAACCATCTGAGCAAACTCAGATTCGATTCTCTCGCGTTGCAGGACAGCGTACAGGCAGGCATCCGTGATGCCGGCTTCGAATATTGCACGCCAATTCAAGCCAGTACCTTGCCGATAGCGCTGGAGCCGCGCGACGTCGCTGGACAGGCGCAAACCGGTACAGGCAAGACTGCCGCGTTTTTAATCGCGACTTTTGAGCGCCTGCTTGCCGCGGATTCTGCTGCCGGAGAGAAAAAACAGCCGCGCGCATTCATGCTTG
This sequence comes from Gammaproteobacteria bacterium, assembly GCA_024640305.1. Taxonomy (GTDB): domain Bacteria; phylum Pseudomonadota; class Gammaproteobacteria; order Steroidobacterales; family Woeseiaceae; genus UBA1847. Next base: position 78,885 of record JAHEFG010000001.1, read on the forward strand.
CGCCAACGCGGGAACTCGCCATCCAGATTGCGAACGACGCGGAAATACTTGGCAAACACACGGGTTTCAAGATCGGGCTTGCCTATGGCGGCACCGACTACGAGAAGCAACGGCGGATCATTGAGGAAGGCATCGACATCCTTATAGGTACGCCTGGTCGCATCATCGACTATTTCAAGCAGGGTGTATTCAAGCTCGACCAGGTCCAGGTCGCGGTGCTGGACGAAGCAGACCGTATGTTCGATCTTGGTTTTATTAAGGACATTCGTTATTTGCTGCGACGGCTGCCATCCCCGGAAAAGCGGCTGAACATGCTGTTTTCGGCCACATTGTCACAACGCGTCATGGAACTCGCGTACGAGCACATGAACGAACCCGAACTGGTTCGCATAGAACCCGACAAGATCACTGCAGATCGCGTGCGGCAGGCCATCTTCTTTCCTTCCAATGAAGAAAAAATGCCACTGCTGATCGGCTTGATTCGCGAGATTGGCGAGGGACGCATCATGGTATTTGTCAACATGAAGCGCGAAGCAGAGCGTGTCGAGGCCTACCTCAATGCCAATGGTCTGCACGCAGCAGCCATCTCTGGCGACGTACCACAGAAAAAGCGCCTGCGTATGTTGATGCAATTTCAGGCGGGCGACTTACCGGTACTGATTGGCACGGACGTTGCCTCGAGGGGTTTGCACATTCCCGATGTGCAGTGCGTTATCAATTACGATTTACCGCAGGACTCCGAAGATTATGTGCATCGAATCGGACGAACGGCGCGCGCGGGCGCTTCGGGAGACGCTATCAGTTTTGGCTGTGAAACATACGCAATGTCGCTACCCGATATCGAAGCCTATATAGGCCATAAGATTCCGGTCGCCAATTACGATCATTCACTGCTTCCCGAATTGGTCAAGCCCAAACCTAAACCGCGGCGCCCTCAGCAGGGCGGGCGAGGCAAACCGGGCGGCAAGAAGAGTGGTGGATCGAGGCGGCGGCCGCCGAGAAGGTCATAGCAAGAGGTTTGCGACCCCTTCCACACTCTTGAACTCACCGCCCTCTTTTGGCGGTTCACTGGTATCCGGTCGCGTTATCGCAACCAAATGTTCCACGCCAAATTCCGCAGCACTTCTGAGAACTCTCATTGTGTCGTCGACGAACATCGTCGTATGCGGGTCAAAACCGATCTCGGCTTGCAGCGCGCCCCAAAACTCCTGACGTTCCTTTGCAAAGCCATAGCTGTGCGAGCTGTGTATGCCGTCAAAATATTTGCCAAGACCCGTGACCTGGTTCTTTAGCTCCAACGTATCGCCATGGGAGTTCGTCACCAGGAGTACCTCTATTTCCATGCCATGAATTGCGGCAAGAAACTCCTTCGCGCCTGGCAGGAAATCGATGCGCTCGTGGTTTTCGCGGTGTAGCTGCATGACATCCAGGTCAAGACGCTCACTCCAGTGATCAAGGCAATACCAATGCAGCTCACCCTGGGCCGCGCCATATCGGGCGAACAGGTGCTTACGTGCTTCACCGAGAGACATCCCATTCTTCTCGCCCCAACGCTCCGGAATGTGCGTTAGCCACATGTAATTATCATAGGCAAGGTCAAGAATGGTGCCGTCCATGTCGAGCATCAACGTCGCACAATTCTCGAGCGCGGTTTTGGTATCGATTGTCACTGCTTTATACTGCGCGCCCTGGCAAAAAAATCGGATATATCCATGAATCTGAAAGAACTGATCGAACCTGTCGTTGCCCTGGCCACCGACGCCGGCCAGGCAATCCTGCAAGTCTACGCGACAGATTTCGACGTTCAAGAAAAAAGCGACGAATCGCCGCTGACACAGGCCGACCTGGCATCGCATCACTGCATCGTAGCCGGGCTAAAGCAGCTGACACCCGATATACCGATCATCTCCGAAGAAGACGGACTGCCAACATTCGCAGAGCGCAGCCAGTGGCAGCGGTACTGGCTGATCGACCCTCTTGATGGCACCAAGGAGTTCGTCAACCGTAATGGCGAATTCACGGTCAATATCGCTCTGATCGACTCGCATCGGCCAGTTCTCGGCGTTGTCTATGTCCCAGTACAGGACAAGACCTACCTTGGTTGCGAAGGCCACGGTGCCGAGCTACGCGAGGACGGCAGCGTCAAGCCCATTCGGGTGGCTGGTACCAGCAGCACGCCCGTGCGCATCGTTGGCAGCCGCTCACACAGGGGGAGCAGCCTGGACGCCTTCCTCGATCGCCTGGGCGAAACGGACATGATACCGATGGGCAGTTCACTCAAGTTTTGCGTCATTGCCGAAGGCCGGGCTGACATCTATCCACGCCTCGGACCAACCTCGGAATGGGACACTGCGGCTGCGCAGGCCGTGGTCGAACAAGCGGGTGGCAAAGTTCTCGAGCTCGACGGCAGACCGCTGTCGTACAACGCCAAGGAGGACATCCTGAACCCCTGGTTTGTAGTTATTGGGGCCACCGATCACGACTGGCTGGCGCTGCTGGCAAGCGACTAGTAGCATGTGTATCGATGACCGAGAAAGTCGACACCGAATGCTTCAAGACCCTTGATCGGCTGCGCGAATTGCGTGTCAGCCATCGAGATCTGGACTACCTGATCGATCGCCTGCAGCACGATCCGATGGTGGATCAGCTGCGCATTCGCCGCCTGAAAAAGCGCAAACTGCTGATCAAGGACATGATCACGGCACTAGAGAGTGAGTTGATTCCGGACCTCGACGCGTAAAGTCGTCACGACGAACAGCCGCTTCCCGCGATAAGTCACACAGCCGTCTAGCCTGGCATCATTTTTTTTCGGAATGGCTCGCTTCGCTGCGCTTTATTTCCGGAAAAAAAGATCCCACGCTCCCGGCCTTACGACCATCGTCGCAAATCTACCACCCGCACGGTGTAGGTAGTGGGGCCTGCGACGAGCATTGCGAAGCCGGCGGGCTGGGCGTTTATCGAGGGAAGTAAAGCGCAGCGTGCGCAGCATCGCGAGCCATGACCGAGAGAAATGCCCCGTTTGCCCCCTGTGCATCCTACCCGGGCGCAGCTTGGGTCATTCCAGTTTTTGGCCGATGTGCTGCTCGCCGCGCTGCTCCGCCAGCGTAACCTGCTTTTGCCGTTCTGCCAGCCTTGCTGCGCGGTCTTCATCAAGGCTCCCGATACACTGCGGACAGGAAACGCCCTCAAGATAATCAGGCGAAGCAATATCGGCCGCGCTCAAAGGGCGCCGGCATGCATGGCACTGCACATATCCGCCCTCCTCCAGATCGCGGTCGACCGCAACTCTTGTATCGAAGACAAAACACTCTCCGTCCCAGCGATTCTCTTCGCCAGGCACTTCCTCGAGATACTTCAAAATGCCACCCTGCAGGTGATACACCTCGTCAAACCCCAGCTCCAGCATTAGTGCGGTGGCTTTCTCGCAGCGAATGCCACCCGTACAGAACATTGCCAGTGGTTTGTCTTTCGAGGTCTCGGCCAGTGCCTTGGCGAACCTCGGAAAGTCCCGGAAATTATCGGTCTCGGGATCGATTGCGCGTGGAAACGTGCCAACCTCGAACTCGTAGGAATTACGCGTATCAATAACGATAACATCAGGGTCTTCGATCAACGCATTCCATTCCGCTGCGGCAACATAGGTGCCGGTCTTCTTGTGCGGCAGGATGTCGGGGCGCCCCAGCGCGACAATCTCTTTCTTCAGGCGTACACGCATGCGCCTGAAAGGCACCTCAGAAACATCGTTCCAGCGACCTTCAATCGCTTTATCGAGATTAAGCCTGGTCTCTATCCAGCCAAGAACAGATCTCATGGCGACCTCGTCGCCGCTTATCGATCCATTGAAGCCCTCCGGCGCGACCAGGACAGTGCCCAGCAAACCCTGCTGCTCGCATTGCGCAAGCAGCTCATCCCGAAAAGCCGCTGGCGAATCGAGGTCGAGGAACCGGTAAAAAGAGACTACTTTCATGCGTCGACGTGATTCTCGGCAAAGGTTAGGGACAAAATACTGTGGCGAATTTCTTCGCCAAGCACCAGCCGTGCATCTGCACCGATGCGGACGATATCATCGTCGAACTCCAGCAGTCCATCCTTATTGCGACGCAGAACCTTCTGTACCCGAAGCATCTCGATGTAGTCGTGAAAAAGTGATTTATTGAAAAAATCGGGCGAGTGCAGTCCGTATATCAGCGATAGCCTTTCGCCACTCATCTCACACATTTTCTCAAGCCGACTTCGAGTCAATGTGCCCGAGCCGTGGTGCACAAGCATCGCGATGACCAGGTAGAAGCGTTGCAGCATCGGCACCATGGACTGGCCCAGCATCAGTAACTGGTAGGCTTTTGCCGAGCCGGTCGGTGGCCGCTCCAGAATCTTCTTATTCTTGCCGCGCGTCAGGAGTTCGTCGTCAACCAACGCCTCAATAGCGGTGGTAGTAACATCATCGATCTCCTCATGTGACCACTTCAGGCAAAGTTCTTTCTGCATAAACGGGTAGATCAGGCTTATTAGCCGCTGCAACTCGGCATGTTCAAGCCGCCTGCCCTGAATGAAACAACACGCCACAGCCGCGGGCACTGCAAGAAGATGCAGGATATTGTTGCGAAAGTAGGTCAGAAGGACGGCCGTGCGCTCTTCCATATGAATAACGTCACCCATGGGATGGGATGTTCGGCTGATGACATTGAGCTTCTCACCATGCTCGATGATCTGCTGGGGACTCCAGTCCGGAAGCGTGACTGAATCGGAATAACTGAAGCGCTTGAGCATGTGGAGACTAAGGTGCAATTGTGACCTCAGTTCTTCGGCGCCGATTTTCTGCTTTGGCGTAGCCAGCAAGACGTATGCAAGCAAGCTGATTGGCGTGACTGCCGCCGCGGAGTTTACGCCACACATGATGCTCTGCCCGAGTTCATCAACAACCGTAGCAAGCCAGGAAGGGCGATCGCCATTCTGTACACCGGACTCACGCCAGTCGGGTTCACAGCGATCGAGCAGCAGGTCCAGTTCGATCGGTTCACCAATGTTGACGTACACTCGACCGAATTTTTCTCGCAAAGCCTTCACCGACCGGATAAGACCCAACAGCGACTCCTTCTGCTTTTCGGCCCCACCGAGCTCATTGATGAATGAGCCACCCTCGATGAGTTTCTCGTAGCCGAAATACACGGGAACGAATACGACCGGTCGCTTGGGCGCTTGTATATACGAATTAACGGTCATGGCCAACATGCCGCCTTTGGGTGTCAGCAGTCGTCCCGTACGACTTCGTCCACCCTCTACGAAGTATTCGAGTGAATATCCTCGCGCGAGAAGCTGGTAAAGATAGGCGTCGAACACTGTTGCATAGAGACGGTTGCCTTTAAAACTACGCCGCAAGTAAAACGCACCGCCCCGACGAAGAATTGAACCCAATATGGGAAGATTGAGATTTACCCCGGCTGCTATATGCGGCAGTTGCAGGCCTTCCCTGCAGCAGATGTAACTCAACAGCAGGTAGTCGAAGTGGCTGCGATGGCAAGGCGCATACACAATGACCTTTTCCTTCGCAACATCATGCAGGCGATCAATATGATTGAGCTCGATACCGTCGTAGATCTTGTTCCATAGCCATTGCAGTATCCGCATCAATATGCGGATTGTCGGATACGAAATATCGGCTGCAATTTCCTCAACGTACTTGAGGGCACGACGCTCGACCGCTACTTGCTTCTTGTGGTCGTCGCCGACCTCAGCGGCTATAGCACGCCTGACTGCCGGAGCAAGCAAGACCTGCTTAGCGAGCGTTTGCCGATGCGACAAGTCCGGGCCGACAGTTGCGGCACGACGTTGCCTGAAGTGCACGCGCAGTATTCTAGACACTTTGCGAAATGCGATCGGCGCCTCGACACCATCTTGTACGATAGCACTCAGGGCGAGTGCATGACTGAAGCGAAGCAGGGTGTTTCGGCCATGCAGCAAAGTAGCGAATAGCTTCCTTGTACGTCCAACCACATCCCAGTTTTCTGAAAACAACAGCTTGAAGAAAGACCGTTCTTTGTCGGGCGACCGGCCCCAGTAGATCGCCACCGGGATGAGCAACAGTTCCGCGTCGTTGTTCTTGCCCGCATCCACGAGCTGCCGCAGCCGTCTGGAACCGACTTTTGACGGGCGACGAAAGAAGAGCCCTTTCAGCGGCCGCAACACAACGTAGCGTCGAGAAACCTGCACGCCACCGAACTCCAGGGATTCGTACGGCGACGGCAGGCCGTTCAAACGACAGGCACGCTCAAGCGCCAGCAAGTCGGCGAGGCCGCCAGTTTCAAGCACGTAGCAGACAGCTGCGTCGCTAGCGGTGACCAGCTCAGATGGCGACTCTGGTTGAATCGCTGGCCGAGCCCAGATTGCAAACAGCCTGCTCGCCAACCAATAGAAAGGCTGCAAAAAGAAACCGGATATGTTCATCAGGATTAGCGCGTGAGCGCCGCGAATTAGTCGCCAACCGCCTCTTTGATAGCGTCTTCGACATCTTCCGCCTTATCTTTAATGATGTCGCCTACATCCTCAGCTTTTTCCATGGTGTCTTTGTAGGCGTCAGCAACACTGTCCGAGGTATCTTCTACAGCCTCCTCGACCGCTTCGCCGACGCTGCTTGCGGCTTCCTTGACGTCTTCCATTGCCTTTGCAGCTTTTGAATCGTCAGATGAACCACCACATGCCGCCAATGCCAATGCAACCAATACGAGTAAGATTCTCATAACGCGATTCCCCTCTCCTCACGGTGAACAGGTGATTTTTTCAATAAATCGTCGGAAATAATAGTTGATCTCGTCGATATTATCGGTCAAGCGATGATCACCGTCGAGAATATGCAGCTCTGCCGCACAGGACCGGGCGTAGCGAATACTGTTATCGACCGGCACGATGTCGTCATTCCAGCCGTGCACGATGCAAATCGGAATACCCGGTGGGACTGGCGTGAGTTTCTCGTAACCTGGCATGTAATACGCCGGCGCAAGTACGAACAAGCCGGCCGCCCCAAGCGCGGTGGCGGCGGCAGTTGCCACATGACCCCCCATGCTCGAGCCAACAAGAATCAAGGTGTCGTCGATTTGGAGGCAAGAGTTAATCAACTTCTGCACACGCTCCGCGGGGTCGGCAATGCCCTGATAGTCAATGCTGTCTGCCTCGCAGCCGATGGATCGAGCCAGCTCCGCCATAGCGCGAATCTTCGTGCCCCAGGGCCCGCTCTCCTGCCCGTGCGAAAAAACAACTGTTGTCATACCAATATCCCTTCACCCGTGTCGCAGAGTTCCTCAACATGGCGCGCAAGCAACCAATCTCGATCCTGTCCCCATACTACAAAATCTCCAAGGCGCATCGTAGGTACACCCCAGCAACCGGAATCCATCATCGACTGGCGGTTCGCCTCGGCGTGTTCGCGCCAGTCATCTCCTGCCATCGCATTGACGACATCCGGCCAAAACAAGCCGGTACGGCCCGTGACTTTGCGCATGCCCCTGTCTGTGGAAACATCAACAGCGTTTGCCCAGATAGCTTCGCCTGCATTGAGCAAGAAATCGCGCTCACGTTTTTCACCCAATGCGTAAAAGAACACGGCCAGGCAGCGTTCGGTTGCCTTACCTATAGGGTCTGAGATCTTGCCGAATGGAATCTCGAGGCGGCGTGCCTCTCGCGCAGCATCGGTTACCAGGTACATCAATTTGGACCTCGGCACATGCATACCGCGCATCAGCATGGGCAAGACGGGACGAATCCTGAGTTCGAGCCCGAACGAATCTGCAATCGCATACACGCGATTCAGCACAAGATAAGAAAACGGGCTGCGAAATGAAACGAAGAGCTCCAGTGGCGGCAATTCCTTCGCCGCTCCCGGCACCGCTACCGGTAACGACACCCGCATGACTTGTTTGATCGAAGCGAGTACTGCACTCGAGGCGCGTTCTCTTCGAACACCGAGGGCGTCCAGCCGATCCGTCAGGTGACCAAGCCGATCGACACCACGATACCATTCACCTGCATAGTGCACGGAGGCGCTATCGTAATAGCCCATGTCCTGCAATCGTTGCTGGTTCTGTGCCAACAGCTTGTCACCTGTATCGGATTTCTCCGCGCCACTCACTCGACGCGCAATGGCCTCGGCATCACCTCGCCAATAGAGCGCCAGGGATCCCACTAACTCCCCTGCGTAGTCCGCACTATCGGTGCAGGCCGCGAGCGTATTGATGAGCGCACGTCGATACTCAACGGGTGGCGCATTACCCTTATCGAGAAAAGGAATCCCAAGCTCTCGTGCGAGCCGGGCGCAGTCCTGCTCAGCATACTGCGCCAACATTCCGGGCTCAGGTCGAAATGCGTCGCCACAGGCCTGGGTCAGATAGAGACGTAGCTCGATATCGTAAACCTCAGCAAGGCTCGGAATGTAGTGGCTTAACAAGTAGGAATACGGGTCGTCGAGCTCGAGAAATACTGACACCGTGTGCGGGCGAGCCGCGATCTGGCGGCGCTTTTCGGCCAGCCAGCGCCTGGCTCTCTGCATCCGTTCGCCAATCACAACGCCAATGAGCTTTACGCGCAGAGCCTGCCGGATGCTCATGATTCATCCCATGACGAACTCGGCTTCCAGAGAAACTCATCCAGATCGGGTTGCCAGCGATATTTGAGCATGTCGACCTTTCCGGCAATGACAGCGACGTTTTCCATCATAAGCCGATTGCATTGCTCTTGATACGGGCGGCTATCTTTGTCGAAGGCTATTTTTCCGGACGCCGTAATAACGCGATGCCAGGGCACGTCATGATCGTCGGGGAGCTGGCGTAGCGCATAGCCAACCTGTCGAGCACCGCGCGGAAGTCCCGCTATTTCCGCGATCTGCCCATAGTTCGCAACGCGACCTCTCGGGATGTCACGGATCGTGTCCCAGATTCGATGCAAACGTGCAAGCCGATCCAAAACGTCAGCCCAGCCCAAGACGCGCCTGGATTTCGCGTCTGGCATCGCGCAGCACTGTGTCACGATCGAGGCTGTCGAGAATCTGTTTGACCACCTGTTTGGGACCGCCCTCACCCCACGACTTGCCCTCACCCAGGTACTCGGCCGCAACCTGGCCAACGACGTAGGTGCTGTAGTAGGCAACGGCACCTTGCGCCCCCGCAGTGACAATAGTCGACAAGCCTGCGGTCCCGACCTTAAGGGCGCTCGACACAAAATGCAGTGCCCAGACTGTCCCCATCAACGCCGCTGCCTCTGCGATGATTACTCGTACCAGGGACCCCGCCTCTTTCTGGCTTAGCGGTAAATCGTAGACGCGAGATAAATGCACAACCATGCCGACATCGATGAAAGCCGCAGCAAACAAGTCCGCAACTGGAACGGGATTGAAAGCGACAGCAATGCCCTTGCCAACACAATAGGTTCGCACGAGCCGGTCGCCCAGTTCGCGGCGCGCTGCGAGAATACGACGGCCAACCTGGTCGCTCAGGTCTGCCGCAAACAAGCTTGCATTTAGAGCCGCAAGCGTCTTCCCCTCGGCATCGAGTATCTCCCACAGTCGCAAACGAAGCGCCTCAACATCAGGCTCACGCTCACGCTTTCTGAGCTGTTCAACGCCGGCCGCGTCAATTTCAGCAACCATCTGCGGGCGCGGCTGTGCTGCAACAGCGATAACGTGGGTACTATCAACAATGCCGTCGGTCTTTTCACAAATCGAGCGCCGCAGCGCCTCCAGTTCATCTGTCGTGAACAGGTCCTTCTTGTTCAGCGCAACAACTACGGGACGCCCCTGGGACACCAGTGTTTTCAGAGCGGTCAATTCCGTTTCGGTAATGTCGCCATCGAGTACGAATATGACAAGATCAGCGCGTCCGGCGACCTCCTTGGCAAGCAGCTCGCGATCTTCTCCACCGGCCTCGTCCAGCCCCGGAGTATCAATCAGAAACACACCGCCAGCCTGCACCTCGTTCCACGGCTGCATCGATGAGCGGCGGGTTTCGCCGTGCAACGGGCTAACTGTAAACGCCTCTTCGCCAATCAGCGCGTTTAGAAGGGATGACTTACCGGTGCTAACGCGGCCGTATACGGCGAGGTGAAGATGGCCGTGATCGAGCTTGTCGAGCATGGCCTGCACAGCATCGTAATCATGCGCCAGAGAGTCACGTACTCCCTCCGGCAGTCGCGCATCGGCAATCAAGTCTCGCAGGCTTTCACGTGCAAGCGTCAGGTGCTCTGCGCCACCATCTGGCTCAGCTTTGTCAGTTGTCGGGCTTTTCGTCCAACGCCATTTCCGCAACGCGTCGAACGCCTGCTTCAATATGTTCACTGATGCCTTCCTCAAATTCTCTTGACGCGATGTCGGGAACGAGCTCTCCATGGCGCGATAATGTCAGAACCAGGCTCCGACCAAGCGCGTCGAATATCAAGCCATATGCGACGGCATGTACGAGCCCACCCGCAACGGTGCCAACGCCCGGAAACGCTTTGAGGCCGTTGCCGGCAACCGCCAACGATAGTGGCAGCGCACGACCGACACGACTCTGACTGAGGTTGAGAAACTCCTCGATGTCGAGATCTCGCGGCGCCGCGCCGTAAAGCTTGCAGAGCTCCTGCGTCATCGTCGTTCCCACATAGCCCTGGATCAGCACATCTGTTCCCGGGCTGACTGCGGCCAATGAACCCAATACGGCTTTGCGAGTGGCACTACGAATAATTTGCTCCGAGCGCTGCACTCGATATTGCGCTTCGGCGCCAGCCAATTTGTCTGCTGCAAGATGGAAAACAGCACGGTCGCGTTTTTGATCCATTGAGCCGCCGGTGTCGTCGAGTACGCGGTTGATAGCCACGACAAGGACGCCGATGTCTGCCGGTCGCTGGCGACGAACGATTTCTTCCGCACCATCTGCGCTTCTTGCCACAACATCGACTTCGCCGCCGGCCGATACGGCAACCAGCCTATCGCGTTCGATAACGCTACCCATATCGTCAAGATGTTCGAGCAAGCGTTGCATCAGTGCAGCCTGCTCGTCAGCATCGAAGCGATCCGCTTTGTTCATGACCAGGACCAGCGGCTTGCCAAGCTCGACGAGCGACTCGACGGCCTGCTTCTCGGCACGAGTCAGGTCACCATCACAAACAAACAACACGACATGTGAGCGTCGCGCTTCCTGCGTTGCTATTTCGTCAAGACGCTGGTCATGGCCTGCGGTACCAGGAACATCTGTCAGCAGGATTTCGTCACCCTTGTCGTTGCGCCAGCGATAGTGGCGGATATCGGCTGTCGAACCACCAACGACGTCAACGGTTACATTTGCATCAGGCACCAGTGCTTTAATCAGTGAACTCTTACCCGTGCTGATCTCTCCGAAGAAACACAAATGCACGGCGCCGCTCGCCTGGCGCGATGCAAGCTCCTGGAGTTCTGCCTGAGCGGCTCCGACGTCAACACCCGCAGCCTCGGCTTCGGCTATGCGTTGCCTGATATCTGCCTTTGTCAGCTTGCTGGCCGTCGTCTTCCGCTGTGCTGGCCGAATCTTGCGCCGCACGACGAGCCGCCAGATCAACCAGATTGCGGTGGCAACTAACGCAGCCATGATGGCCACGTAGCCATAGCGCAGCGCTCTCGGGCCCTGCAAGAGCCTGTCCCAGACGTTCAACGCTGACTCGGTAAGAAACAGCATCGCACCGATCGCGACTATAAAGACCAGCAAGATCAGTAGCGCAACGACGATGCGAGTAAGTCGATCGAGCTTCATGGGTCTAGTATGCCTGCCGCCGGGTCGCGGCTAAAGCTGCAGCTACATCAAGCTCTCAACCCAGCGATTCATTTTGGCTTCAAGCATGGAAAGCGGCAGCGGGCCGTCTTTGAGTAGTTGCGCGTGAAATTCTCGAATATCGAACGCGTCGCCGAGCCTTGCCTCGGCACTCCTTCGAATCTCGAGTATCTTGAGCTGCCCGATTTTATACGCCAACGCCTGCCCCGGAATGGCCATAAAACGCTCGGCTTCCGAAACGGCCCGCGTTTCCGAGACCGCGGAATTTGCGTACATGAAGTCGAGAACCTGTTGCCGCGTCCAGCCCTTCGCATGAATGCCGGTATCAACGACAAGACGAATCGAGCGCCATAATTCGGCGTTGAGCGAGCCGAATAGATCCATGGGGTCTTCGTAGAGGCCCATTTCCCGACCGAGGTACTCTGAGTACAAACCCCAGCCCTCCGTATAGGCCGTTGATCCACCGAAGCGTCGAAACCTGGGCAGATCCTCAGATTCACGCGCCAGTGATATCTGGAAATGATGACCAGGAATCGCCTCGTGCAGGAACAACGAAATCATGTCCCACTTGGGCCGGATGCCGACGTTGTAGGCGTTGGCATAAAAGATGCCGGGGCGAGTGCCATCGGGCGAACCGCTTTGATAGGAACCCTTGCTGGACGATGCTTCGCGGAAGGGTTCTACCCTGCGCACTTCAAACGGCGTTTTCGGAAACAGTTTGAAGAGCCCGGGGGCAAGGCTCTCAATATGCGCAGACATGTCACGATAAGCCTGGATCAACTCCTCGGGCTCGTCGAAGAAAAACTGCGGATCGGAGTACACATACTCGAAGAACTCATTGAGGCTGCCTTCGAAACCGACCGCCTCCATAACGCCGCGCATCTCACCGTGAATGCGTTCTACCTCGCCAAGCCCGATCTGGTGAATTTCCTCAGGCGTATAGTCGGTGGTCGTGATCGCTCGAACATTGTGCGCATACCACGCTTCACCGTCAGGCACAGCGAAAAGGCCTACCGACTCCCGCGCAGCGCCCATGTATTCGTCGCCTATGAAATTATTAAGGCGTTCAAACGCTGGCAGTATTTTGCTTTCTATTGCCTCTTTGTAAGCGCCGCGCAGGCGCTCCTTATCCGCCTCGCTAAAGTCGTCCGGCATATTGAGAACAGGCGAATAGAATCCACTTTCCTCGGCTGAATCGACAAGCTGAGATTCAAGTTGCGGCACAAGCTTCGCCATTAATATTTTCGGTTGCGTGACTCCCTGGCGGATACCTTCCTTCATGTTGTCGATCGACTGATCAACATACACGACAAAGCCATCGATGCGGCCCAGGAAGTCATCGTAATTCTTCACCGTCTTGAAGGGATGTATGCCGCTTCCACTACCGAGATTTACGAAAGAACTCGTCGCTGAGCGAAACTGGTTCATCGGTGCGAGGTGCCACGGAAACTGATCGCCGGCCAGCGATATCTCGCGCTTGAGCTTGAAAAAATCGTAACTCAGCTTGTCCTGCGACGAGAGTGCGTCCCTGTCGATCTTAAGAAGTCGCTGCAGGAATTCCTCGTCGAGCGCTTGCGACAATTCTCGATGCTCGGGGCCGATGGAATTCGCGTACTGGTCATCGTAGCGATCGTCGCCGATTGACGTTGCGCCGATCGGCGAGAGCATGAGGGAGCGCTCGAAGTGCTCATCAAACAGTTTATTGAGAGTCTCGGCAGGATCTTCGGCTACTACCTCAGAACTGGCTGGCTGGTCACTGCCGCAAGCTACGACGAACAGTGCCGTAACCAGCAAAAATGCGGGTCGTAAAGTCATTGATAATTCCCCTTGTTGGTGGGGGAGAATAGCAGACGCAGGAGCCCAGATCGCGTCGTGCGGCGCCCGGCTGGATCTATTGCATGAGCCGTTTGCCTGCGTTCAGGAGCCCTGCTACGCGCAGTCTTCCATAGCCGGCGCAAACGCCGTCGTCGCAACCCGGCAGCCTGCCGCCGTTTGGTGCAACGTAAACGAGATGGTTTCCGCGCAACCCAGTGGACGGAATACAACAAGGATCGTGACACCGTGTTCGACACCGTCGACTCGTTTGCTGAGCCCGGCATCGCAATCCACAACAAAGCGGTCATCTTCGAACGCGCCCAGATTGGAGAGGCTGGCGAGATAGGCAGTAACCTGCGCGCAGATGCGATCAGCGAGTCGCGCATCGTCCGGCTCGAAAATCGCCCAACGCGTCGCATGATCAATTGTGCTGATTACTTTCAGACAGAGCCGGCGAACCGGTAGGCTCGCAAATTTGCGATGTGATTCGCTGCCGCGACCCATGGTGACCGAGGTTTGAACACGAGCCCTGCCTGCTGAGCCTTTTGCAATAACATTCAGTCCTTTTCGCGACAGTATATTCGCGTCGCCGTCATCGATATCAAAGGCTGCAACCAGGTCACGTGTAAACCCCATGCCCTGCTGATCCAGTTCGTGCCAGGGCCCATAGGTTCTATCAAGTTTGCAGAGCAGCCCTGCCAGCGCGCCGCCCACGGCCCGCGGCGCACGCTCGCTATCGCTGCGTTCATACATGCGCGGGAAATAACCAATCATGCTGGGACTAGCCAAACCAGCGTCACGTACCGCTGCTACTGCCGTCGCCGGCGTCAGCCAATCGACCCCCGGATCGACGATCAACATTGCGCTACGTTCACGACAATACAGCTCCGCCGCCAGCAGCGATGCCGGTCCCAGGTCGCGACCTTTGCCAGGTGGCGGCAGGTAGAGCAGATCGAATCGGGGAATCTGCTGCAGAGCGAACAAGCCGGTCTCACCACTACGTGAACCTATAAGATCGTAGTCGGACAGTTCCTGCCCATCGGAGCCTTGCTGCGCATGTTGTACATAGGCGGAATTAAACGGAGTGTTGACGCTTACCGTGGCTTCCGGTCGATGCATTGGCAACGGTGACTCGACAACCGCAATTGTTGACGTTAGCAGCAGGTCGGCAATAAAGTTCTTAGCATCCTCACGATAGTTCGCACGCCGGTACAACTCCTGATCGGTTACAAGGCCGGTCGCGGGGTCTACACGTTGTAGCGTGAGGTTGAATATCTCATCGTTGTCTGCATCGATACCATCGTAATCGATAGCAGCGCGGATGCTTTCAGTTGACCCGGGTTCCAGCGCGCGCAGTACCAACGCAGATCCGCTTGCCGGCAGGCAAATCATCGCGCCACGCGCATTATTGGCAACGCGCACAATGTACAAATCCTTACCACCGTGCTCGAAGAACTGCTTCGCCGCCGGACCTAAACTCGAGCGTGTCCAACAATCGCCAAAACGACGCCGATATTCACCATAGCTATGAACAAGAAGTGGTTCATTCAGGGGGCCACGCAAAGCACGTCCGACAAATACGGCCGTGGTCTCGGGCGACACATCGATGGGCTGATCCATCGGTGACATTTCGGTGACCGTAATGCCTCGGTCAACAACATCTGACAAGCTTATCTCCGAAACAGTCAGATAATGAGTGCCACATTCTAGTCAGTGACCGCCCACGATGCCATCGGATTCGCTAGTATCTGCACAATGAGTGACCATTTAGCAGCTGCCTTTCCGCAACTGGCGAGCAACTTGCCAAAGATTGTTCTCGCCGATTTGCCAACGCCGGTAACAGAGTTGCCGATTGCTACAGCGCTTGGCCAGCGCCAGATTTCTGTTAAGTACGACAACGAGACTGGTCGGCTGTACGGAGGTAACAAGGTTCGAAAGCTCGAATACCTCCTGCAGCGTGCGCATGACAAAAATGCGAGGCGCGTTGCGACCTTCGGTACTGTGGCGTCGAACCACGCGTTGGCAACATCCATATACGCCAGGTCGATAGGTCTCGATTGTACGTGCCTGCTTTATCATCAAAAACGCACGCCGAATGCACCGAGCGTGCTCAACATGCACCTGCAAAACGAAACAGAGCTGGTACCCGTCGGCGGCAGTCGTAAAGAACAGGTCCGCACCATGCGCCGCTACTTCCGGGATCGCGATATCCGGGTAATTCCGGCCGGGGGCTCGTCCTGGCTGGGCGTGGTCGGATTCATCAACGGCGCACTCGAACTCGCCGCTCAAATTGCGACCGGTGAAGTCTGTGCACCTGACCGACTGTACGTCGCAAACGGCACCATGGGAACGGCGGCAGGCATCGCGCTCGGCCTGGCTCTTGCCGAACTGCCTATTGAAGTTCAGGCGGTCCGGGTCACGCATGACTTCGTCGCGAGTCCCCCGGCAATGCGGCGCCTTATGGTCAAGACTGCGACGATGCTGAACCGACTGGACGCGTCAATACCTGCGGATCTCGCTGATCGCACTCGCTTACGTTTTCGAGATGAGTTTTTTGCGGGTGGTTACGCGCATACAAATGAAGAGACCGTTAGCGCAGTCGACATTGCACGCGAACAACTCGGACTATCGCTGGAAACAACTTACACAGGCAAAGCGATGGCGGCCTTGTTACATGATATTGAACAGCCTGAATTCGCGGCGCGATCAATGCTGTTCTGGAATACTTACAATTCGAGACCGTTGCCAGTAGGAAACGAAAGGCCGAGTGACGTTTCTCGATTACCGGAAGAATTTCTGCGCTACTACGACTGAAGCGCTCATAAAGCCTCTGACTCTTCCTCTAACTCGCTCATGACTTCGTCCATCATCTCGCGAACTTCAAGAAGAGTAGGCGCATCCGGATCGACCTCCACCGTATTGTGAACCAACACCGCACGCGCAAACACCTCGTCCAAATCGTGCAACCCGACTCGAACCGGCACGCCGTTTGCGACGCTCGCAATCGCGCGCAACTGATCCTTGTCCGCCTGGCGTAGCGGCGCTCCCGCCTTACTTTCCTGATCCTGTAGCAGAATTTCGAGCCTGTCAGCAGGACTGATGGAATCGTCCTCCAGCGGCACGTGACTCTCGAAGTACATTTCTCCGTCGCGCCAACCGAGCAGATACGGCTCGTTAACAATCATTACGGTCTCGCCAATCTCGACGAGCTCATAAAGCAGCTCGATATTTTCCGGGTACAGGCGCACGCAGCCATGACTTACGCGCATGCCGACACCATATGGCTGATTAGTGCCATGAATAAGATAGCCTGGCATATCCAGTTTGAGCACGCGCGTACCGAGCGGATTATTGGGGCCGGCCGGCACTACGGAAGGCAATGGATCGCCTTTTTCAGCGTGCTCGCGGCGCACCGACGCAGGGACGAACCACTGCGGATCCCTCGCCTTTGCAATAACGGTGGTTGCACCGAGCGGCGTTTCCCAACCCACACGACCAATACCAATTGGATAGCTTTTTACAACCTGCGGCTGACCTTCAGGTACGACCGGAAAATAAAAAAGACGCTTGGACGCGATATTGAGAATGACACCCTTTCGCGGTACGTCAGGCAGCACGTACTGCGTCGGCAACAGGACGGGTGTCTGCTCGCCGGGCAGCCACGGGTCGACGCCCGGATTAGCTGCGATCAGTTCGTCATACCCCAATCCATAAGCGCGGGCAAGATCGGACAGCGTATCTTCTCCTCGCGCAAACACGATTTGTGGCACGCCAATGACTGATTGCTCGGGCGATGTGAGAACGAAATGATTCGCCTGGATAGGATCCACAACCGGACGCTCTGATAGTGGAACGACAGGCGTGGTGGCGTCGCGCTCGCCACGAACGGTATCAAGAAAATCTTCCAGAGCAGCACAGCCCCCCAAAAATAACAGGGGCAACAGCAATACAATACGAGGGGCTATGGGCGCTTACTCCTCTCTGGCAGCGCGAACTGATTCGGGCTCTACGCAGTCGGGTATCCTGCCCTGTGCGCGCGCTTCATTGTAGAGTGGCAGAACCTTGATCCACTCTCCAACGAGCGAGTCGATACGCGAAGAACTTGACGGGTGAGTTGATGCGAATTCGGCCGGCGCTTTCGCCCCGTCCGGCACCATGTTCTTCCACAACGGTACCGATTCGCGCGGGTCGAATCCTGCCTTGGCCATGTATTCGAGACCGATCACATCGGCCTCAGTCTCCTGGCCACGCTTATACGGCAGCAAAAGCCCGTACATCGCACCCTGGGACAGCGCCTCCTGTGCCGTGTAAGTCGCACCGTAATTGCCGCCGCCGAGAATAACGGCTGCGACAGCAATACCAACCTGCCCGGTCCGGCCCTGCAGCAATTTTCTTTTCGTATGCTCTGCGGTTACGTGAGCGATTTCGTGTCCGATGACTGCAGCAAGTTGATGCTGGTTTTGCGCCGCTTTGAGAATTCCTTCATACACAACGATCTTGCCGCCCGGCATGACAAATGCGTTCAACTGGTCGGTTTCGAGGATCGCCATTTCCCAGTTGTAGTCGCTATGTGGCGGTTCGAGAATCGAAACGACAGCGTTTGCCACACAGGCAATGTAGTCGATGGTTTCCCGATCAGTCGTTAACGGCGCCGACGCCTTCAGTTTTGCGAATTCTCGAGCCGCCTCGGCTTCCATTGCAGCATCAGACGCTGCAAAGCCGGCGGACGCCCACAACAATGCGCTACTGGCGACAATCCAGAGCGGCGCTGCGAGCCTGTGTTTTTGCTTGCTCATGAAAATTCCCGAAGCCGATAACCCAATTATATCGACATTTTCGAGCAGCGCGGGTTCCCCACTCTAGCGCGGCAGGCGTGATTCGAAACGCCGCCGCCAACCTGCAGCATCAGCCTTTTCAAGGACACCGTCGACACTGGACATCAGGCGCTTCTGCAATGGTTGCTTGATCTTGAAGCTGACCGAATAGAGATCCCTCTCGGCGGCCAGGTCAGACAGCAGCTCATCACTGGTCCGGATTTCATCGGCAAGTCCAAGATCGAGAGCCATACTGCCGTACCAGTGTTCTCCGGTCGCGACCTTCTCGAGATCGAGGTTCGGCCGGTATTTGCTGACCGCTGTCTTGAAAAGCGTATGGACGTCTTCGAGTTCTTCTTTGAGCTTGGCACGATCTTCGTCGGTATTTTCCCCGAACATCGTTACAGTCCGTTTGTACTTACCGGCCGAAATCTGCTCGAAGTCTACTCCATGGTTATCGAGCAAACGGTTGAAGTTTGGAATCTGTGCCAGCACACCGATCGACCCGAGAATGGCAAACGGCGCCACATAGATTCTTGAGGCAACGCAGGCCATCAGGTAACCGCCACTTGCTGCGACTTTGTCGACGCATACGGTCAGCGGAATATCCCGGTCGCGAATGCGGGCCAGCTGAGAGGCGGCAAGGCCATGTTCGTGAACCACACCGCCGTGGTTCTCCAGGCGAACAATGACCTCATCCTGCGCTGTAGCGACTTGCAGAATCGCGCTGACTTCCTCGCGCAGTGAAGGTACCGCACTGGCTTTAAGGTCGCCTTTGAAATCGAGGACGAAGCTGCGCGGACGGGATGACGGCTGTTTTGCTTCAGCCTTTTCACGCTTCTTGCTTTCCTTGGCGTCCTTCTTTTTCTCGTCCTTGTTCAGAACCGCCTGGCGAAGCGCTTTTGCCAACGACTCGTACTTCTCGTTGAGGCTCTCAATTTCGAGGCCTTCGTGTACTGCTTTACGCCCTGCAGCCGCCACAACACCGACGATAACAACAAAAGCTGCGACGATAGTGACAGCCTTAAGAAGAAACAGACCGTATTCAATAAAAAACTGACTCATGGATTCTCTACCAGGTTACGTCTGAATGAGGAATTTCAAACAGCGAGACCTACATTGTTTTTCTGCAGAACCTGCTCGGCACGATAGCTGGAACGAACCATTGGGCCAGCCACTACTTCAACGAAACCTTTTTCAAGACCTTCGGCACGGTACAGGTCGAACTCGTCCGGCGTTACGTATCGCTGCACTGCCAAATGGTTCGGCGTAGGCCGCAAGTACTGACCCAGCGTCAGTATGTCGACACCCGCATCACGCAGGTCATCCATCGTCCGCAGGATCTCATTGTCACGCTCACCGAGGCCGAGCATCAGGCTGGTCTTTGTCAGGACGTCCGGGCGATGCTGCTTCGCATGCCGCAAGACGCTGATTGTCTGTTCGTAGCTGGCGCGTGGGTCACGTACCGGGTGCGTCAGCCGCTTCACTGTCTCGACGTTCTGCGCAAAGACCTCAAGTCCCGAGTCGACCACAAGCTCGACATGTTGCATGACGCCATTGAAGTCTGGCGTGAGCGCCTCGACAGCAGTGCCCGGATTCAGTTTTTTGATTTCCCGCACGCACTTCGCGTAATGGGAGGCACCACCGTCGTCGAGGTCATCGCGGTCGACTGACGTGATTACGACATATTTGAGGCCCATCAATTCCACGGCACGAGCTGTGTTTGCAGGTTCCTCCGCATCCAGCCAGCCCTTTGGGTTGCCCGTGTCAACGGCGCAGAACCGGCATGCTCGAGTACACACCGACCCAAGCACCATGATGGTGGCTGTGCCGGCATTCCAGCACTCGCCGACATTCGGGCACATCGATTCTTCACAGACTGTGCTCAGACGGTGATCTTTGACGATCTTCTGTGTGGACGAAAAGCCGCTTCCTGATGGCATTTTCGCCCGCAACCACCGGGGTTTCTGGCCCCTGGCAATCGGCTCTGCATCGCGGCGGGTCTTTACGCCATTCTTAATGGCCGATATGCCGTCATCGGTCTTGTACTTGCTTCCGCTTTGCACGATCGGGACGCCGCGAAATTTATTGTCGGTGCTACTGCTCATCCTGTGGGGCTGTATCGCAGAAAAAGGGCAGGCATTGTCGCACAGATTTATTCAAAAAAAATCCCGGCCGTAGCCGGGAGAGTCAGGGGGAATCGGTGCTGCGCCAGAAGAAAACTAATGTAGTCTTGACCAGCTCACGAGCTTCACAGCGTTCTGCTGCAGGTCAAAGTTGCGGGCCAATACAGCCTCAATGTCACGCTCATTGCGGTCCATATCCATTGGCTGGCTTAACTCCACCACGCCGCTGAATTCGTTGCCGCCACGGTAATCTGCGTCGGTCAATATGAACTGCGTGTAGTACTTCGCGGACATGGGTCAAGACTACCCCTGCGTCTCGCTCTCAACTGTGAGCCAAAGCACAAAATACGGATTCGGCGTAAGATCATGGTTTATGCTGCAACGCAGCAATTTCTGCGGTCGCGGAAACAGCTTGCGCAGCGTAGAATCCGCGCAAATTGACGACACGGCGCACAGATTTCGCGCCGTAGCATATGTAATATTGGCTCCTAACTGCCTATCGCTTGGGCTGTTTTTCGAACCAACCACGCAGGAAAAGACCACATGGCCGAAAAAACGGGATTCGTACGTAGCTTCCTGATCGTTGCTCTGCTGCTGGGTGCTGGCACCGCAGCAGCGCAGGACGAACTCAGAAATACATTCTTCAGAGATGCTGACGCGGCCAAGGCTGCTGCAGAGGCAGCGGACGCACAATTGCTCGCGCCACGCAGCTACGAACGCGGCATGAGTGAGTACAATGCCGCCGAGGTCGCACTCGAACGCGGTCGGAATATTGATACCGTTCGTTCAAATGCTGCCGACGCAACACGCTACTTTAAAGATGCAAGGACTGCCGCTGAACTGGCGTCAACGGCACTCGCGCAGGTCATGAAGAGCCGCCAGGACGCAGCGAACGCCCGTGCACCGGAGTTATCAGCGGAAATCTGGCAGGCTGCACAGCGCAAATTCGGTGATGCAATTCGTATGCTCGAGCGCGGCGACCTGAAGAACGCAAAGCGGCGCGAGATTGAGGCAACCAGCCTTTACCGGGACGCCGAACTCGTAGCTATCAAAGCGCAGTACCTGAGCGAGACGCGACGTCTGCTTGCAGATGCCGACCGCGCGCGGGTTGGTCGCTATGCGCCGATAACACTCGGCAAGGCCAAGCAATTGCTTGCCAACGCCGAACGCGAACTGAATGAGAACCGGTACGATACCGACCTGCCCCGCAACCTTGCACGGCAAGCCAATTACGAAGCCAAACATGCAATCTACCTTTCGGAAATAGGCGGTAAGGTTCGCGACCGGGATTTGACCGCGGAACAACTCGTGCTGGAGTGGGAAAAGTCGCTGCGTGAGGTGGCGGGTGCTGCCGACATCGTGCCCGATATGGAGCAGGGTCCCGTCAACCTGGAGCGGTCGCTGGTCGCCTATATCGACCAGATGCGAAAGGACAACCAGGCACTCGGCCAGGAAAAGGCTGAAAACGAAACGCGCCTTGCTGACATGGAAGAAGAGATGCGCGCGCTCGACGAAAGGCTCGGCGGTGCTACTGAAGAACGCGCTGCTCTCGTCCAGCGGCTCGAAGCTCTGGCTCGTGTTAAGCAGCAATTCGAACAAGTCGAGAAGATGTTCACAGCGGCCGAAGCTCGCGTGTTCCGCGAAGGCAATAACATTATCCTGCGTTTGGTCGGGCTGACGTTTGACAGCGGCGCGTCAGACATTCGGCCGGCGAGTTTTGACCTCCTCGGCAAGGTCGAAAAAGCGATTGACGTGTTTCCGCGCAGCGAATTGATCATTGAAGGCCATACCGACTCATTCGGCGGCGACGACTTCAACCAGACACTATCGCAGGAGCGAGCGGAGTCGGTTCAGCAGTACATGGTCAACGCGATGAGAATTCCGACATATAGACTGATCGCTACTGGCTACGGTGAGACGCGACCCGTAGCGAGCAATGAAACGGAATCCGGTCGTGAACGCAATCGCCGTATAGACATCGTTATCCGACCGAATCTCGAAGCGATCGAGGAATAGGATGAGGGTCTTACGGCCTGTCGCATGAGCGCCACCACTCTGTAACGACTTTTGCCGTAACGTCATTGGCCAGATAGCCGTATTCGGCGTGCACATTAAGTTCGCCGTCCAGTCGGAAGTAGTTGTGCATTTCGCCATCCTGTATCGAATCGACAAGACCCAACTCAAGCATTTGGGCAAAGTCGGCGGCAATATTGGGGTTGAGTGCCGTTAAATCACCGACGGATGTCAGGTTGACCCAGCGACGGATATTGTTCGGATAGCGGCGCTCGCCGCTCTCACCCCTGCCCTGCAGGCGCCGCTGAATGTAATTCTGACCAAGCGGGCTGCCCATGGTCAGAAATTGATCAATCTGCGCACTATCATGATCCCTGTGAGCCATTTGCCAAAGGCTGTCGTACGCTATGACAGAACCCATGCTATGGGCAATAAGCAAGACAGGACGCTGCGCCTCACAGGCGGCGCGCAAAGGAATCTTCAGCATTTGCCGCGTATGCTCTGCAATGTCGTCGTTGTTTCTGACATAGCGGAGCAGGTCCCGCAAATGCAATTCCATGCGTTCGGTTGCGATATGCGGAATCAGGAAAGGCAATAAATCGCCCAGCAAAAATACTCGTCGCGTGAGTCGACGTTCCCATGATGACGCTTCAGCAATATCGGCCTCAGTCGGACCTTCCTGCGCGATAACCGCATCGATCGACGCAGCATCGAGAGCAATATCGCGATGCGTTCGATAAAAGTCATAAGTCCAGGAAATAACGTCAAAGCAATGCAGGTTTGCCGCAATATCCAGCGCAACCTTTTCGTCCCGACGCCGAATGCCGGCGATCAGACAGCGAAACAAGGCCTCCCTGTGGATCCCGTGTTCGGGCTTTGGAAGCAAGCCGGGAATGTAAATTATCAGCGGTAGCTTGGTCATTGAATTGCAGTGATATCGAGCTATTCGACCATTGTCAGCCCATTGCGTAAACTGCTGCAAGCTGAGTCCTTCAAGGGGTGAAAGACAATGAAGTATCTACATACGATGGTGCGCGTCACTGACGTTGAAAAATCGCTCGACTTTTATTGCGACAAGCTGGGCCTCGTCGAGCTACATCGTAAAGAGAGCGAGCAGGGTCGATTTACGTTGATCTTCCTGGCCGCGCCTGGCGATGAAGATGCGCAGGTCGAGCTGACCTGGAACTGGGACCCCGAGGAGTACGGCGAGGGCCGAAATTTTGGGCACCTGGCCTATCAGGTCGACGACATCTATGCGACGTGCCAGCGCTTGATGGACGGAGGCGCTACCATAAACCGTCCGCCGCGTGACGGTCACATGGCCTTTGTGCGATCACCGGACAATATCTCGATCGAGCTATTACAAAAAGGCGACGCATTGGCTGCAGCCGAACCGTGGGCGTCGATGCCGAACAGCGGCCATTGGTGACCTTTACGACGTTGGCATGAGTGGCGGTAGAAACTCACCCTTCTCAACTGATTCGTCCTTCAGGACCGAGAATGAGCGAATCGCGCTGGCAAGTTCTCCGCCATCCCACTCGCCGCTTTGCGGCCCGTAACTCAAGCTCGACAGCTTGCGAAGCTCGTCGGCCAAAGGTGCAGACACGCGCTGTGCAATGACGCCGATGCTACGCGGTGCGTCATTGGGCCACTGCAGCGCACCCCAGCTGATCATCGCCTGTCGCACGCCCGCACTATCACCTGCCACTGCAGCTTTGCGCGCAGCCCTGAGCTGTCTCGCCTGTAGCTTGTGAACGGGGGTTGGCGCAGGCGTTCTGGGTTCTTGCTTCGGTCGTGATGACCACCACCACGCTAACAGGGTGACCAGCCAAACTGCTGCCAGCAACTCGCTGGCGCTGCGCCAGAACCTGTCAGGAACCGCTGTTGTCGTGGCGGTAGCTGCACCCTCTTCGGCCACAACAGCGACTGCGGCCTCAGGCGGCGGTGGAGCAGGCTCGCCGGACGGCAAAATGTTGATGGATCGCTCAGGCAAACGGGCTACCTGCCATTTACCTGTCGCAATGTTCCACCAGGGCACCTCGAGCGCGGGCAGAACCACGGCGCCTTCACCGGTAGCTATCAGCGCGTACTGATCTTTGCGTACACCGCGTATACCGCCTGATTCGATACGCCGGCTCAACTCAGGTTTGTCCGGATAAATATTGATGCCCGCCACGGCTGGCGGATCAAGCGCCGGAATCTGTGTCTCCAGTTGTCCGAGCACGCTTGTGGTTACGTGCCGCGTTAGCGGTTCACCGGCCTGGATTTGATCCGTTTCCGCCGACCAGTCCTCGAATAATTGCAGGCTGCGGGCCGGTAGCCAAACTGCGTCGGCATAGTCCGCCGGCGGCGCCGGAACCGGCAAAACAGTAACGGACTGAGACTCGGACTCGTACATTTTGCGACCCGTGATGCGGCCGTCGCGTAACACTCGAGCCTCAAATCTTGCCGGCGAAATCTCTATCTCGCCGCTTTCTTGCGGGTACAGCGCGTATACGCGCTCGACAACCTGGTAGGCAGTGCCATCGATTATCGCTTCATAGCTGCGATCGTCACCGGCAAGTTCGCTGAGGGTCTCGACACCACTGATAACTGGCTCGCGCAACGCGGGCTGGCGAGTGGCTACGGCGCGATAGATCTTTACCGTGAGAAGAACCTGCGCCTGCACGTAGGTTTCATCAAAATCGACCTCACTCGTTACAAACACATCGGCTTCACCGGGAGGCGCGTAGCTCGGCTCACTGACCATGATCGTCAACGGATCACTGCTTTCATTGCCAATGGAGATCGAAGGAATCGTGAGTTGACCCGCGCTCCTTGGCATCAACACGAATGTCCACGTCTTGCTGCGCCGGATCTGGCCATTAACGATGGTCGTGTTGCTGAGCTGACTTCCCTGCCCGACATAAAAATCCTTGTCGAGAATCGAGACGTCTGGTTGCATTTCGATGTTGGTATCGGAGATTACCTCGAGCGTGAATGACTCGTTCAGTTCAATATCTGCACGATCCACGCGAGCAACCACTGTCGCGAACACCTCACTGCATATCAAGAGTGTTGCGATCGCCACGGGGATGACTTTTCCTGCTGTCTTTACCACGGTTGTACCTCATCGTCGGGCCAGGTGTTGTTGCCGTCCTGATCCTTGCCCGTCTTTTGATATTGGTAGCGGAATTTACGCCGCAGCAAGCCGCCCGGATCGTTCGGTATGCGACGCAACCATTGTTCCATCGCCTGCTGCTGCTCCTGCTCACGACGCAGCGCCTCAAGCTCTTCCTGAGTTAGCTGCTGCGCCATTTCTTCATTCTGTTGCGCTTCCTCTGCGGCTCGCTGTAACTCTTCCTGGAGCGCATCGAGGTCTTCCTGGCTGGCCTCATCTTCGTCGCGCTGCGAATCACCCTCCTGGGGTTCGCCTTCGGAACCGGACTCGCTCTCCGAACTTTCCTGTGGCTCGCCGTCGCTTTCCGACTGCTCTCCCTCGCCCTGCTGATCTGACGATTCCTGTTGCTGTTCCTGTTCCTGTTGTTGCTCGAGCAACTGCGTCAGCAGATCTCGATTGTACTCGGCGTCAACATCGTCAGGGTCGATCTCGAGGACCTGCTCGTAGGCGTCGATCGCTGACTCAAGCTCGCCCTGCCGCGCCAGCGCATTGCCAAGGTTGTACAAACTCCGCGCATTATCGTTTTCAGCAAAAGCTGCCGCGCTTTCTTCGTAGTCTTCCGCACGATACTGGGCAACGGCACGCCAGTCCGGATTTTCGAAAAGCTCGACCGCGTCCGCCGCCTCTCCTTGTTGCAGCTTCCTTTGCGCCTGTTGGTCCCGGGTCATCCAGATATCGTCCCAAACCGACGCTTCTACAGGTTGCGACAGCGGCAAAATAGCCAGAGCAACCAGCAACACCCAGCCGCGTCGGAAAGCCATGGCCGCAAGCGGCAACAGCAGGAATACCAGCCACGGGCCTTCTTCGCGCCAACGATCTGTCGCGAGTGACTCGTCCCCGGCCGCGTGCTGGGCAGCCTCGCCCGACAACAACGTGCCAAGATCCCGGTCATCGGTCGTCAGCGTTGCAAAACGCCCTCCGCCGGCTACGGCAAGAGCGCGTAACGAGTGTTCCTCGAGCTTCGGAACTGCAATTTGTCCGGATCGATCAGTAACAAAACCACCGCCGACTTTTGGAATCGGCGCACCCTCCGATGTACCGACCGCGAGCACCGACAGCGAGTATCCAGATGCCCTGAGGTCTCGAGCAGCACGCTCCACAGCCGGCGACGAGCCGCCATCGGTAATTAGCAGCAATTCGCCAGCCCCGGCGCCGGCTTGCTGCAACAATTGCCTGCCCTTTTCAATCGCAGCAATCGGGTAACTGCCGCGGCTCGGCATGATATCGGTACTGACGCTGTTAACGAGGGCTGCAATCGTGTCCGTATCGGTCGTCAGTGGTGTTACCGTGAACGCGTTGGATGAATAGACGATCAGCGCCGTTTGTCCACTGCCACGTTTTTCCAGAATGTCGAGAATCTTAAGGCGCGCTCGTATCAGGCGACTCGGAGCGACGTCTCGTGCGTCCATGGAGCGCGACAGATCCAGTGCGACGACCAATGCCTGGTCCGAGCGAAATACAGGCTGCTCAATGCGCTGCCAGGCGGGTCCAGCCAGCGCTATTACGGCGAGCACACCGCCAACCCCGAGCAACAACCAGCGATAGTCGGAGCGGCGTTTGGCAGATCGTGACAGAACAAATGGTGCGAGCGCCGGATCAACCACGTTCTGCCAATTACCCGGGCCGAGTTTACGGTACGCCAACGAAACAACTGCCGCGAGAACCAATGGCAAAGCCCACAACCAGTCGGGGCGAAGAAAATGAAGGTCAGCTGGCATCGGCTTGAACTCTCGACTGCCAGCGAATCGCCAGATTTTGCAGAAGGCTGACAACTGCGAGCAATGCGGCAAGTGCAAATGCGCCAGCCAGCGGCCAGTAATAGAGTGACTTCACGGGCCTGAAGCCGGCCTCAGGTTCGTCGACCGGCTCGAGTTCGTCGACCAGGCGGTATATGTCCTGCAGCCCTGCCGTATCCTTGGCTCGAAAGTAGCGCCCACCGGTCATTTCGGCTATGCCTGTCAGGGTCTCCTCGTCAAGATCAGCAGAAGGGTTGATGTTACGACGGCCACCGATCAACGACGAGACTTCCAGCTGCTCTGCGCCGATGCCGATCGTGTAAACACGCAGGCCAACCTGTTGCGCCAGTTCTGCTGCCTTGAGCGGCTCGACTTCGCCCGCGGTGTTCGCACCATCAGTGAGCAAGACAAGTACCTGCTCGCTGCCATCTACTTCCTGGTCGTGAATGCGTTTTACAGCGAGCGTTATCGCGTCGCCAATGGCCGTCTTCTCGCCCGCAAGACCAATAAAGGCCTCGAGCAACAAGACCTTTACCGTTTCCCTGTCCAACGTCAGCGGCACTTGCAGGTAGGCGCGCTCGCCAAACAGAATCAGGCCGATGCGATCGCCTTCGCGGCGACTGATGAAATCGCTGGCGACAGCCTTTGTCGCCGTCAGGCGATCCACGCGCCGGTTACCGAGTTCGAAATCCTTTTGGTCCATACTGCCCGACAGATCGACCGCGAGCATCAGGTTGCGCCCGGATACTGGTACGTCCAGTTCGTCGCCAATACGCTCCGGCCGCGCTGCCGCGAGCACCAGCAGGACCCAGGCAACAGCCGCCAACCAGAAGCGCCAATTCAATAGCTGCTCGGTCTCTGAGCGATGGCTCAGTACTGCAAACGCATCCAGCTGGGGTACGCGAAGACCGGCATCCTGCAGGCTGGCCGATTCCGACAGCAGCCGGCGCGCAATAAACGGCAGCGGCAATGCCAGCAGCACCCAGGGCCAGGCGAGCGACCACATCAGTGCTGCGCTCCGACCGGCGTCGCCAGCCGTTGCCTGATAGCCGACAGCAGTTCGACCAGGTCCATCGCTGTGATGTCGTCGCCCGGTTTCCGGTATGGCAGCTCAAGCAACTTGCGGCCCGCTTCCGCCTGGAATCGTGGTTCGTCGAAATCGCGATCCAGCCACGCCAGCCAGGCATCGCCGGTGAGGCCGGCCACCTCGCCACGCGGCGCATAGGCAAGCATGGTACGGCGCAGCAATTCGGACAGCTCGCGGCTGAGCCTGACTGCGTCGTGGTGCAGTTCGAAATCTGCCGTGAGTTGATCGAGCTGTCGCAGTGCATGGCGACGATAAGCCCCGCGGGCTCGGGTGCGCAGATACCATCGAAGCAGGAAGGCCAGACCGACGACAACCAGTGCGGTTACCAACCACCAGCCAGGCGCGAGCGGCCACCAGCTAATCGCATCCGGCAAGTGCAGGTCTCGAAGCGGAATTTGCTGCGGATCCATCAGTGTGTTCTCCGCCCGAGCGCAGCCTGCAGCGTTGTGACCGGATCGTCTTCTGTCGACATTGACATCAGGTGCACTCCATAACGATGACAAAAGGCCTCAAGCTCATCTGTGCGTTTCGTGAACGCATCGCTGTAGTCGCGCCGCGCAGATTTCGCGATGGTATCTATCGCCAGTTCGTCGTTACGTGAAACCAGGCGGTATCGCCCCGGTGGCGGCAACTTCCGCTCCAGAGGATCATTGAGGAATACGGCGAGAACCTCGTTGTGGCGCGCCACGCTCGACAAGTAGGACTGCGCCGCTCGTGAGAAGCCCAGAAAATCGCTGAGCACGACCACAAGGCTGCCGGGCCGGGCAACACGACGCAGGGCAGACATCGCCTGGGTCAGCGCTGCTTCGGAGTCAGTCTCCGGTGCCCGCTCACGATTCTCCCAGTCCGGATGGTTGACGAGTTCGTGTACGAACCTGAGCGCTGCCCGTCGGCCCAGCCTTGGTTTGAGTTCGCGGTGTGTCGTGTCGCCAAAGATCAGGCCGCCGAGTCGATCACCGCGATGATGCGCCGCCCACGACAGCAATGCTGCCGCACGGCTGGCATTAACTGATTTGAAACAACCGCGGGTCGCAAAGTGCATGCTCGAACGCAGGTCTGTGACCACCAGGACGGGTCGTTCGCGCTCTTCTCGAAACAACTTGGTATATGCCGTTGTGCTGCGCGCTGTTACGCGCCAGTCAATGCTGCGCGGATCGTCGCCTGGCTGGTAGGGTCTGGATTCGTCGAACTCCATGCCGCGACCGCGAAAATGAGAAACGTAAGCACCCGTTTGCAGGGAATTCACGCGCAGCGCATCGAGCGCGATTGCACGCGCCGGCCCGTTGAGTCGAATCAGCCCGGCCTGGCTGACGCTAACCGGCGACGCGTCCTCGTACATGTGGTCCAACAGGGGCACTAGGGGACTCCGACACCATCCAGGATACGTTCGATGATGGAGTTTTCGTTAATGCCATCGGCTTCCGCTTCGAAACTCAATACGAGCCTGTGACGCAACACGTCTTTGGCAACGGCCTGGATATCCTCCGGACCGACGTAGTCTCGCCCGGACAACCAGGCATGCGCGCGCGCGGCACGATCGATGCCCATGCTGGCGCGCGGGCTGGCACCGTACATTACCTGCCCTTCGAGAGACTCATCGACGCGACCCGGATCGCGGGTGGCGACGACGATATTGATGATGTATTCCTCGAGTTCATCGGCGAGATGCAGCCTGAGAATGTCCTGTCGCGCCTGCATGATCGATGCCAGCGACAATAATTCCGGCGGCTGAAACGCGTCGCGTTCACCGGATTTCGCCTCGTCGCGGTTCAGGACAAGAATGCGGCGTTCATCCGCAATCGTCGGGTAGCCCACTTCGACATGCAACAGGAAGCGATCAAGCTGAGCCTCAGGCAGAGGATAAGTACCTTCCTGCTCGATAGGGTTCTGCGTGGCCATGACCATGAACAGATCCTCAAGCGGATAGCTGCGATCACCGACGGTGATCTGGCGTTCTTCCATCGCCTCGAGCAAAGCCGATTGTACTTTGGCCGGCGCGCGGTTGATCTCGTCCGCCAGGATCAGGTTGTGAAACAGTGGCCCCTTGCGAAACTCGAAGGTGCCTTCCTGCGGGCGGTAAATATCCGTGCCAGTCAGGTCTGCTGGCAGCAAATCCGGTGTAAATTGCAGGCGATGAAAATCACCCTCGATGCTTTCGGCAAGAACTTTGATCGCTCGTGTCTTCGCAAGGCCCGGCGCGCCCTCTACCAGGAGGTGGCCATCACACAGCAGCGCAATCAGCATGCGGTTGATCAGGTGCGACTGCCCGATGATCAGGCTGCTGGCATGCGCCTCAAGTTGCTGGAATTGTTCTACGACACTCATCAATGACTCCGGACTAAATTTCGGCGTGCCATTCTAGTGATGATGCGCGTGCAGGCCAACTCGTCGCGATGTTTTTTGCTCATACGGGCTCCACTTTGGTATTAATGCTCCCTCTTTCGACAGCGGCCGAATCAATACATTGCAGTTAATTCCAAGAAAATGCGCCGGGACGCGCGGTTTCACCGTGGGCACGACCGTTCTGATAGTGACAGCGGCAGCGCTTGCGGGCTGCAAGCCGACCACCAGCACAACGCCCGAGCCAGTGGCAACGGCCGCTGTCGCCCCTGCGCGGTGCGGCGATGCGGGCTATCTGCGAGGACAATTGTACGGCGCGATCCCCGCGTCGCTCGACTGGAGCAGCTCAGACCTTCACTGCGAGGGAATGCCGCGGCCGAGCGGCAGAGGTGCGCGATTGCGCCTCGCCAGCGTGGCAGCAGGTGGAGACCTGCAGCTCGCGATCATCATCGCCATTCCGGACCTGGAGCGTGGCGCAGTGGCTCGCGAGCTCGCCAGCAACGTCACCGTCATCGAAGAAGGCGGCGGCCGCTTCTTCAGTACCGCCGATCTGGGCAATTGCCTGACCGACATCACTGGTCTGGAAAAACTCGATGTCGACGCCGACCGCTATGCGATCGAAGGCAAGCTATACTGCGTCTCGCCGCTCGCTGAGATTAATGGCGATTCAAGTGTATTGATCCCCGAACTGGCATTTCTCGGGCTGGTTGACTGGGACTCGTCATGACACGACGGTTGATTCTCGTATTTGCGCTCTTCTTCGCCATTACCGCCAACGCGGCAGCGGAGTCACTCGATGAGGCGTTTTCCAAAGACGTGCTCGTTATCGAGGCCAGTGCTCATGCCTGCCACCGTTTCGACGTCTATCTCGCAATCAGCAATGCGCAACGAGCTCGCGGACTGATGCATGTTCGGCATCTGCCACCCGGTACCGGCATGCTCTTCATCTATGAAAACAGCGATTACATATCGATGTGGATGAAGAACACGTACATATCTCTTGACATGATTTTCGCGCGATCGGACGGCAGCATCTCTTCTATCGTGCGCAATACGGAACCCATGTCGCTGCGGTCGATAGGTGCAACCGAACCCGTTAATTTTGTGCTTGAACTGAATGCGGGAATCACCGAAAAACTATTCATCGATGAGAACAGCCGACTCGTATTGGAGACCGTAGACAGCGATGACGAATGATCAACGAACAATGGTGCAGCTACTCGCTACTATCGCGGTGGTAGCAGCCGCATGCACAGCTTACCTGGTTACCGCGGGCCTGGCGGACGACGACATCCGCTTGTTACTGCGCCTGACAGCTCGCGTCGCGTTTGTGGTTCTGCTGCTGGTATTTATTGCGCGACCGCTTCGAGAACTGATCAAGACACCGCTGACGCTCGCGCTGCTGAAAAACCGTAAACTGCTCGGTGTCACATTCGCGGGCATCCACACCGTGCACATGGCGCTGATTTTCTATCGCACCCGGCAAACTCCCGATTTCGAGTTTAACCTCGCCAGCAACCTGCCAGGCATGGTCACCTATGTCGTCATCTACCTGATGCTGATTACTTCTTTCAGCGGCCCGGCGAAAGCTATCGGCCCCAAAGCCTGGCGTGTCCTGCACAAGACCGGCCTCTTTCTGATTATGGCGGTGTTCGCACAGACACAGTTGCCGACGTCGATGGACGACCTGGCTGAGGTCAACTGGGGGCTTGTCGCGCTCCTGATCTTTGCGCTGTTGGTGCGCGGTACCGCTTTCTTCGCCAAACGAACGAAGGCCGGCGAACGGTAATAGCGCTACTCGAGAACTGCTGCTATTGAGCTGGCCAGGTAATCGACGTTTTCGGCCGTGATGCCAGCCACGTTGATACGGCTGGAGTCGACCATGTAGATCCCGAAGTCCTTCTTAAGACGTTCGACCTGCTGCGGAGAAATGCCGAGAAAACAAAACATACCGTTGGCACTCACAAGGTGCGAGAAATCGTGATCGGGTGCTTTCGCTTCAAGTGCGTCACTGAGCAACGCTCGCATACCGTGTATGCGCTCTCGCATCTCGTCGACCTCGCCGACCCACTGCGCCCGAAGGTCGTCGTCGTTGAGGATGATGCTGACGATGGCCGCACCGTGATCTGGCGGCATCGAGTAGAGCGTGCGCACATAGTGACTTAGCTGGCTGGCCAGTATCGGCACCGATGCGGTGCTTGCAGCGAGTACCGACAGGGTGCCGACGCGATCCCGGTATAGCCCGAAATTCTTCGAACAGGAACTCGTGACAATCATCTCCGGAAGAAGCGATGCCATGTGGCGTATTGCGAACGCGTCATCATCGAGGTTTTTTGCGAAACCCTGGTATGCCATGTCAATAAACGGCACGAGCTCTCGTTCGAGCAAGACATCAGTTATCGCTCGCCACTGTTCCACAGACGGGTCCAGCCCCGACGGATTGTGACAACAGGCATGAAACAGCACCAGGTCACCCTTTGGCGCCGCCCGCAAGGTCTCCAGCATGGCATCGATCTGAATGACATGCCGTTGCCTGTCGTAGTAAGGGTACTCCTTGAGCGTCATCCCGGCGCCGCCCAGCAAAGGCACGTGGTTCGCCCAGGTGGGTGTACTAACCCATACGGTCGGGTTCTTTCTGGCGCGCAGAACGATGCCAGCGGCTACTCGAAGTGAGCCCGAGCCGCCTGGCGTCTGAATTGTAATGAGGCGATCGTCAGGGACAGCAGCATCGAACATCAGCGCCTGCATCGACGCGTTGAAAAGCGGGTCACCGGCCGTACCAATGTAGGCCTTGCTGGACTGGGATTCCAGCAGTCGCTTTTCCGCCTGTTTGACGGTTTCGGGTACGGGCGTATTGCCGCTGGCGTCTCGATAAACGCCGACGCCTAAGTCAATTTTTTGGGGGCGCGGGTCATTACGATGCTCGACGATCAGGCCGAGAATGGCATCCGCCGGCATGGGTTGTAGCGACTCAAACAAGTCAGGTCTCCGTATCAGAGTGTATCGATCGGTGTCTTTATGTACGCAATGCCGTTGTCATCAGTTTCGGGAAGATGACCAGCGCAGATGTTGACCTGAATCGCCGGAACAATCAATGCCGGCAAATTGAGCACAGCGTCGCGTTCTTTGCGCATGTCGGTAAACTCCGGCTTGCTCACTTTTTCGCTCGCGTGGATGTTTTCTGCACGCTGTTCATCTACCGTGCATACCCAGCGCAATTCGCGGCCACCGGGCATGTAGTCATGGCACATGTAGAGGCGCGTATCCCCAGGTAAAGACAAGATCTGTCGTATCGAGTCGAATAACAGCCCGGCATCGCCTCCGGGAAAATCGCAGCGGGCGGTACCATAATCCGGCATAAACAGGCTGTCGCCGACGAATACTGCAGATCCTACCCGATAACTCACGCTGTCATTGGTGTGTCCAGGCGTGCGCAGGACGCGGCACTCCAGCTCGCCGATATTAAAGACTTCGCCATCAGCGAAGAGCTGGTCGAACTGACGCCCGTCCGGTGCAAACGGCGCCGCAAGATTGAATACCGGCCCGAAGTGCGACTGAACGTCGCGGATACCTTCCCCGATCGCCACCTTCCCGCCTAATGCCGCCTTGATGTACTGCGCCCCGGTCAGGTGATCGGCGTGGGCATGAGTTTCAAGAATCCACTCGAGAGACAGCTGTTCCTTGCGAATGTAGTCAATCAGGACATCCGACGGCCCGCTGTCCGTTCTGCCTGATACCGATTCATAGCCAAGCACGGAATCAATGATGGCTGCGTTGCCGCTCTGCCCGTCCGCGACGACGTAGGACAAGGTTCCTGTCGGCTCGTCGTAGAAATGCTGGATGTGCGCTTCAGACATAGACAAAAGCGCCGGCCAGGATGCCGGCGCTCCGATGTTGCTCTAGCGGATCGATCAGGCTTTTGGAGCCCAGACAGAACACCAGCCCTTCGCATTGACGGCCTTGCCCGGGAAAATCTGGCATGGGCGCCATGCGTCGCCGTCATTGCCCTGAATCAGGGCACAGTTAGCACAGTTTTGCTCGGCTGCCGGATTCGTGCGCGATGCAGGGTCTACGGTGCTGGCGTCATTCGTATATTTCATGGCCATAGCCATGCCGTCCGACTCAGATACGTGTGGCAGATCGTCTGCCAGCGCGTCGCGACCTGAGATTGCCAGACAACCTGTAGCGGCTGCGGCGGACAACTGGATAAACTTTCGGCGTGCAATCTTGCTCAACGGAATCTCCTTGGAATGTCGGTTCGTCTGCCGGCTATTGTAGACGATGTTTATGAACGACAACACAACAGGCTTTGAGAACGATTATCATTAACGTGCCAAGGCGTTGCGATATACTGGCCTGCCAGCAAGTAAACGGCGAAAGCAGCATGGCCGCCAGCAGTCACGCAGTCGATATCAGCAGAGTCAGCGACAGTCTGCAGCAATCAATCACAGACCATGTTGCGGTCGAAGAACCGCTTGAGATTCGCCTCGGGTTCTCGACGCCCGAGGGTCGCGCTACGCGCAGTGTGTCTATAACGATGCGCACGCCCGGCCATGACGACGAGCTCGCGGCCGGGTTTCTGTACACCGAATCGATTGTTCAGCAGGCAAGTGACATCGCCTCGATCGACACTTGCGGACCGGCAGCACCGGATACGGGTCACCACAATGTTATTCGCGTGGAATTGAGCCCACAGGTCAGCGTTGACCTTGGCCGCTTACGACGGCATTTCTATACGACTTCGAGCTGTGGCGTTTGCGGCAAAGCATCATTGGACGCATTGCGCGCCGTCGGAGCAAAACCGATGGGCGCGGATGGGCCAGTATTTGCTGAGAACGTTTTGACCAAAGTGCCGGGCAGGTTGCGCGTAGCACAGGATACATTTGACAAGACGGGTGGCCTGCATGCGGCCGGCGTATTCGATACAGATGGCAATCTCGTCACGATCAGGGAAGACATTGGTCGACATAACGCTGTCGATAAAGTGGTGGGCTTCCTGCTGCGCAGCGGCAAACTGCCTGGCAGCAACTTCGGGCTAATGGTCTCCGGGCGTGCCAGCTTCGAACTGATGCAGAAGGCCGCTATCGCCGGCATTCCGCTACTGGCGGCTGTAAGCGCGCCATCCAGCCTCGCAGTGCAGGTCGCCAGGGAATTCAATATGACACTCATCGGGTTTTTGCGTGGCAATACCTTTAATATCTACTCGGGTGCAGAACGAGTTATTAGATGACAGCAATGGCATACGACAAACAGGCAGCAAGCGAGATCATCGCGCGCTTCGATGCGCGCGGCGAAATGCTCGTGCAGATACTGCACGCGTTCATTGAGCGGTTTGCCTGGATATCGGAGGATGCAATTCGACAACTGGCCGACGAGCTCAATTTGTCGCGTGCCGAGGTTCACGGTGTCGTTAGCTATTACCACGACTTCAGGACGACTCCGCCCGGCAAGCGCATCGTCAAGATCTGCCAGGCAGAGGCATGCCAGGCGATGGGAAGCCGGGAGTTATCAGCGCATGCTGAAAAGTCGCTCGGTATAGCCATGAACGCCAGCGACGCCGATAACACGCTCGAACCGGTTTACTGCCTCGGCAATTGCGCCTGCTCACCGGCCGTCATGATCGATGGTAAAACATTCGGACGCGTCAGCCCGCAGCGGTTTGATGACATCGTTGCGTCTTCCGGGGATGCAAACTGATGGCGCGAACCAGGGTCTATGTGCCACGCGAAACCGCTGCCATCTCGGTCGGCGCCGACGACATTGCCATTGCAATCGCACGCCATGCGAAGCGAAGCGGAGACAACATCGAGTTGATACGTAACGGCTCATGGGGCGCGACGTGGCTCGAGCCGCTGGTCGAAGTTACAGTCGATGACAAGCGCATCGCTTACGGCAATATAGAGGCAGACGACGTTCCTGAGCTGTTTACCGCGGGGTTCCTGGCGGGCGGCGAACACGCGAAACGAATTGGCCCGACAATAGATATTCCCTACCTCATCAACCAGGATCGATGGACGTTCTGGCGCTGCGGCCTGATCGATCCGCTTTCGATCGACGATTTCCGCGCCCATCACGGCTTCAAGGCGCTCGAAAAGGCGCTCGACAACGGTGCGCAAACTGTCATCGACGCGGTAAAGGACTCGGGGCTGCGTGGCCGGGGTGGTGCCGGATTTCCAACGGGCATCAAGTGGCAGACTGTCGCAGACGTTCAGTCTGACCAAAAGTACATCGCCTGCAACGCGGACGAGGGTGATAGTGGCACCTTCTCCGACCGCATTCTTATGGAAGGTGATCCGCTCGGTCTTATCGAGAGCATGGCGATTGCCGGCTTCGCTGTCGGCGCGGATCGAGGCTACATCTACCTGCGTTCGGAATATCCGCTAACGCACCGGGTTCTGTCCCGCGCTATCGAGGTCGCGCGCGATAACAACTGGTTGGGCGACGATATTCAAGGCAGCGGTTTTAATTTCGATATTGAGTTGCACCTCGGTGCAGGCTCTTATGTGTGCGGCGAGGAAACAGCCATGCTCGAGAGCCTCGAAGGCAAACCTGGCATCGTCCGCTACAAGCCTCCGCTGCCCGCTTTCGAAGGTTTGTTCGGCCAACCGACAGTCGTTAACAACGTTGTGACACTGGCGTCGATAGCTAATATCGTCAATATTGGCAGTGAAAAATATGCGTCGTATGGCGTCGATCGCTCAAAAGGAACACTGGCCTTCCAACTTGCTGGCAATATCAAACGCGGCGGCCTGGTCGAAAAAGAATTCGGCATAACACTTCGTGAGGTCATCGAAGATTGGGGTGGCGGCACCGCCAGCGGGCGTCCGGTGAAAGCAGTGCAGGTTGGAGGGCCGCTTGGTGCTTACCTGCCAGAGGAGCAACTCGATACGCCGCTGACTTACGAGGCATTTATCGAAATTGGAGCCATGCTCGGCCATGGCGGCATCGTCGTATTCGACGACACTGCAGATATGGCGCAACAAGCGCGCTTTGCCATGGAGTTTTGTGCAATCGAGTCCTGCGGCAAGTGCACGCCCTGCCGCATCGGCTCGACGCGCGGCGCAGAAGTGATAGACAAAATCGTGGCCGGCGAAAACAGGGACGAGAACCTGGAGTTGCTCGTCGAGTTATGCAACACGATGGAAGATGCGTCGCTATGCGCGATGGGTGGCATGACGCCCTACCCTGTCCGCAGTGTCCTGCAACACTTTACGGAAGATTTACCAGCTGCTCGGAGCACTGGCACATGAACAAGGTCAGGCAAGCAGACCTCGGCACGCCGGCATCCGCTGACGCCAAAACGGTCGACGTCGAGATTGACGGCCTGCCCACCAGCGTTAAGGCGGGCACGAGCATCCTGCGAGCAGCGCGCGAGACCGGTGTCGATATACCAAAGCTGTGCGCGACGCATAGCCTGAAACCGTTTGGCTCATGTCGAATGTGCCTGGTCGAAATCGAGGGCCGCAAAGGCTACCCGGCTTCCTGCACGACGCCGGTAGAAGCCGGCATGAAGATTCGGACGCAAACCGCGGCACTCAGCAAGTTGCGGCGCAATGTCATGGAACTGTATATCTCAGACCACCCGCTGGATTGCCTGACGTGTTCTGCCAACGGTGATTGTGAGTTACAGGACATGGCAGGTGCGGTCGGGCTACGAGATGTCCGCTATGGATTCGAAGGCGAGAACCATCTCGAAGCCAGCATCGATAGCAGCAACCCGTATTTCCAGTTTGATGCAAGCAAATGCATCGTCTGTTCACGATGCGTGCGCGCGTGTGACGAGGTTCAGGGCACGCTCGCACTCACCATTGAAGGGCGCGGTTTCAGATCCAAGGTTTCGGCCGGAATCAGCGAAGACTTCCTCAGTTCTGAATGCGTATCGTGCGGCGCTTGTGTCCAGGCATGCCCAACGGCAACGCTGATGGACAAGAGCATTGTTGAGCACGGACAGCCAGACCACAGCGTCAAGACAACTTGCGCCTATTGTGGTGTCGGTTGTTCGTTTGTCGCCGAGATGAAAGGCGACCAGGTCGTGCGCATGACACCGGACAATGATGGTCAGGCCAACCACGGCCATAGCTGTGTCAAAGGCCGCTTCGCCTGGGGCTACTCGACGCACCGGGACCGGATCCTGAACCCGATGCTGCGAGACAGCACCGACGAAGCATGGCGGGAAGTCAGCTGGGACGAAGCCATCAACTACACCGCGCGGCGCTTCAAGGAAATTCAAAAGCAATACGGCCGTAAGGCGATCGGCGGCATCACCTCATCGCGCTGTACTAACGAAGAAGTCTTCGTTGTACAAAAACTCGTCCGCGCGGCGATGGGCAACAACAATGTCGACACCTGCGCGCGAGTTTGTCATTCGCCAACTGGCTTTGGCCTGAATAAGACACTTGGTACTTCGGCCGGTACGCAGCCATTTGACAGCGTCATGGATGCGGATGTGATCATGGTGATTGGCGCCAACCCGACTGAAGGCCACCCGGTATTCGCCTCGCAGATGAAGCGCCGCTTGCGACAAGGCGCAAAACTGATCGTCGTCGATCCGCGTCGCATTGGCCTCGTCAAGTCCCCGCATATACGCGCCGAACACCATCTGCCCCTGCTGCCCGGAACTAATGTTCCTGTTATCAACGCGCTCGCACACGTCATCCTCTCCGAAGGCCTGGCCGACGAGGGGTACATCAATAGCCGCTGCGACAAGGATTCATTCGAGTCGTGGCAACAAATGATTCTCAAACCGGAAAACTCGCCAGAAGCGGTTGAGAAAGTTTCCGGAGTGTCGGCCGAAGAGATTCGTGGCGCCGCTCGCCTTTATGGCAGCGCGAAGCGCGGTGCGATTTATTATGGCCTCGGCGT
Source organism: Gammaproteobacteria bacterium (assembly GCA_024640305.1). Lineage (GTDB taxonomy): Bacteria > Pseudomonadota > Gammaproteobacteria > Steroidobacterales > Woeseiaceae > UBA1847. The sequence continues at coordinate 118,600 of JAHEFG010000001.1, forward strand.
TACTGAGCACAGCCAGGGATCCACGATGGTCATGGGTATGGCAAACCTGGCGATGGCAACCGGCAACATTGGTTTTTCCGGCTGCGGCGTTAATCCGCTGCGCGGCCAGAACAACGTTCAGGGCTCCTGCGACATGGGTTCGTTCCCTCACGAGCTGCCCGGATACCGGCCCGTCCAGAACGACGAGGTTCGTGGCACGTTCGAGAGTCACTGGGGCGTTACGCTGGATGCCGAACCGGGCCTGCGCATTCCAAACATGTTCGATGAAGCCTGCGCCGGTCACTATAAGGGCATGTACATTCAGGGCGAAGATGTCGCCCAGTCAGATCCCGATACGAAGCACGTTGAGGCGGCGCTCTCGAATATGGAGTGCCTCGTAGTACAGGACCTGTTTCTCAACGAGACCGCAAAGTTTGCGCATGTTTTTCTTCCGGGCACATCGTTCCTGGAAAAAGACGGCACATTCATCAATGCAGAACGTCGTATCAACCGCGTGCGGCCGGTAATGAAACCTCGGCAAGGAAAGTCTGAATGGCGCATCACCCAGGAGCTGGCCCAGGCGCTCGGCTACCCGATGAATTACAACGCTGCCGCCGAAATCATGGACGAGATTGCCGAGCTGACGCCGACGTTTCGCAACGTGAGCTTCAGGTTTCTCGATGAGGTTGGCAGCGTGCAATGGCCCTGCAACGACGCCGCACCAATGGGCACGCCGATCATGCACGTTGACAACTTCGTACGAGGCAAGGGTCTTTTCGTCGAAACCGACTACGTGCCCACCGAGGAACGTACCAGCCGCAAATTCCCGTTACTGCTGACGACAGGCCGTATCCTGTCGCAGTACAACGTGGGCGCCCAGACACGCCGCACGCCGAACATGGTCTGGTACAACGAAGATCTGTTAGAAGTTCATCCGCACGACGCAGAAACGCGCGGCATAAGAGACGGGCAGCTCGTTTCATTGCAAAGCCGCAAAGGTGACATCACGCTCAAGGCTGCGATCACCACGCGCGTGCAGCCGGGCGTTGTATACACGACATTTCACAACCCCGAAACCGGCGCCAATGTCGTCACAACCGAGCACAGCGATTGGGCGACGAGTTGCCCGGAATACAAAGTGACTGCCGTGCAGATAGCACCGGCAACGCATCGGTCACAGTGGCAACATGAGTTTGACGCGCGCGCCAAAGCACAAGACAAGCTCGCCGAAACTTAGTAGAACTTCTCGGCACGGTCTGCGCCC
>JAHEFG010000001.1:119942-258824 GCA_024640305.1 Gammaproteobacteria bacterium
CGGTTGAGATTTGATCATTTATTGAGTTTGGAGAACTTTGAGCCCTCCAGCGTCAGGTTGTACATCAGGCCCTTTGAACCGAAGATGAAACCAATCACCGGATTCTGGACGTTGTACGAGTCAATGGTCTTGCCTGCACCGATGTCAATAAGTGCAACGGATCCGTCGATGCCCACTTTCCAACCGCTTGACTTGCGAAACTGCGTCAACGATTCCGGTGTCATAAACGCGATAACGACTGACTTTGCCTGTGCGCCAGCCTGAAAACCGATCGAACCGCTCGTACTGCGATAGTAACCGGCGGTGCGACCGCCAATACGCAGCGCGCCTTCACCTGTCTCTGCACCAACACCGACACCCGCCTTGATGATGCGCGGAAAAACGAGATAGCCGGCCGCCTGCTCCAGAAAATGTTGCCCGCCGGTAATGTCTTCTCGAAAAACGTGCAGCGCCGCATCCGCTTCACTATCAATTTTACTCGCAGACCAGTCAACGGAGGCACAGGACTGCAAAAAAACGCCGGCTACCAGGATCGCGCCCACCTTCAGCAGAGATTCCTTCATCATCTTCACCTCGCAATATGCCGTTTCGCCGCACCGACGAAGGCCATGAGCATGCGCTCGAGCGTAACACGAAGCTTGGATGCCTTCGCTGCATCATAGTTACGTGTCGCCTCATCCATGTAAGCGCGCTGTGCCAACTCAAGCTGTATCACTTGTATGTTATCTGCCGGTCGCCCGTAGTGGCGCGTGATATAGCCACCCTGGAAACGGGCATTTACGACCGTCTCGAAGGGGCTGTTTTCAGCAATTTCGATGACATCGCCGGCAATACCGGCATCACAGCTGCGCCCACCCCAGGTACCGATGTTCAGAATCGGCAGATCACCGTCAAACAGTCTCGGCACACGACTGGCGATTGAGTGCGCATCCCACAGCAGAGCATAACCGTGCGACTGCCTGAATTCGGCCAATGTGTCAGTTATTCTGGCGTGATAAGGCCTCCAAAATTGCTCCACGCGCGCCGTAACGTCGATAGCAATGTCGTCGCTGTAAATATCCCGGCCATCGAATGTTTGCCGGGGGCACAGGCCGGTCGCGATTTGCCCCTCATACAAGTTCGTATCATCGGCGGGACGGTTGAGGTCAACGACGTATCGCGATAGCTGCGCTGAAATTGTCGACGCGCCCAGGCCATGCGCAAATTCGTACAGCCTCGATACGTGCCAATCGGTATCGGGAATATCCCTGCCCGCCTTCGTCATCGCCGGCGCAACATCGTCCGGCAATTTCCTTCCATCGTGCGGCACGCTGATCAGCAGTGGTATCGAGCCGCGGTGGAATGTAAATGTGTCCGTCATACGCTGTGGCTGGGGAGAATCGATTCCGAATACGCGCAGAAAACTCCCTCGTCAATCAGGCCCACGACTCTTGCTATATCCGCAGACATTGATCGATCCTCACCGTATGCCGGGGAAACTTCGCGTATCGAAGCGATGACTCGTTCGAGTATCGGCGAACTCTTTTGCGGCAGATGAAATTCAACTCCCTGTGTCGCAGCCAGAAGCTCAATTGCAACGATGTTGGCAACGTTATCTATCATCTCGTGGAGACGGCGTGCCGCAAAAGTTGCCATGCTGACATGATCTTCCTGGTTCGCCGACGTCGGGATACTGTCGACGCTGGCCGGGTGCGCATGCGATTTGTTTTCGGATGCCAGCGCCGCAGCAGTGACCTGGGCCATCATAAACCCGCTGTTCAATCCGCCCTCTTTGACAAGGAATGGCGGCAATCCGCTCAGGTTCCCGTCAATCAACAGTGCGATGCGCCGCTCTGACAGCGAGCCAATCTCGGCAATTGCAAGGGCCAGGTAGTCGGCCGCCAGGGCAACCGGCTCTGCGTGAAAATTGCCACCAGACAACACCGCATTGGACTCCGCAAAAACGAGCGGGTTGTCGGTCACTGCATTGGCCTCCGTCTCGAGAACGCTGCACACATGCCGCACGACATCGAGACATGCGCCGATAACCTGTGGTTGACAGCGTATCGAGTATGGGTCCTGCACATGATCACAAGCAACGTGAGAAGCTCGAATCTCGCTACCGCGCATGAGTTCGCGCAGGACACCTGCGACAGCGATCTGTCCTCCGTGGCCGCGGACGGTCTGAATTCGCCTGTCGAATGGCGTGTCGCTGCCCTTGACCGCATCGGACGACATTGCACCGGCTGCGAGTGCCGCCGCAAGAACGTTTTCGGTGCGAAATACGGCCGCGAGTGCCAACGCGGTGGAAACCTGTGTGCCATTGAGCAGCGCCAACCCTTCCTTTGGTGCAAGCTTGATGGGCTCGATCCCGGCCTCCCTAAGCGCCAGCTCTGCAGGCACAATCGTACCCTGCACTTTCGCTTCACCGACGCCGATCAGCACGCCTGCCATGTGCGCCAATGGCGCAAGATCACCCGAGGCACCAACGGATCCCTGCGAAGGTATACGCGGATAAACGTTGTGGTTGATCAATTCACACAAGGCTTCAACGAGCTCCAGCCGCACGCCCGAGAAACCTTCCGCGAGTGCGATGACTTTCATCAGCATCACGAGGCGAACGATGTCGTCGTCCAGGTCTTCGCCGACGCCAACGGCATGTGAACGCACCAGGTTTTCCTGTAAATGCGCGAGTTCGTCGTCATCGATGCGCACATTCGCGAGCTGCCCGAAGCCGGTATTGACGCCGTAAACCTCGTCGCCCGCGGCAACCACATTAGCGATCAGCTCGTTGGACTCGGCAATACGCCGACGCGCGTCATCTCCCAGGCTTACCTTGACCGGTTGCCGCCATGCGGCGCGCAACTCGGTGAGGCCGACCAGTTGATTTTCTATGGTTAGTTTCATTGCGCACCCTCGTGATTCAGCATCGGCAGGTTGAGCCCGTGCTCTTTTGCACAGGCAATCGCGTCTTCATAGCCGGCATCGGCGTGTCGCATGACACCGGTGGCGGGGTCATTCCAGAGCACACGGGCAATTCGTTTGTCGGCAGCTTCCGAGCCATCACAAACGATCACGAGCCCCGCGTGCTGCGCATATCCCATGCCAACGCCGCCACCGTGATGGAAGGAAACCCAGGTCGCGCCGCTCGCAGTGTTTAGTAACGCGTTTAGCAACGGCCAGTCAGAAACCGCATCGGAACCATCACGCATCGATTCCGTCTCCCTGTTCGGGCTGGCAACGGAACCACTGTCAAGATGATCCCGGCCAATGACAACAGGTGCCTTCAGTTCACCACTTCGCACCATCTCGTTAAACGCGAGGCCGAGCCGGTCGCGTTGCCCCAGACCGACCCAACATATACGCGCGGGCAAACCCTGAAAATGAATGCGCTCGCGCGCGGCATCGAGCCATGCATGAAGATGCGCATCATCCGGAATCAACTCCTTAACCTTGGCGTCGGTCTTGTAGATGTCCTCGGGATCGCCCGACAACGCTGCCCAACGAAAGGGCCCGACGCCGCGGCAAAACAGAGGTCGCACGTATGCCGGAACAAAGCCTGGAAAATCGAAAGCATTATCGACGCCTTCGTTGAGCGCTTCCTGGCGGATGTTATTGCCATAATCGAAAGTCGGAATTCCAGCCTTCTGGAATTCGAGCATCGCCCGCACGTGAACCGCCATCGATTTGCGTGCCGCCGCTGCGACCGCATCCGGGTCGCTGACGCGAGTTTTTTCCCACTGTTCCACACTCCAGCCGATCGGCAAATAACCATTGGCCGGATCGTGCGCCGAGGTCTGATCTGTAACTGCATCAGGCCTTACACCGCGCTTGACCATCTCGGGCAATAACTCTGCGGCGTTGCCGAGCAGCCCAATGCTCACAGGAGCCCGCTCCTCGACCGATTTATTGATGAGCGCGAGTGCTTCTTCAAGTGACTCCGCACGAGTATCGAGATAGCCCGTCTCCAGCCGTTTGTCGATGCGGCTTGACTGGCATTCTATTGCCAGCATCGACGCACCGGCCATAGTCGCCGCCAGGGGCTGTGCACCGCCCATGCCACCGAGTCCGGCGGTCAGAATCCAGCGCCCGGCCAGATCGCCACCGTAATGCTGCCTGCCCATTTCGGCGAACGTCTCGTAAGTACCCTGCACGATTCCCTGGCTGCCGATGTAGATCCATGAGCCCGCCGTCATCTGGCCGAACATCATCAGGCCTTTGCGGTCGAGTTCACGAAAGTGCTCCCAGTTCGCCCATGCGGGAACGAGGTTTGAATTTGCTATCAGCACTCGCGGCGCGTCGGCATGCGTTTTGAACACGCCGACGGGCTTGCCGGATTGCACCAGCAAAGTTTCATCAGCCTCGAGCGTCTTGAGTGTGCTGACAATCACGTCGAATGCTTCCCAGTTGCGTGCGGCTTTGCCAATGCCCCCATAAACAACAAGATCCTCCGGGCGCTCAGCGACGTCCGGATCGAGATTGTTCATAATCATTCGCAATGGCGCCTCGGTCAGCCAGCTTTTCGCCTGGAGTTTTGTCCCAGTGGGTGCCTTGATTGTTCGTTGCTTGCTCATCGTTCTATTGTCTCCAGTTCCACGACATTGGCCGTCGTCGATTTTGGTGTTCCGGGAGGGGCGTAATGCCCGGTCAGTTCATAGCGACTGCCCGGGTGGTGCAGGCGGGCAAAAGTGACGGGGCGACCGTGTGACCAGGTACGTCGGATCACGACCAGGCTCGGTTCGCCATCAGCCATTTGTAATTGCTGGCGAACCGCGGCATTCGGTAGCGTCGCTCGCACCACCTGTTCCGCTTCCTGCAGTGGTGAAATAGCAGTGAGATAGGCGCTCGGTGTAACCGTTCGAAAGTCCTGCTCGATACACCCGGGCGCGAAATCTGCGACGACGTATCGATCCTCGACCTGGACCGGGCTGGAATTTTCAAAGTGTACGAGCAGCAGATGAAATACGTCCGTGCCTTGCTCGACATCCAGCGCCCGGGCTATTTCGCCGCGTGCGTGCTGACGCGACTGCCGCACGACCTCGCAGGTATGTGCGTGGCCGCGGCGCGTAATTTCATCTGCGATGTTCTGCACCTCGAGCACGTGAGATCGAGCCCGAAAATCAGACACAAACGTGCCACGACCGGCGATGCGATCGACATAACCCTCGTCGGTCAGTTCACGCAATGCACGATTCGCAGTCATACGCGAAACGTTCATCGACTCCACCAACTCGTTTTCTGATGGAACCCGGTCTCTGGGCCTCAGGTCACCATTCGATATACGCCCAATGATCAGATCCTTGAGCTGCTGGTATCTTGGTTTTGCGAGCGCTGTCACCGTGCTTCCCCGATCTTCCTCAGCGCGTCCGCAAAACCGGCTCGAATATCGGCCTGACCGACATGTTGCCCGTCGATGACCCGCCATTTTCCGTGCACCATGACGCGCTCGATCGGCAGGCGATAACCCGAAAAAACCAGCGCATCTAGCAACGATGCCATGTCATGACCAACCAGCATTGGATCGTCGTCATGCAGTGCAACCACGTCTGCCACGGCACCGCTGTGAATGCCCGCCGTCTCTCGCGTACTGATCTGTGCACCGCCATCGAGCGCGCGTGAAAACAACTCCTGGCCAACATGCGCCTGCTGCATCGATACGACGTTCCTCGATTGCATCACCAGGCGTTGGCCGTACTCCAGCCAGCGAAGTTCCTCGAACGGATTTATGGAAACGTGGCTATCAGACCCAATTGCCATTTTCCCGCCTGCGCCAAGAAAATCATGCAGCGGAAACAGGCCATCACCAAGGTTCGCTTCGGTGCTCGGACAAAGGCACACGACTGCGGACGATTGCGCAAGGGACGCGGTTTCGTCCGCATCCATATGCGTCGCATGCACCAGGCACCAGTTGTCTCCAACATTGAAGTTTTCAAGCAACCAATGAACAGGACGTCGACCGTACGCGGCCATCGACTGGTCGACCTCGCGCTGCTGCTCGGCGATATGCAGGTGCATCGGCAGGTTTCGAGCATCGGCGGTACGGGCAATCTCGACGAGCGATTCCTTGCAAACGGCGCGCAGACTATGCGCGCCGATAGCCACGTTAAGTGTTTCTGATGCTCGCTCGAGAACCCGCCCATGATGTGCCAGGAAACTTTCAACATCATTGGCAAACAGCTTCTGGTGCCCTGCCAGCTCATGTTGATCGAACCCGGATCGCTCGTACAGCACCGGCACGTATGTCATGCGAATACCGCTGTCATGTGCCGCGGCGTAAAGCGCGTTGAACATCATGTCGTCGTGTTGGTTGCCACCAGGTTCCGAATGCAGGTAGTGAAACTCGGCGACGGAGGTATAGCCGCTTTCAAGCATCTCGCTATACGCCTGCCGTGCTATTGCCGCAAGCAAGTCAGCATTGAGCCGCCCTGCCAGCGCATACATTCGCTCACGCCAGGTCCAGAAGTTGTCTTGTCCGGCCGCGGAACGCTCTTCCGTCCTGCCCGCGAGTGCTCGCTGGAATGCGTGGCTATGGGCATTGCAGAGTCCTGGAATGATGATGCCTGCCACGAAGTCACTGGACTCCGCCGTGGTATTTGCAGTGATACTGCTGATGCGTCCACCATCAAGCTGCAAGCGGACATTGTCTGCCCAGCCCTTTTGCAACAATGCTTTACGAGCGAAAATAGACGACACTTGAGGCCCATTAAGTTGTATATACAGCTTGGGCCATGATACCGTCGAAAGCACACTCGGAGCAATGAATGACGGACTGGGATCTGCTGCTAACGGACGCGCGCATCGCAACTATGCGAAGCGATTCGCCCGGGTTCGGTGTGGTCGAGGACGGTGCTATAGCGATCCTGGACGGTGCTCTGGCGTGGCTGGGGCCGCAGACAGAGCTTCCCGGGAAGACGGCCGCGGTGACCCGATCCGTGGCAGGTCAGTGGATTACGCCGGCACTGATCGATTGCCACACACACCTGGTTTTCGGCGGCGATCGCTCTGCCGAATTCGAGCAACGCCTCCAGGGTGCAAGTTACGAGGATATTGCCCGCTCCGGCGGCGGCATCCTTGCCACGGTTAAAGCTACTCGCCAGACAGCATCTGATGCGTTATTCGAATCAGCGATGCGTCGCGTGCGAATGCTCGAGGCCGATGGGGTTGCAACCGTTGAGATCAAGTCAGGTTACGGGCTCGATATCGATAGCGAGATCAAAATGCTCGAGGTCGCGCGGCGAATCGGAACGTCATCAAGTTTGACGGTTCGCACCACCCTGCTCGCCGCTCACACCGTACCACCAGAATTTATTGACGATGCAGATGCCTACGTCGACCTCATTTGCAGTCAACTGCTGCCACTCGTCGCTGCAAAAAAGCTCGCCGATGCCGTCGACGCTTATTGCGAGAAAATAGCGTTCAACGCCGACCAGGTCGCCAAAGTATTTGGCTGCGCACAGTCCTTCGGCATTCCGGTGAAGCTTCACGCTGACCAACTCAGCGACAGCGGCGGCGCGTCCCTGGCAGCAAGCTTCGGCGCGCTATCGGCCGACCATCTCGAATACACGTCACCGTCCGGTGTTAAAGCCATGGCGAGTGCAGGAACCGTTGCCGTGCTCTTGCCCGGCGCGTTTCTGACTCTGAACGAGACGCAACGACCGCCTGTTGATGAATTGCGCCAACAAAACGTGCCTATCGCGATCGCGACCGATTGTAATCCCGGCACGTCACCGCTTTGCTCGGTGCGCGAGGCTATGGCTCTTGCCAGCCGACTGTTCAGACTTACACCACAGGAGTGTCTGGCAGGCGCGACGCGGGAGGCAGCCATCGCGCTCGGCCTTGGCGAAGATCGCGGTACGCTCGAGACGGGCAAGCGCGCCGACCTCGCAATTTGGGATATTGACCATCCGCGGGACCTTAGCTACTGGCTCGGCAGCCCCTCGCTGGCGGGCTTGTTAATAGCAGGTCGGGATGTCAGTCTGCCCTGATAGTGAGTTTCCCCCACCCCCACCATAAGCGCAGCTTCGTCGTTACGCTCGGCCTGCTGACCGGCCTGGCCGCTTTGACGGTCGACCTCAGCCTGCCCGCCATACCGGCGATGGTCGAAGCCCTCGCGACCGACCTGCAGCGCAGTCAGCAAATTGTCGGTATTTTCATGGCCGGCATGGCCTTCGGCCAGATCCCGGCCGGACTGTCTGCCGATCGCCTCGGCCGCATGCCCGTGCTGTATGTCGGCATGTCACTGTTCGCAATAGCGGCGACAATCGCCGCTACCGCGAATGATATTGAAGTCTTACTTGCCGCTCGTTTCCTGCAAGGGTTCGGTGCCGCGTCAGCACTCGTTGTATCCCGCGCAATCGTCAGGGACGTTGCAAGCGGCAAAGAAGCGGCACACCTGATGTCGTTAATGATGATGATCTTTACAGCAGCACCGGTAATCGCGCCAAGCATCGGTGCATTGCTCGTCGCACAATGGGGCTGGCGTACTCCGTTTACCCTGATCGCCGCATGCGGCTTCGCGATACTGCTCGCGATTCGCAGCAACCTGTTTGAGACGCACACACCGAGCACTGGTCAACACCCCGTGCGCCAGCTGATCTCCAGTTTCACCGAGTTCTTTTCGCACCGGCAGAGTATCTTTGGCCTGCTGCTGGTCGTCCTGCCACCTGCAGGGTTCATGTCGATAATTACTGTATCCGCTGCACTTGTCGTCGAGATCTATGGATTCTCGATACAGGCTTTCGGATTGGTGTTTGCGACCGCCGGACTATCGATACTTTCGGGCGCCACGATCAACCGTATTCTGGTCACGCGATTTGACATGATGCAGTTGCTCACGATTTCTATAGCGCTCATGGCACTCAGCGGCACACAGTTAATTATTATTGCCTGGCTGGATAGCGCGCCGTTCTGGTGGCTATGGGCGAACATCTGCATCTTTATGTTTACGGTCGCCATTCTCATGCCGAACTCGATGGTCGTCGCGCTTGATCCTCTGCCCCGGATCGCCGGCGTAGCCTCATCAATTATTGGTACGCTGCAGAACGTCCTGGGAGCAACTGGTGCTATCGCTGGCGCATTAATTTATGACGGCAGCGTGCGCAACGGCGTCGTCATCATCGCCACCGTATCCGCAATTACGATCACGGTTTTCTTGCTGAAACCACTGATCGCACCCGGACCGTTCATGCACCACCCGGACGAACTTGCACGGGATTGAACTCCCGTGCCAAAGGACCCCGCCTAGGGGAGTTCTTTCAGTACGTCTGTCACGGGCTTGCGGGTCTGATCGGGCGTGACCTTCGGGTAGCCGTAGCAGATCAGGCCGACGACAATCTCCTGGTCTGCATCAATTCCAACGATATCCAGAAAACGCGAGTCGCGTGTAATGTCGCCGGTAGTCCACTTCGAGCCAACACCGGCCCTCCACAGATACAGCGTCAGATTCTGCACAGCAGCGCTGCACGCTGCGAGATCCTCTTGCTGCAATATCGCTGTCTTCGATTTGCGGCAGGTTACAACTAACCATCCCGGCTTTTCGGCCCAGCTCTTCACTTTGAAATCAGCTGCCTGCGCATCTTTTTTTGCTGTGGCGATGTCGCGGATGAGATCCAGACATATCGCTTTGGTTTGCCTGCCCAGCACATAAAATGCCCAGGGTTCGGTTACGTGGTGATTGGGTGCCCAGGTAGCGACTTCAATCGCATCACGAACGAGCTTTGCCGGCACCGGCGTTTGCAGAAACAGGTTTATGGTCCGTCGCCCGCGCAGCACTTCGCCAAATTCACGCAGGTCGCTGCTCTCGAAGCTCGGTGCCGATTTGCTCATAGCTGTTTCAAGGCCCCTTTGGAACACCGATTGTCATGCGCCGCAAGACATCGTTCTTGAGCACGAAATGGTTGTACAGCGCGCCAAGCACATGCAGGGCGAGGAAGACCGCAATGATGATCCAGGAGAATTCGTGGATTTCCTCCCAAAACTCGTGGGACTCATCATTTTCGACAATCGGCAGAGCAATAGAAAACAAGCCGAAAAACGGCAATGGGTTGCCGCCCGATGCAACCGTGATGGCACCCGAGATCAGCTGTACAAAAACCGAAATGTAGAGCCCCCAGTGAACCAGCGTTGACGTTATACGCTGCCACCCGGGCATGCCGTCAGGATGCGCTGGCACACCGTTCAAAAATCGCCAGACCAGGCGCACGGTCATTAAGGCCAATACGATAAGGGCGACGGATGCGTGCAACGCCCGCACTTCGACTTTCTCCGGACCGCGCTCCATACCCGCCTGTTGCAATCCCAGCCAGATCAGCATGAAGATGCCGATAGCAGCTAGCCAGTGCAACCATTTAGCTACGGAACCATATGCGCTGGATGTGTTTCGTGACACCATTTCCCTGCACCTCTCTGTCTATTATTCCTTAGCACCGTTTGCGATCGCGCGATCATATGATCGACCCAGGTAAACTCCGACCAGCGCCCAAACAATAGCAATTGCCGCCCCTATGACTGCCATTGCACCGAGCCCGAGCCCGAGTGCCGCAGTTAATCCGGCAAAGGCCCAGCTGGCGAGCGTATCCCCGCCGCGATATACCACGATATCAATCACAGGTTTGGCTTTGAATCGATCTTCGCGGTTAACCAGCGTGTACAACATTTCCCGCCCAGGCCTTGTAATCGCGTAGTTGCCAGCCTTAAGTACTACCCAGCCAACAAGAACTGTGGCCAACATCGGGTTAATCGCCACAGCAAGAAAGCCGATCGCCACGAATAGCGGCACCAGCGCCAGCGTCTTCGACAGCCCGAATCGGGACGCTATACGTCCTGTCGCAAACATCGCTGTAACGATAGTCAGCGTATTGACGGTCAGATTGATACCCGCCCATATCTGTGCGCGTGCATCGCGATCAATGTCCGTAAGCAAGTTCTTGATTTCGAAGTACGCAAACGAACCGATCGTCGTATAGAGAAAAATAAACACTGCGATGCCAAGCAAGAAAGGGTTCCGGACGAATTCGGTGAATCCTGAAAACGGATTGCCACTGACGATCGTATCCTGACTATCGACGCGAACCTCGCCGCCAGGCTGTAGTTGTGTTGACTTGAGCCGATACAGCAAGCCAATAACCGGCACGATCGCAACCAGAATTGTCGCCGCGAAAAGCATCAGGTTCATGGTCCCGATTGTTCTTGCCAGTGCGAGTGTCGCCGCAGATCCGGCAATCGTGCCGACGCTCGCCCCACTCGCGATAACCGCAAACAGCCGCAACGCCTGAGTCTTGCTGAAAAGATCCGACATCAGGCTCCAGAACACCGAGATGTGGAACAAGGAAAACAAGCTGATCCACAGGTAGAAGGCCTTCTCGATGAAGACAGCGTCACTAAGGGAGCGCGTACCCAGATAGAACAACACAAATGATGCTGCGAAAAACCCATAGACCCCGGGGATCAGATACTTGAGGCGCATTCGCGATACGGCGAAACCATAAACACTTACGGCTGCAGCGCTGAAAAAGAAATTGTAGGTCCAGAGCCGCGCAAGTTCGACGTCACTCCAGTCCGGAGCCAGCGCATCTCGCACCGGCTTGAGAATGTTGTACGCAACCATCAATGCGAATATGAAGAAGAACGACAACAGCGTTGCGCTCAACTCGTTGGGTTCGACCTTGGTCGCAACTTTGATAATCCGTGCAAGTGGATTGCTGCGACCGGATTCGTTCATCACCTGATCTCTAGTCGAGCCCGAGCTCGAAACCTGCCTCGAGTTCTTTTTTGGAATAGGCGCGAAATGCGATCATCGTCTCGGTCTCGACGATGCCCTCGAGGTGGCGCATTTTGTCACTAATGACATCGGCAAGATCTTCGTTGCGAGCGACCTTCACTATCGCGATGAGGTCAACACGACCTGCTACAGAAAAAACCTCCTGGACACCATTCATCTCCGTGATCTGGTTGGCCAGTTCGGGAATTCGGCTGGTCTCAGCCTTTATCATGACGATCGCCGTCACCATCGATATCTCCACGCTATGTCATCAGAGTTAAGCGCGAAGCGTACCATTAACAGGTAGCTGACAACTATTGAGCTGTGGCCATGCCTTTGGCGACGGCCAGGAGTTCGTCGGCTGGTAACCTTACTTTGTAGTCCGCGTTCGAGTAAGCGAAAGCAATTATTCCGTCTTTGCCCACCGCGAACACAGATGGCACCGGTAACACCCCGTGTATCGCCATCGACGATTCAATAATGTCATCGCCTTTCTCGGCGCGCCTGTCGATTGCCATCTGTGGCGCCTTGAACGCAATCCCGAACGCAATGGCGGCCTGAGCATCGGCATCGGAAAGGATCTGGTAACCAAGTCCGGCGATATCCTGTTGCGTTTCTTTTTTCAGACTTTGATAGAGCAATTCCGGTCGATCACCACTAAGGAACAGGACGTCCACGCCGAGCGCGTCTATTTCGCCGATTACGTGACGAAGCTCTGAGAGATGCATGTTGCAATAAGGACACCAGCCGCCGCGGAAAGATATGAGCAACACCGGTCGCTCCAGCTTTCGCGGCTCAAATATGAAAGGTTCATGGTCAACGGTTTCAACCGCAAAGCGTGGCGCGACATCTCCGGCAACGAGGGGTTGAATTTCTGCGGCGGTGGCAGCAACAGGTGTATCAGCATGCCCGTACTGCACCGACATGCTGCAAACCAGGCTGAGCACCAGCGTTGTCGAAAGCAATCCAATTACTGCGGAGCGGGCATTGGCTCGCCCGGCTGAGAAAATAGACATCTGTGTCGCGCTCCTTAGTTATCCAGTGAAATTGACCGGCGCAGGAGGCGTAATATTACATGGCTTTTTCAAGAAGGTCGCGAGCACCAATCTCCGTCACACCGCGGCAACGATCCTTGGCCCTATACATGGCCTGATCCGCTTCGCGCAGCAATCCGGTCAGAGTATTGGCATTATCCGGGTAAAGTGCCAATCCGATACTCGCCGCACAGTTCAGCTTGTCCTTGCCGATCAGGTACGGCTTTTCGAGCTTTTCCGTAAGGCGCCTTGCAAGCTTTTCTGCAACATCGGCCGTCACGTCCGGCACCAAAGCAACGAACTCGTCACCACCAGGTCGACCGATGATGTCGCAGGATCGCAGGCTCTTTCGCAGGCGCCGCGAGGCTATTGTCAGCAATTCGTCTCCAACCTCGTGCCCGTAGGTATCGTTGATAATCTTGAAGTCGTTTAGATCGACAAAAAGTAACGCTCCCGATGCGTCATCGGCACTCTCTGTCAGTCGCATCGAAGCATTGCGTTCGAAACCACGACGGTTCAAAACCCCGGTGAGCGGATCTGAAAGCGCTATCGATTCCATATGCTCAACCTTCGCCTTGCCATCCGTAATATCAACGAATGTGAGTGCGATATCGGTACCAAAGGGCTCGCAAATCATGCGCAGCCACTTCGTCGTGCCATTCGATTGATGCTGGATCTCTTTGTCGACACTGTCGTTGGCTCGGGCCGCTTCACTAAATGAGTCGACAATTGCTTTCGCCTCGTCGGCGACCATCGCATTTGTCGCAATTCTTACAATCTGCTCACCGCTGCAGTCGATCAGGTCGTCACGTTCCATATGCAGGAAGCGGGCAGCAGCGGCATTTGCAAAAACACACCGCAGCTTTGCTTCATCCTCGTTATCGTTCTTCGTCCAGCGCAGGCGAACGATACCGTTCACTGAGTGGTCGATTAGAGTTCGCAGTAGCGCCTCGCTGGCACGAACTTCGGCCTGAGCTTTTTCCACATCGCTGACATCGCGGAACATCAGAACTTTTCCATCAGACGAAGTGGCCCTGGTTGAGGCCATATCTGACACCTGCACGTGCAGATATCGACCGGTTGCCGTTAGCATGTTGCGAGGCCTGCCGCTTTCAAGGGCCTCGAAGATCTCTGGCGATTCGCCGCCCAATATGACACTCAGCGGCTCCATAAGTGCGGACGTTTCAGTGACGTCCAGCAGTCGCTCAGCGCCGCGATTCAATCCGATTATGCGACCCTGATCGTCCACCACAACAACCGGATCCTGCATGTGCTGAAAAACGGTTTCATAAGCCAGCGGAGTAAACTCGATGATCTTCTCCGCGAGAATCAGCCAGGCGTAGATCGGCAACATAGCCGTTAGCACGATCGGCACAAAGGAGATGGTGTTGGAACCAAAGCCCAGATCGTAGGCCAACGTAGCGGAAAGCGGCGCGACGCAGGCGGCAGACAGCAGAAGCAAACCGCGACGATGCGCTTTCGAAACTGCTGAGCTGTGCGTCATCAGGGTCAGCATTGCGGCGCCGATTACGGCATAACTGTAGGGCGCGTGCACATAAAGGAACCACCGACCCCACTCAGTTGGGCGCGTCAGGAAGTCGCCGGCTTCGTTGGCGATAGGCACGTACCACATGAACTCATGAAAATAGTTCGTTGCCGCGAACGCGATCGATACGACCGGAATTATCAACATGATAACGATGCGATGAATGGATGACTTGCAGCCCGTGTACTCACGGAAACTGAAATAGGCCACAACCGGCAGGAGCGCCGTGCCGACGAAGTGACAGGTTCGACCGATCGAGAATACGTAGAACGTACTCGACATGAGCTCAATTGCGCCGCCAACCACCCAAAAACTGATAACAACAAATAACAGCCCGATCGGCACCGTGCCGGCCTCTCTCTTCGCCGCAATGAGGCGCAGGCCCAGCGCCAGGTAGCACATGGCACTGAACATCAGGATAACCGACAGAGCGATATCGAGCGTCACCGTTCCCTTACCCAGGAATACGAAAGAGATTGTTATGGTAAGCGCCTAAGCCCTTGTTTTCGGTGAACTGTTCCACACCTTTCTGACGCGCGGATCACCGCCCGTGGTCGATTTTTCTCACAACGGAAACTTTTGAGTCCCATTTGCGCACTCGTGCGCATTATAGGTCATTGTTTTTATTGCTTTTTTCTTGGGAGCCGTGGCGACTTTGACGAACAGACAGTGCAGCGATAAATCAATGGCCGCATGCCTGCCGAAGTCGATCTGCAAACGCCCGCGAAGTCATCGCATTAATCCGGGCCAGAAAACGTTCTGCACCGCTCTCACTGTGCAGCGATTCCCGGGCATAGTCATCATCATTGCCTTTTGCTGCCAGGCGCCAGTACAGCATCGTGAGCGTCGTTGCCAACCTCGTCCGCAACAGGTGATAGAGCAGGTCAATCTCAACATCTTCAAGCGGCGAAACCCGGTTATAAGCAGCAACAAATGCCGCTATGAATACCAACGCATCCTCGTCATCGCAGCGCAGGTACGAGGCGGCTATAGCGAGTTCGACCACCAACGGGGCGCGCAGCATGTCGCCGAAGTCGATGATGCCCGCCACCGACTCGGGATCTTTTTGCTCCACGAGCACATTGCCGGGATTCACATCATTGTGAATTACCTGGTGCCGCAAGCTGGCGAAACGCGGCTCCGCAACTTGCAGGAAGTCATCGAAACAAGCCAGGACTGACTGGCGCAGCAGGCTGTCAGGAATGTGCGCCGTCAATGGCAGCAGATCAGCAGCACGCTGCATATCCCAAAGCAGTGGCTGTTGATCCTCATCGTGCTCAAAGTCGCTTAGCGCCACATCCAGATATGCGAGAGACCTTCCAAGGGAGCCCATCAACGAGGGCGTTGCAGGCACGTCTGCGAGCACGTCGCCGGGCAGATAACTTGCAAGTCGAACAACATGCCTCGTTTCACCACACAGGATCGTCGTCGATGAAGCGCCGTCTACCGTCCGGCGAACTTCTGGCACTGCAGTCCGGCACCCGCTTGCCTCAAGATGCAGCAGCGCCCTGATCTGATAGTCGGCGGCCTTCTGATCCTCGGCCGCGCCGGCGATCTTGACGACATAGCGCTGGCTATCACCGGTCGTCAGGCGGAAATTCTGGTCACGCTCGCCAAGTAGCGGGCGCAACTGTCCCTGCAGGCCGTATTCCGCCTTTAGCAATGCCGCCACCTTGGCGACACTTAGTCGCGGAGCGTCTGTATCAACTGCATCCAGCGGGTTCATTCGCGCACCATTATCAGCATCAGGCTTACAAGATGCGCCATTCTGCCACGCTCGTGACTGATCAGAAATGCCAACCAGTTCCGGCCTCTTTTCAACATAATCGTTCATAGTTAATAGGTTATGAAACGCCTGGCCCGCCTGGTTCAATCAGCGACACCAACTACCGCCGTGCAATTTCGCAAGAATGCATACGGCCAGAATGGTGTGCAGAGCTTCCTGCGCGACGTTCTCGCAATGGCTAACGCCGCCGTAGAGGGATCTCGCTACATCGTTACCGGCGCTGAATTTGATGCGCGTGGCCGCAAGCGATTGCTCGGAGTAGACCGGGACGACTTCTCAGGCAAACCGGCATACCAGTCCCTCGCCAACGAACACATAGAGCCACCGATCCGGATCCGCTATCAGCCTGTGACCGTCGAAGGCGAACGCCTTGGCGTCTTCGAGATAGGCGACTGCCAGGACCGGCCGTACATGATGCGCATTGATTTCTCGGAGTCGTTACGCCGCGGTGATGCATACGCGCGTCTCAATAATTCAGCGGTCAAGCTGGGACGGCGCCAGCTACAAAGCCTGTTCGAGAAAAAATTCCGCGACTCGGTGTCGGCTGCCAATATCGAAATAGGCTTTCCGGGCGATATCATTCACAAGGACAAGAAGCTATCCACATGCGGTCTGTCGCAGCTGCCGTCTGCGATTGCCAGCGCGAAGCTGCATGAGTTGATCGAGGCGAAGACCCGGGTTCATGCCTCGGCATCGAATACCATGGTGGCCCGGCTTACTCACGCGCGTCTGTTTGGCACCGACAGTCCTTACGAAGAGCGCTCGACTGACGACATTCGAGCAGAAATGAGACAGATCGAACGTCGTTATCACAATCATGACCAACACTTCCTGTTCACCGAGCATGGCAGTGACCTGCAGCTCGTCATACTCAACCAGGGAGAAGAAGACCTGACCGATGCATCCCTGACCTTCGCCTTGCCTAACCACACCTCATTTTACGTCGCGAGCCAGCTACCCAGGCTGCCCCGCGATGACCGCTTTATCGATCGCACGCCGGCAGAGCATGCTGACTACCCTGCAGTGACGGCGCGGGATAACGCGATTAACGTATCGGTCAAACTCGGTGACATTCCTCCCGGGGAGCCAATCGACGTTTTCAGGACTCCGCTGCGGCTCTGCGTCGGCTCAGACCTCAAGGGCCGGCGGATTGGAATTCAATATTCGCTGTTTGCGCAGAACCTGCGAACCGCCGCAACGGGCAAATTAAGACTGTTGTTCTAGTTTCCCGCTGCTGCCGGCCGAAACGCTGCCGGAATTATTCGCTGCATGCGCTTTGGCGCCATCGATAATGGCAGCAATTTCAGAACGATGTTCACGCAGCTCTTCAGGGGTTAACGCATCGAGCTCATGAGGAAATACCAGCCACTCGGCTGTCTCCCGCAGGAAATAGTCCGGCACGATATTCGTCTCGTTACGACTTGGTTTGAACCAGGGTACTGCGACCCGCATGTCTTCCGGCGTATTGCCCCGTGCCCGCTTGGTCAGCTCTTCAATGACGGCAACGATTGTGTTGCCAGTGTCGAAAACATCGTCAACGATAAGCACGCGATCGTCGTGGCAAATTTTCTTGATGATGTAATTGAGGCCATGCACTGCGACCGAACCGCGCTGATCGACGCCGATGTAAGACGAGGTTCTGATAGCGATGTGATCAGCCTCAACGCCGCAATAAGACAAAATTTCCTGCACGGCCATGCCCACAGGTGTCCCACCGCGCCATATCGCGATAATCATCGTCGGTTTGAACCCGCTTTCCAGGACATCGAGCCCGAGCCTGAATGAATCCTCGAGAAGGTCCTGCGCTGAAAGAACGACTTTGCTCATTGTTATTCTGTCGTGATAATGTTTCGTCCCGATTCTACAGCACCTGAGGCCAACAAAAGCAATGAACAAGCAGATGGTGGCAGCGAACGATCTCCTCGAGGACTCCTTCAGACTTGCCGCAACCGTCGCGGCGGCCGGCTTTCATCCCGACTTTCTGGTCGGGCTTTGGCGCGGCGGCAGCGCCGTCGGTATTGCCGTCCAGGAAGGCCTCGAGTTTCTCGGCATCAAGACAGATCACATCGCTATCCGGACGTCGTATCGCGGCGCGCCAAGTTACAGCGAAATGATCAGCAAGGCGGAGTCCATCCGCGTGCACGGCCTGCAATACCTGCTCGAAAACTTATGTGCCCATCATTCGCTGCTCATAGTCGATGACGTGTACAGCACCGGCTCCAGCGTCAATGCTGTTATCGAGCAGCTGACGAGAAAAACACGACGTAACCTGCCACACGACATTCGTATCGCGACAGTCTGGTACCGCCCGGGTGAGAAAACGAAGCGCGTTCCGGACTACTTCGTCCACGAAACATCAGATTGGCTTGCATTGCCGTACGAATTAACCGGCATGTCGATTGATGAGTTGCGCACAAACCGACCCGAGTTGGGCTCGATTATCGACCGCCTGGAACCACTGGTTAGTTGATTAACGGTTGAACGTGCTCGCGCATTGGCCCTGCAGATAGGTCGCCGAGATATTGCGATCGTCACCAAGAAAAATAAGCGCGAAAAGTAATTCATCGATCGACGACGTTGCCGCGGCCCGGCGCGCTGTGGCGCTCGACCCATCGACGTTGAGCACAATGAAGTCAGCCTCTTTACCCACCTCGAGATTGCCAATGCAATGATCGAGACCGAGTGCCTGCGCGGCACCGAGCGTTGCCAGATACAACGCCCGACTCGCCGGGAGAGACTGGTCCTGCAGGTGCAAAACCTTATAGGCCTCGCTCATTGTCCTGAGCATCGACAGACTCGTACCACCACCCACATCGGTCGCAAGCCCGACGCCCACACCGGCATCGCTCATCGATTTCAGATCGAACAGACCGCTACCGAGGAACAGATTCGACGTCGGGCAGAATGCTCCGGCGCCGCCCTTCTCCGCCATCAGGGCGCGA
This sequence comes from Gammaproteobacteria bacterium, assembly GCA_024640305.1. Lineage (GTDB taxonomy): Bacteria > Pseudomonadota > Gammaproteobacteria > Steroidobacterales > Woeseiaceae > UBA1847. Next base: position 138,988 of record JAHEFG010000001.1, read on the forward strand.
TCAGCTGCATCGAGATGCAGGCAATGCGCGAATATCGAGCGCTCGCGCAGCAAACCGAAATGGTCATACACATCCAGGTAGCTACGGCTCCACGAAAACTGGGCCGCGATCTCTTCAACCTCGGCGGTGTTTTCCGCGAGATGCGTATGTACCCATGTATCCGGGTACTCGGCGGCAAGACGTCCGGCCGCCGCGAGTTGATCCTCACTTGAGGTCAATGCAAATCGTGGCGTAATTGCGTAGCCAAGCCGCCCTTTACCGTGCCACCGCTCAATCAACGCCTTGCTATCGTTATAGGCGGAAGCCGGATCGTCGCTAAGCTCGTCGGGGCAGTTAATGTCCATCAGAACCTTGCCCGCAACAAGCCTCATGTTTCGCGCTGCGGCAGCCTCGAAGATCGCATCGACAGACTGTGGAAACACAGTCGCAAAGACCAGCGCCGTCGTCGTACCGTTTCGCAACAGCTCATCGACGAACACCTCCGCAACTTCAGCTGCGTGCTCTTTGTCCGAAAACCGCGCCTCCTCCGGGTATGCATAGCGGTTCAGCCAGTCGAGCAACTGCTCCCCATACGATGCAATGATATCGAGCTGTGAAAAATGCACGTGGCAGTCGATGAAGCCAGGCAGTATCAGGCTGCCGGTCAGGTCTTCGACGGCCACCTCGACTGCCAACGTCGGCAATATTTTTTCCGCGCTACCGATACGCGCAACAACGCCGTCGTCAACGACGAGCACGCCATCCTCGAGAAACTCGACTGCCGACGGCGCCGCCTTTTCGCCTGGATCAGCGAGGCAATGAAATATCGATGCTCGAAACGCCTGCTGCATTGCTAGCTTTCAACCAGCATGACAGGCTCATCGAGATCATGAGTGTCACAGTTCGGCATATCGGCAGCGCGATCGATGATCAGGAACTCCCGACCCGCTTCGAACGCGATGAGTGGCATATGCCAGGTGCCACGATGGTAGTTGATCCCCTGGCGTCCGTTGGTTACGAAGGCCCTTAGATCCGACGCGTCCACGCTTTCTTCGGGCGGCGCGACAACCACTACCATGCGGCAGGGCGTCAGGGGAACGAACGCCTGGCTGCCGAGCGGGTGACGCTCCACCATATCGATACGCAGCGGCAGGGACGTCGCAACACGGCAACGAGCGATGCTGACTGCGACCCTGCCATCGTCGTGCATATCAACATTACACAGATCATCGAAACGCTGGAAACGCTCAGCGTTCATCGCCGCAGTACGATCGACCGAAGTCTCTATGACATCGCCATAAAGTGCGAATCGTTCGCTGCTAAGTGGCTGCGGTTTAAGTGTAATGGTCATGGTCTATTTTTCACCGACAAGTCGACCGTACAGGCGTACGCGACTGATGCCACCGTCCGGGTAGATCGATACGCGCACATGGCTTACGGCACCAATGGGCTCGAGCTCGCTTGCGAAGAAATGCTGCTTGTCCATTGTCAGCCTGGTCTCCGCAAGCAACGATTGCCAGGTACTATCTTCTGTAACGGCTTCTGCGTCGCTGGCAAACATCGCCGCCCCTATCGCGACCCTGTCCGGGTAATTACCCTTGAAATGTGCGGTATCGACTTCGATCCTCTCAATTTCTCCGGCATGGCCCAGCGCGAGGATTACCCAGTCGTTGCCCGGCCCGCGCCGTCGTGCTGTTTCCCAGCCATCACCCATGTTAACGCCGCGACCAGCAACATTGAGGTTGTGCATACTGCCGTAGTGTTCGTCACTGCAGGCGATAGCGCGACCACCGTTTTCGAGCGCGACGAGATCAATAACGCCTGTAGTAGACGGGAACTCCTGTCGGATCTCACCGTATATTCGTAAACGGGCAATGCCGCCGTCAGGGTAGATATTCAGGCGCAGGTGCGTCCACGCCTGATCATTATCGACGCCAATGTAGTTGTGGTCGTCTCCCTGCAGTGGCACTTTGGGCAGAAGCTCAACCCAGCCATCTTCAGGCACGTCGCTGTCGCTCACACACGCGTCTATCGACGCTTCTGGAGGGAAATTGCCGGTAAAAAAACGCGTATCAACATCGAAGCCGCGAATGACGCCCGGCAAACCGAGTTTGATGACACAAAAGTCGTGACCCGGTTCGCGCTTGCGACGACTTTCCCAGCCGTCCATCCACTTGCCATGATCATCGTACTTGTCGTCGATAAATACCGGCTCGTGCGGCTCGATCAAGCGCTCTTTTGCGGCAAAAAATTCATCAGTTGCAAACGTTACACGTGTCCCCAACCGCGGTTGCTCGAGCTGAATCCACTTGTGGAACGGTTGCCGCTCGCTCGACATCAGCCTACCTCCATCGATCGCAGGCGCAGGCGAGCAATCTTGTGGATTTCGGCCAGCGCGGTTTCGAACTCCGTCGCCGGGTCATTCTCCAGCCGGTCAGAGAACGCACCAAGAATTTCTTCGCGACTGCTGTTCTTGACAGCCATTACAAACGGGAAACCGAATTTTTCGTGATAGGCCGTGTTCAGCGTTTGGAATCGTTCATATTCGTCAGTGGAGCATCGATCCAGTCCGGCGCTGGCCTGTTCGCTCGTCGACTCTTCGGTCAGCTCGCCGGCCACCTGGGCTTTGCCGGCGAGATCGGGATGTGCGCGAATCAACTCCAGTTGCTTAGACCTGGATGCATTGTCGACGCAATCGGCCATAAGCTCTGCGAGCTTCTCGATGTCATCGATCTCGGTCGTAACCGAACCGGCTTCCTCCGCGACCCAGGCTGAATGCTCGTAAATCGCAGCGAAACGATCAACAAAATCACTGTATTCCAACTTCATCAGGAGTCCGCCGGAAAGTGTCTGCGCCAGTGATTGGCAATATCAATGCGGCGCGCAACCCAGACATCGTCCTGAGCCACAACGTAGTCAATGAATCTCGCCACGGCTGCCGCACGCCCGGGGTGACCGGCGATGCGGCAATGTAAACCTACGGACATCATGCGCGACCCTTCCGCATACAACACATCGAAGGAATCCTTCAGATAGTCGAAAAACTGCTGCCCCGAATTAAATCCCTGGGCTGTCGTGAAACGCATATCGTTGACGTCGAGTGTATAGGGCACCATCAGCTGCGGTGTTGCCTGCGTATAGTCCCAGTAGGGCAAGTCGTCGGCGTAGCAATCGGCGTTATAAACGAAGCCACCCTCCTCGGCCACGAGGCGGTGGCTTTGTGGACTGCAACGGCCCAGATACCAGCCCAATGGCCGCTCGCCCGTTACGCGCGTATGAATTTCGATGGCTTTTGCCAGGTGCTCGCGTTCAATGTCCGCGGCGACACTTTGGTAGTCGATCCAACGATAACCGTGGCTTGCGATTTCCCACTCGGCCTCCTGCATTGCCGCCACAACACCAGGGTTGCGCTCGAGCGCCATGGCGACGCCAAATACCGTGACGGGGAGACCCGCGCTGGTAAAAAGCCTGTGCAAGCGCCAGAACCCGGCCCTGGCCCCATACTCATAGAGCGACTCCATATTCATATGACGTTGCTCGTGAATCGGCTCGGCCGCCACGATTTCGGACAAGAAGGCCTCCGATGCCGGGTCACCATGCAGCACACAATTCTCAGCGCCTTCCTCGTAGTTGATGACGAACTGCACTGCGATGCGCGCACCACCAGGCCATCGGGCGTCTGGGATTTGTTTGCCGTAGCCGCACAAATCTCTTGGATAAGTGTCGTCAGCCACTAAAGCCCCCCACCTGACTCGAACCAACGTCCAATCACATCGCGCTCTTCCTCACTGATGCCTGTCAGGTTGCCGATCGGCATGGAGCGATTCAAAACTGTCTGCTGGTGGATCCGCAGCGCCTCGGCAACGATCTGCGCATCGGTATCCAGAGCGACGCCGGCCGGGGCCGCGGTAAACGCAGGATGTGTCGGAGTTTCAGAATGACAGGGCATGCATCGATTCTGCACCACGGCGCGAACATCGTCGAATGTTACAGCGGCGCCGGATTGGCCACCCGGTCGCGGCGCGATCATTACCGCGACACCGACAAGAATCACTGCGGCCATGACAACTGGCAGTAGTGATGCCCTGCCTTTATGGCGAGCGACAAAATATATGCGAATCAACGCACCGGCCAGCGCAATTGCGATCAGGATGGCCCAGTTGTATTCGTGGTTGTAGGTAACCGCGAAGTGATTGCTCGTCATGACGAACAAAACGGGCAGCGTGAAATAGGTGTTATGGACCGAGCGTTGTTTCGCTCGAATGCCGTCCCAGGGATCTGGCGTTTCACCACGCCCGGCGGCATCTACCATCCTTCTCTGCCCGGGTATGATGACAAAAAACACATTCGCGACCATGATCGTTCCGAGCACGACACCGAAATGGATGTACGCACCTCGGCCACCAAACAACTGGCACAGACCCCAGGCGAGCAAAGACACAAGGGCCAACAACACACCGGCAAACACTTTTTCGTTGCTGCTCAGGCGCGACTTGCACAGCAGATCGTAAATAATCCAGCCACCTGCGATAAATGCAGCCGCAAGGCCGACAGCAAGCAGCGGCGACAGCTCGGCAACCGCAGGATCAATCAAATAAACCTCGGCGCCGTACCAATAGACCACGACAAGCAGGAACATGCCGGACAACCAGGTCGAATATGCCTCCCATTTGAACCAGTGCAATGTGTCTGGAATAACCTGGGGTGCGACGCGGTATTTCTGTGCGTGATAAAAGCCTCCGCCATGAACAGACCAAAGCTCGCCGCCCACGCCTTTTTCATCGTCGGCCGGTAATGCCGGTGCCTCGAGATGATTGTCGAGCCAGACAAAATAGAATGACGAGCCTATCCACGCGACACCGGTGATGAAATGCACCCATCGCGCGAGCAGGTTGAGCCAGTCAACAAAATACGCTTCCATGCTGTTTACTGCCTGATGGGAAGAACGTTGTCAGGATACGCTGTACCGCCACGGAGCGCCGTTCGTTCGTATGCCTGCAACAGCTCGGCCGCGGCCGAAACGGCAATCTCCGCGGGCTTCTTGCCGCTGATTCCATCGACGCCAATCGGGCAAACGAGGTTTTCCAGGACAACTTGCGGCATGCCTTGCTCGCGGTAACGTTTCTCGAAGCGACGCCGCTTGGACACGGAGCCGATCAAGCCGCAATACGCCGCATCCCCGCGACGGAGAATCCGATCACAGATTTCGAAATCGATGGCATGGCTGTGGGTCATGACGACGTAACAACTGCCAGGCGGCATAGCTGCAACCTCCAACGCAGGTGCACCGCTTTCAATTGCACGCACGTTCGACGGCGTGTTGCGAAAGATATTGCGGCGACTGTCGATCCAGCGAATATTGCAATCCAGACTCGATAACGACGCCACTACCGCGGATCCGACATGACCCGCACCGAATACCGCAATATTGAAGTTACTTGCGACGACCGGCTCGACAAACCAGTCGTCGACACGACACGCGCTGTTGCAGTCTGCAAGAACTGCTCGTGTTGATTCCAGGACGACCGCTGACAGGTTTTCACTGTCACTGCCAAACTGACTGTCCGCAGTTACGACAAACTTCTGCGCAGCAGCATCAATGGCGGTCACAATGGCCGCTGGCTCACGCTGTCCGTGCAAACCACGTATGACCTGCAACCAGCCAGGCAAGCCATTGGAAATAGGTTCGAACAGGATATCTACCACACCACCACAGCATTGACCCATTGAAGCGCCGAGCGGGAATCTTCGCAGCGTTGCCTGCTCTTCGGCGTCGAGCAGGTCGGCCGCAATTCGAGTGCATTGATACTCGAGCTGCCCTCCACCTATCGTCCCAACTGTCGAGTTGCTCGTAACGATCATTTTCGCGCCTACCTCGCGCGGCGACGATCCTCGACTACCGGCGACAGTGACCAACACTACGCGTTCCCCGGCCGCCGTAATATCGCAAAGCTCGTCGATCCACTCGTTCATGAACGGCTGCCATTAATTGCGCGCAGGACTGCTTCCGGCGTCGCCGGGGCCTGCAGGTCGGGCAACGGCCTGTCTGCGCTCGCAATCGCGTCGCGAATTGCGTGGAACGCGGAAATACCGAGCATCAAAGGTGGTTCGCCGACGGCCTTCGAGCGGTAAATAGTGTCTTCACGGTTGGCAGAATTACTGAGCAAAGTAACGTTGAATTGCTGCGCTACATCCGAGCTGGTAGGAATCTTGTAGGTCGATGGCGCATGCGTGGTCAAATGACCAGACTCGCTCCAGCAAAGCTCTTCCGACGTCAGCCAGCCTGCACCCTGAACGAATGCACCTTCAATCTGGCCAAGGTCGACAGCGGGATTCAGCGAGTCTCCGCAGTCGTGCACGATGTCAACGCGGAGCAGTCGATGCTCCCCGGTCAAGGAATCGACAACAACTTCCGAAACCGCTGCGCCGTAAGCGAAATAGAAGAACGGGCGACCACTGAAAGTTTCGCGGTCATAGTGAATTTTCGGTGTCTTGTAGAATCCCGTTGCCGACAACGACACCCTGTCCAACCATGCCAGTTGCACCAACTCCGCAAAGCTCAGCGTCTTCTCGCCAACTGTCACAACGTTGTCATGAAAACTGACCGTGGCCTCATTCACTGAGAAGTGCCGTGCAGCAAATTCGGTCAGGCGGGTGCGGATTTTTGCGGCCGCGATCTGCGCCGCCTTGCCATTCATATCAGATCCGCTGGAAGCCGCCGTTGCCGATGCATTCGGTACCTTGCTCGTATCCGACGCCGTTACCCGAATTCGCTCAATACCGACACCAAGTTCGTCTGCGACAACCTGGGCAACCTTGATGAATAGCCCCTGCCCCATTTCTGTGCCGCCGTGGTTCAAGCGCACCGAACCATCTTTGTAGACATGCACGAGTGCGCCAGCCTGGTTCAGGTGGGTCGCTGTAAAAGAAATCCCGAATTTTACGGGCGTCATTGCGATGCCGCGCTTCAAGATGGTGCTGGCAGCATTAAATTCCTGAATTTCCTGCCGACGCGCCGGATAGTCGGCATCCGCCTCGAGTTTGTCGATAATTTCGCCGATGATGTTGTCATCCAGGGTCTGGCCATACTGCGTAACGTCGCGTTCACCAACTCCGTAGAAGTTTCGCCTGCGCACTGCCAGCGGATCCAGCTGCAGCGTTCGCGCGATGTCGTCCATCACGTACTCAATCGCAAACATTCCCTGTGGCCCGCCGAAACCACGAAAAGCTGTTGCTGACGCGGTATTGGTCTTGCAGCGATATGACTTGATGTGCACATTTTCAAGAAAGTAAGCGTTGTCGCAATGAAACATTGTGCGGTCGTTCACTGGCCCCGACAGGTCAGCAGAAAACCCGCAACGCGACGCAAACATGAAATCAACGCCGCGTATCCGGCCGGTGGCGTCGAAGCCGACGTCGTAATCGATAACGAAGTCATGCCGCTTGCCGGTCATGATCATGTCGTCATCACGGTCCAGTCGTAATTTGCACGACCGTCCGGTCTTGTGTGCCATTAGCGCTGCAACGCACGCGATAGTCGCGGCCTGACTTTCCTTGCCACCAAATGCGCCACCCATGCGGCGGCAAATGCAGACGACGTCTTTGGCCGACCGTCCGGTCGCTTCGGCAACGAGGTGCTGAACCTCATCGGGATGTTGCGTCGAACTGTAGATGAGCAGACCACCGTCCTCCTGCGGGACGGCCATCGCGATATGCCCTTCCAGATAGAACTGGTCCTGACCGCCGAGATTCAGGCGGCGCTGCAGACGATGCGGCGCATTTTCGAGCGCTGCGACCGGCTCACCACGTACGAGTGTTTCTGTCGGTAGCACGAAGCTGTCTTTCTCGACGGCCACAAGTGGATCGAGAATCGCCTCCAGCTTGTCGTAGCTGACTTTTGCGAGTTTCGCGGCCTTGCGCGCCTGGTCTACGGTTTCTGCCGCAACAGCAAATATCGCCTGGCCGGCGAATTCAACGATACCCTCAGCAAGGATTGGTTCGTCAGCAATAATCGGACCGCAATTGTTTTCGCCGGGAATATCTGCCGCCAGGCAAACATCAACCACACCGGCCGCGCCCAATACTTCAGCGAGATCTATCGCGCCGATTCGTGCGTGGGCTTCGCTGCTCATACCGACAGCGACATGTAAAAGGTCACGCGGCTCGGGCAGATCATCTGTATACGCAGCCCTGCCACTGACATGCAGGTGAGCGCTATCGTGCGGCAGTGGCTTGCCGACTGCGCGACGCTCGCGTGTCACTCTGTCAGTCGCGGCCATATGAGTACACCGTCTCTGTGAATTCGCCACAACTTTCGAGATAGAACCGTCGTAACAGATTTTGTGTGGCCTGCAGGCGATAACCTGCCGAGGCTCGCATGTCCGATATGGGTACGAAGTCGTTCTTCAACGCATTTATTGCCCGACTTACGGTCTCATCATTCCAGCGCCGGCCCACGACTTCTGCCTCGCAGTTGTAAGCGCGCCTGATGGTCGCTGCCATTCCGCCACAAGCCATACGGAAGGACGCGACTCTGTCATCTTCCAGTTGCAGCCTAAATGCCGTGCAAACCGCGGAAATGTCCTGATCAAATCGTTTTGACAGCTTGTGGCTGCGAAGCACCGCGTTGCCTTCAGGTAACGGAATGCGAATCCGCTCGATGAACTCGCCCGGTCGGAGAGCATTCACCTGGTAGTCAATGTAAAACTCGTCGAGTGGTAGCTCACGCGTATCGGAGCCGGAGCGCAACACGAGGGAGGTGCCGACGACCATCAACGCGGGCATCGAATCACCTATCGGCGAACCGTTCGCGATATTACCGCCAAGGGTTCCGGCGTTACGTATCGGCGGCGACGCGAATCGTCTGAACAGCTCATCGAGATCCGGGTACAGCTCGACAATCACTACCATGGCATTGCTGAGACTAACCGCAGCACCAATCTCGATGTGCGTCGCTGACACATCGAGTACGTTAAGCGCGTCGACATGCCCGGTGTAAACGACCATATTCAGCTCACGATGTTGCTTGGTTACCCAAAGCCCGATGTCCGTACCACCCGCCAGTACAGTTGCATCAGGATGCGCAGCCAGAATCTCAGACAACTCGTCGCTACTGGTCGGCGCAAAGAAGGACTTGTCCCGCCCGACCAGCCGGAGACTTTCCTGTCGCCGCAGACCCTGCAGTCGCTCGACGCGCTGCACCGGTTTTGTTTGCCTGCCAAATGGTTGACGCAACCAGTCATCACCGGGCATGACGTTCTGGACAGATTGGGCCGCATCTACAATCGGTCGATATCCCGTGCAGCGACACAGGTTTCCGGCCAGCGCATCATCGATTTCCCGCCGTGTCGGGTTGGCATTGGTCTTGTACAGTGCGAATAGCGACATAACGAAGCCGGGCGTACAAAAACCACACTGTGATGCATGGCAGTCAACCATCGCCTTTTGCACAGGATGCAACTCGCCACCTGCATCGAGGCTCTCAACTGTGATGAGTTCTTTACCATCGAGCGTGGGCAAGAACTGTATGCAGGAGTTGATCGCCCGAATGGACAGGTCGTCACCGTCTCGGTTTAGCTCGGCAAGCACAACAGTACAAGCACCGCAATCACCTTCGGCGCAACCCTCTTTCGTACCGGTTCGATAAATATCTTCGCGGAGGAATTGCAGCACGGTCCGGGTAGGATCAACGTTGCTAATTTCAATTATCTCGCCATCAAGCACAAACCGAATTTTGTCGGGCTGTTCGTTGAGTACAGAGGCATGGTCGCTCATGGCGTTCAACTACCCCTGTATGTCGAGTAACTCCAGGGCGATACAAGCAGTGGTATGTGGTAGTGCTGATCTGCAGCAATTGAGAAGCGAATAACAACAGTATCAAGAAATGCAGGCTGCCCTGTCTCGATGCCCTGCGATCTAAAGTAAGTTCCGATATCGAATTCGAGCTCGTAGGTTCCTGCCTGCATTGCATCACCCTCAAGCAGGGGGGCTTGCGCACGACCGTCCTGATTGCTGCTTACCGATGATTTCAAGACGCGCTCGTTGTCAAGTGCGTAGAGGCGGATAGCGACGTTTGCGGCAGGAACACCGTTCGCTGTATCCAGAATGTGCGTGGTCAACCGTCCCATCATTTCCCCTGAGCTAGTGCGCTGTATCGGCTGTCGGCATTATACGGCTCTGAACTAGAGGCCGAGCAACTCATTACGGCGCGCAGCCAAAGAACGCAAACGCTTCTTGTCCAGCACATCCGAAAATTTTTCTGCGAGAACCTCGTCGGTCAACGCCGTCAGCGCATCTTTCCAGGCATTGGTCAGGTTCAGCTCTTTGCCCTTGAGGAATTTTGGCCTGCCCTTCCGGTTGACAAACGCCTTGTCATGCCCGACGAGCAGCAGTTGCCAGTTATCCGGACTGTAACGGATACTTTGTGCATATCGCCCTTCGTTGTAAATCAGGGCATCGAAGACGAACATAGCGCCCCATTGATCGGCCATCGGACAGTTGGCCGAGCCTCCCCTACCTTTTTCGGCACGTTGTTGTTCGTCGATCGAGCCATACGGAAGAAATTGCAGCGAGCCGGCGTTGCCATCGATCGTACGCAATGCGGTGACGGGCACCATGTCGAGTTCGAGCAATCGATCAAGACGGTATGCCGCGACTTCCGGGAAGAACCCGCGCGCTGATTGTTTTGCAAAAACTGCCTCGACACCTCGCGAACCATTACTCACGGTGACCAGCTGCCGTCCCGAATCATCCTCGCGAGTCGAAACGATATCGCCGTTCGCAAGCAGTTGCTCAATGTCTTCTGCAGCAAGGTAACCGCCCTGACGGCTGCCCACCCTGCGCGGGTGAGGCACGACCGACAACAACTCTTCGCTGTCCTGGTTGATAACGAAAATACGGCCCTGTTCCATCACGAGGGCGTTGCCGCTACCGGCATAGTGCTCATTGAGCATACCCGTATCGACCTCGTAAATACGGCCATCGAAACGCTGCATGATGCGCCGCCCCAGTGTTGGTGTATGACCGATGACCACCCGGTTCGCGCCTATGGCACGCAACGAAGCTTCGAGCCGATCTTCCTCCACTAATTCGTTGCAGGCGACATTGCCGCGATACCAAAGTGGCCCGTCACCTGCATGAATATTGGACAAGTTGAGGCGCTTGACGGCCGACATGGCATCGACTACACGCGCCTCAGTAGTCAATGGCGCCAGGTATTTCTCGAGCAACATGGGGTGCTCATAGAAGTTATCGGTCGGCAACAATGCGCCGGCCTCATACAGGATCTCAAGATTGCGCAGGTAGTCGACCAACTCCCGCCGTAGCCGACCATTGACGCCGTCAAGCCCGATTTGGCCGATCATTGGCGACACGCCGCCATGGACGAAAGCGGTCTCGTTGATCACAACGACCACCGGCTTCTCTGCCAGCCAGCGGCCATACTTGCCATTTGATGAGAATGCACGTCGATGCCCAAAAAAGCCGATGGGGTAGGAACGATCAAAATCAGCGCGTAGCGCTTTCGTCGGCCCCGCTCCCGCCCTGTTGGCAGCATAAGCTGCGAACCACTTATCGCGATCTTCAGCGAGTTCATCGTCGGCAAATGCCGCATATTCTGCTTTCGAGACGTAGCGAAGATCCCCGACGAGATTCATCGCTTCGTGATTTCCGATCAACACGTGCACCATGCCACCGGCGCTTGCCGCCTCGTTTTCGACGCGCATTAACAAATCCATCGCGGCGCGTGATTCGGGACCACGATCAAGAATATCGCCGACGATTACCAGATGCGTTTTGCCGCCCGACCATGCCAGCTTGTCATCCAGGACGCCGGCATTCTGCAACGTGGCGACCATCGGACGATAGGCGCCATGAATATCGCTAACGGCTACTACGCGATCAATGTTGTCAAACTGCCATTGTGAAGCGTTCGCTACCGAGGCAAAAGAAACACAAAAACACAGCGATAAAGTCAACAGGGATGAGAGTCTCTTCAAAGTGCATGAATCCTTTTATTGCTCGAACCTGCAGTGTAATCAGAACGCCGCGACGCAGCAATTTGGCCTGCTGCCAGGGCAGAGCGCTGTGCTAGACTCGTAGCGTCTTTGGCTACCTGCAACGTCGAGGGTTAGATGCTCCGTTTCTGTTGGACTACAGCCGCTATCGTCTTGTTCCTGCCAATGTTTGCAGCATCGGCGCAGGAAAGCGACGGGCCCGATCCGTTATTCGCCGACAACGAGATTCTTGACGTCGAGATTGAGGCGCCGTTTGGGCTCCTCACCAGCGAGCGACCGGACGAAGACGAACTTGCCGGGAAGTTCCGCTACACGGCCGACGACGGCAGCCTTGTTGAATTCGACGTTGCCGTACGTGCACGGGGGCGTCTGCGCCGCACAGAAAATGTGTGTCAGTTTCCACCTTTGCGCCTGAACTTCAAAAAATCTGACGTTAAGGGTTCACTGCTTGATAAACAGGACCGACTGAAGCTCGTTACTCATTGTCGTGAGCAACATCGTTACGAGCAAGCGGTTATTTCAGAGTATCTGGCATATCGAATCTTTAACGTGCTCAGCGACATGAGTTATAGAGTGCGCTTGCTGCGAGCCACTTACACGTACACCGACGAAGATCGGCAGGTTCAGAGCTACGCTATTTTTATCGAGCATAAGGATCGGCTTGAAAAACGACTGAACGCCAAGACGTTACAAATCGATGACCCGGCCACGGAGAAAATAGAGAAAGCCATGATTCAGGATCTGCGTCGACCTGACTTGAATCTTACGTCGGTGTTCCAGTACCTGATCGGCAACACGGATTTCTCACCGGTCATGGCAGCACCCGGTCAGGACTGTTGTCACAACCAGACGATTTTCGCGTTGGAGGGCGAGCCGAACTACACGGTTCCATATGATTTCGACCAGTCCGGCCTGGTCAATGCTCCGTACGCTACGCCGAGTCCGCAGTTTGGACTGCGTACCACTCGCGAACGACTTTATCGGGGCCGATGTGTAAATAACGGCTATTTGCCCGGCACGCTGCAGCTGTTTAATGACAAGCGCGAAGACATTGAAGCGCTGGTCCACAACCAAGAGGGTCTCACCAAGGGAACGTCCAGGTTGATGCTGACGTACATCAAACAATTTTACGACACAATCAACAAGCCAAAGCGCCTGGATCGAGAGATCGTCAAGAAGTGTATCTAGGCGCGTCCTCGGCATTCGAAGCCAACATCCAGTCAACGACGATCTTCGCCACTCGCGGGTGAATGTAGTAACCAACTGAACTGTGCGGATTGGACTTGCCGTAGCGTACGGCAAGGTTGTAGACATGATGATCGTGTACCGCACTTACGACGCGCTGATGCATCATCTTTTTGAAGTCATCGGCGAGAGTATTGTCATGACACAGATAGTCATCCTCAGCTGCCACGTTGTGCCACGTTATGACATTAGTCGGAAATCGCTCGCCCACACTACGCTTGGCACCCATTAAGCGCTTGCGAATATGCGTATCTCCCAACGGTGCACCCAGCGTTAGCCAGGTGTCTATTTTTGCGCCACCGTATTGATCTTTGAATTCCAGTTCATGGGACAGTTGCCACAACACCTCATATGCGACGATACAACCCAGGCCATGTGTCATCAGCAAAACCTGGTCGCCCCTGTCAAGCATCTTGCATAGCTTGGTACGCACACGCTCTCGCACTCTTTGTGCGTAATCAGTCTTGCCGGCCAGGTACTCTGCGCAGTCTTTGGATACGCAGCGAACCAGCGGCATTGTCAAGCCAAGCGCACCCAGAACGGGCGCGGCGACATCAGCAGCAAATTCGCGCAACGCAGATTTGCCGGGGAGACGATCGTACTGCCGAATGCCGAAGCGTTTGCGGGCCGGAATCGCTTTGAGGTCGCTCAATGCATTATTTCGATCGCCCAGATCGAGCTTTTCGTCGTAGTGTTTGCCGGGCGACTCCAGCAATTCGTTTGTCAGGTCACCGTAATAGGCCAGATCTTTGAGGACGATGTCGAACGCGTCCACGTGATCCGCGTAATCACGTTGAATCCCATACCTCAACGCCGCCAGCGATATCTCCGCGAGAGCTTGCTCCGCCGGCTTAAAGTCCCTGCCATGTACCAGCAGTATGCTGCGGGCTCCGCCGCCGCTGTCGTTTCCAGATCCCATCAGTGGTTCAGCCGCCGCGTCATTCGTAGTCGTCCTCACCAGCATCCCGACGCGTCAGCATTGTCAGAAATGGCCCGGACAGGGTTTTGCCGTATTCCAGCTTCCAGATAAACAGCGTAGCGAAGACGAACGCGCCTGAAATAACCGTTGCGACCCCCAGGGCGCCGATGCCGGATCCGAGTCCGATAGCGATTGCGACGAATATGTACATGGCGTCCGAAGGTTGCGCAAGCGAAAAGCGAAAACGTACGGCTGCGACAACGCCGGCAAGACTAAATGCCAGTGCCAGGCTATTGAGTACGATCATCGAGATGCCGGTCACCACAACCGGAAGAATCATAATGGTCTGCAGAAACGACTGGTCGATTCGCCGCACGCGGCTCGTTATGAAGTAAGCCCACGAGATTGGCACTGTCAGTATCAGCGCCCCGACGCTCGCGAAGGCCAGACGAATAGGACCGTGTGAAGCAAGAACCGTATCCTGAACGCTGGAATAGATAGGCTCGAAGGTATCGGCATCCGACGCCGCCAGATCGCTGACACCACCAATTGGAAAATACTGGTTGAGTATCGGAAAGCGCGCCAACGCATACAACATCCCACCTACCCAAAAAGCGTAGTACAGGATGATCAGGGTCAACGGTATGAGTAATCCGCCTGATTTTCGCATTGCGCGCCTCCGTCCGTGATGCGACACGATACCGTCCGATATTGAGGACAGCAAATGTTCGGCAAGCTGTGAGCGTCGATGGTAGTCTATGCGCCGATTTTGGCCGGCTCAATAAGAATTATGAAACAACCTGTGCAACTACTGGGAATCAGCAACGCTATTGTTGATGTGCTGGCGCATATCGACGACAACTTCCTGCAGAAAATCGACGCTGTTCCGGGGTCAATGACGCTGATCGACCAAAAGCGAGCGCACGAGATCTACTCAATGATGGGTCCTGCGACAGAGATGTCGGGTGGGTCTGTCGCCAATACCGTGGCTGGCTTCGCCAATCTGGGCGGGTCGGCAGCTTATATCGGCCGCGTCAAGAAGGATCAACTGGGCTCGATTTTTAACCATGACATGCGCTCGCTCGGCATCGATATTCGGCTTGAGCCCGGATCTGACGGAGCGCCGACTGCCCGCAGTCATATTTTGATCAGCGCAGACGGGCAGCGAACAATGCAGACTTACCTCGGTGCCTGCATGGAATTAGCGGTCAGCGACATTACTCCCGAGACTTTTGGTGCGCCGAAGGCCGTGCTGCTTGAAGGTTACGTCTGGGATCTGCCTGAAGGCCCCGCGCTCGCGAGAAAAGCAATCGATATCGCCGGCAGCATCGGTACGACTGTCGTGCTATCGCTGTCTGACTCTTTTTGTGTTGAACGACATCGCGAATCTTTCGAAGAGGCCGTTCGTAATGGCGTCGACATTATCGTGGCTGACGACGATGAAGTGAATGCGCTGATGCAGACAGATAATTTTGACGACACACTTGAGGCGCTCGAAAAATACGACAACTTGTTCGTGATAACGCGCTCGGAACTCGGCTCTGTGGTCGTGCATGGCGATGAAAAAATCGAGCAACCCGCATCCGCCGTGGACGCTGTTATTGACACCACCGGAGCTGGCGACGCCTACTGTGCCGGGTTCCTGTTCGGTTGGGTCAACGGCCATTCTCTTGCCGAATGCGCAAAGATTGGCACGTTTTGCGGAACGACCGTTATTCAGCAGGTCGGCGCGCGTATCGAACCAGGTCTGCTCGACGATTACGACTGAGGCAACGCGAAAGCAATCAGTTTGTCGTCCATAGGCACACCCGATCGCGAGCTCCCACCTGCGTAAATAACGACGTACTGCCGCCCCTTCCAGACGTACGTCATCGGTGTCGCATTTCCGGTAGTTGGCAAGCGGCCACG
The DNA here is from genome assembly GCA_024640305.1 of Gammaproteobacteria bacterium. GTDB lineage: Bacteria > Pseudomonadota > Gammaproteobacteria > Steroidobacterales > Woeseiaceae > UBA1847. The sequence continues at coordinate 155,053 of JAHEFG010000001.1, forward strand.
CCAAAGCTCCTCGCCCGTCGCCGTGCTCAGGGCGCGCAGGTAATAGTCCATCGTCGATGCGATAAAGATGACATCCCCGGAGGTTGCAATCGGCCCGCCGAAAGTTGGCGTGCCGACTTCGAGCGACAAACCGGCCATATCTTTCAATGTGCCGAGTGCACGACGCCAAACGATGTCGCCTGTAGCGAGGTCGACTGCCGCAATGATCCCCCATGGCGGCGGATTGCAGGGTAGCTTGAGCGGAGATAACACCACTCCCCGCCTCGCGCCGAACGGCGCGCCATGCATCGGCGCTACGTCCTGATCGTGGAATACTTCCCGCGCCGCGCCAACCTCATCGCTCGGTATCAGGGCAATTTCGTGCACCAGGCTGGACATGTTGATGATCAGCAAATTGCGCCGCGGATCGTACGCCGCACCACCCCAATTCGCACCACCGCCGGTGAACGGATAGAACATCGTCCCCTCCACGCTGGGTGGCGTGAACAGACCTTCGGCGCGCAACTCGCCCAGGCGCTTTTCGCAGGCTCGCTTATCGAACCACGTTAGCCCGAATGCATCACCCGGATTGATGCGGCTTGGCACAAGCTGTGGCGGCGCATCAGGTATGGGCTGAGTCGGAGACAGCGGTTCACCTTCTATGTCTGTCCCGGGTATCGGCACCTCTGAGACCGGGAGAAACGGCTCGCCCGTGTCGCGGTCGAGCACGAACACATGACCGGTTTTGGTGACTTGCGCGACAACATCATGCGCCGCGCCGTTGCGCCATACCGCGTAAAGGCCCGGTTGCGCCGGTAGGTCGTAGTCCCAGACGTCGTGGTGCACGATCTGGTAAGCCCAATTGACAGCGCCGTCCGCAACATTCAGCGCCACCACCGAATTGGCATGCCGATTATCGCCAGGGCGCAAGCCGCCGTAGAAATCCGGGCTCGGGCTCGAGGTGGGGACGAAAATCAAGCCGCGCTCAGGATCGGCTGACATCGGCGCCCATGCGTTAGCGTGGCCCTCCACGGGTGGCTCGTCACCTTGCCAATCCGCGTTGCCTGCAGTCCTCGGGATTGGGTCGAAGTCCCACTTCGGTTCACCGGTCCGTACATCGAAAGCTCGCACGGTACCGTGTGGCGCGGCAACCCGAACGTTATCGGAAATTGCAGACCCGACGATCACCGTGTCTTCGATAACAACGGGCGGCGAGGTTATTTGAAACTCTCCAGGCCAAACCAGCTCCATGCCGACATCGAGCACAACCTGCCCTTGTGCCCCGAAATCGGGACATGATTTTCCGCTGTGCGCATCAATCGCGACCAGGCGACCGTCATTACTGCCCATTAGAATTCGCGGCGAGCATTCTGCGCCCGGGTCATCATCCCGCCACTGCGCCACACCGCGGCAAACGAACTGGTTTCCCGGGTGTTGGTCCAGATCGATGTTGGCGTCGAACCGCCAAAGTTGCTCGCCGCTGGCAGGATCGAGTGCGATCACGTCATTGAAGGGCGTGCAGAAAACCAGGGCCTCATCGACCAGGATCGGAGTGCCCTCGGCAATGCTGCCCCCGATCGCGCCCGGTTTATTCGCCAGATCACCGGTGCTGAAAACCCAGGCCATTTCCAGCTCACTGACATTTGTAGTGTTTATCTGCTCGGCCGAGCTGTAGCGGTGACCGCCCGCATCATTGCCGTAGTTAGGCCAACCCGGCCCGGGCAAGTTGGATTGGCCGCCGTGCATCGACGCCTCGCCCACCACGTCTAAAGAATGCGCACCACCCAGGTAGCGATAGCCGCTGCCGCCCCCTATAAGTAATAACAGCAGCAGCGCGGCCAGCAACACTAAAACCCGCAAATACTTCATTTTATAAAGCTTTCCTTCAATTCCCAGCATAATGACACTTCAGCGTGCAAAGTTTATCCCCGTTCCGGTGCCAACCAGGGCTTGACACAAGCCACTTGAACGGCGGATACTTCGCAAAATAAAGTTAATTGAACCGTGAATCTACACTTCGACGAAATGATCAGCGCACCCTGTCGCCTAGGCATCCTGGCCACGCTCGTGCCGGGCGCGTCTATCTCCTTTACCGACATGAAAGCAAAAACCAGCCTGTCCGATGGCAACCTTCACGTGCAAACGCGCAAGCTTGCTGACGTAGGTTACATCGAAATAGGCAAGGGAAAAAAGGGGCGGCGCACAGTCACTGAGTTTCGCATCACTGAGCTCGGGCTTGAGCGCCTCCGGCTTTACGTTATGAAGTTACAGGCGGTTCTGGATGCCGGACCAGGCGCGACTCCTGCGGTTCAGCGTTCGGAGCAGCGAGATGATGCGGCGGTATGGTCATGAACAAGCCAAAAAGAATTGCGCTGGGCGCCGATCACGGTGGTTACGACCTCAAGACTGAGCTCTTAACGCATCTGCGTGAGGCCGGGCACCAGGTTCAGGATGTCGGAACTTCATCTCGTGAAGCGGTCGACTATCCGCTCTTCGCCCGTGCCGTTGCCGATGCAGTTTCACGGGGCAACGCGGACGTTGGCATTATGATTGACGGTGCCGGAATTGGTTCGTGCATGGTCGCGAACAAGGTACCGGATGTTCGGGCGGCGCTGGCCTATGATCTCTCCAGCGCGCGCAACAGCCGCGAGCACAACAACGCCAATGTGCTAACTCTGGGCGCCGGCCTTATTGGCGCAGGACTCGCGAAACAGATTGTCGACGTGTGGCTTGCAACCGACTGCACCGAACCACGGCATCTGAATCGAGTTGCAATGTTTGCCGAGGATGCCGGCGACCTGCAATTGTCGGATCAGGACATTGATAAGGTGGTCGATCGCCTGCATCAGATACTGGGGCCTATATCCAGCAACAAACCGAACGGCGATTGTGTTGGCGACAATCCCGAGGCAGCGAGGGAGTTCGTGCGGCTCGGTGCCACAGGGCTAACCAGCGTCGCACCGGCCGAGCGGCCAGGCAGCATTCCCGGCGATCTCGCCCGCTATATTGACCACACGCTGCTTAAACCCGCTTCGACCGAAGAACAGGTTCGCAAACTTTGTGCCGAAGCTCTCGAATACAACTTCCGTTCGGTATGCATCAATCCGACCTGGGTGCCGCTGGCAGCTGAGATGCTGCGTGGCAGCGAAGTGCTTACCTGTACCGTTGTCGGTTTCCCACTCGGGGCAAACGAGCCCGCGATCAAGGCCATGGAAGCCCGCCGCGCCATCCGTAACGGCGCCCGTGAGATCGACATGGTCATCAATATAGGCGCACTTAAGAGCGGCAATGACGAGCTTGTGTTTCGCGACATCCAGGCCGTGGTCGAAGACTGCGTCGACGGCAATGCGGTGTGCAAGGTTATTTTGGAAACTGCACTTCTGTCCGACGACGAAAAGCGGCGCGCCTCGGAACTGGCACGCCGGGCCGGAGCACACTTCGTCAAGACGTCTACCGGCTTTTCGACCGGTGGCGCCACCGTGAGCGATGTGGCACTTATGGCCGAGGTCGTGCGCGGCGCCGGTATGGAGGTCAAGGCCTCCGGTGGAATCAGTTCTTACAGCGATGCCAAGGCTATGATCGAGGCGGGAGCCACCCGTCTCGGTGCAAGTGCCAGTATTGGCATCGTGCGAGAAGCAAAATCGACAAGCGTCAGCGCTTGAGGAGTTAAATCGATGGTCGACCTTAGAGCTTATGTTTTTCTGGACTCGTTGCAGCCGCAGTTCGCCTCCTTTCAGGCGACGATCTCGAAGGGTTACCTTCCCAAGGTCGGCCAGGCGAGCCTGTTCGTCGAGATTGCTCCCGGCATGGCAATCAATCACATTCTTGATGTGGCCCTAAAGTCCACGGATGTGACACCGGGCATGCAGATCGTCGAGCGGCACTACGGCATGCTTGAACTTCACTCAGACAGCCAGGCCGATGTCCGCCAGGCCGGACAAGCGATTCTCGACGCCCTCGGCCTCGAAGAAAAGGATCGCCACAAACCGCGCGTCGTTTCTAACGAGGTAGTGCGCCACCTCGAAGATACGCAGACAATGCTGATCAACCGCTTTCGACACGGCAACATGATTCTGGCCGGGCAGACGTTGTTCGTACTCGAAGTCGAACCGGCAGCCTACGCGGCTCTGGCAGCTAACGAGGCCGAGAAGGCCGCAGATATCAATATCCTCGAAGTACGAGCAGTCGGCAGCTTTGGCCGCGTTTACATCGGCGGCGAGGAAAAAGATGTGGTGGTCGCTCACGAAGCGGCAACGCAGGCGATTAATGCCGTCACGGGCAAGTCGAACAATTAGTTACTACATAGATTAACCAGGGCAGATAAGCCCGATTCGCGAGGAGCATAGCGATGTCAGAAGCATTAGGAATGATCGAATGCCGGAGTTTTCCGGCCATGGTGGAGGCGGCCGACGCAATGGTAAAAGCGGCGAAGGTCGAACTCGTTAGCTACGAGAAAACCGGTGGCGGCTACACGACCGCTGTCGTGCGCGGCGATGTCGCGGCGGTCAGAGCCGCGTGTGATGCCGGCCGAACCGCTGGTGCCCGCGTTGGTGACGTGGTGGCTGTGCATGTGATCGCACGCCCGCACACCGGCGTCGACATGACGATACCTTTGGGTCGCGACCCGGAAGCGGCAAAAAAGAAGTAGTCACTAGCAAATAGGAGCAGCCGTGAAACTCGCGAAAGTGCTCGGTACCGTTGTTGCCACCGAAAAGGACTCCAAGCTGCAGGGATTCAAGTTCCTGATGTTGGGCCTCTGGGGCCACGACAACAAACCCGCCGGCGGCTCGGTAGTAGCCGTGGACGCCGTCGGTGCCGGCGTCGGCGAAATGGTGCTTTTCGCCAGCGGTTCGTCCGCGCGCCAGACAGCCGCCACCGACAATAAACCCGTTGACGCAGTCGTCATGGCAATCGTCGACAGCTGGGAGATCGAGGGCGACGAGAAATACCGCAAGGGGGAGGCTGACTGATGAGCCGACCGGGCGGAAACGCAGGCCTCCTGACCGACCGGCAGGTGGATGTCATTGCCACCCGCCTCGCCGAACGTCTTGGCGCTCCGCCGACCGATAAGCCGCACATAACCGCGGCGGTGCGCAGCGCGCCAGCGAGCGCGCCTCGCGCGGCGCTGGGTGAGGGCGTGTTTGCCACTGTCGATGATGCGGTCGCAGCGGCGAATGTTGCGTACCGCGAACTCGACGGCATGTCGCTCGAAGGCCGGAAAAAGATAATCGCCTCGATTCGGGAGTCCATGCTCGAGCACGCCGAGCAACTCGCGCGCCATGCCCAGCAAGAGACCGGGCTTGGCAGGGTCGAGCACAAGATCATCAAGAACCGCCTGGTTACACGCAAGACTTCCGGAACCGAAGTGCTCACGCCACATGCGGTCACCGGGGACAATGGACTGACGCTCACCGAATATGCGCCTTACGGCGTAATCGGCGCTATTACCCCGACCACCAATCCGACTTCCACGATCATCTGCAATACCATTGCAATGGTCTCGGCGGGCAACAGCGTTGTATTCAACGTACACCCCGGCGCCCGCGAATGTTCAATGGCCAATATTAGGCTACTGCACCACGCAATCATTCGCGGTGGTGGCCCGGCCAACCTGGTCAGTGCTGTCGCCGAACCGACGATCGAGTCAGCGCAGGCACTCATGGGCCACGCAGGCGTGCGCATTCTCGCTGTAACCGGCGGCAGTGGCGTTGTCCGTCAGGCAATGACGAGTGGCAAGCGTGCCATTTGCGCCGGCCCGGGTAACCCGCCGGTCGTTGTCGATGCAACCGCCGATCTTGCGCACGCCGGCCGCAACATCGTCGCGGGCGCCTCCTTCGACAACAACATCGTGTGCGTGGACGAGAAGGAAGTTATCGCCGTCGAGAGCATTGTCGACGAACTGCTGCAGCAAATGAAACAACACGGTGCCTACCTGTTAAACGAAGGTGAGCTGCATCGTGTGGAACGGGCAATCTTCAGCGAGCAACGCGGCCCACGGCGACGCGCAGTCATGGAGAAAGACCTCATCGGCAAGAACGCCGGCGAGATTCTCAAACGAGCCGGCATTTCCGCTGCGGGCGATCCACCTCTTCTGGTCGCACGAGTCCCCAATGATCACCCCCTGATCTGGACCGAGCAGATGATGCCGGTATTGCCGGTGACCTCCGTCGCCGACGTTGATCGGGCGATTGAGCTGGCAAAAGAAGCGGAACACGGCTTCGGCCACTCGGCGGGTATGTACTCGCGCGACATCGATGCATTGAGTCGCATGGCACGAACCATCAACACCAGTATTTTCACCAAGAATGGCCCGTTCTATGCCGGTCTGGGCGAAGGGGGCGAAGGTCACTGCAGCTTTACGATCGCCAGCCCCACTGGCGAGGGACTCACCGGACCTGTTGCCTTCAGTCGGCTGCGCCGTTGTGTCCTCGTCGATCACTTCCGTATCGTATAAATCGCGTGTCGCAGAAAATGAAACGTCACGGAGCCCTGGCGCTACTGGAATTCGAGACGATCGCTGCCGGCGTTTTGGCAAGCGATCTGATGGTCAAACAAGCGCCCATCGCGCTGCTTCGCTGCGGGACGATTCACCCGGGTCGCTTCCTGATTCTGGTTGGTGGCAGCGTCGCCAGCACGGAAGAAGCTTTTCTGGCCGGAACACGACAGCGCAACGCCAAGCAGCACCTGACTGGCAGCGTATTCCTCGGCGACGTCCACCCTGCCCTGCATGACGCGGTTTTGGGCACGCGGCGAGACATGCAGGGCGACGCACTGGCATTAGTTGAGACCCGTTCCTCACCCGCCCTGCTGGGCGCGATCGATGCTGCGATCAAGAGCACGCCGGTCATGCTTGCGGAAATTCGCCTCGGCGATGACCTCGGTGGCCACGCGTTCGCACTGATGAGCGGCGACCTTACTGATGCCGAAACAGCGCTCAGCATTTGCACCGAAAGAGCCGGCGATCAGCTTCTGGCGAAGACCTTGCTACCGCGGCTCGATCCTGACCTGCGCCGGCTGTTGGATCACGGCACGCGCTTCGGCTCCTGCCCTGCTTTTGAACTGGCCAGCGCGGAATACCCTGAGGAGGTCGCATGCTCCTGGGACGCGTAATTGGAACTGTCGTTCCCGCAGCACTGGTTGAGGAACTGTCCGCCACACCATTGCTGTGGGTGCAGCCACTCGACCGCCAGGGCAAGCCCGAGGGTGCGCCGCTGGTTTGTGCCGACGGCACTCGCATGGCGGGTCCCGGCCAGGTGATCTATTGGGTTGCGAGCCGTGAAGCTGCGCTGACGCTCGAGCCGTCCTTTGTGCCGGTCGACGACGCCATTGTTGGCCTCGTCGACGAGGTGAGGCTTTACCCTCCGGAGGATCTCGCCTGATGATCCTCGGTCGCATTACCGGCAGCGTCGTCTCGACGATCCACCACCCTATCGTCGAGGGGCGTACGCTGCTCGTTGCAGAGCGGCTCGATGCGGATGGTCGGGGCACCGGTGGCTATATCATCGCGATTGACACCGTTGGCGCGGGCCAGGGTGAGACTGTTCTGATCCTTGACGAAGGCAGCGGAGCCCGTCAAATCCTCGCCAACGATGCTGCACCGGTGCGATCAATCGTTGTCGGTATTGTCGACGGTGCCAATACATTTACTTCATAATATAAAGTATTATTTCAACGTCAGACAAAGATCGCCACGGATCCTGAAATTATACTTTGTAATATAAAGTTACTGCCTGAAACCTAGTCGTACAAGGCACCAGCGGGGCCTCTCGTCGGGAAACCTCAGGCGATTGCGGTCTCGAGTGCTACGACAATCATCTCGTCGAAGGTCGTTTGCCGATCCTCCGTTGACAGTGCTTTTCCAGACGGTATGTCGTCGCTGACCGTGCAAATCGCCAATGCTTCGACGCCATTCTCAGCCGCTATTGGATAGATGCCAGCCGCCTCCATCTCAATGCCGTAGACATTGTATTTTGCCATCGTCTCAAACATGTCCGGATCGGGTGTGTAGAAAAGGTCCGCGGAGAAAATATTACCCACATGAAAGCGCACACTCTGATGCTCTGCAGCTTCGACCGCCTTCTTGACCAGGTCGAAGCTGGCGATCGCGGCGAAATCATAGCCTCCGAAACGCATGCGATTAACGCCCGAGTCAGTTGACGCACCCATACCGATAATAATGTCGCGCAACCTGACGTCCGGATGCGAAGTCCCACAACTGCCAACTCGTATGATTCGCTTGACGTCGTAATTGGCAATCAACTCGGTGCAATAGATCGACACTGACGGGATACCCATGCCGTGCGCCATCACCGATATCGGGTGTCCATTGTATTCACCCGTAAATCCCCACATATTTCGCACATCCGTGACGCGCCTTGAATTGTCGAAATAGGTGTCTGCGATGTACTGCGCGCGCAGCGGATCTCCGGGCATAAGCACTGTCTCGGCGAAATCGCCGGGTGCTGCATTCATATGTTTGGCTGTCATAGCCTCTACGATACCGTTTAGCGGCCGCTATTTGCAGCCTTTTTTTATTGTCTGCATCACATTGAATAGCTACGATCGGCAGCATGCGCTATCTCCTGCAACTGATATCTCTCGTCGCGGTTCCTGGTTTCGCGGGCTGTGCACAACCGTCAGACCCCGAACCGGAAACGCAGCAGCACCTCCCTACAACGGTCCTTGCTGGCCGCCTGCACGCGAAAGCACTTAACGAGGCCAGCGGTATCACCCGCTCGCAACGGCGAGAAGACGTTTACTGGCTGGTCAATGACAGCGGCAAACCACGCCTTTACGCTATCGATAGTACCGGCAGGGATCTGGGTCGCATCAAGGTCGACGGCGCGAAGCATGTCGACTGGGAAGACATCGCGTCGTTTACCCTGGATGGCAAACCGTACCTGCTGATCGCTGATATCGGCGACAACGACGGCAAACGCAGGGATGTAACCATCTATGTCGTAGAGGAACCTGAACCCGATCAGGGCGAAACCGAGATTGCCTGGAGCTTTGACTTCAGCTATCCCAAAGGCCCCCGCGATGCTGAATCGCTGACCGTCGATAGCGACAATGGGCGGATTCTCGTCCTCAGCAAACGCGAAATCCCGGCCGTGTTGTACGAGCTGCCGCTGCGCCCAAAGACGGACGGCCGACAAGAAGCAAAACCACTCGGTGCGGTTCGCAGCCTGCCACAGCCTTCTCGTCGGGATGTCGAGTTCGCACCTGCAACCGACAAATGGTTCTGGCAGCCGACAGCCATGGACATTGCGGCGGATGGGCGCGCGGCGGTGATCCTCACCTACGGCGGCGTCTACTATTACAGGCGCGCGGAGGACAGCACCTGGTTCGAGGCCTTCCAGACGCGCCCCGCTGCAATTAGCGTCGGTGATTTCGACAAGGCTGAATCGGTCGTAATCAGCGCGGACGGCAAAAGTGTTTTTGTCACATTTGAAGGTTCCAACGCAATTATTCTGCGCATCGACCTCAATCTGTTCGCGGCTCCCGCGCAATCGGTCAGCATCATGACCATGAATTTTCAAAACCTGTTCGACAACATCGATGACCCGGCAAAAGATGACAAGGCGTATCTGCCACTCGAAGCGAAGCAGTCCGAAGCCCATATCGCCGCGTGCAACGAGATCCCGGTTGAATCCTGGCGTGACGAATGCCTGAATCTGGACTGGAGCGACGCAGCAGTAGATCACAAGCTGTCGGTAATTGCGGATACGATCAAGCAGGTCGATAACGGACGCGGTGCTGACATCATCGCCGTGCAGGAAGTTGAGAACATCGCAATCCTGGAGCGATTGCGCAACGAGTACCTGGCTGACAATGGTTATTTGCCGGCGATATTGATCGAAGGCACCGATGCCCGCGGCATAGACAGCGCATTCTTGTCCAGACTACCGCTCGCAGAACCAGCCATTTTGCACCCACTTGTACTGGACGAGTTTCCTGAACGTGCCGGCGATACGCGCGGCGTTCTCGAAGCCACGTTTAGACTGCCTGATGGTTCCTTGCTGACCGGTTTCGCCGTGCATTTTCCAGCGCCGTATCACCCGACCGAAATGCGTGTACTCGCCTACGAACATCTCGCAGCCCTGCAAGACGATTTGCCGCCCGAGCACAACGTCTTCGCCGCGGGCGATTTCAATACGACCAGTACTGAAGATGCGCAGAAGAACCTGTTGGCGCAATATGCGCGACCGTTCTGGATGATTTCCAATGATGCCTGCACGGATTGCCCGGGCACTTACTACTATGCCAGGGACGACAACTGGTCTTTCCTGGATATGATTCTCTTTTCACCGGCCAGCAGCGCAGAGACAACCTGGCAGGTTCGTGCTGGTTCCGTGCATCTGGCGAATCGAAACCCGGACCAGGTCAGCGAAAACAATACGCCAAACCGATACAATTCTGCAGCCGGAACAGGGGTGTCCGATCATTGGCCACTCGCAGTGACGCTCGAACCGCGCCCATAAAAAAAGGCCAGCCCGAAGGCTGGCCTTTGAAGCTTCAAGCATAACGTCCTAGTTGAAGTTCACCTCGAGTCCAAGACGCATCTCCCACAGCGAGGAGAATGATTGCAGATCCGAGAGACTTCCTTCGCTGAACTCCTCGAAGATATACGCACCTGACGGATCAAGCGATACGTCGACAACGCCCTGCGAACTAAACGCCGCGTCGTACACCCGGCCCCAGTCGCTATTGAGCATATTCGTGAAGTTGTAGATCTTCAGGAATGCACGCGCTTTGAGGTCGTCCATGCCCAGCGGAATCTCCTGGTCGACGCGCAGATCGATGCGTGAGTTGGCTCTCGACGTCTGACTGTTGCGCCCGACGAACGTACCGCCTTTGAGTTCACGCTTGCTGGCCCAGTCGAAAAACGCCGCCTGGTCGAAGCCAGGATCGAATATGACATTCGGGTCGCTCGGGCCATCCGGCACGTACAACAGGTGACGACTTGAGAAGCCAACCTGCAACACATCGTCGGAAACCATCGTGTAGGTACCCGGCTGACCGGTGCTGTAGTAGCCCATCATCGTGAATCGTGTTGTATTGTCACCCCAGAACTCACGCGCAAAACTCGCACGCAATGTTACCCGGCTTTTTACGTTGTAGTTACCGGTAGCTGCTCGCGGGTAATTGATGTCGTTCGTTGCAACATTGTTGTAACTCGACTCTCCGGTGAATGACGCCATCGGTCCGGCGTCCTTGACGTCGGTGCGGGCGTAGCCAAGCATCAGATCAAGTCCCCAGTCGAAATCCTTCTTGAAGACAGCCGAGAACACTGTGCCATCGCCATCTGCTCTTGCGTTGGTCAGCATCAGGTTACCTTCACCAGCGCCTGGTATAGCCGTGTAGATTGGTGCGCCAGCCAGCGTATCGTTGCCGGGGAGGTGCTCCTGCGACATATCAATGTAGATAGCCCCTTTTTCGAGACGCGTATACATGAAGTCGATATCGGCTGTGATACCGGCCCATGGCATATCCCATGTACCGCCCAGAGCGAGCTTCCATTCCTGCGGCGCTTCATAGTTGGGATCGATCAGGTTATTGAAGAAGAACGAGCCCTCATCACCTGAGACCGCGGCAACCTCATCGTATAAAACCTGAGGAATAGCGCCACCGACCGGGCCGGCGATTGTCGGGATACCACCATCGAATATCGATAAGGCGTGGAAGTAATCTTCCCGCACCTGCACGTTCGTGATGCCGTCCCGGCTCCACGCATTACCCAGCCAGACATTCGGGTTACCGCCCGAATACAGGCCAAGGCCGCCACGCAGCGTCAGGTCATCACGATATCCCCACGTGAAACCAACACGAGGCATCAGGATGTCAACGCCATCGAGACCGCTATCGTTGCGCACGCCAATAGCATTCGACAGAGTCGAATTGTATGTCGGCGAATCGCTGCTATCGATCCATTCGTAACGCAGTCCAGCCGTTAGCGTGAAATCGTTGTCGGCGAAGTAGATTTCGTCCTGAATATACAAGGCGTTTTGCGTATTGATGAAGTTCGCAGCCGCATCATTCGGATCATTGGTACCGCCACCACTACCGTAGTAGACGCGGTAGGGACGCCCAAGCTCGAAATGGTCGATGCCGTCAGGCTGACAGGTGAAATTAGCGCCACCAGCGCCGACAACTACGGTGTTGTCAAAGCGTTCCTGAGCCGTCAACGCAGCACAAGCCGGATCGTTAGAACCGAAGGACGAGTCACGATAGTCCCACTCACCGCCGCGCGAATGCTGCACGAAGATGTTGAAGACCTCGAGTTCCTCGGTCTCAAAACCCGCGCTAACGACATGGTCGCCAATCAGGTATTGCCCTGACATCTTGAAAAGTTGTGAGTCTGTATACAACTTATTCGCCTGGCGCGAGTCGTCCGCACCAAGGTAAATGATGTTGTCGAAACCGTTGACGTTGATTTGATGATCACCAATGTCCTTCGGTCCTACGGTTACCTGCGAATCATCCATCCGCGTATCCGTAAAGTACAACTGCGTCGACAACGCATCGCTCCACTGCGAATCGAGAATCAGGGTGGTTGTCTTCGAGACAGATCCCTTGTCATAAAAGTGATTGGAAAACTCGAATTCGTACGGATCGCTATCGGACGAACGTGACTGCACGCCATCGTAGTCGTTGTAGATAGCCGCGAGATTGTGGTTATCGTTGATGTCCCAGTCCAGGCGAACGAAGAAGTTCTCTGCCGTCTGGGCGCCATCCTGACCCTGACCACCCGGGTCAAAGCCATAGATATTCTCAGCAATATTCAGCACGCGCTGGTAATCAGATTGCGACAGCCACGGACGCTCTTCGCCATTGCCTGATCCATCGTAGCCGGCAGCAAGGAATCTCGGCTCTTCCTGTTCTTCATAGGCAACGAAGAAGAACAGCTTGTCCTTGATGATCGGACCGCCAACACTGAAGCCTTGCTTCGTTTCCTTGTAAGGCTCTCCGCTGAGATCCAGACCGTCGAGCTTATCTTCTCTCATGCTTTCGGTTGTGTACTCGTAGAAGACATTCGCCTCCCACTCGTTAGAGCCCGACTTGGTGACGGCATTGATGTTACAGGCAGAAAAGCCGCCGTATTTAACATCGAATGGCGCAAGTTCGACAGATACCTGCTGGATTGCATCGTACGGAAACGGCATGCCTGTAGCAGTTGAATATCCGTTTGTGTTCAAGCCGAAACGATCCTGGTGGCTAACACCGTCCAGAGTGATGTTGTTAAAGCGTGGGTGCTTACCAGCACAGTTGATCTCGAACCCATCAAGGTTAAGCCGCGGATCGATTCCATAGACATCTTTAATGTCGCGATTGAATGCAACCGCGCTATCCAGATCGTATTCGCCAAAGGTCGCTGTCGGTCCCGATGTGACTTCAAATGCCTGGCCCATCTGACCAAGAGCGACGATTTCCTCGATCTCTTCGCCGAGGCGGACTGTCAGGTTGTAGGTCTCGCCCAGGGAAATTGAAGCGACTTCTACTGTTTGCTCGTTGTTGACCGTGACTGTGTACGGTCCACCAACCGCCAGGTTGGTTGCGAGAAACGTTCCGGTATCGTTGGACTGCAAACGGCGTTGACTGCCTGTGCGCAAATCCTGAATAACGACTGCAGCGCCCGCGACCGGCGCGCCTGTGTCATCGAGAATCCTGCCGCGCATCGATGAAGACGTATCCTGCGCCTGCGCCAGTATTGGCACGACTAATAGCGCAGCAAGCGGCAAAAGCTTACTAAAAAATCTGTTCATTGGGTTTTCCTCTACTTATTCGAGTGGAACGGTTTTTATTGCATTTCTGGACAGGCATCGGCGCAACAGCGTCTTGTCGGACAAAAACAACAGCCGCAAGTTGAGCCTGCCGATAATGGACGCCATTGTCGCTCTTTGAATACAGGCTGACAAGTTTGTTTGCTGCGTCTGGCAAGGACTGGAAATATCGACGTCAAAATCGGCTTTTCGACGCCGCGCGATGCGCCATATAAGCATTGAGCATCGCCGATAGTCTTATTCGACAAGCACTTGCACTTGCCTCGTCAAGCCCTTGTTTTTATTGAATATGGATTAAAAGTGTCCAGGTTTACAGCTGCCGCGCTCAGCGGTGCCTGGCTCTCGATCAGGTCTGACACGCGACATTGGGGCCTTTCGAGGTGTCGCGCGCATACGTAATAGACGCATGTTGTATTTTTGCCACGTTAGCCTTCGGACTCAATTTCCGCTGAAACATTGCGCAACCGGTTCCTCGTGAACCTCTATTCTTGGCTTGCCAGGATCGACGGGTGCGCCAATCGACCGGCCTTCCGACTGAGCCCTCAGGATCCCGTCGAGGACGAGGTACTTGAGTTCCGACCCAGGCCGCGACACCGGACTGTCCTGCGGTAGCTCATAACCGTCGCCGCCGTTATACAGGAAGTCGGGAACGACAAGTGTGTATTCCCTTGCTGAATCTATCTCCTGCCAATTGCCGCCCACCGGCACCTGCAGACTGACAATGCGTTGGCCGACTACCCTGCTACGGTCTACGCAGACGCGAAAACCGGCAATTTGCGGAAAGTAACCCTGACTACCGCCGGCGCCGCGAAACCCGGCCTCCATCACACGGCTGAATTCGTCCCCACTAATCGTCATGTACCGCAAATAAGATGAAAAGCCAAAAGTCCTGCCGATATCCTCAAACGTAATGTCATCGGCAATGAAGTCGTCGATGCGCAGTGTGCCACTATTAATGAATGCGAAATCCGCCGCCGGTGTCCCGAAAGCCGTGAGCATCTGGTCGACGATGAAATTCCCCCAGGCCGTTTCCTGCGAGCGAGTCGTTTCTTCCGTCGCATCCATAGGAAACGCAGCTTCGCCCACTTTTGCTTCAAGAAATGGGTACAGCGCAAGCAGGCGGGCGCGCCACTTGCGGTTTATAAGCTCGTAGTCAGGATCTATAGCCACGCCCTGGCCAAGGTTCAGCATGTGGACATCAATGTGTCCAACTCCTGCGGCGTCGAAATCGACGTCGATGCGCCAGATTGCCCTGGCGTTGGAAGCACCTTTCATCACGGCTGCAGTAGATCCGGTCTGTTCGCTGAATTCGGGTTCGTGATCGTGGCCGCCAACAACGAATGCCAGCGTCGGATGATCCCGTCTGAGTTCCGCGACCTGCCGGTCAGTCGCCATGTACAAATGCGTCAGCCCGATTATCAGATCGACACCACGCGATTCGAAGTCTTCGATAACGCGCTTCGCCACACCCAGGTAATCCTTGTCGACGGTCACGTAGTCGCGATCATTGCCGCCATCTTCAACATGCGACGTCAACGAAAAAATCCCGATGCTTTTGCCGGCATATTCAAAGGTAAAACCGGACAGCAGCATCGCATCCGCCGCAGCATCTCCGGTGTTAAAGCGGTAGTTATCACCGAGCCAGTCGAACCTGGATTCGCGAAGCGCATTGATAAGGTGCTCTGGAGTACGCCGATCGAATTCATGGTTGCCGGCCACAAAATATACAGGTGCGAGAGCGTCGACATAATTAAGTGCCTCGACCATCTGCAGCCCATTCCATAACTGGCTCTCGAGTGACGGATACAGCAGGTCACCGCCATGCAGCACGCGCACCTCCCTGCCCTCTGCCTGCGCTTCGCGAATTGTCGTAACGACGCGGCCAAATCCACCGAGCTTGCCGTCTTCGACGGCGCCGACTCGATAAGTGTCGTTCAGGTGAATAAAGGTAAGCCCCGTACTTTTCTCTGCAGTAGACTCAGGGGTCGCGGCACAGGCCGCGAGAAACATTGCTGCTACTAACAGGGTTCTCGCCATGCTTCGTTCAATTCTTGTCTTCATTTCAATGCTCGTTGTTACATCGTGTGCGACGCCGCCGGCATTTAACGCGCCGGACAGGGATCTGGGTTTGCTCTGGGTCAATCATGCCGCTGAGTACGAGGCACTGACCAGGCAGGTTTACCAGTCTGCCACTGATTCGCTCGCTGAGTTTATCGAAAACCCGTCGTGGAGTGCACACCCGGGTCAGCAAGACGCAGGGGCTTTGCCGACCGCGGTGATTCTCGACGTCGATGAAACGGTAATGAACAACGCAAAATTTCAAATTGCATTCGAGCGACCGATGTCGCAGTCAAAGCTCGAGAAATGGAATGAGGAGCATTTTTCGGAACCGGTACCGGGTGTTGTGGAGTTCATCACGGCCGCTCGAGAAGCTGGCGTGGACGTGTTTTTTGTTACCAATCGCCCTTGCAGGCCGATCGACGGCAGTGCTGATCCCTGCCCGCAACGGAAATCAGCGATTCGCGACCTAGGTGAACTCGGCATCGAGACTGATGCCGCACATATTCTGTTGTCCGAGGAACGCGGCTGGGACAGAGCGAAAATCGCCAGGCGAGACTACATTGCGAAGACCCATCGAATCATTATGTTGTTCGGTGACGACCTCGGTGATTTCGTACCATGCGTTCGCACGAAGCTGTATGGCCCCTGCACCGAACCGGCGACCGCAGCAAGCCGCCTGGAGCTGGTCCGGAAGCATTCAGAGTATTGGGGCAAGGGCTGGTACATACTGCCAGGCCCGATGCACGGTTCCTGGACGTCGCAACTGTAGCCAAAAAAGCGTACTCTTGAGGGTTCAAAAATTCAGTAACACCTTGAAAAGAAAAAGAACTCACTGTCGGCGACAGTGAATCAAGCGCGAGGTTAGTCATGGCAAAAGTTAAGTGTGGTCTGATTCAAATGGGACTCAAAGGCGACGGCTCGATGGAGCCCCTCGAAATCCGTGACCGGATGATCGCAGCCCATATTCCGTATATCGAAGATGCCGCGGCCCAGGGTGTGCAGGTACTCTGTTTTCAGGAGGTTTTTACGCAACCCTATTTCTGCCCGAGCCAGGATAGAAAATGGTATGCGGCAGCTGAGAACATCCCCGACGGCTATACGACGAAATTGATGATGGAGTATGCGAAGAAATACAGCATGGTCATCGTCGTTCCTGTTTACGAGGAGACCATGCCGGGTGTCTACTACAACACGGCCGCTGTCATCGATGCCGACGGATCCTATCTCGGCAAGTATCGCAAGACTCATATTCCACAGGTTGATCCCGGTTTTTACGAGAAGTTCTTCTTCAAACCGGGCGACTCAGGCTGGCCGGTCTTTGAAACGGCCTACCTCAAACTCGGCGTGTATATTTGTTATGACCGTCACTTCCCTGAAGGCTGGCGGGCATTGGCCCTGAACGGTGCTGAGTACATCGTCAACCCATCAGCAACCGTTGCCGGACTCAGCAAGTACCTGTGGGAGCTCGAGCAACCGGCATCAGCCGCAGCCAACGGAATATTTATTGGCGCAATCAATCGCGTAGGTAGCGAGGAGCCATGGGCGTCATCACACAACATGGGCGAATTTTACGGCTCGAGTTATATTGTTAACCCGCGCGGCCAGATCGAAGCGCAGGCCAGCTACGGCGACGACGAGCTGCTCGTGCACGAAATCGATCTCGACATGGTGCGCGAAGTTCGCAACACCTGGCAGTTCTTCCGTGATCGCCGACCCGAGACATACGGTCCGCTAACAGATGGCTGAATCGGTCAGTAAGTTACGGCAAGTCGGCGAGCACATCGAGCTCGACGTTGGCGATGATATTGCCAACAGCCCCCGCTACAACGAAGACATCGCACCGACGCGAGCATCACAGCGAACCTGGACGCGCTGGAACGTCGCATCGCTCTGGGTCGGCATGGCTATCTGCGTGCCGACGTATACGCTGGGTGGAGTGCTTACTGCGGGCTTCGGCCTGTCTGTCAGCGAGGCACTGTGGACGATTCTCGTAGCTAACGTCATCGTTTTGATTCCATTGACGCTTAATGCTTATCCAGGAACTCGCTACGGCATACCGTGCCCGGTCGTAATGCGCGCGTCATTCGGCATCATTGGTTCAAATGTTCCGTCATTGATAAGAGCGGTCGTCGCATGTGGCTGGTTCGGGATACAGACATTATTTGGCGGTATAGCGATCGACATCTTGTTCGACACTTTGATTCCAGGTTGGTCCGCGCTCGGAGAAGCCGGTGTTGTTGTCGGGTTTTTCATTTTCTGGGTTGCGAATATTGCCGTCGTGATCAGGGGGGCGGAGTCAATCAAACTCCTGGAAGCACTCGCGGCGCCGCTGTTGCTTATCGTCGCCATCGGCTTGCTCGTATGGGCAATGCCCAAGATTTCGATCAGTGAACTACTTGCCGTTCCCGCGACCCGGCCCGAAGGTTCGTCGTTCATCAAAATCGGCATGAGCGCGCTCACCGCAATGGTGGGATTTTGGGCGACACTATCCCTGAATATTCCGGATTTCAGTCGCTTTGCAAGAACTCAGCGTTCGCAGGTCATCGGACAGATTATCGGCCTGCCGCTGACAATGCTTCTGTTCGCCGGGCTCGGGGTCGTGCTAACTGCGGCATCTTTCAATTTGGTCGGTGAAACCATCTCGGAGCCGATTTCGCTGATCGGCAAAATTGATAGCCCCGTGTGGGTTGTCCTGGCGATGCTGATGATCATCCTTGCCACCATATCGACAAACACGGCAGCGAACATCGTCTCACCAACCAACGTGTTTCAAAATATTGCGCCCAAACTCATCAACGAAAACAAAGGAGTCATTCTGACCGGCATTATCGGCATCGTGCTGATGAGTTGGGAGCTGTTGAAAAGACTGGGCTGGCTGGACACCGATGTCAGTGTTGAAAGCCTCTATACCGGCTGGTTGCTGGGGTACTCAAGCCTGCTCGGACCCATTGCCGGCATCATGATCGTCGATTATTTTCTGATCAAGAAACAATCGTACGACCTTCTGGCCCTTTACCAGGACAACGCCGGCTATCCGGCGTGGAACAAAGCGGGCTTTACTGCGTTTTTAATTCCCGTTGGATTAACAATTATTGCTATTACGACCGGCGAGCTAAGCTGGTTTTATGCGTATGGCTGGTTTACAGGATCTATACTAGGCGGCCTTATCTATTACATCGTCGCAAGAAATGAAATTCGGAGTTCATCATGAGCGTACTGATTCAAGGTGGCACCGTCGTCAATGCGGATAGTACTTTCCGAGCAGACGTGCTGTGTGAAGATGGTTTGATTACCGCGGTTGGCGAAGGACTGAAGGCGCCGACAGGAGCGACAATAGTTGACGCTGGCGGCCAGTACGTCATGCCTGGCGGCATAGACCCACACACGCATATGCAGTTGCCGTTCATGGGCACCGTTACGACCGAAGATTTCTATTCGGGAACGGCCGCGGGGCTTGCCGGTGGCACAACCATGATCATCGACTTCGCTATTCCTAATCCGCAACAGAACGTCATGGAAGCCTATCAACAGTGGCGTGAGTGGGCCGAGAAGTCCGTGGCCGACTACTCCCTGCATGTCGCGATTACCTGGTGGGATGATTCGGTACACGCCGACATGGGAACGCTGGTACGCGAGCACGGTGTAAACAGCTTCAAGCATTTCATGGCGTACAAGGGCGCCATCATGGCTGACGATGAAATTCTCGTGAACAGCTTCTCGCGAGCACTCGAACTTGGCGCGATACCAACCGTGCACGCCGAAAACGGCGAGCTCGTATTCCGCCTGCAAAAAGAACTGTATGAGAAAGGCATGACCGGCCCTGAAGCTCACCCTCTGTCGCGGCCTCCCGAAGTTGAAGGGGAAGCGGCCAATCGTGCCATTCGTATTGCCGAGGTTCTGAAAGTACCGGTCTATATCGTGCACAACTCGTGCAAGCAGTCACTCGAGGCCATCACCCGCGCCCGTAACGAAGGTCAACGCGTATTCGGTGAGGTGCTTGCGGGTCATCTGCTGGTCGACGACTCCGTCTATCGCCACAAGGACTTTGATACAGCGGCTGCCCACGTCATGAGCCCGCCGTTTCGCTCCAAAGAACACCAGCAAGCGCTATGGCACGGCCTGCAGTCGGGCAATCTGCAGACAACGGCAACCGACCACTGCTGTTTCTGCGCCGATCAAAAAGCCATGGGTAAGGATGATTTTCGACTGATCCCGAACGGGACCGCTGGCGTTGAGAACCGCCTTGAAGTGCTGTGGGATCAGGGCGTCAATACGGGCCGGCTGACAATGAATGAATTCGTCAAAGTTACGTCTGCCAACACGGCGCAGATCTTCAACATCTATCCACGCAAGGGCAGTGTCTCGGCTGGTGCCGACGCCGATATAGTCGTCTGGGATCCAGCCGCGACGAAGACTATTTCTGCGAAGACGCACCAGCAGAAAGTTGACTACAACATCTTCGAGGGAATGACAGTTACAGGTTGCGCATCGCATACGATTAGCCGCGGCAAGCTGGTCTTCGCCGATGGTCAGCTCAATGTTGAACGTGGTGCGGGACGCTACGTGGATCGCCCGGCATTTGCACCGTTCTACGACGCGCTGCAGAAACAGACCAAGCTGGCGGAACCGGTCCCGGTGCAGCGCTAGGCGCACGCAGACTATGGCGCAAACTCCCGCACATATCCGACCGCATCGTCTCGACAAAAACGAGATCGACAAGAATTTCAGCGAACTGCATCCACCACTGTCGCGTTCGGAAGCTCTGATCGAAGCTGACCGGTGTTACTTTTGCTATGACGCGCCCTGCACTACTGCCTGTCCAACCGGCATCGACATTCCGGGCTTCATCCAGAAGATCCGCAGCGATAATGTTCGGGGCTCAGCTCAGACCATTTTCCGGGAAAACATCATGGGCGGAATGTGCGCTCGTGTTTGTCCTACCGAGGTCCTGTGCGAGCAGGCATGCGTAAGAAATGACCATGAAGAAAAACCGGTCGAAATTGGGCTGCTGCAACGCTACGCGACCGACCCGATCATCGACGATGACACGCAATTGTTCGAGCGCGCAAAACCCAGCGGCAAGAAAATCGCTGTCGTTGGCGGTGGACCTGCGGGACTATCCTGCGCACATCGGCTGGCAACTCTTGGCCACGACGTTGTCGTTTTTGACAAAGACGAAAAACTCGGCGGGCTCAATGAGTATGGAATTGCTGCCTACAAGACCACTAATAATTTCGCGCAGCGAGAGGTCGAATGGATCCTGTCAATCGGTGGCATCGACGTAAAGAACGGCGTCACGCTCGGCGCAGACTTCACACTTGCACAGCTTCGCAAGCAGTTCGACGCCGTCTTCCTTGGCATTGGCTTGGGATCCGCGAACGAGCTTGGCGATGATCTGGACAGCGTACCGGGCATTGAGAATGCGATCGAGTACATTGCCGAGCTGCGCCAGGCCGATGACAAGAGCGAACTACCGGTTGCGCGCAGCGTAGTCGTCATCGGCGGTGGGATGACAGCTATTGATATTGCAGTGCAAAGCAAACGCCTCGGTGCCGAGCGTGTGGACATAGTGTACCGGCGCGGGCCAGAACAAATGGGCGCTAGTCCGTTTGAACAGAATCTCGCGAAAACAAACGGCGTAGCCATTCATAACTGGTTACAACCAGTCGGGTTAAAACGCCATGACGCCGTTATCGAAATTGAACTCATGGGAACTGAGCTCGATAAGGAAGGAACTCTCAAGGCTTCCGGCGAATCTTCAGTACTCGAAGCCGACGTCGTATTCAAAGCTATTGGACAGCGACTGGCCGATGAAAAACTAGGTAATGAGCTAAAAGGATTCGAGCTGCAATACGGCAGGATTGTGGTCGACGAGACACAAGCGACTTCGATCGAAGGCGTCTGGGCCGGCGGCGACTGTGTTAGCGGTGATGACGACCTGACTGTTTCGGCCGTCCAACATGGCAAGCTTGCCGCTCTGTCGATTGACCGCCACCTCAGGTCCTGAGCGAAAAGGAGATAGGCCAATGGCTAATCTGACGTCTGAATTTCTTGGTATTCGCTCACCGAATCCTTTCTGGCTTGCGTCCGCGCCACCAACGGACAAAGCCTACAACGTCAATCGTGCCTTTGAGGCCGGCTGGGGAGGCGTTGTATGGAAGACGCTTGGCGAAGACCCACACATCGTTAATGTCAGTGGCCCGCGTTACAGCACAATACACAGCAATGATCGTCGTGTTATCGGCCTCAACAATATTGAGTTGATCACCGACCGGCCGCTGCAGACAAACCTCGATGAAATTCGCCAGGTCAAACGCGATTGGCCTGACCGCGCTCTCGTCGTATCAGTCATGTTGCCAATGAACGAAGCATCATGGGCGAAATACATACCGATGATCGAGGACACGGGCGCCGATGCACTCGAGCTAAATTTCGGCTGCCCACACGGCATGTCCGAGCGCGGCATGGGTGCCGCCGTAGGGCAGGTACCCGAGTACATTCAAATGACCACCGAATGGTGCAAGAAGGCTGCGTCCATTCCCGTCATCGTAAAGCTGACCCCCAATGTCGCGAGTATACTTCCGCCGGCCAAAGCGGCTAAAGAGGGCGGTGCCGATGCCGTATCACTGATCAATACGATCAACTCAATCATGCGCGTGAACTACGACACGCTCACAATGTACCCGACGACTGACGGCATGGGCACGCACGGTGGTTACTGTGGCGAGGCAGTCAAACCAATTGCTTTGAACATGGTTGCGGAAATTGCACGCAATGCGGACACCGCAGACCTGCCTGTTTCCGGGATCGGCGGTATTAGCGACTGGCGTGACGCTGTTGATTTTCTAGCATTAGGTGCGAGCAATGTGCAGATCTGCACAGCCGCAATGGTGTACGGCTTCAAGATCATTGATGACCTGACTGACGGACTCAGCACGTTCCTTGATGACAAAGGTATGAGTTCCGTGGCAGAGCTTGTCGGCAAGGCCGTGCCCAGCGTTACGGACTGGCAGTACCTGAACCTCAACTACGTCGAAAAAGCCGTCATAGACCAGGAGCTTTGTATCAAGTGTGGCCGTTGCCACGTGGTCTGTGAAGACACCTCACACCAGGCGATAACCCATACCGTCGATGGCGAACGTCACTTTGAAGTTATTGACGAGGAGTGTGTTGGCTGCAACCTGTGCGTCAGCATTTGTCCGGTGGACGGTTGTATCAGCATGCGCCACCTGAGTGATGGCGAAGATCCAAGAACCGGCCAGGCCATTAGCAAGGAAAAAGCGAACTGGACAACCCACCCGAACAACCCGATGCGCAAGCAGGATTAGGCGATGACAGTAAGCGACAAGGATCTCATCGAAGCTGCGGCCGCTATCCAAAGCCAGGCGTATTGCGAATACTCCGGCTATCACGTTGGTGCCGCTCTGCTGGATGAACATGGCCGCATGCATGTTGGCTGCAACGTTGAAAATTCCGCCTACCCGCTCGGCAGTTGTGCTGAAGCTGGTGCGATAGCAGCAATGATCGCCAGCGGCGGGCGGACAATTTCAGTAATCGCGATTGTCGGTGGTGATGAAGACAATTCTCCGTGCACGCCCTGCGGTGGCTGTCGGCAGAGAATTCATGAATTTGCGGACGAACACACGCGTATTCTTGTTATCGATGACAGTAAGGAGTGGAAGACTTACTCAATAGCCGAGCTTCTGCCCGCGTCATTCCATCTTCCTTAAGCGCAAATGCGGCTTTGTTCAGTCGCCGAAGCGTGCAAGTCGCTCTATAAGCAGGTCGTAAAAACCGTCCGCATCGACCGAGTGGATCCAGTTCGTATTGCGAGGCCGATCTGTGACATACCAAAAATCGACGGCTGTATGTCCCAGCGTCAATTCGGACTGAGTTTCAATCGATACGTTGCAAAGCTTGCCTGCAAATAATTCCGGTTTTATCAAATAAGCAACCGTACAGGGATCATGCAGGGGCGCACCCTTCGAGGTGTATTTTTCTGTGTCGTAGCGATCAAAAAAACTCAACATGGCTGCGGTCGCAGCGGCAACCGGGTTACCCAGCGCCTTGATGCGATCAACACGATCACGTGTCGACAAGACCTGGTGACTCACATCGAGACCCATTTGTGTAATGGGTCTGCCGCAGCGAAACACGATGTCAGCAGCCTCGGGGTCGACGAGGATATTGAATTCAGCCGACGGCGTGCGATTGCCGCCTTCACGCATTGCGCCGCCCATCAAGACGATCTGTTCGATCTTTGGCAGGATAGCTGGCTCCCTGTCGATGGCCGTGCCAATGTTGGTCAGGGGACCCGTGGGCACCAGGACAATTGAATTGTCTTCGGCGGCTAACAAGGTATCGATGATGTAATCCACGGCGTGTTGGGGCTGCAACGGTGTCTGCGGATCTATGGCATCGATGCCGTTGATGCCGGTCTCGCCGTGAATCATTTCTGCAGTTTGTAGCGGACGATGCATCGGTGCGCTGCATCCGGCGTACACCGGGACATCAAAACGCCCCGCGATGTCACACATTTGCCGTGCATTGCGTTGCGTCAACTCAAGCGGCACGTTGCCGCCGACCGTGGTTATGCCGAGCAAGTCCAGCTCTTCGGGCGAAGCGATCGCCAGGAACAGCGTGACGGCGTCATCCTGTCCCGGGTCACAATCGATGATGATCTTGTGGGCCATGCTCTATATCGTCAACATCAGCCCCGCAAGCGCCGCGCTCATAAGGTTGGAAAGTGAACCCGCGAACACAGCCCTGAGTCCGAATTTCGCAATAAGCGGTTTTTTCTCCGGCACGAGTACGCCAAGCCCACCCAACAGGATCGCGATCGATGAAAGGTTTGCAAAGCCGCACAATGAAAATGTCACGATAGCCTTGGTGCGTTCGCTCATTCCGACGAGGTAATCGTTGAAATGGGAGAATGCAATGAACTCGTTCAACACCAGTTTCTCGCCGAACAAAGCGCCAGCCGCCTGCGCCTCTGCCCAGGGAACGCTAAGCAAGTACATGATCGGAGAAAATATCAAGCCGAGGAAATACTGCATCGTTACGTCGGGGTATCCGAACAATCCGCCAACCCAACCGATGATGCCATTGATCAATGCAATCAAAGCAACAAAAGCGATCAACATAGCACCGATATTGACAGCCAGCCTCAGGCCGTCAGTAGCGCCCGTCGCCGCAGCAAGAATAACGTTATCGTAGTGGCTTTTTTCCATCTCAAGTTTGGCGCCATGGTCAGGCTCGAGTTCGTCGTCGGGCATGATGATCTTGGCCATGAGTAAGCCGCCCGGCGCCGCCATGAAAGCGGCAGCCAGCAAGTACTTGGTTTCCGCCCCCATCAATACGTAGCCGGCCAGCACGGTACCTGCGATCGAAGCCACGCCTGAAACCATGACGGCGAAAAGCTGTGCCTCGGTCAATCCTCGCAGATAAGGTCGCACAACCAGCGGTGCTTCAGTTTGACCGATAAAAATATTCGCCGCCGCGTTAAGTGACTCGACACGACCCGAGCCGATGATTCTGTGCAGCGCACCGCCGACGATTTTGACTATCCATTGCATGACGCCGAGGTGGTAAAGCACTGACATCAGTGCGGAGAAGAAAATGATGACGGGCAACACGTGGACGGCAAATATAAAGCCGAAACTTCCCGGGTCGGCAAACGGCGCGAACAACATCGCAATGCCGTCACCGGAAAAAGCAATGACTGCGAGCACACCTCGACTGAGTGTGTCGATCATGTCGCGGCCCCATTCCGAATAAATCACAAATGCGGCAATTGCAGCTTGCAGGGCAAGTGCCGCGCCGACAATGCGGAGGTTGATTGCCTTGCGGTTGGTCGAGAAGGCGTATGCAATTCCGAGCAGGACGACAATACCCACTAGCCCGATATAATTACCCATATTGATCCCCCACCTGATTTATTGTTCTTTTTGCTGCGGATCCCAAGGATACCGTATTGTTCAGCCCTGACCCGACAATTTGCGATGAATGACGGGGTTTAGCGACGGCGCCGAATCAGCTGTCTGGCATGCATTCAGCAGTAACTTCTCTACCTGCACAGCATCGTCCTGCGAAGCTGCATGAATAACGGCCAACGGTCGCTCTGCGTCCAGTAACGTTCCTAGCGGTGCGACATCGCTAAACCCGACGGACATATCGAGCGACTCCCCGACTTTTCGGCGACCACCACCAAGCTCAATGATCGCATTGCCAACAGCGCGCACATCAACGTTGCTCAGGTATCCCGCCGTGTGCACGGGCCTGATAACCGGTGCTCTTGCCAGGTATTTGCCACTATTGTCGACGAAATCGGCCGGACCACCCAACCCCGCGCACATCTTGCCGAATGCCTCCGCGGCGCGCCCGCTCGAGACCGCCTCGTCGCAGCGTAATGTAGCTTCATCGACACTGCTTTCGAGACCCGTTATCACCAGCATTTCCGCACATAGCGCAAGCACAACCTCGTCCAGGCGCGTGTCCCGGCGATCGTTGCGCAGATAGGCCATAGACTCCTCAATTTCGAGCGCGTTACCCGCCGTAGTGCCCAGCACCTCGTTCATGTCAGTCAATATGGCACTTGTTTTCAGCCCGGCCTTTGCTGCCGTCGCGATAATAGTCTTTGCCAACTCGAGTGTCTGTTCGTCGGTGGGCATGAATGCGCCACTGCCGACTTTCACATCCATGACCAATGCATCGAGGCCCGCCGCAATTTTTTTGGACAAAATTGATGCTGTAATCAGCTGAATCGACTCGACTGTGCCCGTCACATCGCGGATTGAATAAAGTCGTCTGTCAGCAGGTGCCAGGTCAGATGTCTGACCAATGACTGCGCAACCAGCCGTCTTGACGACGTGCCTGAAGGTCTCGAAGTCCGGCGCAGTGTTGTAGCCGGGAATGCTCTCGGCCTTGTCGGTGGTCCCCCCGGTATGCCCGAGGCCTCGCCCCGAGATCATCGGCACGTAACAGCCACACGCCGCAGCTATCGGTGCCAGCAGGAAGCTGACTTTGTCGCCGACGCCTCCCGTCGAATGCTTGTCGACAACGGGACCGTCAAGACCGGCATCGCTCCAGTCGATTACGGTGCCGGATTTCGACATCGCGATCGTCAGTTTCGCCGTTTCCTCGAAGGTCATCGAATTCAGGAAGATCGCCATGGCGAGGGAAGAGACCTGCTCGGCCGGGATACTTTCATCAGCTAACCCGTCGACGAATAGATGAATATGCTCATCGGAGAGTTCGCCACCGTCTCGCTTGGTTCGTATTACGTCAGTGAATAACATCAGGTGCAGCTCGCATGGAGGTTTTCCTAAGGCAGCACAATAAGCAAGTGCTTGAAATAATTCAATTACTTGTCTTTGCAATCGTGAAGATTGCCTTTCACAATAGAATGTCACAGCAGCTTCGCACTGCTGCCAGGCGCGTATCAGACCACCCCGAGATAAACAAGGAAGAACCATGACATCACGTCCAACCCTGGCGCCCGCATTCGCGCTGGCCGCCCTGCTGGCATCGGCAGGATTGTATGCGGATACGGAGGTTCAGCTTCGCGTCCTCGAAACCACGGATATTCACACGCATATCGTCGACTACGATTATTACCAGGATCAACCGTCGGTGGGCGTGGGTCTTGCCCGAACCGCTACATTGATTGAAATCGCGCGGGCCGAGGTGAAGAACAGCATACTGGTCGACAATGGCGACTTGCTGCAGGGAAACCCGCTCGGCGATTTTATCGCCAGGCAGCGCGGTCTGGGCGAAGGCAACGTGCACCCGGTCTACAAGGCTATGAACTTGCTCGACTATACGGTCGGCAACGTCGGTAATCATGAGTTCAATTTTGGCCTGGAATTTCTTGACCAAAGCGTTGCCGGGGCGAACTTCAATTACATCAGCGCGAATGTCTTTTACGATGACGGCGACGACGATCCGGGTAACGATCGTCCCTACTTCGATCAATACATCATTGTCGAGCGTACGTTAACGGCCGACGACGGCAGTGAGCACAACATCAAGATCGGCGTCATAGGCTTCGTGCCGCCACAAATCATGAACTGGGACATGTCGAATCTAAAAGGGCGAGTCGTTGCTCATGACATCGTCGATACCGCTCGCAAACTGGTACCTAAAATGAAAGCCGAAGGCGCCGACATCGTGATCGCTGTGCCGCACTCCGGAATCGCGACCGTCGAACGCCACGGCATGGATGAGAATGCAACTTACTACTTGTCACAGGTAGCAGACATCGACGCCATCATGTTCGGCCACAGCCATGGGATTTTCCCCAGCGACGATTATGCAGAGCTTGCCGGGGTCGATATCGAAAATGGCACTATTAATGGCGTGCCGGCGACAATGCCAGGCTTCTGGGGCAACCATCTTGGTTACGTCGACCTGACGCTCAGTGCATCAGATTCCGGAGAGTGGACAGTTGTCAGCGGTATCGGTGCAGTTCGGCCAATCGCCAGGCGCGAAGGTGATGAACTCGTACCACTGGTAGAGCCAAACCAGGAAATCCTCGCCGCCGTGCGGGAGGAACACGATGCGACTGTTGCATTCGTCCGTACCGGCGTCGGTGAGATCAGCGCACCGATTAACAGCTTTTTTGCCCTGGTGCGTGATGATCCATCCGTCCAGATCGTCACCAATGCCCAGAAGCGCTATGTCGAGCGACTGATCCAGGGCACGGAGTTCGAAGGTACGCCGGTATTGTCTGCCAGCGCACCTTTCAAGTCGGGCGGTCGCGGCGGCGATGAAAATTTCACTGATATCGATGCCGGCGAAATTGCGCTGAAACATGTTGCTGATCTTTACGTCTACCCCAACACCTTGAGAGCCGTAAAACTCACCGGCTCACAAGTGCGCGAGTGGCTCGAGATGTCGGCCAGTGTCTTTAACCGCATAGACCCGAGTGATGACCACGAACAGGAATTACTCAACCCCGGGTTTCTGTCCTTTAATTTTGATGTCATTGATGGCGTTAACTACCGCATCGATGTCACCCAGGCGGCTCGCTATGACCGGGACGGCAAGCTGATAAATGCCGGCAGCCACAGGGTTGTCGGCCTGAGCTACGCTGGACAGCCAATTGACACAGAACAGACCTTTATCGTCGCCACCAACAACTATCGCGCCGGGGGTGGTGGCCACTTCCCCGGCCTGGACGGCAGCAATATAGTTATCGAGGCTCCGGACACCAACCGCAGCGTGCTCGCGGACTATATCTTCGAGCTGCAAACAGTAGATCCATCGGCTGACAATAACTGGTCATTCGTGCCAATCGCCGCTGACGTCAAGGTAACGTTTGCCAGCTCATCGCAAGCGGACAAAGCACTGACGCCCGACTCGCCGATTGAAAAAATCGGTTTCAATGATGACGGATCCGGCAAATATCGAATCCGGTTTTAGGCAGCGGGCCCGGCCTCTCTTTCTCGCAACAAATCCTTATAGGCTTTCAATCCGGCGACAAAGATTATGAATGCCAGTAACCGCGCCGATCCGCCAACGATCGAGAGCGAGTAACCCACCTTATCTGCATCTGCAAAAACGTAGTCGGTCAGCGCGGCAACTATCGTCGGGCCAATCAAAAGCCCCACGGAGTTTGATAAGAAGAAATAGATGCCCGCGGCCAGACCAAGCATGGATGCCGGAAACATTCGTTGTACAGCGGATGCCGCACATGCGAACCCCATATTGCTGCCGAAGATAGCGAGAATCATCAACCACAGTGCGCTGGATGCCGTGCCCATCAGCGGATACAGAAAACTGAATGGCGTCGCGATTGCGGCACCAATCGTTACCATGATGACGCTCGCGCCCTGCACGCCTCTTTTGCTCAGACGATCTGCGGTAATACCGGCAAACAGCATTCCGCAGAGACCACCGAAGAGCTGCACCATGCCATACATGAAGGTCACGGTTGATGGGTCACGGTCGTAGGTCCGCGCGAGAAAAGTGATATCCCAGAAGCCTTGTGAATACGCCGCCAGAGAAATCAATGCCATGCCGACATACAGGGATGCAATGGCCAGCCAATATTTCTTCGCATAGGTTTTGACTTCCGAAAGCTTGGCCGCCTCGCTCGCTTTTAAACCCTTCTCTTTTTGTTTCTTTGCCGCCGCGGCACTCATCGTTCTCGGCTCGCGAACAGTCAGCAGACCAAGCGTCATGATCATTCCGATAACGCCCAGGAACAGCAGAACCAACTTCCAGGCCGCCGACCCGCCGATAAAGAACACATCGCCCCAGCCGTCAGCGGCAGTAATATCCTGCGCGATACTGAACAGGTAGCCGCCGGCGGCGAACGACAAGCCTATACCTATCGGCGCGCCGAGCAGAAAAACGCTCGTCGGCGTCGCCAGCCGCTTTGCTGGAAAATAATCGGCAAGCAACGAAAGCGTCGATGGTAGCAACGCCGACTCACCGAGTCCGACACCCATGCGCAGAATCAGCAACTGCCAGAACTTCCCTGCCAGTCCGCTAAGGGCTGTTGTCAGGCTCCAGATAAACACGCCCATCGCGATCAGCCAAGGCCTGTGCATCGAGTCAGCGAGCCTGCCTATAAATATTCCGACCGTTGAGTAGAACAAGCCAAACGACAAACCACCGATCAAACTGATTTGTACGTCAGACAACGACATATCGACTTTTATCGGGTCGATGAGCACTGCAATGATTTGCCTGTCCATGAACGACAGAACGTAGAACAGCATCATCAGGAAAACGACGTACCACGCATACGTCGGCTTCGGGTAGTCGGCGCTGTTATGCTTGTCTTCTGCTGACGTCATTGGCATTTCACTCACTGTCTGTCGGTGTGTACGGCAACTCGAGGCGCCTGGCTACCGCCTCAATCGTCCGCAAGTTGGCACCGCTCAGTTCAACGAGCGGCGGCAGGACTCGTCGCCATTCGGCGCGTCCCGTGCGCATCGAGACTAACGACTTTACTGCTGCGACCATTGGTGCCGAGGCAATCTCTGAGCGCAAGTCACGCAATTCGGCGATTTCCGCGTCGCTCACCTGATCTCGTTGTCGCCAGACTTTTGCGGCTCGTTCGACGGTTGCGTTCACTGATGCGGAAATACAACCGGCATAGCCAAACTCTGCCGCATCCGGCAGTGGCGCCTCGCTGCCGGGAAAAACATCGAACCTTCCTGCAAATATGGCGGCCATGTTGTTTGTATAGGCCATATCGCCGGAAGAGTCTTTCATACCCTGCAATTGGCGCGGATACGCTTTGAGCAGCCTCTCAACAAACTCTGTTGTGAACGTAATGCCCGTCATCTGCGGGAAGTTGTAGAGGTAAATGCCTATGTCATCCCCGCGCACCGACCGCAGCACTGCCGAAAAAAAGTCGAACAAACCGTCTTCTGTCAGCTGCTTGTAGTAATACGGTGGCAGGATAAGCGCGGCGTCGTAGCCAAGCCTGGCAGCGAGCGTCGTTAATTCGATGGTGTCGCCCAGAGATGGCGTTCCGGTCCCAACCATCATTGCGTTGCGACTCAGCGACGATTGCGCCGCAGCACGCATAACCTGTGCCCGCGCCTTCCCGGTCTGCGAGTTGGCCTCTCCGGTTGTGCCGAGCACGTTCAGGCCGTCGCAGCCGCGGTCGATGACCCACTCACAATGTTCCAGGAACGGCCCGGTATCGAGGTCATTAGCATCGGTGAAAGGAGTAGGCACCGCGGCTAGCACGCCGCTGATTTTATTATTCAAATTGGCAACACCTTTTGGGGCCTGGTTGCGGCCGCTACGATTTCGCGAAAAAATCCGCGTTTATCTTTATGAAACTCTTTTCCTCTTCCGGCACTTCGTCTATGTGCCTGATAGCATCGACCGGACATACTGTTTCGCAAAGTGCACAAGCAATACATTCCACCGGGTCGATGTAAAACATCGTTTCGCCTTCGTGAATACAGTCCACAGGGCAAACGTCGACACAGGTACCATCTTTGATACCAATACAAGGCGACATGATGACAAAGGTCATGTTATCGGACAGGGGCGCAATCGCCTACTTTCCCTGCCACTCCGGTTTGCGTTTCTCCCTGAACGCCCGCGGCCCTTCTTCAGAATCCTCCGATTCAAGCGCCGCGATCAGCGACGGCAGCCGTTTTGCCTGTGCTTCGTCAACAGACAAGTCACTCGTTTCCTTGACGCACTCTTTTATGGCCTTGACCGACAATGGTGCACATTCGAGAATTTGTTCGACCCACCGGTCTACCGAAGCATCCAGGCCGGATGCGTCGACCACTTCATTGACCAGGCCATAAGACAGCGCTTCTGCTGCGGAGATGCGATTACCTGTCAGGAGCATTCCCATTGCGAGCTTTTGTGGAATCAACCTGGGCAGCATGATCATGCCCCCGTCGACTGGCATGCGGCCAACTTTGGCTTCAGGTAGTCCGAACGAAGCATGTTCTGCAGCAACCACGATGTCACAACCGAGCACCAGTTCAAACCCGCCGCCCACGGCGAGGCCGTTAACCCTTGCAATGACCGGAACATGCAGCGACTTGCGCAGCGTCAGCCCACCAAAACCACCAGGCCGCGCATCGGCCCAGTAGGCCAGTCCCGACTTGCCGTTATTCGTCGCCTTCATATCCGCGCCGGCACAGAATGCTTTGTCGCCGCTGCCCGTGAGCACTACAACGCGAATATCGGGATCACACTCCACGCGCTTCCATATCTCTTCCATCTTGTCCGCAGTGGCTTCGTCAACGGCATTCATGCGCTCAATTCGATCGATCGTTACGCGTGCGACGTGTCCTTCAACTGTGTACTTTACTGTCATGAGCCGCTGGCCCGGGCTTTTCTCGTGATACCCAATTCACTGAGAATTTCCTCATTGTGCTCGCCCAGTCGGGGCGGCGCCGAGCGAATACCGCAATCAATCGCGGAGAAGTGTATCGGGCTTGCAATCGTCTTCATCTGGCCATTCACAGGGTGTTCGAACTCGACAATCATCTCGTTGGTTTCAGTTTGCGGATCCTCCAGCACTTCCGCGAGATTTTTGACGGGCGCGCAAAGCAAATCTGCATCCTCAAGTTTCCCTATCCAGACTTCAGTCGACTGCCTGGCGAATTCACTACGAAACCGATCCTGCAGATACGCTTTGCCCGCGCGCTGCGACTCCAGATTTGGGTATTCTTCAGACAGGTCTTCTATTTGTAATACGTTGCAAATGTCCTGCAACGGATTGGCCTTGAAGGCACCAACAAGAACCAGCGCACCATCCGCAGTTGGGAAGACACCGGTCAACGGCATTTCCGCCCAGTTGATTTCCTTGCCACTGTGCAGGTGGCAGGTAGCCTCCTGCATCTGCATGGCGATCATCGAGTCGTATAGCGACACTTCAATTTGCTGTCCTTCACCGGTTTTCGCCACACCGATGAGCGCGACAAGGATCGCCTGAACCAGGTGCATACCCGCCGTGTAGTCGCACAGTGCTGTCGGATATATCGACATCGGCACCGATGCGTCGGCACGACGCATCATGACGCCACTCATTGCTTGCGCAAGGACGTCCTGCCCACCTTTGTGCGCATACGGGCCGTTCGGACCGTAGCCACTGCCACTTGCAAAGATTATCCGCGGATTCAGGTCGCGCAACTTGTCGTAGCCAAAACCAATACGCTCCATCACGCCAGCCCTGAAGTTACTGACAACGACATCTGCATCACGGATCAATTCGTAGACGATATCCTTGTTGTCCTGCTGGCGCAGGTCGAGCGCAAGCGAACGTTTATTGCGGTTAAGGCTGCAAAATACCGGGTTGTTGAGTCCGGCCTCGTCGGTCGCCCCAAACGCAGTTCGCGACAGGTCACCGCCTTTCGGATTTTCTATCTTGATAACGTCCGCACCAAAGTCTGCCAGCATCTGCGTTGCAGACGGACCCATCATCACCTGGGTGAAATCGATAATTCGAACCCCATCCAGCGGCAAATTGTTCGTGTTACTCATGTTGCTTGCTACTCCTTTGGTCTCACGCGCTCTCGGCGAGATCATCAACTCCGGTTGCGTTCTCTGACGGTACATCTCCGGGATCCGCGCCTTGCGCCCGCATCGCCTTCTGAATGGATCGGTAGTCAACATCCCGAATATGGATGTTTTCCTGCAGCGCCAGGGACGCGGCGACGCCTGCGGCTTCGCCCTGCACCATGCACGGCGGAATTTCCCGCGATCTTTTCTGGGCATCGGGTTCCGCCGAATAGTGCCGGCCGGCGACGATAAGTTGTT
This sequence comes from Gammaproteobacteria bacterium, assembly GCA_024640305.1. Taxonomy (GTDB): domain Bacteria; phylum Pseudomonadota; class Gammaproteobacteria; order Steroidobacterales; family Woeseiaceae; genus UBA1847. The sequence continues at coordinate 189,126 of JAHEFG010000001.1, forward strand.
CAACCTTCTTTGGCAGAAGCGCGCGGTACGGTGTGTAGTAATCGCGCCCGCGGCAGACTGTGTCGGCAAAATAACGGCGATTGACGATGTCGTCTTTGGTAACGACATATTCTCCTTTGAGCATCCGCGTCGTCCGTACGCCGACCTGTTCAGCTGCGCCGAGCATGCTGGCGTTCTCGAATCCCGGCAAGTGCTCACGGACATAGTGAAAAAGGCCCATCATTCGCTCACGCCCCTCATATTCGGCGGCAGTCAGATCCTCTACCGAAATACCGTCGTAGCCGGGCATATGCGGACAGTTACACCAGACGATGCCGGGAATCGGCGTCTTCAGCCACCACATTTCCCACGCGCCGCCAATGATGCGTCTCGCCTCGCGATTAACCTTGGCGAACGCTTCGGGCTCTTCATATTCAAATCGCTCTGCCTCAACCGTGTCGACATTGGCAAGCCTGAACACGGTTGTAACAATGTATTGCCCCTGCGTGAATTCGGCACCGGAGCCGCAGGCAACATCGAGGTCGCCGCTGGTGTCGATGACAACACCACCCATGATCGCCTGCCGTCCGAGCTTGGTCTGGCAGACAACGCCTTTGATAACTCCATCCTCGACGATGGCCTCGCTGAACCAGCTGTGCAGTCGCAAATTGACATTGTTTTCCCGAATGAGGTCCAGCGATGTCCTTTTCCAGGCGTCGGGATCGAACGCCGTTGCGTAGACAATCGGCTGCGGTTTCTTCGCCTGATGGAAGTCGTGTACGCCCCAGCGGGCCCATTTCCGATACATCTCCTCGCTGGCATAACGATCTTCGAGCGGCGGTGTGACTGCCATGCCCTCTTTTTCCATGCGCTGCACGAATTCGTCGACAATGCCGGAAATCGTAATTTCCTGGCCGTTGACCATGTCATCGAGGACCAGAACCATGCCACCAGAAGCCATGCCGCCCAGATGATGGTAGCGCTCGAGCAAGGTGACCGAGCACCCGTTGCGTGCCGCGGACACCGCCGCTGACACACCCGCCGGGCCGCCACCGACCACAACTACGTCAGATGTCGCAACCACGGGTACATTGCTGCCAGTCGTATTCATAGAATCTCCTCCAGAAACCCAATCTAGAGCCTTGCAAACTATTCTACAATGGCAGAAACTGAATACAGTTTATGACCATTCAGAATACATCGAACATTCGATTACAGGAATTGATGGTGTTTCACGCCATCCTGTCCAATGGCAGCATCACCTCTGCCGCGCAGGCGCTCGGCATCACCCAATCTAGTGTCAGCAAGCAACTGAAGAATCTTCGCCAGTACTTTGGCGATGAGTTATTCGTTCGCAGCGGGCGCGGTATGGCGGCAACCAGCAAGGCATTGTCCATTGCGCCGCAGATATCAAACCTGATCACCTCGTTTGAATCCTTAAACGGGGAGATAAAATTTGATCCGGGCGACATTCAGCGCGACTTCGTAATCTCGACCACCGACGAGATTCAGCATATTCTGCTGCCGCAAATCCTGAAGAAAATAGCCGCCGAGTCGCCGCAATCCAGGATCATCTTCAAGACACTCGAGCGGGACTATGCAGCAAAGCAGCTTGAGTCCGGCAGCGTTGACCTCGCCATAACGCTGAACTGGCACGTGCCCGAACACCTCAAGCAGAAACGGCTGTTCAGTGATGAGTTTGTCGTAATGTATCGTAAGGACCACCCGTTGCAGGGAAAAAAGCTTTCGCTGAAACGGTATTTGTCCGCCTCGCACATGATGGTTTCGCCGCTCGGAAATGTATACGGGCCAATCGATGAAATCCTGACTTCATACGGACACAAACGGTTTGTTAGCCTCGCCATACCTTATTTTATGCAGGTTGCAGACGCGTTAATGTGCTCGGATCTTATCGTCACGCTGCAGAGACGAGCCTGCATGGAATTGATGAAGACCCATCCTTTGGCTATTGCCGACTTGCCACTGGATGTTCCACCGATCAGTTATTACCTGTTCTGGCACAAGCGATACGACAAAGACTCTACGAATCGTTGGCTACGTCAGGTTTGCTGCGAAATCCTGAACACCTGAAACGGCGCGATTAGAGTCGCTGCCGTAAGAACTCGACGGTCTTGTCGACAACCTCCGCCGCTATTTCCGGTCGGTCGGTGTAAAAGCCGAGCGCGTGATTCGCGCTCACGACGACATGACGAACCACCTCGCTGCTATTTTTTGCGGCGGCAATCAATGCCTCCGAAGTTTCCGGTGGAACGACATCATCCTGGTCGCCGTATAACACCAGCAACGGACCCTTGAAACTGACAATCGACTCAAGTGGCCTTGTTTGTTCCAGGTCAATGAAATAGCGGTAACCGAGTTGCAACGTCGTACCCCACTGCGTGGTGTACTCGGCCATTCCCGTATCCTTCGCCTTTTGCTTCAGCGACTTATAGAACTCAGGTCCACCGAGCGATGTCAGCTCCCTTTTGGCTCCGTCAGCAACGGCCGGCGTCCAGGCCACCATTGCCTTGTAACTCGGGTCAATTTCCGAGAGCAGGACGACAAGCCGACCACCCATGCTGTATCCAAGCAGCCCGACTCTTTTGTTGTCGACACCTGGTTGTGCCTCCGCGTAGTTACGCGCTGCCTGCAGGTCCAGCAACATATTGCTGAGATTGTTTTCCGTGAATGACTCGGTACTGTCTCCACAACCCGGAAAATCCACGCGAATCGAAGCGATGCCGTTGCGCGCAAACTCCTCCGCGGTGAGGCTATACCCACCTCCCTCCTGACGTGATCCGCCATGACCATGAGCCATCACAACCAGCGGAAAAGTCTCCCCGGTACCGCCAGTCGGAATGACAAATGTCGCCGGCACCGAAACACCCCGAGACATTATCGTGGTATCAGTTGAGCGAAACTCATACTCGTCAGGCCGTGACACCGGATCTTCCGAGCACGCCGATAGCAATACGAGGGCAGAGGAGAATAAGCTGAACGAAAAATAGCGCCACATGATCGAATATCCGGGTAAACACGGTTTATTATAGCGTGGCTCGAATAAATGGAGATAAAACATGCGGTGTGTGCTTAGCAGGCTATTCGTTGCCATATTGGTTCTGTCGCCACTAGCTGCCTTTGCAGGCGCGCAGGAAAGCAGTGACGACATCGTTGTTACACTGATTTTCACCAATGACATGGAAAGCGCTTATGCGCCGGTACCTGCATGGTGGAGAGACGATATGGATCACATCGGTGGCATCGCCGAGCTGACAACTCTTATCAAGAATATTCGCCGTGACGAACCCAATGTATTTCTATTTGATTCGGGAGATATATTCACGGGCGCACTATCCCGACTCACCGATGGCGCATTGATGTTCGAGTTCATGATCACTATGGGCTATGACGCCATGGCCATCGGCAACCACGAGTTCGACTATGGCGAGGCGATTCTCGAATGGCAGAAGAATCGGGCACCGTTTCCAGTGCTGGGCGCCAATCTGAATTACAAGGATACGGAACACCCGTTTGCGCAGCGACACACGATCATTGAACGCAACGACATCCGCATCGGCGTCATCGGAACTCTTGGACAGGATGCTGCCAGTTCCGCGATCGCACCGCCACACATCGATGAGCTGGACGTATCCGATCCGGCAGCGGCGATACAGGCATCGATGAGTGAATTGCGGGACGAGGTAGACCTCATTGTCGTATTGACGCACCAGGGCCATACCGCGCCGATGCAGACTGATGCCGAGGCGGATCCCAGGCTTACGCGCGACATAGACAAAGATATTGCGCTGGCAGGCGCCGTACCGGGCATCGACGTGTTGTTCGGCGGACATGCAGACGCCGGAACCTGGGAGCCGGTGGTCAACCCGGACACCGGCACGCTGATCATGCAGACCTTTGGGCAGGCGACCTATCTCGGTTACCTGCAGCTGACGCTCGACGCAAATACGCGCAAGATCAAATCCTATGATGGCAAGTTATTACCGGTCGATTCCGACCAGCTTGAGCCCGATGAAGATATCGAGCAAAAGATGACCGCCTATCGCGCTAAGTTTCCGGAGATTACCGAAGTTGTAGGCCACACGGCAGCACGTTTGAACCGACGCTACTTTGATGAAGCGGATCTGGGCAATCTGCTGGCCGACATTGTCGTCGAGATGACGGGCGCCGACATCGGACTGGTTCACCCGGGCACTATTCGTAAGGACATCCCGCAAGGCGCGGTCGAAGTTGCCGACATTCTGGACACAAACCCGTTTGTCGATCCGATCGTCGTCATGCAGGTAAGCGGTGCCGAACTTTTTGAGATCATGGAGCAGTCATTTACGCTGCTGCGTGGGTTGATGCAGGTATCAGGCCTCGAGGTCGTTTACGACACGTCGCAACCCGAGCGCCAGCGGCTGGTATCACTGCATCACAATGGAGTCGAAGTTCGTGGGGACGACGTATTCACCGTGGCCGTCCCCGCAATCATCGCCGGCGGCGGTGATCATTACGATGAGTTCCTTGAGGCGAAGTTGCTGCGCGAGACCAGGCCGCTTGGAGAGTTGACGATCGATTACTTTAGACTGCACCGCAATATCGAGACGCCGAGATCCGGCCGGCAACGTGACCTGGCGGTATCGCACCACGCACAAACCTAGTTTGCCTTCAGGTCATCGCGCATCCTGGCATTCGGCGGCGGCTGATCCCAAATACGGCGCCCGCTGTGCTCGGCGGTTTCGTAGCGACTGAAGAAACGCTCCAGCTCAGACATCAGACGGCCGCGCACTGATGCTGGCGGCAGATCGGCAGCATGCCGCTCGCCAAATGGATGCGCCAGGTCATACCACGTATCCAGAGGTGTCTGCTCAGCGTCGCGCCGGTAGCGGCGAACGAGTTTCCAGCGGCCATCGGTCACCATCCTTACGTTGCCGCGCTCGGCAAATTGTAGTGTTCGCCAATCCGTAGCTCGCTCACCCTGCAACAAGGTTCGCATCGACCGTCCTGGTCCGTAATCCGCAGCAGCAACTCGCCCCTGTGTCGCGACGTCCATGATCGTGGCGTGCAGGTCGACCAAATCGACCAGTTCGGCACGCGACTGGGCCTTGCGAAAGCCTTTATCGGAGCCGTACACGATTAACGGAATGCGGATCGTTTCTTCGTAGAAATTCGGTGGGTTAGTTGCATTGGTCTTGCCATAAAGCCCGTACTGGCCGACAAGCAGGCCGTGATCTGACGTGTACACAACCAGGGTTTCATTCATGAGATCACGACCCTGCAACGCGTCCAGCAATCGACCGACCTGTTCGTCCAGCAGCGAAACGGCGGCAAGATACTGTGCCAGTTGCTCGACATGATCTTGCGGCGTTGTGGTATGTGAGCCGCGGTCAGCCAGCTCAGAAGAGCCGCCCGCCCTTACGATGTCGTTTGCCACCGGGCGATATTGCGAAACCAGGCGTTCCGGGAGACCAGCGAACGGCGCATGTGGCTCGGTGAAATTAAGGCTGATGAAGAACGGCTTGTCCGATTCCTCGTCGATAAAGCGGATAGCCGCCTCGGTAAGGAACCTCGCCTGCACTCCCGTGTAAGTCGCTTCTTCGCCGTCGCTCGAAAAACTGACGGTGCCACTGTGCACATACTGGTTCTGCCACCCTGCCTTGTACGAGTCGTAGCTCAGCCAGCGCTCGAAACCGGGCTGCGGCGGCTTGCTGTTGGTTGTCGCATGCCACTTGCCGAACAAACCTGTCCGGTAACCTGCTTCGGACAGCCTCTCTGACAACAATGTTTCGCCAGCCAGCCAGTTCGCGTCGTACTCCTCCTGCTCGCTCAGGAAGTCGTGCACTCCGTGCTGGGATGGCATCTTGCCCGTATAAAAACTCGCTCGCGCAGCTGAGCACACTGGCGCTGGCGACATCGCATTTTCGAATAACACTCCCTGGTCAGCCAGCCAGTCAATATTGGGCGTTTCGATCTGTTCCAGTCCGTACGCACCGAGCGCCCATTGCGCATGATCGTCCGCCATGACGACGACGATATTGGGGCTCGCCGCCGACTGTGCTATAGCAACGCCTGGCGCGGCCGCCAGCAAGATGGAGATGAAAAAAAGGCGCTCCCGAACAGGAGCGCCTTTAAAGATCTTCAGCACGGTCTCTGTACTAAAAGTCTACTCGTATGCCGAGTTGAACGCGATACAGCGAATCCCAGGTATCGGGCAACTCGACCGGTGGTGTGAACGACGTGAAGTTATACGTGTTCGTTCCGGCATCGATACCCGCGGTAACAACACCAACGGCCGAAGCAATGTCCTGCGTGTTGACGTAGCGTTTTCTGCCGTACTGGGAGTCGATCAGATTCAGCACATTCTCGATATCGAAGTAGACCTTGCCGGTAGCGCCGCCGAAGAACGGAATCTCCTGCTGGAAGCGAAGATCAAGATCGCTCGACCATGCCTGATCAAAACCACCCTTCTTCGCGATATAACCGCGCTTCAGGTCGTTCCTATCCGCCCAGGCAAAGAACGCATCCGTATCGAAACCGGGATCAAAATTAACCAGCGGATCGCCTACGCCGACCGGAACGTAAAGCAGGTTACGTGCCCGGCCACCTGTGTCGCCAATGTCTCCGGAATACGGGGAGCCGTTAAACACGGCGCTGATCGGGCTGCCCGCACGACGCTGGAAGAACGCCGTGACACTCGACTTGTAACCAGACCAGATTTCCTTGCTGAACGTCGACGCAATAACAAAGTTATGCGGTGTGTTGCGCAGCGAGGGCCCAACCGGCAGATTAACAATGTCTTCGGCTACAACAGCGCGGAAGTTCTCAGCCGCAGTGAACGAAGTACCTGGATTACCAATCTCCGATTCATTGTATGCGTAGCCCAGGACGAGATGCAGCTGCGAAGTATCGCCCCACTCGAAGTTCTTCACGGCCTGAATTGACGTGGTGAACGTATGGCCGCCATTACCTGGTTTGTTAGTGAAGAAGACGTCCTGGTTACCACCGAAACAATCCGGTGTTACGTTGCTGAAGCCTTCACGAGGCCCATTGAACGTCGCATTACAATTCAACCGAAGCGGATCGACCTGAGCGTAAGTTGGCCGACCGTCAGGTGCCGTACCGGATTGCGTCAGCGACAGATCAAGGAAATCGACCTGATCCTTGAGATCCGCGTAGATCACATCCAGCTTGACGTTCCAGTCACTCAGGAAATCATTGTCGAACGATGTATTGTGTTCGAGGCCGAGACTGAAACGATTAACGGTTGGCAACTTGATGTTTGGATCTGTCGCATTAACCGCGCCCGCATTATTAAGTGCCTGCTGCTGTCCTGCATCGATAACACATTGCGGAATGCCCTGAAAGCTGCCGCTCGCCAGTACGTTCAAGTCAGCAGCGGTACATGTTGTCGGGCCGGCAAAGCCTGTCGCGCTGCCCACACCGAGTGCACCACCGAAGTTCTGGTAAGCGTTCGAGAACCACACCGTCGGGTCATTACCCGAGAACACGCCAAACCCGAGCGACATTCTCGTGTCGCCGAACTTCTCAGGCAGCGTATAGTTCAGGCCGATTCTGGGCTGAACTGCATCCAGTCCGTCATACCCGACCTGGTTCGATATGCCGTAACGAGACACATAATTGGGGTTCTCCAACGGCAGGTCATCTGACTCGTACCAGTCGTAGCGCAAACCAAAGACAAGCTGCATTGAGTCGTTGATATCCCACTGGTCCTGCAAGAACAATGAATTGATATCCCGCGCGTAAATCGCAGCAGCGTCGTTCGGATCCTGCGTAAACGAAACACCAGAGCGAATCTCATAAGCTGTGCCCGCCGCCAGGCTTGCAATGCTATCGAAGAACACTGTGCCGGTTGCATTGATAATGAACAGATTAAAGACGTCCAGCGTCTCGTTCTCATAACCGCCCGTAATCAGGTGATCGCCGAGCTGATAGTCGAACTTGATTTTGAACTGATCTTTCTCGGTGGCCAATCGGTTAGCCGAACGGAATGTGCCCGGACCGCTGACGAACTCCTGACCGAAAAATTCCCCGCCAAACTGTCCGGATCCGCCAATGGCTATACGAGGAATCGGAGTTACATCCTGAGCTTCACCACCGCCCAGCGGATTCTGCAGATCGACCACTTCCTGGGTGGAGTAGCGAACTTCCGTAGACAGGCGATCTGTCCAGTCGGAATAGAGCCTTAGAGCAAACGTATCCGAGTCTGAACCACGAAAATGGAAGTTATCCGAAAAGGTAAATTCGCCTCGCCCGGTGCCGATATCGTCACCAATCGTCGTGGTTTCTTCGAGACTCGAGAACGTACCTTCCAGACGATGATCGTCGTTTATGTTCCAGTCAAGGCGAGCAAATATCCGTTCCGAGGTAACTGGCAGGTTACGAACAATATCACCGGCATCGCGCCCATAAGAGCTGCTCAGAATATCGCGAATCTGATTGACCTCGTCGAGGGTGAACACCGTGTCGTTCTGCGGGAAGGATGTGTCATCTGCCGCGCCAACCTGGTTGACCGTCGCCGTATCAAACTTCTCGTAAGACAAGTAGAAAAACAGTTTGTCCTGGATAATTGGGCCGCTGATTTCAGCGCCGTAGTTTTTGCGCTCAAACGTGCCCTGATCAAATTTTGAATTGCCGATCTTGTCGCCTGTGAGGCTGTCATCGTTGAACAGGTAGAAGCCGCCACCGTGCCATTCATTTTCGCCGGACTTGGTTACCACGTTGACGTTGCAACCGCTGAACTGGCCATATTCCACTGAGACAGGGGCAAACTCGACTGCTGCCGCCTGCACCGTATCGAAAGGAATGGGAAACGTGAATCGAGCAAGGTTACCAGACAGGTTCAGACCGAAAGCGTCCGTCGCCCTTACACCATCAATCGTAAATGAGTTGGTTCGGCTCGAACCACCAAGACAACTAATTGCACCGGACTGGTCACCGCCGTCTCCGGTTTGCCCGACACTGATTCTTGGATCGATACGTATGATGTCGCGAATCTGGCGCTGCGTCGATGGCATGTCGGTGATCTGCTCCAGAGAAAAACTCGAGCTCGGTCCCGACGCTGTCGTGATCGTTTCGATCTGCGCCGCTGTGACTACGACTTCATCAATGCTGGCGCTAGCCATTTCCAATGTAACGGTAAATGACGATGTGCCTGCCACGTCCGTGTACAAGTCTGTAATTAGTACGTCTTCAAAGCCTTCGCTGCTTATCCGCACGCTGTAAGGACCGCCGGCACTGATCGACCGAATGCTGATAATACCGCGAGCATCAGCTGTCGCTGCGCGGCGGCGACCATCTCGAGCGTCCGTGACGGTAGCCGTAGCTCCAACGGCCGGCTGTCCGTCCGGCTGTAGTACCGTACCCTGAATGGACGCAGTGATTTCCTGTGCGGCCGCGTCTGTAGCGATCAAGACAAAAGGCACAGATGTCGCAATCGCAAACAGTAGTGCTGTACCGGCGACTCCAAACCTAAATCGTAATTTCCTCATTTGAGCTCCCCTCAAGGTATCGCGATATAGAGCAAACAGACAATAAAGCAGCTGTTCACCCAATGATTTTGTTCTTGCTTCCTGAATCTTGCGTCAGATCTTTTTCTTTATTGCTCGGTTGGCAATGTGCCAGCGAACGACCCCAATTTGGAAGTTCTACTTCCCAAGTGGAATCTAGAAGATTGTCGGGTATTCTGCAACAGAAGGAAACGAATACTGATTATGATCAGCAAGAATAGATAAATTCCTCAACTATACTTACGCCTCTGAGCAATATTAGATGATGGTTCAACAATTGAGTGTAAATCTTTGAAAATAAAATCTATTACTTTGTGGCTGTTGCTTTTTACCAGTCTCGCCACGCACGCAGCGGGACAGCCGAACATTGTCCTGATATATGTTGATGACCTGGGCTATGGCGATCTCGGTAGCTACGGGCACCCGGTGCTGCGGACGCCGAATATCGATTCGCTGGCAAATGATGGGCTGAGATTGACCAATTATTATGCGCCGTCCGCATTGTGTTCCCCCTCCAGAGCAGGATTACTGACCGGCCGCCACCCGTATCGAACCGGCATCAAGAGCTGGATTCCGGAAGACAGCGGCGTTTACCTGCGAGACGCAGAGATCACACTTGCCGAAGTGCTAAGAGAGGCCGGATACGCGACAGCGCACATTGGCAAGTGGCATCTTAACTCGGATCTCGGCAGCCAGACAGAACCCCAACCAACAGATCAGGGCTTCGACTACTACTACGGACACAATGCGTTTCAGTTACCGAACAACCATAATCCGACGAACATTTTCCGCAACAAGACTGCACTACCGATGCAGGAAGGCTACACAGCAGATTTGTATGCCGATGAAGCCATCAAGTGGCTCGGGAAACGAGACGAAAATTCGCCGTTCTTTCTGTACCTGAGCATGGCAGAACCGCACACGTCGTTTGCAAACCCGCCCGAGTACAACCGCCTCTACGAACAATTCAGTGCGGGCGAAGTCGTACCCATTCCTAATGGTCTGAAAGAACCGCCGAAGGAGATGCTCATTCCGCGCGGTCCCGGCGAGTATTACGCCAACATCACTTACATGGATGCCCAGTTAGGCCGGGTGCTTGACTGGTTGCGTGAAAACAATCTTGAGCAGAACACTATCGTGGTATTTTCGAGTGACAACGGTCCGGTTACGTCGAATTGGATCAACTGGTGGGAAGTTAATGCCTACGGCAGCACAGGCGGTTACCGCGGCCGCAAACACTATCTTTACGAAGGCGGTCTCAAAGTACCGACCATCATTCGCTTCCCTGGAGTGGTTGAGTCCGGCTCTGCCTCAGACGCCACAGTGATCGGCATGGATCTGTTTGTAACGCTTGCAAAGATTGGCGGTGGCAAGGTACCCGACGACCGCGCAATTGATGGAATAGATATCCAGCCTGTATTTCGCGGCGATGACTTGCCGCCGCGAAGCCTGTTTTGGGCGCTTGACTCTGTTTCTGAGCTGGAATTCGCCGTTCAGAAAGGATCCTGGAAGCTGCTGTTGGATCGGGATCGGGAACCGCGAGAGCTGTATAACCTCAGCGACGATCCACTCGAGTTTTTTAACCTGATGAGTAAAGAGCCCGGCAAAACGAGGGAACTCACCGATGAAGCAATAAAACACCTTACTGCAATTGCCGATGACCCGTTGCGGCCAAACTAGACTCCGGATCCACACTATGAAATTAAAAATCGTTATCGTCGCACTACTGTTCGCTCAATCGGCCGTCGCGGACTGGTTCGATGATCTCAGAAACTCCGGCAACGCAGCAGACCTGTACCGGGTGTTGTATTACATGCCCAAAGGTGGCGACCTGCATAACCACCTGTCCGGATCGAATTTCTCCGAGTGGTGGTATGAGCTGGCACTTGCCCAGAAAGAACGCGGCTATCACTACTACACCAAGGTAAGGATCGAAAACTGTGTCGCATATGGCGGCAACCAGTTCGGTCGCTCACCCTACTACCTGATGTTCCGCAACATCACGGCTTTGCAGCACCAGCAACTCAGCGACTGTGAGAAAAGCGAGTACAAACCTCTGGAGCAACTCAACGAGGATGAAAAAACGGGTTGGCTAGCCAGTATTCAGCTCGACAAACCCTACGAGGGCCGCGAAGAGTTCTTTGGCACGCACTGGCCACGCCTCAACGTTCTCACAAAGAACCCCTGGCTCCAGGCGGAGACCCTTTATCGCAACATGCAGGCGTTTGGCGCAGAGGGTCTCAGCTATCTCGAGACTATGATCGCTGTGTACGGTTTTGCCGACCCCGATGGCAACACAATCACAGCACAACAGGTGATTGATATTCTCCGCGAGCGCTTGCAGCAAGAGGATGCTGTCGAAACCGGTGTCACAGTGCGGTTGCAGCTACCAATCCTGCGGTTCCTGCCGAGCGCCGAGGAACAGCTCCGCGGTGTCTATAAGCTGGTGCATGATAATAGCGACATCCTGGTCGCCGTAAACATGGTTGGTCGAGAAGACAACGACAAAGGTCATCCGCGACGCTTTCTTGCCACTCTCAGAGATCTGCGCAGACAATACAGCGGCGTCAGCCTGTCGATTCATGCCGGAGAGGTCGACGAACCTAACAATCACGTCCGCGACACGCTGTTGCTGGGCGCCGACCGCATCGGCCACGGCATCAATCTGATTAGCGATGACGACACGATGCTACTGATGCGACACGGCCCCTACATGGTGGAGATAAATCTGATCAGCAACCTGCTGCTGCAGTATGTAAACGATATGCAAGAGCACCCGTTTCCCGAATACCTGAGGACGGGCATTCCGGTCGCGTTATCGACAGACGATCGTGGCATGTGGGATTCGACGCTGACCGACGAGTTTTTTGTTGCAGTTACGGAGTTCAACCTGTCCTGGGATGAAGTCAAGACGCTGAGCCGAAACTCACTTAAGTACTCGTTCCTTGCGCCACAATTGAAGCAGGATTTACTGCAGGACTTCGCCACCCGAATTTCAAAATTCGAGCGTGGCATGGAAAAATACGGGCTTAGGGAAACTGGCCCGATGCCGCCCACCCGTTCGTTCATTTGCAAACGCTACGAACTCTGCAACTAGGCACCGCAACTGATCGAAGTTCGGTCAGAGCTGATCAGAGCAGAGCAGGAGTACGAAGATGAGTACAGCTATCGACCAGTCCGGACTGAGTCAGGATGAAATCGATCGTTTCCAGACCGACGGTTTTCTACTGGTAGAAGACTTTTTTACGCACGAGGAACTCGATCGCTTTGGAGCGCTTGTTGACGAGGCAGTCCGCTATCGAACGGCCGACGATCATCGCGAGCTGTCGGACAAGAGCCTCTATGAGCAGACTTTCGTACAGTGCATGAGATTGTGGGAGGATCATCCATCCATTAGCCCGTTTACTTTTCACCCGAAACTTGGCGCCGCCTCCGCAGCACTATTGCAAACAGACTGCGTTCGACTTTGGCACGACCAGGCGCTCTACAAAGAAGCAGGTGGCCGCAAGACCGACGCACACCTGGATTATCCGTTTTGGCCCGTCGACAAACCCGACCTGGTTTCCGTCTGGATTCCGTTTGACGATGTCGAGCCAGGTGGTGGCATGATGAGTTATGTGCAAGGTTCACACACTATGGGTATCACCCAATTTGTCGACATAGGAGATCTGCGCGGCGGCAAGTCCGTCGACCTGCTGCAAACGCCGGAAGTAGCAGACCGGGCATTGATTCCGGTCAGGGCACCAAAAGGGTCCGCAATTTTTCATCATGCATGCACGATTCACGCGGCCGACGCGAACGACGCCAGCAACGTCCGTCGAGTTTTTACGATGGTCTATATGGCGGACGGCTGCCGGCGCTCCCGGGACGATGTGTACTTTGCTCTTGATCGCGACGGAATCAAGACAGGCGACCTGATCGTCGGGCCCGGACACCCCATCGCCTGGCCTCGCCCCAAGGATGATCTGCCTTCGCCGCCCAGCGAGATGGGCCCGAAAACCGGCTTTGGTTTTTCAGACAGCGACGAAGCCTAGCAGCTCTGCAAGGTCGTTAATCTCGTGTACGACGTGATGAGTCTCCCGCGCTGACTCGCGGTGAGGGTTATACCAACAAGTGGCAATGCCGTAGTTGGCGCCGCCCTGGATATCCGACGCCAGGTTGTCGCCCACCATCACAGACAATTCCCTCGAAGGGAAATCCAGCGCATCGAATGCGATATCGAAAATTTCTGTGCCCGGCTTGGCTGCACCAACTTCCGCTGAGATTACGACTGCATCGAAATACTCATCAATACCGAGTCGCTCGATACGGGCCCTCTGAACCTCACTCAGACCGTTCGTGATCAACGCCAACGTAGCCTGACCACTGAGTTGTTCAAGCATCTCGCGGGCACCGTCGTACAGATCTCCGTTCACCCCCAGCGCGAAGACGAAATCATCTGCCATTTGCAGCGGGTCAGCATCAATATCTTCTTCGTCGACCAGGCGCTCGAAACGCCTAGTGCGCACTTGCTGCGGACGAAGTTCTCCTCGCTCCACGCCCGCCCAAAGCTCCAGGTTGATCTTTCGGTAGCTTTTGGAGTATCGCGCCGGATCATCCACACCGGCCGCGGCCATGGCATGCGCGAATGCCGCCTTTTCAGAGGTGTCTGAATCGAACAGCGTGTGATCCAGATCCAGTAAGAATGTGCTATATCGCATACGTCTTTGCCCAACTCCAATATTTGTGGCTGCAAGAGATCAACGATGAATTCGCCAGGGCTATTCTGGTATTGTCCCAGCATAGAGCCACCACGACCCTGCCGCAGCCTGCGTCCCGAACGTCTACAGTACACGACCGTCCGGCAAGGCGCAGAAACTGCTCGTCAGGGCAACCGGGTTGGTGCTCCTTGTTCACTTGATACGGACTGATTTGCCATGCTTCGAATTCGCCTGTCCCTGCTGCTCGTCCTCTTCGTTTTTTGCCTTTCTGCTTGTGACAACCACAATGCAGTGCCCGAGGTTGCAGAATCTCCGGCGACCGAAGACGAGATCGTAACCCTGCTCTTCACCAATGATGTCGAAAGTGCCTACGACCCGATCCCGGCGTTTTGGCTGGACGATATTTCAATGATCGGAGGGATTGCTGAAATAACAACCCTGATCGAGTCTTTGCGCGAATCCGAACCAAACGTATTTCTGTTTGATTCAGGTGATATTTTCACGGGCGCGCTGGCGAAGCTCACGCTGGGTAAACTCGCTTTCGAACTCATGATTACGATGGGCTACGACGCCATGGCTATCGGCAATCACGAATTCGAGTATGGCCACAGGATTTTTGCGTGGGAGAAGAACAGAGCGCCGTTTCCGGTTCTCGGCGCCAACTTCTTCTACAAAGATACTGACCACCCCTACGCCCAGGCGCATGCGATTATCGAGCGCAATGGCCTGCGCATCGGCGTAATCGGAATCATGGGCCAGGACGCCGTCTCCGCCATCATTCCGTCTTACATCGCCCCACTGGATGTCCGCGATCCGGCTGAGGCGGTTCGCAGGTCGGTTGCCGAATTGCGAAACGAGGTGGATCTTATTGTCCTGCTTACACACCAGGGCAAGACTGCACCGATGCAAACCGACGCGGAATCGGACCCCAGACTACAGCGAGATATCGACGCTGATATCGCACTCGCGGGCGCTGTCGAAGGCATTGACGTCCTCTTCGCGGGACATGCCGATGCGGGAACACCAGAGCCGCTCGTTCACCCCGAAACCGGAACGCTGATAATGCAGACATATGGGCAGGCAACGCATCTCGGCTATCTGCAACTCAGGCTGGACCGCGAGACCGGCGCCATTACAAGTTACGACGGCAAACTGATCCCGGTCGAATCCTCGAAACTTGAGCCGGACCCGAGAATACTCGCCAAGTTAGAGCACTATCGGGACGAGAACGGAGAGATCATGGCGAAAGTGGGCGCAACAGAAGCCGCCATGATTCGCCGCTACATCGAGGAGTCGGATATCGGCAACCTGTTTGCCGATATTTTCGTGGAAGTCAGTGGTGCTGATATTGGGTTTGTGCATGGCGGCAGCCTGCGCAAGGACTTACCCAAAGGCGAAATTCGTCTCGTGGATATTCTCGACTCTTACCCGTTTGTCGACGATGTAAATGTGAAAGAAATGACTGGTGCGCAGATTCGACGCGCGCTGGAACAGTCGCTGACATTCGAGCGCGGGATGCTGCAACTATCGGGACTCGAGATGATCTATGACCTGGATCAGCCCAGGTACAATCGGATTGTGTCGCTCAAGCGGAATGGTCAGCCGGTTGCTGATAGCGATCGCTTTACCGTAGCCGCGCCAGGGTTCCTGACCGAAGGTGGCGACCTTTACGACTCCTTTCCCGAATCTGAAGTGATGCAAAGTTTCGGCAAGGTTTCTGACGTCGTCATCGAACACTTTCGCAATCGGGAAGTTGTCAGTCTGCCCAAACGCGGCCGGCAGCAAGAAACCGTAAAAAACCAGTAGCGAGAATTCTCATGGCGGCGGGCGAACTCGAAATTCAGGCGGCAGTTGCGCGCAGCAGCGCTGAACCTTTTGTTACCGAGAAACTGTACTTGAAGGCCCCTGCGGCCAACGAAATACGGGTAAAGATCGTAGCTACGAGCGTGTGTCACACCGACTTAATGACCAAGGGCGAAGCGCTTTGTGAGTTTCCGATTGTTCTTGGCCACGAGGGTGCAGGAGTTGTCGATGCGCTGGGCGATGAGGTCACGGAGTTTGATGTCGGGGATCATGTTGTCCTGAGTTACGATTATTGCGGTCGGTGTCGGCAGTGTAAAAATCACAAACCGTCATACTGTGACAACCACGGCAGCTTGAATTTCGCCGGCACCCGAGCCAACGGGGACAAAACGCACCGTAGTCCGGATAGTGACGCAGCGGACGTGTTTGGCTCTTTCTTCCAGCAGTCATCATTCGCAACGTATGCGCTGAGCAATACCAGCAACACGATCAAGGTAGACAAGTCCCTGCCCTTGCCGTTGCTGGCACCGCTGGGCTGCGGTGTGCAGACCGGTGCTGGCACGGTCCTGAATACACTCCAGGTGCAGCCGGATACCAGTATCGTTGTGTTCGGCTGCGGCTGCGTTGGTCTTTCGGCGATTATGGCCGCGAAAGTGGCTGGCGCGAAAAACATCGTGGCGGTGGATGTGAATCCGGCTCGCCTGCAAATGGCTCTCGATCTGGGTGCCAGCCACGCTCTCGCCCCTGGCGATTTTGCCGAGCCTGGATCAATCGTCGAGCATGTGAAGTCCATTTCGCAAGGCAACGGCTGCCAATACGCAATCGATACTACGGGTGCGCCCAGCATTCTCCGGCAGGCTTTCGATTGTTGTGGGCCGCTCGGTGTAACGGCGATGATTGCGCCAGGCGTGCCCGGTACGGAAGTCAGTATCGAGATGCTCGGCTTGCTGCCCGGCAAGTCGCTGCGCGGCGTTATACAAGGCGACTCAGTTTCCAAAACGTTCATACCCAAGCTCATTGAGCTATGGCAGGACGGACGGTTTCCTTTCGACAGGATGCTTACAAAATTTGCATCGATCGACAGCATTGAAGATGTCGCACAGGCAATGGGTCGCGGCGAGGTTATCAAGCCCGTCGTGATTCTGGATCCCGAATTTGACTAACTACATGAAACTAAATAACAAAGATCTGTTGCTGACCCATGGCTGGATCAACGCAGCGGAGGTTCGCTCGAAGCGACAATTCGCTGTCGTGGATCCCGCCACGCGCACAGAAATCGCAATGGTCAGCGACCTTGACGCAACGCACGCTCAGCAAGCAATCGCCGCGGCAACCGCCGCCTATAGCGACTGGAAAACCGTGCCGTTGCAGGAACGGGTCGATACCGTTCTGCGCTGGGCGGAGCTGATTGAGGAAAATGCCGAAGACCTGGGCGTAATCATTTCTGCGGAGAGTGGTAAGCCGCTGCGCGAGGCAAGTGGTGAATCGCTTCAATGCGCTGCGTTGTTACGTTGGTACGCCGACGAAATACAACGGTGGAAAGAAGACACCAGTCGCGCGCCGATCTCAGGTCAACAGAACTATACGATCAGGCAGCCCATCGGTGTTGTTGCCTGTATTACGCCGTGGAATTTTCCGGCCGCTGCGGTAATGGTGAAGGCCGGTGCCGCCATCCTTGCTGGCTGCACGACCATAATCAAACCATCCGACCTGACCCCACTTGTCGCCCTGGCATTGGCGCGCCTGTCTGCTGCCGCAAACCTGCCTGCCGGCGTTTTCAACGTGCTGCCCTGCGAAAACCCGACGCAGATCGGCGACGAGATTTGCAGGAACCCGAATGTGCGAATGCTTTCTTTTACCGGATCGACCCGCGTGGGCAAGTCCCTTTATAGCGCTTGCGGCGCTACCGTAAAGCGCCTCGCACTGGAATTGGGAGGCAATGCGCCGTTCATAATTTTTGATGACGCTGATCTGGACCTGGCGATTGATGGTGCGCTTGGGGCCCGCTTTTATAACAGCGGCCAAATCTGCGTCGGCGCCAATCGCTATTTTGTACACAGCAACATCTACGCGACGTTTGCAAGCCGGCTCGCAGAGCGTGTTAACGCGATGAAAGTTGGCAGCGGTTTCGACCCGTCGAGTGATATTGGCCCGATGATCAACCAGGCCGCGGTAGACCGGTTGACACATGTCATTGAAAGCGCGAGGGAAATGGGTGCCAAAGTACTTGCCGGCGGTGGTCAGGATGATGCGGCGACACTGTATTTCCAACCCACCGTATTGAGCGACATGACTCCCGACATGCCGGCTTATACGATCGAGATCTTTGGTCCTGTAGCCTGCCTTTACAAATTCGAAAGCGAAGATCAGGTCGTGACGCTTGCCAATGACACTGAGGCCGGCCTGGCCGCGTACGTCTACTCGCGCGATGCCAGCCGCCTCGCAAGAGTTAGCGAGGCGTTGGAGGCTGGTGTTGTCGGCGCGAACTCATGCGCAATCTTTTCCAACGACTTGCCGTTCGGCGGCATAAAGCAATCCGGCCTCGGCCGCGAGCATGGCTCCCAGGGGCTTGAGGAATACATCGAAACGAAAAGTATCTGCAAGGTGTCGCAATGACGATGGAACAGCAAAGCTGTCGCTCAGCCTGGATGCACATGAGTGCGGCCAGCAAGGGGCAACAAGTACGCAATTTCGTCCAGCTATTGGATATGAGCGACTACCTGGTCGAGACAGAGCTCTTTCCCAGGGAGGTGCTGGAGGCGTACAGCGCATTCAATATGGAAAAGGAAATTACCGCCGAGCATGCGCAGTATGTGAACGAGCAGCGGGGCGGCTCACAGGGCGATTATCGCGAAGGCATGGCGCGCAAGGTTGCAAACGTGGTGGATTGCCTGGTCCGCTATCCGCAATCAAAACGCGCGGTGATTACTGTTTGTAACGAGCCTATGCCTGACCACAGCGATGATACAAATGCCAAGTGCCTCCGCGAACTGCACCTCTACCTGGACGAGGAGAACAAGCTAAGCGGTACTGTGTTCTTCCGGGCTCAGGCAGCTTTTCTGTTTCCGAAAAATATTCACCTGGTCGGTTCGATAATGTCGGAGATAGCCCGACAGCTACCGCAACAACCGGCTTTGGGGAGCCTGTTCTACCTGGCAACGGTACTGGTGGCGGATCGAAGCTAGGCTGTACGAGCCACCGTCAAACTCTCTCCTCGACACCATTCAGGTCGCACATAGCGCCTAATGCGATACTGATGGCGCTCTCTATGCTGGCCGTGTAATCGAGAATTGCTGTGCTGGCTGTCGGTTTGCTGATGATGGGACATATGGTGCCAACCAGGCAGCCTAAATGGCCGGCAACATGAAACAGTAAGCTTGACTCCATTTCCATATTGACGACTCTTTGTTCCTGTACCCGCAGAGCAGAGAGCTGTGTCTTGATGGACGGGATTGTATTCGCAAGCCCCTCTATGTATCGACTGGACGGCCCGTAGAAACCCGGTGTCGCTGCAGTGATCCCGGTAACGTAATCGACATTCAGAAATTTCGCGCGTTCAACCAGTGCGGCCGCTACGCCCGGCGAGGCCTTGGAGGCATAAGGGATTATTTTGCTTCTAAACCTGGAGCCCTCCGCCGTTGAGTTCACAAGTATCTCAAATGCTTGCTGCTCAATTTCAGTGACGACCTGGTCCGCTGGCGGATGGTCGTAGTATAAACCGGCATTATCCAGGCCCAACGCATAAGTCGATATCGCCATCGTTCCGGGTTCGATATTTTCCTGGGTTCCTGCGGAGGTTCCGATGCGGATAAATTTCAGCGGCGCTGTTCCCGACTGATACTCGCTACTGTCAAGATCGAAGGCATGCACCGCGTATGCCTCCACCAGCGCGATTTCGACGTTATCGACTCCGATGCCGGTGCCAATAACAGAAACCGGCACGCCCTTGTAACTACCTGTAAAAGTGACGTATTCGCGGTGTCTTACTTCGGCACTCACAGTATCGAAGCGCTTCGCCACCCGCACCGCCCGAGCCGGGTCGCCCACCAGGAAAACATTTGCAGCCAGCTGCCCCCTGGTCAGACCAAGATGCAAAACCTTGCCGTCAATGACTACGATCTCTGATTTCATACTAAAAATACCCGGCCAGTAAGAAATATGTTAATGAAGATTATTACACTTTGGCGGCGACGCAACGTTTGAGCGACATACACATATTGATTATTGGCGGTGCCTCGCTCGACAGGCTGGATGGTGCTGATCAACTGGTTGCCGGTGGCGCCGGCATGTATACCGCAATGGCATGCCGGCGCAGCGGCGCAGCGGTTACCTTGTTTGCACCGAGACCGGAGCCCGTCCCACCGGGTTTGCAGCAGCTTGCCGATAGCGTGTCGTGGCTCGGTCCGACCGTCGCACAGCAGGATCTGCCGCATTTTGAGATAACACACCAGGATGGCCAGACCCGTTACGTGCAAGCCCACTTTGGCGCTGAGGAGTCGATATCGCCAGCGGGCCTGCCTGCCGATCTGTCCGGCTTTGACTGCGTCCATCTTGTACCGCTCGGCAATATCCGCAATCAGTACAATTTCATGCTCGCCTGCCGTGCAAATGGTGCGCGCCGGATATCCGCCGGAACCGCTCTTGATCTGATTAATGAGCAGCCGGATGACGCGGTGACCCTGATGAATGAGGCGGACTTTTTCTTCATGAACGAGAAAGAGGCAGTGCGCTTGTTTGGGTCGATGGCCGAAGTCGAATCCCGGCCCGGGCAGACGATCTTTGTAACCCAGGGCAGTGAAGGTGCGACGGTCATTCAGGGCAAAGTCGCAACGCAGTTACCCGGTATTGCGGCAACAGTCCGGGACCCGACCGGCGCCGGGGACAGCTTTTGTGGCGCGACACTTGTCGGCCTGTCACTGGGGCATCACCCGGTCATGGCAGCACGCCGTGCAATGCCGCTTTCGGCACAAATGATCGGCGATATCGGACCAGCTGCACTATTGCTCCCAGCGCCCCCACCGGCTTTGCCTGCCGACGAGCGTGTTGTCGTTAACGCTGCACAGACAAGTCGCATCGCGGCCCTGATAGCCGACCTCGAGGACGTCACGCCTTACCCGTTTACCGGCCCGGACCTTCCGCAGCCCGGTCACCCGGCATCGCTTGACTATTTCTTCGCATCGACGCTGCAGCAATTCAGCTTCTGGACGACGAAGAACGGTCGATACGATCGTCCGCTTGTCGCCACAGTCGACGGGGAAGAACGCAAGGGTGCGTTCTACCTGTTTCGCGCCTATCTTCGCTGGCTCGAAAATACGCCGGAAATGCTGACGCCCGCGGGCCAGGCCGAGCTAAGCACCGCCGACATGAAAGCAGTGTTGCGTGCGGATGACGGCACGTTTCCGATGCCCGCTCTCGAATTACACCTGCAGTTGGCGCGCCAGTACGGGCGCGACATGCTGGCGCTTGGATTAACGCCCCAAACGGTGCTGGAGCAGGTCAATTCCTCGGCGGCCCCGCTGCGCACAATGTTTCAAATTCTCGATAATGTCGGCGGATACAAGGAAGATCCACTGCGAAAAAAGACGGCGCTACTGGCCATAATCCTGCAACAACGGCCTGAAGCATTCGTTGCCAGCCACGAAGACGAAGTACCACCAGTGGTCGACTATCATGTCATGCGATCCTGCCTGCGCACTGGCCTGATCGACGTGGTAGACGACGAGCTCAAGAGCAAGTTGATCGGGCGAGAGCTATTGTCCGAAGCCGAAGAGTGGGCCGTGCGAAACGTTGCTCACAACGCCATTGAGCGCGTCGTATCCGAATCGGGAAAAAGCATGGGCGCGGTAGACTGGTTCTTTTTCCAGGCGCGCCAACGCTGTCCTGAAATGACCGAGCCACTCTGCGACCTGTGTGCGGTCAACCCTATTTGCGCCAGGCGCAAAGAGCTTTTTCAGCCGGTGCGCAGAACGACCTTTTACTGACGCCATGATTTTCCCGATGCTAGACTTGCCGTCCGCATCGAGGAAGAAACATGCTGAAACACAAACATCTTATTGCCGGCGCATGGGTCGCCGGTGAAGCAACCTTTGATAATGCGCCTGTGTCCGGGGCCGCCGACCAGTTCGCAGTTGCTACTGCAGATCACGTCGATGCAGCGGTGCGCGCGGCTGAGCAGGCATTCTTGTCCTATGGGAATTCGAGCAGACAAGATCGAGCTGCGTTCCTGCGCGCGATCGCAGACGAACTGGAAGCACGCGGCGAAGCCATTACCGAGATCGGAATGCGGGAAACGGGCCTTCCACAAGTGCGCCTGGATGGGGAACGGGGTCGCGCCGCTGGTCAATTCAGGCTCTTTGCCGACCATATTGAGGTCGGCGACTACCTGGATCGACGATATGACGGTGCTTTACCGGATCGCGAACCCCTGCCGCGTCCCGACCTTAGATTGATGCAGCGCCCGGTGGGGCCGGTTGCCGTCTTCGGCGCATCAAACTTCCCGCTCGCCTTTTCGGCGGCAGGTGGAGATACAGCCGCGGCCCTCGCGGCAGGCTGTCCTGTTGTCGTACGAGGCCACTATGCGCATCCCGGGATATCTGACATCGTGGCGCAATCCGTAGCTGCTGCAATCAAGACCTGTGGCATACACCCCGGAACGTTCTCCCTGCTCCAGGGCGGTGATAACTCGATCGGGCACGCCCTCGTAAGCCATCCACTGATCAGGGCCGTCGGATTCACTGGCAGCCTGGCAGGGGGGCGCGCCCTGTACGACATATGTGCCGCGAGGCCCGAACCCATTCCATTTTTTGGCGAGCTCGGTTCCGTTAACCCGATGTTTTTGCTTCCCGCGGCACTTGCCTCGCGCGGTGCGTCGATAGCTGCCGGCTGGGCCGGGTCGTTAACCATGGGCGCAGGCCAGTTTTGCACGAACCCCGGAATTGCCGTGCTTGCCAAAGGAAGCGACGCTGACGCTTTTTCTGTCGCTGCGGCGGATGCTCTGAGCAAAATCGAAGCGCAGGTCATGCTAACTGATAGCACCGCATCTGCTTTTCGCTCGGGCTGCGAAAAATTGCAATCAGCGACCGGTGTCAGCGAAGTCTTCGGCAAGTCCTGTGAAAAACGCAACGTGACGCCGCACCTCGTTACTACAAGCGGTGAAAACTGGTTGGCCAACGAATTGTTAAGCGAAGAGGTTTTCGGCCCCCTTGGCATGATCGTAGTCGCCAGCGACACGGACGAAATGATCACCATCGCAAACACGCTCAAAGGCCAGCTAACCTGCACGCTGCATATGGATGACGCTGATACCGAGATGGCTCGGACGCTGCTGCCAATACTCGAACGCAAGGCAGGTCGAATTCTTGCGAATGGATTCCCAACCGGCGTAGAAGTATGCGATTCAATGGTGCACGGCGGACCGTATCCTGCCTCTACGAATTTTGGCGCGACCTCAGTGGGTACGATGTCCATCCGGAGATTTCTCAGGCCGATCGCGTACCAGAACATACCGCCGGAGATTCTGCCCGCAGACCTGATTTGAACAGAGTGACGACGTGCCTCCCGTCCTGAAAGAAAGCACAGCCAATGATTGACGTCGACAAACTGTCCCGCCTGAAGCTTTCTCTTTTGACGACGTTCCAGGCATTGCTACAAGAGCGCAGCGCTCGTGCCGCGGCGGAAAAGCTCAAGCTGTCGCAGTCTGCTGTCAGCAAGAACCTCGCCCAACTCCGGCGCCTGTTTGACGATCCCTTGTTTTACCGCACATCACATGGCCTCACGCCTACGCCACTTGCGAGAAACCTCGAAGGTCCGCTGTGCGAGGTCCTGTTCCAGATTGATGGGCTCCTTAATCCCGCAGAGTTTGTCGCCGAGAGTTATCGCGGGCGTGTGCGAATTGCTTTGCACGATGCCGGCTACGCTTTCATCGCTGCTCCGCTGATGGCCCTGTGTGAAAAGCAGGCACCGGGCATCCAGGCAGATTTTTGGTTCAAGGACGTCAAGGGTTTGCAGGCACTACTGAGTGCCGAAATAGATCTGTTGATTCTGCCGCAGGACATAGGACAGCAATGGCATGATGATGAACAACTGATCTGGCGCGAACTTTATCAGGAGCCATTGGTTTGCCTGCTGCGATCCGGCAACCCTGCATTGCAGCAGACGTGGAACGAAGAAACGTACCTGGCCTGCTCGCACATTGGCATACGCGACAGTCAACTTGGTACGGCGATGCTGGACCAGCGACTCAACCAGCAGCATCATGGACGCAACTTTTCGGCAATGACGCCCGACTTCCACACTGCGACACGACTTGTACAACGAACGGATTCGATTTTTACCTGCTCGCAAAGTTGGGCTGAACTGGTGTTGACGGAGGTTGATGTCGTCAAAATGCCTCTGCCGTTCCCCGAACAGCTGTGCTCTTACCAGCTCGTCTGGCACAAGCGGACAGATACCTCGCCGCTGCACGTCTGGCTGCGCGATCGAATCTGTGACATTTGCGATGAACTGAAAGTTCGTTACGAACTCAAACGCTAACTACCTTAGATATACACCGACGGTGTAACCACATTCTGGATGCCTGCCGCGCGAAGACGTTCAGCGGCCATTTCCACACCGGCCTGCGGCATCTTCTCCCAATCCAGCGCCTTGCCTTTGACGCCATGATGTTGAAAGGCATTTAATTTGATGCGGACATCCTTTCCAAGCGATTCGACAAACTCGATCAGGCGGTTAAGCTCGGCATCGTTATCCGTTTTCCCGGGGATCAACAAGAACCGCAGTTCATACAGTTTTCCAGCCGCATACAGAATTCGGGCTGCGTGCAGACTACGTTCGTTGCTCTTGCCCGTCAGCTCCTCATGCAGGGAGTCGTCGAACCCCTTGATGTCGAGCATTACACCGTCTGTAAAGCGCAGTAGCTTCTCCCAGTTTGCAGCGCCCAGGTGACCATTGCTGTCGACAAAGCAGCTGAAACCTGAGAATTCCTGTTCCGATTTGATGGCCTGAAACAGCTCGCTGATGAACTTCAGTTGCTGCGTAGGTTCGCCACCAGATACCGTGATTCCGCTCAGGAATGGCCGGTGTTTGCGGATCAAATCCAGGATATTGGCGATGCTGTATTGCCGCACCATCGGGTTGGCGCCAATCGGGCAGGCCTCAATGCAGGCATCACACATGTCACACGCAACCGGGTCGAATGAAATCTCCCCGTCCTCCAGGGACAACGCGGCTGCATGGCAGGCAGGAATGCAATCACCACAGTGATTGCACACACCAATCGTATGGGGATTGTGGCAAGCCGAGCAATTGAAGTTACATCCCTGCAGGAAGACGACGAGTCGATTGCCCGGCCCGTCGACGCAGGAATAGGTCAGGATTTTACTGACCGTAGCCCGGGCGGAGCTCATGACTCATAACTCGTGGTTTCCGTTCGAGAATGTTCACTATGTCGGCAGCCTCCGCGCCCAACGCGGTAGTATTCGTGCGCGAACCCTTTGCTTCGTTAAACTTCTTGATGTCTGACAAACGGACCATGAAACCGGTCACGCGCACCAGGTCATTGCTTGCAACATTGACTGTAAATTCGCGGAAACCGCAGGAGAATGCACCCTTGCAAAGCTGTTGCATCGCTTCCGGGTTGTCCTTGATGGTTTCATCCAGCGTCAGGATTTCGCTTATCCCGGATTCGTAATATTGGTGGTGTGGCGCAAGCGCCTGAATATGCATCACAGGGTCCGGCTCCGTACCGTAGGGAATCCGGACGCCGGGGGTCGCCTGGACATCGTTGCTCAGTCCTGCCTGCGCGTGCAGCATGGCATGGCCTCGCCAGACATTCTTCATGGGCCGCTGCTCGACAGTTTCTGCCAGCACCCTGGAAATCCTGTGGCCCAGTGCGTTCGCAAGATCGTCAAAACCATATCTACCGGCACGACCTTCTTTGTCCTGTAGCACATTGACTGCCTCGGCCATTGCGTAGATACCATACATCGCAGTGAAACGGTCTCGCTCTATCCAGCCTTCCGCAACAAGAAAACTCTCGAAGAAGTTCGATTCATTAAACAGGAAATCGATCCGGTTCTCAGCGAGTCGAAAATTCATCTCCATGTAATGTGGAAGCACACTATCGAAGAAGTCTGCTTCGCCTTTTGAGCGCAGGGCAACCTCCTTCAAACTGAGACGTGTCAACGTTGATGAACCGCCGGCCACAGGCAGTGCGTTGTAGCAACTTACGATTCCATAACCACGTTCGTCGAACGTTTCGACGTGCATCGGGTGATTCGCGATATGTGGCTTCGAGCACTCAACGATACTGTTTGTGGCAATGGCCAGTATCTGCTCGGTACTGACTTGCGGGTCGTAGAAAAACGTCAGGTTCGGTGCGGTCTGTTTCAGCTCGGCATCAACCCGCAAGATCGTACGCGCTACCCGGTTGTCCGTCGGTCCGATGTTAGCGTGCATAAACGCATCAGGCAGGGTGCGATCAAGGTAACGCCAGAACAGCTTTATCCTGTTGTACAGTTCCTGGTCATCCACGCCATCGCAAAAAGGCAGCAGCAGTTCATCCAACTGACCTAAATAGACTGGCATACCTGTGACAGACGGAACGTGGTGATAGGCAATCATCAATGTATTGATCGCTTCATCAAGAGTCTCGGGTACGGGCAGCTCCAGATACTCACTGCCCTGCTTTAGCACAATACTGTAGTCGGGCAACACGTAACGCGGCTTATACGGCGCATGCCCTTCGTACAGATCGCAGATCACACGCTCATCCAGCGCCTGCTGCGTCTTGGCATCGAGCGCCGGGTAAGGCAGCAAATTCTCTGCCTCCAGCGCCAGGTAATGCGCTTTTTGCGCCGGGCTTAACGTCTTGTCAGTTGTGATTTCGTGTAGTTTGCGGGTAATTTCCTGCACGTCTCTGCTCCCACCGAAAACCCCTCTTGTCACCATATTAGTTGAAACCGTGTCTTTCGAAAATGGAAATTTGCGAAATCGTATTTTTCCATAACGGAAACTCTTTGCCTGCACCAATATTCACGCTGTGGTGGCAAAACCGGGCGTGGCAGCGCCTCTCACAGATCACCAATTACCGCTCCAGCCCGCCTCGAGCGCCGTGTTTGAGCTTTTTTGTGTCAGAATACGCGGGTGAAAAATACTCCAGGAATTGTTGCGCTTCTTGTCGTTTCCGCGGCCATGTTCGCTTGCTCACCGCAAGAAGATGCGCTTCCAACCGCAACGGTCACGCAAGCGGCAAATCAGATCGATCTGATCGTCAACGGCGACTACATAGTGACGATGGATGATGCCGCCACTGTCCATGCAGGCGCGGCTGTCGCCATCGATCAGGGCGTTATTATCGCCATCGGGCCGGCCGCCGAAATTGCCGCAAACTACAGCGCAAGTGAGACTCTCGACGGCCAGGGTCGCGTCGTGATGCCCGGCCTGGTCAACGGCCACTCGCACGCAGCCATGACTTTGCTTCGCGGCGTCGCCGACGACCTCGCGCTGATGGACTGGCTGACGAATTACATTTTTCCCGCCGAAGTAGAATTCGTCGATGCAGAGTTTGTTCGCATTGGCACCGAGCTGGCTTGCTGGGAAATGATTCGCGGCGGCACAACCACATTCGTCGACATGTATTACTACCCTGACGTGATCGCTGATGTGGTCGAAAAGTGCGGCATGCGTGCCCTGGTCTCGGCGACCGTAATCGATCAACGCAGCCCCGATGCCGAGAGCGCTGTCGATTCCATTCAGAAGGGCAAAGAATTCGTCAATCGCTGGCAAGGCAGGAACAGTCGCATTTCGCCCATATTCGGGCCGCATGCCAATTACACGCTGAACGCAGAACAGTTGCGTGCAACGCGGGCGGCGGCAACCGAGGCCGGCGTACCGGTCAGCATTCACATGTCGGAGTCGCCGTTCGAAGTACAGTATTCAAAAGATACCTTCGGCGTGACAAGCATCGAGCTTTTCGAGTCCATCGGCTTTTTCGACGGACCAACAATTGGGGCGCATGTCGTTTGGCCGACCGAGGCCGAAATATCGATCCTCGCCAAGCGCAACGTCGGCGTTATTCATAATCCAACCTCGAACATGAAAATTGCTTCGGGCATTGCACCTGTCACCGATATGCTGGCTGCCGGAGTCAGGGTGGGTCTCGGTACGGATGGAGCAGCCAGTAATAACGATCTCGATATGTGGGAAGAAATGCGACTCGCATCTTTCCTGCAGAAAGTGGAACAAATGAACCCGGAGGTTCTTCCAGCGGCCACTGTATTGCGCATGGCTACTATCGGTGGGGCTACTGCGATCGGGCTCGGCGAATCTATTGGTTCCCTGGAGGTTGGCAAACGCGCCGATCTTATCCAGGTCGCGTTTGACGATGTTCACCATGTTCCAACCTACGATGTGATTTCTCACCTCGTCTACGTCACTGATGAGCAGGACGTCGCCTCGGTTGTTGTCGATGGCACACTGCTGATGCGCGACAAAGAATTCCTGACAATTGATACAGAGCGCGTAGCCGAAGAGGCCCGGACTCTGGCCGCGAATATTAAACGTGCGCTGGAAGAGAGAAACCGCTGATGTTGCGTAATGGTTTGGCAATCGTTATTGGCATCATTACGGCATTCGTCACGGTAATGCTCATCGATAAGGTCGGGCACATGGTTTACCCCATACCTGCCGGCCTCGACCTCACTGATCCGGACGCGATACGCCCCTACCTCGCAACGCTGCCAGTCGGTGCGATTTTATTCGTCCTGGCATCGTCCGTAGTCGCCGCTTTTGATGGCACTCTCATTGCCTGCTTGATCGGCAACATGAAGGCGCGCGTATCTGGCTCCGTGGTTGGCGGTTTTGTTTTTGCAGCGTCAGTCGCTAACTTCATTGCCATTCCGCATCCGCTCTGGTTGGCGCTCGCGACACTGGCGGGCGTGGTCCTGAGTACCTTGCTGGCGATGCGCCTGGCAATCGCGATTAGCGGAACCCAACCCCGTGACGGCAATCCAGGATAACTTCAAAGACAATCATTGCTATGGCTGCGGTGCCGATAACCCGCTTGGCATGCAGATCAAGAGTCACTGGGATGGCAAAATATCAACCTGCACGTATGTTCCGCGCCCTGAGCAAAGTGCGGGGCCAACACACCTGCTGTACGGCGGCGCAATCGCCAGTCTCATCGACTGCCATAGTGTTGGCACAGCCATCGCCAACTACTACGACCTGGAAAAGCGCGACATTGGAACAGATCCGCAAATCTGGTGCGTAACGGGCCGGCTTACCGTGAATTACCTGAAACCGACGCCGATAGATCAACCCGTTGAACTGCGCGCAGTCGTTAAACAGTGCGCTGAGAAAAAGACCATTCTGGAATGTACCGTAAGCTCAGGCGGTGAGGTCACCGCCCAGGGCGAAGTCATCGCTGTGCGCGTCCCCTACTCCTGGCGAGAATAGGCAGACACCGAACTAAAGAAAATTCGTGCCGTAGTCCATTGGCGGCAGATCAAAAAACGTCGCGATACTCTGGCCAATATCGGCAAAGGTCTTGCGCTTACCCAAGGCACCGGCAGTAACACCTGCGCCATACGCCAACACCGGAATGTGTTCGCGAGTGTGGTCAGAGCCGGGCCACGTTGGGTCGCAACCGTGGTCGGCACACAGGAACAGCACATCGTCATCCTGCATGATGTCCAGCAACTCCGGAAGACGCTGGTCAAAGTACTCCAGTGCCTTTGCGTAGCCGTCTACGTCGCGTCGGTGGCCGAACAACATGTCGAAGTCGACGAAGTTGGTGAATACGATAGTGCGATCTCCGGCGGCACGCATTTCATCCAGCGTCGCATCGAAAAGCGCTGCATTGCCCGTCGCCTTGATTTTCTTCGTAATGCCCCGGTGCGCGTAGATATCGGCGATCTTGCCAACACTTACGACATCGCCGCCACTGGCTACCAGCTTGTCCAGCACGGTATCTGCATGTGGTGGAGTCGTGAGGTCACGGCGATTGCCCGTACGAACATAAGTATCAGGACCGTCGCCAACGAACGGTCGCGCAATCACTCGACCGATGTTGTACTCGTCTACAAGCTCTCTCGCGATGTCGCAAAGGTCATAAAGGCGTTGCAGACCGAATGACTCTTCATGGCATGCAATCTGAAACACGCTGTCGGCGGACGTATAGAAAATCGGCTTACCTGACGCTACATGCTCATCACCAAGTTCCTGAATAATTGTTGTTCCCGACGCGTGGCAGTTGCCAAGATACCCCGGCAATTGCGCACGAGACACCAACTTATCGAGTAACTCCTGCGGAAAGGTATTCGTTTTTCCGGTGAAGTAGCCCCAATCGAATAACACCGGGACACCTGCAATTTCCCAGTGTCCACTGGGTGTGTCCTTGCCACTCGAAAGCTCTTCGGCAAAACCATAGGCACCGACAATGTCAGTGTCGGTATCTACACCAGCGGGAAACTCGCCCGAGCTATCACGGCCTGCGTGGAACAAACCGAGTTTGGCAAGGTTCGGCAAACGCAACGGGCCAGCTGGTGAAGCTGCACGTTGCTCCGCGATGTGCCCCAGAGTGTTTGCCCCCACATCACCGAACCGCTCGGCATCAGCCGTTGCGCCGATGCCGAAGGAATCAAGTACCAGAATTATTGCTCTGCCCATGGCTCTACTCTAACAAAATAAAAGGCCCGGTTTCCCGGGCCTTTGCTATTCAATACTTGCGGCCCTGCTAGTGGTGCGGCGCCACGACTTCAAGCTCGCTTTCGCCGAAGACCTCGAGGCGCGTGTCCTCGATGTAATCACCTTCCAGTGCCATCAGCCAAATAAGTACAAGGATCGCAACAGGTGGGCCCAGGATCGCCAGCTTCAGGGCAGGTCTTTCCCATTTCATATGCATGAAAATCGCGATGATGAAGCCTGCCTTCAGGAACATGAATAGCAGGATCAACCCCCAGCGGAGATTGCCCTGAAAATTCATGTAGTCGACCATATAGGAAAAGAAACTCAGTACAAACAACAGGCCCCAAATCCAGAAATAGACACTGAGAGGGTGTTGCTGGCCTTCTTCACTTGCCATGTTTGCGGCTCCTGACTTCTCTTACCAGAGATAGAAAAATGCGAAAATGAATACCCAGACGAGGTCAACGAAATGCCAGTACAGACCCGTGATCTCAACGATTTCGTAGTTGCCACCCCGCCGCTCATAGAAACCGTTACGCACGCGGTTAGCTACGACGAGTAGATAGATGACACCGGCCGACACGTGCAGTCCGTGGAAACCCGTGATCATGAAGAAACTGGACCCGAATTGCGCAGCACCAAATGGATTGCCCCATGGGCGCACGCCCTCCATTATTAGCTTTGTCCACTCGAACGCCTGCATGCCGACGAATGATGCGCCGAGCGCTGCTGTTGCAACCATAAGCCAGAACGTTTTCTTGCGATCTTTGCGATAGCCCATGTTCACGGCCATCGCCATAGTGCCCGATGACGTAATAAGAATGAACGTCATGATGGCGATCAAGATCAGCGGGATCGGGTCACCACCAAATGACAGAGCAAAGACCTCACTCGGCAGCGGCCACGGATCGGTCGTTGATATACGCACCGACATATAGCCCACAAGGAAGCAACTGAAGATGAATGTGTCACTGAGCAGGAATATCCACATCATCGCCTTGCCCCACGGGACGCCAAACACCTGCTTGTCCCTGGAGAAGTCGTTGACGATGGTATTCGCGTCGCCCGCTTCCACTACCGCTTCTGACATAGTTAACCCCAAATCAAATCGACAGCACTCAAGTCGATATCATCAAACCAAACAAGACTAGCCACACGAGCAACAGGAAATGCCAATAAATTGTGCAAAGTTCGACGCTTTGCCTGACAGCATCATTGTCGCCACCCATCGCTTTCGTCGTCGCACGTGCCCAGACATACAAACCACCCAGAATATGCAGGCCGTGCAGCCCCGTTAACAGGTAGAAGAATGCGGCTGACGGGTTGCTCGTTAAGTAATGCCCTGTAGCGGTCAATTGCTGCCAGGCAATTAGTTGCCCCACCAGAAACCCGACGGTCAGCAACCCTGTTAATAACAGGCCCGGCACCAGTGACGACGCATCGCGCCGCATCGCTTTGTTGCGGGTCCACTGCAAAGTAGCACTCGCCAGCACAAGCGCGCCCGTATTTACCCAGAGTAGTTGCGGCTCGGTCAGTGGCACCCAATCGCCAAGGTCCATGCGCAGCGAATACGCACTGAGGATGAGCGCGAAGAACGACGTAATTACTGCAAGCAGCGTCGTTAGCGCGACCAACTTCGGCCCTGCGTTAAACGGCGCCTGGTGGTCGGCGTCCGGAGTCACTTCTGCTACCCACGGCTGCGTATTGAATGACTGCCGAAGTATCCACCCCAGTAGTGCGGCGAGCATTGTCGCCAATACGATTAGGCCGATTTCCACTAGTGGTCTTCTTCGTGATCACGCCCGACCGGCGCAATGTCCGGTGGCACGTTTTGCGGAATGAAATCATCAGCGTATCCGGGCACGCTGTAGTCATACGCCCAGCGATGGCAGGTTGGCAGGTCGTGGCCCCAGTTGCCATGTTTCGGCGGAGTGTCCGGTGTCTGCCATTCCAGCGAGGTGGCATCCCAGGGGTTCGGATCAGCCTTTGGCCCTTTCTTCAGGCTCCAGATCACATTCACAAAGAACAGGATTTGTGCGGCTGCCACAAACAATGCCGAGACGGTAATGGCGGCATTAAGATCCTGCGCAGAAGCAGGCAGGAAGTCGGTATTGCCCATTGCGAAGTAGCGGCGCGGCACGCCCTGGAAGCCCAGGTAGTGCATTGGCAGGTATATCGCATAGGTACCGAGGAACGTCATCCAGAAGTGCCACTTGCCGAGCGTCTCGTTGTACATCTTGCCTGTTATTTTTGGCCACCAGTGATAGATAGCGCCAAATACGACCAGGATCGGCGAGACGCCCATGACCATGTGGAAATGAGCAACGACGAAATAAGTATCAGACAGCGGCAAATCGATCGTGACGTTGCCGAGGAACAACCCGGTCAAACCGCCATGGAGGAACGTAAAAATAAAACCTATCGAGAACAGCATCGGCACCCTGAGATGGATATTGCCCTCCCATAGCGTCAACACCCAGTTATAAACCTTAATTGCCGTCGGCACCGCAATGATCAGCGTCGTCGTTGCGAAGAAGAACCCGAAGTATGGATTCATGCCACTGACGTACATATGGTGTGCCCAGACGATAAAGCTCAGGCCACCGATCGCGATGATGGCCCAGACCATCATGCGGTAACCGAAAATGTTCTTGCGCGCGTGCGTGCTCAGAAGGTCGGACACGATGCCGAAGGCCGGCAACGCGACGATATAGACCTCCGGGTGACCGAAGAACCAGAACAGGTGCTGGAACAGGATCGGGCTACCGCCTGTGTAGCCGGGATCCATGCCTGCCGAACTGATGGCTGGCATAAAGAAGCTCGTGTGCAGCGTCTTGTCGAACAACATCATAATGGCGCTAACGAGCAAGGCGGGAAACGCAAGCAGACCCAGGATCGTTGCAATAAAAATGCCCCAGACCGACAGCGGCATGCGCATCAATGTCATACCGCGGCAGCGAGCCTGCAGCACTGTTGTGATGTAGTTAAGGCCGCCCATCGTAAATGCAACGATGAATACACCCAGCGAAGCAAGCATCAATATAATGCCCCACTCCGTGCCCGGCGTACCGGCCATAATTGCCTGTGGTGGATACAGCGTCCAACCCGCCCCCGTCGCACCGCCGGGGACGAAAAAACTAATCAGCAGAATAATGACCGACAGCAGATATACCCAGTAGCTGAGCATATTCAGGTACGGGAACACCATGTCCCGGGAACCGACCATAAGTGGGATCAGGTAATTACCAAAGCCACCAAGGAACAGTGCAGTCAGCAGGTAGATCACCATGATCATGCCGTGCATCGTGACAAACTGGTAATAGTTCTCTGGGTTGATGAATGAAAACGAGTCGGGGAAGCCAAGTTGCAGGCGCATCATCGCCGATAGACACAATGCGATCAGGCCGACAAAGATCGCCGTACAACCGTACTGGATTGCGATGACTTTGTGGTCCTGGCTCCATACGTACTTGCTGATGAACGTTTGCGGATCGTGATGCTCGATTTCGTGGTCACGATCGGCGATTGCAACGTATCCCATACGGCTATCCTATTAAAGCGTGTTTATGTAAGCGACGAGATCATTGATAGCCTTCTCGTCGCGAGCGACGCTGGCCATCAGTCCCATTTGAAATCCGTAATAGTCCGACAAATGCGAACCGCGAATTCCTTCCCTGAAGTTCTCAAGCTGCCGCGCGAGGTACCAATCTGACATTCCGGCCGCACGAGGTGCATTCATTGCCCGAATCCCCTGCCCGTCCGCACCGTGACAATAGGAACAGACGCGGTACAGCTTCTCGCCGTTGCCGACATCGCCTGCAACGGTCGACGGAGCCGGGTTGTCTGGCAATGTCTCAATGTGTGCAATGACGTTATCGATAGCAGCGTCATTCACCAACGTTGCAGCCATTGGCGCCATTTGCTTGCCAAACACGTCGTCAGCATGAGCGCCTCGAGTACCGCTCTTGTAATTCTGTAACTGGCGCTTCAAATACCAACTGCTCTGACCTGCAAGCTTGGGTGCGTTCAATGCCTGCATACCCTCGCCCTGCTGACCGTGACACGCCGCGCATACAGCGAATTGCGCGGCGCCAACCTGGGCATTGCCAGCGGCTTTCATGCTGTCTTGCGCCCATGTGGATTGCTTCGCAATCCAGCTCGCATAGTCTTCCGGTTCGTCGACCACGACTGCGCCACGCATAGTGTGATGAGCAATACCGCAAAGCTCCTCGCACAAGATTTCGAAGCGACCCAGTTTCGTAGGCGTTAACCAGAGAAACGTCTCCATGCCCGGAACGAGATCCATCTTGACGCGAAATTGAGCCACTGCGAAATCGTGTAATACGTCCTTGGAGCGCAGCAGGAATTTGACCGGTGTATCAAGCGGAACATGCGCTTCGGCGCTATAGACGAGGATGTCGTCCTGGCCATTGGGGTCATCCGGATCCATGCCAAACGGATTTTCGTCGGTAATACGCTCGGCATCGACTTCACCGAACTTGCCATCGTCGCCCGGATATCGAAACGTCCAATGCCATTGCTGACCAACGGCCTCAACCTCGATGGCATCTTCGGGAACATTGACGAAACTTGCCCAGACAAACAGTCCCGGGGCTAGCATCGCCGCAACACCAACCGCTGTTATAGCGGTGAGCCACGTTTCCAGTTTCTTATTCTCCGGCTCATAGGTCGCGCGAGCGCCTTTCTTGTACCGGAATTTGATGATGCAGTACGCCAGGAAGAGGTTTACAAGGACAAAAACAGTGCCGGTAACCCAAAACGTAACGTCGATCGTGAAATCGATCAGGCCCCAGTTGGAGGCCAACTCGGTAAACGTCCAGGGACTAAGAAGGTGAAAAACAACGGAACCGACAACGAGCAGAATCAAGACAACAGCTAAAGGCATACTTCAAGCATCCTATTGTTGGCTAACGCGAATTTTCTCGCCGGCAACAGCGAAGCCGGTGCCAGTCTTTTTTGTACGTATAAACCGAAATATACTAAAAGAGACGCTCGATGTCTTGTTTGACAGCCTCCTCGGCCTTTTCAAGGTCTGACTGCAGGTCTTCGATTTCCTGCCGCAGAGGCCTCGTCAGGACCGCTGACTGTGCATTCCACTCCATGCTGGGCACCGTGAGGCCCGCTGCGACCGGCTCGGTTCTGCCCGGCTGTGGTTCGGGCGCCTGCAGGTTGATAGCCACAATAATTGTCGCAGCAACTGCAACACCAGTCAGGCTACTGACCCACCAGAACCACGCAGGCCGCGTTTCTGCAACCGGTTGCTGAGCCGCTTGCACCTGGATTCCCTGCAATGAAGCTTCAATTCGGTTATTGAGTTCATCAGAAACGGTACATTCAATTTGAGCTGCGTCGTCGCGCAGTCGTTTGGCGAGCTTATCCATAGGCTTTTCTCTCATTAGCCGCTGTTTCGCGGTTTAGATCAGCATCGAGTGCTTTTCGGCCCCGTAACAAGTTGACCTTGGTCCACGATACGGAGCGTTCCAGGACAGAGGAAATATCTTTAACCGACATATCTTCGACATAGCGAAGCCACATCGCTGCGTACACCTCATCGCTAAACAGGCGACGTGCTGTCAGCCATAAATTCGACCTTTCTGATGCGGCGATGCAATGCAGCAGCGGATCGTTTTCTGCATCACTCAGCTCGCCGATTTCTATTGTCGGTGGTGTGTAATTTTTCGCGGCGTTGTTAATGGCAATGCGGTACAGCCAGGTGCTGAAACGCCATCTCGGATCGTAGCTGTTGAGGTACCGATAGGCGTTGATCAACGTATCCTGCAGCGCATCCTCCGCGTCGGCGTAACTGGAAGAGCGCGTCAGAAGAAAACGCAGCAGGCCCTCACGATATGAGCGCACAAGGTCGGAAAACGCACTCGCCGAACCATTTTTTGCCGCCGCTATGAGTGCCGCCTCGTTGCTCACACCTGCTCCGCTTTACCTTGTTACGACTAGTCGATGATTTCCATAATTGTTTCTGGGTCCATTGCGATCTTGACCGTTAACACCGTGCCATCGGTATCGACGCTGGTACTCTGTAGCAGGGTCGCGATTTCCGGATCCAGGCTGTCATTGAATATTTGTAGACTGATAAGACCACGCACAATGCTTGCCAGCGAGTCTGCCATTTCTTTTTCTGCTGTCCTGAGCTGAACTTCAATAGCTATCTTGCCCTTCTCATCGGCGACGATCACCGCAGCCTGCTCGGTATTGCGCAGAATGTTGGAGTCCCAGTCGAGGTCTTCTCCCAGGTCTCCTGCTTTAACGCCGGCCTGCATCAAGCTGCGCTCAGCATTCAGTATTAACAGAGCACCGTTTGAACTTTTTGTGCCCGGATGTTTGCCGTTATTTGCAAGCATTGTCTTCATGTCTGCTTCTGTCACCGCGACCAGGATCTTGTTCTTCACGGCAAAACTAAAATAGGCGCCATCATCAAACGAGTCGATATCAATATCGATGTTCGAGCTGCCTTCGTGATCATCGTTCTCGCCAACGAAGTAGTATGTTTTACTACCAGAGCCGAGCTTGTCGAGCGTTCCGGACACTCCGGCGATCGCCATCACCTTGTCCTTGGTTTCCTGGCTGATATTGCCTTCGATCACCATAACGACGTTTTCACCTGTGGTTGCAAACGCGGTGATCTGGTCGGTCTCTTTTTCGAGGTCAATACCGGTTTCTTCAAGAAACTCGTCAAAAACCTCGTCCTGCAGCCACGCATAAAGACGCTTCCCGGCTTCGCTGGAACGCATCTCTTCGAGGTCAACATGGAAATACCACTTCGATGTCTCAGGAAAATCGTCTGGATCTAACGCTGCCAGTAGTGTTGCCGGAGCGAAGAAAATCAGGGCAATTAGCAGATATCGTAAAAAACGCATTTGCGCATCCTCAAGTTTGGCTTCTGTTACTTGCTTATAGCGCCGGCCAACACGAAAGGTTACAAATTATTGGCGGCAGCCCTTTGTGTCACCAAACTGACCAGCAGCGTTACGATAATACCAACCACAAACCCTGGAACGGCCTCATAGAGCCCGTAGGCCTGTTCTTTGAACTCGAGCATCCATATGACGCTGGTCAGGAAACCTGCCAGCATGCCGGACAGGACACCGGCGCGCGTCGTCTTCTTGTAGTACAACAGGCAAATCAAAACGGGGCCAAAAGCGGCACCAAGCCCGGACCATGCGAACAGCACGAAATAGAAGATGAACTGTGCTTCCGGAATCGCGAATGCGATAGCCGCAATACCAATAATGATGGTTACGATCTTGCCGTAGACGGACAACGCACGATCGCTTTTCTTGCTACCGAGTATTTTCTGCATTGTGTCGCGGACAATCGCCGAAGACGCGAGCAGTAACAATGAATCTGCTGTCGACATAATCGCCGACAAGACGATGACCAGCAGGACACCGGATATCAGCGGCGGGAACAGCTCGGTCGCCAGTTTCGGGAAGATCGTTTCCGAATCTTCGATCCCTGGAAACAATGCGCGCCCTGCGATGCCGGCCGTCACGGCACCAATTGTAAAGACCAGTGTTATGCCCACCGAAACATAGCGCGCCTTGACCAGTTCGCCATCATCGCGCGCGGACATAAAGCGGACGAGTAATTGCGGTACGCCCAGAAACGGCAGGCCGATCGCTACAAAACTGATGGCAGCTACCCACCCTTCGATGCCATTCGTAAGCGAGAACATGCTCACGAGACCGGGATCCTGGGCGACGAGGTTCGATGTCAAGCTATCCCAACCGCCGGCGGCGTTTACAGCTACGAGCGGCACGAAAATCAGCCCGAGCAACATCAGCACGCCCTGCAAGACATCAGTGTAGGAAACCGCTTTGTATCCGCCTATGAACGTGTAGGCGATGATGATCGTAGAACCGACAACCACACCGACCTTGTAGTCCATGTTGACGAATTCGCTAAGCGCCTTACCGGAAGCTACCAGCTGCGCCGTCACGTAGGTTGTTACCATTGCGAGGATAATGACCACGGCGACCGCGCGTATCAGGTGCCACGAATCATTGAAACGCGCCGCAAGAACGTCGGGAACAGTTATCGAGTGTGTTTCGTCGCTCAATCGCTTCAGACGCCGCGATATCAATAACCACGACAGACCGATACCGACCAGTTCGCCAACCACCACCCAGTAAGCCTGTGCTCCGACAGCATAGCCCATGCCGGTAAGGCCAAGCAGCAACCAGCCGCTCTCTCCCGTTGCGTTGGTGCTGAAGGCAACAACCCAATACGGCAGCTTTTTGCCGGCAAGGTAAAAGCCGCTGAGCGTGTTGGTTTCGCGACGACTCCAGACCGCTAACGCGGCCAGGAGGCAAAGATATACGATTAGGACAACAACGATCGACGTCATGACTCAGCGCCTATGCGTCGCGAGTAATTCGGCCCGCTATGATGCCGGCCACAAGCAAGAAAACACCAATACCGAACAGGTATTCGGGATAAATCCTGAAAATGCCGCAAACGAATATCGCCGCGATGTTGACAGCTTGAAATGTATTTATGAATTTGCTCTCACGAAGCACCGCCTTCGGGAAGCGCAGCCGCGAAATCATAAGCAGAGCGAGCACAAACATAAGAATCGGGAGGTAAAGGTGCAACGGCAATAACTCCGCTAAATCGCCGTGTCTGAGCAGCACGATAACCATCGACGATAACAAGCCGCCGCCGGCTGCCGTTATTGGTACGCCTGCAAACCAGCCTGTACGAGGCTTCGATGACGCCAGGTTAAACCGGGCCAGCCGCATTGCACCCGCCAGCACAAACACACCACATGCCGCCAGTAACACCCAAAACTGACCCGATTCGACTTCGACATTGGCGATTTGCAGGCCGGCGTTGAAAATGAGAACACTTGGGGCGACACCGAAGGATATGAGGTCTGCCATCGAGTCGAATTCCGCGCCGAAACTCGACGTTGCTTTGAGCAGCCGCGCCGCTATCCCATCCATTGTGTCCAAAAGGCCACACCAGACGATCAGCCAGGCGGCGAATTCCAGATCGCCAATCTGGGCGGTCACAATGGAGCCCAAACCGAGCAGCAAGCTCAGGGCAGTGAGACTATTAGGTATGGAGTAGCGGAGTACGCTCAAGACTAGGTGTTCACTCTGAGGCGGTGACTTCCGGCCATTTTGCACCCCGAGCCACCTTTAATCCAGTCGTCAGCCACTCATCGGCCCCTGGAAAAACGGCGCGTGGTCACGCCGATCGGGCCACGCGGCAGGACTATCTGCATTGGTGCACCGTCGCGAACAATATCAACGACAACGGAATCGCCCGGCTCTCCCTGCATCGTTTGCTGAGTCAACTCCCTGGTACTGAAGACACGCAGTCCGCCATAGGCTGTAATCTGGTCACCCGGTCGCAGCCCGGCGAGCTGCGCAGGTGATGACTCTAAAACGCTACCGACCTGGACAGAGGTCGGCCGGCCATTAGCGGTCAGGTATTGCTCATATTCGATATCGCCAAGCTCGCCACGCAACGTCAAATCAGGATTCCAGCCAATATCGTATGGATTCACGGGCACACCGGAGCGTCGTGCGTCAAACCTCGCCTGCATGACCTCCAACTGGAGCTGAGACTCGCGCTGAATTATCCACTCAGCCCTATCGGGCGCAAACCCGGCCTTAACCAGAGCGGCTCTGCGCCCCTCGGGCGAACGATCAGGACCTGTCGACCTCCTTGCTTCGAATGCCAGGCGGTTTTCCTGCGCCTCGGCCACGGCGAACTCATCGCGATCATCCTGCACGTCACGCGCATCACCAAGCTCATCGATTTCGGCATAGAGAGCTCGCAACTCTTCTTCGATCAGTTGTCGCGCATCGCGTTCTTGCGCAACAGCGATCTCGAGGGCGTGAATGCGATCCTCTGTCGCTGCCGACGTATCGAAATAATCACCAGAGTCGAACGCTACTGTTGGCGCCGACGCTCGGTCATTCATTCTGTACGCCGCGACCGCGAAACCGGCAACAAGAACGATTGCCAGGATAATTGCAGTGGTTTTCATAGACTGCCTCCGAAGCCATCATACAACGATGATCTGCTGTAATCAGACCGGAATTATGTTGTTATGTTGCGCCTCACTGAACGGAGAATCTGCTGTGATCCATAAACGACTGTTTCCAATTGTGGCGCTCGCGTTTGCAGCCTGCTCCGAGGCCCCCGTAGATGATTCTGCAGAACGTGTTAACCAGATAGCCTCCGATTTCGTATACGGATATTTCAGTCAATTCCCGGAAGAAGTCTACGAGGTCGGCTATGGCGGCGCCCCGCTGGATCGCTTTGGCGACCACGGCGAGGCCGCCACAAAGGCATGGGACGCGAAAGTAGACCAGTGGCTCATATCGTTAAACGAGATTGATGCCGATGCACTTGCAGGTAAAGGGGAAGCGGTCACCTATGCGTTTACGCGTGAGCAACTGCAGGCTCATGTTGATCGACGAATTTGCCAGACTGACTTGTGGAATATCAGCCCGACCTGGACGGGCTGGCAGTTCATGTTTGCATCCACGTTGGCGATACAGCCGATCGACACCGCTGGTGAACAGCGGGCCGCCATCGATCGTATTGTTGATGCCGCACGATTCCTGCAAACCGATATCAGCAATCTGCGCCGCGGTCTCGACCAGGGTTACGCCGCACCACAAAGTAACGTTGTCGCCGTCGTTGACCAGGTGACGTCACTTATCGACACGCCCACTGAAGATTCGCCGCTGTTCAGCCCTGCCTCCCGCTCCAATGACGAGGACTTCATCAGTAGCTATCGTGCCGCATACGAGTCGACTTTCAAGCCAGCGATGGTTGCTTATCGCGACTTTTTGGTTAACGACTACAAGGGTCGCAACGCTGTCGGCGTCGGCAATAATCCAGACGGTGCTGCTTGCTACGCGGCATCGGTCCGCTACTGGTCGTCCGTTTCGATGCCGGCCGAGGAAATTCACCGCACTGGTCTCTCGCAAATGGCACGCATCCAGAGCGAGATGCTGCAGATAGCACAAGACTCATTTGGCACTGACGACGTAAAGGGCTTGCTCGCCGAATTGCGCACCAATCCGGAATACACCTTTGGCAGCGAGCAAGAGTTGCTCGATTATGTTGCGGCAGCAGTACAACGCGGCAAGGAGGCCGTGCCAGGCTGGTTCGGCAATGTTCCGGATGCCGAGTTAATCATCTTCCCGTCGCCCGCTTACGAGAAGGACTCTGGTGGGGGCTTCTATTCTGCCGGGGCGGCCGATGGCAGTCGCCCCGGAACCTACCAGGTGGGCACCTACAATCCGCAGGGAATCAGCAAGGCGGGCCCGGAATCTACCGCGTTCCACGAGAGCTACCCCGGCCATCACATGCAAGTCTCGCTTGCGTTGA
Source organism: Gammaproteobacteria bacterium (assembly GCA_024640305.1). Lineage (GTDB taxonomy): Bacteria > Pseudomonadota > Gammaproteobacteria > Steroidobacterales > Woeseiaceae > UBA1847. The sequence goes on from JAHEFG010000001.1 coordinate 231,211, forward strand.
CGAACTCGGCCTTGCACCCGATATTGCGCTATATCGGTGTATCGGGGTTTGTCGAGGGCTGGGCGTTGTACACAGAACGCCTGGCAGATGAGATGGGACTGTATTCCAGTGACATCGCGCGACTGGGCATGCTCTCCAACGAGGCCTATCGGGCCGCCAGGCTCGTGGTCGACCCAGGCATGCACGTAATGGGCTGGAGCCGCGATGACGCCATCCAATACATGCTGGATCACACGGCAGAAGGAATCGATTCACTCACATCGGAGGTCGATCGCTACGCAGCCGTGCCGGGACAGGCCACGTCGTACCTGCTCGGCAGCCTCGAAATTCAGAGACTGCGCAAAAAGGCGGAGCTGGCTTTGGGTGACGACTTCGACATCCGCGAGTTTCACGACCGCGTCCTTGCCAACGGTGGTGTAACACTGCCGATGCTTGGCGCGACAATCGATGCCTGGATCGCGGAAAAATAGGGAAGACTTTTTGTCTAATTGCCGCAATTAGACGGGGCAGCTACTCCACGATCTGCGCGCTAACAACTTTCGAGGTGCAACTCGTACCCGCCGTCATCGCGAGCCCGGTCTTGATGCTGGCAACCTTGCCGGCGGCTATCTGGGCACCGATACTGGCAGACTGCTGGCGCTCAGTGCCGCCTGCATCGATATACCGAAACAGAACTTCGACACCGCTTACCAACAGCGGCGTGTCGTTGCGAACAGAAACCCCGATCCGACCGCTACCGTCGTCGCCGCAGGCCGATGCAATATAAGCCGACGGGTTTGTCGGCAACTCCAGCCTCACGAGCTCCGTCTTCGCCGCGTCGCCGTAAGGGCCGCCGCCTTGCGCGACAACTTTATAATGTTCTTTCGCTTCATCAATGGCACCACGATCCTGTTTGATCTTACCCAGCGTGAAATGGGCAGGCGCTGTGGGCAGCAAAGCCAGGCTGCGCTCCAGGTCAATTACCGCGCTATCGATTTGGCCAAGCTCGTTCTTCGCGATACCGCGCTGCAAGTGGTAATAGAAAAATTCGCCGCGCCGCTCGATCGCACGGTCGAAGTTCGTAATCGCCATGCTGTATTGTTTCTTGACGAGCCGGACATCACCACGCAGGGCATGAAAATGGGCTTCGCCAGAAAACAGTTCGAGCGCCTTGTCTGCCAGCACCAGTGCTTCATCCGCCTTCTTTTCGGACAGCGCCTTGCGACCCTCATCGTAGGCATCGTAAGCGGGCTTTACGGCCAGTGTTTTTTTGATCGCGGCTGCATAGCTTTCAACGCCCATGTTGCCGCCAGCTGCGAGCTTGGCCGCGGTCGTCTTGTTTGCGGTCAGGCGTTCTCTGGATGGCGGATGGCTCGCGAATAATCCACTCAGCCAGTCCTCGTTACGCCCTTCACTCAATCGCAAAAACGTTTCCTGCAACGCAACCGCGCCTTGCGGGTCATAGCCAGCTTTCGCCATGTAGCGCATCCCGTATTTATCCGATTCGAGTTCGGCACCACGTCCATACTTTGTCGAGAGCAGCTGTGCCGCAAGACTCGCGCCACCGACAGCCATGCTGCCGTAATCGCTATCACTCGTTGCGATACTCGTCCCAATAACGAGGCTCTCTAACAACATGCCCTTGGACATTTGTTGCGCAGTATGTCGCGCCGCGGCATGCACAATTTCGTGACCAAGAACTGCGGCAAGCTCAGCTTCCGATTTAAGTTCAATCAACAAGCCGCGGTTGATCGCAATTTTTCCGCCGGGCAGTGCCCACGCATTTGGCACCGAGTTGTTCAGCACCGTGAATTCATACGGTAGTCGTGCGTCGCTGACGGCGGCCAGGCGATTGCCGACTGACTTGACGTACACGGTCAGCGCCGGATCGATATCGTAGGGGCCACCCTGTGATTGCTGCATAGGCGCATAGTTCTGCGCGCCCATCGAGAGTTCCTGCTCGCCGCTTACGAGAATGAGGTCGCGGTCGCCGGTGACAGGATTGACGGCACATCCGACCAGCCAGGAGATCAATATCAGAGTAATAATAAACCTGGTATTCATGCCAAATATTATAGGGCAATATTCACATGAGGTACGTGGATTCCCGAATGTCTACAAATGGCACGGACGAGCACCATGAAACGGTGCCTGGATGACAGAGAGATTAATATGACAATACTGCTGGCAGATCTGCTCGCTGAACTGCGCGAAGATCATCGCAATATGGCAACCATGCTCGACCTGCTCGAGCGCGATCTGGAGCGCATCCGTCACAGCGAAGAACCAGACTACGAGCTTATTCACGACATACTGCGCTACATGACAGTGTACTCAGATGCCGTACATCACCCGAAGGAAGACCTCCTTTATGGCGCGATGAAGGCGGAGGATCCATCACTGTCCGCAGGGCTGGACAAAGTAGAACCGGAGCACCGGGAATTGGCCATTCTCGGCGAAACGTTGCGCAACGATGTCGAAGCTATTGCCTCAGGAGCAACGGTTACGCGGTTCCGTCTCGTTGCCGACATGACAGACTACGTCGAGCGCCTTCGCGAACACATGTCATGGGAGGAAGGGGACCTGTTTCGTCGCGCCGATGAACTGGTCGCTGCCGAGTCCGCCATGTTCGTTGCTATCTCGCACCTGGATAAACTGGATCCGGTGTTTGGCCCTGAACGCGAGCACTCGTTTGCGAATCTTCTGCAAAACATCAAGGACCTCGCGGAGTCGTAGCGTCGACTGACGACCGTTCAGAAGTACCAGGCAAGCTGCGCAAAGACGCCAGCGTCTGTCGACAGGTACCTGCCCGGCACAGCGGACTCCGGACCACCAAACTCTGTTCCATTGGCGCCGAGAGGGATGTTCAGGCTACCCAAAAACGTCATGTCGTCCGACAGGCTGTATTGCGTAACGATTTGCAGCAGGCCACTTGGATCGTTGACATTGCTAAGCACCGTTGGCGTTAGCATCCATAACGGCGACATTTCGATCATCAGGCTGCCGGCAACGTAGTGTCTGTCGAAGCCGTCGTAGTAATACTCGATCGCACCGCTCATGTTTTTCGCGCCCCAAACCCACGAGTAACTGAGGTTGGTCACGACCTCGACGTAGGTGTCGTCGCTTGCATCGGTTACGACTACATCACCACGCCAGATGGCACCGCCCACGCTGCGTGAATAACCGACTCCAATGACGGTATTGCCGTAGCTCTCAGCCACCAGCACATCGTATTCATTCGATGCTGCGAAGCCGTGGTACTTCAATGCAATGGTCGCTTCATCCGAATCGACATCGCCGGTCAGGACATCGCGACGAAACACTATCGCACCCTGGACATCGTTGCCGCTGTCAAAGAGATACTGCGTGTACAGCATATCGTCACCCGTCTTGTACTCGGTATCGATTGTCGCCGGGTCGAAAGGATTAACGAGATCCATCGGTGAATACATCAGGCCATTGCCCCATGACAGCGCCTGGCGACCGAACCGTACGACAGTTTTTTCGCCGGTAAAACCCAGCCAAAACCGGTCTAGTCGATGCAGAATCGCGTTCTTGTTGCTGTCGTCCAGAATGCGCGTCAGGTCGAATAGCCTGTTGTCATCATCGGGCAAACCTGCAACCAGGAAGTCACTGTTTATCGCGATGAGTTGATAGTCCGCGTGCAGCGACCACCTGTCGCTTTTCGCCGCGGCATTGAGTCGCAGCTCCCCCGCTCCATCGACGGAATTCGCACCGATCAAATCACGAAACAGACTATCGCCCGGATAGCTCTGGGCGACCAGCCTCAGTTTTGAGTGACCACCAAAATCGTAGCTATTGCCATCCGCGAATGCGACCGTTGAAACAACCAGCAGTAAGACAGCGTGACTAGGCCGCATCTTGGTTGATATCGTCAACAATGCGTCCGTCCAACATACGAACAAGCCTTTTCGCGTAACTCATTACGCGCTTATCGTGAGTTGCGATGACGAATGTCGTGTTGTGGTGTTCGTTGAGTTCGCGGAACAACTCCATCAGGCCGTCAGCGGTTTTTGAATCGAGATTTGCCGTGGGCTCGTCAGCAAGCACCAGCGCCGGTCGCGATACAATTGCCCGTGCAACCGCGACACGTTGCTGCTGTCCGCCGGACATGTCCGCCGGGCGTCTGTCCTCGAGACCGGCCAGGCCGACTTCCTCGAGAATCTCTACAGCGCGCTGCCGCCGCTCTGCTGCAGGCACGCCCTGCACTTGCATGACGAATTCGATATTTTCCCTCGCTGTCAGAACCGGGATCAGGTTAAAAGCCTGAAAAACGAAACCTATTTGCCGCAGACGCAGTTCGGCCAACTCGCCTTTGGGCAAATTGTCGATACGACGACCATTAATTATGACTTCACCGCTATCCGGCCTGTCGAGACCACCAATCGCATTAAGCAACGTTGTCTTACCACCGCCGGACGGTGCCGAGAGGCAGACGAAGCCGCCCTTATCGATCTCGATGCTAACGTGGTCCAGGGCTTTGATATCTACCTCGCCCTGGCGATACGTTTTGCACAAATCAACGCAAGTTACTGCACTCATGTTCAGACCTTTGTAATTGCTTCTATCGGTTCGTAGCGGGAGGCGCGCCAGGCGGGCGACAGGCTTGCCAGGAATCCCAACACCAGCACGACAACATTCGCCAGCACCACGTCGGAGAGCAGGAGCTCAGGATACAAGACACTCGACATGCCCCACATATCCATACCTTCGCTCACAATCGATACGTCGATGCCGTCCTTGATGGGCTGCACCGTAGCCCAGGCAAGCGCGCTGCCCAGCGCCAGGCCGATCGCCAACAGCAACAACGACTCAATGATAATTTGACCAAGAATATTAATGGGCTTCATGCCAAGCGCCAGCATCAGCCCTATCTCCCGCACGCGCTCGAAGACAGCCATGACGAGGGTATTTACGAGGCCAAACGACAACGCCAGGAATATCACAACAATCCACACGAGCACGAAACCGTCCATGACACCGAGCATGGTTCCAAGGTAGGGATCGAGCTCGAACCAGCGTTTCACTTCGACGTTGCCGTCGACAAGTTGCAAGACCTTTTCGAATTCTGCATCGACATCGCGATAATCTTCGCCAAGGACGACAAACTCGGAGACCTGGTCACCGATACGTAACATCTTTTGCACGGTCGCTTTGCCTGCGAACAGGTAGTTTTCTTCGAACGACTGCACGTTTGCTTCGAACAATCCGATGACCCGGAAGCCGCGATCGGCGATGTCGTTGTCAGGATCCTGGCTCATCAGGACGACCCGCTTGCCAATTTCGGTGTTGAGTGTTGCGGCCAGCTTCTTGCCAATGACGACCCCGGAATCGTCACTGGCGCTGAGGAACCGGCCTTCAACGGCATCGTAATCCACGAAGGTCAGATCCCGCTCAGAGTCAGGGTCAATGCCCAGCAGCGTCACCCCCCGCGACTCGTATTCGCTTGTGATGACCGCCGGCACGCGAACCCGGCTTGACCATTTCACAAAACCCGCATCTACGAACCGCGCCGACAGCTCGGTATCGCTTCTGGGTATCAGATTCGCAATGCTCGGATCGTCGCGATAGTCGGGGTGATGTACCTGCACATGACCTGGCAGCGCGCTGATACCGTCGGCGATCATCTGCGACACCATGCCGCGCATCAGTGCGGTCATGAATATCATCGCCCACACACCAAGTGTGATTGCGGCCAGCATAATCAAGGTACGGCGATGATTGCGCCACAGGTTGCGCCACGCGAGCCGGGCCAGCACTACGAACATGTGCATCAGACCGCCCTCATCGCTTCGACCGGATGCAACTTGCGCAGGCGCAGTGCCGGATAGACCGCGGCCAATATCGTAAATATGAAAACTACAGCAGGACCGATCAGTAACGATAATACTGAAACCTGCGGATAGAACCGGGCCGGCAAGTTGAATTTGGCGGTCATCTCTTCCATGCCCGGGTAGGAGAAACCGTTGACGCTAAACCAGTACGTGAACAGTGCGCCGAGCAACGCCCCAAACAACAGTCCCAGAACACCCAGTATGGCCGTCTCGAGAAGCACCAGCCGACCTAACCTGCCTGGCGTCAGGCCCAGTGACAAAACAATGCCGAATTCATGCGTCCGCTCCAGCACCGACATTAGCTGTGTATTGAGCACGCTGAACGCAACCAGGATGACGAGAATGCCGTACATAAAGAACGCACTGCTCATGTCCGCCTTGATGGCCTGCTTCAGGCCCGGTTGCAGCGCGTCCCAGTCATGCACGACGAGATCCTCCCCGGCGGGCAGCAGCGCTTCGACCTGCTCCTGTACCACCGGCACATCGTCGATCAACGGCAGGTTGATAACGATGTAATGACCGCTACCGTCCATGTAGAAGACGTCCTGGAAAAAACCCAGGGGAATTTCGGTAATGCTGCGATCGAAATCCACAAGACCGCTTTCGAATACGCCAACGATATTGACGACAGCAGCAGCAAACGATCCATCGCGACCACTGCCGATAAGGGTCAACTCGTCGCCGAGTGCAACGCGCAGATTTCTCGCCAGCGCAGCACCGATGACTATTTCTGCGGCATCCTGCTCGCCCAGGTACCGCCCCTGCGTAACCAGCCCAGGCAACGTAGATACGTTGCGCTCGAAGGCCGGCTCGGTGCCGATGACTGCTGTGCCGTAGCTACGTTCTTCGCTGGACACCAAAGCAAATGCCGTTGCGCGCGCGGCGATGTTATCGGAGTCAAAATAGTCACGGAGCTCAGTCGCCAGCGGCACGACATTATCGACCGTCTGACGCATCTTCTGGTCATCGATATAACCCGGTGCCTGGATTTGCAGGTGCCCGGTAAACGCCTGCAAGGTGTTGTCGATCATCAGGCCATACATGCCGAATTGCAGCGAGATCATGAATACCAGCAACATGTTGGAGAACATTATTGCGCCGACGGTCAGCCACGTGCGCCGCGGTTGCCGCCAGAGGTTGCGCCATGCCAAACGAAAAACGAGGTTCACAGAACTTAGTCTCGTGGATTCCTGAGATTCGACAATGTAAATAGACTATCTTTGAGGTCGACATCGTAGTCGATGGCATCCATTCGGATTTCCGTCCACTCATCCGGCGTATCGACCTTACCCATGCGCTGTCGAAGTGCAACGACCCGTCCACCCATCTCACCAATATCGAGTGATACCAGTTTCTTGACCAACTCCCCGTCCTGATCAAAAAACCGGTGTGTCTCTACAACATGATCGTCACGGATGCGCAGGACTTCGCGCCCCCAAACAACCGGTGCATCTTCATGCGGTATGGATTCAATCTCATAGACCAGCAGACCATCGACTTCCTCTACACTCAAAATGGAATGGTCGTATTGATCGATAATGTCATCGGTGCGCGCGACGTCTTTGTTAGAGAAATCAGAGCCCATCCAGCTCTGCCCCATCATCGATGACGGTATCTTGATGACACGATTGACCTTCGGCGAGAACGTCCACATATTGTCATCGTCTGTCAGCGTCCCGTTGCCACGGTCCTTCTTTGGCTCGAGCACGCGCACGAGAGAGTAGTCCTCGCCTTTTGTCCAGGCTCGCATTGTCATCGACCGTTCCCAATCGGGACGGTGAATAACCATTGTCATAACGCTTTCTGAGGATACGCCGCGCCAGTGGTTGACAGCGTCACGCACGATTGTCGCAGCATCGCGCTCGCTGGCGCTTGCTGTCAGGGAGAGGCCAAGCGAAACAACCAGAAGAAGATAGCGTGTAAACATAACCTTTTGGACAGGATTCAGCCCCGATTGCCCAGTATTTCACAGCCGTGATCGCATCGCCATATCGTCGACCGCTCTGGTAAGCTTGGCGTCCGCTTAAATAGGTTTGGTAATGGGCAAGTTCCTGCAAGAAGTGAAGCGCCGAAACGTTTTCCGGGTTGGCCTGGTGTATATTTTCGCCGCCTGGCTGACGATTCAGGTCGTCGATGTGATGTTCCCCGCCCTGAACGTCCCGGAGTGGGCCATATCGGCTGTAGCGGTGCTGCTTCTGATCGGCTTCCCGTTTGCATTGATATTTGCCTGGGCATTCGAAATGACCCCGGAGGGCATCAAACGCGAGAAAGACGTCGACCGCAGCCAGTCGATCACGCCGAAGACCGGCAAGAAGCTCAATTCGCTAATCATGCTCGTACTTGTCGCGGCCGTTGGTTTCTTGCTCGTTGACAAATTTGTTTTGCAGCCCGGTGACCCCGGCCAGGCAAGCGAAACAATGCCTGGAGAAATCAGACCTTCTATCGCGGTTTTACCGTTCGTCAATATGAGTGACGATAAAGCGAATGAATATTTTTCCGATGGCCTGGCGGAAGAGCTGCTGAATGTTCTGGCCAAGATTCCACAGCTCCACGTTGCCGGGCGTACGTCGTCATTTCAGTTTAAAGGTACGAACGAGGACCTACGTCTTATCGGTGAGAAGCTTAACGTTGCCAACGTGCTGGAGGGCAGTGTACGCCAATCGGGTGCGCGCTTGAGGATCACGGCACAACTTATCGATACGGAGAACGGCTACCATCTTTGGTCGAACACCTACGACCGTGAGGTGACGGACATTTTCGCAATTCAGGATGAGATCGCCGCAAATGTCGTTGATGCTTTAAGAGTAACCCTGCTGGGCGAAGAAACCACGGTGAACCACGGCACTGACAATCTTGAAGCCTATAACTTGTTGCTGCAGGCCTCGTATTTTCTAGATCAATCTACGCAAGAGAGACTCGAAAAAGCAGAGGAGGCGCTGCAACAAGCTATCGCGCTCGATCCGAAATACGCGCAAGCCTATGCAAAAATGGCATTAGTCCTGCAACAAAAAGTCAGTGGTTTCGTGGGCAACGGCGTTGAAGATTTTGTCGCAGGGTTCAAAATCGTCCACGAATACGCAGACAAGGCTCTTGCGCTGGATCCCTCGCTCGCCGATGCGCTCGTTGCCAAAGGGCTGGCGATTGCCGTTGGCGACTGGGATTACGATTCTGCTGACCAGTATTACTTAAGGGCGCTGGAGCTGGTGCCGAACCATATCGATGCGATGGCCGGGCTTGGATCCATGAGAGCGTTCCAGCTGCGAATCGATGAGTCGATTTCTACACTTAAGACAGTTCTTCAGCTCGACCCGCTTTCCGTAGCAGCCCATCGCGATCTTGGCGACACTTATATTGCCGCGAGAAATATTGACGCCGCGCTCGCGATCTATCGCAAAGCTCTGCGCTTGCAGCCAGATACGGCGCGCATTAATGGCCGCCTGGCGAGTATCTATTTGTACCGTGGCGACTACGAAACGGCGGCTGCGCTGGTTCGGCAGGAACCTGTCGAGTGGGCGCGAGATATGCTCGCAATCATGCTTAATAGCCGCGGACAGGATTCCGAAGCTTTTCAACTGGCCGCGAAGGCCTACGAAGAGCAGTACGGCGCATCTAATTCTTATCAGCTGGCAGAGATATACGGCTCTGTCGGAGACCTTGAGAACACATTTAAGTGGCTGCAAATGGCAGCGGATGTTCGCGACCCCGGCCTGCCCTGGCTACAGGTATCGCTCTTCCTCGACACTGCCAAAAATGACCCGCGCTGGCCCGACATGCTGCAGCTGGCGGGTCTGTAGGTGTTTTACCCAATGGCGCGTATGCCGCCATTGGATAGACTCAAATAGGGATAAAAATTAAGGACACGGTCATGTTCAGCCTCGATACGATCATGAGTACGGATCTCGTCACGCTAAAGCCGGAGGCAACTCTGGCCGAGGCACGAGCCCTGATGCAGTCGAATCGTATCCACCACCTGCCGGTCGTCGGCGACGATGAGAACCTTGTCGGGCTCGTCACGCTTACGAATGTCCTGGCCGCCACTGACTCGATATTGCGTGACTTCGATAGCCGGATTCACGCGGCCGATATTCGGGCTAAGGATGTCATGGTTACCGATATCGCGACGATCGACGAACATGCGAGCCTGCGACAGGCGGCTTTGTTTATCGAAAAACACAAGATCGGTTGCCTGCCTATTGTCACGAATGGCAAGTTGCGCGGCATAATTACCGAAACAGACTTTGTCGCGGTTGCAATCAACCTGCTCGAGCAAATTGAGAGCACGGAGCCGATGGACGAGGAATTCGCCTGACGCACAAACCTGGATTAATCGCTTTCGGTTACCTTGCGCTGCTCCAGGGCGTACTCGGCATCACGTTCGGATCCAAGCAATATTGCAATCCAGCGGGTTCGTTTGTCACTTTCGAGACCAAGCTTGAGCGTCATCGTCAGCGGCACAGACAGCAGCATACCTACCGGGCCAAACACCCAACCCCAAAAAACCAGGCCGATAAAAACGACCAGCGGTGAAATCCCGACGCCGTAACCCATCAATCGTGGTTCGATGAAATTGCCAAACACCACGTTAATGACCGCAAAGCCGATTGCCGTTGCTGATGCCTCGCCCGGCCCCAATTGCACCAGTGCCATCAAAATCGCCGGTACCGCCGCGATGATCGAGCCGATGGTTGGCACATAGTTGAGCAGAAAAGCCAGCATCGCCCAGAGCAAAGGAAAGTCGACGCCAATCGTCCAGGTCAGGAGCCCTGCCGCCAGGCCGGTAGCCACGCTGACCACCGTTTTGATGCCCAGATAATTACCAAGATTAGTTAGAAAGACGCGTGGTCGTCTCAGCGACTGCGTGCTACGGCCAAATGCTGCTTCGATCTTCGTTTCAATTGTCGACGCTTCGAGCAAAATGAAGATCATCGTAAAGAATATAAGGAATACGTTGGTCAATACGTCCGTGAGGCTGTTAAGGATGTTCGCCGCAAGGCCCATAGCCCAGCCCGGGTCTATCATGTCACCGAGATTCCTGAACGACTCATCGCCATTCAATAATTCAGCGAAGAAACTAACCACGCCCTGCACAATGACGTCGAGCCGCTCCTGATACGAAGGCAGGGCCGCCGTGAATTCTGCAATTGACGAACCTACGATCGCGCCGACAACTGCAAGTATCAGCATGATGGCCGATACGATAACCAGCGCCGCTATCACGGATGGCACGCGGTTCTTCTGCATCCACAGCATCGGCCGCACCGTGATCAGCGCAAGAAATGCCGCGATCAGAAAGGGCACCAGGAGAACTTTGGCCATTTGCAGGCCGTAGACCACAACAATCACCGCGGCGAAGCTAATAACCGCGCTACCTTTGTTTTGACTAAGGTCGTTCACACTATGGCTACCTGGCGCTGCCTCGTGGCGTGTAGAGTTCCGCTTCTTCTGCGCTGAGCTGCTCGATCTTGATGTTCCAACGCGCCAGCGTTGCGCTCACTCGCAACTGGTACGTGCCACCTTCGTTGAAAAGCTTAACACCATTGCCTTTGTGCTTGGTGTGAAGAACTCGACCGATGTGCTTGCCCGTCCGCGCCTCAATCAACGATATATCAAGCGCGATCAGCGTCTCGTAATCTCCATTCAGGCGCCAATCCAGTATCCACGGCGATTCAACAGTGAACACCGACGTCGTCATGTTGCTGGTACCCGAGAATTCTTTTACAACGTCACTCGCGAGAGCCGGCAGCGCCACCAGGGCCAAGAGCCCGACCAAAATCTTCTTCGACATTCTTCTTTTCCTTGCAAGCCTGGATGACATCACCGTTGAATAGGACATACTTTAGCATTCACCGTTCATTGTGCTGATCCAGTTACTAATAACTTCAACGCCCTCGGCGTGCACCGCGCTCCTGCCAAGCTCAGGCATGGCAATGGCTGGGTCCGTGTGCCGCATTCGATACACGACTATCGACTCATCGGGCCGACCCGGGTAAATATCGTATGCAAGGTCACCGCTACCGCGCCCGACAGCCACAGGCGTCTTGCAAATACCGTAGTTGCGATCTACAGGCGCGTCGATATTGAGATGCAAAGCTGAAGTATCGGCGGCACCTGCGGGGTTATGGCAATGCGCACAATTGGCATCCAGGTATGCCTTGGCGCGTTCCCCGAGTGTCGCATCGCCCGGATCGCGCCAGCGCACGCCAGCGCGCGGGCTCTCGGTAACACCAGATAATATCCCTGCGGCTACCCAGTGTTCGAGCTGGTTTTCGGGTTTGCCACTGTAGGCGTATGGCCGGTTTAGCTGCCAGCCACGGGGGCCGAGCGGCAGCATTTCTTTTGCAGTATGGTCCGGTGTGTGACAACCCGCGCATTGGTTCGCATCCGGAACAACGTAGGAAATGTCCTGCTTGCCATCGGCGTCAACAAGTTCAATATCCCGATAGTCACCCGCGAGTTCCAGGAACGCCTCATCCTGTGTCGAATTCCACACGTAGGGCAGCGCTTTCCAGCCAGCCTCATAGCGAACGAGCAGGCGAGTTTCTATGAGCACATAATCGGTGAGGCTAAGTTGGCCGTTGTTGTCGAGTAGCGATTCCCGGTCGGCCTTGACCACCTCGAACGAAGCATTGCTCCAGCCATCCGCCTTCTCGTAGTGAAACGTCTTGCTGATGATGGTCCCAACCGGAAAATCCAGTTCGCGGTCCGGGTTGTAGGCGGCTGTCGTGCCATCTGGCAGCCACACTGTACGCAGCTTCAGCGCGTAGTCAGTGAACAATGGTGTGTTGAGGCCATAGGGAACAACATCGTCATTCAGCTGCAGATAATCGCCGTTGGAGAAAATTACATTCCAGTCGCTAAGACGATCTGGAATAGCGTCCTCTGCGTGGACAACAACCGAAGGCGGCACTTGCTCGCAGGCTGCAAGCAGCACGCTCAGGGCTGCACATACGGCGACGGGTTTCATGACTACCCTAAAGGTGCAGCCAGGGTTATCGCCGGGAGTTTCTCGTGCTTGCAATGATGCTGCGCCGCGCCAACGACAATGTTGTCACTACCGTTTGCCAGGTCGGCATTCAGTACTTCCGCATCGCCGTTGTCGATACAAATGGCGTACTCAGGCAAAAGCGAGCCGTCGGCATCGACCTTGTCAGCGTTGACGTAGCCATCCCAAAGCACATCCGGCAAGTTACCTGTCAGTCCGAACAATGCGACTTTCAGAGCCTTGAGATCCAGGCCGTCCGGTGATGAACCGCCGCCTGAAAAGCGATTGCCATACACGTAAATGGTCTCCGGGTAAGGATCGTAGTTTGCAGCCATTTCGCGCGTACCCTGGAAGCCCGTCGCAAAGTAGCTGCTAATTATTATGTTTGCCGTGTCATTGTCAGCAATATCATTGTCGAAAATCTCCACCTTGTCGTTGGAGTTGATAACAATTCCGGAGCCGGCCGGGACGCTGGCAACCGGCGTTCCCTCCGCACCGAAGTTATCGGTATTGTTTCCGACGACGGTATTTTGAAATACACGCGTGCTATGCCCCGGTTGCGGCAGGTCCGGCATGTTGAACACGAGTATGCCGCCCGTGTTTTCGTTGGTGATATTGCCGTACACATCTGCATGAAAAGTGTTTTCGATTTCGATGCCGGCGACGTTTCGTTCCGCACGATTGTTTCGCACCACCACATTGCGCGACTGACCGACGTAGATACCGGCGTCGGATGCAGCGATTGCGACGCATTCCTCAAGCAGCACATTCTCTGTCTGCACCGGGTAAATGCCGTACGCGCCATTTTTTTCGTCCGGCCCGTTAGTCCACTCGGTTCGCACGCGGCGAATCACAATATTACGACCTTCGTTAACTTTGAGGCCGTCCCCGGCCGTATCCTCTATAGCCAGATCTTCAATCGTGAAATCGCTGGCGCTCACGAGCAAGCCTTCCGCGCCCTGCACCTGGCCCTTGAATGAAAGTATGGACTTGTCCATGCCCTCACCTCGGATGGTCACGCCCGAAACATTCAATGACAGGCCACGATTGATCTGATGCACGCCTGCCGGAATCGTTATAACGTCACCCGGCTGCGCGGTGATCAATTTCGTCTGCAATTGCTTCTGGAAGTCCGAAGGATCGGCGTCGCGCTGCGGCTCCGACTCCTGGCCACAAGCCGTCAGCAACGCGCCCAACAAGACGAATGACCATATATTTCCCGGTTTTTGCACAATGGCGCTCCACTCTTTGACTGCCGGGAACTATAGTCCGGCACCGGATGCGCCGCAATTCAGGCAGCCAGCCAGGCAATTTGTGTAACATCATGCTGTGACTCGTCCTGCCACCATATTCTTCGTTGTTTGCACCGCGCTCTCTTGCATGGCTTTGGTGTATTTCCTGCGCATGGGTTGGCCCACCGCGGCCTTTGGCGCCAAATTGATTGCGTCGTCCGGTTTTATCGCAACGGCACTCAGCGTGGGCGCGCTCAGACACCGTTATGGGCAAATTCTTCTCGCCGGTCTTATGTTGTCCCTGTGCGGCGATCTGGCGCTGACTGGCGTATCACAGCGCGCGTTTATGCTCGGCCTGGCAAGTTTTCTGGTTGCTCACCTTGCTTATATCGTCGCCTTCAGCGTATTGGGCTTAAACCACAAGTGGATGTTGTCGGCGGCGGTTCCGGCTATCGTTGTGGCGATGCTTATCGCCGCCTGGCTGGCGCCACACACGCCGCCAGAGCTTGTCATGCCAGTTCGCGCTTACACGATCGTGATCAGCGTAATGGTCGTGGCCGCCGTGGGCAGCAGAGGCGCGGGTGGTCCCACCCTGGCGGTTATCGGTGCCCTGCTGTTTTATGTCTCTGATGTGTCGGTCGCCGCGCAGCGCCTGGTGCAAATGGACTTTCCAACCTACGTGGCTGGGTTGCCGCTGTACTACGCCGGTCAGCTCTGCCTGGCGTTGAGCGCCTCACAATCTTCGTCCCAGGAAGGCGTGCCCGAGAAATAGTCGACCAGGAAGTCGATAAAGGTCCGCACACGAAATGAAAGGTGCCGGGTCGGCGGGTACACCGCAAACGCAGGCACTACTGGCCACTGGTACTCAGTCAAAACCGGCTTCAATTCACCTCGCCTGATCAACGCTCCGGCAATAAATGTCGGCTGCATTACGATGCCTCGCCCATTGGCCGCCAGTTGCGACAGCAGATCGCCGCTCGATGCCGACAGTGCAGCCCGAACGTCGACGCTGTGTTCGACGCCGTCTTTGTCACGGCCGACCCAACGCGTTGGGTCGCTCAGGTTGCCGTAAACAAGGCATTGATGGTCGCGCAGATCTTCGACCGTCTGTGGCACACCGTACTCCTGAATGTAGCCTGGCGATGCGCAAATCACGGTGTGCGAGTTGAACAGCCGTCGCGCGATCAACGATGAGTCCGACAAGTGACCGATACGCAAAGCAAGATCGACCCCCTCCTGAACCAGGTCGACGCGCCGGTCGTTGAGATCCAGGTCGAATGTCACTTTAGGGTACATCTGCGCGAATTCGGCAATCGGCTTACACATATGGCTAATGCTGAAAGACAGCGGTAATGCTATGCGCAGATTGCCACGCAGCTCTCCATGTTCCTGGTGAACCGCCGCTTCTGCCTCATCCAGATCCGCGAGAATACGGGCGCTGCGCTCATAAAAGCTGCGCCCCGTGTCAGTCAGGTTCAGGCGGCGTGTCGTGCGTTGCAGCAGCTGCACGCCGAGGCGGCTTTCGAGTGATGCCATGCGGCGGCTCGTGGCCGACTTCGCAACACCAAGGCGATCCGCCGCGGCGGTGAAAGAACCAGTCTCAACCACCGCTACAAACGTCCGTAAATCTTCGAATCGATGCATATTGTTGCTTATTTTAGAACAATGTTATCCGAAATGTACTGTTTATTCTGTTTCTATCAAAAGCGAAACTACACGTGAAGCAATTAATTGGAGCAAGGACATGTACGACAAAGCCACCACCAGTGCAGCACCGCTGCAAATTCTCGAGGTCAGCGCGAGCGGCCGACATCACGGCTCCACGAGCCGAGCGCTGACCGGCGAGCTGATCGCTGCGCTCGAATCGGGCCGTGGCCCGGCTCAGATCCGGCGCAGAGACCTGGCAGATGGCGTGCCGTTCGTTGACGACGCCTGGATCGCGGCGAATTTCACAGCTGATGAAGATCGCGATGCTGCGCAACGCGAGGTGTTAGCGTATTCCGATCAACTCGTCAGCGAATTGCAGGAAGCAGATATCATCGTGTTGGGTGTGCCCATCTATAATTTCAGTATTCCAGCCGCCCTCAAGGCCTGGATTGACATGATTGCCCGGGCACGGCTGACTTTTCGCTACACGGAAAACGGTCCCGAAGGACTGCTAAAAAATAAAAAGGCGTATATCGTAATAAGCTCTGGCGGTGTTGCGGTTGGCAGTGACTACGATTTCGCTTCGCCGTATTTGCGCCACGCGTTGGCTTTTGTCGGTATTACCGATATCGAGTTCATCGCTGCAGAGCAACTGAATAGCAAGGCCGACGAATCGCTTGATACTGCGCGGCTGCGGATCGGCGAACTCGTATACACATCATCAAGCCTGGATCACCGGGCTGCCTGAGGAGGACAGGGAAAATGTTTCAAGTAGTTCATTCTGACAGCCGCGGTGCGGCGGATCATGGCTGGCTGAAGGCAAAACACACATTTTCGTTCGGCGACTACCATAACCCGGAGATGATGGGCTTCGGACCGCTGCGCGTAATCAATGAGGATCGCATCGAGCCAAGCCAGGGGTTTGGCACGCATCCGCATAAGGACATGGAGATTGTCACTTACATTATTCAGGGTGCGCTCGAGCACAAGGACAGCATGGGTAACGGCTCTGTTATCGAAGCCGGCGATGTACAGCGCATGACCGCCGGAACCGGCGTGTTTCACAGTGAGTTTAATCACTCTGAACAAGACTCAGTGCATTTGTTGCAGATCTGGATCCTGCCACGGGAGTCTTCGCTGCAACCCGGCTACGAGCAACAGCATTTCAGCCGCGAGGACAAACTCAATCAATGGCGCCTGGTCGCTTCCGGCGACGGACGCGATTCGTCTATGACTGTGCATCAGGCCGTGGATCTGTACGCCAGCGTACTCGAGTCCGGTAACAAGCTGCTCTATGATTTTGCCGTCGGCCACAGTGGTTACCTGCAGATTGTCAGCGGGTCGGTGGATGCAAATGGAGAGTCACTCGAGGCGGGTGATGGCGTAGCAATCCATGAACTGCAGTCACTGACGGTGCTGGCGAAGAGCGACGCCGAGATGATTTTGTTCGATATGGGTTGAAACTGCGCGGCGGTGCTGCGCTTCAAGATAAGATAGTGCAATGCTCTATTACGTTACCTCGATTGCCACACTGACTTTCGCCTTTATCGCCGCTTGCAGCAGCAGTGGCGTCGGTATCACGCCTGTTTATGAGGTCCAGGGTAGCGGCACGGCGAGTCCGCTGGTGGGACGGTCGGTGACGGTAGAAGGCGTAGTTGTGGGCGACTTTCAGGACAATGATGCGGACCTCGCCAGCAACCTCGGTGGCTTTTATCTGCAGGGCAAGCCGGATAAAGAACTCAACACTTCCGACGGCGTTTTTGTTTTCGACAGTAACGATCCCACCGTTGATGTCAGCGTCGGCGATTCCGTTCGTGTCCAGGGGGTAGTGAATGAACACTTCGGTGAAACACAAATCTCTGCGCGCAGCGTTACGGTAACCGGAACCGGTTCGATTCTGCCTGTTCCGGTGACGCTGCCCACCGCATCGCTTACAACAAACTCGGACGGCGACTTGATTGCTGACCTCGAGCACTACGAAGGCATGCTCATCCACTTACCGCAAACGCTGACTGTGAGTGAACTCTGGAGCCTGGAACGTCACGGTTCGATTCTGTTGTCGCAAGGAGGCCGCCTATATGCGTTCACGAATCGCAACGCGCCCGACGTAGACGGCTACGGTGCACATATAGAGTCAAACGCCGCGCGACGACTGTGGCTTGACGACGGACTTCGTATTTCCAACGCAACACCGGTTCGCTACCTGACGGCAGGCTCCGAGCCAGGCTATTCTATTCGCGCGGGAGACCAGGTAACCGGTCTTACCGGCGTACTTCGATATTCGCGCGGCGCTGGCTCCAGTGGTTCTGAAGGGTACCGGCTGATACCCACAGTCGCGCCGCTGTTTGAGTCGATGAACCCGCGTCCCGCTGCGCCAAAAGTGGCAGGGACACTGCGCGTGGCAGGTGCCAACGTCCTCAATTTCTTTTCGACCGTTGATACCGGCCAATCTGTTTGCGGCCCCGCGCGCAGCGATAGTTGTCGCGGCGCAGATAGCGACGTTGAGCGCGACCGGCAACTCAACAAGACGACGTCCGCGCTGGCCATGATCGAAGCCGATATCGTTGGGCTCATCGAACTGGAAAACAACGCAAGCGAATCGCTGCAGACGATCGTAGGGGCACTTAATGCGCAACTTGGTGCCGGGACTTACTCGTACGTAGCGACCGGCACAATCGGCGATGACAGTATCAAGACAGGCATTATTTATAAGAGCGCGACAGTCAGCCTGTCCGGCTCATTTGCGGTGCTCGATTCAAGTGTTGACGCGCGTTTCAATGACTCACGCAACCGACCCGTGCTAGCGCAAACATTTTCGCAAAACTCGAACGGTGCCAGGATCACAATCGCTGTCATTCACCTGAAGTCGAAAGGGTCGCCCTGTGACGAGATCGGCGACCCGGATACGGGCGATGGCCAGGGAAACTGCAATCAGACACGAACTGCCGCGGCGATCGCCATGGCGGACTGGCTGGCGACCGACCCCACTTCGAGTGGCGATGCTGACGTCCTGGTTATCGGCGACAGCAATTCTTATTACCTCGAAGATCCGATGACGGCTCTCGACGACGCGGGCTTCGTCAACCTTGTTGAATCGTCGGCGGGTCAGGACAGCTATTCTTTCCTCTTCGCTGGACAGGTCGGTGCGCTCGACCATGCACTTGCCTCACCGAGCCTTGTCGACCAGGTCGCGGGCATCGCCGAGTGGCATATCAACGCGGATGAGCCGCCGCTACTCGATTACAACCTGGAGTTCGATCGCGACCCGGGTATGTTCGATGGGACGACTCCGTATCGGTCGTCCGATCATGACCCGCTGATCATTGGGCTGGATCTGAACTAGTCGTGTCGCTGACTCGGTTTTCCCGGGTGTTTAAATGACACAACGCCAAACCAGATAGCAAAAATTGAGAATACCAGTGCACTTGTGGCCAGCTGGACAGCGCCGTGCACTATAGCGGCCTTGGAAAGCATCATGCCGACCATCCCGAAATGCAGAAAATTACCAAGCGCCAATGGCCGCGCGTAGATGCCGCCTATGATCACGCCTCGCGCCATCCAATTGAGGATCGCAAAGCCCAGGTAAAGCGCGCCCATCATCTGGACGAGCAGCAACGTCGCGTTGTCCGGTACCGTTCCATGCGTACGCAGAACCTCCTCGGGGCCAAACGATGTCACCAGCCCAAGCAGCGCCAGAAAAATCGCGCTGCTCATCATCAAGTATCTCGTGTGCTTCAACCCAGACCTCCCAAGAGTGCGCGAGTATCGCCGTGCACTTTGCCCAAAGAATTCATTCTACCTGTTCAGGGGCGACTGCCTCATGCCATGGATTGCTTCGCGATCTCTTCAGCCACAACAACCAACCCACCACAGCGACACCGCATGTGGCGATACAGGCGAGGAACAGGAACAGGTTTAGATGGCCACCGGCGCCGGGCGTCGCGTCGAGAATTCGCCCGGCGATTGGCGCGAAGAAAATTTCCGGCGTGTATCCAATCAGGGAAATCATCCCCACCGCTGCCCCGGTTATGTGACGTGGCGTCCTCGTCTCTTGCAGCAAGGCGAAGTAAATACCGCGCAGTGCGAACACAGCGAAATAACTCGTGAACATATTTCCAAAGATAACGGGGAGACCGGATGTCTCTGGCGTCACTACGGAAAGCACTGAAAAAACGATGGCCAGAACAATAAACCCGACACCGATCGAGCGTGTGGCATCAAATCTGTCAGCGATGAACCCGGCCGCCAGCGCCGCGAATGGCCGTGAATATGCTCCGTAAGAGGCAAGCCTCGCACCTTCGACCTCATCCATACCCAGGACCTGGACTGCGTACAGCGAATAATTATCCATGCCTTTGTATGCGCAATACGCGCACACAATGATCGCCGCCTGGGCCCAGACGATAGGCCGGCCCATAACGAGGGCCATACCTGCAAATGGGTTCGCTCTGCTCTGTTTCGTCACTGCGCCGGGATCTGGAATTATCAGCCACGCCAATACGCCTGCGGCGAAGGTCGCAACCGAGTACATGAGAATGACGGTTCGAAATCCGCTGAGGCGCTCAGCGTCAGTGGCCAGGTTGGCATCGCCTGGCAGATACCAGGCAAGCAGTGCCACGCCGAACGCCGCAATCGAGGCAGCGACTATTCCGCGACCCGCTTCGAGAATGCCGAATGCAGCGCCCTGGGAGGAACTGCCACCCCACTCCCGGGTCGCCCGAATCAGCGCGCCCCAAAACAGGAATATCGTTGTGAACCCCCAAAAGCCGTACAGAATGCCCATCTGAAATGCGTCGGGTATCGTCGCCAAATAGAGCCCACCACAAGCCGTGGCAACCAACGAAGCGGAGAGAAGAAAGCGCGCTGAGAATCGGTCGGCAATTGCGCCACCGGGGAAATAGCTGATGGTTGCGGTGATGCCATAGACGGCGAATAAATCGCCTAACTGTGTGTTACTGAAGCCAAACACTTCGAGCATAGTCGGTCGGAAAAACCGCGCCGTATGGAACGGCAGCCCAAAGACCATTTCGCCCGCAATGACGAGCGCAGCTATGTAGAGATATCGCGACACGTTTGAGCCGGTTGCTGGTACGCTATGCACCATAACATGCCAACTGGAGACCACGATGAGGCCCGCCATTCTTACTGTTGTTTTCGCGAGTTTATTCGCCGCATCCGTAACCTTTGCTGCCCCCCCGGCAACGATGCGCCTCGACTTCTTTCACAGCGGCAATGCCGAGTCTGAATTATTCAGCCTCGATCAGGTTGTTTTTGAAGCCCTGCCGTGGTCAGGCAACATGCACCAGCCAATCGACAAGACCTTGCGTGGCAAGTACATGTTCGAAATCGTCGACCCTGAGTCAGGCGTGGTCGCCTGGTCACGAAGCTTCAGCAGTATCTACGGCGAATGGGAAACGACCGGGGAAGCACGGAGAATCAATCGTACATTCCACGAGTCGATACGGTTCCCTGCACAGAGCAGTTCCTTCGAGGTCGTACTGAAGAAGCGCGGTGACGGCAACGTTTTCGGGGAAATTTGGCGCCACACGATCGAGCCAGATGATTACATGAACCACCATGAGTCCGCGATGTTTGCTGATGAGGTTGTTGCTATTCATAACAGCGGCGACCCCGCGCAGAAAGTTGACTTACTGCTACTTGGAGATGGTTACACGGCGAAAGAACACGATGCATTTATTGCCAGGGCCAAAGAGCTGACAGACATCCTTTTTGCGACGTCTCCGTTCAAAGAGCGCAAGGGAGATTTCAACATTTGGGCTATTGCGCCGGCATCAGACGAATCGGGCATATCGAGGCCATCCACTAATACATATCGGGACTCGCCTGTTGGCGCGACCTACGATGCATTTCGCTCCGAACGCTACGTACTGACGTTCGATAACAAGTCCATGCGACGCATCGCGTCTTCAGTCCCGTATGACTTCATTGAGATTTTGACGAACACCGGAACGTACGGTGGCGGTGGTATCTATGGCCTGTTCAGCACAGCCGCAGCCAACAGTGAGTGGGCACCGTACCTGTTCGTGCATGAGTTCGGCCATCATTTCGCCGGCCTTGCCGACGAGTACTACACATCCGACGTGTCCTACGAAAACCCCGTCGACATAGTGGAGCCTTATGAACCCAACGTAACGGCATTGCTGGATCCGGAAAACCTGAAGTGGAAACACCTGGTAGCGCCACACACACCAATACCAACGGCATGGCCAAAGGCAGAATACGAGGAGCATTCTTACGCCTACCAGAAAAAGCGTAACGCGATGCGAGCCAACAATGTGCCGGAATCGGAAATGAACGAGTTGTTTCATTTCACGCAGAATTTTAGCGACAAGCTATTTGCCGCGGCTGAGTATAGAGATGCTGTGGGCGCATTTGAAGGCGCAAACTATGAGGCCAAGGGTTACTACCGTTCGGAGCAGAACTGCATCATGTTCACCCGGAGCAGCGACTTCTGCCGGGTATGCCAGGGGGCGATCTCGCAGGTCATAGACGAATACTCCTTAGCACACGAATAGCAGCGCCTAACTGCGGAGCTTGTACCCGGACTTGAATATCCACCAAACCGCAATGAGGCATAGCAACAAGAAGCCGAGCACCATGCCGAGGCTAATAGCTACTGCCACATCGGAATTTTCGTAAAAGCTCCAGCGGAACCCGCTGATCAGGTAAACGACCGGGTTGAACAGGCTAATCGTCTGCCATGCCGGCGGCAGCATGCTGATCGAATAGAACGTGCCGCCGAGGAACGTCAGCGGCATGATGACGAGAATCGGAACAATCGTCAGTTTCTCCCAGCCGTCCGCCCAAACGCCGAGGATAAAGCCGAACAGGCTGAACGATACGGATATCAGCACCAGGAACAGCATCATTATTACCGGGTGAGCGATATCAATGGTAACGAAGAAGCTGGCCGTACCGAGGATAATCAAGCCGATGATGACCGACTTGGTCGCAGCGGCACCGACGTAACCCAACAGTACCTCTACAAACGAGATGGGCGCCGACAGTAATTCGAAAATAGTGCCTGTAAATTTTGGAAAGTAAATCGCGAACGATGAATTCGAGATGCTCTCCGTCATGATGGACAACATTATCAGGCCTGGCACGATAAACGCGCCGTAACTGATGCCATCGATCTCGGTAATGCGCGATCCGATCGCAGCGCCGAATATCACGAAGTACAGCGACGTCGAAAGCACAGGTGCGACAATACTTTGCACGACCGTGCGCATCATGCGCGTCATCTCAGTGCGGTAAATCGCTTTAATCGCGTGCAAGTTCATGCTTCTTGATTCACAAGACCCACAAATATTTCCTCAAGCGAACTTTGCGACGTACTCAGGTCATTAAACTTGATGCCAGCAGTACGCAGTGCAGCAAGTAGTGCGGTTATCCCGGTGTGATCCTGCTTTGTGTCGTAGTGATAAGTGAGCTCGCATCCGGACTCGCTTAGTTCAAGCTCGTAATCGTCGAGCTCCGGTGGCACTACCGCCAGACAATCGGTTAACTGCAGCACCAGCTGCTTTTTTCCAAATTCCCGCATCAGGCGGTTCTTCTCTTCGACAAGAATTATCTTGCCATGGTTAATCACGCCCACACGATCGGCCAGTTGCTCTGCCTCTTCGATATAGTGAGTAGTAAGGATCACGGTTACACCAGACTCGCGTAAGGACCGAACGACGCTCCACATATCCTGCCTCAATTCGACATCGACGCCTGCGGTTGGCTCGTCGAGAAATAGAATCTCCGGCTCATGCGCCAGGGCCTTGGCAATGAGTACCCGGCGCTTCATGCCGCCCGACAGCATCATGATCTTCTCGTTTCTCTTCTCCCACAGCGACAGCGACTTGAGTACCTTCTCAATATGACCCGGGTTTTCCGGCTTGCCAAACAGGCCGCGACTGAAGCGAGCGACATTCCAGGGTGTCTCAAAAGTTTCAGTGGGCAACTCCTGCGGTACGAGGCCTATGCGTGATCGTGTTTGCCGGTAGTCGTCAACTATGTCGAAACCATCAACTGTCACCGAACCGGTAGTTTTCGTGACGATGCCGCAGACAATGTTGATCAAGGTAGTCTTGCCCGCGCCATTCGGACCCAACAGGCCGAAGATCTCGCCCCGGTTGATATCGAGGCTGACTTCCTTAAGTGCCTGAAACCCACCCTCGTAGGTTTTCGTCAGGCCCTTGATGCTGATGATTGGCTGCATGGTGTCGGATCATACAGCGACTCGTTGCAATATCCACGAGTCTGATACGATCCTGGTCAACAGAATCTCCCGTGCATGGGATGTGGGTTGCACTACGTGATCACGTTATTTGCCAGCTCAATGATTTTCGAAACAATACGCCAGTTTCTTGCCGTCGTTGTAACGCCCAGGTGTCTGTCAACTTTCGCGGCAAGCCTTGATCGACCTATTCCCTCCGGTGCATACAGGTAAAACGCATCGTCCTGTAGCGAAAAGCTCTCGGACTCCGCCCGCAGATCATGCAGTGCGTCGAGGTTTGGCGCTGAAGGCTGTTGCGTCAGAAACCAAACATGCAGACTCTTGGGGTTCGGTTCTGCAGCCGAAAAAATTGCATTGCCGCTCTGGATATAAGTCCGTATCTCTACACAGCCGCACGCGGCGAGTATCTCGCGCAGTGCCTGCATTGGCAGACTGTGCTTGCCACCAACATTTATGCCGCGAAATAGCGCAACAAACCGGATCATGACTGCCGCCGACCCGCACGAGCGAAAAAAACAATAACCCCAAAGTTGTGTATGAACACGCTGATATTGCCTGTCTGTGACGCAATTTGTGGCGCGGCTGTGGTTGCGACGCTAGGGTTAGCATACTTTCTCAGCTCTTCGGGAGCCATCATGCCTATTCACCAGACTATGCGACTGCCGATAGCGGCGGCAGTACTGACGATTGCGGCGACATTCGCTTTCGCTCAGGACGACGATACCTATGAGCTCAGCACCGAAGAGCAACAGGAAATTCAATATTACCAGGCCATCCTCGAGTCGCTGAGCCCGCAAACCGGAGATATCAGGCTGAGCGGAAATCTCGCGACGTTACACGTGCCTGACAATTTTTATTTTCTCGACAGCGATGATGCGGAAAAGGTTCTCGTAGATATCTGGGGCAACCCCCCGGGACAAGACGTTCTCGGCATGCTGTTTCCTCAGGAGTATTCTCCGCTCGACTACGAATCCTGGGCCGTAACCGTCGACTACGTTGCCGATGGCTGGGTGGCAGATGAAGATGCAGGCGATATCGACTATGACGAACTACTCGAAGACATGCAGGACGAGATCCGCGACGCAAACCCGGACCGAATTGCGGCGGGTTATGGCGGCATAGAATTGCTCGGCTGGGCGGAAGCACCGCACTACGATTCAAGCAGCAAGAAATTGTATTGGGCGAAAGAATTGCGCTTCGATGGCAACGAAGACACGACACTAAACTACGAAATTCGGGCACTCGGTCGCCGCGGAATTTTGACGATGACATTCATCGCAAACGGCAGCCAACTTGACGAAATAAACTCGCGCCGTGAATCCGTGCTGGCAATGGCCGAATTCAACGAGGGTAATCGTTACCTGGACTTCGACCCGAGCGTCGATGAAGTGGCCGCATACGGGCTCGGTGCGCTGGTTGCGGGCAAGATTGCTGCAAAAACCGGGGTGCTGACAGCGGCGCTAATTCTGTTGAAGAAATTCGGTGTGTTCCTGCTTGTTGGCCTCGCTGCGTTTGGGCGCAGAATCAAAGGCATGTTCACGACCGACAAGCTGGAACCCAAGTAGACACCAAGATCGCGAATTACTCCGCGATACAGGTCGTGTCATTCAGGACATAGCGCGAGCCATCACGCTGATCGATCAGAATACAGGCCGACTGGTTCAGCACCAGTCGGAACTGGATCGGCCTGCTCATGTCCCTGCCCTGTGGATTCGGATTCTGAATCTTGGCTGGCGGGTTGAGCTCTACGATAAGAACGCTGCTCTTTGTCAAAGCATCGTCCGCAAGCATCACGCTCGAGTGCAGCGCAGTATTGACTGCTTCCTGCAATGCCGTGCGGCTTGCGTCTGTCGCTTCATTAATGCGTGCAGGTTGATCCTGGTCAGCGCTCATCGTCTGACATGCCGTTAGTGTCAGCACCGCAAGCATCGTCGTCGATTTAATATTCATGGTTGCTGCGGCTGCCGCATGATGCGATTGGAGTCGAACGGCGACCGGTAAACCGCGCCATCCGCCGGTCTCAGCGCACCTGATGTTTTACTGAGCCCAGACGTCGGGGCAAAGCCACTTATGGCCGGGCACCCCTGACCATCGCGATACGCCAATGCTGCCGCGAAACGGCCCTCTGTGGCAACACCGAGGGGACTCGTGAAGTCATCGGCGACTGAGCACCCTGGAACCTCAGACATATCAGGCGATCCCGGGTCACCAGGAAAGAAACCATCCGTATAGTCGCCAAAATTCTTAAAATTCACACCCCGGAGCTGCACCGTGAAATACGTCGTGCCACAGTTATCTACCGGGTAAAAACCGTAAGGCTTTCCGCAGGTGGGCGAGCCGATTTGAATGACATCAACATCAATCCCACGCAGCCCGTTCATAATTGCTTCACTCGCAGAACAGGTTCCCGGCCCCGTCAGCACGAACACGCGAGCCAGGTTCAGCGTCGGCAGCGCCTGACCGGCCGGCAGTGCGCCGAAACCCTGCGTCGTAGCGTGAAACGGTATGGGTGCAATTGCCAGGCCGGTGAATGGATCGGTCACCGGGTGCTTATCATTGAATTGCGTAGTTTCAAACCAGCGACCAGCCGTTTGTGCCGGCCCGGCGATCATGTAAGCAAGTTCACTCGCAATATCTGCAAACCCACCACCGTTGTAGCGAATGTCCAAGACGAGATCGTCGATTCCCGGCGCTGCATTCAATTGATTAATAGCGTTCACCAGGGCCTCCTCTGCAGGCGCCCTGTGACGATGAAACGACATGTAGCCGACCTTCCCGGTCGGCGTGTCCAGAACGCGAACATTTTGCACCATTGCGCTGGTGACTTCTTCGGCCGTCATTACTATTGTCCTGCTATTCGCGGCACCCAGGTCCTGAACCACAAAAGTGTGCGTTTCCCCGTCCTCGGGAAACAAGCCGGCATTCAATGCGTCGACGCCAGCCTGTGTAGCCACGTCGATATCGAAGCCATCAACTTCGAGAACGATCGCGCCCCGAAGTAAACCGACATCTGTTGCAGGCGTATTCGGTTCCGAATAAGCAACAATAATTTCCCGCGGCGGCGTTGCGGACAGCAATGCCCAATTTGCACCGTACCCGGCCGCCACTCCTCCTTGTGACAGCTGGTAATACTCTTCACTGTCATAGGTGTAGTGGTATTTGTCTTTGGGCGCACCAGACGTCGTCACTGCGGTCGTTTTTAGTAGATCGAAATAGTTGAGTGGGTCGTTGTAAAGACTCGGGTCTCTGTCAATGATTTCGTCATACCAGAGATAGATTTCGTCACTGAAGGAACGCAGGAAATTGTTTTCGTCCAGCGTGCTGCCCGCAACATCCGGGTAAGCAACACCGGTCGCCGGATCGATACCTGCGCGCGGCGCGCGACATTGCGCGTAATACGTGTTGGCATCCAGGAAAACACCCGGCTGCCAGTCAGTTCCGCCGTCCGGGGGAGGTACTCTGCCAATTCCTCCACCACCGCTGCTGCCACCGCACGCGGTAAGGGTTGCAAGAATTGAGCACAAGATAAGCGCCCGGTATTGTTTGGTGGTTCTGGTCACTGCCAATCCTTTAAGTGTGTCTTACGCTACAAAATGACGCTGGAGCGGGTGAAGGGAATCGAACCCTCATTCTCAGCTTGGGAAGCTGATGTTCTACCGTTGAACTACACCCGC
>JAHEFG010000021.1 GCA_024640305.1 Gammaproteobacteria bacterium
ACGAGTTCATGTTTCGTACTTTCAGTAAGGCCTATCAGCGCATCAAGCAGAGTGGCAGTGATGAAGAGCGTCGCCGCATATTGCGTCTCGTCGGGGACGTGGCGCTCGAAGAGCACGCCGACTGGATTCTCATGCACCGCGAACGCTCGATCAGTGAAGGCGAAATCTGGCGCATGACCGGGTAGGCGTGATCCCGGGGAACGCCTGCTGGCTTACGTAGTCATACTTCCTTAACAACAAGCGCCAAGAATCGATCTTGTGGTGGTACGCGGGGGGTGTGATGCAGCGAATTTTCCTTTTAGTAATTCTCTTTTCGAGTGTTGCCGTCGGACAGGTGGCACAGGACACACCGTTCCAATTTGAGTTCGAAGAGCTGGCAGCAGGCGTATGGGCGGGTGTTCGGCCGGATGGGCCGCGCTTCCCGGTTATGGGTAATACAACCTTTGTCATTAGCGAGGAGGGCGTCGTTGTTTTCGACGGTGGTGGCATGCCGGCGATGGCGGAACAGGTAATAAACAAAGTGCGGTCGATAACTGCAAAGCCAGTGACGCATGTGGTCATCAGCCACTGGCACGGCGACCACAGCTTCGGTGCATTTCGATTTGCGGAGGAGTATCCGGGCGTGCAATTCGTTGCGCATGAGTTTACGAACGATGTATTTCACAGCTCGAGAATTCATTACATTGATCGGCAGACCAATTTCATCAACAACAATCTTGAAGAGTTTCAAAAGATCGTTGATACAGGCGTCGACTCTGATGGAACTGAACACAATGATGCCGACAGGCGAGACTACATGCGCATTATCGACGATGCCGAAGCAATTCTCGCCGAATATGGCCGTGCCCGCGTAACGCCTGCCGACGTAACATTTTCAGATTCATACACAATTGAATCGGGCGATCGCCGCATCGAGTTATTGCACCTGGGTCACGCCAACACGGCTGGCGATATCGTTATGTGGTTAGCGGATGAGCGTATTGTCTCGACAGGTGACATGGTCGTCTTGCCTTCGCCCTATGCATTCAATGTGCCGCCACGAGCCTGGGCTGCGACGTTACGTGAGCTGAACAAGCTCGAATACAAACTGCTCGTTCCTGGGCACGGCGCGATCCAGACTGACACTTCCTATGTCGATCTCGTCATCGAAGCAGCAGAGGCCATCGCAGATCAGCGCGATGCGTTGCTGGCCGACGGCATGAGTAAAGAGGACGTTCAGGAGGCGCTTGATCTGTCGGGCTTCGAGAACCGCTTCACACATGGCGACGAGCACGTGAAGAGCTCTTACGATGCTTATTTCGACGCGCCCTTCAAAGCGGCCGCAATCAAGGCGCTCTCGGGCGAGCCCATGGTCGCGATAGAGCCGCCGGTCAGCGTGCCATTCGATGACGAGCGATGGGAGATTGACGGGGTCGAGACCGAGCTGGTGGACTACCTTGGGCAAGCCGCATTGAAAATCAAGGGAGGCACAGCGCTACTGCCCGATCTTGATATCAAGAACGGCCTGGTCGAATTCGATGTTGCCGTAGCCGAAGAGCGCGGCTTTGCCGGCCTCGTCTTTCGCGTTCAGGATGAAGGAAATTTCGAACACTTCTATATTCGGCCGCACCAATCCGGTAACCCGGATGCCAATCAGTACACGCCGGTGTACAACGGTGCCAGTGCATGGCAGCTCTACCACGGGCCGGAGTACGCTGCGCCTATCCAGTATCGTTTCAACGAGTGGATGCACATAAAAATTATTTATGGTGGTAGCAACGCTGATGTCTACATCGATTCCGATGAGCCTGTGTTGCGTATCAACAATTTAAGGCACGGAGATCTATGTGGAGCAATTGGATTGAACTCAGCCAATTTTTCCTCGGTGCATTTTGCGAATTTTGAATACACAGTTCTGGCTGACGCGTATGCATTGCCATCACCCAGGCACGAAAGTACAGCGCATGATGGCGTGGTGATGACATGGCAGGTATCGGATGCTTTTGAAGGCAGCACACTCGAAGCCGTAACTCAGTTAGGTGCCGAGCACACTGAGGGCCGGACATGGACGCTACTAAAAGCTGAAGAGTCCGGCATTACGAACCTGGCACAGGTACAGGGAATTGAGCAAGGCAAAAATACAGTCTTTGCGCGCGTAGTGTTGTCCGTGGCAGAACATGAAATCAAAAAACTTTCGTTCGGCTACAGCGATGCGGCCAACGTCTATCTAAATGGCACTCTTTTATATGCGGGCGATAATACGTATCAATCGCGCGACTATCGTTACCTTGGCACTATCGGATTGTTCGACAGCGTCGCGCTGCCTTTGAAGCCGGGTGACAACGAACTCTGGATTGCTGTCGCTGAATCATTCGGCGGGTGGGGCGTCCAGGCTCGTATTGACGACCTGTGATCAGTCCTCCCAGGGCGTTGCCTTGATGCGGTAAACGTCGGTCCAGCTTGCGCCAGCATCGAAGGACATCTGCATCACCCAGTTCCAACCGTTTTCGTCCGGCTCAAAAAATATGATGCGACGCGGCGGATCCTGCACGGGCTTGAGAATATCCATGACGATATTGCCTTCGTCGTTCTGCTTTGCGCTGATGTGCATCAGGCCGTTGAGCCTGGCGGCGGTCCAGACGATCTCCCACGTTTCGGTATCCGGGTTGTAGGTGCGCAGGTTGGTACCAAAACCGCCGGCGTTTGGCATCCAGAAGTCCTGAACAGCGATGCCGTGGCTGACGCAGGAAAATATCCAGCGTGCGCCGGTGCCAGGCCCCCAGCCGCTGCCGTCCTGGGCAAGGCTTTCATCGTCAATCTTCCAGTCGCCAATATAGCGGCCGAACTGCGCTACAGGCCCTTCCATGCAGGCGTCCTTGTCGCCGAACAGGGCCGGCGGCTCCCCGGCCTGGGCGAAACTGGCTGCCAGAAAGGCTGCTGCGACGATTATTGTTGTTGCTTTCATTGTGGCCGCTCCATTTCTATTCGCTTTGTGAGTTTGTCTGCAAATCGAAGCCCGGGTTCACTCATATATAAGGAAGTCGCTATTTCCTTGACTGAAACAGCACATCCCGGTCTAATACCCCGCTCTTCGGAGAGCCCCCCTGGGGGCCAGTAGATACAAAATTAGGCCAGGTAGCTCAGTTGGTAGAGCAGCGGACTGAAAATCCGCGTGTCGGTGGTTCGATTCCGCCCCTGGCCACCAGATACAACAAAGGCCCCTTCGGGGCCTTCGTCGTATCTGCGACCAGTAACAGTGAACCACGTTCGATTGATTCGGATCGGCTAAGGCCGATCCTCACCCTTCGGGCAGCTTCGCTGTCTTAGTTCGCTTCGCGAACTGATCCGCCCCTGGCCACCAATCTCCTGAACGACTCCTGTAAGCGGCAAGCACACGGTCCTGTGATCTCACAGCCTGGTAGATAACTGCGCTACCCGCTAACCGCTACAAAGAATTCGGAAGGCCGATTTCTTCGGCCATTTCGCGCATACGTGGGTTATCGTAGACAGGTTTCATATCCGGCATCCAGCCAAGTAGCCACGGATACCAGGGGTGTGGCATTTCGTCGCGCATCAATTCCATCCAGCGCACCACCTCATCATTTTGTCCGAGCTGAGCGTTCAGCATCGCAAGCGCGAGTACGTGAGGTGGCGGTCCCTCAAGCTTCCTGAGTTCGCTGCGCGCCTCCTCGACGCGGCCCAGTCTGGCGAGCACGAGAGCATAAGTGAATCCCCATGCCGGATCATTACGAATCGCCTGTGCCACATCCAATGCTTTGCCGAGCTGGCCGGCGTCCCGATAGACACTGGCTTCGACCCATCGCGCAAAGCCGTTCCCAGGGTCAACTTGCAGCGTCTTCTCGACGTGTTGCAGCGCCTCTTCATAACGGCCCCGAACCCAGTAGAGCGCCCCGGTATTGACCAGCATAAACGTCGATAGCGGATCGAGCCGAACGGCGCGTTCCCCATAAGACAGGGCCTCGTCCGAATAGCCGTATAGTTCAAGCAGGTAGGCGAGATGCAGCCAGGCTTCAGCAAGGCTCGGATTAAGTTCGGTCGCGCGCCTGAGATGCAACTCGGCTGCAGGAAAATCCCTCTCGTAGTACAGATTGAGACTGCCAACGCTCAGATGCGCTTCCGCAAGCGAGTCGTCCAACTCCAGGGCCCGCCGCGTTGCGAGTTTTGATGCCGGTGACATCCATAGGGGGATCGCACTGTGTCCCAACATGGCGTAGCCATAGCCGAGGCCGGCATAGGCGAGTGCGTTCCGGGGGTCTTTTTCGACGACTTCTTCCAGTATCGTGATACCCAGACGGCGCTCATTCATCGATTCCTGGTTGATCAGGTGCATGCCGCGTAGGTAGGCATCGTAGATTTCAGGGTCAACCGGCCGATCTTCACGAAGAATCGCGTCCTCTGTGTCGCTCAGCCTCACATTAATGGCTTCTGCGATTGCGCGGGCCACGTCGTTCTGCAGGGTCAGTACGCTCGAAAATTCTCGGTCGTAACTGTCGGCCCAAATGTGGGCATCGTTCACTGCATCGATAAGCTGCACGATTATGCGAACGCGATTGTCTTCGCGCGCCACCGAGCCTTCGATGACATAGCGGACACCGAGTGTGTCTCCGACTTCCGGCATTGAGAGTGCCGTGTCGACACGCAGCGTCGATGTGCGAGATACGACGCGCAACGCTGCGATCCTGGACAGACTCGTTATCAGGGCATCGTGCATGCCGGCAGCGAAATACGCCTGGTTCTCTTCGCCCGAAAGATTGTCGAGCGGCAATACCGCGATGCCATCATCGAATGATGACGCATCCATCCGCGCCTGATCGAGCAAACCCGCTGTGACTACGCCCGCGACGATCGCGAGTGCAGCAATGATTGCGTAATCGGGAATCCGCAGGTCGAGACTTTCGGCAGGCGCGTCGTTAGCTGCTGGTGTTTTGCGGATGCCGTCTGCCGTAATGTCGTAGTACCAGCCGAACAGCAAGGCAAGGGGGAACCCGGCAAAAGCGATGAGCCAGAAGTACCGCAGCAGTCCGCCGGGCAGTTCCAGAGATTCGAGTGCCAGGTCAGCAACCTGCAGTAGAACCCAGCCACCGACAATATACAGGCCGGTAGTCCGAAACAGCCGCCGTCTGCGAGCTTCTGCGAGAAGTGAAACCAGTCTTCTCATAGGCCAGTTCTCCCTATCAGGAGTATAAACCGTTACTCTCGGCTGTGATCGCGAGAAGTGGTTGGTGATGGTTGGCGTCAGACAGAAAAAGTGCGGAAAATCCGCGTGTCGGTGGTTCGATTACGCCCCTGGCCACCATTATTCGTCACTCGTTACCGAGTGGTGTATATCGCTCCCTCACCGAAACCGGGGCCGATGCTGCCGACCGAAACGAAGCGGTTGGCGCCCCAGGCGAGTCCATGCGTATCGTAGTCGGCATCGATATGGAAATGTTGCCAGGTCATACCATCGTCAGTCGTCGATACACCCGCACTGATTACGCCGTCGGCGATAAACGTCGTGTCCATGGCTGCCATGCCAAGGAAGTTCGTGTTGGTGTTGGTGTCAATGACGGTCCAGTTCACGCCATCGGGCGACTTGTACAGCAGGCCGAGAACGCCTCCGGCAACGACCTCGCCCTCATGCAGCATGAGCGACAACGTCGAAGGGGATTCGTTGCTGATGACGATCTCCACCCATGTCTGGCCATCGGCCGAGGTGAAGACGCGGCCATCGTTCGGAAACAAGCTGGCGGCTGCCGTTGCCACAAACAGGTCAACGTTTGGACCCGTCCATGCAACATCCGTCATATAGCGACCGGTTTGCGGAATCGCAATGGCTTCTTGCCAGGTGTCCCCGTAATCGTCAGAAGTCAGAACATAGGCCGAATTCGGACCGGCGACTTTGCCGACGGCGACGAGCCGTTGCGTTATCGATTCAGTGATGCCTTGCAGCCAGACCTCGTCGGCGCCCGTGTATTTTGTCGTCCAGTCTACGCCATCGTCCGAGAACAGGATCGTCGCGCCGTCACCCACGACGAAATAGTTGTAAGCGTCCCAAAATGTGGCATTGAGCCGCACGTCGGTACCGGATTCTTGCGCCGTCCACTCGATGCCGTCCGGCGACGTCATGATCGTGCCGCCGTTGCCGACGGCCAGGAACTGTGTTCCGGCCCAGATAACATCGTTCATGATATGCGGTATCCCGGTATCACGGCGGTACCAGGTCAGCGTGTCGACAAACACACCGAAGTCTACGATCACATGATTGGAGCTGTTGCCTGCCGCATCTAGCATCCATACATCTGCTGTGAAAAAGCCTTCCTGGGCGCTCGATACGGTGAGTTCGCCGAGCAGCGTGCCCGGGCTACCCGGAATCGGGCCCGGCACATCGATCGTAAGGCTCGTGCCGTCGGAAACTTCGACTCTGATGGTCTGGATATCCAGATCGGGGTCCACGAAATCGATTTCGGCGGAAATCGTGACCTGGCCATCACCTTCCATTAAGAAGACGGAATCCCGTGACAACCTGATGTCGGTTATTTCCGGAGGGGTGCCAAGATCCTGAGGCTGCGGAACCGGAGTTTGCCCGCCCGACCCGGACCCGCCGCAGGCGACCAGCGAGAGCGTCAGCAGATACGTAAGAAATCTCATGACCCACCTCCACGTCGTTGATATGGGGTCATGCCGTTCTTTTCAGAATAGGTAGTGGCCGCAATCCGCCCCTGGCCACCTTTTCCATCAAGGTATCAACCGGTCAAGTTGCGTTCCAGGGTCGCGTGAAGTTTACTCGAGCAGTAAATCTACCGTGAGTGGTGCAAGTTGATGGACCTTGCAGTTCCGTTCAGAGAGCTGATCAATGTTGTTACGCTGGCGCAAGCGCTGATTTTTGCGGGCATATTGCTGGCCAACAGGTTTCGCGAGACGTGGGCGAACCGGATTCTGATATTCAGTTTCATCATTATTGCCTCGGTCAAGATCGATCAGATCTACCAGATGATGGACGGCCTGCAAGCTTTCCCATCGGTTGCTTTCATTTTCACGCCGGTTCAATGGCTCTTGACCCCGTCACTGTATTTCTTTGTTGTCGCAAAAGTTCGAGGCGAACTTGCTTTCAAGCGCGTGTATTTGTGGCACCTGGTGCCGGCCGCGGCATCACTGGCATATCTGTCAGCAACTTATTTCTCGTTATCAATTGACGACAAGGTTGCTTACATCGCATCGGGCGCGCTGCGGGAGCCGATGAATGCCCTGGTGATCCCTATTGCTTCAGATTTCATTCAGCTCGGCTACTTGATAGCCGCTCTGCGTTTGTTGACCGCCTATGGCGTCACGCTTCGAAATTGGTTTTCACGGATCGACGATATTGACGTTCTTTGGATTCGGAGGGTGTTGACCATATGGGTAGCCGCATTTCTGGGACACCTGCTGTTTACAATTACCGTCAGGGTCTTCGAGTGGTATCAATTCGGGCTCGCGGTACTCGACCTGCTGAATGTAATGCATCTGTTGCTAGTCAATGCCTTGATGATACTCGCGGTCGTTGGCCATTTCGCGTCGTTGCCGGCGGTTGCGAATGTCGAGCGCAGGGAGAAATACGCCGGTTCGGATCAGACATGCGAAGAGCGGCAGACACTTTTTTCACGAGCCCAGCAGGAAATGCTGAGCAATGCCCGCTACCTTGAAATGGATCTCACTCTCGGCGAGTTGGCAGCATCCATGGCCGCAACTCCGCGCGATTTGTCGGAGGCAATCAATGCGGAGGGCGGAGTCTCGTTTTACGACTTTGTGAATGGCTACAGGCTGGAGGCCGCGCGACGGCTGCTGCTCGACGACCGTGATGCAAGAATACTAAGCATCGCCCACAGGGCCGGATTCAACTCGAAATCGACGTTCAACAAGGTCTTCAAGTCGACTACCGGTCAGACCCCGTCACAATTTCGAAAAAGCCACCTGTCGGCCTGATGGCCATCCGGTCGGTATAAAGTACGAATACGCGCAGTCGGACGATTCCTCGGACTCATTCCTCTATTTTTCGAGCATCTACCAAGAGGATGAAGACATGCGCCACAAACTGATAATTATCGCACTGGCACTGATGAGCCAGATTGCGCTCGGGGCCGAGATCACGATTGTCCCTGGCGACACCCTGTACCTTAATGCAACCAATCCCGGCAAGAACTATGCAGATCTGGTCATGCATTCAGTGTTGATTAGTACCGCTGCCGACGAAACATTCACGGTTCATGACCTGCAGATTGACCTCTCCAGCGATGGACAGGACGTCCTGTCCAAGTCGTTCCCAATTGAGCGTCTCGTCGGCGAGACGCAGGGACTGGGAGAGATGGTTGCCGGCGGTATGGGCGTGTTTCTCAGCGCGCAGATTCTGTCCGAAGACGGACTCGATGGGCTGTTTGGGCGAAAAATGAGTTTGGCCGGGTCCGCGACCCTCGGTCCGAATGAGGTACTGATGTTGACACGCCAGCATTTCAGCCTCGACTTCGCGCCCGACGAGCTGCGCGTAACGATCCATGGAGCCGATGCGGCAGGAGCCGCGAAAGAGATCTCCGGCAGCGTTCCAGTTGAGGTGCACAACTCACCCATCACTTATGAATCGCCCGTCAGTGGTTCATGGCTGATGACCTCATTGCCATCGATACAAAGTCATCACAGGCTGAATCCGTCGACTGAATTCGCAGTAGACTTTTTCAAGACTAATGGTGCGGGCGACATCCATGACGGCGACGACTTGGATGCCGAGAACTTCTTTGGCTATGGGTCTGACGTATTAGCGGCCAGTGACGGTGAGATTGTTTTCGTAATTGCCGACGTGGAGCAGGCGCGCTCAAATTTTTTCGTGAAAGCCGGCGAAAGTGAGGAAGAAGCGGGGGCTCGTATTGGCCAATACAATATGCGCCGCTACGCGGCCGACTTTGCTCGTGCGGCCGCCGGTAATCTCATCACGATCAAACACGAGGTGGGCGGAGTCACAGAATATTCTTCGTACGGACATCTCAAGGCAGGAAGCGTGAAGGTAGCGGTCGGAGAAACCGTCAAGCGTGGCCAGGTTATCGCTGAAGTCGGCGACACAGGGGATAGCGCAGCAGTCCATCTGCATTTCCAAATTAACACTGGCGCAAACGCCTTCATGTCGAAAAGTGTTCCGATAATGTTCTCGGACCTGCAACCGACGCTTGGCGGTGTAGACCCCGGGCACTTTGTCAGGAACGTGAACTAGGCTGCAAATCGGGCAAATGAAGGAGTCCAGCTGCCACTGGCCATCATTTCCTCCTGGCCCGAGCCGCAGACGTGCCCACCGGTATTTTTTGACGTTGTTGAGTCGGCCTTGACGAATTTTACAGTGCGCACTGAAAATGCCACCGGATCCTCGAAAAACACGAACCCAAAAGGATAGGAATTTCTATCGCGTGGTTGAGGCGCTGAGCGTGGAAAACGATCGCTGGATCCTGGTATTAGCACCGCATGAGCCCTTAAGGTGTCGCACGCTGTGCGTGACTATTGCCGCTGATCAACAAAAGAAAAGTTGCAATGATTACCAGACGAATTGTGCTATTGAGCATCGTTGCTCATCCCTCAAAGCGCGTCAAAAACTCGCTGCCAGCCAGTAACAGTAAACGAGAATGCTGCGTGAACTGTATGTACTTTTCCTGACCTTCGCTAACAACTGCAAATGCCAATGTTTAATGCCGTGGGTTTGCCCATGATCTTGCGTGCTGGAAGCGCCATGAAATCGAAGCGAATAAGCAAGCGTTCAAGCAGCCTGCTGCTGTTACTGTGCGCTGGCTTAGCCAGCGCCGATGGTGGTGAGTCCAAGCAGCGACTGCTGCCGCTGTTCGATGACTGGTTTGTTGAGCAGGGCATCGAACTGCCGCGTCCCTTTGGGGTCGGTATTGCGGCGATTTACATGGATCGCGACGTCGAAGTCGACGACGTCCGCGTCAGCTTTGGCGAACTCCCGCCAGAAAATATTGGCGATCGCGCCGACTTAGGCGTTAGCAACTCGACTGAATTGTTGACCGCACGCTTTGACGCCTGGGTACTGCCCTTCCTGAATGTCTACGTGATGGCTGGACATACGCGCAGCGAAGCGCGATTACGCACGTCGATTACTATCCCCAACCCGGGTCCCGGCGAACCCATTATTAGCGAGATCGACATTAACAACGATGTCTCCGGAGCACTCTACGGAGCTGGCCTGACCGCCGTCGTTGGCTTCGAGGACTGGTTTGCGATGCTCGACGCCAATTACGGTGAATCCGACCTCGATCAATTCGAGGGCAAACTGGATGTCTGGCTCTTCAGTGGTCGATTTGGGCGGGTTTTCAATCGCGAGAATCACCAGCTAATGGTCTGGGGCGGCCTGATGTACATTGATTCCGAACGCACAAACACAATTCGCTCCAGCCTGCCAATCATTGGTGAGACGATCATCGACGTCGATCAACGCCCAGTCGACCTGGCAGATTGGTGGCAGCGTGACACTGAATACCCGCTGGAATTTCCTGTTTGAAGCCGGCAGCAATTTTGATGATGCCTTTATTGTCGTCGCTAATACGACGTATCGGTTCTAACCGGGGCGTTGGCCCCCATCAATGTCACCATGGAGTTAGCTTCGCTCCATTTTCCGTTACTTCATTCCAGAAAACTTCGAGCCTGACTTTTTCGACCAATGATGATGTTCAGCAGCGAATAGATCGCGACGAGGTAAACTAATCTTAAGCGAAAGCATCCAGGATTCGCGTCTCGCCCGGCTTAGTAAATAAGACCGCATCGATGCCGTCCCATGGCTCGACCCCGGCCAGCAACGCAGCTTCGACCTCAGGCGGCACGCGATCATAAATTTCGTGTTCGTAATGAAACAGGGGGTCGAACACGATCTTGGTGTCGCCGCGCTCGATCATGGCGCCCATGTTGGCGATGTAGACCGCCCGTGGGGCTGCATCATCGGCCGCCGCAGCCAGCGGCCAGAATGTACAAAAGAGCAGACAGACTACGTATCGGGTCATGGGCCAACCGGGAAAGCTTTAGGAATGCATGAATCAAAGATAATGACCTGAAGGTCGTTTTGATTCAATGAGGGCTGGATCCATTCGTTTAGCGCTCGCTACTCGGTGTGCGATGAATACGAAACAGAGTATGACCTTGCTTTCACTCACAGCGAACACTCATTGAGCCTGGGTGAACTGGTGAAATTGCTCGCTGGCCGGTATTCCCGCCGCATAACAACAAGACTAGAACCTCTTCATTAGCTCGGCGACGCGGTCGCGAAGCACCTCGGGACTACTGTGTTTTGCCGTCTTCTGAATGCGCTGGTTGAGTGCTCTCTCGATTTCGATCCGTGAGAAGCAGCTGCGGCAGTGATCGGCATGATGTTCGAAATCGGCAATTGAATCGGGATCGTCGAGTTCGCCGTCAAGATAGGCATAGAATGCCTCGATTGCCTGCAAGCAGCCGATATCATGTTTCATGGTCTTTTACCTTCATGTAATCCCGGCCGCTGGTCCCAAAGCACCTTTTGCAACAGCGTGCGGCCACGTTTCATTCTCGAGCGGACGGTACCCGGCGCAATACCGAGCACCTCCGCGGTTTCATCATAAGTAAATCCCTCGACGTTGACGAGTATGACAACCGTCCTGAACGCTTCGGGTAGATTGTCGAGTGCTTCCAGCAACTTCTCACCGAGCAGGTTGTTGAAAAACTCCCGTTCGGGGTTCGACCACCACACAAGGAAGTCGTCGGATTGCTCGTTGAGTAACGATGCGAGGTCATCGTCGTCATTCTCACCATCATTGAAACTCGCTTCGATCGGCCGAATTGACTTTTTGCGATAGTCGCTGACAAACGTGTTGTGCATGATTCGAAATATCCATGGGCGAAAGCGAGCCCGGTCGCTGAGCGTGTCGATGGAAGCCCAGGCTTTCGCCACGGCCTCAGCGACCAGGTCCTCGGCGTCGGTATTAACGCGAGTCAATCGCAGCGCTACGCCGTACATCGAATCGATGTGGCGTTCGACGCCGGCGCCGAAGAATGCTTTCGTATCAACGTGTGTCATTCAGAATGTAATGGCCTCCGCACCCTGCTGCACGACGTCCAGCATAGCAACAGATCCGGCCAGTGTTACGCCATCCATCAGGCTGTCCTGATCGTAACCGCGTACGCCCGCGCAGGGCGGGCAAACCATTATCTTGCCACCTGAATCGACGACTGTATCGATCATGTCCTTGATCGTCGGATCGAGCGGGTTAAGGCGCGCGTGCTCGGTCGCACCTTTTCGTACCCAGTCAACGCCCGAGCTGACGAGAAACATCGTCACCTCCATACCGCTTGCGACACCGCCGTTCGCGACACTCCACGCCACCGACGAACGCTCGTCGTTGAAGCCACTCGTCACAATCACTACCAGTTTCTTTTTCTCTGACATTATCTCTCTCCCAAGAGTCAGCATACAAAATGCCCGCGAATCGGGCGCATGGGAGTAATGACGCAGGAGGTATTATTTCAGGTCCCGATTTCCTGTATTTTTTGTCAGCGGCTATTCTGCAGCCACAACGTCGGCATATAGACAGATGCCCAGCCATTCCCGGATGCCGGATTACCTGTTCGAGGGCGCCAATGCTTAGTTTACCGGGGTCCGCCCTCGTGCTCGGCGCGATCCTCTTGATTGTCGTCATCTACATTATCTCCATCTACAACGCGCTGGTGCGTTTGCGCAATCACATCAGCGACGCGTGGAGCAATGTCGATACGGAACTCTTGCGTCGATACGAGCTGATTCCGAACCTGGTCGCCGCCGTCAAGGGATACGCGGCCCACGAGCGCGAAACGTTGGAACGCGTCATCGAGCTACGCAATACGTGCATCGTGGTTACCGGCTGCTTCGATTCGTTTACAGAATTCTTTTCAATTCAAATCCCCAACCAAAAAATCTGTTGCGGCTTCAATCGCACCCGAAAAATCTTCAGAAGTATCAAAGTAAGTCAGTCCGTGCTTTCTACATTCGTCTTTGATCATCTTGCTATAAGCAATCATATTTCCGATATGGTCTCTGATGTATTCATCTGATTTATTAGTCAGCCAGTCGCTCTCCCCATCGCCATGCTTTTTAACCAGCGCAACTTTGTCCTTTGCATCTATTTCGGTGTAACCCAAAAAGATTGCCTTGATCTTGTCAGGATGTTTTTCGACTAAATCTGCGACCAACCGAGGAAGCATTGCTTCGCCCTCAATCACATAATCCATGCCATCAACCAGCATACTGCCGATCATGCCCAGTAAAAAAGACTCCATCTTTTCGGCGATTTCGTTTGGCCACAGTAGATGATGAATTCCGTATTCGGGTATCCCATCGTTAAACCCCATCATCAACCAATCAAGAGACAGGTACGGAATCCGTTTGTCCGCGAGGATTTTTCTGGCTATGAGTGTCTTCCCAGACCTGGAGGTTCCACTTACAAGGAATAGCATGTTGTCCAGCAAATAATGAAGAATAGGAGATTCTATAGCATCTTAATCTGCGACGATTCCGACGTTGTAAGCGATAGACGCGATGTGTGAACCTAAGGGAGTGTTGCGATTTTCGGGGCTTCATCCCTGAACGCGCGAAGTGGTCGGGCGCCCGTAGTAGATCGCCATACAGATCGATAAATGCCACACAGCCCATAGCCAGTTATCGCTAAATGACAGCCATTCACCAAGTGGCGTCAGATCGGTCAGCAGAAAACCAGCAGAAACCGGCAATCCGGCCAGCGCGGAGTATGCGCCAAGCCGACCGGTCAGATTCAGACCGCAGATAAGCGCCGTGAGCAGTACTGTGACGACACTCGCGATGACGGAAATTGGGAAGACGTTTAAGAAAATGCTGTTGATGCCGGGAATTTCCAAGGCGCCACGCGTATCAACCAATAACCCAACCGACAGGCCGTGCACCAGCACACTGAGAGCTATCAATGCCAACACGCGTGATGCTACCAGCGTGCGAGCGGTCATAAACGGCGCTAGTACCAGCAAAGCGAACATCAAATCTATGCCGGGCGGATACCAGTAATAGATGCAGAGTGGTGATTCGCTGCCGAAACATCTGATGAAAAACCAGCGATCGATCAGCTCGCCCGTCAACCACGGCAGCAGAGCTAGGCCGAGCCTAGGCAGAATTCCCAAGTTTGACAAAGCCATCCGACCCACCCCTTTACCCCCGGCCTGTGGCAGCCCAATTGGGTTTCAGCGCCGCTACCACGCTATTGCCTAAGGCGGAAATTGACCACTTCCATCGCGGCTGCCAGCACCAGCTTGAGATCAGGATTAAGGTCTTTATCAAAACGGTACACGCCATCGCCGATAGAACTGAGCAATCTTCCATTCTCGATAAACTCGATCCCGATTCCCGGAAACGGGCTTGTGCCATGCAGCGGGAACCGATGGTCGATGACATCGATTGATCGATCGCCATTTTCCAACGTTCCCTGCCTGTGCCTGGCGGAATCGGTGTAGTCGATATTGGATTCGAAGTGCAAAAGCCACTCTGCATTCGTGTTCTGGCTCGTCACGATTGTCGCGGAAAGAACCTGCTGCCTGTCCAGATAGTTGCTGGAACTTCCCTCGATGCCGGTCTTCAGCTCCACAAGCACGTCGATGGCGCTGCTTGTCTCCGTATACCGCACGATCTGATGTACTTTCGCATTTGCGGTCGCCGTCGATGAATCGAGTATTACAACAACGACAGACAACTTGTAGCGTGTTGTGTCCTCTTCGTAGTGTCGTCCCGTGCGATGATCTGTTTTCACAGTTCCCGTCTTGGTCGTGACTGTGGCGTAGTCCACGATCTTGTTCTTCGACTTGCCGAACCACACCGAATTGCCGCGCTTGACGACATGGTTTTCCAGTTCATTGGCAGGGCTGTCGACAGACTGCGGGTCGAGCAAGCGGATTTCGCCTGTGTCGGCGTCTATCCGTGCCTGGGCGGCCAGGAGTGCGGGCAGAAAAAGGGCAAGCAAGGTCACCAAGAATGACCGGATCTTCATGTCAGCATCGCCTCCAACGCACAGTTGTGTAATACGCGAACTGGGCCGTGGATTATCGGCTCAGGGTGCCCGAATGCAACAAGAAAATTCGCCAAAATGGTCTTGTAGCCGGGGCAAAAGAGGCGCAGCCTTAGTTGTTTTGGTGACAGCCGGTCGAGCCCTCCCACCCAAAAAATATGGATTGTGCGTACGCTAATCCAGGCGCATGATCGCGCCGTGTTACGAACCGATTCCTTGTCGTCGCGACAAATACGGCGCGCGTAACCACGGTACAGAAACATGAAGGTCATTTTCTTTTCGCTATTGCTGATTCTCGGCAACGTCGCCTGCACCACGCTCGAACCGGTCAATGTTCCCGCTGATGAACTTCAGCAGCAACTGAGATCAGGGACGCTCGTTAATGTCGGCGATCGGGTAAGACTCGTCACGGCGGACGAGACGGTGCATAAGTTTCGGGTCACGGAAATCAGTCTCGAGCAGGACTTGGTTCTAGGCCGCAAAGCCGGCGTGCCGATAGATGAAATCGTAGCGTTAGAGACACGAGAGGTGAGCGTCGGTCGTACGAGTTTACTCACGGGTGGTGTCGGCATCGGCGTTGCTGTGCTTATAGCGATAGCGATTGCTCCGGCGGTCATTCTTGGCGGCGGCTGACGGCCGGCGCACGCAACGTAAATCAGGCCAGGCGTCAATATGGCAATAGCAATCACAAGATCGGACCCGGGTATCGCCGAGAGTCGTAACTCTGTCGGTGGAGCCCTGCTGCCGACGGATCCGCCGGAGTTTCAGAGATTCATCACCGCGTCACGACCACTTGAATTAGCCGGAATCGACTGGGATTCTATCCCAGCGCATCCTGTGCCGGACGACGTACTCAAAATCCTGGCTTATATGCAGGATGTGGAAAGCCATACGGTTGTCTTTCCGCGAACGATATTTTCGCAACGTGCAGTCGATGACGAGATTGTCGGTACCTTCCTGATCTGCTGGCTGTACGAGGAAGGCATGCATGGCCGCGCATTGGCGAAGTTTCTTTCCTGCGCGGGGCACCCCGTTGAAGGGCGGGAAAAAGGCCGGACAACCTTTATGGATCATATCGACCGCACATTAACGACGTTGCTGGCTGCCGCCTGGAAAGACTTT
>JAHEFG010000005.1 GCA_024640305.1 Gammaproteobacteria bacterium
TTGTATCTGGATTGCGACATAACGCATTACGGGGCGTTGCTGCAGCCTCGGAACTGATCGAGCGAAAAAAACTGCTCGTGAACATCTCGGCTAGGTTTTGCGCAACCACTCTATTCAACATAATCTAAAAGTCGCAAATCGGAGACAGGTTTTCTTTTTTTTAATTAGTGTTATTCTCCGTTCCGTACACTGAAAAAGGGCAAACCAATCGAAAGATTGGGACGCAAAGCCACCGGTCTACGGGCTAACGCCTACGACAGCGGAGTTGCCAGTTAAGATACTGCTTCTGGGCACATTCGTGCTCTGTGCTTTGCTCCATCAATCTCCAAAATGGGTTGCCCGTCTGCTAACAGGCTGGAGCACAACTCATGCAAAAAAATGGACTTCTTCGAACGATAGCGTTTGCTGCAAGACTCTCGGTTATCGCGCTCATCGTGAGCGGCTGCCTTACGCAGGAAGAGGGCGACACATCGTTCAGCGGAAATGCCGGCGATCCGGCGGCCAATTCTCGACCAACGATTTCCGGCAATCCACCGGCGTCGATTCGTATGGACAGTCGGTATTCGTTTACTCCTTCGGTCAATGATGCCGACGGCGACAGGCTAACGTTCAGCATTACGGGGCAGCCTGGTTGGACCGACTTTAATAACGCGACCGGCAGCCTCACCGGTACCCCGGGTTTTGGCGATGTCGATGATTACCGCAACATTGTCATCAGCGTCAGCGACGGCGATCTGTCAGCGAGCCTTGCGGCATTTTCGATCAGCGTAACAATGGATAACTCGGCGCCGACGATCTCGGGTAACCCGCCGTCTCAAATCAACGTCGACAACCGATACAGCTTCACGCCTTCGGCAAGCGACCCTGATGGCGATGAGCTGACTTTTTCTGTTTCTGGGTTGCCGGGCTGGGCGAGCTTCAATAACTCGAACGGCAGTATCACGGGCA
Organism: Gammaproteobacteria bacterium; assembly: GCA_024640305.1. Classification (GTDB taxonomy): domain Bacteria; phylum Pseudomonadota; class Gammaproteobacteria; order Steroidobacterales; family Woeseiaceae; genus UBA1847. Next base: position 949 of record JAHEFG010000005.1, read on the forward strand.
CGCCGACAGACGCCAATGTCGACACGTACAACAACATCAGCATCACGGTCTCGGATACGAGCAACGCAAGCACGACACTCGGACCGTTCTCGATTACCGTCAACGCGGTCAGCCTGGGATCGGTAACACTCGACTGGACACCCCCGACTCAAAACGAAGACGGCTCCGACCTGGTTGATCTCGATGGCTACAAGATCTACTGGAGAACAACGCCGGGCACAGGCGGCTACCCGAACTCAGTGACCGTGGAAAACGAAGGTCTGACGTCCTACGTGGTCGAGAACCTCGCGCCGGGGACGTATGAGTTTGTGGCGACGTCGTTCAATACTGCGAGAGTTGAGAGCGCGTATTCGAATCCGGCGACAAAGGTGGTGCAGTAACAGAGCACCACCCGAGCTCGATGCGGTGTCACACAGCAGTCTGTGACCTAAAGCCTCCACAGGGCGGTGCTAAAGTGGCACCATTAGCCCATGACTGCAGACAGCCGCAAATTATTGATCGTCGAGGACGACCCGGGCCTCCTGAGCCAGCTCAAATGGTGCTTCGAAGGCTATGACGTCTTTACGGCAGAGGATCGCCCCTCTGCCATTACCGAGTTGCGTCGGCACGAACCCATGGTCGTATTGCAGGATCTCGGTCTGCCCCCCAAACCGGAAGGTGTTGAGGAGGGGTTCCTCACGCTGGGCGAGATCCTGAAGCTCGCACCGCACACAAAAGTCATCGTGGTAACCGGTAACGGCGATCAGGAGAACGCGCTCACATCGGTTGCTCAGGGCGCCTACGACTTCTATGAGAAGCCTGTCGATACCGACACGCTCAAATTGCTCGTCGACCGCGCCTTCAATATTGCGGAACTCGAGGCCGAAAACCGCAGATTGCAGAACAGGCTGCACGAATCGCCCCTGGCCGGCATCGTGGCCGCGAGTGAAGGCATGCTTGCTGTTTGCCGCATGATCGAGAAGATTGCACCAACCGACGTTACGACATTGCTGCTTGGCGAAAGCGGTACGGGCAAGGAACTGCTTGCGCGGGCACTGCATAACCTGAGTCCTCGCGCAGAGAATAAATTTATCGCCATCAACTGCGCGGCGATTCCGGAAAACCTGCTCGAGTCCGAGTTGTTCGGTCACGAAAAAGGTGCGTTCACGGGCGCGCACAAAACCACACCCGGCAAAGTTGAGCTCGCTAACGGCGGCACCTTGTTCCTCGATGAGATCGGCGACATGCCGCTCGCATTGCAGGCCAAGATGCTGCGTTTCCTGCAGGAACGCGTTATCGAACGTGTTGGTGGTCGAGAAGAAATTTCAGTTGACGTGCGTGTTGTCTGCGCCACGAACCAGAATCCAGAGGGGCTCATCAAGAAAGGTTTGTTCCGCGAGGATCTTTACTACCGCGTTAGTGAAATCACGATCAACATTCCACCGTATCGGGACCGCGAAGAGGGCCGCCTGATTCTGGCGCGTACGCTGCTTTTGAAGTACTGCAAATCGCAGGGTAAGGCGATCAACGGCTTCACGGAAGATGCGGTGCAGGCCATTGAATCGTATAACTGGCCCGGCAATGTGCGTGAGCTTGAGAACAAGATCAAAGGTGCCGTGATCATGGCTGACGGCAAGCTGGTTACGGCGGCGGATCTCGGTATTGAAGCGGGCGAGGGTGCAGACGAGTCATTTAATCTTCGTGAAGTGCGCCAGCAAGCCGAGTCGAAGGCGATTCGCGTCGCATTGACGAAGTGCTACGGCAATATTTCCAAAGCGGCGGAAATGCTGGGGATCACTCGACCGACGTTATACGACCTGTTGAGCAAGTATGGGTTAAGCGCGGAAGGGTATTCGAAGAAAGCAGCGTTGGGCCGGGACGATTAGCGGGTCTTGAACTGGTCCGGGTTCAGCTCGTGCCGAGCCAGCAACTTATAAAAATCCGTTCTGTTGCGTTTCGCGAGGCGCGCCGCCTGGCTGACGTTACCCATAGTGATCTGCAGAATTTGCGACAGGTAATTGCGCGTAAATTCATCGCGTGCGTCGGAGAAAGACGCGAGTTTGCCGCCATGCTCCCCGAGTGATTGCTGTACCAGTTCAGCACTGATGACGGGTGATCGCGACAGAGCGACGTTTTGTCGTACGACGTTATACAACTGACGGATGTTTCCCGGCCACTCAGCGGTAACCAGCATTTCCACTGCCTCCGGTGCATACACTTTGCGTTCCTGTCCTGCCTCCTGCGAGATAGTCTGCAGGAATTTCGCGACGAGCAGCGGAATGTCTTCGCGCCTTTCGTCCAGCGTCGGAATCTTGATGTTGACGACATTGAGCCGGTAATAGAGGTCTTCCCGGAAGCGCCCTTCACGCAGTAGCGTTTGCAGGTCACGATGCGTGGCCGAAATGACCCGTACGTCAACCTGCAGAGCTTCTGTACTGCCGACCGGTCGAACCTGGTGTTCCTGCAGAACGCGCAAAAGTTTTACCTGTAGTCGCATCGGCATGTCACCGATTTCATCGAGCATCAACGTGCCGCCTTCGGCTGACTGAAACAGGCCCTTGTGCGTACGTGTCGCACCCGTGAAGGCGCCTTTCTCGTGGCCGAACAATTCAGACTCGAGCAGATTTTCCGCCATCGCGCTGCAGTTGATAGCGACAAACGGTTTGTTGTGCCGTGGGCTCGCATTATGGATCGCATTGGCGAGTAGTTCTTTGCCGGTGCCGCTCTCGCCCGTAATCAAGACTCTGGCGTCGGTTGCAGCAACCATCTTCGCCTGTTGCAGGACTTCCTTCATGCCCTGGTTGCGAGTAATGATCTTCGCTGCCCAGCCTTCTTCGACATCGGACGAGCCAGACACCTTCAAAGCCTTTTCAACGGTAATCATTAACTCGTCTTTGTCGATCGGTTTGGTCAGGAATCCAAACGCGCCACTTTGCGTCGCGAGTACGGCGTCCGGGATCGTGCCATGCGCAGTAATAATGACGACGCGCAGTCCCGGTGAACGCGTCTGCAGTTCCTTCAGCAGCCCGATGCCGTCCATCTTGTCCATGCGCAGGTCGGTTATGACAAGGTCGGGCGAAAACCGGTTGAGCGTGGCGAGCGCCAGATGCGCGCTCTCGACAGCTTCGACGTCATAGCCCTCGGCGCGCAGGCGGATGCTCAGCAAGCGCAGGAGTCCTGGGTCGTCATCGACGAGAAGAATCTTGCCTTTGATTTGTGCTTTTGGGGTGGCCATGGCTACAGGTTAGAGAGATTTAGTTAAGTCGGCAATAGCTCGAATTACGGATCCTGAGCCCGAATAGAGCGTTCGATCGACGTAATAGCCTCGAGTTTGTCTTCAGCTTCCTCGAGCTCCTTTTGTAGACGACGGTTTTCTGCCTCAGCGCTGGCCAGCCTCGCACTTGTAGCCGTTTCCTGCGATTGTGCCGCACGCGACGTTGCGGCTCTGAGTCGGCGCACCTCGGCTTTTGCGACGATTAACTGCTCCACAGATTTGAGGTGAATTGTTGCGAGCGATATCTCCGCTTGCGTCATCAGTGGTGCCTGAGTTAGCAACTCGCGCAGCAGCGACTGCGCCATTTCAGCGTTGAATTCAGCATGTCCGGGCGTCGCCAGAACCAATGCGTAACGAAGATCGGTGGACGGCCCCGGCGTCAGCGTCGAAGCAGATCGTGCGTCAGCGTAAATTTCAGCCTGGGTCGCTGGATCACCGGCGGCGAGCTTGTACATTTCCTGCAAATACTGATCGGCTTCTGGTGCTCCGAGAATACCGACGTCTTCCGCTGCCGACGATTTGCGCATGCCCGACATGAGTTCTTTCGTCTGTGCACAACCGCCCAGCAGCAACACGACCAAGATCGTCGCTGCGAGGGTTTTTGCACCTGTGCTCAGTCGCATCTTATGCATTGGCCGCCAACTTTGTTTGTTCTGCGACGCGCTTCTGCGGAATATCAATGCGGAAGTGCGCGCCCGAAAACTCTCCCGAATCGACCAGTTCCACCGAGCCCTCGTGAGCCTGGATGCACTCCAGCACCACCGATAAGCCGATGCCCGTACCGGCGACCTGACCACCTTGTTCACGGCGTCCCTGGAAAAAGGCCTCAAAAATACGCGGGCTTTCTTCGTCGGGAATGCCAGGTCCGGTGTCGCCAAACTCGAGCACAAAGCTCGATGGTGTCTGACTCGCCCGGATGGTTATGTAGCCGCCCTTGGGCGTGAACTTAATCGCATTCGATAGCAGATTATCTAGGACTGTACGGATTTTGTCGCGATCTGCGTTCACAAACAGGTCATCAATTTCGAGCTTTAACTGAATATGAGCCGCTTTCAGTGCCAATCGTTGCTCTTTGGCAACCGAAATGACCAGCGCTCGCAACGGGAAGTCCGAAAGCGTCAACACCTCGGTCTTGGTCTGCCAGGCGCTGAAGCTCAGCAGGTTCTCAATGAGTTGCTGTAATTTGAGTCCGTTAACTCGCAGGATGTCAGTCACTTCGCGCTGCGGTTGATCCAGTTCACCCACAGTTCCGTCGAGCAGCAATTCGGTGCCCTCGCGGATGTTAGCCAACGGCGTCTTGAGTTCATGCGACATATGGCGGAGAAACTTGTTTTTCTCTTGAGCCAGTTCCAGCAAGCGAATACGCAGCCATTCCAACTGTTGCCCGAGGCGCTCTAGATCAGTTGGCCCTTTAACCGCTATCGGTTTGGAAAAGCCGCTCTGGCCCAGTTGACTAATAGCCGTATCCAACTGACGAATCGGTTTTGCCACAAGCAGGATAAAGAACAATACGAGAATCAGTGTTCCTGGCACCAGCGCAGCAACCTGCCAGGCCGACACCCGCTGTGCGCGTCGAGTGCTGTCCTGCAGTGCCTTGAGTTCGGCTTCGACGAATGCGCTTAGCGCCCTGGTCAGTTCGCCTGCTCGTTGCCGCAGTGGCGCAAACTCCGCAATCGCCGCCTCTGCCTCGGCATTGCCAAGTCCGTCCTGAGAAAGGGTGGTGACGATGTGTCTTGCGCCTGCGGCAATCGATGCTTCCAGCGCTGTGGCCCCGGCCTCGGCCGCAAGCGGCGCCATCGCTGCAAGTCTATCCTCGACACTTTCGAGGTCCTGCTGCATAAGCTGCAGGCTATCCGGATTCCCCAGCACCTGGTATTGGCGGGCAACACGCTCGAGTGACCCGATTCGCTCCACGAGCAGGCGGTTATTTTCGGCGGCCGTGACGCCGCTGGTGACCAGTTGTTCGCTCTGCTCGGCAAGGCGATCGAGATTGACCAGTGCCCAAATGACCGCAATGAGAAGCGGTAAGCCCACTAACCCGAAGCCTACGAGAATCAGGCCGTTAAGAGACTTTGGGCGGTAGATTTTCATACTCGAAGTGTAGCACCGACGACAGCTTGTTCAGCCTGCCCAGTAAGCGCCTGGATCCTGTGCAGCGATTTTGCGTTCCCACTCAAGGCTGGTACTCACGATCGTGTCAAGGTCATCGAACTCGGGCGTCCAGCCAAGCACTTTTCGTATTTTTTGGGCCACTGAAATCAGTTCCGGCGGATCTCCGGCACGCCGCGGCTCTTCCGTGATGTGCAGCGGCTGTCCATTTGCTCTTTCAACTGCGGCCAGTACTTCGCGCACGCTGTATCCGTGTCCGTAACCACAATTCAGAGTGGCCGATTTACCGCCACCCCTGAGATACGTCAGTGCATCCAGATGTGCGGTCGCAAGGTCCTGAACGTGAATGTAATCGCGTAACCCGGTGCCGTCCGGCGTCGGGAAATCGGTGCCGAATATACTCACGCCCGGCCGGCGTCCGGTTGCGGCCTCGCACGCTACCTTAACGAGTAGCGTGGCCTTCGGCGTCGACTGACCTATTGTGCCGGTTGGCTCGCAACCCGCGACATTGAAATAGCGCAACGCCACGTAGCTGGGTCCTCCGGCAAACGCGAGGTCGCGCAGCATCCACTCAGTCATGAGTTTGGAGCTGCCATACGGATTGATCGGGCGCGTCGGCGTGCTCTCGGAAGCCACCCCGTCCGGCGGAATTCCGTAAACGGCCGCAGTCGATGAGAAGACGACGTGTTTCACACCGTGCCGATTGGATACCTCGAGCAGTGTGCGGCTGTTGGCCGTGTTGTTGCCGTAATATTTCAGGGGGTCGGAGACCGACTCGGGCACAATCGTGTGTGCCGCAAAATGCATGACGGTGTCGATGTCGTGTTCGGCGAAAATCCGCTCCAGCAGGGCTGCATCACCGGTGTCACCGATGACCAGTTTGCCGGCAGTTACCGCCGCTTCAAAACCTGTGCTGAGGTTGTCAAGCGTGATAACGTCTTCGCCTGCACTACCTAGTTGTCGTACGACGTGGCTGCCAATGTAGCCGGCGCCGCCCGTGACGAGAATCTTGCTATTTGCCATTTTTTCCGCCCGTTACGTCAGTTAGGCCGAATTTGTGAACTCAGGCCGCGTTCAGGTGACAAAGTTTATCAATACTGGGGCGATGAATACGGACTTGTATCGCACTATATTATGTGACCAAGGAGCTTTGAGTGCCCCAGCGATCGACCGATAAGCCAAATTTCCTGCGGCAGAGCCGCCTGCTGCCGGTTCTGGTTCTGGCGCTGGTGCTCGCTGCCTGCGGCGGCGGCTCGGAATCGTTCGGTGGCAGCGGTTCGGCTCCCGAAGAGAAGCCTAAAGTGGCTGTTACGGGCCAGCTGAATTACGAATTCGTGCCTCCCAACCCCGTTTGCCGGGGGCTGGATTTCGCGAGTACGATCCTGAGGCCTGTTCGTGGCGCAACCGTGCAGCTCATAGATGCGGCCACGAGTGCCGTTCTGGCAACAACTCAATCTGACGCAAGCGGCGATTATGCCTTCGCAAACATTGACGCGGATACGCTGGTTCGCCTGCGCATCCGGGCGGAACTCAAAAAGGCGACCGGTTCCTCACGCTGGGACGTAGAGGTGCGGGACAACTACGATTTATCAGCCGGGCCGCCTGCGCTTGGAAGCCGGCCGCTGTATGTCGTCGAGGGTGACGTTTTCGATACAGGTGCGGACGGTGTCGCGGGTCAGAACATGACCGCGCAGACAGGTTGGGGCGGCGCGAGCTACGTCGGTGATCGTTCAGCAGCGCCGTTTTCGATCCTGGATAGCATTTACACGGCAATGACATTTATCGAATCGGTGGATCCGGATGTTTTCTTCCCGCCACTCGACGTTTTCTGGAGTGTCAACAATACGTCGGCTACTACCAGCGTTTCCGGCACTGACACCGGGGAGCTCGGTGGCTCGTTTTATTCTGTTGGCGAAAACAGGCTTTTTCTCGTGGGCGAAGCAGCGAGTGACACCGACGAGTTCGATGATCACGTGATCGTCCATGAGTGGAGTCACTATTTCGAAGATAATCTGTCCAGAGCCGACTCAATCGGCGGTCCGCATTCGATTGGAAGTCTTTTGGATCCGCGCCTCGCTTTCGGTGAAGGCTGGGCGACCGCCCTTGCTGCTATGGCATTGGGGGATCAGCTTTATTGCGACACGGGCCCGGCGGACAGCGATTTCAGCCGCCTGGCGCTGGGCGCAGAATCAGGTAGTTACGACGCGTCGGGCTGGTATGACGAGGTCTCGGTCTTGCGCTTCATTTACGACTTGTTCGACACTAACGATGAGGGCGGCGACCCCGGCTCAATCGGTTTCGCACCGATTTACGCAGTAATGACAGGGCCACAGGTGTCAACCGATGCATTCACTACGATATTTTCGTTTGCAGCAGAACTTCGGTCGACACTGGACCTGGCAGGACAAGCGCTCGTCGACGCTCAACTGGCCAGGGAAGATATGACCGCAGGGTTTGATATTTGGGGTGTAGGCGAGGCCAACACCGCTGGCGGTGCGGAGGACGTCGTTCCGATTTATGCAGATCTGACTGCAGATGGATCGGTACTGCCAATATGCGTCAACAGCCAGTTCGACAGCGGCCGGGACGGCAATAAGCTGACGGAGAACCGATTCCTGCGCATCACCGTGCCGTTGACGGATCAATACGATGTCACCATGACCACGACAACGGCCACGCCTGTAACACCGGCTCCTGGCGACCGTGATCAGAGCGACCCTGACATTTATATCTTCAAAGGTCCGCAGTTTATCGATCAGGGGATCAGCGCCGATGAGAATGTCGAGACCTTCAGAACCCCGGAGCTGCAGGCGGGCGAAACCTATATCGCTGCGGTGGAAGATCTGCGTTTCGATGACGAATTGGCGCCGAGCAGTTATCCTGAGCGCATCTGTTTCGAAATCAGCTTCGCATCGACTCCTTAGATCCCGGGTGAAAGAAATGAGCCAGAAGAAAGTTCTTGTACTTGTTGCCGCGCTGTTGGCCGGCGCCTGCAGTAATGGCGGAGAGGAAAATACCGGTGCGGTTGTAGCCGAGTCGCCAGCGACTGCGGTTCCTGATGTCGGTGCCAAGCCAGACCGGTCGAATGGCCGCACCGTCAAGCTGCAGGGGCCTGTGAACATCAGCTACAAAATCATCGGTGCACCTATCGTCGGGCAGGCAGTCGCGGTCGATTTGCAGATTGTGTCTAATGTTGGTGCACAAACGATAACGCTGACTTATCGAGTCAACGACACCACGGCGATGCAATTTCCGGAGGCGCAACCACCGAGCGTGACCATAGCGGCGACTAACAGCGCGGAGCCTCAGACCCAGCAGGTGCGTATCATTCCGTTGCGCGAAGGTCGCTTGTTCCTTAACGTTTCCGCAAGCATAGAAACCGGCGGCGATACGACCTCCACGGTCACTGCTATCCCCATCCAGGTAGGTCCTGCAGCGCCGCAACAGTCGGAAAACGGCACGATGGCAATAGACGAGAATGGCGACGCGATACGGGTGCTGTCAGGCGAGGACTGATCGTACAGCTGCGACAGCAGCTTGCTTATGTGAAGACCCGGAAGACGCACTGCCGCCACGCCAAAAAACATCAGGTATTTGTCATAAGTCGCTGAACGTTAAAGGGAATTATTTCCCAAAAGAACGCTCAAAATCTGAATTGCATCACAGACGCCATTGCCGAGTCGGCCTAGAGTAGTCGCACTGTGGCGGTAGGCTGTGTGCGGGCCAGTGGCGACAGAAGCAGATGTTTTCAACGGATTGAACGGGTTGACCGATGCACAAGGATCTTCGCGACAAGATCAAAAAGGCCACCGAGATGTCAGGCATTGAAAAGCCCGACTTCATCGAGTTATTGCATCTGATCGACCAGCATTACGACGAGATGGAAGCGACGATCACCCAGTCGCTAAGCACCGCAACTCCGATAGAAGCCATCTTCGACAGCGTGACAGACGCATTGTTTTCAGTCAGTGAAAGAGGTGCCGTCTGCAACTGTAACAAGATGTGCACGCGTCTTTTCGGCCTGACACGAGACCAGTTGGTCGGTTCGAAGATCGAACACCTTATCCCGTCCGTCAAAGGTCGGCGTTTGTCCGAGTTTTTCAAGCCGTTCATGTCCGACCTCGAAGATACACAACTCAAGGTCGAGTCAGGACAGGTTGATGCATTGCGAGCAAACGGTGAAAAATTTGTTGCCGAAATCAATGCCAGTAAGCTGCAAGTCGGCGACGGCAATATCTACGTTGTCAGTTTGCGTGACGTGACCGGCCGGCAGGAAGCCGAGACAACCCTTAAAGAGAATGAAGAGCGCTATCGTGCGCTCGTCGAGAATGCGCCCGAGGCGATCGTCGTATTCGACGTAGAAGACAACCGCTTCGTTGACGCAAACGACAAAGCCTGCGAATTGTTCAACCTGTCCCGAAGTCGATTGCTCATGATTGGGCCGGAGGCGCTCAGCCCCGAAACGCAGCCTGACGGTACACCATCGTTTGGAGTGCGACGTGGCTACGTCGACGAGGCGCTTGCCGGTGGGCACCCGACTTTCGAGTGGATGCACAAGGACTCCCTCGGCAGGGAAATCCCCTGCGAAGTGCGTTTCAGCCACTTGCCCAAAGACGATCGAAGCCTGGTTCGTGTCTCCATTACAGATATCGCCGAGCGCAAGGATGGCGAGGCGCTCGCTTTCGCACAGAACAAGATTCTCGAAATGATTGCGGCGAGCACGCCTTACGCCAGGACTCTACGGGCTATTTGTCGATGCGCCGAAAAAATCGACGCGGGTTTTCGCGCCGCTGTAATGCAACTGGACAACCGCAGCGGAACGCTTGATGTCGCGCAAGCCCCGAGTCTTCCAGAGCCTTTCAAGCTTTGTCTGGACTTTGTGAATGTGGCGCCCGAGAGCATTACCTGTGGTGCTGCTGTCTATATTGGCGAGGACCACTTTACGCCGAATATTGCTGCGGACACGGCGTGGAAACCGCAGGCACGCGAGGCTGCAAAACACGACATTGCGGCTGCGTGGTCATTCCTGGTGCGTGGTGCGGCCGGTCGGGTTATTGGCACGCTCGATATTTACGTCAACGAAATTCGCTCTCCCACGACAGATGAGCTCGATAAGCTCAATCGCCTGGCGCGCCTCGCGGGTATCGCCATAAAACGGCAGCTGGACGAAGACAAGCTACGCAATTCAGAGCTGCGCTACAGGGGCTTGTTCGAAAATGTTGTCGACGGCGTTTATATCGCATCCCGGGACGGCGATCTGGTCGCCGTAAACCCCGCCCTGGTCGAAATGCTCGGATACGAAAGTCAGGAGGATCTGAAATCTGTTGGCCGTACGCCGATGTTGTACGTTAACCCCATCGATCGCGAGCGCGTATTTGCGCGGCTCGAGGCTGAGGGTGTCGTGAAGAATTTTGAGTATCGTCTGCGTCGCAAGGACGGTACGGAAATCGTGGTTCTGGAGAACGCGAGAGCTGTTTGTGATGACGACGGCAATATCGTGGCGCATGAAGGCACGATCACAGACATCACAGATCGAAAACGCGCTGAGACTCGGGTCTTTGAAGAAAAAGAACGTGCCCAGATTACGCTTCAATCTATCGGTGACGGCGTCATTACGACAGACGCCGATGGCCTGGTTGATTACATCAATCCTGTTGCACAGGACCTCACTGGCTGGGACATGCGCGCCGCTCGAAACACATCAATCTCCGAAATCATGACGATTATCAACGAGCACACGCGTGCCACCGTTGAAAATCCCGTGCTGCGGTGTCTCAGGGGCGGCCGTGTGATAACGCTCGACGAAAACTCGATTCTTATCACGAAGAATGGTGATGAGGTGCCCATTCAGGATTCAGCGGCGCCGATTCGGGACCGCGTCGGTAACGTCATCGGTTCGGTAATGGTCTTCCACGACGTTAGCAAGGAAACGCGCCTGTTTCGGCAACTCAGTTACCAGGCATCGCACGATTCGTTGACTGACCTCATTAACCGCAGCGAGTTTGAGAACAGTCTCGGCAAGTCGCTCAATGCTTTCCGCGGTGACGCCGAACAGACCCATGCATTGCTGTATCTTGATCTTGACCAGTTCAAGGTCGTCAATGACACGTTCGGGCACACTGCAGGTGACGCCTTGTTGCGTCAATTGGCTGAGCTCGTGCACAGCAAGATTCGCTCAACGGACATCCTCGCGCGTCTCGGTGGCGATGAGTTCGGCATCCTGCTCGAGCACTGCGATGAGCAACGTGCAATTGAAGTCGCAGAGTCGATTCGTGGTGCAATTGAGGGCTACAGGTTTGACTGGCAAAACTCGTTCACAACGATCCGCTGTTCGATCGGAGTTGTGATGGTTACGAGCGAAAACGCGACGGTTGCCGAAGTTATGAGTGCTGCGGACGTTGCATGTTATTCAGCCAAAGACATGGGTCGTAACCAGATTCACTTGTATAAAGACAGCGATGCTTCGATGCGTCACGAAGAGATGAAGTGGGTGTCGCGCATTAGCAGCGCAGTCGAGGAAGATCGCCTGGAACTGTTTTTTCAACCTATCATCGGTATAGGTAAGGATCGCGGCAAGTCGCGAGGACACTACGAACTGTTGCTGCGAATGCGCGACGAAAACGGCGAAATCGTCAGCCCCAACCAGTTCATTCCCGCAGCCGAGCGCTACAATCTCATGGCGACGCTGGATCGTTGGGTGGTATGTGAATCGTTGTCGAAGCTTGCAGACCGCAGCGACGATGGCGAAGCACGTTACACGATCGCGGTTAACCTCTCCGGTACTTCATTGAGCGAAGATCGCTTTCTCGAGTTCGTCATCGACGAGCTAAAGAAACACAATTTGCCCAGAGGGGCGGTTTGTTTCGAGATTACAGAGACAGCGGCTATATCCAACCTGTCGCGCGTGATTCACTTCATGCAGGCTCTCAAGGAGCTCGGTTGCCTGTTCTCGCTGGACGATTTCGGTAGCGGGCTGTCGTCTTTTACCTACCTTAAGAATTTGCCTGTCGACTATCTCAAGATTGATGGGCATTTCATAAGCAACGTGGTGGACGACAGGGTGGACGAAAGTATGGTCAAGGCTATCAGTGAGGTTGGCCATGCAATGGGTATCGAAACGATTGCCGAGCGTGTCGAGACAAAACAGGTGCTCGAGAAACTTGGTGCGCTCGGCATTGCATACGCTCAGGGCTACTACATCGCCCGACCGGCCTCGGTGCAGTCATTCGAGCCGTGTGAGGAAACCCGCTTTTCTCGATTGAGGGCGTGATTCTAAGTATGGCGTGTGGCCGCATATGCGGTACACTCATGTACCAAGAATTTGGCTCCCTCATCTATGTCCGACGGCTCAGACAACAACCCCGAAGCATCCCTGCTTTCTGCCAGTGAGCCATCGCCTTTCTATGTCCTGAACCCGCTCGCGGAGCTGCCAGTTCTGCTCGTGTGCGATCATGCAAGTTGCAGGTTTCCCGGCGCGCTGGGCGACATGGGTCTGGATCCGTTCGCGCGGCGTTGTCACCTCGCAATAGACATTGGTGCAGGTAAGCTAACCGAAAAATTGGCAGCCAGCCTCGGTGTTACGGCCGTCGTTGCGCAGTACTCTCGTTTGGTTGTCGACTGCAACAGGGAACTGATGGATCCGGGTGCATTCCTCGAGTACGGTGATGGCATCCTGGTACCTGGTAATCGTAACCTGACTCAAGCAGATAAGGACGCACGAGCTGATGCCATTTACTGGCCGTATCACAATGCAATCGACAAACAGGTGCAGCGTCTGCGTGCGCTCGGGCCGCCACCGGCGTTCATCTCCATTCACAGTTTTACACCGGTACTAAACGGCATTTCGCGCGAGGTTGAAATGGGCGTGTTGTGGGACAAGGACGCGCGTCTGTCCGACATTTTTATCCAGGAGTTTCGTGCGGCAGGGTTCCTGACCGGTGACAACGTGCCGTATTCCGGCAGGGCGCCGCAGGATTTCACGATCGACCATCATGCAGAAGAAATCGGCCTGCCTCATGTTGGTATTGAGGTACGGCAAGACCGTATCGACGAAAAAAAGGGTGTGAACGAAATTGCGGCTGTCATGCATGCGATCATCGAAACGATCCCGAAACGAATCGGCTTGCAGCAGGATAAGATTTCGGCATAGACCGGGCGTTAACAAGAAGCGCAAAACCAGGGGAGAGGGAATGAAGTACTCCGAGCCAACTTTTACCATCGGTGTGGAGGAAGAGTACCTGCTGGTCGACCAGGAAACACGCGCCCTGATTGTCGATATGCCCGAGAGCCTGATGCGCGAGTGCGAGGAACGTTGTGGCGCACAGGTTACGACGGAACTGCTGCGCTCGCAGATCGAAATCGGTACAAAGGTCTGCAAAAGCATGCAGGAAGTGCGTGACGACCTCGTGCACCTGCGTTCATCGATCAAGGAAGTTGCGAACAGACATGGTCTGGCGCCGATAGCTTCGTCTACGCATCCCTTCAGTCGCTGGCAGGATCAAAAAGCGACACGCAAAGAGCGCTACGATCGACTCACGGTCGAAATGCAGAGCACGGCGCGCCGGTTGTTAATTTGCGGCATGCACGTGCACGTCGGAATCGACAACGACGAATTGCGTATCGACCTGATGAACCAGATGTCATATTTCCTGCCGCATTTGCTGGCGCTGTCTTGTTCGTCCCCATTCTGGGAGGGTGAGGATACAGGTCTGAAGAGCTATCGACTGACCGTTTTCGACTCATTACCGCGAACAGGTGTGCCCGAACGATTTTCGAGTTTCGGAGAATACGAACGTCACGTGCAAATCATGATGGACGCCGGGCTTATTGAGGACTCGACGCGCATCTGGTGGGATATCAGGCCAAGCGGGCGGTTCCCTACGCTCGAGACACGCATCATGGATGTCTGTACGCGCGTGGACGATACCGTCGCTCTGGCGTCATTACTCGTTTGTATTTTACGGATGCTATACAGGCTCAGAAGGGCCAACCAGCGCTGGCGCCAATATACCCCCATGCTGATTCAGGAGAACCGTTGGCGCGCAATGCGTTATAGCTTTGACGAGGGTCTTATAGACCTTGCCAAAGGCGAGGTCATACCGTTTGAAAGTCTGCTCGACGAATTACTTTCGCTTGTCGCCGAAGATGCCGAGGCACTGGGCTGCACTGAAGAAGTTAATTCCCTGCACCACATACTGCAACGTGGCACCAGCGCGCATCGGCAATTGCGGAAGTACGAACTCGAAATCGCCGCCGGTGCCAGCAAGGAAGACGCACTTAAAGGCGTCGTCGACAAATTGATTCACGATACTGCGGAAGGCCTGTAAACAGGACGTGTGAGGGCTTTTCGAGAATGTGACGTTCGCCGCATTATGTAGTTTACGTCCCGGCTAGCATGCCGGTATGACACGCGGATTCACTAAAATTTTCCACCAGGTAAACGAGTGATGGAGATCTCTGATCTTGTGCTGCGCTCAGTGCTTGGCATCGGAGCGTTGCTGTACCTGCTGCTGGCTGTCCGCGTTGCGCGCGCAGGATCGCAACATAGCAGTAGTGTCATCGCATTTTTCTTTTTCCTGGCAGGTTTGCTCGTTGCCGGAGCGGCGTTTTCTTTTGCTACGGAAGATCCCAGGATTTACGGCATAGGCCGAACGCTTACCTTCTTTTCGTCTGGTTTCCTGCCAATCATTTTTTACGCTGTATACCGTGAGTACACGGTAGGACCACCAAGAGCCATCCTGATAGCTATGTTGTCGGTCATCCCCATTGCGACGACTGTCCTTGCGCTGACGAATTCTGCACATGGCATTATTTGGGCAGTCACCGAATCGGATCTCGGGGTTCGCTTTACCGATGTTACGGAGCACTCCTGGTTTAACCGTGTGCACATGCCGTTCATGTACGGCATTTTTCTTTACACCGCATTTGCCCTGGCAGGCCGATTGCCAACAATCGCGCTGGCGCATCGAAAGCTCGTGGTTATTCTGCTGTGCAGTGCGATTTTGCCGTTCTCGGCCAGCGTGATAAATGTCGTTCTGAAGCTCGGCTCGCTGGACTTTCCATATACGGCGTTGTCGTTCGTTTTGTTGTTGCCTTTGTATGCCTACGCGGTTATTTCAATTCGCTTTTACGAGTTCAGTCCGGTCGCATACCAGACTTTATTTGATCATGTCCGTGATCCGATTTTTGTAATCGACAAGAAAGAGCGAATTATCTGCGCCAATAGCAAAGCGCAGGAACTACTCGGTGGTACGGAGCGAGAATTGATTGGGCAGCGTCTGTGGGAGGATTTTCCCGAGGCAAGAGCTATCCTGAAGATGGCCAATGAACTTGACCAGACGCAAACCCTGCGATTCCACAAGGACAATATTTACGAACTGAGCGTGGCGCCGCTAACCGGCCCGAAAGGACAGGCGCTTGGTATGGTGGTTGTGTGCCGGGATGTCACGGAGCGTCGCAAAGCACTAAGCAAGCTTTCGGACAGCGAGCACCTGATTCGTACACTTATCGAAACATCGTCCAGCGGCATACTCAGGTTCTCACAGGATCGAGGTGAGAAGGGCCCCCGGCTTCGCTGTGTTTTTGCGAATCGGGCTGCCGAGTCTTATCTGGGTTTTGACGATAGTGCGCTGGTCGGTATGCCCCTCGACAAGCTAAAACAGCTCGAACCGCAGAGGCTGATCGAACACTTTACTGGTGCATCGGAGCAACGCTCACCGATGAGTTTCGAGACAGAGGCAGATCATCTCGCCGGCGAGAGCTGGTTGCGTGTTGTTGTCGAGCCGGTCGGCGATGATTTATCGGTGACGCTGATCGACATCACGCAACGCAAACGTAACGAAGATAAAATGCTCGCCGACGCATTGCGCGACCCTTTGACCGGTGTCCTCAACCGCCGTGGCTTCGAGAAGGAAGGAGCAGCGAGTATTCGGGCGAACGAGCGGGGCGCGGTTTTGTACCTCGATCTCAATCAGTTTAAGTCCATCAATGACCGCTTCGGCCACCAGGCCGGCGACGCGCTGCTCAAAGCATTTGGTCACCGCCTTGGGTTTTGTTTGCGGCCTGAGGATGTGATGGGCCGTCTCGGCGGAGATGAGTTCGCAATTGTCTTGCCTGGGGTCAGTGTTGAAGATGCCAAGCGTGTCGCAGCACGCGTTGTGCAAACCGCACAGGAGGCCTACATCATTCAAGGTGAGGAAATTAAATGCACTGCGAGTGTTGGCATTGCATTAATGCCCAAGCATGGTGAAGAGCTCTGGCATCTCATCAGCGTCGCCGACCAGGCGATGTATGGCGCCAAAGAGCTTGATCAGGACGAGGCAGCCAATGACCGAGCCGCCTACGTTGACGCTGCAACAGCATCCTGATTCTCTAAAAGTCGGGTATAACCACGATATCTGCGTTAGCAGGATCCACAGCGTCATAAACGATCGCGGTAACAACGTCACCCAAACCGAGATTGATCTGCAGTGGACCGGTAACGACCGTCTTCTCTCCCGTCAACGTCAGATAAACATCGAAACTGCCTTCGGGCAGCTGCGTCAGTAACGGATCCAGCCCTGCGGTCAAACCTGTAAATCGCGGCAGTAAATCGGCGATGTCCGCAGCAGCTTCAACGATGTAGAGATCCAGGGGGCCGTTGTTGGTTTCCGTGTAGACAACGGTAAATTTGGCCAGTGTCTCGACGGACCGTCGGTTCGGCACGGTCGCCAGTGACGCCGGGCTGGCGCCCTCGCCGATGACGTAATAATCGACTCGTGATCCCGTCGTCACCAAGATGCCATCGTCGATGAGAATTGCGCCAATGTTGTCGGGCGCAGTGTACTTGATCGGCAGTACGCCGACCGTGACCTCAGTTTCGACGCTTACATCACGAAAATTCTGATCCTCGATAATCGGTGTTGTCACTGGATCATCGATGTATATATCGACTGCACCGAGATCCTGTGATGCATGGATAAAACGCACCGTTGGCGGATACAGTGGATCGACGAGGTTTGTCGTAGCTCCTGTCTCCGTATTGAATGCACGTACGGAAACCGGCCCGCGATCGTTTGCGGTGGTGTCGAATATCATAAACAGCATGGTCGTAGCCGCTTCCATGCTGAGTATGTCTGACGTGAACAGAATGTCCCCCGGCAGGCCGGCGGTTGTTATTGTCAGAACGTAGTCGCCGGCCTGGAAGTCCATAGCCGGCAATTTGCCGCCGGGCGCCAATGTTCCTATTTCACTTCCAGCCACAGGTGCGATGGCGGCATCAGCAAAGTAAATATCGACAGCGCCCAGTGCGGGTGAAAAATGACCGAAGTTTGCCTCGAGCACAGTACCGCCGTCAGCATAGATACGTTCGGCTCGTTCCCACGTTGTAATCGTTGGCGCTTCCAGGTCGCCGTTTATGATAAGCGTGTATTCCATGCCATCAACGACTTGCAGGAGCTGGCTTGCCAGACGCGTTTTCTCAGCTTCACCCGCGAGCAGTGCGTCAAAATTAAATGCGTATTCGAAGTCGTCGAAACTTGACTTGGGTGACGCGTTCCTGAATACCAGGTTACCAAGTGTGCGTTCTTCGATCAGAAACGTAATTGTTGGCGATGTGCTGATAGCGTTAATCGCCTGGATAGATCCTTTACCTGTCGGATCCGGGAAATTGGTGCTGGGGCTGCAAGCAGAGATGAGGAGTGCAGCGAAGCAGACCGATAATAGGAGGAAACGTCTCATTCAATAAATCCGGTAGTCCAGTACATATGCGACACGCAGGTCGCGCTCAAGTTTCGTGGTGCAAGTCTTACGCTGTAGATTCGAATCCATAAATCGATTTGACCTCGAGAAATTCTTCGAGGCCATACGAACCCCATTCGCGACCGTTGCCGGACTGCTTGTAGCCGCCGAAGGGTGCCATTGAATCGAGATTGGCGCCATTGATATGCACCATACCCGTTCTCAATCGTGCGGCGATACTGCGGGCGCGGTCAAGGTCCGCTGAACTTACATAGCCCGACAATCCATAGGGCGTGTCATTAGCAATTCGCACAGCGTCATCGTCGTCGTTGAAAGGGATGATTGACAATACGGGCCCGAAGATTTCCTCCCTGGCGATTGTCATGTCATTGCTGACGTTGGCAAATACGGTTGGTCGGGCGAAGTAACCCCGGTCAAGCCCTTCGGGCCGGCCTGTGCCACCCGCGGCCAGAGTAGCACCTTCGTCTATTCCCTTCTGGATAAGATCCTGAACCTTGTTCCACTGCAGCTCGGATACCAGGGGGCCAACTTCAACGCCCTCATCACGCGGATTGCCGACAATCGTATTCTGTGCCACATCTGCGGCTATCGCCGCCGCTTCGTCGACTCGATCCGCGGGCACGAGCATGCGCGTCGGTGCATTACAGGATTGCCCCGTATTATCAAAGCACTCGGTCGTGCCTGATCGGACGGCTTTCTCAAAATCGGCATCATCCAGCAAGATGTTTGCAGACTTTCCGCCCAGTTCCAGCGCGACACGTTTTACCGTCGGTGCAGAGTTTTGAGCGACTGCGATACCGGCGCGAGTCGAACCCGTAAAGGACATCATGTCGATGTCGGGGTGCTGGCTCATTGCCGTTCCGACACCCGGGCCGTCACCATTGACGAGGTTGAATACACCGGCCGGTACACCGGCCGCATCCAGGACTTCGGCAAAAATCATGGCGTCGAACGGCGCGACCTCGCTTGGTTTCAGGACCATCGTGCAACCGGCGGCCAGGGCTGGCGCAACTTTGACGGCGATCTGGTTCATCGGCCAGTTCCAGGGCGTGATCAAGCCGCAAACACCGACTGGTTCTTTGACAATGCGTGTCGTGCCGTGTTGTTCGCTAAATTCAAAGGTCTTAAGTGCCATTATTGCGGCCTTAATATGCTGCGGTCCGCTGGCCGCCTGGGCGTTCTTTGCAAGACCCCACGGAGCCCCCATTTCATCCATGATGGCTTCAGCAATTTCGTCGTGGCGCTGCGCAAATTCGTCGAGGATCGCCTGCAGCAGAACGATGCGCTCTTCACGGGTTGTTTGCGAAAAGCTCTCGAACGCGCGTTTGGCCGCTGCGACAGCAAGATCAACGTCAGCCGCAGAGCCCAGGCTAATGTGCCCACAGACTTTTTCGGTTGCCGGGTTGATAACATCGCAGGCTTTGGGCGTAACCGGGTCGACCCACTGGCCGTCGATGTAGAATTGCAGCATTTCGCGCATGTTTGATCCTGTCGACATGTTTGATCTTGTTGAAACTAGCCGCGAATCATAGCGTAAAATGGCGTGTGTAGCCTGCTTGTGACAGGCGAGGGAGACAAATCAGTGGCATCGAACAAAGAACTGCTTGCGATCCGTGAAAGGGCGACACCGAGGGGAGTAGGTACACAAACGACCGTCTTTGCTGACAGGGCGAAAAACGCGGAAATCTGGGATGTTGAGGGCAGGCGATATATCGATATTGCGGCAGGCATAGCCGTCACAAATACGGGGCATAATCATCCGCGCGTCATCGAGGCGGTTAAGGCGCAACTGGAGAGATTCAGCCACACCTGTTTCCAGGTCACACCCTATGACGTCTATGTACGACTCGCTGAGCGCCTGAATGCGCTGGCACCCGGGGATACGCCGAAGCAGACGATGTTTCTCACTACGGGCGCAGAGGCCGTTGAGAACGCGGTAAAGATCTCGCGGAAGTTTACCGGGCGCAGTGCTGTGATTGCCTTCAGTGGCGCCTTCCACGGCCGTACCATGATGGGCATGGCACTAACCGGCAAGGTTGTGCCATACAAAGCCGGTTTTGGGCCGTTTCCGCCGGAAGTGTTTCATGTGCCGTTCCCGATCGACTATCACGGTGTGTCCGTCGAAGACTCGCTGGCGGCGCTCGAAACCTTGTTCAGGTCCGACGTTGAGCCGGCCCGAGTTGCCGCAATGATCATTGAGCCGGTGCAGGGTGAAGGTGGCTTTTACCAGGCACCAGCCGAATTTCTGCAGGCGTTGCGTCGCATTTGCGACGAGCATGGCATTGTGATGATTGCCGACGAAATCCAGACGGGCTTTGCCAGGACCGGAAAATTGTTCGCGGTGGAGCACGCCGGGGTTGAAGCAGACCTGATGACGGTTGCCAAGAGTCTGGCCGGTGGTTTTCCATTGTCCGGCGTCATCGGTAAGGCGCACATAATGGATTCAATCGACCCCGGTGGCCTGGGCGGAACCTACGGTGGTTCGCCGTTGGGTTGCGCCGCGGGTCTGGCCGTACTCGACGTCATCAAAGAGGAAAAGCTGTGCGAGAAAGCGGTCGCCATTGGCGAAACGATACGGGCGTGGGCAACTCAAATGCAGGCAGAGCATGACTGCATCGGCCACATCCGCATAACGGGGGCAATGTGTGCCATCGAGTTTGTGAAGGGTGGCGACGCAAATAGCCCGGATGCGGAGCTGGTGAAAAGAGTCGCGGCAGAAGCGCTTGCAAACGGCGTGATCTTCCTGACCTGTGGCGTCAGGGGGAATGTGATTCGGTTCCTGCCGGCGTTGACGATCGAACCGGACTTGCTCAACGAGGCGTTGCAGGTTCTGGGTAAAGCTATCGTTGCCAGTACCTAGACCTGTGCCAAAAACCTCTGCCTGTACTCGGCGGGAGGCAGGTCGTACCAGGACTTGAAAGCGTTGGTGAAGGAACTGATGCTGGAGTAGCCCAGCAGCAAGGCTACTTCGAGTGCCTTGAGGCGCTTGTCGCTCAGGTAGTTGATGGCTAGCACGGCCCGCACTTCCTGTAATACCTTGTTAAAGCTTGTCTTTTCGGCTTTGAGCCTGCGCTGCAGCGTGCGGCGGCTCAGTTTGAGTGCGCGACATGCGGCATCTGCGTTAGCCTCGCCCTCGGCCATCAACTCGGCGAGCATGCGCTTTAGCTGTGCCGCGTAGTTATCCTGCACATACAGTGAGCGCAGGTACTCTTCGGCTTGTTCTATGAGTGGATCGTACATGATGGCGCGATGCTATCAGATTTCCCGCTCAGTCGTCCTTTATGCCCAGCCTTTCGTGCATCAAAGGGCTGGTTGTTGTGTACTGAAGGCGTGCTTTCCTGCTCGGATCCAGGCGCTCTTTGGCGGCAAAGGCGGCCAGAGCGGCCTCATGAAAGCCGCTCAGGATAAGCTTTTTCTTACCCGGGTAATGGTTGATGTCGCCAACCGCATAGATCCCTGGCGTACTCGTCTCAAATCGCTCGGTATCGACGTTGATAGTCTTGCGGTTTATGTCGAGGCCCCATTCTGCTATCGGTCCGAGTTTGGGGGCGAGGCCGTAGAATACAATAACGGCGTCGCACGGAACTTCACGTTCAGTCTCGCCAACATTGACGGTGATCGCCGTAATTCCATTCTCGTCAGATTTGTATCCGGAGACCTTGCCGATGATAGGTTCTACCTGGCCGGCTTCTGCGAGCTTGCGCATGCTGTCGACAGTGGCAGGAGCGCCGCGATATTCCTCCCGGCGGTGGATCAGCGTCAGTCCGCTCGCCTTTGGTCCCAGGGCAAGTGTCCAGTCAAGGGCCGAATCGCCGCCCCCGAGGATGACAATGCGTTTGCCCGCAAACTGTTCCGGATTGCGGACGCGATAGAAGAGGTTGCTTTCTTCAAACCTGGCAATTCCATCGAAACGCAATCGCCGCGGCTGAAATGATCCAACGCCGCCTGCAATGAACACAGTTCGGGTCCGAAACTGTGTGTCGTTATCTGTCCTGATGTCGAACCAGTCGTCATCGATCGCCTTTACCTCGGTCACTTCCTCGCCCAGATGAAATGTTGGTGCAAATGGCTTGATCTGCAACATCAGGTTCTGGACGAGTTCCTCGCCGCTGCATTCCACGATACCGGGAATGTCGTAAATCGGTTTGTCCGGGTACAGCTCCGCGCACTGGCCTCCGACAACAGGCATCGTATCGAGGACGTGTGCCTTGATACCCAGCAGCCCAAGCTCAAAGACCTGGAACAAGCCAACGGGACCGGCGCCCACGATCAGGGCGTCTGTTTCAATTATTTTGTCTGCCATCAATTTAGAGCTCTTGCCTGGTACTTGCGCGAAAACCCGGATCGATAAATCCGGCGCGGCAATCGTAGCAAAAATCGCCCCCAGGAGTTACCGGGAAGTCCGGGCAATGGCTGTGTAGAGCGCCGGGAAATCGACGTCATTGAGGCTGCTAGTGACCAGCGCGGCCTCGCTAAAATCCTGATCATCGGTGTAGATGCTGGGTGTGATAACCGTGGCAATACCTGCCTGGTGCGCGGACAGGAGACCGTTGCGGGAGTCTTCGATGGCGACGCAGTCTGCGGCCGGCAAGCCTAGCTTCTCAAGCGCCAGAAGGTAAATGTCGGGCGCCGGTTTTTTTTGCTCGACGACATCTCCGGCGCAGATCACCTCAAACCTGTGCATGCCTTCCTCTCCGTAAGTGGCCTGCAGCAGGGCTTCCACGTTAGGCAGACTGGTCGTTGTGGCGATAGCCAGCCTGATGCCATCATGAAGCGATTGGTCGATCAGCGACATGACGCCGGGACGGAGCTTTGCTTCCCCGTCTGCAACCATTCGCGTATAGATGGCCGTCTTTGCTGCATGCAGATCACGAATGAAGCCATCCAGATCCTTCGAAACGCGTCGGTCAGAGTCATGAATTTCGATGAAATGCCGGATGCGCTCTTTACCACCGCTGACTTTCAGCAACTGCCGGTACAGTTGGCGATCCCAATGCCAGGGAAGGTCATTCTGGTCGAAGGCCTGGTTGAACGCCTGTCTATGCAGGTCTTCGGTTTCGGACAGCGTACCATCCACGTCGAAGATTATTGCCTTGAACATCATCACTGTGAATAATATACGTAAAGCGTAATTATGAAAGAAAAATCAAGACCTTGTAAGTTCGCCGTCGCCCCAATGATGGACTGGACCGACCGTCATTGCCGCTACTTCATGCGGCTATTGAGCCCGAGTGCATTGCTGTATACGGAAATGGTGACGGCCAACGCTATTCATTTCGGCAATGCCGATGAGTTGCTGCGCTACGACATGTCCGAGCATCCCATTGCCGTGCAACTCGGCGGCAGCGATCCGGCGCTAATGGCAGAGGCGGCGATGCTTGCCGCCAAGGTTGGCTATGACGAAGTAAACATTAACGTCGGCTGTCCCAGTGACCGCGTACAAAGTGGACAGTTTGGCGCGTGCCTGATGTCGAGCCCCGAAATCGTCGCAGATTGCGTGCGGGCGATGCGTGCCGAGGTAGACGTACCGGTCACAGTGAAGAATCGAATTGGCATCGACGATCAGGACAGCGATGAGTTCCTGTTTCGGTTTGTGGATACTGTTGCGGCAGCGGGCTGTAATAAATTTGTCGTTCACGCGCGAATCGCGATACTCGATGGTCTTAGCCCGAAACAGAATCGCAGCGTTCCTCCATTGAATTACGACAGAGTGTTCAAATTAAAGCAGCGTCACCCGGAGCTTGAAATCGTTATAAATGGAGGATTGCAGACGATCGGGCAGGTGGACGATGTCTTGCAGCGTGTTGATGGTGCGATGATTGGGCGCGAGGCGTATCACAACCCATATTTTCTCGCCGAGCTGGAGAAGCATCGCGACCCGAACTGGCAAAGCCCGGAGCGTCGCGACGTAGTCGCAAGCATGCTTCCATATATTGAAGAGCAACTGGCAACGGGTGAAAAGCTCGGTCGCATCACACGTCATATGCTGGGGCTCTTCGCTGGCCAGCCGGGCGCGCGCGCATGGCGACGCTCCTTGTCTGAAAATGCTTTCAAGGAAAATGCCGGGGTCGAGGTTATCGAAGCTGCAATTGAAGCAATGCCGATTGCCGCATAGTTGGTTACAATGCACGGCCCTTCGATCGGATTGAGTGAACAACTGCTGATGAGCGTCAAATCTTCCAAAATGGGAAACCGCCCGACAATGGCCGAGGAGGCCGACCTCCATGAGCTCTATGAGGCATCCGTACAAAACGTCGAGAACGAAATCGAGTTTCTGCAAACGACGTTCAAGCAGCTAAGCGGGCGCACTGCCTACTTGTTTCGCGAGGATTTCTGCGGCACGGCAAGTGCGGCGTGCCAGTGGGTTCGGCAGGGTCCGGAGTATCAGGCAATCGGCGTCGATATCGACGCCTCGGTGCTGGAGTGGGGGCGCGTCAACCGTGTTGGCCGGCTGGCAGCCGAGGACCAGGCCCGTGTCAAACTGATGCAGTCGGACGTGCAAACTGTCGAAACGCCTAAAGTCGATATCCTGGCAGCGTTCAATTTCAGTTACTGGATATTTGAAGAACGCGCCCAGATGCTGAATTACATGCGTCGTTGCTACGCTGCCCTGAAAGATGACGGCGTCCTTTTTATGGACATGTTTGGCGGGCCGGAATCTTTTGAAGAAACGAAGGAAAAAACAAAGCACGACGGTTTTACGTACATATGGCACCAGGCCAAATTTCATCCTGTCACCAACCACATGCAATGCTACATTCACTTCAAGTTTCCGGATGGATCGAAAATTAAAAAGGCGTTCAGCTATTCATGGCGCATGTACACTGCGCCGGAGTTGCGCGATCTGTTACTGGAAGCGGGTTTTAGCAAGGCAACCGTGTATTGGGAAGGTGAGGATGAGGACGGCGAGGGCAATGGCGAGTTCACGCCGGACGAAAAGGGTGAGGCAGATCTCGCCTGGATAGCGTATATTGTTGCTGAGAAATAGCCTTAAAATTTAGGTAGTTGCAGGCACATTATGGCAAAGGATCTTGAAGTTGCAATCGTGTTCGCCGACGTCGTCGGTAGTACACAACTGTACGACAAGTTTGGCGATACAAAAGCCAGCGAGACCGTGGCCCTGTGTCTGGACGTCATGAAAGATGCCACTCATCAGTTTAATGGGACCGTCATCAAAACCATTGGCGACGAAGTGATGTCGACCTTTTCGAACGTTGAAGATGCGATGAGCGCGGCGGTAGTAATGCAGTCACGAATTTCAGTCGATACCAAGCAGGACGACCGCATACCCGTGTCGATTCGTATCGGCTGTCACTTCGGTCCTGTGGTCCAGGAGCAGAACGATATTTTTGGCGCTGCGGTGCACACCGCGAACCGTATGACCTCACAAGCCAAGGCACGCCAAATTGTGATCTCCGGTGGTACGGTTGAACGCATGAATCCGGAGCTTCGCAAGCAAACACGGCAAATCGACGTAGCGACGGTTCGCGGTAAACTTGATGAAGTTGCGCTTTACGAATTCCTCTGGAACCCAGAAGAGGCAACCAGCATGTTGCCGACTATCGAGTGGGAGAGCACAGCCAAAAAAGCCGCGAGACTCATCCTCGAGTTTCGCGACCAGAGCGTCGAAGTTAATGACCAGCGAAAATCGGTAATTCTGGGTCGCGCGGAAGACAACGACCTTGTCGTCAAGGGCAATCTGATATCGAGGATTCACGCCAAGGTCGAAATGCGCCGCGGCAAATTCGTACTCGTCGACCAAAGCACTAATGGCACGTTTGTGCAGAATATTCAGGGCGAGGAAACGTTTATTCGCCGTGATTCAGCAGAGATCAGAGGCGAGGGTACGATCGGCCTTGGTCGTGTCGAGTCACCTGGTGCGCCACTCGCAATTCACTTCATGATCGTCGAATAATCGCGACAGAGATTACTGCAGTTCTTCCAGTTCCCTGGCTACTCGTTGCTGCTGCTCGCGCAGGGCTTGTGGCACATGCTTGCCATAGCCATCCAGATATTCCGCAAAATGCGCATTCTCGGTTGTCCAGTGCTCCACATCGACTGATGTCAGCACGCGCATTGTCTCTGCGCTGATATCCAGATCCCTGGTATCGATAGCGTCTTCTTCAGGCAGATAACCGATAGGCGTTGCCGTCGCACCGACACGGTTTTCACAGCGGTCAATGATCCAGCGCAGTACTCGTAGATTTTCGCCAAAGCCCGGCCACAGGAAGTTGCCGTCTTCGTCCTGGCGGAACCAGTTGACGCCAAATATTTTCGGCAGTGTGTTCGTGCGTTGTTCGAACGACAGCCAGTGCTCCCAGTAATCGCCAAAGTTGTAGCCGCAGAATGGCAGCATGGCCATCGGATCCCGACGAATCTTGCCGACCTCACCAACTGCTGCAGCCGTCAACTTCGAGCCGACGCTGGCGCCGATGAATACACCGTGTTGCCAGTCCTTTGCCTCGTAAACCAGCGGCGTTACTGTCGCGCGCCGGCCGCCAAATACCAGCGCCGAGATCGGTACGCCTTCCGGCGCTTCGCAAAGCTCTGAATAGCTCGGGTTGTTGGTCGCCGCAACGGTAAAGCGCGAATTCGGATGTGCGGCCGGGCCATTGGCGGAATCGTATTCCTTGCCCTGCCAGTCGTACGCCGGTTCGCCGATGTTTTTACCTTCCCACCACGGTTTGTTGTCGGCAGTGCGCGCCACATTCGTAAATATCGTATCGTGGTGAATCATGTCGAACGCGTTCTTGTTGGTTTTTTCGTTGGTGCCCGGAACAACGCCGAAATAGCCCGACTCGGGATTAATAGCGCGCAACTGGCCCTCGTCATCGAGGTGCAACCACGCAATATCGTCGCCGAGTGTCCATATTTTCCAACCGGGCATGGACTCAGGTGGTATCAGCATCGCCAGGTTGGTCTTGCCACAGGCAGAGGGCAGGGCACATGCGATGTAATGCGTCTGGCCGTCCGGGCTTTCCACGCCAACGATCAACATGTGCTCGGCCAGCCAGCCCTCCGTGCGAGCCTGGTAGCTGGCTATGCGGAGCGCGTGGCACTTCTTGCCGAGCAAGGCATTGCCGCCGTACCCGGAGCCAATGCTCTGGATCGAGAGTTCTTCCGGGAAATGCATGATGAAACGGCGTTCCGGATCCAGGTCACCCGTCGAGTGCAGGCCCTTGACAAACTTGCCTTCCTTTTCAATTCGCAGCAATGCGGCAGAACCCATGCGCGTCATCAGCTTCATATTGGCGACAACGTATGCGCTATCGGTAATTTCTACGCCGCATCGCGAGTACGGTGAGTCGATCGGACCCATACAATAAGGAATGACGTAAAGCGTTCGGCCGCGCATCGCGCCTTCGAACAAGGTATCCATCTTGGCGTGAGCGGCTTCCGGACTCATCCAGTTGTTGTTGGGACCTGCCTCCTCTTCGCTCTTCGTGCAGATGAACGTCAAATGCTCGACACGTGCGACATCAGTAGGGTTGGATAAATGCAGGTGACAATTAGGATATCCATCCTGATTCAGCGGCCTAAGCGTGCCATCGGCAGTCATTTGCTCGATCAGTTGCGCGTATTCCGTGTCAGTGCCCGTGCACCAGTAAATGTCATCAGGCTGTGTGAGTCGGGCAACACTATTCACCCATTCCTGGAGCGCCGGAAGCTTGGTAGTCATGAAATGTCCTAAAGTTAGTGCCGTCAGTTTAACGAACGGCGGAGCCTTTGGGGGAACGCAATTATACGGATACTGCCGATGATGGTCGTAGAGCCGGGAGCGTGGGATCTTTTTTCCGGAAATAAAGCGCAGCGTAGCGAGCCATTCCGGAAAAAATGATGCCAGGCCAGACGGCCGAATGCTGTTCCGCATCGCGGACGCAGACCGTGTGATGTGCTGTTCCGGTGTGGTTCGGGTAATTTCGATTCTGCGAATTCCGGTTGAACCGTGTAATCTTCGCGCGGTGACAGATCTTTCCGAATTCTTTGGTGACAATAGCCCGCTCAAGTCGTTGCTGCCCGGGTTCCAGCCGCGTGCGGGGCAGGCGTGGATGGCTGAAGCCGTTGCCGAGACGATCGCAAATCTCGACATGCTCGTCGTAGAGGCGGGTACTGGCACTGGCAAGACATTTGCCTATCTTCTGCCGGCACTTATGAGCGGTCGCAAGACGATTATCTCGACTGGCACGAAAGCGTTGCAGGATCAGCTTTATCACCGCGACTTGCCGCTTATTGGCAAGGCGGTTGGTCGTCCGGTGTCGACAGCCTTGCTCAAAGGCAGGGCCAATTATCTGTGTCTCGATCGCCTCGATCGGGCGACGGATGTGCCGGACACTGTTGTTGACGACCTGAACGCAGTCCGCGAATGGCGCTACCGAACTACTTCGGGCGATCGAGCAGAGCTGATTGAGGTGGCGGAAGATTCGCGAGTCTGGCAGTTCGTCACATCGACCGTTGATAACTGTCTCGGCCAGAAGTGCCCCGAGCACTCGCAATGTCACGTGGTCAAGGCGCGGCGTGCGGCACAAGAGGCGGACCTCGTCGTGGTCAACCACCATCTGCTGCTTGCTGACCTTGCGATGAAAGAGGAGGGTTTCGTCGAGTTTCTGCCTGGCGCAGAAGCGATCATTCTCGACGAGGCTCACCAGATCCCCGATCTGGCCGTGCAGTTTTTCGGTGTCGGGCTCGGGTCTCGCGAGCTCGAGCGGCTGGTCGATGAAGTTCGCTTGCACACAGCAGCATTCCAACATCCGGAATTGCAGCGTCGCATCGACAAGCTGCAAACCGCTATTCGTGTGCTGCGGGCGGAAGCGCCGCGCAAAGAAGGGCGGCACCAGCTGGAAGAGGTTCTCGCTGACCTGCGTGCTCCTCTGGATGGGCTGCGGCTGGCACTCGGTGAACTCAACACGGCGATTGTCGAAATATCCGATGCATCGATTGAACTCGAAAAGCTGCACGAGCAACTTTGCGGTGCAGCAGAGCGGCTGGCCTTACTCGCAAGCGAAGATAGCTGGGACGGCTTGCGCTGGCTTGAAATAAATCCGCGCAGTCTGCGTATCAACCTGACACCGCTGGATGTGTCGTCGAAGCTCAATGGCCTCATCGACAATGGCCATCAGGCCTGGATATTTACCTCGGCGACGCTCGCCGTTGGCGAGGACTTCTCACATTTTACGTCGCGGATGGGTTTGCCTGATGTGAGCGGACTTACTTTCCCAAGTCCGTATGCGCTCAAAGAAAATGGCCTCATCTACTTGCCGCCTGATCTCCCACAACCATCAGACTTTGGTCACACGGACGCCGTGCTTGAGTCCGTCGTGCCATTACTCGACATGACTTCTGGCGGAATGTTCTGCCTGTTCACGAGCCATCGGGCACTCAATTCCGCCAAACAGTGGTTCAAGACGAACAAGCGTTTCCTCGGCGGTCGCAAATTACTCGCACAGGGCAGTGCGCCGCGCGACGACCTGCTGCGTCGATTTCGTGAAGCTGGTAACGCCGTCCTGCTCGGTACGGGCAGTTTTTGGGAGGGAGTGGATGTTCGTGGTCAGGCGCTGACGATTGTTGCAATCGACAAACTGCCGTTTGCGTCCCCTGCCGACCCCCTGATGATGGCGCGCCTCGAGTTCATTCGCCGCCAGGGAGGCAATGGTTTTACGGAACATCAGCTGCCGCAGGCCGTGCTCGCCATGAAACAGGGTGCGGGCAGACTGCTACGCGATCAAAACGATTATGGCGTCATCGTGTTGTGCGACCCGCGAATTACGTCGAAGAGCTACGGCCGGATGTTCCTTAAGAGTTTTGAACCAATGCCGTCTACTGCATCAATTGATGCAGTTGCCCAGTTCTTGCAGGCGCATGAGCGCAAGGGCGCGGTCGCATGAAGTTGCTCGCCATTGATACTTCGTCCGTGGCTTGTTCAGCCGCACTGCAATTCGGCGACAAGGTAGCGGAGCGACACGAAGAACAAGCGCGCGAACACACGCGTCTGCTGGTACCAATGATCCAGGAGTTATTGCAGGAGGCATCCGTTGAGCTGACGGATCTTGACGCGATTGTGCTGGGAAACGGGCCGGGATCGTTCATTGGCATGCGCATCGCCGCGTCGGTTGCACAGGGGCTGGCATTCGGATCCGGACTAAAGATCGTGCCGGTCTCTTCGCTCGCAGCTATTGCGACCCAGGCATTTTGCGAACATGACGCAGATGAAGTCATCGTTACCCAGGACGCGCACATGAACGAGGTGTACCTGGGTATTTTCGGGCGCGGCGAAGATGCTTTGCCAGTTGAGCTTATTGCGGAGCGACTTCATGGCCAGGGGCCGATAGCGGAACTGGAGAAACGAGGGTCGGTTCGTATTGCGGCCGGGTTCGGATGGCAGCGCTATCCCGGGTTGCTTGAAGCGAACAAGTCATTGCTGGACGAGATTATTGAGTTGCCCCATCCGCGCGCCCGGTATCTGCTTGCTTTGGGCGCGAAGGGGGTCGCCGGCGGCGCTGCCGTTGCGCCACAAGATGTCCTGCCGGCGTATCTGCGGCAAAAGGTAGCCGAAAAACCGACTGCGATGTCGTAACAGAACTGTAATATTGTCTTGGTGTAATCCCGCTGGCAGTAGTATTGCGCAAGGGTAGACATGGCAGCCAACAAAATCTTGATCGTCGAGGACGAAGCACCGATCCGGGAGATGATCGCATTTCACCTTGCCCGAGCGGGTTTCGAGACGCTGGAGGCGCCGGATTGTCGAGTCGCGCGGCAATTGCTTGCTGATGAGCAGCCGGATTTGGCGCTTATTGACTGGATGCTACCTGACATGAGCGGACTTGAGTTGACTCGTATGCTCAAGCGCGACAAGGCGAATGATGATCTGTTCATTATCATGCTGACGGCGCGGGCCGATGAATACGACAAAGTCGCCGGGCTGGAGAGTGGGGCGGACGACTACATCACCAAACCCTTTTCACCGCGCGAGCTTGTCGCACGCATTCAGGCCGTATTGCGGCGCACGAGTAGCAGCGACGGTGAGACAATCAGCTCCGGCGTTCTGCAGCTCGACTCGGCCGGACACAGAGTAAGCGCAAATAACAACGAAGTGAAACTTGGACCGACCGAGTATCGGTTACTCAAATTTCTGATGACGCATCCTGATCGGGTCTACGGTCGAGAACAGTTGCTTGACCGGGTCTGGGGTGCCAACGTGTACGTTGAAGAACGAACGGTCGACGTGCATGTGCGTCGCTTGCGCAAAGCATTGGCAGCGCAGGGCGCGGACAACTATATCCAGACAGTCCGCGGTGCGGGCTATCGTTATTCCACACGCGATACTTGAGATTTCAGGTTTATGCCAGGATCAAGGCGAAAATTCATAGTTGGGCTGGTGCTGTTTCTGGCGGCCGGTGCTGTGATCGGCTCATTATATAGCCGCGCCGGACTCGGTCTCCTGGTCGCGGCATCGTTGGCACTGATTTGGCAGGTTCGGCAGTTGCTGTCTTTTAACCGGGGCTTGCGCACCGGCGACTTCGATAGCTTTCGTTACGGCGAGGGTATCTGGCAACAAATGTTCTCGCGTTTCAGTTACGAACACGAGCGCGGGGCTCGGTATAAGCGCCAATATCACCAGGTCATCAAGGAGGTGCAGAAGTCAACAAATGCAATGCCCGACGGCGCGGTAATACTCAATGACCTAAACGAAATTGTAATTTGCAACAGGGCAGCAAAAACGCTCGCCGGGCTCAAGCGCAAGAAAGACCGCGGCCAGCGAGTCGACAATATTTTGCGTGACCCTGGGCTGACGACCCTTTTGGAGACAAATGATGCGACTCAGACCGTCGACATTCCTTCGCCAGTCCGAGATAACGAATGGTTAAATTGCCGCGTGGTTCCTTACGGCGTTAGCCAGAAACTGCTGTTGTTGCGCGATGTAACTGAAAGAATTCTCCTCAATCGCATGCGGCGCGATTTCGTGGCCAACGCATCGCACGAACTCCGTTCGCCGCTCACGGTAATGTCGGGATACCTCGATACAATGGCCGAAGACGAGGCTCTTCCGAAAACCTGGCAGCAACCCGTCCGGCAAATGCAAAGGCAGGCAAGGCGCATGACCGAAATTGTCAGCGAGCTGCTTGAGTTGTCGCGACTCGAGGGCTCCGGGAGTG
Organism: Gammaproteobacteria bacterium; assembly: GCA_024640305.1. Taxonomy (GTDB): domain Bacteria; phylum Pseudomonadota; class Gammaproteobacteria; order Steroidobacterales; family Woeseiaceae; genus UBA1847. Next base: position 33,199 of record JAHEFG010000005.1, read on the forward strand.
CTAGTACAGATGATGTCGTGGATGTTGCTGGCTTGCTGGTCGCGGCACGCAATGCCTGCGAGGGGCAGTCTGACGGGCCAGTGATTCACGTTCAGGTTGAATCGACAGCGCAACTTCGTGGCAATAGCGGCGAAATTGAATCTGTGATTGCCAACCTGCTGTCCAATGCGTTGCGCCACACGCCGCAAGACGGGGAAGTGACGTTGCGTTGGACATCAGGTTCGGACGGCGCAGAAATCGTTGTGCGTGATACGGGTGAAGGCGTTGCCGAAGAGCATATATCCCGTCTCACCGAGCGCTTCTTTCGGGTTGATCGTGGTCGCTCACGCGACGACGGTGGTGTCGGCCTGGGGCTTGCCATCGTCAAACACGTCCTTGGCCGGCATGAGGCGAGTTTGCACATCACCAGCGAACTCGGTACCGGAAGCGAGTTTCGTTGCCACTTTCCCCCGCAACGAGTTGTCGTCGAGGCGCCAATGCTGCTCACTGACCATGCGCAAAACTCCTAGAAAAGCCGGGCGCAATCAAACTCTTATGCGTCTTATGACATTGTCACAAAAGTGCAATATCTCTGTCATAGGGGCGACACATGGTGGCGGTAAATTGCCGCTAACAAAACGTTAACAATGGACTAACAAGAATGAAACGAATTCTTTCCCTGATTTTGGCGACTTCCTTCTTTGCTTCACATGGTGCAAGCGCCGCCGTGAGCGAGGCTGAATTCGAGCAACTGCGACAGCAACTCGAGGCGGTTTCACAGCGACTCGAAGAACTTGCCGCGGAGAATGCGAAGCTCCGGCAAGCCCAGGACCAGACCGCGACAGCTGTCGCTGACGTCGAAACGACTATTGCAGAGATTCAGCCGGCCGACATTCCGGCGGCTGGAGAAGACTGGCCTGATCGCGTCAAACTCGATGGTGATTTCCGCTATCGTATTGAGCGAATTAGTCCTGAAAATTCCTCAACCCGAACACGCAATCGAATTCGCGCGCGCACCAATATCAAGGCGAAGGTTGCCGACAACATTGATGTTGGATTTGGTCTTGCGACAGGCGGTGACGATCCCGTGTCAACGAATCAAACCCTGGGTGGAGGAGGGTCATCAAAGGGTATCGCGTTGAACCTGGCTTACGTTGATTGGGAGGTCATTGACGGCTTGCACCTGTTCGCAGGGAAATTCAAGAATCCGCTGACAAAAGCAGGCGGCCAACCACTAACGTGGGACGGTGACTGGACGCCAGAGGGCCTGGCGCTCAAATACAATCGAGACTGGTTTTTTGTTAACGCAATGGGTACCTACTTGGAGGGAGATTCGAACAAGAGTAACAAGAACTTCAGCTGGGGTGGGCAGCTCGGCGCGACAGGCCAGATCGGTGATGTGTGGCTGATGGGTGGTCTCGGTTATTACTCAATTGGCACGAAAGGCGACGCGACGACTTTTGGCGACCCGACAGATCCTGGTGACTACTTCGGCAATACGGCAGTTGAAGCTGGCGGACTGCCCTGCGGCACGACGCCGGACACGGCTTGCGTCCATGCGTACGATTACAGTCTGATGCAGGTTTTTGCCGAAGCCAAATTCGATATCGGCAACTGGCCGGCTGTCGTTTTCATGGATTACATTAATAACAGCGATCCGTCGGACAATAACACTGGCTGGTTACTCGGTACGAAGATTGGCCAGACGAAGGACAAAGGCGAGATGCAATTCGCCTACTACTACGCCGAAAAAGAAGCTGATTCGATGCTCGGTATTGTGACCGATTCAGATTTTGCTGGCGGTGGTACGGACAGCAAGGGGCACTGGTTGCAGTTCAATTACGGCGTTAACAAGAGCTGGACGGTTGGTGCGCAGTATTTCATTAACGAAACTGACATTGCTTCCGGCAATAGTAGCGATTACAACCGCCTGATGATCGACACACAATGGAAATGGAAGTAGGCTCGTAACCTGGGATCTGGGTGATTAGAACCAATGGAAGCATCTGATTTAACCGGCCACATATCGCGCCGCTTCAATAAAGATATTGAAGATCTGCGTGGCAAAGTGCTGACGATGGGCGGTGTCGTTGAAGCGCAGCTGGCGCGAGCGATTTCCGCGATCGTCAGTGGTGACAGCGAGCTGGGTTTGCAGGTTGCCCACGACGACTACAAGGTCAATGATCTTGAGGTCAGTATTGATGAGGAATGCAGTCGGATTCTCGCGATACGTGCGCCAGCCGCGGGCGATTTGCGTCTGATTGTGGCGATCATCAAAACCATTACTGATCTTGAGCGTATTGGCGATGAGGCTGAGAAGATAGGTTTTCTGGCTTCCAAGCTGGCCGGAATGGATCGGCCCTCGGACTCTTATCGGGAGTTAAAGACATTGGGGACGCACGTGTCTCACATGCTGCGCGACGCTATGAATGCATTCGCACGTCTGGATGTAACCGAGTCCTTCGAGGTTTTAAGAGAAGATGAACGCGTCGACGAGGAGTATGAGGCCATCCAGCGGCAGTGCATCACATTCATGATGGAGGATCCTCGTAGCATCAAACGGGTTATGAACGTGACCTGGGCGGCTCGCTCCCTCGAACGAATCGGCGACCATGCCAAGAATATTTGTGAATATGTCATCTATATGGTGCAGGGCAGGGATGTTCGGCATACTGGCATTTCCGACGCAGCAGAGCTCGACGCCGAAAAAGATCTATGACTCTACCTGGACCGCGCATCCTCAATTTTGCAGGTTTCATGGCCTGTGTGGGATTGATGGGATTCGCTCTTTATGCACAACACGTGCTGTTACTCGATCCTTGTCCGCTGTGCGTTTTCCAGCGCGTGGCGGTCATTAGCATTGGCACAGTTTGCCTGCTAGCGGCGTTACACAATCCCGACGGCTGGGGGCGGCGCGTGTATGCCGCGTTCATGGCGATATTTGCATTGTGTGGTATGGGTGTCGCGGCGTGGCATGTTCGATTACAGAACCTGCCGCCTGACGAGGTACCGTCTTGTGGGCCGGGCCTCGACTACATGCTTGACAATTTTCCGCTGGGTGATGCGCTGCAGATGGTCTTCAAGGGCTCAGGCGAGTGCGCTGACGTCGTTTGGAGTTTCCTGGGGCTATCCATGCCCTCGTGGGTATTTATTTCGCTGCTTGTCCTCGGTGGCGCCGGACTCTGGAATAACCTCAGGAAATTCTCTTAGCCGTCACGTCGCGCAGTCTGCTCCCGCAGTTCGTCGCACGGCCGTCTAGCCTGGCATCATTTTTTTCCGCAATGGCTCGCTGCGCTGCGCTTTATTTGCGGAAAAAAAGATCCCACGCTCTCGGCCCTACAATGATGTTCGCAGAGCAGGTCGTGCGACGAATTATCAGGTCAGCAGCAGTTCCGCTATTCGCTGATACATCGTCGTAAGCTTCACGACATCATCAATACGGACGTGCTCATTAACCTTGTGAATAGACTCATTCACCGGGCCAAGTTCGACAACGTCTGTTCCCGCCGGCGAAATGAACCGTCCGTCAGATGTTCCACCACCCGTAGATAATTCCGGTGATTTGTCCGTCTGCTCGCTGACAGCCTGCGTGACGGCCTCGGTAAGTTTGCCCGCACCGGTGAGAAACGGTTCACCCGACAAATGCCAGTTCAACTCGTAGTCAATATCGTGTGCATCGAAGATGGAATGCACTTTTTCTTTGAGCTTCTCGTGATCCCATACGGTTGAGTAGCGAAAATTAAATCGCGCACTGAGTTCTGCCGGAGTGACATTCGGTGCTCCTACGCCCGCACGTATATCGACAACCTGAAAGCTCGTTGGCGGGAAGTGCTCGTTTCCCTGGTCCCACTCAATGGCGTTGAGCTCGGACAAGACCGGCGCGAAGCGTCCGATCGGATTGTCGGCGAGGTGTGGATAGGCGACATGCCCCTGAACTCCGCGCACGGTTAACATGCCGCTCAAAGAGCCGCGACGGCCGACGCGGACTATGTCGCCCAAAGTATTCTGGCTGGACGGTTCACCGAGCACGCACCAGTCAATGTGTTCACCGCGTGCTTGCAGAGTTTCGATAACCTTGAGCGTGCCATCACGTGCACGACCCTCTTCGTCACTGGTAATTAGCATTGCGAGACTGCCATTGTGGTCCGCATGGGAGTCGATGAATCGCTCCAGCGCGACGATCATCGCAGCAAGACCGCTTTTCATGTCGGCCGAGCCCCGGCCAAATATATTGCCGTCACGAACGACTGGCTCAAACGGGTCGCTTTGCCATTCATTTTCGGAGCCAGGCGGCACAACATCGGTATGCCCCGCGAAACACAGAACCGGACCAACACTGCCGCGGCGAGCCCAAAGATTTTCAACGTCTCCGAACGGCATGCTCTCGCACTCGAAGCCGAGATGAGTCAGGCGCTTTGCAAGAATTTCCTGGCATCCGGCGTCGTCGGGCGTGATCGACGGGCGCCGAATCAGCTCATTGAGGAGAGTAATTGACGGATGTTCAAAATCACTGTCGTCCGGTGTTGTCATTGAGTTTCGCAATTCATTCTAAACATCCGAAATATAACAAGAAATTGGCAAGTAATGGTTTCCGCATATGAGCATCAATAATGGCTGTTTGCAACAATTCGGTAACAATTGGCCGCTAAGCTGTGCGCCATATAACACGACAACCTGGAGAGATCATTGTGGCAAACAGAAACACAGCAATAGTAGTGTTTGCAAGTGCGGTCGTCGCGACCGTTCTCTCGGCATCTGCGATTGCACAGGCCGGCCGAGACTATATCTACATTGTTGGATCATCGACTGTGTACCCATTCGCGACGGTCGTTGCCGAGCGTTTCGGTCGTGGTACCGAATTCAAGACCCCGAAAGTCGAGTCGACCGGATCCGGTGGCGGACTCAAGCTTTTCTGCGAAGGTGTCGGCGTAGACTATCCTGACATCACGAACGCCTCTCGCGCGATCAAACAGTCTGAAGTCGACACGTGTGCCAGCAATGGAGTTGCGGAAATTATCGAAGTCAAAATTGGTTACGACGGAATTGTCATTGCCAATGCCATTGATGCCGAAGCCGTTAGCCTCACACTGGCGGACATTTTTCTGGCGCTGGCCAAAAATGTACCGGGGGGCAAGGACGGCGAACTCATAGAAAATCCTTACATGACATGGGCTGATGTTAATGCCGAGTTACCTGAAGTACGGATCGAGGTCCTGGGCCCGCCGCCGACATCAGGAACACGCGATGCGTTCGTCGAGCTGGCCATGGAAGGCGGTTGCAAGACTGTCCCGTGGATCAAGGCTCTGAAAGAATCTGATGGTGATGCGTATAAGGCTGTTTGTCACACGATTCGCGAAGATGGTGCATTTGTTGAGGCCGGCGAGAACGACAACCTGATTGTGCAGAAGTTAGAGGCCAACCCGAACGCGTTCGGTATTTTTGGATTCAGCTTCCTCGATCAAAATACAGATAAGGTCAAGGGAACGTCGGTCGAGGGCGTTGCGCCGACTTTCGATGCGATTGCAGATGGCGACTACCCTGTCTCGCGGCCTTTGTATTTCTATGCCAAGAAGGCTCACGTCGATGTCATTCCGGGTTTGCGTGGATTCCTGCGCGAATTTTCGTCAGAACGTGCCTGGGGCGACGAAGGCTATTTGTCAGATCGTGGCCTGATCCCGATGCCGGAAGAAGAGCGCCGCGAAGTCGCTACTGCTGTCCGGGAACTGAAACCTTTATCTGCAGCAGCGCATTAATACGATCTGTTCAAAATTGGTAATGTGACCGCGAAATGCAAAATACCACTCTGATCCTGATTCTCGGCGCGATGGCTGTCGCGGCGTTCTTTATTGGACGTGGCCGAGCCGTCGCTGTGGTTGGCGGGCCGCAGCACGGAACGGATTTGCACTCTCTGCCAGGGTATTACGGCTATTTCACCGCGATCTGGTGTTTGTTGCCCGCACTTGCCGTCATGGCGATTTGGGCGGTTCTCGAGCCGCGGGTTATCGTTGCGTTGATTATCAGCGGCCTGTCCGAGGCGCAACGCTCGTTGTCACCCGGTGAGCTCAATTTGCTGGTCAATAATATCCAGAACCTGGCCGCTGGTGATGTCGTCAGTGGCGATCTCGATGTCGCGCTCAGTGAGGCGTCGTCGCGCTTATCCGGTTATGTGGTGATGAGTAGCCGTTTGCTGGCAGTGGTGTCGCTGGTGCTGGCCGGACTCGGCGGTACGATCGCATTGAGACGTATTCAACCGGACTTCAGGGCGCGCAACCGAGTTGAGAAGATCATACTTGTGGTGCTCATTGCAGCTTCGAGCATTGCGGTTTTCACGACAGTCGGCATCGTGCTGTCGGTTCTTTTTGAAGCGATTCGATTTTTTCAGGAAGTCTCGTTAACGGAATTTCTGTTCGGCTTGAACTGGAGCCCGCAAACGGCAATCCGGGCAGATCAGGTTGGGTCGTCCGGCAGTTTCGGCGCCGTACCGCTTTTTACGGGTACCTTGCTAATCACCGGTATTGCAATGCTCGTCGCGGTTCCGGTTGGACTAATGACGGCAATTTACCTCGCCGAGTATTCGTCCAATCGAATTCGCGGGATTGCAAAACCCTTGCTCGAAATACTTGCCGGTATCCCGACGGTGGTTTACGGATTCTTCGCTGCCCTTACCGTAGCGCCATGGGTGCGCCGGATGGGCGAGTCGTTCGGATTTGAGGTGGCGTCTGAAAGTGCCCTGGCTGCCGGTCTTGTGATGGGCATTATGATTATTCCGCTGGTCTCCTCGTTAGCAGATGACGCTATCAATGCTGTACCCAGCGCGATGCGGGACGGCGCTCTGGGGCTCGGTTCAACGCGCTCCGAGACAATGACCAAAGTCATTCTTCCCGCAGCGTTACCAGGCATTGTTGGCGGAATCCTGCTGGCCGTATCGCGCGCCATTGGCGAGACGATGATTGTTGTTATGGCGGCAGGACTGGCCGCGAATCTGACCGCAAATCCATTTGCGGCAGTAACAACGGTAACCGTACAAATTGTCACCCTGCTTGTCGGTGACCAGGAATTCGATAGCGCCAAAACACTGGCGGCATTCGCGCTCGGTCTCATGCTGTTTGTGGTTACGTTGATACTGAACGTGATCGGGCTCAACGTCGTGCGCAAGTATCGTGAACAGTATGACTAGGGGCATGGCATGACACGCAAACCAGCGACTCGAGAGAAGTTGGAGGCGGGGCTCAAGCGCCGGCGCCGCAAGGAACTTGCTTTTCAATTGGTCGGCATGCTGGCGACCACTGTGGGTATCGTTTTCCTTGGTGTCTTTTTTGCCGACTTGCTCGGCAAGGGTTCATCGGCGTTCGTACAGACTTTCGTCAAGCTTGATGTCGAGTTTACCGAGGACGTTCTGGCACCCGGTGGTGAGCTCGATCTTGCCTATGCTGATTTCGATGGCCTTGTTCGCGACGCTCTGCGTGAGGAATTCCCGAATGTCAGCGGGCGGAGTGAACGCCGCGATTTATACAGGCTCGTCAGTATCGCAGCGGGATACCAGATGCGAGACATGATTATCGCAGATCCCGGATTGCTGGGCTCAACCGAGACTATCTGGGTGCCTGCGTCATCGACCGTGGATATGTTTGTTAAAGGCAATATTGACCCGGCACTGGATGAGGCATTGCGACCGCTATCCGATGCACAGTTGGCCTGGATCAGCGATTTGCAGAGTAGCGGACGACTTGAGACGCAATTCAACTCAGCGTTGTTCAATAACGGCGATTCCCGGGAGCCGGAATTGGCGGGGATTAGAGGCGCGCTGATGGGTTCTTTCTACATGCTGATTATCACCGTCATGCTGGCCTTTCCGGTCGGCGTCGCGGCGGCAATTTATCTCGAGGAATTTGCACCGCGCAGTCGATGGTCTGACCTGATCGAAGTGAATATCAACAACCTCGCCGCTGTGCCGTCTATTGTGTTCGGTTTGCTCGGCCTGGCGGTGTTTATCAATTGGGTGGGAATCCCGCGTTCGGCACCCCTCGTTGGCGGACTCGTGTTATCGCTACTCACGCTACCGGTCATAATCATCGCCTCGCGAGCCGCGATCAAGGCAGTGCCGCCATCGATTCGCGAAGCTGCGCTCGGACTGGGTGCATCGGAGATGCAGGTCGTGTTTCATCACGTTATGCCACTTGCTCTGCCCGGTATGCTGACGGGAGCAATTATTGGTATGAGTCGCGCGCTCGGGGAGTCTGCGCCGCTGCTAATGATCGGTATGGTTGCATTTATTGTCGATGTGCCTGGCGGTTTTTCCGACCCGGCGACCGCACTGCCAGTACAAATCTACCTTTGGGCTGATAGCCCCGAGAGGGCGTTCGCTGAACGCACCTCGGCTGCCATCATCGTGTTGCTGGCATTCTTATTACTAATGAACCTCGCTGCCGTCATTCTTCGCAAACGAATGGAACGGAAGTGGTGATCATTAATTGAGCTGCAGAGAAAGCTGTATGACAATGGCCCGGATGACGGATGTAAATGTGACTGATGATCAAGACCTGAGTGGTGACGAAAATAAAGTCGCCGGTTCTGAGGTGCCGCGGGCAGCTATCGATCTACCTTCGCTTGCGATTACCGAGCAGATAACCGAGCTTGGCAAAACTGTCGGCGAGGTTCGTTGTGAAGATCCTTACATCGTCGCAGAAAATGTTGATGTCTACTACGGCGATAACCACGCGATACAAGATGTCACACTCGAGATAAGCAAGCAGGAAGTCATCGCTCTGATTGGCCCGTCTGGCTGTGGCAAATCGACTTTCCTTCGCTGTCTGAACCGCATGAACGACTCCATCGAATCAGCGCGCGTAACGGGCAATATCACGTTGGGCGGGCAGGATATCTACGGCAAAGATCTCGACCCTGTTGCACTGCGCGCTCGCGTCGGAATGGTGTTCCAGAAGCCCAACCCGTTTCCAAAAAGCATTTATGACAATGTTGCCTACGGGCCGCGTATTCACGGCCTGGCAAACGATCGTGCTGAGCTTGACGATATCGTGCACTCGAGCCTTGAAAGGGCAGGGCTTCTCAAGGAAGTCAAAGATCGTCTGGAGGAGCCTGGTACCGGTTTGTCCGGTGGTCAGCAGCAGCGCTTGTGCATAGCTCGGACAATCGCCGTAAACCCGGAAGTGATTCTCATGGATGAGCCGTGTTCGGCGCTCGATCCAATTGCGACGGCACGAATTGAGGATTTGATGGATGAATTGTCGGAAGACTATGCCATCGTGATCGTGACGCACTCGATGCAGCAAGCCGCGCGCGTCTCGAAACGAGTCGCTTATTTCCATCTGGGTTTGCTGGTGGAGGTGGATGAGACCGATAAGATCTTTACAAATCCGCAGCACAAACTAACCGAAGACTACATTACAGGCAGGATCGGTTAGCGATACTGCCTGGAGTTAGCTCAGTCTGGCGAGAAAGTCTGAGAAACGCTTTTCCGAAAACCCGACGGCCATGAACTGCTCCGCTTCCAGTACCGGACGTTTGACGAGCGTCGGTCGATCAATCATCGCTGCCATAGCCTTGTCGCGTGTCATATCGCCCCGATCAACTTCAGGTATCTTGCGCCAGGTCAGGCTCTTCTTGTTGAGTAAACGCTCCCAGCCTATGCGGTCTGTCCAGCGTTCGAGCATCTGAATATCGAGCCCATCGTCACGCAAGTCGTGAAAACGGTGCTCTATATTATTTTCTGTTAGATATTTGCGTGCTTTTCTGCACGTGTCACAACTCTTTATTCCGTAAACTGTAAGCACTTCTGACGTCACCCGCCTGTTCATTCTGCATTGCGCAAGAGATCGTTGAGACTGGTTTTCGCTCGCGTCTTCTCATCAACATGCTTCACAATGACGGCACAATACAATGAGTATTTGCCGTCAGTTGATGGCAGGTTGCCGGGTACTACGACTGACCCGGCCGGAATACGACCATAACTGATTTCACCGGTTTCGCGATCATAGATCCTGGTGCTCTGGCCGATGAACACGCCCATCGAGATCACCGAGCCTTGCTCGACAACGACGCCTTCAACAACTTCGGAGCGGGCACCGATGAAACAGTTGTCTTCAATGATCGTCGGTCCAGCCTGCACCGGTTCCAGTACGCCGCCAATGCCGACGCCGCCTGACAAGTGCACGTTCTTGCCGATCTGCGCGCAGCTGCCAACTGTGGCCCATGTATCGACCATCGTGTTGCTATCGACGTAGGCTCCAATATTAACGTAGCTTGGCATTAGTACGACATCCGGCGCAACGAATGCGCCGCGACGCACGATGGCATCCGGAACCACCCTGACGCGATCTGCTTTGAAATCATCTTCGCTGTAATCGGCGTACTTCATGGCTACTTTGTCGTAGAAGCGACTATGTGTGCCAGATATAACCTCGTTGTCGGTGAGCCGAAAGCTCAGTAGCACGGCTTTTTTCAGCCATTGGTTTACGTGCCAGCTTCCATCGACTTTCTCTGCAACCCGTGCTTTGCCCGCGTCGAGTTCGTTGATTGCCACACGCACAGCATCAACGAGGGCGCTCTGCTCGTCATCGCTATCCATGCGACCACCGGCATCAAAACCTTTCTCAATAATGTCTATCAATTTTTGCATGCTCTGCTCATTAGGCGAATATTGATTTCGGTCATTTATGACGTTGTGCTTGCCAATTTCTCAGCGAGTTCGTTGCGCAGGCTTTCCTGGGCTGCTTCAGTCAATGGGCGTCCTCGTTCGTCACTGATATAAAAAACATCTTCGGCTCGTTCGCCGATCGTCATAATTTTTGCCGCTTCTATATCAATGCCCTGGGCGATGAAAGCCTGGCCTACAATGCTCAAGAGTCCGGGTCTGTCGGCGGCGACGAGTTCCAGAACGGTGCGGCGATTTGAAATGTCTGAGTCAAAGTCGATGCTCGTCTTTGTTGTAAACATCCTTGCCTGTCGCGGCACTGAGCGTGTAACTGCTTCCACTTTCTCGTCATCTGCCTTAAATACTCTCGTTAATGAACGACGAATTTTGCGGAGTCTCGATGCGTCGATTTCGATACGTTTGTCGAGCTCCATGAATACAAACGAATCAATACTGTAGCCGTTTTCCAGCGGCAAGATACGGGCATCGACGATATTCATGCCGAGTTCGTCCAGCACAGCTGTGGCATGGGCAAATGTTCTCTGTGTGCGCGGCGTGTAAAGCACGGCTTCAACACCATCACCGTTGCGTTGCCGCCGTACGTCGAGCAAGCCGACCTCAGCTTCCGCATTGGAACCGGCAAGCCAAGTAGTGTGCCAGACGACTTCATTGGGACGATGACGCAGGAAATAGGCTTCATTGAACAGCTTCCAGACCCTGTCTATCTGTTCGTCACTGACACCGGCCTTCCGCAGTGAATCGCGGGCTTTACTTTGCTTTTCCTTGATCAGCTGTTCGCTGTCGATTGGATTCTCCAGCCCACGATGAAATGCGCGCTGCGTCAGTTTGTAGAGATCCTGGAATAGCCGAGCTTTCCAGGAATTCCATAGCTTTGGGTCTGTACCCCTGACGTCGGCAACTGTCAGCAGATAGAGGTAGTCCAGGTGCAGCGGATCACGGACGATGCCAGCGAATTCATTGATCACATTCGGGTCACCGATGTCTTTCTTTTGCGCTGTTGTCGACAAGATCAAGTGGTTGCGTACCAGCCATGCCACGGTACGTGCATCGTATTCACCAAGACCGTGCTCGAGGCAAAACGACTCCGCGTCCACGGCGCCCAATTCAGAGTGATCGCCGCCGCGACCTTTGGCGATGTCATGAAACAAGCCGGCCAGGTAGACGATTTCGGGCTTTTCCAGCGCCTGCATAATGGGACTGCAGAAGGGGAATTCCTTGTTATAGCGTGGCAGCGCAAAGCGCCGCAGGTTGCTGACGACGAATAATGTATGTTCGTCGACCGTGTACGCATGAAACAGGTCGTATTGCATGCGCCCGACGATCCTCCCAAAGGCCGGAATATAAAGACCCAGGACGCCGTACAGGTTCATGCGCCGAAGTTCGTGCGTGACGCCCTCTGGAGCGCGCAGAATCTGCAGGAATAACCTGTGATTGCGCGGGTTTTGGCGGAACCCTTCGTCAATCAGGTAAAGACTCCGCTTGATGAGCCCGACCGTGTACGCGCTAACGCCGCGAATGTCCGAATTTTGCTGCAGTAACAGAAAAACTTCGAGCAAAGAGGAGGGGTCATTATTGAAAACCTGGTCGTCAACGGTCTGCAGATAACCGTTCTTGATCTGGAATCGCTCGTTGAGCGGCTCCGGGGCCGCTGTTGGATCCATGAGGATGGCCTCTTCAAACAACTGCAACAGCATCTCGTTAAGGCGACTCAGCTCCATTACGGAGCGGTAGTAGCGCTGCATGAGCTGTTCGACGGCCAGCGTATAGGTGGCGTCCTCGTATCCAAGCAGTTTGGCGAGGTTGATCTGATGATCGAACAGAATTCGATCTTCGCGGCGCCCGGTCAGTATGTGCAGCCCGAATCGCACTCGCCACAGAAAGGCCTGGCCTTCGTTGAGCCGCTGTAGCTGCATAGGTGTCAGGAACTTGTGCTGCACCAGTTCATCGAGTGTCTGCACACCGAAATGGCGTTTGGCGACCCAGCCGATCATCTGAATGTCGCGCAGACCACCCGGGCTGCCTTTGACGTTGGGCTCGAGGTTGTACCCGGTGTCGTCGTAGCGGTGATGCCGGGCAATCTGTTCTTTGCGCTTTTCCTCGAAAAACTTATCTGGTGGCCAGATTCGATCCGGAGCGGTGTTCTCCAGCATCTCTTCGAACAATGATACAGGGCCGTCGATGAGTCGCGCCTCGATGAGCGTGGTGGCGACCGTCAGATCCCTCGTCGCCTCATCGACACATTGCGCAACTGTGCGCACGCTGTGGCCGATCTCGAGCCCCACGTCCCAGAGTGCGGTGATGAAATCCGACAGTTCGGGCTCTACACTGCCAGGGAGCTCATCGGGCACCAGTAACAGGATGTCGACATCGGAATAGGGGTGTAATTCCGCCCGGCCATAGCCACCTACAGCCACGAGGGAAGCCACTGAAGCGCAGTAATTCGCGTGGCTGCGCCACAAGTAAGTCAGCAATTGATCAATGACCGCCGCGCGCAGGTGAACCAGGTCGGTGACTGACTCACCGGCATGAAATCGCTGCACAATGTTTTCGCTGGCCAGATCGAGCGCCTTGCGGGCGCTGCCAGGTTCGTTCTCCACCAGTGCCTCGCACAGAATGCCGATAGCAGCATCTTCTGCGAAGGATTCAGCCCATTCAGTTGGCTTATAACTCATTGTTTAATAAATAAATACAGTGCTATCGATCCGCGGCGCCCAGCGTCAGAACCTCGTAGCCGCTTGCGGTAATGAGCACGGTGTGTTCCCACTGGGCTGAAAGGCTGTGATCTTTCGTGACAACAGTCCAGCCGTCGGGCAACAGCTTAACCTGCCGTTTGCCGGCGTTTACCATCGGCTCGACAGTCATTGTCATTCCTGCCTTGAGTTCCAGGCCTGTTCCACGCTGACCGTAGTGCAGCACTTGCGGATCTTCATGAAATACCCGGCCAATGCCATGGCCACAATACTCGCGGACGACTGAACATCGGTTTTTCTCGACATGTTTCTGAATGACGGCGCCAACGTCTCCGAGTCGCTTGCCGGCAGCCAGCTCGTTTATGCCCAGCCACATTCCGTCGAAAGCCACTTGTGACAGGCGCTGCGCCTGTATGCCGGGCTTGCCGACAAAGAACATGCGACTCGTGTCGCCGTGAAAGCCGTCCTTAATGACAGTGATATCGATATTGAGCGCATCGCCGGCCTTAAGCATGCGATCGCCCGGAATGCCGTGGCAAACGACGTGGTTAACCGACGTGCAGATCGACTTGGGGAAGCCGCGGTAGTTGAGCGGCGCGGGAATCGCGTCCTGTACCTCGGTGATATAACGGTGGCAGATAGTATCGAGCTCATCCGTTGTGACACCTGGTTTGACATAATCACCGATCATATCCAGTACATCGGCTGCCAGGCGTCCGGCAACCCGCATTTTGTCTTGCTCGTCAGCTGTTTTGATCGTTACTGTCATTTTATCGAAAGGGGGTCGGATCGCTTTTCCAGAAATCGTGAAAAAGCGATCCGACCCCCAAAACTTCCCTCAATATATTAGTCGTTGTTGGCCGCAACCGGCTATGGTATAAAGCGCGCGCCCAAGAGGCAATTAATCCACACGATCACCGTCACATAACGCTGGGTGCCCACCAAAAATGGGGGTTGCGAGATGGGGTGATCGGAGGCATAACCCGGAGAAATAAAATGGCAGACGTTTCCATGCGCCAGATGCTAGAGGCTGGCGTGCATTTTGGTCACCAGACCCGTTACTGGAACCCGAAGATGGCACCCTACATCTTTGGCGATCGTAACAAAATTCATATCATTAACCTCGAAAAGAGCCTTCCGTTGGCGCGCGAAGCCTGTGCGTTCGTAAAGGCTACAGTCGCTGATGGCGGCAAGATCCTGTTCGTTGGTACCAAACGAGCTGCGCGTGAAGCCATGCGCACTCACGCGAACAGAGCCGAAATGCCTTTCGTCAGTTATCGTTGGCTGGGCGGCATGCTCACGAACTACAAGACGATTCGCCAGTCGGTGAAACGTCTGATGACGTTAGAGAAAATGGCCGAAGAGGGCGGTTTCGAGGGTCTTACGAAGAAAGAGATTCTTGGCCTGAGCCGTGAGCAGGAGAAGCTCGATCGCAGTCTCGGCGGTATTAAGGACATGAAGTCCTTGCCGGACGTGCTTTTCATCGTCGACGTCGATCACGAAGACATTGCAGTACGCGAGGCCCGCAAACTTGGAATCCCGGTCGTCGCCATCGTCGATACGAATTGTTCGCCGGATAACGTCGACTATGTCATTCCTGGAAACGACGACGCCATGCGCGCTATTGAGCTTTATGCCGCGATGATCGCCGACGCCGCTATCGAAGGCAAAGCATCATTGCCGGAAGTCGCGCTTGGCGAAGACGAATTCGTAGAGCTGGACGCTGAGGGCAAGGTCAAGAAATCGACGGGCCGCAAGAAAAAAGCGGCCAAGAAGGGCCCGGCCAAGAAGAAGGCAGTCATCAAGAAGGCGCCGGCTAAAAAGGCCAAAGCTGAAGATGCTGACAGCAAGGCAGATGAGAAGGCAGCGGACGAGACGGAGTCTGATACGAAGCCGGTCGAAGCCAAAAAGCCTGAAGCCGAGCCAGTCGAAGCCAAAAAGTCTGACGTAAAGGATGCGAAAGCGGACAAGGTGCCGGCTGAGAAGGCGGCTGACGAAAAGCCAGCCAAGAAAACCGCCAAAAAAGCTGCCAAGAAGACAGCCAAGAAAGCGGCTAAAGCGGCACCGAAGAAGACGGCCAAGAAAGCGGCTGACAGCGACACAGATGGCAAGGCGGGCGACAAGTCCGCTGACGAATAACGTTTAAGAGGTAAGAAGATGTCGATTAGTGCATCGATGGTCAAAGAACTCCGTGAGCGCACTGGCGCTGGCATGATGGAGTGCAAGAAAGCGCTGGTAGAGACCGGTGGCGATCTCAATGCTGCTGCGGAGCATTTGCGCAAGTCTGGTCAGGCAAAAGCTGACAAGAAGGCGGGTCGCGTAGCGGCTGATGGCCGCATTGTAGTTGCTGCAGAAGGCAACAAGGCCGTTATTGTCGAGGTGAATTCGGAGACGGATTTTGTCGCCAAAGACGAGAATTTTACGGCGTTTTCTGACGCAGTTGCTGCGACCGCGCTTGCCGCCGGCACAACAGACGTCGAAGCCCTGTCTGCCGAGACGCTGCCTGACGGACGTACGGTTGAGCTGGCCCGCACCGAGCTGATCAGCAAGGTAGGCGAAAACATCGGCGTTCGACGCATCGCGTTCGTTGAATCTGGCGGCGTTTTGGCCAGTTACACGCACGGTGCACGTATTGGCGCTGTAGTTGCCCTGGAAGGCGGTGACGAAGCGCTGGCTCGTGACATCGCCATGCACGTCGCGGCCAGCAACCCGACCTGCATCGATGAGACTGGTGTTCCTGCAGAAACCCTGGAGAACGAGAAACGCATTCTGACCGAGCAGGCGCTGGATTCCGGCAAGCCTGCCGAAATCGTCGAAAAGATGGTTCTCGGTCGCATTAACAAGTTTCTCAAGGAAATCACGCTGGTCGGTCAGCCGTTCGTCAAGGATCCCGATGTCAGCGTTGGCAAGCTGCTGAAGGGTGCCGGCGCGACCGTCTCCGCATTTGTGCGTTTCGAAGTTGGCGAGGGCATCGAGAAGAAGCAGGAAAACTTCGCGGACGAGGTCATGAAACAGATCGAGGACGCGAAAAAAGGATAACGACAAATCTGAGTAATGTCGTTTAAGCCTTTGATTTAATAGAGACTAGCAGCTTCGAATACGCTAGAATCAATGGCCTTTCGGATCGCCTGGAAAACGGCGCCCGACCGAGTCGAACAATACAAGGCATGCATTTATGAGTGACTCCCCGGTTCGATACCGTCGCGTTTTGCTGAAACTCAGTGGTGAAGCACTGATGGGCGACCTCGACTACGGCATCGAACCCAAGGTCATTCAGCGCATCGCCGCTGAAATAGCCACTGCCCGCGACAGCGGCGTCGAGATTGCAATTGTCATCGGTGGCGGCAACATTTTCCGTGGTGCAGGCCTCGCCCGAGCCGGAATGGATCGGGTCACTGGCGACTACATGGGCATGCTTGCCACGGTCATGAACGCCCTGGCGATTCAGGACGCACTCGAGTCGGCCGGCGTGTTTGCGCGCGTCATGTCCGCGTTGCAAATCCACGAAGTGTGCGAGGACTACATACGCCGCCGGGCCATTCGCCACCTTGAGAAAGGGCGTGTAGTCATTCTCGCTGCCGGAACCGGCAATCCATTCTTTACCACCGATACTGCGGCAAGTCTGCGCGCCATCGAGATCGGGGCGGACGTCTTGCTCAAAGCGACCAAGGTGGACGGCGTTTACGATGACGACCCCGTGAGGAATCCGTCTGCCAAGCGTTACGACACGGTGTCGTTCGATACGGTACTTGCAGATAAACTGTCTGTTATGGATGCGACGGCTATTGTGATGTGTCGCGACAATGATCTGCCGCTGCGTGTATTCGACCTGGGCCAGGCGGGCGCCTTGATTCAGGCCATTTCGGGTGATGAGGTCGGCACTGTAGTAACAGCCTGACTCAGGTAGCACGCCGTTCAGAACCGAGCAAAGAGGGTATAGACGTGTTGGATGACATTAAGAAAGATGCAGGTGAACGCATGTCCAAGAGCGTGGCAGCGTTGCAGCAGGAATTTACCAAGATCCGGACGGGCCGTGCCCATACGAGCCTCCTTGATCACATTACCGTCGAGTATTACGGCTCACAGGTTCCGTTGAACCAGGTATCCAATGTTGGTATCGAGGATTCACGCACGTTGATCGTGACGCCCTGGGAGAAAGACATGGTAGCCGTTATTGAGAAGGCCATTATGACGTCCGATCTCGGATTGAATCCGGTCTCCGCGGGTACAGTCATTCGAGTGCCGCTGCCGGCGCTGACAGAAGAACGCAGGAAAGACATGATTCGTATTGTCCGCCATGAAGCGGAAGGTGGACGCATCGCTATCAGAAACATTCGTCGCGATGCGCTTGGCGACGCCAAGGATCTGCTCAAGGAGAAGATGATTGGCGAAGACGACGAACACCGGGCACATGATGAAATCCAGGCAATCACTGACAAGTACGTGGCTGAAATCGACAAGGTACTGGCTGAGAAAGAAAGCGAGTTATTGGAAATCTAGGACGTCCCTGGCGGATTTCTTTTATTCATCAATGACAGCGAACGACCACATCCCCGAGCACGTCGCCATAATCATGGATGGTAATGGCCGGTGGGCCAGAAAACGTGCTTTGCCGCGTCACGCAGGGCATCGATCCGGCGTTGGCTCGGTACGACAGGCCGTTGAAGCGGCCGGTAAGCACGGTGTTAAGGTCTTGACTTTATTCGCTTTTAGTAGCGAAAACTGGTCCAGGCCCCGAGAAGAAGTCAGCAAGCTGATGGGACTTTTTGTCGAGGCGCTGCAACGAGAGGTCGACGACCTGCATCGTAATAACGTACGCCTTGAATTTATTGGAGCTCGAGAGCGATTGCAGGCCAACCTCGTCGAGAAGATTGCCAGTGCTGAAGAGCAGACAAGTTCAAACACTGGTCTACGGTTAATGGTTGCGGTTGCCTACGGTGGACGTTGGGATATCGCCCAGGCTGCGAAACGCCTGGCCGGGCGTGCGGTCGATGGCCAGATTTCCGTAGATGACATCAATGATGCGGCTGTAGCTCGGGAGCTTCAGTTGGGTGACTTGCCGGATCCGGATCTTTTGATCAGGACTGGCGGTGAGCGGCGAATCAGCAATTTTTTGCTTTGGCACCTGGCGTATTCGGAGCTGTATTTTTGCGACACGCTGTGGCCGGATTTTGGTGCAGAGCAGTTTGATGCAGCATTGGATTTCTTTGCACAGCGACAGCGCCGATACGGCCATACCGCTGAGCAGATAGAGGCAGTCAGCTCATGAAGCAGAGGGTAATTACAGCCATCATAGCCTTGCTGCTGCTGACGTTAGTCCTGTTCTTCGTTCCGCCGATGGTCGCCCAGGTTGTAATTATTGCGGTGATACTCGCCGGCGCCTGGGAGTGGTCCGCGTTTCTCGGCACATCCGGCAACGCCATGCGAATTTTGTACGTATGTGGCATCGGGGTTTTGCTCGCGGCAGTGACATTTGTGCCAGGTATGGATGCAAGCCTGGTGTTAAAAATCTCGCTGGCGTGGTGGGTGGTGGCGCTCGTGTGGACATTTTTCTATCCAACAGCTATTCCACTTGCGGTTCGCTGGATCGTTGGAGTATTTGTCCTCGTGCCGGTTTACCTGGCGCTGGTGTTACTTTACCAGGCCGATCCATCCATACTGTTGTTTGCGTTATTGGTTGTCTGGGTGGCAGACAGCGGGGCGTTTTTTGCGGGCAAGACCATGGGCAGAGTAAAGCTCGCTCCGAGTATCAGCCCGGGCAAGACCTGGGAAGGCGTTATCGGTGGGCTTGTTGCTGTTGGTCTGTTAGCGTCTGTGCGATCCGTTTGGGTCGGGACGGATCTCAGTGTATTTGTGCCTTTTTGCCTGGCGGCTGCGTGTTTGTCCGTTGTAGGTGACCTGACGATCAGCATGTTCAAGCGCAATTCCGGCGTTAAGGACAGCGGTACACTGTTTCCGGGACACGGCGGTGTGCTGGATAGAATCGATAGTGTCGCGGCAGCGGCGCCTTTATTTGCGCTGGGCGCAAGTTGGGTGGGGCTGAAATGACGCCCTCGTTCAGTTTCAATTCATGGCACAGCTGTGACACTGGTTGGAACTGCTGCCAGAGTCGCAAGTCAATACTATGCGATGAGCATTCGTTAGAGGATATGGCTATCAATGGGTGATGCACTAACAAGTGTCCTGGCTTTCATCGTCGCGATCAGCATTCTCGTGACGATCCATGAGTATGGCCACTACATAGTCGGTCGTTGGTCTGGCATGAAAGTGCTGAGGTTTTCCGTTGGTTTTGGGAAGCCTGTCTGGACGTGGGTGCGTGGCAAAGACCGCACCGAATTTTGCATTTCGGCGATACCGTTAGGCGGATACGTGCGGTTTCTCGATGGACGCGAAGGGCCGGTCGACCCCGAAGATGAAGGTCGGGCTTTCGATCATCGTCCGGTTCCGGCGAGAATCGCCGTGCTACTGGCGGGCCCGTTATTTAATTTCCTGTTCGCGATTTTCGCGTACTGGGTTTTGTTTCTAAACGGAATTCCAACGCTGCAGCCGGCAGTGGGTGATGTCGAGCCGCAGTCCTACGCGGCTCGAGCTGGTTTGGAATTTGGCGATAAGATTGTCGCGGTAGGCGAAGTTGACACAGCAGACTGGGAGTCAACGCTCGTCAATATTTTCGACCAGCTCGTCGGTGACGGACGGGTTCCTCTGACGCTGGAGTCTGCGGACGGCCGACAACGCCGAGCATTGATCATTGTCGGTGAGGATGCGTCACGGTTAACGGAACCCAACATGCTATTTGATGGATTGGGTTTCGAACCCTGGCAGCCGCCGGCTGTCATCGCAGAGCTGACCGAGGGCGGTGCGGCGGCCGGTGCCGGGATGGCTGTCGGTGATCGAATTGTTTCGATCGATGGAAACAGCATCAGCAATTACTCGGATCTGATTGAGGTCGTTGCAACAAGGCCTGACCAGGCTGTTTCGATCGGCTACTTCAGGGACGGCAGGCAATTCGAGATGGATATCGTCCTGGGGCGCCAGGAAGTGGAAGGTGAAGTACGCGGGTTACTTGGTGTTCGCGGCTCTAACGACTATGGGGATTATGCACACCTGCGTAAGTTCGGCCCTGTTGAGTCCGTGGCTCAGGCAACGCAGCGGACGTGGACATCAACCGTGTTTACACTGCGTATGCTGGGACGCATGGTAACGGGTGATGTATCGATGAAGAACATCAGCGGTCCCATCAATATTGCTCAATATGCCGGCAGTTCAGCTCGCCGCGGTGTGAATGAGTACCTCGCGTTTCTTGCGTTAATCAGCATCAGTCTCGGCGTGCTCAATTTATTGCCGGTACCAGTTCTCGATGGTGGGCAAATCGTATTTCAGTCGATCGAGCTTGTGAAAGGCAGCCCGCTGTCAGAGCGATCGCAAATAATTGGACAGCAGTTCGGTATTTTTGCGCTTATTCTTCTAATGAGCTTCGCGTTTTATAACGATATTGTGAGAATAGTGAGCTAGGCAGGAACTACGCACTTAATGAGAGATGACAAGAAAAATATGAATTCGCGTTGCAAGAAATTGAAGTTGGCGGCCCTGGGGCTGTGTCTTCTGCTGCCACTTTCTGCACTAGCGCAGGAGGGGTTCGTCGTGCGCGATATGCGCGTCGAAGGCCTGCAAAGAATCGCTGAAGGAACGGTTTTCAATTACCTGCCTATAAATGTCGGCGACAGAGTTGACAGTATCCGCATCCAGGAGTCGATTCGTGCGCTCTACGGACAGGGACTGTTCGACGATATCGAAATACGTCGTGATGGCGATACATTGATTGTTGCGGTGAAAGAGAGGCCATCGATTGAGAGCTTCGAAATCGAAGGCAATAAGGACATCAAGACCGAAGATCTTATGGAATCCCTGCGCGGTGTCGGCCTGGCCAAAGGCAAGACCTTCGATCGATCAGTGCTGGATAGCGTGCAGAGTTTCATGCGCGAGCAGTATTACGATCGAGGCAAGTATGGTGTTGTCGTTGACACGTCGGTGCTGGAACGTCCGAATAACACAGTTCGCATCAAGATTGATGTTGTCGAGGGCGATCGGGCAAAGATTCGTCAGGTCAATATCGTTGGCAACACGGTTTTTGAAGAAAAGGATATTCGCGACACTTTTGAGCTCGATACCGCGAACTGGTTGTCATGGATCCGACAGGATGATCGCTATTCCAAGGAGGCACTGGAAGGCGACCTTGAGATTCTGCGTTCCTTCTATATGGATCGCGGCTATGCCGATTTTCGTGTTGATTCAACTCAGGTAGCAATCTCACCAAACAAGAAAGACATCTTCGTTACCATAGGAATTCACGAAGGCGAACTGTATACGGTTTCGAATGTAAAACTTGTCGGCGATATGGTTATTCCCGAGCCACAGTTACGTGCGCTCGTGCTTGCCAAGCCAGGTTCTGTCTTTAACCAGAACATGCTGACACAGTCTGGCGAGTTGATGGAATTGCGGTTTGGCGAACAGGGCTACGCGAATGCGGAAGTTGAAGCGGTTCCCGAACTTAATCGTGAAACCAAAGAAGCGGAAATTACTTTTTACATCAATCCGCAGAGCCGCGTTTATGTTCGGCGCATAAACTTTAACGGCATTAGTGAAGTCGACGATGAAGTGTTGCGGCGCGAAATGCGTCAGATGGAAGGTGCATACCTTTCTAACCGGCTTGTCGATCGCTCAAAGGTCCGCCTGCAAAGATTGCCATATGTGGAATCTGCCGAGACGAACACAGTGCCTGTGCCAGGCAGCCCCGATCTGGTCGACGTAGAATTTGATCTTGAATACCGCATGCCGGGTCAATTTAGCGGTGGCCTCGGTTATTCTGACTCACAGAAACTGATGTTGAATGGCAGCATCGTGCACACGAACTTTCTCGGCACGGGCAATCGCGTAGCTCTTGAGGCGGTGTCAGGGCGTTATCAAAAACTCTATAGTTTGTCGCACACGGATCCTTATCGATCGATGGACGGAATTCGTCGCACGATGAGTGTCAATTATCGGGACATCACCCAGTTTACGTCGGCATCGTCGGACTTTTCGACAACCAGCGCTGGCGCATCAATCGACTATGGATATCCGGTGACTGAATATCAGTCGCTGTCCCTGGGTTTGTCTTATCAGCATGCAGAGTTAGTTGCGTCGGACAACAGCACGCTGCAGGCGCAGGAGTGGGTCAGGAATAACGGCGACTATTTTGAAACAGAAACCGGCAGTGGTTTCACCCTTTTCGGTACTGCTTTCGACACGTTTGAGCTCGTCCTTGGTTGGACATTCGATAGTCGTAACCGGGCGCTTTTTGCTAATCGCGGCACACGTCAGCAGTTGATTTTGTCAACAGCAGTCCCGGGCAGTGATGTTGAGTACTACACAGCACGCTACAATTTTACGAAGTACTTTCCGTTGTTTCGTGGCAAATGGGTGGTCAGGCTGAATACCGAACTCGGCCTCGCGCAGGCTTACGGCGATACGACCGCGGCGCCGCCCTTTAAGCAGTATTATGGCGGCGGGCCGCAGTCCGTACGCGGCTTCCGCGAGTCCTACCTGGGGCCGCGCGACAGTTTTGGCCGCCCTTACGGCGGCAATATGTTGGTTGCAAGTCAGGTAGAGCTTATACTTCCGCTTCCGGCCAAGTTCGCGAGCCAGGCACGAGCCAGCCTTTTTTATGATATTGGCAACGTGTTCAATACGGGTGAGGTCAGTTTTACGGATAAGCTTGGGTCGCCCGTCGAGTACAAGCCGGATTTCAACGAACTGCGTTCGTCCGTCGGTATTGGCGTACAATGGCTGGCGCCGCTGGGGCTGTTTAGCTTTAGTTACGCATACCCGCTGAATGAGTACCTCGGCAACGATAGATATTATAGAGATGAACTGGAACGGTTCCAGTTCTCAATTGGTCAGGCGTTTTAAGGATTGAATTGTTTATGAGTCTTGTAAAGCAACAGATAGTTAGAGTGGCCGTAGGCATCGCGCTCGTTTGCGCTTTTGCACTGCCTGTCAACGCGCAGCAATTGAAAATTGGTGTAGTTAATATTCCGGCATTGATGGAGCGGTCGCCGCAAACGAAAGCCGCCATGGATGCTTTGCAGGAAGAGTTTGCGCCACGGCAACGCGAGTTCTTGGCAAAGCAAAAAGAATTTGAAGATCTGTCGGCCAAAGTGCAAAAGGACGTCGCTGTGATGGGCGAGACTGAACGTCGCAATGCAGAGAAAAATCTGCGCGATCTGCAACGTGAAGTCACCCGCTTGCAAACCGAGTTCCGCGAAGATCTGAACCTGCGCCAGAACGAGGAACTGGGTCTGCTGCAACGTTCAATACTGAAAGAAGTACAGGACTATGCTGCAGAGCAAGGCTATGACCTCGTTGTTGGCGATGGTGTTTTGTTCGCGAGTACCGCGGTGAACATCACGGAGGAGGTTCTTCGAGCCGTCGAAGCCAGCTTCCAGGCGACAGGCGCCAGGTAAAGTCAGGCGTTGTCTGACGGATGCCGATCAGCCTCGGAGAACTGGCGCAACGATTCAGCTGTGAACTGATCGGCGACCCCGCCATCATTGTTGATGGCGTTGCGCCACTCTCGAATGCCAGTTCAAGCTCGCTGAGCTTTCTTTCCAGTTCCGCATTCAAAAGGCAGCTGCCTTCGACCCAGGCAGCTGCCGTTATTTTGTGTGCGGACGATGCGCCGGATTGTCCCACTGCGGTGCTGGTTCACGAAAATCCCTATGCGTGTTACGCGAGAATTGCCGCGTTCATCCAGCCACGTCCGGTTTACGCGGCGGGTGTGCATGCGACGGCAGTCGTTGCGGACACAGCATCGATTGCGAGTACGGCGCATGTTGCAGCCAATGCGGTAGTCGAAGAACGCGCTGTCATCGGCGAAAACAGTTATATCGGGCCGGGCACGGTAGTCGGCCCTGATTGCGTGATTGGCGACGATTGCCGCTTAAACGCTAATGTGACTTTCGTTCGCAGTGTATCGACCGGAGACCGTTGTGTTTTCAACTCAGGATCTGTCATTGGTGCCGATGGCTTTGGCAATGCGATGACAGATGAAGGCTGGGTATCAGTCCCGCAATTCGGCGGTGTGCGGATCGGCAATGACGTCGAAGTCGGGGCCAGCACGACGATCGACTGCGGGGCGATAGAGGATACGGTTATAGAGAATGGTGTACGTCTCGATAACCAGATTCAGATAGGGCATAACGTGCATATCGGTGAGCACACGGCGATGGCGTCCTCGGTCGCTGTCGCTGGTAGCGCGCATATCGGCAAGCGCTGCCTGCTCGCCGGTATGGTTGGCGTGGCGGGCCATATCACGATTTGCGATGACGTGATCATCAACGGTAAGGGTATGGTCAGCAAAAGTATTACGGAGCCCGGTGGCTATGCATCGAATTTCCCGGTCGAGGGTGTGCGCACGTGGAACCGGAGGGTTGCGATGTTTCGCCGTATCGACAAGCTACTGGAGCGGGTAAGCAAGTTGGAGAAGGACAACAAGTGACAAAGTATTCCTATCCGCTGGATGTGTCAGCCATCAATGAAATTTTGCCGCATCGCGAGCCATTTCTGATGCTTGACGAGGTTGTTGCTTGTACACCGCACGAATCGGTTACGGCGATAAAATACGTCTCTGCCGACGAGCCGCATTTTGCTGGGCATTTTCCCGGTAACCCGGTCATGCCGGGTGTACTTATTATCGAAGCGATGGCGCAGGCAGGCGGTGTCTTATCGCATATCAGCAATGGAGACCTGTTTCCGAAGCCGCTCTATTTTCTGGCCCGCGTTGAAGATGCGCGATTTCGACGTCCGGTAGTTCCCGGCGAGCGCTTGCTTATCCATGTTGATGCCGACAAGGTAAAGCGCGGCATGTGGTGGTACCGCTGTGAGGCACGCGTTGACGATGAAGTAGTTGCGTCGGCAATGATAATTTGTGCGCCGGGAGAAACAGGTTGATTCACGCTACAGCAATTGTTTCCAACACTGCGAAAATCGCGGACGATGTGCAGATTGGCCCATATTCGATTATCGGCGACGAAGTCGAAATCGGCAGTGGCACGCAGGTGGACAGTCACGTTGTGATCAACGGCCCCACCGTTATCGGCAAAGACAATCACATATACCAATTCGCGTCGATCGGCGACGACCCGCAAGACAAGAAGTATGCCGGTGAGCCTACGCGCCTGATCATCGGCGATCGCAACACGATTCGTGAGTATTGCACGATCAGTCGCGGTACCACGCAGGACAGATGGGAAACGGTGCTGGGCGATGACAACTGGATCATGGCGTATGTGCATATTGCTCATGATTGCATCATCGGCAACCAGACGATCCTGGCTAACAACGCGACGTTAGCAGGTCACGTACATGTGGGTGACTGGGCAATTTTTGGCGGCTTTTCGGGCGTACATCAGTTTTGCCATGTTGGTGCGCATGCTTTTGTGGGTATGTATGCCGGTATCAATCGCGATGTTCCGGCGTATACAACGGCGGCAGGTAGTCCCGCCATTCCACGCGGCATCAACAGCGAGGGGCTTAAGCGACGTGGTTTCGATACGGCCCAGATTCGCAATATCAAAGACGCTTATCGACTCGTATATCGAAAAGGCCTGAAGCTTGCAGAAGCAATCGACGAAATTGCCGGGCGCACCGCCGAACAGCCTGAGCTGCAGCTATTTCTCGAATCCCTGCGTTCCTCGGAACGCGGTTTGATCCGTTAGGCCATCGGGAATGCGAATTGGGCTGGTCGCGGGCGAGGCATCCGGTGACCTTTTGGGTGCAGGTCTGATCCGCGCAATACGCAAGCAGTTGCCCGATGCTACCTTCGAGGGTGTAGCCGGACCGGAGATGCTAGCTGCTGGTTGCGAGCAATGGGAAGATTCAGACGCGCTCGCCGTTTTCGGTCTCATAGAACCGCTGGCACACATTCCGCGTTTGTTGAAGTTGCGACGTTCGCTGGTTGAGCGCTGGCGTGCATCCCCACCCGATGTGTTTGTCGGCATTGATGCGCCGGACTTCAACCTTGGTCTTGAGAAAGCACTGCGCAAGGCGGGCATTCGAACCATTCATTACGTCAGTCCGTCAATCTGGGTTTGGCGAGCAGGCCGCATCAAGACTATCCGTAAGGCGGCAGATCGAGTCTTGTGCATACTGCCTTTTGAGAAGTCCCTTTACGAGCACCAGGGCGTCGATGCCGTTTTCGTAGGACACCCCAAGGCAGACAGTCTGCAGTGCGTCAGGGACACGACGCCGATACGGAAGACGCTCGGTCTGGATCCCGGTTTGCTGGTCGCAGTTCTGCCCGGCAGTCGTGCCGGCGAAGTCCAGCGTCTCGGCCCACTGCTGGCGATGGCGGCAGCACTGCTCGTACAACGCCACAAGGACCTGCGCTTCGTCGCGGCAATCGCATCGCCCAAACTCAGGCCGATGTTCGAGGCGCAACTGGCCGATGCGGGTGTGGCAGAGAGGTTTACACTGGTTGATGGCAGATCGATTGACGTCATGTCTGCAGCAGACGTCGTGTTGCTCGCATCCGGTACGGCAGCTCTGGAGTCGGCGCTGCTGGGCAAACCAACAGTGGCGGCATACCAGATCGCCAAATTATCGGGCTTGATCCTGAAGACGTTCAGATTGCTGAAAACTGACTATTTCACGATACCGAACCTGCTGACAGAAGAACCGCTGATACCAGAATTTATTCAGGAAGATGTGACGCCAGAGGCCATGGCAGACGCAGTCAGCGGGCTGCTGGAGGATCCGGAAAGGCGTGAGGAGATCAGCAGGCGATTTGCTACACTGCGCACGGAATTGGCGCTCGCTGCGGATGATCGCGCAGCCGACGCTGTCATATCGCTCGCAAATTCGACAAACTAGAAAGAGATCCAAGACTCTTCCGCTGCCAATGCAACAAGTCAATTTGTTTCAATTTTCAGGGCCTGTCGCCGGGGTCGACGAAGCCGGGCGCGGACCGCTGGCCGGTCCGGTCGTTGCAGCGGCCGTAATACTGAACCCGGATCGTCCGATCGACGGTCTGGATGACTCCAAGAAACTCAGTGCCGCCCGCCGCAATGCGTTACGCGAAGAAATCATGCATAACGCAGCGTCGTGGTCGGTTGCCTGGGCGGACCCTGCGGAAATTGACGCGATCAATATTCTCGCAGCAACCATGCTGGCAATGCGGCGCGCGATCCTGGGGCTGTCAGTAACACCGGGAGGAGTGCAGGTCGACGGAAATCGCTTGCCAAACCTGTGCTTCCACGGTCGCATTCTCGCCGGTGAAGCTGTTGTTGGGGGTGATTCCTGCGTACCGGCTATCAGTGCGGCATCCATCATCGCCAAAACGACTCGTGATCGCATCATGATTGAGATGGATGCGCTCTATCCCGACTATGGGTTTGCCCGGCATAAAGGCTACGGAACCGAGTTACACCGGGCACGGCTGCGTGAGCATGGTCCGTGCGAGCAACATCGGCAGAGCTTTGCCCCGGTCAGGTTAGCCGGATGACGACCATGGCCTTTTCCCATCTTCACGTACACACAGAGTACTCACTGGTCGATAGTACGGTGCGTATCGCCGCGTTAATGGACCGCTGCGCCGAAGACGGCATGCCAGCGGTCGCTCTGACCGACCAGAACAACCTGTTCGGTATGGTTAAGTTTTACAAGAAAGCCATCGCGGCCGGTGTCAAGCCAATCATTGGCGCGGACCTGCGCATCGCGAATGATGATGATGACGAACGACCGTTTTCGCTGGTGCTGCTGTGCCAGAGCGAAGGTGGCTACCGGAACCTGTCAACGTTGCTGACTAAGGCCTTTCTCGAAGGCAGAGTTCGCGGCGAGCCGATGGTGCGTCGCGAATGGCTTACTGAAGCGTCGTGCAGCGGGCTCATTGCTTTGTCCGGTGGCCTGCATGGAGATATCGGGCATGCGCTCTTCAATGGTCATGTCGGCGAGGCGAAGGCCCTGTTGCAGGGTTGGCGGAAGATTTTTGGCGATCGTTTCTACCTTGAGCTGATTCGAACAGCGCGCGCTGGTGAGGAAGAGGTGCTGCAATCGAGCCTTAGACTTGCGAGCGTCATGGGTGTGCCAGTTGTTGCCAGTAACGATGTTCGTTTCCTGGACGGCGGCGACTTCAATGCACATGAAGCTCGAGTCTGCATTCAGCAGGGCCGCGGGCTCGCGGATCCCGACCGTCCAAAGATCTACAGTGAGCAGCAGTATCTTCGCAGTTCAGCAGAGATGAGCGAGTTGTTTGCCGATATTCCCTCAGCGCTTGAGAACGTCGGTGAAATCGTTCGCCGCTGCAATTTCGAGTTGAAACTCGGGCACAGTGTATTGCCGGCATTTCCTGTTCCAAAGGGACAGACGGAGGCGGAATTCCTCGAGGCCGAGGCACGCAAGGGACTTGCCGCGAAACTCGAAATCAAATTTGATGTCGAGTCGGTTGCAAGCAAGGAACGCGAAGCCAAAAGCGTGCCGTACTACGACAGGCTGGGGACAGAGCTGGGAGTTATCAGCAGCATGGGTTTTCCGGGCTACTTCCTGATTGTTGCCGACTTTATCCGCTGGGCTCGTGAAAATGATGTGCCGGTCGGGCCTGGTCGAGGCTCGGGCGCGGGGTCGCTTGTTGCCTGGGTGCTGGGCATCACGGACCTCGATCCGCTGCAACACGACCTGCTGTTCGAACGTTTCCTCAACCCTGAACGTGTGTCGATGCCTGACTTCGATATCGATTTCTGCATGGAAGGTCGTGACCGGGTCATTGAATACGTCGCCGAGGCTTATGGGCGGGATCGTGTTGCCCAGATTATTACGTTCGGCACCATGGCCGCCAAGGCGGTAATCCGCGACACCGGGAGAGTCCTTGGCCAGCCGTATGGCTTTGTCGACCGGATCGCCAAACAAGTGCCGTTCGAGATAGGCATGACGCTCGAAAAAGCGCTCGAGCAGTCAGAAGAACTGGCGTCCATGTACCGGGACGATGAAGAGGTAAGTGCGATCATCGATCTGGCCCGCTCACTGGAAGGACTGGCACGTAACGCCGGCAAGCATGCCGGCGGAGTCGTTATCGCGCCCGATCGATTGACCGACTTCACGCCTCTCTACTGTGAAGACGGTGGCACGAGCACGATTACGCAACTGGACAAGGATGACGTGGAGGCCGTTGGGCTGGTCAAGTTTGACTTCCTTGGTCTCAAAACGCTGACAATTATTGATTGGGCGGTGAAGATCGTCAGGGCAACCACCGACGAAACTGATTTCGACATTACGCGCATTCCGGATCGCGATAAGAAGACCTTCGAGTTGCTGCGCAGCACGCAAACGGCGGCCGTATTCCAGCTGGAGTCCAGCGGTATGCGCGATCTCATTGGCCGTATGCGCCCGGATCAATTCGATGACCTGGTTGCCCTGGTCGCCTTGTTCCGCCCGGGTCCGCTGCAGTCCGGCATGGTCGACGACTTTATAACGCGTAAGCACTCAACCAATCAGTCGGACATTGATTACCTGCATCCCGACCTCAAGCCCGTGCTGGAAGAAACGTACGGGGTGATTCTGTACCAGGAACAGGTCATGCAGATCGCCCAGGTACTTGCCGGCTACACGCTCGGAGGCGCGGACTTGCTGCGCCGGGCGATGGGTAAGAAAAAGGCCGAGGAGATGGCCGAGCAGCGCGAGATATTCGTAACGGGCGCCACCGAACGCGGTGTCGCTGAGCGTACGGCAACGCGAATCTTCGATCTGATGGAGAAGTTCGCGGGTTACGGCTTTAACAAGTCACATTCCGCTGCGTACGCCGTACTCGCTTATCAAACCGCGTACCTCAAGGCGCACTATCCGGCGGCATTTATGGCGGCTGTGATGAGCGCGGATCTTGATAACACGGATCGACTTGTGACCCTCAAGGATGACTGTCGAAAACAGTCGCTGCATCTCGATGCACCGAGCATTAACCAATCGAGATATGCGTTCAGCGTTTCCGATGACAAGACGATTCTGTATGGCCTGGGCGCCATCAAGGGCGTTGGTCGCGCCGCAGTCGATTCTCTCATCGTGGAGCGCAAGGCAAACGGGCCGTATGTCTCGCTGGCTGAATTCTGCCGCCGGATTGATCACGACAAGATCAATCGGCGGGCCCTCGAGGCGATGATCAAAGCCGGAGCAATGAGTGATTTCGGCCAATCACGCCGCAGCCTTATGCATCAGGTTCCCGAAGCACTGCGAAGCGCCGATCAACAAGCGAAAGCCGCTGCCGCCGGGCAAAACGACATGTTTGGTATCGAGGACGCGGCAGTCGTCACAGAAACAGTAGAGCCGGTAGATCTCATGGAATGGCCCGAACGCATTTTGCTAAGCAGCGAAAAAGAAGCATTGGGGCTGTATTTGAGCGGTCACCCTTTTCACGCAATTCGTGCCGACGCCATGGCTTTTGTCGACGGTACACTGGGCGAACTGGTCGCGGAACCGGCGCCACAGACCACAAAAGGCGAACGCGACTATGCGCGAAGGGGTCGAGAGGTAAACGTCTCGGGCTTGATTGTCGATCTGCGCAAAAGAGGTAATCGCGTCAGTGTCGTGCTGGACGATGATACGGCACGCATGGAGGTTAGCCTGTTTAGTGAGGCCTTCCAGCAGTTTCAGCACCTGTTGGTCAAGGATGAGATTGTCGTAATTAGCGGGGCGCTGCGCTATGACGATTTCCTGGCCAGTTGGACGGTCAATGTCAGTAAGGTCCTGCATATCGACCGGGTTATCGAGAGTCGTGCAAAGAGCATGGTGCTGAGCCTGGCCGCAAACGGCGAGGGCGACCAACTGCTTGTCAAACTCCACGATTTGCTTTTGCCGCATCGCAAAGGGAGCTGTGACGTGTCGGTGCAATACATTGGCGCGACGGCTAAAGCCCGGCTCAGCCTCGGGTCTGAATGGGCTGTCCGCCCGAGCCGTGAATTGCGCGATAAGCTGACTGAATTACTGGGTAGCAATAATGTTCGGATGCTGTACGCACCGGGCCGCGAAATAATGTAGAGTTTGATCGTATGGACCTGAAGTTCCTAGAATTTGAGCAGCCGATCGCCGAACTTGAAGCGAAGATCGAAGAGCTACGCTTTGTCGGTGACGATGCTGAGATCAACATAAATGAAGAGGTAGCTCGCCTACGTGCCAAGAGCGAGTCGCTGACCAAGAGTATTTTTGCCAAGTTGAGTGCATGGCAGATTGCGCAGGTGGCGCGGCATCCGATGCGCCCATACACGCTCGACTACCTCGAGATGATTTCGCCGGACTTTCAGGAATTGCACGGCGATCGTATGTATGCGGATGACTCCGCGATAATCGGTGGTATTGGCCGAATTGACGGCAAAGCGGTCATGTTTATCGGGCACCAAAAGGGGCGCGATACCAAAGAACGTGTGCGTCGCAATTACGGCATGCCCAAACCGGAAGGCTACCGCAAGGCGCAGCGCCTGATGCGTATGGCCGAAAAGTTTTCACTGCCTGTCGTAACTCTGATCGATACACCGGGTGCCTATCCGGGCGTTGGTGCCGAGGAGCGTGGTCAAAGTGAGGCCATCGCCTACAGCCTGTACCTGATGTCCGGTCTCAAGACACCAATTATCAGTGTTGTGATTGGCGAGGGCGGTTCCGGAGGTGCGTTGGCAATAGGTGTCGGTGATCGCCTGCTCATGATGCAATACGGGATTTACTCGGTTATCTCGCCAGAAGGTTGTGCGTCGATCCTGTGGAAAAGCGCCGACAAGGCTGAAGACGCGGCCGAGGCAATGCGGATTACGGCCAAGGATCTGAGCGGGTTCGGTCTCGTTGACGAAGTACTCGAAGAACCGCTGGGCGGTGCCCACCGAGACCCTGAGCAGGCGGCACAAGTACTGCGAAATGCGCTGCTGAAGAATATCGAAGAACTCGAAGCCTTATCGGTTGAGCAACTGCTTGAGAACCGACACCGACGCCTCGCCAGCTTCGGTCAATTCAAAGAGGCGTGAGCTTCACCCCCGATGTCCTGCTCCGACAGCTCGAGGAGCTTTCGGCAGCCTCAACATCGCCTGCGCGATACGTGGTCGCTTTCTCTGGCGGTCTCGATTCTGCGGTTCTGCTACATGTACTGGCGAAAAGCCAATCTGTACACCAGGTTGCCGTTATTGCTGTACATGTCGAGCATGGCTTGCACGCGGAGTCGGATGTTTGGGCTGACCATTGCAAGAAGTTCGCCGAGGGGCTCGGGCTCGAGTTTCAAGAGCTGAAGGTCGAGGTAGACCGGCAATCCGGAATGGGGCTGGAGGCCGCGGCGCGCGAAGCGCGTTATGCCGCGCTCGGGGAATTTCTCAAACCTGATGACTGGTTATTGAGCGCACACCACAAGGACGACCAGGCAGAAACCCTGCTGCTCAATTTGATGCGAGGCAGCGGACCGGCTGGTCTCGCCGGCATCTGCGCGATTCGACCATTTGCATCTGGCCAGCTGGTAAGGCCGTTGCTTGAGATATCGCGAAGCAGCCTCGAAGAATATGCTACGCAGAATGGTCTGGTCTGGCTGGATGACCCGTCGAACGCCGATCAGCAGTTCGATCGGAACTACCTGCGTCACGAGATATTGCCACGGCTTGAAACGCGTTGGCCCGATGCCGCTGGTCGTATTCGGCGCAGTGCGGCGTTGGCGCGCGAAGCGACTGATTTGCTCACTGAACTTGCTGCAGCAGATCGCGAGCAGGTGGGCGACAGACCCGATCGTTTACGCATCAGCGAATTGCAGGGACTGTCTTCGTCACGCCAGCGCAATTTATTGCGACATGTCGTCTTCAGCCTCGGGATGCCGATGCCGGGAGCTGTCCACCTGCAACAAATTCAATCAAACCTGCTCGAGGCGCGGGAAGATGCGCAGCCCCTCGTCAGTTGGCCGGGCGTTCGTGCGCGGCGCTATCGTGGGCACCTCTATTTGCTGCCGGATATTGTCGAGGATTCGCAGTGGCCAGAGACAACGGTGGTCATTGGCGATCATGTAGATTTACCGGGCAGGCTCGGCACATTACGATTCGTCCAGCATGCCGAAGCGGGGCTCTCGGACGAAGTCATCGGCAGAGGCCTCGAGGTGAGATATCGAACTGGTGGCGAGGAATTTAGGCCGGCAGGTCAAGGACATACACGTAAACTCAAGAAATTACTTCAAGATGAGGGTGTTGTCCCCTGGATGCGAGAACGCCTGCCATTGCTGTATTCGGGTGGGGAGCTTGTTGCGGTCGCCGACCTTTGGATTGCGGCTTCAGCAATGAGTGCTGCGGGCACTGCAATTGAATGGCGAAATAGACCCTCTATTCACTAGTCTTTCATTGTTTCATCAGGGGTGTTCTGTTAACGTTTAAAACCGTCTTATCTCCAACGACGGCGCGTATT
Organism: Gammaproteobacteria bacterium; assembly: GCA_024640305.1. Taxonomy (GTDB): domain Bacteria; phylum Pseudomonadota; class Gammaproteobacteria; order Steroidobacterales; family Woeseiaceae; genus UBA1847. Next base: position 66,973 of record JAHEFG010000005.1, read on the forward strand.
CCCAAGGGTTGGAAAAGAGTTCTAAGCGAGTGTCTTAGATGCTTTATTCCAGCCCTTCTTTGTTTGCGTCAGTGTTTAACTTAGGTTCGCATATGACATCGTACGTTTTCATCACAGGCGGCGTGGTTTCTTCGCTAGGCAAAGGGATCACCTCAGCATGTCTCGGCGCAATCCTCGAGGCTCGTGGGCTTTCGATCAGCATGATCAAGCTCGATCCTTACATCAACGTCGATCCAGGTACGATGAGCCCGTTCCAGCATGGCGAGGTGTTCGTTACGCATGATGGCACTGAGACCGACCTTGACCTCGGCCACTACGAACGATTTGTGCGCACGGCCAAAGGTGGTCGTCACAGCAACTACACCACGGGCCGTATTTACGAGAGCGTTATTGCCAAAGAACGTCGCGGCGACTATCTCGGTGCTACCGTGCAGGTAATTCCGCATATCACGGACGAGATCAAGGAAGGCGTCAAGAAGGGCGCGGGCGACGCCGATATCTGTCTCGTCGAGATCGGTGGCACGGTTGGTGATATCGAGTCTCTGCCGTTTCTCGAGGCGATTCGGCAGATGGGGATCGAGCTGGGGCACGATCGAGTCGTATATGTGCACCTGACGCTCGTACCCTTCATATCTACGTCTTCAGAGATCAAGACAAAACCAACGCAGCACTCGGTTAAAGAGCTACGTTCAATCGGCATACAACCCGACATCCTCGTCTGCCGGTCGGAGGACCCGTTACCGCTGGAACAGCGACGCAAGATCGCGCTGTTCACGAATGTGCAGGAGAAGGCCGTTATCTCTGCTTACGACGCAGACGACCTCTACAAGATCCCCGCGATGATGCACGAGCAGGGCCTCGATAGCATTGTTGCGAAGCAGCTCGGGTTAGACCTGCCCGAAGCAGACCTTTCAGAGTGGGATGAAATAGTCGATGCCAAACAGCACCCGGAAGCCGAGGTCAACATAGCGATGGTCGGCAAGTACATGGGCCTCAAGGACTCGTACATTTCACTCGTTGAAGCGCTGAACCATGGCGGAATTCACACGCGCACCAAGGTCAATATCCACTACGTAGAATCGCGAAATATCGAAGAGGATGGCGTTGCATGCCTAAAAGGCATGGATGGCATTGTCGTACCGGGAGGCTTCGGCGACAGGGGTATAGAAGGCAAGATCGAAACGGTGCGTTTTGCGCGCGAGAACGGTATTCCCTACCTTGGTATCTGTCTCGGAATGCAGGTCGCCGTTATCGAGGCGGCCCGCAACCTGGCCGGTCTGGAAGGGGCGATGAGCACGGAGTTCGACAAGCAAACTCCACACCCGGTGGTCGCATTGATAACTGAATGGCAAACTGAGACAGGCGACCTCGAGCAACGTGATGAAGCCTCGGAAATGGGCGGCACCATGCGCCTCGGTGCGCAGCAGGTCAGCCTTGCCGAGGGCTCGCTCGCAGCGACCAGCTATGGCGCAACCAGTATCGAAGAGCGCCACCGCCATCGCTATGAAGTGAACAACAATTATCGTGAAGTGCTTGAGCAGGCCGGTTTGTGTTTCTCGGGCCTGTCAGTTGACGATCTCGTCGAGATGGTCGAAATCCCCGGGCACCCATGGTTCCTCGCGAGCCAGTTTCACCCCGAGTTCACGTCGAACCCACGTGATGGCCATCCTCTGTTTACTGGTTTTGTCGCCGCAACAAGAAAGCACCACGAGGGTTCCCTGCCAAAGGTAGCGCAAGCATGAAACTGTGTGGATTTGATGCCGGTAATCGCCAGCCAATTTTCCTGATAGCGGGCACATGTGTCGTCGAGAGCGAAGCGATGGCACTGGACACGGCCGGCGCGCTCAAAGAAATCTGCGCGGATTTGGGTGTGCCGTTTATTTACAAGTCGTCTTTTGACAAGGCCAACAGAAGCTCGAGCAGCAGTTTTCGTGGTCCTGGAATGGAAGAGGGCCTGCGGATTCTTGCCGAGGTAAAGCGGCAGATTGAGGTTCCGATCCTGACCGACGTACATGAAGATACGGCAATGGATGAAGTTGCCGATGTGGTCGATGTACTGCAAACGCCGGCATTTCTCTGTCGGCAAACTAATTTCATTTTGCGTGCGGCAGGCGCAGGAAAACCGGTCAACATCAAGAAGGGTCAGTTTTTGTCACCGTGGGAAATGCAAAATGTCGTCGATAAGGCCAAATCGACGGGTAATGAAGACATCATGGTTTGCGAGCGCGGCTTCTCGTTCGGCTACAACAACCTGGTATCCGACATGCGCAGCCTGGCCGTCATGCGCGGCACTGGTTGCCCGGTTGTGTTCGATGCTACGCATTCGGTGCAGTTGCCCGGTGGCAAAGGCGATGCATCTGGTGGGCAACGTGAGTTCATCCCGGTACTGGCACGTGCGGCAACAGCTGCAGGCATCGCCGGGCTGTTCATGGAGACGCACCCCGAGCCGAGTAAGGCTCTTAGTGATGGCCCTAATGCCTGGCCGCTGGACAAAATGCGTGCACTGCTCGAGACGCTCGTCTCAATCGACACCAGTATTAAAAAACACGACTACCTGGAAGACCAATGATCAAAATCACACAGATTCACGGCCGCGAGATTCTGGATTCACGCGGCAACCCTACCGTTGAGGCGGATGTTTCCCTGGCGGACGGCGCAACTGCACGTGCAGCCGTGCCATCGGGTGCGTCTACGGGCACTCGCGAGGCCGTCGAACTCAGAGATGGTGACAAATCGCGATACCTTGGCAAAGGTGTGCAGAAAGCTGTTGCTAATGTTAATGGTGCTCTGCGGGACGCACTACTTGGTAAGGAATTCGAAAACCAGCGGGCACTGGATCAATGCATGATCGATCTTGATGGCAGCGAAAACAAAGGCAAGCTGGGCGCCAATGCGCTGCTCGCAATATCGCTTGCAGCCAGCAAAGCGGAGGCGGCCTCCAGGGGCGTTTCGTTCTTCCGCCACCTGGGTAGCAGCACGGAAATGCCCGTACCGATGATGAACATCATCAACGGCGGCGCGCACGCAGACAACAGTGTCGATATCCAGGAATTTATGATATTGCCGGTTGGCGCACCGAACTTTACGGAAGCGCTTCGTTACGGCGCGGAGATTTTTCATTCGCTTAAAAGTGTGTTGCGTGAGCAGGGCATGAATACGGCCGTTGGGGATGAGGGCGGCTTCGCACCCGACCTGCCGTCGAACCGTGCTGCGCTCGATACCATCATGGTCGCGATTGAACGCGCCGGGTTTACGCCGGGTGATGAGATTTTGCTTGGTCTCGATGTTGCGAGTTCGGAGTTCTATTCTGACGGTGTGTACAACCTCGAGTCCGAGGGTAAGACCTATGATTCGGCCGGTTTCAGCGCGTTCCTTGCAGAACTAGCCAGTGCTTACCCGATTATTTCGATCGAGGATGGCATGGATGAAAGCGACTGGGAGGGCTGGAAGTTGCACACCGAGGCGATCGGGGACCGTATCCAACTGGTTGGCGATGATTTGTTCGTTACGAACACGTCGATCCTGCAGCGTGGCATCGACGAAAAGATTACAAATTCTATATTGATAAAACCTAACCAAATCGGTACCTTAAGCGAAACACTTGATGCAATTACTATGGCAGTAGACGCAGGCTATTCGGCAGTGATCTCGCACCGGTCCGGAGAAACATCGGACAGTACAATCGCAGATATCGCGGTCGGAACCCGGGCAACGCAAATCAAGACGGGCTCTCTGTCCCGATCTGATCGCATCGCCAAGTACAACCAACTGCTGCGCATCGAAGAGGAATTGGGCGGTGAAGCAACCTATGCCGCTCGTGAGGCGTTTTCAGTTAAGGCGTCGTAAGACGCTGTTTTAGGGAACAGATCGTGAATTCACGCTGGATGCTGGTGATTTTGGCAATAGTGGGGCTGACCTTGCAAGGCCAGCTCTGGTTCTCCGCGGAGGGCTTTGGTAAGACGCGTAATTTGCGCGAGGCCGTTGCCGAACAGCGTGACCAGAACGAGCTATTGGCTGAACGCAATCAGGCTCTCGATGCGGAGGTCGTCAACCTCAAGCAGAGCAAAGAAGCCGCGGAAGAACGCGCCCGCACCGATCTCGGCATGATTGGTCCCGAAGAGACCTTCTACCAGGTCGTACCTGTCGCCAGCACGGCGTACTGAGTCACACTGTGCCACCCCTCCCGGATTGGGCTCGTGCGCTCGGCCCGGCGCTGTTTGCTGGTCGTATCCGCAGTTCGCCAAGCGATTTCGTCGTCACTGAAGTGCTGAATATTGAATTCAGCGACGACGGCGAGCACGACTGGCTCTGGGTCGAGAAGGTCGGCGCCAACACTGTGTGGGTTGCCGGACAGCTGGCATCTCATGCGTCAATTCCGGTAAGAGATGTTGGTTACGCTGGCCTCAAGGATCGACATGCTGTTACGCGGCAATGGTTCAGTGTGCGGCGGCCCGGCGCGGAGGGCACGGATTGGACGACGCTGAAAGCCGATGGCGTCAGGATTCTTGATCAGAAACTGCACCGGCGAAAGCTCAAGCGCGGAGTGCACCGAGGTAACACGTTTCGAATTGCAGTCCGAGCAAATGAAATAGCGCCGCTTAGCGGAGTGATTGATGATCGTCTTGAGGCAATTCGCGCCCAAGGCGTGCCGAACTATTTCGGCGAGCAGCGTTTCGGGCGCGATGGTGGAAATATCGAACTGGGCCGAGCGGCAATCGCGGGTCGACGATTGTCTCGATCCAAGCGCAGCATCGGCATATCGGCAATACGATCCCTGGAATTTAATGACAATCTTGATACCCGGGTTCGCGATGGCACCTGGAACCGGATTCTTCCCGGGGATGTCGTTAACCTTGATGGCACACGCAGTGTGTTCACGGCCGATGAATTGACGCCGGAACTCGAACAACGATGTTCAGAAATGGATATCCATCCCAGCGGTTGCTTGCCCGGCATTGACGAAATAGGTGTTGAGCCATCAAGCCGGCCGCTGAGGATGCGTGTGCAAGACCTGCAATGGGAGATCGACGCTGATGCGTTGTGGCTGGAGTTTTCTCTTGGCCGCGGCAGCTATGCGACCGCCGTGTTGCGAGAGATTGCTCAGCTGTAGCAGTGCAGCGAACGGCCGTGTGACAATTTGGACGATGAGGTAAGCGGCTACGGCTCACGTAGCAGTACGTACACAGCGCCGGTGCCGCCATCGACCTGGCGCGCCGATACGAAGGCCAGCACCGAGCTCCATTTGCGCAACCAGTGATTTACGCTGTTTTTGAGTACCGGTCCGCGGTGCCCGGAACCAAGCCCTTTACCGTGGACGATGCGGATGCACAGGTGCCCCCGACTCGCGCAATTCTCAACAAAGTCGGCAAGCCTCGGTTTGGCCTCGGCAATAGTCATGCCGTGCAGATCGATCTCAGCCTGAACGCTGAAACTGCCTCGTGCGAGTTTGCGCATAGTGCGACGACCGACCGATGGCCGATGAAAGCGCATGCTTTCAGAATTACTGCCTTCCATCGTGTCGATGTCTGAATTCAGGCTTTCTTGCAGTGCATCGTTCTCATCGGCGCGGGAGAAGCGAGCCCGCGGTTTCGGCTTGTTCGCATTAGCTTCCACACGAAGCTCGGTGCGCAAAGGCTTGGCTCCCGATACGGCACGGCGGAACAGGCTGTCGTCATCATCGCTCAAGGTTTGCTACTCAGGCTATGGCGCAAGGTAAACATTAAGTATAGTGAGCGCGTGCCAAGCAGCCAATCCCCACCTACATCACGAATGAAGATTCTCGTCAGTAATGACGACGGGTATCTTGCGACCGGTATCAACGTGTTGACAGATGCGTTGGCGGAGATCGCTGATGTCGTCGTCGTGGCGCCGGATCGAAATCGTTCTGCCGCAAGTAGCTCACTGACGCTGCATGACCCGTTGCGCGTATCAAAAGTGGCGGACAAGCGTTACAAGGTGAACGGCACACCGTCGGATTGCGTGCATCTAGCGTTGACGGGGTTCCTTGACGAAGAGCCGGACCTGGTCGTTTCCGGTATCAACCATGGCGCAAACCTGGGCGATGATGTGATTTATTCAGGCACCGTGGCCGCTGCGATGGAGGGACGTTTTCTTGGCTTCCCGACCATCGCGGTATCGCTTGTCGGGCACGAAATGCAGCATTTCGACACGGCGGCAAGGGTTGCGACGGAATTCGTGCAGCGCCTTGGAAGGCGGCCACTGCCGTCGGAATTCATATTCAACGTCAACGTGCCGGATCGTCCCTATGACCAGCTGACGGGTATTAAGGTCGCGCGGCTAGGTTTTCGTCACAAGTCCGAGCCTGTCGTTAAATCGTCGGATCCGCACGGCAGGACAATTTACTGGGTAGGTCCGGCCGGCAAAGGGCAGGACGCAGGCGAAGGTACGGATTTTCATGCGATTGATCAGGGCGCTGTTGCCATTACACCGCTAAAAGTGGATTTGACGCGGCACGAAGCACTGTCGCAGGTAACAGAGTGGTTGCAGGATGATTGACCAAAGCCGCAGCGTTCAGGGCATAGGCATGACCTCGGCGCGGACACGAGACCGCCTGGTGCAACGGCTGAAAGACAATGGCATCAAATCAGAAGCCATATTGAACCAGATACGCAACGTACCGCGACACCTGTTCGTGGACGAGGCTCTGGCAAGCCGTGCGTATGAAGATACGGCATTGCCGATCGGGCTCGGCCAGACGATTAGCCAGCCGTGGGTGGTTGCGCGTATGACGGAGGCGCTGCTGGATGGCTTCGAAGGTGAAACCGTACTCGAGATCGGTACGGGCTGCGGATACCAGACGGCGGTAATGGCGCCGCTCGTGAAAAAGATCTACACGGTCGAACGCATTCGTGAGTTGCAACGAAAAGCGAGGCAGCGTTTGCGCGACCTTGATATCTACAATGTGGAGTTTCGGCCTGGCGATGGCTGGGAAGGTTGGCGGAAATACGGCCCGTACGACGGCATTATTGTTACCGCTGCAGCCACCGAACTGCCCGAGAAACTGCTTGAGCAACTCGCACCAGGTGGGCGAATGATAATTCCGGTTGGTCCGACCGGTTGCCAGGATCTGTTGCAGGTTACGCGCTGCAACGACCACTTCGAACAAGTATCGCTGGGCACGGTCAGTTTTGTCCCGCTCGTGCACGGCACATGAAATTATTCGGGCCGTTATACGACCGGGTACTCGACTGGTCACGCCATCAACACGCGGAACGATACCTGGGCGCGCTGAGTTTCGCCGAGTCGTCGTTTTTTCCCATTCCAGTCGATGTCATGCTGGCGCCAATGTGCATTGCCAGGCGCGACAAGGCCTGGCGTTACGCGATCATAGCGACGGTTTTTTCCGTGTTGGGTGGACTGGCCGGCTACGCGATCGGTATAGGGATATTTGATCTTGTCGAGCCCTGGCTGGCTAATTCGCATTATTGGGGCGCCTATCAAACGAGCCGCGAGTGGTTTGACACTTACGGCGTCTGGGCAATTTTCGTTGCCGGGTTTTCACCTATTCCGTACAAGGTATTTACCATCGCTGCCGGCGTAGCCGCATTGAACCTGCCAGGCTTTTTCGTGGCGTCCGTTGTCGGTCGTGGCGCCCGGTTCTTTTTGGTAGCCGGCCTTGTCGTGCTGGGCGGCGACAAACTTGACACGACTCTCAGGAAGTACGTAGAAGGTCTCGGCTGGGCAGTCGTTGTCCTGACTGTTGCCATAATCGGTTGGCTGATGGTTCGTGGCTGATGCGGATCCAGCGTCGACAACGGCGTGTCCGATTCATGGCCGCCCTCGCCATCTTGTCGCTTGTCGCCGCTTGCGCTTCGCGACCTGCGTGGGAGCCTGATCAACACATTGTCAGGAGCGGCGAAACGCTGTATTCGATTGCCTGGCGCTACGACAAGAACCCGGCTGATGTCGCGCGCTGGAACCGACTCGGCAGCGGTTCCCTGATCTACCCCGGACAGGTCATATTATTGTCCCCGCCGGCAGGCGGCGTATCCCAACCTGCGCAAACGACTCAGCGTCGCAGCACAAAGCCGTTGCCGAAAATCCCGGCGCAGGCTCCGCCGCCATGGGCCTGGCCGACGAAGGGTCGGATAAACGTCGCATTCGGCGGGAAACCGGGTACCGGAACCGGGGTGCTCATAAACGGAAGAATCGGCCAGCCCATTCAGGCTGCGGCGTCCGGGCGGGTGGTCTATGCGGGCAGTGGACTCATCGGATACGGGCAGCTTATTATCATCAAACATAACGACACCTACCTTAGTGCCTACGGGTACAACGCGTCGTTGCTGGTCAAAGAAGGCGACAAAATCAGAAAAGGCCAGCGCATAGCGACTATGGGGGAGGGGCCGGAACGCAAGGCGCGACTGCATTTTGAAATCAGGCGCAACGGCAATCCTGTTAATCCGCAACAATATCTGCCTGCGCGATGACACGATTTGTCCCTGAGATCACGGGCCGACCCTTGCGAGATGAGGAGTCTTTGTGGGCCAGTTACGGGATCCAACCGGGCAGTACCTGAGCGAAATTGGTATTTCGCCTTTGCTAAGCGCGGAAGAGGAAAAGTCCTTCTCGAGGCTGGCCTTGCGCGGCGATGAAGCGGCGCGCCAGCGCATGATCGAAAGCAATCTACGCCTTGTCGTCAAGATCGCGCGTCGCTACATCAACCGCGGTTTACCACTGCTCGATCTCATCGAGGAAGGCAATCTCGGGCTTATTCATGCCGTCAAGAAATTCGACCCGGAGCGCGGCTTTCGATTCTCGACTTACGCGACCTGGTGGATTCGGCAGAATATTGAACGCGCCATCATGAACCAGTCCGGCACGGTGCGTTTGCCGGTGCACATTATCAAGGACATCAATTCGTGTCTGCGGGCTGCGAGGACAATCCGTCAGCAACAAACAGGCGAACCCAAGGCAGCCGATATCGCAGCGCACCTTGATCGCGACGTCGCAGAAGTTGAGCGGCTGCTGTCCCTGCACAACCGAGTGACTATTTGCGCCGGCGATACCGAGGAAGAGGGTGGTACCGTCAGCAGGCTGAAGGCGACGCGCGATGGCGAACCATCCCGATGCGCACATAAAGACCGCGTCAACGCTCTCGTGGATCGCTGGGTTTGTGATCTGGACGATGCGCAGAGGGAGGTAGTAGAGCGGCGCTTCGGCTTGCACGGACATCATCGCTGCACACTCGAGCAGATTGGTGACGAAATAGGAGTAACACGCGAGCGAGTTCGTCAGATCCAGCTTGATGCCTTGAGAAACCTGCGGATGATGATAGAAAGCAACGGCCTTTCGGGCGATGTCATCCTCGACTAGGCATTCACAAAAACAAAACTGCAGCCACCTGGCGGTCTTCACCTACAAGCACGTTAAATGTGCGCGCGGCGGCTGTCGTATCCATTACTTCAAAGCCTATACCGCGGCGCGCCATCGCGAATACCAGTTCTCGTGGCGGGAAGACGTTTGTTTTGCCAGTACCGACGATAATGATCTCGGGTTCCGTACCGAGCAATTCGTCGAAATCGCTTGCGTTTAGATCATGCACCGTCGTTTGCGACCATTCACCGATGATCGCGCTGGCAGTTAGTGCGATGGAATGGTCGTAGCTTTTTTCGCCGATACAGATTCTGCCATCAGAGACACTGCGGATTGTGAGCGCTGCGGATGTTTCGCGTGTGAACTTCAATGAACGTTTCCGTTACTATCTGACACTGAGAAGCATCATCATACAAAGCCCGCAATATTGAGCAACTCTTGAGTACCGCAAACGAAAATTCGGCTGCAATCATTGTTTTGCCGGCAGTCGGTGGTGGACGATTGCGGGACAGTGCTTTGCAGCGCTGGTTAGCGCGAGCCACGCTGGCTAAAAACGACGAACCGACGGAATTGCTCTGTGACGTCCTGACCAGTTTAAAGCTACGCTGTCCTGCGCAAGGGCAGGGTGCTCTGCGTATGTGGGGGCAAACCGGTGATCGGCCAACTGTGTGGATTGCTGCAGCAGACCCCGTGAATCTTGAGCCGAGGCTGGATCGTGTTTTCCTGCATGCTCTTGGCGCTGCGCGGGCATCCGCGTCGGACTTGCGGCCGCTATTCGACCATTTGCAGAGCAAACTCGAAGATGCGGCAGGCATCGGCTTCGCCCGCATCGGGTCCTGTGGCTATTTGCGCGCCAACGAACCGATAGCGACGGCTGCAGAGCCACCCTACGTCTTGAACCTTCAAGTTCCGACTGAATACATGCCATCGGGCGATGATGCTGCCAGCTACCGTAACCTGAGAAGCGAGATTGAAATGGCCCTCCACGATCACGAGGTCAATCGTCGCCGCGAGGAGCAAGGCGAGCTCGCGGTCAATTCGCTGTGGTTATGGGGTGGCGGCTATGCGCCCGAGCAAGAGACTGTTTCGCTACCGCCCTTGTTTGCGGATGACCCTCTGATAAAAGGGTATTGGTTTAGCAAAACCGGAGTTGTCGAATCATGGCCCGGTACAATTTCGAGCTGTATCGAATCTTCAGGAGCCGGCTTTGTTGCCGTAGCCAATGAGGACGGCAACAGCGAATTACTGGAGAACTGCCTGCATGAGGCACGCTCGGCGCTGCGCTCGGGTCGTTTGAGCCATCTGACGCTGATATTTCGAGACGGCATTCGCGCTGAGGTACGTCGCGCGCATGCGTTACGCGTATGGCGGCGATCATCGGCGGTCCTCAATTGAGCACATCTCGTTCCACTCGACCAATTGTATCGAGAAGCGCAGCAGCTGCCGGTGTCATCGAAGAGTTGACAGGCATCGATCCTTTGTTGGCGCGTCTGTACGCGACGCGCGGTGTGACGGCGGCGAAGCAACTTGACTACGGGCTCGCCGCTCTCGCGCCAGTCGGTTCACTGGATAATATCGATGCCGCCGTGGCTTTGCTTTGTGAGAAGCGCGAGCAGCGCATTACCGTCGTTGGTGACTTTGATGTCGATGGCGCAACCAGTACGGCACTCATACTGCGCTGCCTGCGTGCGTTTGGATTTGCAGAAGTCGATTATCTCGTGCCCAACCGATTCGAGTTTGGTTATGGGCTGAGCCCGGAGATTGTTCAGGTAGCCGCCGAACAATCTCCTGCGCTTATTGTGACAGTAGACAATGGAGTCTCGAGTATCGCAGGCGTTGCCGCCGCCAAAGCTGCCGGCATTGCCGTGCTGGTTACTGATCATCACTTGCCGGCTGATGACCTGCCGGATGCTGACGTAATCGTGAATCCAAATCTCAAGGGCAGCAAATTTTCGAGCCGCAATCTTGCAGGTGTCGGCGTCGCGTTTTACCTGATGGCGGCACTTGGTCGCGAGCTTGAGCAGCAAGGCCAGGCTGGTGCCGCGAAAGTGCCGGCGCAGTATCTCGATCTTGTAGCCCTTGGTACTGTGGCCGACGTCGTGCCGCTTGACCACAACAACCGCATCCTGGTGCAGCAGGGCTTGAGCCGCATACGCGCGGGTAAGACCGTAGCAGGTATTCGCGCATTGCTTGAGCAATCGGGCAAGCAGCTGTCACGCACGGTAAGTACAGATCTCGGCTTCGTCGTTGGCCCTCGCATCAATGCGGCCGGTCGACTCGAAGATATGTCGGTGGGTATCGAATGCCTGCTAAGCGACGACCAGTCTGCTGCCGGGGAGCATGCAAGTGTCCTGGATCGCATCAACAAGGATCGGCGCGAGATCGAATCAACAATGCGTGAGCAGGCGTTTGCCTACGTAAAATCGCTTGATGCACGTAAATGGCCATCCTGTGTGTGCGTTTACGAGAAATCCTGGCACCAGGGTGTGGTGGGCTTGATAGCAGCGCGTGTGAAGGAGCGCTGCCATCGTCCTGTAATTGCATTTGCGCAGGAATCGGAGGGCCACCTGAAGGGATCCGGTCGATCAGTTACCGGCGTGCACATGCGTGATCTGCTGGAGGCAGTGTCGAGCACACACCCAGGGCTGGTCAGCAAATTTGGCGGACATGCCATGGCGGCCGGACTGTCGATAGCCGAGTCCGACTATGCGATGTTCAAAAAAGCTGTTGAAAAGCAGCTGGACAGACTGTACCCGGACGCTGATTTTCGCGGCGTCATCGTCTCCGATGGCGTGCTTGATAGCGCAGCGATCGCCCGCTGGGGCGGGCTTTTGCAGACTGCGGCGGCGTTGCGGGATGCAGGTCCGTGGGGTTCGGCGTTTCCTGAGCCGCTGTGGCATGGCGATTTCAAGGTTATCGAGCAGCGGACTGTCGGCGAAAACCATCTCAAGATGCGTGTTCGCTCGGCAAGCGGTGGTGATGTGATCGATGCTATCGCATTCAATCAGGCGGGCGCAGCCTATCGCGACGTGGTGCAGCTTGCGTATCGTCTGGACGTCAACGAGTATCGCGGAGTACAAACGCCGCAGCTGATTGTCGAGCAAATTGAAGCGTTACAGGCCGGCGCTGCGTGTTAAGATCGCGCCGCCTGATACCTTGAGTTCATTATGGAAACGAGTCAGATCAAACAGACAATAAGTGATCTTTCTGAACGCACTTCTGCGTTGAGGAGGTACCTTTGACTATGATGCCAAGTCAGAGCGCCTGACTGAAGTACAGCGCGAACTGGAACAACCCGACGTGTGGAACGAGCCTGAGCGTGCCCAGGCGCTCGGGCAGGAGCGTGCGCAACTCGAGCAGGTTGTACATTTGCTCGACGACCTGACTTCGGGGCTGGGTGAAACCGAAGAGCTCTTGCAGCTTGCCGAGGAAGAAGACGACGCCGACACGGTTATCGAAGTTGAGAGCGATCTTGGCAAATTCGAAAAGCAACTCGCCGGGCTGGAGTTTCGTCGCATGTTCTCCGGTGAAATGGATACGAATAATGCGTATCTCGATATTCAGTCTGGTGCGGGTGGCACGGAAGCCCAGGACTGGGCCGAGATGATTCTGCGGATGTATTTGCGCTGGGCTGAGTCACATGGTTTCAAAGCCGAAGTTATCGAAGCATCTGCGGGCGAGGTTGCCGGTATTAAGAGCGCGACCGTTCACGTCAGCGGCGAGTACGCCTATGGCTGGCTACGTACCGAGACCGGCGTGCACCGGCTGGTGCGGAAATCGCCGTTCGATTCCGGCAATCGACGCCACACGTCGTTTGCTTCGGTGTTCATTGCACCGGAGGTCGATGACAATATCGACATAGAGATAGACCCATCCGACCTTCGCATCGATGTTTATCGTGCCAGTGGTGCAGGTGGGCAGCACGTTAACCGAACAGAGTCAGCCGTACGTATTACACACTTGCCGACGAATATTGTCGTGCAGTGTCAGAATGACAGGTCGCAGCACAAGAACAAAGCGCAGGCAATGAAGCAGCTCAAAGCCAAGCTTTACGAGTTGGAGTTACAAAATCGCCGCGCGGAGGCATCCGCCGTAGAAGAAGGTAAAGCCGATGTCGGCTGGGGTAGCCAGATTCGAAATTACGTGCTGGATCAGAGTCGCATCAAAGATTTGCGTACAGGCATCGAAACCGGTAACACTCAGGCTGTCCTCGATGGTGGACTTGACGATTTTATTGAAGCCAGTCTTAAGCAGGGACTGTAATCACAGCTAAACACGGAAGGCACGTGACAGAAGAAAATACACAGGACGAAAGCAAACTCATTGCAGAACGGCGTCGTAAACTCGACGAGCTGCGTGAGGGTAGTAGTGCGTACCCGAATGATTTTCGGCGCAACGCTACGGCCGATGAATTGCACAAGACTTTCCATGGGCACGATGATGAGACGCTGCGCGAGGAGAATATCGAGGTAGCGGTTGTCGGGCGAATGATGGTCAAGCGCGTCATGGGTAAAGCGAGCTTCATCAAGTTGCAGGACCGCTCCGGTCAAATTCAAATACGTCTGGAACGTGACCGCCTGCCCGAAGGCGACTATCAAACGTTCAAAAAATGGGATGTCGGCGATATTGTCTCCGCAAAAGGCGCGTTGTTCAGAACCAAGACCGGTGAGTTGACGGTTATGGCAGATGAAGTGCGGCTAATAACCAAATCGCTGCGTCCGTTACCAGAGAAGTTTCATGGCCTTGCTGACCAGGAGACACGTTACCGGCAACGCTACGTTGATTTGATAATGAACGAAGGCAGCGCCAGAGTATTTCGTATACGGTCCGCTGTCGTTGCCTATATTCGAGCCTTCCTCGATGCGCAGGATTATCTCGAGGTCGAAACTCCTATGATGCAGACCACGCCGGGTGGCGCCATCGCACGACCGTTTACGACGCACCACAACGCGCTCGACATGTCCCTATTTCTGCGCATTGCACCGGAACTTAACCTGAAGCGACTTGTGGTTGGCGGGTTCGAACGTGTCTATGAGATCAACCGCAACTTTCGCAACGAAGGCGTTTCAACGCAGCACAATCCCGAGTTCACAATGCTTGAGCTGTATCGTGCGTACGCAGACTACGAGGACCTTATGGACATGGTCGAAGCATTGCTGCACGGCATGGCTGACTCCATTCTCGGTTCAAACATAGTCAGTTATCAGGGCGAGGAATTCGATTTCGGCAGCACCTATGCACGCATGACGGTGGAAGAGGTTATCCGGCACTTTAACCCCGATATCGACGCGAGCAGGCTCCGTGATCGCGAATACCTGGCTGGCGTTTGCGAGCAGCTCGGGGTTCCTGTTAAAGACAGCTACGGTGCCGGCAAACTACAGATCGAAATATTTGAAAAGACGGGCGAGAGTAAACTGCGCCAGCCAACATTCGTCACGCAGTACCCAACCGAAGTTTCACCATTGTCGCGCTGTAATGATGACGACCCGTTCCTGACTGATCGGTTCGAGTTTTTTATAGCAGGACGCGAAATCGCGAATGGGTTTTCCGAACTCAATGACCCCGAAGAGCAAGCGGAACGGTTCCGGGCGCAAGTAGCGAATCGCGATGCAGGTGATGACGAGGCAATGGGTTTCGATCACGACTACATCCGGGCGCTGGAGTACGGTATGCCGCCGACAGCAGGTATTGGTGTCGGTATCGACCGCCTGGTAATGCTGTTGACGGACTCACCGTCTATCCGCGACGTTCTGCTATTCCCGCACATGCGACCCGAAGTGTTCGACTAGTAGCGGCTTTAGCCGCAACGTCACGCGGCCGTCTAGCCTGGCACCATTTTTTTCCGGAATGGCTCGCTTCGCTGCGCTTTATTTCCGGAAAAAAAGATCCCACGCTCCCGGCCCTCCGACCAACATCGCAGGGCATGCGAACGGGATGTTTCTTCGAGCGAAGTAAAGCGGACCGCAGGGAGCCATGAGTGAGAAGAGCATCGCGGGCGCATGCCGCATAACCGAACTCCGGCTAGACGGCCGTGTGCTGTTCCAGATCGCGGGCGCCTACTCGTCCTTCTGGCTTACCAGTAGCCAGATTAACGCTAGCTGTGTCGAGTACCAGAATGAACCCTGTAGCGCATTGTTACCGGCTTCTGTCTGCCATATCTGGAAATAGGGGCCGGCTATTGCCGAAAAAAGCCCGAACCAGACCAGGATACCGACACCGCAACCGGCAATCGCATATGTCTTGGCGCCGTTAAACGCTTCAGCGCTCGCTTTTCGGGCCACGAACAGGTCGAAGGCTCCCTTGGCCGCCAGCAGTCCTGCGGCAATTTCCAGCGCGATGATGATCCACAGCATTACCCAGTGCATTGCCGGTGCGCTAACGGCAGGCCCAAAGTGCGAGGCATATTTCTCATGGCCTTCCATGCTGGTCGTATACGAAACGAACCAATGGGCTGCCTCGAGATTCACGACGTTTTGCAGCGCGTATGAAAGGCAGAATACTGAGACGGCTGCGATCAGCGCGATCTTAATGTAACGGACCATGAAATTTCCCTTGAGTTATTTTTGTTCGTATGGGAGCGCTAAGTGTAGCAGCGCGGCACCACTAACTGTTAGCCCGCTGTCAGCCTTGTCGACGGGAACCACTGCCAACAGGTCATTGCCGATGGCATTCAGCACCTCGCCCACGTCACGCTCGCCGTCGGATACCTTGTCGCCAGGCGAGACCGGTTTGCTGCTTTCGAATCTCAGGCAACGGCGCTTACTCGCACCGCGGTAGTGCGTGCGCGCGACTATTTCCTGGCCGGTGTAGCAGCCTTTCTCAAAATCAATAGCCCCGATCAGGTCAAGGTTCAGCATATGTGGTGTGAATTTCTCGGATTGTGCTTGCCAGATTTCTGCTACACCGGCGCGCAACTTCTCGGCCAGGTGACCCTCGTCGGCGCTGGCCTGCAACTCGAAATCGACTTTGGAGCGAAACCGGAACATCGTCAGACGTTTTAATACTTCGTCGGCCAGCTCGGCAGGCAGGCGCAGCGAGAAGCCCTCGGCGGTGGCCGTAACGTCGAACAGGCAAATGACGCGTCCTTTCGGGTTGCACCAACCGGCCCGTTGGCTCTCGCCGATATCCAGTTTCTGTATATCAATAGTCAGCTGACCTTGCAGGAACTCGAGCGAGTCTGCGCCGTTTACCACTAGTTTGGAGTAGGGGGTGTCTGTCATACTTCTGCCATGCCTGCCAAGGATACAGATAATAATACCGAAACGGAGATTAACAGGGCCGAAAAGCCCTGCGTTGACTCGACCGCCGAGGCAACAGAGGAAAAGCCGCAACCGAAGGAGATAGGCGGTCGCGGCGGCCTCGATCCCACGCGCTATGGAGACTGGGAAAAGGCCGGACGCTGCATCGATTTTTGATTAGAATTACGCAACAACAACAAGAAGTTATCCAATGAGCAAATCAGACAGGCCGCTGTCGCCACATCTCTCAATATACCGTTGGCCAATTACCATGACCCTCTCGATATTGCACCGGGCGACAGGTGTAGCGATGTCATTGGGGTTTGTAGTGCTGGTTGCCTGGTTATTTGATGTCGCTTCCGGCGAGGAGAGCTACGCGATTTTCGTTGAGGCGATGGGATCGACAATTGGTGGACTGCTGCTCATTGGCTGGAGCTTCGCATTCTTTTTTCACTTGTCGAACGGTGTGCGCCATCTGTTCTGGGATACGGGACGTGGGTTTGAGAAGCAGCAGGCGAATGCCTCAGCATGGTTTGTGATTGTTGCTGCAACTATTCTCACCGCCGGCTTCTGGGGGTTGCTGCCATGAATTTACGGTCACCGCTGGGTCAGATATTGGGTCTCGGCACTGCCAAAGATGGCACCTCGCATTGGTGGGGGCAGCGCGTCTCTGCGATTGCGCTACTGCTCCTGGGACTCTGGTTTGTAGTGTCGCTGACGACTATGAGCGACTTCGGTTATGCAGCAGTCGTTGCATTTATCGCGCGCCCCATTGACAGCATCTTACTCGTGCTGCTGACAGTCACCATAGCCTATCACTCCTACCTCGGTATACAGGTTGTGATCGAGGACTATGTGCATGCTCCCGGCATCAAAGTATTTGCACTTATTCTCTCTCGCTTTGCACATGTTCTTCTTGTGACAGCGGCCGTTTTCGCAATTCTGAAGATCGGATTGAGCACATGAGCGACTACGATTTTATTGATCACAGCTATGACATAGTCGTCATCGGCGCTGGCGGCGCCGGACTGCGCGCGACCTTTGGTTTGGCGCAGGCGGGGTTCAACACAGCATGTGTCACCAAAGTATTTCCAACGCGCAGCCATACGGTCGCCGCGCAGGGCGGTATTAGCGCCGCGCTGGGCAACATGGGCGAAGATGACTGGCGCTGGCACATGTACGACACCGTCAAGGGCTCGGACTGGCTCGGTGACCAGGACGCGATAGAGTACATGTGCAAAGAGGCGCCCGACGCCGTCATTGAACTCGAACATTACGGCGTTCCGTTTTCGAGAACCGAGGACGGCAAGATCTATCAGCGCCCATTCGGCGGCATGACGACGCGGTTTGGTGAAGGCACGGCGCAGCGAACCTGCGCGGCAGCCGACCGCACCGGTCATGCCATGCTGCATACCTTGTATCAGCAGTCACTTAAACACGATGCCGAGTTCTTCATTGAGTACTTCGCAGTCGACCTGATCATGGAAGACGGAGTCTGTCGCGGCGTTGTTGCGATCGAGCTGTCTACCGGGCGCATTCATCGCTTCCGTTCGCATCAGGTCATTCTCGCCACCGGCGGCTATGGACGAGCCTACTTCTCGTGCACATCGGCGCATACCTGCACGGGCGACGGCAGCGCCATGGTGCTGCGCGCCGGTTTGCCGGTGCAGGACATGGAATTCGTTCAGTTCCACCCCACGGGTATTTATGGCGCGGGCTGTCTGATCACCGAAGGCTCGCGGGGCGAGGGCGGCTACCTCACAAATTCCGATGGTGAGCGATTTATGGAACGTTATGCGCCGAACGCGAAGGATTTGGCGTCACGCGATGTCGTAAGCCGGTCAATGACGATTGAAATTCGTGAAGGACGCGGGGTCGGCCCTGAACAGGACCACATACACCTGCATCTGGAGCACCTCGGGCCTGATGTCATTGAAGAACGCCTGCCGGGCATTGCCGAATCTGCCCGCATTTTCAGCGGAGTCGATGTCACCAAGGAACCGATCCCGGTGTTGCCGACCGTCCACTACAACATGGGCGGCATTCCGGCCAACTTCAACGGCCAGGTCATTACCAGCAAGGACGGTGACCCCGAACACGTTGTACCCGGGCTAATGGCGGTTGGTGAAGCGGCTTGTGTGTCCGTACACGGCGCGAACCGGCTGGGTTCGAACTCTCTACTGGATCTTGTCGTTTTCGGTCGTGCGGCAGCGCATTTCTGCGCCGAGACGATGACGCCCGGCGCGCGTCACAAGCAGTTCGCTGCGGATGCGGGCAAGGATAGTCTCGAGCGTATAGACAGGCTCCGCAATGCCGACGGCGCGCGTCCCACGTCGGAAATCCGGCTCGAGATGCAAAAAATCATGCAGGGTCACGCTGCCGTTTTCCGTACGGGCGAGTCACTGGCTGAAGGCGTCGATCTCCTGCTAAAGACATTCTCTACCCTGGGCGACGTCAAGGTTTCCGATCGTTCCTTGGTGTGGAATACCGACCTGGTTGAGACGATGGAACTTGAAAACCTGATGCTCAATGCGTCGGCGACAATTCAGTCTGCAGCAAACCGGCTGGAAAGCCGCGGTGCGCATGCGCGCGAGGACTACGCCGACCGTGATGATGAAAACTGGATGAAACATACGCTTGCCTGGGTCGACAACAAAGGCAAGGTGACATTCGATTACCGCCCGGTTCACAAAGAGACGCTGACGGACGAGGTTGAATATGTTGCACCGAAAGCGCGTGTTTACTAGGAGTTTCGGTAACAGTGATTCCAATCCGTCAACAACCTGAGTGCACAAGAGGAACCCGACTTGGCTGAGTTCAGATTGCCACCAAATTCCAGGATCAGGAAGGGCAAGCATTTCAAAGCGGCTGACGGATCCGGCGAAGTGCGCCGATTTGCCGTGTATCGCTACGATCCCGACAAGGGCGAGAATCCGCGCATCGACACTTATGAAATCGAGATTGGCAGCTGTGGCCCGATGGTTCTCGATGCTTTGATCAAGATCAAAAATGAGATAGATCCGACGCTGACATTTCGCCGCTCCTGCCGCGAAGGCATCTGTGGTTCCTGCGCGATGAATATTGACGGCGGCAATACGCTTGCCTGTACCTTGTCGATTGATGACGTCAAAGGTGACGTGAGGATCTACCCGCTGCCGCATATGCCGGTTGTCAAAGACCTGGTGCCCGACCTCACCAATTTCTATGCGCAATACGCGTCAATAAAGCCCTGGTTGCAGTCGCGTACACCGCCACCGCCTGATCAGGAAAGACTGCAGAGCAAAGCAGATCAGGAGCTAATCAATGAACCGGCAGCGTGTATTCTGTGCGCGTGCTGCTCGACAAGTTGCCCGAGTTACTGGTGGAACAGCGATCGCTACCTGGGTCCCGCGGCACTGCTCGCATCGTATCGCTGGCTGGTCGATAGTCGTGACGACGCCACTGGCGAGCGGCTGGATGAGCTTGAGGATCCATTCCGCTTGTACCGGTGCCATACGATCATGAATTGCACCCAGACCTGCCCTAAGGGGCTGAATCCGGCAAAGGCCATTGCCGAGACCAAGAAAATGCTGGCCGAGCGGCGCTATTGAGCGAGCTCAGATGGCAGTGCAGGCGTGGCATGCGCGAACTCGATGAGTTATTGCTGGGCTACCTTGCGCAGCGTTACGAACTCGCTCCCGACGACGAAAAAGCGGCATTTCGCGCACTTTTGAAGCTGCCTGACCCGCAACTCGTGGGGTACTTGTTACAGAAGGAAATTCCCGCGCCGCGGTTCAGGATGATCATTGACGACATACTCAAGCGAACTTGACGTGGACACTCGCATGCGGCGGCTCGTGCTGATATGCGGTTGGCTGGCCCTGGTGGCCGGTGCGGGCGTTTGTCTGTCGATGCCGCTGCCCTGGGAGTGGCGATTGGCCGCCAGCAGTCTCTGGGTGCTCGTCAGCGAGCGCGAGTTGCGCGCTATAGCCAATGGATATAAGCGTTACAAGGGCATTCGACTCGACGCAAATGGCGATGCGGCACTCCTGACGTGCGGCGGTGAATGGTGGCCGGCCACGCTGCTGGCCGGGAGCCTGGTGTTGCCCCCATTGGCGTGGCTGCGGTTCAAAGACAGGGACGGTCGCCAGCAGGTCGAGTTGATAGCCCGCAAATGCTCTGAAAATAAGGCGTGGCGGCGCTTGCAGGTCATCTGGCGGCACTTGGGAGCAGGTGGCTGAAGCTGCTACCATGCCCCAGCCGAGAATCCCGTCACATATAACGCATGAATAGTACCGAATTGAGAGAACTTTCAAACGCCCGGTGGGTCTATCCCGGTGTCGAGCGGTTGTGTCTCGAATTCGGGCGGATGTAACCGCATGTCGAACGAATCGACCGACAAGGAACTGGTCAAACGGGTTCAGAAAGGCGAAAAAGGAGCGTTTGATCTTTTGGTGCTCAAGTATGAGCACAAAATTGTCAATCTGGTGATGCGGTATGTGCGTGACCCGGAACAGGCATTGGATATTACTCAGGAGGCCTTTATTAAGGCCTACCGGGCGTTGCCGAGGTTTCGTGGCGACAGCGCCTTTTACACATGGCTATACCGGATCGCTGTGAATACCGCCAAGAATTATCTTGCGTCACAGCGCCGGCGGCCAATGGACATTGAGCTCGACCTGCAGGATCCGGAACAATATGGTCTGCATGCCAAGCTCAAGGAGTCAGATACACCGGAAGGACTGGCATTAAGTCAGGAATTGCAGGATACGCTCGAAAGTGCCATAGCGGCGTTGCCGGATGATTTGCGACAAGCGATTATCTTGCGCGAGCTCGACGGCATGAGTTATGAGGAGATCGCACAGACAATGGAGTGTCCCGTTGGGACCGTGCGGTCAAGGATTTTCAGGGCTCGAGATGCTATTGGCAAAAAAGTCGGAACCCTGGTGAAGTAAACAGGCAGGAACCTATGAATGATTCAATAAAAACTCAAATTTCGGCATTCATCGACGGTGAACTACCGGAGAACGAAGCAGAATTGCTGCTGCGCAGGATGAGCCAGGATCGCCAGCTCAGGCAACAGGCGGCGGAATACCTGCAGATGGGTCGGGTTATTCGTGGTGAGCGAACCGTGCCCGGAATGGAAAATCTTCGCCAACGCATTAGCGATGAGCTTGATGACAAGTCCGAACAACTGGAATTCGATGTGATTGACTCCGGCGCGCCACGATACACGCGGCCGCTGGCCGGGTTTGCCATCGCCGCGACCGTCGCGCTGGCAGCCATATTCGGGCTACAGCAGATCGCCGGTTTGACGGATATCAACGGCGTGCCCGGAAGTGATTCCGCCGCGGTCGCGGAGTCGACGGATCGCGGCGCCTACACCGTACCTGACCAGGTAGACGATCAGCTGCGCGAATACTATATGCGTCACAATGCGAGTTCCTCGTACTACGGTGCCGATAGCATTAATGCGCGTCTTGTCACCTTGCAGCTTCGCGATGGTGTGATCGTCGAAAGTGAAACTGAAATTTCGCCGCCAGACGAGGAAGTAGAGACAGTGGACGAAGAGTCCACCGCGACAGCGCCCGAATAAGCATGTCGATGCGCCGCCGGCAACTGATTTTCACGACCTGTGCGGCGCTTGGCGCTTTTCTCGCAAGTGAATTGAGTGCGGTTGCAGATGAGCCTGGCCCGCACGATTGGCTGAATCGAATGGTCGGTGCTGTGCAAACCACCGACTATGAAGGAACAGTTATTCGGTTGCAGAACGGCGTGGTCGACGCATTAAAGGTCGTACACGTGGTATCCGACGGCGTTGTACGCGAAAAAGTCATCGTGCAGGAAGGCAACGGCCTCGAGATCATCCGCAACGGCAATGAGGTGAAGTGCATACTGCCCGACAAAAAGTCCGTGTTGATCGAAGAATGGAATGATCAAAGCACCCTGTTTTCGACGCTGCCGACGAACGACATACGTTTCGGCAGCGAATACGATGTTTCCATCGTTCGCGAAGAACGCGTCGCTGGTCGAAAAGCTATATTACTCGCGATACGGCCACACGATTCTTTCCGCTTTGGTCACCGCATCTGGCTGGATCGTGAGACCGGGTTCCCACTTAAGACCACACTGGTCGGCGCGCAAGGGGAAGCCATCGAACAGGTGAAATTTGCTGACATCAGCATTGGTCAAAAAATTCACCCGAGCGCGCTGGCGCCGTCTATCGATATTGAGAGCTTCAGCTGGTTTAGCAGTCGCAAGCGGGCCATTAGTCAGACTGTAGAAACGGAATGGAGCAGCGATTCGATTCCACCGGGCTTTCGCGTTGTATCGATGAGCGAAGAAGAAGTGCCGGGGCAGCAGGAACCGCTCGTGCATATCATGTACAGCGACGGCCTGGCTAATGTATCCGTCTTCATCGAACCGCTGAAGAGTAAGGATCCGGCGCGTAGTTCGCGGGTCGGGTCATCCAACTCATTCAGTGTCCAACATGGTGATTACCAGGTAACAGCCGTAGGTGAAGTGCCGGCTGCCACGGTGCAGAATATCGCGACGTCCATGCGTCGCAAATAACTCGTCGATGGAAAATCCCTCAGGAAGAATAGTGTCGCTCGTTGACAGCGCCGATGGTGTGCGCGCTGTTGTAGAGGTCAGTGTTGCGGCATCCTGCCCACGATGCGCCTCAGGCAAAGGTTGTGGTGCTGGTATCTTCACGGCCAGCACCAGTGCGGCGCAGCCCGTTGAAGCGTCTGTGCGCAAGGGCCTGGATGTTAGCGAAGGTGACGTCGTCGAAATATCCCTGGCGCCCGATAATCTTCTGCAAGCCGCCATTATCGTTTATGGCTTGCCCATGCTGGGTGCTATTGTTGGTGCGGGGCTGGCGTATGCTTTTTCGATGCACGATTCTGCAGCGGCGGGGGCAGCTCTGGCCGGGCTGGCCGCAGGCCTTATGGTCAGTCGCTGGCGCGTCAGGCAAACTTCCTGCTTGCGCAAATTCGTGCCTGTTGTGGAACGACGAGTAGCCAATTCAGGAGCTGGCCTGGAGTGAAATCGATAGTCATATACAGCCGCAAGGATTGCCATCTGTGCGGTGTCATGATTGAGGAATTGCGACCCCTGATACAAGGCCGGCTGGGTCTCGTTGTGCACGATGTGGACAGCCGCGACGACTGGCGAGAGAAGTACCATACCCGGGTTCCGGTGATGGAATATGACGGGGAGTTCATCTGTCAGTATCATCTCGATCGCGAAGCGCTCGCAAGGATCCTGAGTAAACACCCAATATGAAGAACATCCGTAATTTTTCGATCATCGCGCACATTGATCATGGCAAGTCGACGCTTGCCGATCGGTTCATTCAGCACTGTGGTGGTCTTGCCGAGCGTGAGATGTCAGAGCAGGTGCTCGATTCGATGGATCTCGAGCGTGAACGTGGCATTACGATCAAGGCGCAGTGTGTGTCACTGAGGTACGAGGCGAACGACGGCCAGATATATGAGTTGAATTTCATCGACACGCCGGGGCACGTCGATTTCTCTTACGAAGTGTCGCGATCCCTGGCCGCATGCGAGGGTGCACTACTGGTTGTTGATGCTGCGCAAGGCGTCGAAGCACAGAGTGTTGCCAACTGCACTACCGCAATAGATCAGGGTCTCGAAGTGCTGCCGGTACTTAACAAGATCGATCTTCCGGCTGCCGAGCCGGATCGCGTCAAGGCTGAAATTGAGGACATTATTGGCATCGATGCGTCGGATGCTGTCGAAGTCAGCGCAAAGACCGGCGCCGGTGTTCCCGAACTGCTGGAGTCGCTGGTCAAAATGATCCCGGCGCCTGTGGGTGAACCCGACGATCCGCTTCAGGCCCTTATTATCGATTCCTGGTTTGACAACTACGTTGGCGTCGTGTCCCTCGTGCGTGTCATGAATGGCAGCTTGCCAAAACGCAGCAAAATAACGGTCATGTCCACCGGTGATTCGTTCACAGCTGATCGCGTAGGTTGCTTTACACCAAAAATGCAGGACAGGGATTCGCTGGAGACCGGTCAGGTCGGTTTTGTCATTGCGGGGATTAAAGACATTTATGGCGCACCTGTCGGCGACACGCTGACGTTGACACGCCATCCATGCGCATCACCGTTACCCGGGTTCAAGCAAGTCCAACCACGCGTATTTGCCGGTTTGTTCCCGATCGTTTCGGACGACTATGAGAGCTTCCGGGAAGCGCTGCAGAAGCTACGCCTCAATGACGCGGCGTTGCACTTTGAACCCGAGACATCTGCTGCACTTGGGTTCGGATTTCGTTGCGGATTCCTCGGTATGCTGCACATGGAGATCGTGCAGGAAAGGCTCGAGCGTGAGTATAACCTCGAGCTGATTACGACGGCACCGACGGTCGTCTACGAAATCGTCGACAATGCCGGCAACCTGTTTCATGTGGACAACCCGTCCAAGCTGCCACCTGCTGGCGAAATCGCGGAACTTCGTGAGCCGATAATTACGGCCAATATTCTCGTTCCCGAGACTCATGTCGGTTCGGTCATCAAATTGTGCATCGAAAAGCGCGGCGTGCAAAAACATATACGCTATCTCGGTAGCCAGGTATCGATTGCGTACGAAATGCCGCTTGCCGAAGTCGTCATGGACTTTTTTGACCGACTCAAGTCTGTGAGCCGTGGGTACGCTTCGTTCGACTATCATTTCGAGCGATTCGAAGCGGCGCAGCTCGTGCGACTGGATGTGCTTATAAACAAGGAACGCGTCGACGCATTATCGGTCATCGTGCATCGTGATAGTGCACAATCGCGTGGCCGTGATCTCGTTGATCGGATGCGCAAGTTGATTCCGCGACAGATGTTCGACGTTGCAATCCAGGCTGCTATTGGCAGCCAGATCATTGCCCGCAGTTCGGTCAAAGCGCTGCGCAAGAATGTTACAGCTAAATGCTATGGTGGTGATATTTCGAGAAAGCGCAAACTTCTCGAAAAGCAAAAGGCCGGCAAGCGGCGAATGAAACAGGTAGGATCCGTTCAAATTCCGCAGGAGGCGTTTCTCGCCGTCCTGCGTGTCGAAAAGTGAGTAGATTGTTTTGAGTATAAATTTAGCATTGATATTGACTGTTCTGACGCTATTCACTGGTGTTGTAATTGCGGTTGAAAAGTTTCTGATGCGCGGTGACAAGGGCGAGAACCCGGGTTCTGTTTTCAGGCAGACTATGGTTGAGTATTCGCGTTCCTTTTTCCCGGTATTGTTGTTCGTTCTTATCATTCGGTCGTTCGTATTTGAGCCGTTTCGAATTCCGTCGGGATCGATGATGCCGACTCTGCTGGATGGCGATTTCATCTTCGTCCAGAAATATGCTTACGGGTTACGTCTTCCGGTTACTGAAACCAAGATTATTGAAACGGGCGAGCCCGCGCGCGGCGACGTTGTTGTGTTTCGACTTCCGTCCGATCCGAGTATTAACTACATCAAGCGCGTCGTCGGCTTACCGGGTGATGAGATCACATATGAACGTCATCGCCTGGTCATCAATGGCGAGCCGGTCCAATTGACGAGAGATGACGAGGCGAACAATCTTGAGCCACGTTTCAGGGAAGTACTTGGTGAACGTGAACACGACATTCTCATCAGCAATCCATCTTTCTCAGTGCGTGACGGAGTCTATCGTGTGCCCGAGGGACATTATTTCATGATGGGCGACAACCGCGATAACAGCAAAGACAGCCGCTTTATCGGCCCTATTCCGGAGGCCAACCTGGTAGGCGAGGCGGTGCGAATCTGGATGCATTTGGATGGCTTGCAGTGGCCGCGTTGGGACAGGGTTGGTACCAAGATCCAATAATGTGGTGCAAGTCACTGAATCGAACGGTAAAATTACGCTAAATTGGCTCTG
The DNA here is from genome assembly GCA_024640305.1 of Gammaproteobacteria bacterium. GTDB lineage: Bacteria > Pseudomonadota > Gammaproteobacteria > Steroidobacterales > Woeseiaceae > UBA1847. The sequence goes on from JAHEFG010000005.1 coordinate 93,414, forward strand.
ATTATTAACTGAGAGCGGCGCCAGGCTTGGCGCACAGGGAACAGAGTATGTACGGCACAAAGCGAAGAATTTACGGTATGGCGCGCCAGCAGGCGGGTATGACGACGCTCGGCTTCATCATTCTTACCGTGTTTATCAGTTTATTCGCGTTCGCTGCAATTCGTCTGACACCGGTTTATCTGAATTATTTGAAGGTTGTCGGCGTCATTGATGGTGTGTTCGAAGAATTTGATGGCCAGAAGGCAACGGGGCAGGTTGTTCGTAGTTCTATTTCCCGGCGCTTCGACGTCGATAGCGTTGGCGTCATAACTTATCGAGACGTTGCAGTTACACCGGTTGACGGAGGCTTGGAGGTAAAGGCCGAGTATGACGACACCGCACCGTTCATCTATAACGTTTCATTTACTGTGCATTTCAACAAGACCGTGCTCATACGCCGCTAGAGCCTTACGGCCATCGCGACGGTCAGAGCGCGAACCAACATAAACGAGCGATAGTGGCAAAAAAGGCCGAGACCTGGCTTAACAAAGCGCTGGATTATCAATTCAACGATGCTGGCTTGCTTGAGCAAGCCCTTACGCACCGTAGCGCTCGTGGAGAGAGCAACGAGAGACTCGAGTTTCTCGGCGACGCGGTGCTCGATTTCGTCATATCCGAAGTTATTTTCCTCGCATTTCCTGCGGCGCCTGAAGGTGATCTGAGCCGCCTGCGCGCATCACTCGTCAAGGATACTTCGCTGGCAGCCCTCGCAGCCGACATTGGTCTTGGGGAGCACCTGATTCTCGGTAGCGGCGAGCGCAAGACAGGCGGTCATCGTCGAGAGTCAATTCTCGCCGATGCGTTGGAGGCGATTTTTGGTGCCGTCTATCTCGATGCCGGTTTTGATGCGGCGGCAAAGGTTATAGAAAAAACATTTGGTGACAGGCTAGAGGTTTTTCCGAGTATCGAGTCTCTGCGCGACCCAAAAACCCGCTTGCAGGAATGGTTGCAGGCACGGCAAATGGACTTGCCCGATTACGAATTGACAGAGGTCACGGGCAAGGCGCACAGGCAGACTTTCGAGGTGAGCTGCAGCGTTTCGGGAGTTTCAAGTCCAACTCGTGGCGTTAGCACGACACGGCGAAATGCGGAACAGGAATCGGCGCAAGAAATGTTGTTCAAACTAACAGAAGATAGCGACTCATGACCTCTATGCGCTGCGGGTTTGTTGCGGTTGTCGGCCGACCCAACGTTGGCAAATCGACGCTGGTTAACGCGCTGATGGGTGCGAAGATAAGTATCGTTACAGCCAAACCACAAACAACACGGCATCGGATATTGGCCGTGCATACGGCTGGTGATGCGCAAATTATCTTCGTCGACACGCCGGGGCTGCATCGCAAAGCCGGCAAAGCGATGAACCGAATGATGAATCGTACGGCGGCAAACGCTTTGGCCGATGCGGATCTTGTATTATTTGTTTGCGAAGCGAACCGCTGGACCGACGAAGACGCCGATGTCTTGCAGCGATTGAAGTCGACATCTGCGCCGGTCATCGCCGTGCTCAACAAGATCGATCTTGTGCATCCAAGGGAAAAACTTCTGGAGGTTATCTCGGCGACTGCTGAGCGTTATCCATTCGAGGATATTTTGCCGATTTCTGCCCGCAAGAATGACAACCTGGATACTTTGCTGGCACTGATACCGTCGTTTCTGCCGGAGTCACCGCAGCTGTTCCCAACGGAAATGAAAACGGATCGCAGTCCCGAGTTCCAGGCATCCGAAATTATCCGCGAGAAACTAACGTTGTCTCTGCATCAGGAACTCCCTTACGGACTCACGGTACAGATCGAGCGCTACGATGCCGATGAGGACAGGACTACTATCCATGCTGTTATCTGGGTGGAACGGGATAGCCAGAAAGGCATTGTGGTCGGCAAGGGCGGCAGCGTTCTCAAGCGTATTGGCCGGGAAGCGCGGCTCGAGTTGAAAGAGCTGCTTGGCAGATCCGTGCATCTCGAACTCTGGGTGAAAGTGAAAGACAACTGGGCAGATAACGAGAAGGATCTCATGAGCCTTGGGTTCGAGTCGCCGTAGTAACGCGCTGCAACCACGATGACGACACCGCGACGCGTTCAACAGCAACCCGCATATATTCTTCACCACCGTCCGTTCCGGGACTCCAGCCAGATACTCGACGTCTTGAGCCGTGATCACGGCAAGCTCTCGCTGGTAGCGCGTGGCAGCCGTGGCGCAAAGTCGCGCCTGCGCGGCATACTACGGCCGTTCATGCCGCTTTCCATGTCGTGGTTCCTGAAGTCCGATCTGGGGACGTTAACGGGCGCCGAAATTCGCGGGGCACCACTTAGCCTGACTGGCGATACGCTGCTCTCGGGCTACTACGTTAACGAATTGCTGCTGCACTTCCTGCACCGACATGATCCGCAGCCAGACATTTTCGACCTCTATGCGCAGACTATCCGCTCGCTGGCCGCTGCTCAAAGCATCGCATCGTGCCTGCGGCGATTCGAGATGGAGCTGTTCAGGCAGATTGGCTATGCGCTTAATCTCGACCATGAATCTGCTTCACAACAGCCGCTTGAAGCGCGCCAAAACTACGAGTACCGGGTTGAGCAGGGGCCCGTTGCCGTTGGCAAGGCCGAGGGCTCACTCGTATTCAGCGGAGAGACGCTCGCGGCGATAGGCGCGCAGGAATTTGACGATGCCGATACCTTGCGCGCTGCCAATCGACTGCTGCGAGAGGTCGTCTCATTTCACCTCGGTGGCAAGGAGCTAAAGAGCCGCAAGGTGCTTCTCGAAATACACCGCAACAAGAAATCCTGAGAGACCTGCTACCGATCCGCAGTTCAGGATAGAATACGCTCCCATGTTATCCACACCCATAGCCCTCGGCGTCAACATCGACCATGTTGCGACGCTTCGCCAGGTTCGGGGCACGCCGTATCCGCGGCCTGCCGAGGCGGCTATCATGGCCGAACACGCAGGCGCGGACAGTATTACCGTGCACTTGCGTGAGGATCGGCGCCATATTCAGGATGCGGATCTTGCGGCCATCTCTGACGTTATTCGGACACACATGAATCTCGAACTGGCAGTGACCGACGAGATGATTGGCATTGCGACCGCGCTCAAACCGTCCGATTGTTGCCTGGTTCCCGAAAAGCGCCAGGAACTCACGACCGAAGGCGGGCTTGACGTCCTCGGCCAGCAAGACAAAGTGCGTGATGCCTGCGCACGGCTGGCCGATGCAGGAATTCGCGTATCGCTGTTTATCGACCCGGATCCGGCGCAACTCGATGCGGCCGTGGCTGTCGGCGCTCCGGCGGTCGAATTGCACACCGGCCAATACGCAGACGCGGAGGGTGAACAGCAGGCTAGCGAACTGCAACGCGTCGCGAGGGCGGCCGAATATGGCGATAAACTGGGTTTGAGGGTAAATGCAGGTCATGGCTTGCACTACGGCAACGTCGCGGCAATTGCCGCGATTGAACAGATCGTTGAGCTCAACATTGGCCACGCAATAGTCGCGCGGGCGATATTTGACGGATTGGCCTTCGCGGTTAGCGACATGAAGCGCCGTATGACCGAAGCGCGAGACGGCTGACCACCCCGGTCGGAAATTAAAATGCACTGTTTCTCATTTGATATAGAGACCGTCCCGGATGTCGAATTCGGACGTCGCATGTGGAACCTGGAAGGCGTATCCGACGAAGATGTAGCCTCGGCGATGAGTTTTAAACAGCTGCAGAAAACCGGCAGTGATTTCTTGCCTCTGCATCAGCATCGCGTCGTTGCGATATCCGTGGCGCTGCGCACCGGCGACAGTTTCCGTGTCTGGAGCCTGGGTGATGAGGATGCCGACGAAGCAGAACTCGTGCGACGCTTCTATGACGGCATCGATCGGTACACACCAGACCTTGTTTCCTGGAATGGCAGTGGCTTTGATCTGCCCGTTTTGCATTACCGGGCACTGCGTCATGGAGTGCAAGCGGCGCGCTACTGGGAGATCGGCGAACATGATCGAGACTTCAAGTGGAACAACTACCAGAGCCGATTTCACTGGCGCCACGTCGATTTGATGGACGTGCTCGCGGGTTATCAAATGCGTGGCAGAGCCAGCCTCGACCAGACCGCCGTATTACTCGGTTTCCCGGGCAAACTGGGTATGAGCGGCGCTAAAGTCTGGGACAAGTATGTTGAGGGTGGTATCAGAGAGATTCGTGACTATTGCGAGACTGATGTCCTGAACACCTGGCTCGTGTTTCTGCGTTTTGAATTCATGCGCGGCAATCTTGATGCAGCCGACCTCAAACGTGAGTTCAGCATCGTTCGCGAAACGCTGGGTGAAATGGACCAGCCGCATCTCAACGAATTTCTCGCAGCCTGGCCTGAATAATGGCTCGACGTCGCCGCGAACCAGAGACCGCCATGATTGAATCGGTCACACACGATGGTCGTGGCATTGCTGCGATAGAAGGCAAGAAGGTCTTTGTTGCCGGGGCCCTGGCAGGTGAGGAGGTGCGCTTCGTACGACGTAAATCGCGGCGCAAATTTGATGAGGCAGAACTGCTTGAGATCCTGCAGGCTTCGCCGGATCGCATAGACGCTCGCTGCGAGGCATTTGGGCGCTGCGGGGGATGCTCCCTGCAGCACGTGAGCGATGAGCAGCAGCGCCAGATCAAGTCCCAGACCCTCAAGGATAATCTGCAGCGAATCGGCAAACTGGAAGCGCAGGCATGGTTGGAACCAATTGTGGGCCCAACCTGGAAGTATCGGCGCCGCGCAAGACTGGCAGTCAAGGACGTGCCCGCCAAGGGCCGTGTCCTGGTCGGGTTTCGAGAACGTCATGCGCCGTATATCACGGACATGCATCGCTGCGAAGTCCTGGCAGCTCCTGTCGATGACATGATTGACCCTCTCAGCGAAATGATCGGGAGTTTGTCGATTAAAGCGCGGCTGCCGCAGATCGAAGTTGCTGTTGCAGAAAACGCCGTGGCAATGGTATTTCGCGTCCTTGATCCACCGTCGGATGAGGACAAAGCGGTGCTTGGTAAATTCGGCGCCCACCACAACGTCCGCATTTACCTGCAGCCCGGGGGGCTGGACTCAGTCAGCTTGTTGTACCCCGAGAGTGACGTCGAGGCGCTGGCGTATACGTTGCCGGAGTTCGATATACGGATCGAGTTCGATGCGATCGGCTTCGTCCAGGTCAATGCCGAGATCAATCAACTCATGGTGAGCCGAGCAATTGAGTTACTTGATCCGCAAACTGACGATCGCATATTGGACCTGTATTGCGGTATCGGTAATTTCTCGCTGCCGCTGGCAAAGCGATCCGGAAAGGTACTCGGGGTCGAAGGTGAGGCATTGCTGGTGCGAGCAGCCGTCGAGAACGCGAAACTGAATAACGTTGGTAATGCGACGTTCAGACAAGCTGATCTCAATGCAATCGACGGCAGCGAGGGCTGGCTCAGGGAAGGCTGGGATCGAATTTTGCTGGATCCCGCGCGCAGCGGTGCGGCAGAGATCGTCAAACATATGGATGTCATAGGGGCGGCTCGAATCGTGTACGTGTCCTGCCACCCCGGGACGCTGGCGCGAGATGCGGGGACGCTGGTGAATGAGCATGGCTATACTTGCAAAGCGGCCGGCATCATCGATATGTTTCCACACACGGCTCATGTGGAGTCGATCGCGGTATTCAATAAGTAATTAAATTTCAGTTATATACGTAACTTTTGTAGAATAGTTATATGACGCTCGGACCAGTGATGCTGGACATAGAGGGTGTTTCATTAACACCAGCCGACCGGGACCTGATCAGGGAACCGGCTGTCGGTGGTGTCATACTGTTTGCGCGAAACTACGAGTCTCCGCAACAAATAACCGACCTGGTCGCAAAGATTCGTGCGCTCAAAAGCCCGCCTGTTCTCATCGCCGTAGATCACGAGGGCGGCCGCGTGCAGCGTTTTCGGGAGGGATTTAGTCGCATTCCGGCAATGCGGCATATCGGTCACGAGTACGATGACAACCCGGAAGCAGCGCTTCCGCTGGCGCGTCAGGCAGGCTGGTTGATCGCATCTGAATTGCGGGCGGCGGGCATTGATCTGTGTTTTGCACCGTGCGTCGACCTTGACTGGGGTGTTAGTGAGATCATTGGCGATCGCGCATTTCACAGCAAGCCAGAAGTAGTCGGCGAGCTTGCTGCAGCATTTTCACGAGGGCTGCGCAGCGCCGGAATGGCTGCTGTCGCAAAACATTTTCCCGGACATGGCGCCGTCGTCGCGGATTCTCACCTGAAGCTGCCGGTCGATCGTCGTGATTATGGCCTGTTGCTCGATGACATGCGGCCTTATGAGAAGCTGATCAACAATGGGCTTGTTGCCGGCGTTATGCTCGCGCATATAGTTTACCGGGAACTGGACAGCATGCCTGCCGGGTTTTCACGCTACTGGATAGAGGATCAGTTGCGTTCGCGGCTGGGCTTTGGGGGGGCGGTGTTTTGCGATGATCTGACGATGAAGGCGACGGAGACATACGGATCCATGCGTACCCGCGCGCAGCTGGCTCTGGATGCCGGCTGCGACATGGTGCTGGTGTGCAATGACCGCCGTGCGGCGGAGCAGGCCGTCATGTCGCTCAACGAATATTCGAACCCGTTGTCGCAGGTGCGTCTCGCGCGCCTGCATGGAACAGGGCATGCGCAACGCGAATCTCTGCGCGCCAGTCATATCTGGCAGGAGGCCGTCGATAGTTTTTCGCGCTGGGATCAGCGGCCGCAATTTAAGCTGGATGCTTGAATGCCATCGATAAACCGCAAGATTCTGGAACAAGTTATCAAGGCGTCGGCCGAACCGCTTGTCATCGTTCGAGTTGATCACCCGGACTGGCCTGTAGCAATGAGCAATAAGGCTTTTGAGTCCATTGGCGGCGAGGACACTCGCAACAAACCATTTGCTGATGTCATAGAACAACTGGTTGGCAGGGAACTGGCACTGGAAATCTCCGAAACCGTGAGAGCGCGGCAGGAAACCAGTTTCCCGGTTGAGGCAGGCGGGCGTGAATACCTGCTCGCACTGAGGCCGCTGCCCCTGTCTGGCGAGGAGGATGTGCGTTTCTATGTTGCTTTTTGGCGTGGCGGATCGGGGGCCGGGGCAGTTGCCGGGAGCGATATGCATCACGCCTTGCTCAACGCCAAGCGCCGTATTCGGGACTTGTCTCGCGACGATCCAGTCACCGGATTGCTTAATGGCAGGGCATTTCGCGAGGTTCTGGAGCATGACTGGGCAGTTGCGGCGCGCGAAAAAGGCAGTCTCGGCCTGGTTCTGTTTACGCTAGATGATTTCGATGCCTATATCGACGTATTTGGGCGGCATGCGGCAGATTCCTGTCTGCGCAGGGTAGGCCGGGCGATACGCCGTTGTCTGCGACGCGCAAGCGATGTGGTTGGTCGTCTCGACGGATCTGAGCTAATCGTCCTGTCACACGCGGCGAACGAGGAAGGTGTGCGTGAATTCGCGTCAAGGATATCAGCGGCGGTGCGTGAGCTTGGCCTGCATCACCCCAGGTCGACGGTCTCGAAGTTCGTTACCGTTTCGTTTCGCGTGTCCGTCGCAACGGCAACGAAGAACTCAGCATCGGCCGAGTCGTTTATCAATGAGTTATTGTCCGGGGTCGTTGATCAACAGTAGTTCTTCCGGTTCTTCCTCTTCCGCTCGGGTTACCTTCGCCACGACGCCAAACTTCGGATGGTCGAAGTAGCGCACTTCGCCGTTCCTGAAAATGCGATCTTCCTGGATTCGATAGTGAACCGGCAAGACGGCATTTTCGATATCCGCCTCAAATTGACGCCGCGAATCACCGAAAGCTGTCTCCGCTTCATCGTATATGACCGCATCATCGTATATGACCGCATCATCGAATTGCCCTGGCTCAGCGAGACTCAGGTCGACTATCAGGTGCAGGTAGCGGTTGAGATACAGCGTGAAGCTTCCGTCCAGGCCGTCGGGAACATCGCCAAATTCCCATAATTCGATCGCCTGTGTCTCTTCCTCGAGGTAAGTAGCTTGCGTCCAGCCGACGTGCAAAATCGTCTCGTAAACATCGAGCCGCTCGAACCGTTCCACAATATCGTTCAACGTGAATTCTTCTTCGCTGAGGATTACAGGCCGGCGATCCTGCTCGTCAGGATCCTCATCTTCCAGAGCGGCCTCTTCCAGAACTTCCTCTTCCAGCGTTACCTCTTCCGGGATCGCTGTTTCCTGACTAATCAGGTCAGATTCAATTGGCCCTTCAAGATCAGGCGACAGTATGTCGTCGAAAACCGGCTCGTCCGGCGGAAATACTTCTGTACCTACCGAGACGTTCTCTGCGTACGAGAAGACGATAAGCTCCACCGTGTAACGGCGAATCTCTTCTTCTTCCAGCATTGGCTCGTCCTGTGCGATGGCTACAGGAGCGGCCATCGACAAGCACAGGATTGTGGCAAGTATTTTCATAAATTCGCTTTTTGCGTAGTGCATTTTCAACCCGTCATCGCGTTTGTTTCTTTGACCGCCAGCCTGCCCAGCAGTTTCTCTATGACGTGGAAACGCCTTTCGATGTCGCTCAGGTCCTGGCGGAATTGCAGGCGGTGCGAACCCTTCAATTTGTATGTACGGCTGTCATTTTGCACTAATTGCACCAACGCGACAGGGTCAATGTTGCTTTGTGAGCCAAATACGATATAGCCACCGCCATCCGCGGCATCTATCTTCTCAATGCCAAGTGCCGCCGCCGTTTGCCGGATTGCGGCAATTCGCATGAAATTCCTCGTGGCCTCAGGCAAGAGTCCAAACCGATCGATCATCTCAACCTGCAGTTCGCGCAAATCCGTGGCTGTTTCAGCTGATGAAACTCGCTTGTAGAGGATAAGACGCAAGTGGACGTCCGGAACATAATCTTCCGGCAGCAGAGCGGGTACATGAAGGTTGATGTCGGCACCTGTCTGGAGTGGGGTGTCCAGATCCGGCTCCTTGCCGGACCGCAGTGATGCGACGGCTCGGCCCAACAGTTCCGTATACAGCGAAAATCCGATCTCCTGTATCTGGCCGCTCTGTGTATCTCCCAGCAGTTCGCCTGCGCCGCGAATCTCGAGGTCGTGGGTAGCGAGTGTAAAGCCGGAGCCAAGATCTTCGAGTGAATCAATAGCCTCCAGGCGTTTCACGGCATCGGGAGTCATGACAGCTTTGGGTGGCGCGAGCATGTAGGCATACGCACGATGATGCGAACGGCCGACACGGCCTCGCAATTGATGCAGTTGGGCAAGACCGAATCGATCGGCACGATTGATGATAATTGTATTTGCCGTTGGTACGTCGATGCCGCTCTCGACGATAGTGGTACACAACAAAATATTGAATCGCCTGTGCGAGAAGTCGAGCATCACTTGCTCCAGCTCGCGTTCGGGCATCTGGCCGTGACCAACGCGGATGCTCGCTTCGGGAACAAGTTTCGTGAGCTGCTCTGCAACTCTGCCGATGTCTTCTACCCGGTTGTGGATGAAGTACACCTGCCCACCACGTTTGATCTCACGAAGGCAGGCTTCGCGTATCAGGACATCATTCCATTCGGTAACAAAGGTTTTGACAGCGAGTCTTTCGGAAGGGGGCGTCGTTATCAGTGACATTTCACGCAGCCCGCCAAGTGCCATGTTGAGCGTTCGCGGTATAGGTGTTGCGGTCAAGGTCAGGATATCGACCTCGCTTCGCAGCGACTTGATAGCTTCCTTGTGGCGCACGCCAAAGCGATGTTCTTCATCGATAATTACAAGACCAATGTTCTTTATGTCCTTGGTGTGCTGCAACAAGCGATGTGTTCCAATCACCACATCAACGGTGCCGGATCGCAGGCCCTCAACAATCGCACGGACTTCCTTTGCCGACTGGAAGCGCGAAAGGACTTCAACGCGCACTGGCCAGTCCGCAAAACGGTCGTCAAAGGTCTGGCCGTGTTGTTGCGCAAGCAAGGTCGTCGGCACGAGGATTGCGACCTGCTTGCCGCCGTGGACGGCGGCGAATGTTGCCCGCAGGGCCACTTCGGTCTTGCCGAAGCCAACGTCGCCGCAGACAACACGATCCATCGGCTTGCTTGACTCCAAATCCTCAAGAACTTCCTCAATGGTTCGCGCCTGATCCTCCGTTGCGTCAAACGGGAAGCCGCTTTCGAAGGCCCGGTACTCGCGTTCCGGCCAGTGAAAGCTGTGTCCCCGGCGTGCTGCGCGTCGCGCATAAACATCAAGCAGTTCGGCCGCAACGTCACGGATCTTCTTGATCGCACGTTTGCGTGCTTTCGACCATTGGTCACTACCCAGCCGGTGTAACGGCGCATTTTCTGCCGAGGCCCCGGTGTAGCGGGAGATCAGTTCGAGCGCATGGACGGGCACGTACAGCTTGTCGCCGTCGGCGTATTCAAGTTCCAGAAATTCGGCCGTGATACCGCCGGTCTGTAGCGTCGTCAGCCCGAGGTAGCGGCCGACGCCATACTCCGCATGTACCACGGGTGAGCCGGCCTCGAGGTCATTGAGCTGCCGGATGATGGTCTCCGGATCTCGCTCAACGCGGCGCCGTCTTGCTCGCTGTTGCGCGCGTTCGCCGAAAAGCTGCTGTTCGCTGATGATGGCAATGTTCGCAGCGGGTAGCAGCACGCCATTTTCCAGCGGTGCTATCGCAACGGCGATGCGATGACTGCTGGATGCAAAGGAGGCCCAGTTATCCATCCGCGCCATGTCGAGCCCACGGCCAGACAGCATTTCGTGAATTTGCTCGCGTCGGCCTGCTGAGTCGCTGGTGAATAAGACGCGTCCTTCAAAGCTTTGCAGAAAGTTGATCAGGGCACCCGCGGCGTCCTCGTAGCGCCCTTCGATCTTCAGTGCAGGCGGCAGGCGCGTTGCCAGGTTGCTATTGCCCTGACTCTCTACCAGGGATTGCGCGGAATAATCGACCAGTGATGCCGCCCGAATCTGGTCAATGACTGATTCGGGTCGGCTGAACGTCTCATCGGATGACAGAATCGGGCGTTCGGGGTCGAGGCGGCAGAGTTGATAGCGCTCCTCAATCTCAGCCCACGCCTGCTCGAGAATGGACTCTACCGCTTGCGGCGCGAATACGGCGCAGTCGTCTGGCAGGTAGTCGAGCAACGTGGCTGTCGAAGCAAAGAAAAGCGGCAGGTAATACTCGATGCCGCCATGTGCGATTCCATCGGATACCTCACGGTACACGCGTGACTTGCTCGGCTGGCCTTCAAATCGCTCCCGATATCGTTCGCGAAAGTCGCGAACAGCATCAGCATCGAGCGGAATCTCGCGGGCCGGGAGGATATCTACAGCGTCAACCACATCAGCCGAGATCTGGTTCTCGGGAGAGAAGTAGCGCAATGACTCAATGTCATCGCCGAAGAAATCGATGCGGATTGGTCGCGATGATCCCATCGGGAATACATCGATAAGGGAACCGCGTACTGCGAACTCCCCGTGTTCCGATACTTGCGGCACGCGCAAATAGCCCGTTGCCGCCAGCGAATCGATAAACGGCTCACGTGGCAGGGCTTGCCCCGTTTTCATTGAGAGGGAGCGTGCGGCAACGTAATCGACAGGCGGCAAACGCTGCAGCAGCGACGGCGCGGATGCGATGACGATTCCGGCCCGATCCTTGCGCAGTGCCGCCAGGACGGACAAGCGCTCGGAGATGATGTCCTGGTGCGGCGAGAAGCTATCCCAGGGCAGTGTTTCCCATTCGACGAAGTGCTGTACTTTGATATCGGCGCCGACGAAAAAGCGGATCTCTGCCTCGAGTTGGTCTGCCTGGCGCGGATCTTCCGCAAGCACCAGTAACGGCACATCGATTTTCCTGGCTAGTTCAGCCGCTGCGAGTGATGTGCTTGCTCCAATCAGGCGCCCCAGTCCATGCCGCTGGCCGGGCTTCGGCAATTGCAGCTTCGCTGGTATTAGCAGGGGTTCGTGGGGCACAGTCAGGGTCGTTCGGAACTCGGCCCGCGATTATCACATAGGTGACCCCGTATAGGTGATCGCGCTCGGGTGATCACGCCCACCGGTTGCCGCCACAAAAAAACGCCCGGGCAGCGACCTGACCGGGCGTTGTTTGAATTTGACTGGTTGTTTTAGCGCTTAACGACGGCGTGAATTACACGGTCATATTCGAAGAAGACGACAAATTCCTTGTACTCCCAGCGCGATATCGGCGGATCGCCAACGGCAGCCTGCTTCGCGGTGGGTACGCCGAATTTCGATTCAACACTGGCTGTGGTTTCGCCACGGCTTGGCCGTGATGAACTTGCACTTGGCTCCGTTCCGTCCATCTGCAGCGTATCGGCGGCACTGAGGCCGACGGTGCCAAATAAGAGGGCAAGAACAGTTAATATTCGCAGCTTGGTCATCACAAGTCTCCATCGATTGGCTTCGACTATATCACTCCAAGTGTTGCCAAAAAACCATTGATCCCAAAGGTTTTTATTCTTTTCGGGAATTTGTGAGTCGGATCACATTTTGGGCCGTGTTTAATGGCCGCAAAGGACATGGTCGAATGTGGTTTAATGCGTGGCGATGATCAGCTCAGTCGAATTATTTGTCGGACTTCGTTACCTTCGGGCGAAGCGCCGTACACGATTTGTGTCCTTTATCACGCTTATTTCACTCCTTGGCATCGCGCTGGGCGTGGCTGCGTTGATCGTCATCCTGTCTGTCATGAATGGTTTTGAAGGCGAGTTGCGGTCGCGCCTGCTCAGCATGTCAGCGCATGGTTACGTTACCGGTGCCAGGCAAGTCACGGAAGACTGGCGGAGCCTTGTTGACGACGTTGTTGCGGAACCCGGCATCGAGGCCGCTGCACCGTTCGTTGAGATGGAAGGCATGATTCAGTCGGGTCGCGCTCTCGAGGCAGTGCTCGTGCACGGTGTTGACCCTGAGCTCGAGCAGCGGCTCTCGGGTGCACTCATAAACATGCTGGAGGGAAACCTTGACGTACTCCAGCCGGGCGAACGCAGCATTATTCTGGGGCGCCTGTTGGCGCTCGATCTCGGTGTTCGTATTGGCGATGGTGTCGTCTTGTTGATACCGAGGCCGGTCGGCGACGGGACACTTGAGCCCACGCTTGAGCGCTTTGTGTTGCGTGGTGTATTCGAGGCCGGGTTTCAGGATCACGACGGTTTGCTGGCACTGGTCAATGCGCGAGAGGCAGCCACCATCATGGGCTTCGGGGACGAAATGTCGGCTGTGCGCTTTCGAGCGCAGGACGTCATGCAGGCACCATTACTTGCACGAAGGATAGCTGAGCGCCTCGGAGGGGATATCGTCAGCAGCGACTGGACGGTCGAGAATGCCAGTTACTTTCGCGCCATCCGGATAGAGAAAATGATGATGTCGTTGATCCTTTCGCTGATCATCGGTGTCGCAGCATTCAATATCGTTGCCAGCCTCGTCATGGTCGTTACTGACAAGACCAACGATATCGCCGTATTGCGTACGCTGGGGATGAAATCGACCGGGGTCGTGCGCGTATTCTTCGTGCAAGGCGCTGTTATTGGTTGGGTTGGTGTGTTCATCGGCGTTTTGCTCGGAGTCGTCCTGGCTCTCAACGTGCCGGTCATTGTTCCATTTCTTGAGCAGGTACTCGGTTTCCAGATCATGCCTGGCGATGTCTACTATGTGACGCGTATTCCGTCGGAACTGGAGGCGGCAGATGTTGCGACCATATCGATTGCGGCATTCGTGCTGACATCTCTGGCAACGTTATATCCAGCGCGTCGTGCCGCGCTGGTTAATCCCGCCGTTGCGTTGCGTTACGAGTGACACGATGATTCAGAGATTCGAATATTGGGTCGGCGGTCGTTATGTGCGCTCGCGTAGCAGTAACGGTTTTGTTTCGCTCATTTCTGCCATTTCGATGCTGGGAATCGCAATTGCAGTGACAGTCCTGATTCTCGTGTTGTCGGTCGTCAACGGCTTCGAGCGCGAGCTAAAAGACAGGCTGCTGGCGATGACGGCGCATGCCAGCATTGAAAGTACCGACGGAAAAATGGCGGACTGGGAAGCGCTGGCCAAGGTAGCTGGCAACAATCCGCGCGTCAGTGCGACAGCACCATTTATAGAGGGGCAGGGTTTGCTCGTTTTTGGTGAGCAGCTCAGTGGCGTCGAGTTACGCGGCATAGACCCTGTGGCTGAAAATGCCGTATCTGGCGTCGGCGGTACTTTGTTGGAGGGCGAACTCACGACCCTGGAACCGGGTTCATTTAATATTGTTCTCGGAGTCGAGCTCGCAAAGGCGCTGCAAGTCGGTGTCGGTGAAAAAGTAACAGCGACGTTGGCGGAAGGCATAGTAACGCCAGCGGGCGTTGTGCCGCGTACCAAGCGGTTTGTTGTCAGCGGAATTTATCGCGTCGGCATGTACGAGTTTGATCGTCGACTGGCATTTATTAATCTCGCCGATGCACAAAGACTGTATCGCAAGAAAGACGTTGTAACGGGCGTGCGGCTTGCGGTGACAGAGATCTATGCAGCCCCGGAAATCGTTCGTGAAGTTGCGCTCGCGAACGGCGCAGTTGTCCTGGTGAGTGACTGGACGCGCCGTCATGTAAATTTCTTTCGCTCGATTCAGATTACGAAGTCGATATTGTTCGTTATCCTGATGCTGGTCGTCGCGGTCGCTGCATTTAATATTGTGTCGACGCTCGTCATGGTGGTTAAGGACAAGCAACCGGATATTGCCATCATGCGTACGATCGGCGCCCGGCCAATGAGCATTCTAAAAATATTCGTTACACAAGGCAGTGTCATAGGTATTGTCGGAACTCTTGCGGGCGTGTTTCTTGGTGTCTTGCTTGCCACCAACCTGGAGAACATTGTGGGCAGCTTCGAATCAGTGTTTGGCATCAAGTTTCTTGCCGCCGAGGTGTATTTCATCAGTGATCTGCCAGCGGAGCTGCGCATTTCGGATGTGCTGCGTATAGCGGCTATCGCCCTGGCGCTGGCATTGGTGTCGACCGTTTATCCGGCATGGGTTGCGGCGCGAACAGCTCCGGCTGAGGCTTTACGTTATGACTGAGCAGAAGCAAACCGTACTCGAGTGCCGCAGTGTCGTGCGACGCTTTCGCGAGGGTGGTTCCGTGCTCGAAGTACTGAGTGGCGTCGACCTCAAAATCGAGCCGGCGGAACGCGTCGCTATTGTCGGTGCGTCAGGGTCGGGAAAGACGACGCTGCTGCAGATTATGGGTGGCCTCGATGATCCTGACGAAGGGCAGGTGTTTATCGACGGGCAGCTAATGCACGGCAGTAGCGAGGTCTCCAAAGGTGACCTCAGAAATCGCTATATCGGTTTCGTCTACCAGTTTCATCACTTGTTACCGGAATTTACCGCGCAGGAAAACGTCGCGATGCCGTTGCTGATTCGCCGTGAGGCGAAAGCAGACGCACTCAGGCAGGCGGGGGACCTGCTTGCCCGCGTTGGATTGGGTGGGCGCCTGACGCATAAGCCAGGCGAATTGTCCGGTGGAGAAAGGCAGCGAGCTGCTGTGGCTCGCGCGCTGATTACGCGGCCGCAGCTCGTATTAGCGGATGAGCCGACCGGCAATCTCGATGCCGGCAATGGGGAGCAGGTGCTCAAACTCATGCTGGAGCTTAACGAGGAGTTGCAAACCAGCCTCGTAATTGTGACGCACGATCAGTCAATCGCCGCACGCATGGATCGTATTCTGGTGTTGGAAGACGGCAAACTTCGTAGCTAGGGTCGGTCTTTTCGTTTGCGGCTCTTGTAATTCGCCAGCGATTTCCTCCACAGGGCGTCCAGGCTGATGAAGCCCACCAGTGCGGCGGCCGCTCCGACGAGCACGCTGCCGAGCAACATCGGCTCCCAAATCGATATGAACGTATGTGTTACCCAGTCGATTGAGAGCTCAAACTCAGGCGGCCCGGAATCGATTGACAGCAAGCTTGCACCAAGTTGGTATTCGAAATAGAAAAGCGGGCCGACCGTAAGCGGATTGACGACAAACGTTGTTACCGACGCGACCGGGATATTGATTCGCAGTGCGAGCGCCACCAGCGCGGCGGAAATGAAATGCCCCGGGAACGGCAGGCAAGCGATAAACAAACCCACGGCAAATGCGGGTACGACCGTTTTGCGTCGATTACCCCACAGGCGGTGGTCGTGCAGCATGTGCCGAAATGGCGTCATAAACCATCGTTCGCTCAGTTCGTGGCGTTTGAACGCGAACTTCCTAAAAAACCGCCTTGGCATGGGCTACTGGTTCCGCTTCGATACAGGTTGAGGATCTAAAGCCTGAGAGACTGTCGATGACCCGAGCCTGCCTGAATTTGTTGGCAGGCGTTTACGCGCTGCAGCTTAGCAGCTTTGCGCAAGGTTTCGAGCTGATCGAACTCATTTTCGTTGTATTCCTGGCGACAACGTTTGCTGGCCGTGCCGGCGACTTTCTCTGCTTTTTCGCCGGCGTGTTGCTTTTCGGGTTGGCCGCCAACGGGATAGTGAATTCGCGCCTGGATCCGCAATATGCAGGCGATAGCATCGTCACTGTCGTGCGCATAGCCGATTTTCCGACAACGAGTGAGTCTGGCGTCAGTTTCGTGGCGGTGCCGCTGGACTCTGCACGTGTGCCATCGCGTATCCGCCTGAGCTGGTTTCAGCCTCCGGTCGAGTTGCGCCTTGGCGATATCTGGCAACTGGAACTCAGACTGCGTCGTCCTCGTGGCAGCTCAAACCCTGGCGTGTTCGATTATGAGGCCTGGTTATTTCGCGAACACGTCGGCGCGACCGGTTACGTAGTCAGCGGCCATCGAAACCACCTGTTACGGTCGGCTGACCTCGACATCGTCGATCGCGTGCGGCAGCGGTTTGTCGACCGCGTCTCTTCGCTGCACCCCGCATCGGCCGGCGTATTGGCTGCCATTTCAGTGGGCGCACGCCACCTCATCAGCGCGCAACAATGGGATCGATATGCCCGAACCGGCACCAGCCACCTCATGGCGATCTCAGGATTGCACATTGGGCTGGCTGCAGGCGGCGGCTATGTTCTTGCCAGTTTGCTTGGCGGGCTACTTGTTCGAGGCGGCAATCATCATAATCGGGCAGTAGTGGTTGCTCTGCTTGTCGCTGTGTCATATGCGTTCGTTTCAGGCCTGGCGATACCCGCCCTCAGGGCGAGCCTGATGATAGCGTTCATGGCAATTGTGGTTCTGCACCGGCGGCAGGTAAAGCCATTTACGGTTGTCGCCGCGGCATGCATTGTCGTAGCGGTATCCTCACCGATCGCGTCGATGGCGCCGGGCTTCATGCTTTCCTTCGCCGCGGTGATCGTGCTCATTTGGTTAGCGCATCGTCTCGGTAACCGGGTGCAGAGAACGCCCGTGGCTCGACTGCTCTCCTGGGTCGAGCAGCTGAGTATCGTTCAGGGTGTGTTGTTACTGGGACTGCTGCCTCTGACGGTCCTGATCTTCGATCGCATCGCGTTTGTTGCACCGGCGGTCAATCTCATTGTGGTACCAGTATTCAGCTTGGTGACCGTGCCGTTCACGCTCGCCGGATTGCTGTTTGACGGCCGTGCTCGGGCGCTCGGCGACGCGGCGCTACACGTCGCCGCGATTAGCCAGGAGCTTCTCGAAAAGCTGATCGTTATGGCGGCAGAGCTCCCGGGGGCCGACCACAGGATATCGGCAATCACGGGGGGCGCCTGGTTGTTGCTTTTTCTGCCAGTCTTGTGGGTTGTCCTGCCTCCTGGCTGGCCCGTTCGCCGTGTCGCATTGGTCGCCGTCATCGCGCTCGTGCTGCACAGGCCGGCGCCGCCGGATTATGGGTGCGTGGCAGTCGATGTACTCGATATCGGGCAGGGACTGGCTGTGGTGCTGCAGACGCATGCAAACACAGTCGTATTCGACACTGGCCCGGCATTCAGGGGAGGTGGCAATGCTGCAGAAAACGTGATTCTGCCGTACCTGGCGAGCAAGGGGATCAGTCGTATCGACACACTCATCGTTTCGCATTCGGATTTGGATCATTCAGGCGGTGTCGCGACAATGTTGAAGCACGTCAATGTTGCGGAGCTGTTGGTTGGAGAATGGCTGCGTGGGCAGGAGAGGGAGCAGTCTTTCTGCAATGCGGGCGACGCGTGGGAGTATGACGACATCCATTTCTCTTTCATCTACCCACCCAAAGGCGGGCTGCGTGACGGTAACGACGCGTCCTGCGTCTTGCGCGTTGCAGCGGGTGATCATCAGCTGCTGATCACTGGCGATATCGAGCGGCCGGCTGAGCAGCAACTCGTGCGTGACGGCTTGCTCAATGAGGTTGCTGCCGTTGTTATTCCTCACCACGGCAGTCGAACGTCATCATCAGCGCCTTTCGTCAGCGCATTGGCGCCGGATTTGGCCATTGCGTCGGCCGGTTTCGGCAATCGCTGGGGTTTCCCGAAAGACGATATCGTGGCACGTTGGGTCGCTGCCGGCGCCCGAGTTTTGGAGACATCGGCCTCCGGAGCCATCGGTATTCGCCTCTGCGAGCACTCGGGCATGGAGGAAGTGACCGAATACAGGCATGAGCGTCGTCGAATCTGGCATGAATAAACGGTATATTCCATTTTTCCTCTGAGTCAGCTTGTATGGTTGAGATAGTTAAATCTGGCGGCTGGTTAATGGCCCCCATCATCCTCTGCGCGATCATCGCAATGGGGATCATTCTCGAGAGATTCTGGACGCTGCAGCAGAAGCGCGTTATTCCGGAAGATCTGACGAGCAAAGTATGGGGCTGGGTCAAAAAAGACCAGCTCGATCAAAAGCAAATCCAGAGCCTGCACCAGGGTTCCGCGCTGGGGCAGATCCTGGCCGCCGGACTCATTAACCGTGACCGCAAACGTGCCGTTATGAAAGACAGCATCGAGGATACGGGGCGCCATGTTGTGCACGAACTCGAACGCTATCTGGAGACGCTCGGGACGATTGCGGCGGTGTCGCCGTTGCTGGGTCTTCTCGGTACCGTTATCGGCATGGTCAAGGTATTTGCTGCGATCACAACTCACGGTGTTGGTAACCCGACCGTTCTTGCCGGTGGTATCGCGGAGGCGCTGATTACGACAGCAGCGGGCCTGACCGTGGCCATTCCAGCCATGGTTGGCTATCGTTATTATCGGAACAGGGTCGACACTTTGGTTGTCGACATGGAGAAAGAGGCGATCAAGCTCGTCGAAGCACTCCACCGCCGTCAGGAAAAGGGTAAGGGATGAAACTCAACCTGCGGCCTCGGACACAACCCGAGGTTAATATGACCTCGTTGATTGACGTTGTTCTCCTGCTGTTGATTTTCTTCATGGTGTCGACGAGCTTCGTCAAGCAGTCGCAAATTTCAATTAGCCTGCCAGAGGCAGAAAGCGCTTCCATCGTCGAAGAAGTGCCTGAACAGATCGATATCATGATCACTGAGACGGGCGTTTATCTAATTAACGGGCGTGAGCTCATCAATAGCCGCCCCGAGACGATCCGCAATGCCCTGCAAAAAGTGTCGGGCGGCAGCAATTCGATGCCATTGACGATCAGTGCTGATGCCAACGCAAGGCACCAGGACGTGGTCACGGCGATGGACGTGGCTGGTCGACTTGGATTCGTGCAAATCAGTATCGCAACAGTGAACGATACGGAGTCCGAGTGAATTCTGCTCGGGTCAGTAGATTACGGTGAGCAAAAAATTCGATCCCAGGGTGCGCATCGTTTATGGGCGTCTGTGGCGCTACGTCGTACCGCACAAGTTAGTTGCAGTGATCGCTGTTATAGCGATGGCCGCTACCGCGTTCATCGAAGCCGGACTCGTCTATCTGCTTGAACCCCTGATGGATGAAGCGCTTGTGGCCCAAAACCTCGAGACAGTGCGTTGGATACCGATGGCCTTTGTTGCTATTTTTGCGCTTCGCGGTCTCTCGGGTTTTGCCACTGAATCGTCGCTCGGCTATATCGGACGAAGTGTTATTAGCTCGCTGCGCCGCGACGTATTCCGCAAGTTCCTGACTTTGCCGACACGCTTCTTCGAGGAGCGAAGCACTGGGCCACTGCTTTCGCGGATGACCTACAACGTTGAAATGGTGGCCGAGTCCGTAACCAGTGTAGTTACCATCGCGGTGCGTGACATTCTGACATTGATTGCGGCGATCGGAGTCATGCTGCTGCAGAGCCCGAAGCTGGCGGGGTTCGTGGCCATCGTATTTCCCGTTGTCGCAGTCATGGTGCGCGTTCTGGGCATCGCTTTTCGGCGCTATAGCGGTCGAATTCAGGATTCGATTGGTGAAGTTACGCAGGTCACCGAGGAAGCCGTGGTCGGAAATCGTATCGTCAAGATATTTGGTGGCTACGAATATGAAAAAAATCGCCTGGAGGAAGTAGACGACCGCAACAAGAGACAAAACCTCAAACTCATTCGCACGCGCTCGATGGGCGTCGGTATTACGCAGACTATTTTTGGTTTTGGAGTCGCAGGTGTTATTTACATGGCTGGCCGGGAATCGGTCGCCGGTAACCTCAGCCCCGGCCAGTTTATTTCGTTCTTCAGCGCGATGATGCTGATGTTGCAGCCCGTGAGACGTATTACAAACGTCAATGCGACGTTGCAGCGCGGCGTCGCGGCAGCAGGCAGCTTGTTCGATGTCATCGATGAACCGGATGAAGTCGACAGCGGTACCAAGACTGTTGACCGCGTGAAGGGATCTGTTGAGTTTCGCAATGTGTGTTTTTCCTACAACGAAGAAACCGGTGCAGTTCTCGACGATATTTCCCTCACGGTAGAGCCCGGAGAGTCGCTGGCTATTGTCGGTCATTCAGGTGGTGGCAAATCTACGCTCGTCAGCTTGTTACCGCGTTTCTATGACGTCGACAGCGGAGAAATTCTGCTCGACGGTATGCCGATTCGTGACTACACACTAAGCAGCCTGAGAAGCAATATTAGCCTTGTTAGCCAGGACGTGGTGCTGTTCAACGACTCGATTCTAAATAACCTGGCGTACGGCGAGCTGAAAAAATATTCGCATGATGAATTGCTGCAGGCAGCCGAGGCAGCCCACGTACTCACGTTTGCGAAAGGGCTACCCGACGGTCTGGACACGATGGTGGGGGATCGGGGTGTACTGCTGTCGGGAGGGCAGCGGCAGCGTATTGCAATAGGGCGAGCCTTGCTCAAGAACGCACCAGTATTAATTCTCGATGAAGCAACATCGTCTCTCGACACGAAGTCGGAGCGTCGGATTCAGCTGGCGTTGAACGAACTCATGAAGAACCGAACGACACTTGTCATTGCGCATCGATTATCGACTGTCGAACGTGCGGACCGCATTATCGTTCTGGACAAAGGGCAGGTCGTTGAGTCCGGAAACCACAAGGACTTGCTTGATCGTGACGGGCAATACGCAGCACTGTATCGTATGCAGTTCAGTGAGGAGTGACGGCTAGCGGTATGTATAGATGGCTTCATCGCATGTGGTACGAGGGCGCGCCATCCTATCGCCTTTTGATCCCTTTGAGCGGTGTCTACTGGTTGCTTATTACACTGCGCCGTTTCCTGTATCAGGTCGGGCTTTTTGGCAGGAAGAAAGCAGTCGTGCCGGTGATTGTCGTAGGCAACATCACCACCGGAGGAACGGGCAAGACCCCTGTCACAATCTGGCTGGTCAACTCACTAAGCGCGCTAGGCTTCACACCCGGAATCGTGAGTCGCGGCTATGGCGGAAGTCGTTCTTCGACGTCGATGCGTGTTGACGCGGCCAGCGATCCTGCGGTTGTCGGCGACGAGCCGGTGTTGCTCGCACGACGAACCCAGTGCCCGGTGGTCGTCGACGCCAACCGTGCGAGGGCGGCACAAATGCTGGCGGACGACGGCGTGGACGTCATCGTTGCCGACGATGGCCTACAGCACTATCGTCTCGAACGAACTTATGAGATTTGCGTTATCGACGGTTCCCGCGGTCTTGGTAATCGTCTGCTGCTGCCCGCGGGCCCGCTTCGGGAGACGATTGATCGCCTGGAAGAGGTAGATCAGGTCCTGGTGAACGGCCAGAGACAAGACGAGGGTCCGGATATTACTGCAGGCGAACAGAATGCTATTGAGTTCAACCTGGTTGCAAATGAGGTCGAGCGTCTCAACGGCTCGCTGACCAGGCCAATCAAGCGATTTTCCGGTACAACTGTGCACGGTGTCGCCGCGATCGGTAATCCGGCGCGGTTCTTCGACATGCTTCGCACGCACGGAATCCAGGTAATTGAGCACGCTTTTAAAGATCACGCGGCGATCAGTCAGCGTGACGTCAAGTTCGGCGACGACTTCGATGTCCTGATGACCGAAAAAGATGCCGTCAAGCTTGGTCATGTAGGCTCTGATAAATACTGGGTTGTGCCGGTGGACATGCAGATCGATGCCGTGGCGGCAGGGCCATGGCTGCAACAAATTAAATCGCGCCTACGTAGCGAAATGGAATCCTGATGACTGGTTTTGTTGTTGTAATACCATCCAGGTACGCTTCCACCCGCCTGCCGGGTAAGCCGCTGCGTGATATCAATGGCAAGACGATGTTGCAGCATGTCTATGAGCGCGGTATGGAAAGCGCCGCCACTGACGTTGTCATTGCGACCGACGACGATCGAATCGCTCTTGCAGCGGAAGAGTTTGGCGCGCGAGTTTGCATGACGAGCGACCAGCATCGGTCGGGGTCTGAGCGTATTGCTGAGGTTTGCGACGTCATGGACTGGGCAGACAATCGCATTGTCGTTAATCTCCAGGGTGATGAGCCAACGATGCCGGCTGCTTTGATCAACCAGTGCGCAGCGTTGCTGCAGGACTCGTCAGCGGACATCGCGACCCTGGCGTCGCCGCTTCGGGCACTGGAAGATTTGCATAATCCGAATGTTGTCAAAGTCATTGTCGATGATAGTGGCAAGGCAATTTACTTCAGCCGGGCGGCAATTCCTTTTGCGCGCTCGAAAGATCAGGAAACCGTTGCGCGCGATGTCGCGTTGCATCACCACGGTATCTACGCTTACCGCTGTGGCGTTTTACGCCAACTTGTTGCGACCGAGCCTTCAAAGCTCGAGGTTGTGGAGCAACTTGAACAACTGCGCGCATTGACCCTTGGTATGTCGATTCGAGTCGGAATCCCAGCCGAGCGGCCCGGCGCAGGCGTTGATACCGAGGAAGACCTGGCGACTGCGGCTGCGGAGCTAAGGGAATAGCAACGGTGAATTGGTACGCATGCGAACGCCCAAGCCCTGGCGGCCGCCGTTTGATGGTGCAGTGGATGGCGTTTCTGCTGGTGGTTGTATCGCTGGGAAACACTACGGGCGCGAATGCGGCAGATGCTCACCCATTGTTTCAGAGCGATGAGGTACTGAAGGCTGTGCTGACAGCGCCGATTGCTCAAGCTTACGATCAGCGGCACCAGGAAGTTCGCATCTACATTCCGGGTCAGTGGACATACGTCGATGATGATGGCCAGGCGAAGCGACTTGAAGTCTCGATCCGCACGCGTGGAAATTTTCGCCGGGAGTATTGTTCGTTACCGCCGCTGCAGCTCAACTTCAAGAAGTCGCAGGTAAAGAAGACTCTGTTCGCGGGCCAGGACAAGTTGAAGCTCGTGGCGCCGTGCAAGGGTGGCGTGCGGTTTCGTCAATACGTCATTCTCGAGTACCTGGCGTATCGCACGCTCGAAATTCTAACGGACTACAGTTTCAAAACTCGGCTATTGCGCCTCACTTACGTCGACAGCGAAGAGAAGCTGGAGCCCTGGACTGACATCGTTTTTGTTATTGAGGATGATTCCGATGTCGCGAAGCGTTTGGGTCTCGAAAGACTCAAGATACCCAAAATTGAGTTCGATGAACTCGATCGTGAAAAAACAGCGCTTGCCGAATTGTTTCAGTTTCTTGTCGCGAACAATGACTACTCGGTGCTCAGGGCAGCAGAAGGTGAAGATTGCTGCCATAACGTAGAGGTCATGGTGGACGGGGATCCTGACGGACCGCGAATCCCCATCCCGTTTGATTTCGATATGTCAGGGCTGGTCAATGCTAGTTATGCGGCGCCACCTTCGCACTTGCCGATTCGAGATGTCAGGTTCCCGTACTACACGGGGCTTTGCCAACCGCCTGGCGTTTTGGACGATGCAATTGCTCACGCGAACTCGAAACGTGAAGAAATTATGGCGCTCTTCAGCAATTCGAAACAGTTGGATCCCAAGGTGAAATCCAAGGCGTTAATGATGGTCGAAAACTTCTTCAACGTCATAAATACGCCAAAACGAAGAAAGCGGGAACTCGACGATCATTGCCGAGGCCAGAAGCTGCTGGAGGAAATGCTGAACCCGGCTAAAGATTCGACATCGGTCCATTCGGATCAGTACGAGCCTGTTTCTCCAGCGCCTTAGCTGCTTTTGCCCGTTTGCGCCGAATTTCTCTTTGCACGACATGTTGCGATTCAAGCCCATCGCCAAAAGCGCAAACGGCAACTGCCGCGTAATTGAAGAACACCGTCAGTACAACGGCTATTTCCAGTGACTTGATTCCGGCAGCGATACCGACACCGACTGCGGATAGAATAAACAAAGTGTCGAAAGTGTCGCTGAGGGCTCTGCGGAATCGCACGCCTGCGACAATACCGGCAAGGCTGAAGGCCAGCGCGAGGCTGTGCTGCACCACGGTGACAATTCCAGCGACGACCGCAGGCAAGACCAGCGCCGTCGTGTCGATAGAGTGGTCGTAGACACTGTCGGTATGTATTGACTTGTAAACCCACGAAACGGGCAACATTAATACCAGCGTCGCTGCCATCGCATAGAACAGCGACAGCGCTCCCCTAAGCCATGCAGGTCCTCTCGCCAGCCGCGCTTTCGAGGAATCGGTGACGATCTGCTCGATCTCCTCGTCGTCTGCACTGAGAAACGCCTCCTCGAGGTCGTACGAGTAAGTGCTGCCGTAGCTGGCTATATCGCCAACTCCGCCAAGCGGCAGAGTATCAACGATATTCGGGAAAGCCATGACAAGGATTGCGACCAGCCCTGCCAACGTCGCATAGTAGATCGTTAGTTTTACCAGCACCCGACGCAAGATCTTGCGATGGGATGCGAGTTGACTGGCCCAGCGTGTATTTTCATCCATCGCGCAACCTTAGTGACAATTTCGGGTTATGGCAATGCGTAAAATGCACTTGCAGGTCCGCCAAATAGGCGCGAAGTAAGCAATGTTTCAGCCTGATCGCGTCGTGGTAAGCTGGCCTGCGATGACACTTTCCACAATGCGGGCTCTTTAGATTCATGATTCTCGTTGCTGGCTCAGCCAATCTCGACTTCGTTATTCAAGTGCAGCACATCCCGGCTCCCGGGGAGACTGTACTTGGACGGGATCTCGCTTTCTTCCCGGGTGGCAAGGGCGCCAACCAGGCGATCGCCTGCGCTCGTGCCGGGGGTGCGACAACTGAAATGTTGCTTGCATTGGGTGACGACTGGTTTGCCGATCCTATCGAAGATTCACTGTCGGAGGCCGGTGTCTG
The DNA here is from genome assembly GCA_024640305.1 of Gammaproteobacteria bacterium. Classification (GTDB taxonomy): domain Bacteria; phylum Pseudomonadota; class Gammaproteobacteria; order Steroidobacterales; family Woeseiaceae; genus UBA1847. The sequence continues at coordinate 118,982 of JAHEFG010000005.1, forward strand.
GATGCACCGCGTGATTATGCCAAAGAGCAGAACCGGAGCTGCTTTCATCTCCGTGTCCGATGATGGGGAAAACGCGATTACCGTCGCGCCAGGTGCGAATAGCGGGTTATCCGCCGATGACCTTCCAGAGCTCGGTGGATTCAGCCATTTGTTGTTGCAACTTGAAACTCCGCTCGATGTTGTTACGGAATATGCGCGTGTCGCTCACGAGCAGGGCATCAAAGTTGTCTTGAATGCGGCGCCCGCGCAGAGCCTGCCCGCAGAACTTCTGGCAGTCATCGATATATTGATTGTCAATGAAGGCGAACTGGCTCTCGTCGCTGACCACGATGGTAATGTGGCCAGCTGTCTTGGTCGGGTTGAAATTCCGTGTGTGGTCACAACACTTGGCAGCCGCGGCTGCTGCGCGAGGAACGGAGACGAGATAATTGTACAGCCGGGATTCGAGGTGCAGGCTGTCGACACGACGGCGGCGGGCGATACGTTTTGCGGCGTTCTCGTGGCCGCACTCCATCAGAAGCAATCCCTTGAAACCGCTTTGCATAGAGCCAATGCAGCGGGAGCTCTTGCGTGTACCAGGCTTGGGGCGCAAACCAGTATCCCCAGTTGCGGGGAAGTTGATTTGCTTCTAAAAGATACCGCTGCAGAGGACAGCAGCCGGCGCGAGGCTCTCAGCAAATACTGTGGATTTCAGGCGCAAGACAGATCTGGAGATTAACGTCGATTGCTAAGCGGAATTGGTGCTATCCAATTGTTCTTCCGGAGCAGCTTGTAAGAAGCCCTCGAGATTGTTACAGGTATCCGTGATGGCGACGAGACGCGGATAATCATCGAGCTGCACTTTGAAGCGGCGCGCATTGTAAACCTGCGGTATCAGGCACGTGTCTGCGAATGACACTGATTCGCCGAATACGAATTGTCCGGCATCCGCATATTCAGTCGCGACAGTTTCCGCGGCCTTAAAGCCTTCGTGAATCCAGTGCGCGTACCAGGTGTTGAATTGTTCGTCGGATACGCCCAGTTCGCCTTTCAGATATTGCATGACGCGCAGATTATTGAGCGGGTGAATGTCGCAACATATCGAATTGCAGAAAGAACGAACCGCAGCGCGCTGCTGTGCATCAACCGGAAGCAGAGGCGGTTTCGGATAGGCTTCCTCAAGGTACTCGAGGATCGCGAGTGACTGGCCTGTACTGAAATTGCCATCTTCGAGAAACGGTACGAGCATCTGCGGATTGCGTGCGCGGTAATCAGCCTCGCGATGTTCAGCGACACCAGGGAGCAAAGACACTGGCACGATCTCGTGATCGAGACCCTTGAGATTGAGCGCGATACGGACGCGGTACGCCGCGGAAGAACGCCAGTAACTATAGAGCTTTATCGTCACCCGGGCATTCTATCCGCTATAGCGCACAACTGTCTGATCGATTGCGCCAAAAACTGATTCGCCGTCGGCGTTGCGCATCTCAATGCGAATGCGATCACCGAACTTCATGAACGATGTGGCCGGACTGCCATCCTGAATTGTTTCTATCGTGCGCTGCTCAGCTATGCACGAGTAACCGACGCCGCCTTCGCTGACGGGTTTTCCGGGGCCGCCATCAAGTTTGTTCGAGACAGTGCCGGAGCCGATGATCGTGCCAGCACCCAGCGGGCGTGATTTTGCGGCGTGCGCAACGAGTTGGCTGAAATCGAAGGTCATGTCGATACCAGCCTCTGGCTTACCGAATAATTCGTCATTGAGCGTCGACAACAACGGCAGGTGCACTTTATTGTCGGCCCATGCAGCGCCGAGCTCATCGGGCGTGACGGCGATTGGCGAAAACGCGCTGGACGGTTTGGACTGGAAGAAGCCGAAACCCTTGCCCAACTCGCCCGGGATTAGTCCGCGCAGTGACACGTCGTTGACGATCATGATCAGGCGGATGTGCTGGCCGGCGTCTGCTGCACTGACGCCCATAGGCACATCGTCGGTAATCACGGCCACTTCGGCCTCGAAGTCGATACCCCAGGCTTCGTCCGCCATCGGGATATCGTCTCGCGGTGCGAGGAATGAGTCGGAGCCGCCCTGGTACATGAGTGGGTCGGTCCAAAAGCTGTCCGGCATCTCGGCGCCACGTGCCTTGCGGACAAGTTCAACGTGGTTTACATACGCCGAACCATCGGCCCACTGATAGGCACGCGGTAACGGCGATTCACAGGCATTCTGGTCGAAAGTTTCGCCGCTGTTTCCGGCTTCGAGCTGTGCTGCAATTGCCTCGAGCTGTGGGCGGTTTTGCGACCAGTCATCGAGCGCCGCCTGCAGAGTGGGTGCCACGCTGGCAGCCGATGCGTATCGGCTCAGGTCGCGCGATACGACGACGAGTTGGCCATCACGGCCGTTCTTGAGTGTTGCGAGTTTCACTATTTACTACCCCCGGAATTCGAGCTCATGCAGCCAGGCCGCGTGGCGTGGAGCCTTCTTCGTGCGGCTCCATTCCTCAAGCATATCGGGTGCGACACGTTTGAGCTCGTCAATTTGTTCTTGTGTTTGCGTGTTGGCAACGAGCTCGAGTCGGTGGCCGTTCGGGTCAAAAAAGTAGATTGACTGAAAAATGCCGTGATTGGTTGGTCCGATTACGTCGAGTCCCTCGGCTTCGATATGCTCTTTCGCTGCGAGCAACGCGTCGTAATCCTCAAGTTCGAATGCCAGGTGCTGTACCCACTCCGGTGTGTTGTGATCGCGATCCATCTGGGGTCGCGTCGGTAATTCGAAGAATGCGAGCACATTGCCCATGCCGGCATCGAGAAACACATGCATGTATGGGTCAGGTTCCTTTGTCGACGGAACCTGGTCTTCAGCGAAAGCGAGCATGAATTCCATATTCAGCACGCGTTCGTAGAACTCCACGGTTTCCTTAGCGTCGTTACAACGATAAGCCACATGGTGAATTCTTTTGAGTTTCATTGTGCCTCCTTCTGCTCGCCGACGATTCCACGGGCTATTTGATCGCGTTCAATGGACTCGAACAGTGCCTTGAAATTTCCTTCGCCAAATCCGTCATCTTTCTTGCGCTGGATGAACTCAAAGAATACCGGGCCGAGCATAGTGTCCGAAAAAATCTGTAACAACAGGCGCGGGTCGCCATCTTCAGTTGAACCATCCAGCAAAATACCGCGTGACTGTAACTCGTCAACCGGTTCGCCGTGATTCGGAAGCCTGTCTTCGAGCATGTCGTAGTAGGTGTCCGGCGGAGGGGTCATGAATGTCAGGCCACGCTCTTTGAGCCGATCCCAGCACGTGAACAGGTCGTCGCAACTCAGGGCAATGTGCTGGATGCCTTCACCGTTGAATGCCATCAGGAATTCTTCGATCTGTCCTGTGCCTTGCGATGCTTCCTCATTCAGAGGGATGCGAATCCGATTATCCGGCGCGGCCATCGCTTTGGAGAACAGACCGGTGTATTCGCCCTTGATATCGAAATAGCGATACTCACGAAAGTTGAATAGCTTTTCATAGAAGTTCGCCCAGTAGCCCATGCGGCCGCGGTAGACATTGTGCGTAAGGTGATCGATTTCCTTGAAGCCGCAGCCCTCAGGGTGCCGGTCGACACCATCGAAGAATTCGAAGTCGATGTCATAAAAGGTATTGCCCTTGGTGTAGCGGTCGATCAGGTACAGTGGCGCGCCGCCGATGCCCCGGATGGCCGGCAAGCGCAATTCCATCGGACCGGTTGGAATATCGATCGGTTGTGCGCCAAGTTGCAGAGCCCGGTTGTAGGCGAAATGCGCATCTTTGACACGGAATGCCATGCCGCATGCAGAGGGGCCATGTTCCTGCGCAAAATAGGCCGCGAGGCTATTCGGCTCGGCGTTTAAAATGAAGTTGATGTCGCCCTGGCGATACAGCGTCACGTTCTTCGAGCGATGGCGTGCAACGGCGTCGAAGCCGAGCAGGTGAAAGACTGATTCGAGGACGCCGGGTTCGGGCGAGGCGAACTCGACGAACTCAAATCCGTCCAGACCCATTGGGTTGTCGATTTGCTCAGACATGTAATGCTCCCGCGTAACAAAACTTTTCGACAGTATGCGCATTTTCTACCGATTTTGTGTTCATAAATGATCTATTTAGCACATATTCTGCAACATAAATTGCAAAGATTTGAAGATATTGACAGTATGGGGTCATGCAACTATCAAGAGCCGATCATCTGTTACTCGACGCCTTACAAAGTGACGCGACGCGCAGTCAGAGTGAGCTTGCCGAAATCGCCGGCATGTCACGGAGTTCTGTCTGGCGACGAATCCGGGACTTCGAAGAAAGCGGGCTCATAACCGCCCAGGTCGCGCTGCTGAACCCCCAGCAGGCCGGGTTTCAGATCCAGGTGTTGTTATCAGTCGCGATGACCGAGCATACGGACGAGAACAGGCAGGATTTCGAACGTCATGTTGCATTGCTGCCCGAAGTCACAGAGTGTTTTTCAGTGTCGGGTGAACGGGACTACGTACTGCATGTAGTCGTTCGTGACATGGACGCCTACAACCAGTTTCTTAACGCACAAGTACTCAAGCACCCGGCCGTGCGTTCCGCCAGTTCCACGTTCGTCTTACGCCGTGTCAAATACACGACAATGATGCCGCTGAAGCCTTAGTCTCGTTTCAACTGCACGTCATATCAGATCGAGGCCCGACATCGCATCACGTATTGCCGATTTCGAGTGGCTTGAAAGTGGCACGATTGGTAATCGACAAGACTCATCACAGAGTTGCAGCAATGATGCAGCATATTTGACGCCGGCAGGGCTGGGCTCCGCAAACAACGCCATGTGCAGCGGCATGAGTCGTTCCTGAATTGCCGCTGCCGCAGCGTAATCGCCATTGCTGCAGGCAGCCTGCATGTCAGAGCATAGCGCCGGTGCGATATTGCCGGTCACCGAGATGCAGCCGTTGCCGCCCGCGGCGTTGTAGGACACGGCAGTGCCGTCGTCACCCGAAAGGAAGGAAAACTCTTTCTTGATCAGCAATTTCTCGCGGACAGGACGCGTAAGATCGCTGGTAGCATCCTTTACGCCATGCACTCGGGGCAGTGCTGCAATGCGTGCCATCGTTTCCGGGAGGATATCCACAATTGCCCGAGGCGGAATGTTGTAAACGAAAATCGGAATCCTGCTTGCTTCATGCACTGCCTCGAAATGTCTGAATAATCCTTCTTGTGAGGGTCGATTGTAGTAACCGGCCACATGCAAGCTTGCATCGGCGCCAAAATCCTGCGCGGCGTCGTTATAGAAGATCGCCTCGCGCGTGTTGTTGGAGCCGGCCCCCGCAAGAATCGGCAACTTCCCGGCAGCTTCTTCCGCCACGATCTCGATCACACGACAATGCTCTTTCTCTGTCAGCGTTGCCGATTCTCCGGTCGTTCCAACAGGCACGAGACCGTCCGTACCCTGCTCAATGTGCCACTGCACCATCTTGCGCAAGGCGTCCTCATCGAGTTGGTCATTTCGAAACGGCGTCACCAGCGCTACCAGTGATCCCTTAATCATTGTGTGCTCCTGTTGATGCAAATCTCACCAACGGCTGAAAATTTCAAACCGGATGATACGTGTAAACACCTATCCATAGGGTATTTCATTGCGTCACACGGAGCTCTAATATTTGTTGGTTACCCAATCAGGCGTTGAGCGCGGTCCGTTCTAAGACAGGCAACCGCAGCGCTTTTGCCCTGATTTGCTGTTCAACATGTCGGGGCAAGCAATCGGAGCCTCCGCATGAAGACTATAATCGAACCATTCCGGATCAAAACCGTCGAGCCTATCCGGCTAACCACGTTCGCAGAGCGACAGGCGCTTTTGCAGGCGTCGCACTTCAACACGTTTCTACTGCATTCGGACGATGTCATTATCGATTTGCTGACCGATTCCGGTACCGCGGCGATGAGCGCGGCGCAATGGTCTGTGCTTATGCGCGGCGATGAGAGCTACGCCGGATCGCCGTCGTATCACCGCTTCAAATCAGCCGTGAAGAATCTGATGCCCTTCAAACACATTCTGCCGACGCATCAGGGCAGGGCTGCCGAGAGTATCTTGTTCTCGCTGATAGGCGGCGAGGGGAAAGCAATTCCTTCAAATACGCATTTTGATACGACCAGGAGCAACATCGAGGCTTCCGGCGCCCAGGCACATGATCTTGTCATCGATGAGGGCCTGGATCCGGGGCTTGTACACCCGTTCAAGGGCAATATGGACATTGCAAAGCTGGATGCATTCTTGCAGGCAAATGAGGGACATGTGCCTTGTGTGATGACAACGATTACAAACAATGCCGGGGGCGGCCAACCGGTTAGCATGGACAACATCCGGCGCACTGCGGAATTGGCTCACAAGTACGGCATACCATTTTTCATCGACAGCTGCCGCTTTGCGGAGAACGCATACTTCATCAAGAAGCGAGAACCGGGTTTCGCGGATACGACAGTCAGTGACATCGTGCGCAGGATATTCTCTTACGCGGATGGCATGACGATGAGCGCCAAGAAAGACGCATTCGCAAACATCGGCGGCTGGTTGGCGCTCAATGATGACGCACTTGCTGAGAGAGCGCGCACCCGGCTCATACAAATCGAGGGGTTTCCGACCTACGGTGGACTGGCCGGGCGCGATCTCGAAGCCATAGCCCAAGGTCTCAGCGAGATTATCGACGAGGACTACCTGGCCTATCGATTGAGAACCAGCGAATACATCGTTGAGCAGCTCGTCGCGTTGGGTATCCCGGTCGTCTTGCCGGCGGGTGGGCACGCAGTATTTGTTGATGCGCGTGGCTGGCTGCCACACATTCCACCGCTTGAGTATCCCGGACAAGCCGTGGTTGCGGGATTGTACGAAGTTGGCGGCATCAGGGCGTGCGAGATTGGCACGGTAATGTTCGGTCGCAAGACTGACGGTAGTGAAGCGCCGGCCAAGATGGACCTGGTTCGCCTTGCGATGCCGCGACGTGTGTACACGCAGTCTCACGCCGATTATGTCGTGGAGGTGTTTGCTGAACTGGACAAGGTGAAAGAGACGCTCACAGGATTCAGGATCATCGAAGAGCCACCATCGCTGCGGCACTTCACGGCGAAGTTCGAGAGAATCGCGAGTGTTTCGGGGTAGGTCGGCTTCTGAAATTAGCCGTGTTTATAGGTTATCCTGTAGTGCTCCGCAGCGGCAGAGCTCGGCAGGAGCTTGTCCGAGTCGGAATTAATTGTGACAGATTGGAGAGGAGCAGGATATGAGCATTGCAAAAACATCAGAAATCAGCGCGTCATCCAGTAAAGGTTTTGAGGATGCAGCATGCAAGGGCATCAAACGATTCAGCAAGACCATTAATAATATCGAAGGTGCGTGGATAAAAGAGCAAAAAGTTGTCGTTAAAGACGGCGAGGTTTCAGAGTATCGCGTCGTGATGAAAGTGAGTTTTTTGCTGGAAGACTAATAACGACTCATAAAGGGGTAACACAATGGGTTTATTCGATTTTGCAAAAGACGTCGGAAGACAGCTGTTTGATACAGATAAAGAGGCTGCGGACAATATCAAACAGCATCTTGATATCAAGCTCAGCGGTATCAAGAATCTCGATGTCGCTTTTGATGACGGAGTTGCGACAATTTGCGGCGAGTGTGTAAATGAAGCGACGCGGAATTCGGCAGTTCTCCTTGCGGGAGATATAAAGGGTGTTGAAAAAGTAGTTGCTGATGGCCTTACGTTTCCTGAACCGAAAGAAGAAGAAAAGGAAAAGGTCGAATATTATGAAATCGTCAGCGGCGACACGCTTGGCGGAATAGCCAAACGATTTTATGGCAAGGCGTCGCAATACACACGGATTCATGCGGCAAACAAAGAGCTGATTCCGGATCCCAACAAGATATATCCAGGGCAAAAAATCAAAATCCCGCTGGATTAGGCGGATTGAGGAAAAAGTATGGATTTTCTGGATTTACTAAAACAATCGGGTGGTGAAAGCAGCCTAGGAAGTCTCGCCGGCGGGCTT
>JAHEFG010000034.1 GCA_024640305.1 Gammaproteobacteria bacterium
GGCAGCATGGTCCGGCCATCGAGGTCGAAAACCTCGGTGCCGTCACCTTGCTGCGCCATGACGTCCGCCAGAGTTCCCACGGCCGTTATCCGACCGTCCTTGACGGCCACGGCTTCCGCGGCTGGCTGATTATCGTTGATCGTCAGGATGGGGCCGCCTGTATAGATCGTATCGGCAACCTCTTGCGCACTTGCGGCACTCGCAATCACCGCTGCACCCAAGAACAGTGATGCATAAAAACTGGTTGTTTTCATATTTCCTCCGATTTAAGCCGCTGCCATAGGCTAAGTGATTTTCACGTGTAACCTCAGGTTGACAGTTTTCTAAGACAACTTCAAAGACAAAAGAAGACAAAAATCTCGGCAGGTTTCAAAATGCGCCGAGAAACGTATGGATATGCCAAAAGATATGCCTACGACGGTGCACAAAATTTTGTCGGCGTGTTGCCAAAACATGTCGGGTTGAGTGAAAAGTAATACTTTCTCTTTTAGAAGATTAAGCCTAATGGCATGGTTGCCGCGGTAACTGAGGAGAACTGTGATGACCAACTTCCGAGTTTTTTTTAGCGTGGCATTGGTTTCGGGATTAACCTTCGGTGTTGCCCACGCGCAGGATGCCAGCGATCTGGCCAAGCAACTCAGCAATCCGATCGCCTCTCTGATCAGTGTTCCATACCAGCTGAATTACGATGAGGGCTACGGCCCTGACGGAAACGGCAGCCGGACAACGATGAATCTCCAGCCGGTTATCCCCATCTCCATTGGCGAAAACTGGAACCTGATATCGCGTACAGTTGTACCGTTTATCGACCAGAAAGATGTTATCCCCGGGACATCCCAATCTGGTATCGGTGATATTTTTCAAAGCTTTTTCTTTTCCCCCAAGGCGCCCACGTCAAACGGTCTGATCTGGGGTGTGGGGCCTGTTTTCCTGTTGCCTACAGGTGGCGACAATCTGGGTGCAGACCAGTTTGCGGCCGGTATTACCGCCGTTGGCCTCAGGCAATCTGGTCCATGGACTTATGGTGCCCTTGCCAACCACATATGGGACGTCGGCGGCGGTGACAGCGCTACCGACATCAGCAGTACTTTTATGCAGCCGTTCATAAGTTATACGACGCCAAACGCGTGGACCTATACCGTGAACTCTGAAATCACATACGACTGGAATACAGACGAGAATGCAGTTCCGATTAATCTCGTCGCTACTAAAGTAACAAAGCTGGGGCCGAACCTTGTGAGCATCGGTGGGGGACTGCGGTATTGGGCGTCCAGCACGACAAACGGGGCAGACGACTGGGGCGCAAGGCTTGTTCTCACGTTTCTGTTTCCAAAGTGACGTGTGTATGCCGTGCGCACACTCGACGGTTGAGACTAGAGTTCGGCTAAAGACAATAAACTCAAAGTTATTCGCCTGATCGTGCTGCAAATTACCCGAATATTCGTGATGCTCGTGGCTATGAGCGTTGTTCTCGTAGCGTGCACCTACGTGCCTTTCGAGCGCGACAGGCCTACCGAATTAGCCCTGGCAAAAACGGACACGCTGATCTCGAGCGTGGTGTCCCGCAAGCTGGTCAGCAACAGTGGCAGCGAGATCGTAATGGTCCCGCTCGCAGACGGAAATGATGCGCTTGCCGCTCGGTTTCGCATGATTGAAAACGCCGAACGCTCTATTGACATAAAGACTTTCCTGATCAAACCCGATATTGCCGGGACCCTGTTCTGGCTGGAGCTTTACAATGCTGCGGAGCGTGGAGTAAAAATCCGTCTGATCTACGACGATGTGTTCACGAGCGCCAGCGACGAGGATATCGCGACGCTTGACGCGCATCCCAATGTAGAGATCCGCACATTCAACCCGCTGTCACGAAACAGCACCACGGTCGGTAATTTCATTTTCGATTTTGCCCGCGTCAACCGACGAATGCACAACAAGGCCATGATCGTCGACGGGGCAATGGCGATTATTGGCGGACGTAATATCGCTGACGAGTATTACCAGATACGGACGAGCAACGAGTTTGCCGATTTCGATCTTCTGGTGGGCGGTGAGCCGATCAGTGAGCTCTCAAAAGCATTCGATCTCTACTGGAACGATGAATGGGCAGTGCCAATCGCGCGTCTTTATGATGGGGAAGATACGAGCCTCACAGAAGCGGTGAAACGTTTCAATCAGAGGGCAGAGTCCGACGAGGTTTTGATTTACCAAAGAGCGATGGACTCTCGCTTTATCGCTGACCTGAAGGCTGGCCGGGTCAGAACTTTCAGGGGCGAGGCACGGGTCATAGTCGATAATCCCGAAAAGCTCAGGAACCCGCCGGGCAAGGGTCCGTTCACGATCGGAAACAGCTATTACAATACGCTACTTGGTGCGAAGTCAGAGGTTCTCGTTATCACGCCTTACTTCGTGCCTGAGGACTACGGTGCGCGAGTCTTTGAAGACCTTAAAGCAAGAGGCGTGAGAGTCCGTATCATGACCAATTCGCTCGCTGCGAACAACCATGCTTACGTTCATGGAGGCTATGCGCCCTACCGAAGTCGTCTGCTGGACGCAGGTGTCGAAATTCTCGAGGTCAGGACGGACGCGCCGGAACTGATCGTCGGCAGCGATACTCCCCTGGTACTGCACACAAAGCTCGCGATTATTGATCGTGACACACTCTTCGTCAGTTCAACGAATGTAGATCCACGGTCGATCCGCCAGAACACGGAAGTTGGCATGGTGATCAAAAGCCCGCAACTTGCAAATAATATCCTGACACGGTTCGACACGCTGGCGCCGGACTATGCATTTAATGTTATAAAGGGGGAAGGTGGCGACTTAGAATGGCGGTACGGTGGCCAGAGTGGCGTGGAGATATTTCGAAGCGAACCAGGTGCGACGGCATGGAGCAAGTTTGTGGCAAAAGTTGCCGAGTGGCTGCCGGTCGAGCCACTGCTTTGATCCGTTGACAGGCTAAAGGAATGACATTCGATTGCCCTTGAGGTGAGTTGAATCCAACAAAAATGGAGAATTACGTATGAGAGCGCTTCTGATCGGCCTGGCTTTGGTTTTATCTTCTGGAATCGCAGCGGTGGCGGCAAATTCCATCGAGGAATGCATGGTTCGCGCCAAGGTGGTACAAAACCCTTCGGCTTTGGCGGGAGCGGCAGAAGTATGTATGCAAAACTATTTCGCTGTTCTGAGCGCAGAGGCTGACGATTGCAGAGAAGAGGCCGCGACCAAGAAGTTATCTGGACCTGAACTCGCAGCTTGCCAGGGAACTCTGATACTCGGCTTGCGTGAACAGGTGGAGATGTGTCGAGAGCAGGCTGAAGGTTTGAGCAGCGAAGACAACGCGCTGGCCTCTCAGGTAGGCGCTGGCGCGATCAAAGGCTGTGATCAGCTTGCGGAGCAATCCAGAAAAATTTGCCGGGACAACGCGGGCAAATTCTCGTCCGGGCTAGGTCAATCTACGGCAGAGGGTGCCTGCAAAGCCGCGGGTCTATAGTTTTGCACGGTTCGACGGCCGCCGCCCTTTACGTTACAGCAATGTGGCTTGTCCGATGCATAGTTGTGCAACGGCATTTCCCACGGCAGTGAGAGACATGAAACCGAGCGGGCACAGATCATAGTGCACATACTGGGCCTTGAGCGCTATATCTAGCCGCTCACATTGCTTTTCTTGAATTTTGTCGCTTTAAGATATCTATCCTGATTGGTAACGAGTGAAATCGGTTCAGTAAACTGTCTGACGTCAGCGCCTATGGGTCCAAATAGCGGTATTTGCTAAGAGAGTGTTTGTTGCTCATCGTAGCCACCGAGGAGTGGACGATGAGAAAAACAACAAAGAGCCCTGGCGAGAAGATCGTCAGAGACATCAAGCGCGCCACGCGCAAGCAGTATTCCAGCGAAGAGAAGATCAGGATCGTGCTGGATGGGTTGCGCGGCGAGGACAGCATTGCTGAGCTGTGTCGCCGCGAAGGGATCTCCCAAGGCATCTATTACAAGTGGTCCAAGGACTTCATGGAAGCCGGGAAGAAGCGTCTGGCTGGGGACACAGCGCGTGCCGCGAACGGGTCGACGCAACACTTCATTTTGGAAACAAAGATGGAGTGTTGGTATGGCTTATCGCCGTCGGATTTATTTTACGGAGAAACAGAAGGCCGAAATCTGGGATCGGTGGCAGCGGGGG
>JAHEFG010000035.1 GCA_024640305.1 Gammaproteobacteria bacterium
TAATAGCGTGTCCATGGCCCATCCGCGTTCTAATGTCCGGATTTCGACTTGACTCGAACGCCGATTATCAGGCTTGAGGGACCAAATCACCAGACTATCGATGAATTCTCCCGCGTCACTTAAGTTATCACCCGGAATATTGTGGTTCCTGGTATGAATTTTCGGCTGGGGGAGGGTGACTCGTCACTTCACCAGACTGCAGAATCCAGGCACCGTTTGGTTGCAGTTCAACGGTAGAACATCAGCCTCCCAAATTAGTGTCGCTGAGTTGGCCACGTTGATAGCTGCTTGATTTCGTTGTCCTGTGACTACCAGTTTCAACAAGTTGAACCACCCTAATGTAACCAACTGAGTCACGCAGACTTTCTAAATATGTTCAGTTTTACTCTCACAAAAGCTTATACATCTGAGGGATCCGTCAGCAATGCGCTCGAAGGTCGGGCACGACGGTCCGTGGTCTGGCAGCATCGGGCAATGCCTGTAAAGATGATGTGCGGTGGCGGCAGGTTGAAAGTTGGAGTCATGCAGGCGTTCACACAGGACTTCATTTTCGAAGTGCTGAACAACATAAACCCGCTTGCCAAAGACGACCGTACACTAACCTCGAACGCTCAGTATTACTGGCGACGGTCGATAGCGGCCAGGCGTTGTCCGTACCGTTGATGGTCGTTCAAATAGACACCCTTGAAAAAGAAGACCAGAAGTAACGTGGATCTCACAACTGAGTACATTGATATCGACATCAGACGGTTGTGCAGGTATATCTGGTTCGAGGTTTGGATAGACCGGACGTGCTAGGCTAGTGCCAAATAGCGTCATCGCGATTGATGAGCAGAGCCCGGGCATCAGCGCTGCTACTGTTCGCCAATCGTCCTTCGGTTTCAATCGGTGAGGGCCACAATAATGAAGATTTCTATCGCACCGCTAAGGACGACGATTCTCGGCGGCGTCGTTTTCCTGATACCGTGCGTCGTCGTTTTCGCCTTGGCAGCCCAGGCATTCAAGCTGATGTTCCAACTGGCAGCCCCGGTAAGCGCCTGGATTCCGCTCGACTCAGTTGGTGGTATCGCATTGGTCAATATCATCACGGTACTTCTATTGCTGATCATTTGTTTTTTTGCCGGGCTGCTGGCGAGAAGCGCGTTGGGGCAACGAACCTATCGTTCCCTGAACGACCGGTTGCTGACGTTGTTTCCGCGCTATGCTTTTATTCGCAGCATGACCGAGGGTTTGAGCGGCGATGGCGTAGACCAGACCCTGCAGCCGGTCCGAGTAACCTTCGACGATCATGTGCAGATTGCGTTTGAGGTGGAGCGCGATGAATCGGGGCTTGCAACGGTGTATCTACCAGGCGCTCCGGATCCTCTGTCCGGTTCAGTGGTGCATGTGGCGGCGGAACGGGTCGAAAGGCTGGATACGACCTACAATGCGGTGGTCAACAGGTTGCGAAAAGTCGGCGTCGGCGCCAGTCATCTATTGCGGTGAGCGGATGACCAATATGACAATTGGATAGCTCCAGATCGCACGGCCTGCCACCGATTATGCAATACAACGGGTCAGGCTCGCTGACCCGTTGCATCCTATTGAACTGAGATGTTTTCCTCCAGCACAATTGCGCCCGAGTCATCAATAATTCTGATGACGTCGAACCCCGATTTAGGGACGCTGATGGCTATACATGGACTCGTGATGACCTGTGCCACGACGTCGTCCTCGGCAGGCTGACGCCAAATGCTTTTGATATTCAGACTATTTCCTCGAATCACGACCGATTCGTCCGCTTGCGATAGATCCAAAGAGTACCCGGCACTCGGTTTTTCTCCCATGGAAATAACGATCACGCTATGGGAAGCAAAATCGACGTTGCCCGTGGTATTTGCATTCGATTCTGTTGTCTTGTACCAGTCGTTCCAAACCTCTGCGAGCTCAATCAGCCGAATTGCCGGCTGAGTCTCGGGGCAATAATTTCCACGATAGACAACATTGGAAGATATTGCTGCGGCGTCAACTGTCCGCTCGTTTCTTTCTTGACCGCAGGACGCGACAGCGACCATCGCTAACAGGAAGATGCTCTGTTTTGGGCCTGGGACGCTACTTTTGTATCGGTTTAAGGATTTGCGCATAACCATAAATTGTCGTCAAAGAGATCGCAGATCATAGCCTGCAAACGTCGATTAGTCCCATCGATATTTGTCCATTCGCCGCAAAGACGCGGTGGCGATGAAATGTCGGCGCGTTTTCGACCTTGCCGGATCTTGGTTTTCACGTGGGTCGCGCTCTTGCAAATCCCGTGGCGCTGTTATCTTTGAGGGGCGCAAAGTCGAGGTTCGGGTGCAGGCTTGCGGTCAGAAGCGGTCAGTTCCAGCGGTCCCCGGTTGCTGGCCGATTGTCAAAAAGATGTTTTATGCTTCCTATTCGCAGACACGAGTCCTTACACACCAATGTCTTCAAGAAACTGCCTGATTAATACGTGTATCGTGCGCTGGGCGCTATTTTCTAGCCTTGACCGCGAGTTGCACCAGTTCGGCCACCGAACTGACATCGAGTTTTCTTGTCAGGTTGCTGCGATGGCGTTTTACGGAGCGCTCATCGATTCCCATTTCAGCCGCGATTTGCTTGTTCAAGCAACCGCGCAGAACGCCGGCCAGCACTTCGTTTTCGCGCGGAGTCAGTAGCTCGAAGCGGGCCAGCAAGTCGTGGTGTTGCATACGGCGCGCTCGCTCGAGGGCATCGCGCTTTAATGCGTGCTCGATCGCGACCAGCAGTTTCTCCTTGGGCGCTGTCTTGTCCAGAAAATCCTCGGCGCCCTCGCGCATGGCCTCGACAGTGGCAGGGGTATCACCACGTCCAGAGACAAATATGAAAGGTAAGGGGTCATTGGATTTTGCCAGCGTAGCTTGTAGCTCGAGTCCATCCATGTCCGGCATGTGCAGATCTGTCACAACACAGCCCGCCGCTTGCTTAGACCTCTGTGCCAGGAATTCAGTCGCGGACGCGTAACACTCGACTGCATAACCGGCGCCGCTTAGCAATCGGCGCATGCCGGTCAGATATGACGCGTCGTCGTCGACGACGAACACGGTCTGTTGCGGCGCGCTCACGCAGTCGCTCCCCGCTCCACGGAGGGCAGCGTGAATCGAACCGTGGCACCGCGGTCCGGGTTGTTCTCCGCCCAGATCCGGCCGCCATGCGTCTCGACGATCGTTCTTGAGATCGCGAGGCCAATACCGGTTCCACTATTCTTCGTCGTAAAAAATGGCTCAAACAGTTTTGGCAAAATGTCCGGATCGATTCCCGCTCCGTTGTCGACGACGGCCAGTTCAACCATCCCGCCTCCGATCCGCCTGGCACAGACCGCTATCTGCCGTGGTCCGTCCCGGCTGGACTCAAGTGCATCCAGGCTGTTCATCAGCAGGTTCAGCAGGACCTGTTGCAAATGAATCCGGTCACCGTGAATTTTGGGCAATTCGGGCTGCAGATCGACACGCAATTCCACGTTACGCGCCCGGATTTCAGCGTGCAGCAATGCCGCAGTCTGCTCGATCAATTCATCGACGATCGCCGACTCAAACAGAAGTTCCCGGCGCTTCAACAGCGCACGCAGGCGTTCTATCACCGCCGCGGCCCTGCGGTCATCGAACTGAATATCGACCAGGATATCCTGCAGCTCTTTGAAATCCGGCGGATCTCGCTGCAGAAGCAATTGCCCTGCTTCGGCATTGCGCAGGATTGCGCCCAAAGGCTGATTGAGTTCGTGCGCAAGTGCCGAGGACAGTTGCCCCAGCACAGCCACGCGTTGGACGTGCGCGAGTTCATCGCGTTGCGCCTGCAGTTCGGCAGCTTTGTGCTTGCGCTCAGTGATGTCCATCAACACGCCACGCAGACGCAGCGGATTGTTATTTCGGTCGCGTTCAAGCTGACCCCGTGCAGCAA
>JAHEFG010000036.1 GCA_024640305.1 Gammaproteobacteria bacterium
AAGCCGCCGCTGAAGTTGCAGCAGGTCTGGGCCATCAGAACTCGACTACAGATGGCCAAAAACACCCGTGACCTTGCCCTTTTCAACGTAGCCATCGACAGCAAGCTCCGAGCCTGCGATGTCGTACGACTCCGTGTGCGTGACGTCGCCCATGGCGACCATGTGCTCTCGCGAGTCAGCATCGTTCAGCGAAAGACAAATCAGCCGGTTCGTTTTGAGTTGGCCGAACAGACTCGAGATGCGGTTCGAGTCTGGATTGATGAGGCGCGGCTGACCTCCGCAGACTGTCTGTTTCCAAGTCGGCTGCACCGGTCGGCGCGCCTGTCTACCCGGCAGTACGCACGCATCGTGAAATCCTGGATTCAAACGATCAGCATAGACCCCCAGGTGTACGGAACGCATTCCTTGCGGCGCACCAAAGCCACGCTGATCTACCGCAGAACCAAAAACCTGCGGGCCGTCCAGCTCTTGCTTGGGCACACCAAGATTGAATCTACGGTGCGGTACCTCGGAATTGAGGTGGATGACGCCCTGGAAATGGCCGAACGAATCGAGTGCTGATCGGGTTCCATGTATCTGCGCCCGCACGCGACGGGCGCTTCCCGGCCAACTGCGGGCAGTGAACATGGCACCGCGGACCGGCAGATCGATGCTGGAAGCGGCCGTCGTGCCCCGCTGGGCTGATCGTCGGGTCCCGACCCAAACCGGGCATTGAAACTTCAAGGCGGGGCACCTTGAAGAATCCAGATAGCTGCCATTCAACCTCGCCGGGGGAATCAGACGTGAGAGTGTCCAGCTATCATGAATCGCCGAACTGCTCGGGGAGCGCAGTCCTGCGTTTTATCAGTTGCATGCGCGTTGACGCTCGACTTAGCGACCAATTGAATGTGAGTCACGATACGCCTCTCCCGTAGACTTGGAATTTTGCTGGATTTTCCTGGCCGATAATACTTGACCAGTCAATCGTTCTACTTCAGATTTTCTACATGAACATGAGCTTCCCCGCTGTCAGGGCTGCCGCCGTGCAGGCTGAGCCGGTTGTATTGGATCGTGAAGCTACAGTAGCGAAAGCCTGTCGCTTGATAAGCGAGGCTGCCGAGAATGGCGCTAATCTCATCGTGTTTCCAGAACTGTTCATCCCCACGTATGTTCATGGGGCCGTCTGGGGCGTCGGTCTCGGAGGCTGGTCAGCGCAAGCAAGCAAGGCTTGGTTACGCCTGTGGGAAAATTCCGTGGAGGTTCCCAGCCCGGCTACGGAGCAGCTGGAATTTGCGGCGCGTGAAGCACAGGCTACCGTTGTTATGGGGATCAATGAACGAGACCCTTCAAACAAGAGTCTTTACAACACGTTGCTCTTCATCGGACCGGACGGCACCACGTTCGGTAAGCATCGAAAGCTCATGCCGACAAACCACGAGCGATTGGTTCACGGGCTTGGGGATGGAAGCACCCTCAGGGTTTACGACACCCCAGTCGGAAAGCTCGGAGGACTCATTTGTTGGGAGAACTGGATGCCGCTGGCGCGGTACGCGTTGTACAGCCAAGGCGAGCAGATCCATGTTGCGCCAACGGCCTACGATGGAGAATTGACAATCACGAATATTCAGAACACGGCGTTCGAAGGGGGAGTATTCGTGATTTCCGTCTGTGAGGTACTAAACAAGTCCAGTTACCCGAGTGATTTTGAGCTCACGGAGGAGCTGGATTCGGCAAGCGACATCCTACATTCCGGTGGCAGCGCCATAGTTGCGCCAGATGCTGAGGTTCTGGCTGGGCCATTGTGGGACGAGGAAGGGATCATATACGCAGATTTGGACCTACGTAAGGTTATCGAACATGGTCAGCTCATGGATACCAATGGCCACTACGCAAGACCTGACGTTCTTAGTTTGAACCTGAATTCGACGCCACAAGCAAGAGTGACGTTTCCCGATTCATAAATGCATAAATGCATAAAACGAGCTGGGCGGGGCAGTAAGTGCGACGTAGCTGCACTCTTGATCTCAACCAAGGTCGTTGGGGCCGAGAACAGTGCGCCGCAGGGTCCCTTTGAGGCTTAACAATAATGAAGAGGTTCAAGATGGGGAAATACCGCAATTCACTCCCACCGATAAGTGATGGCACCTTCCTACATTACGTAGAGTCTGCTCAGGAAGTCTAACCAATTGATATTAATATAATAATGCGCTGATTTGCGGTATAATTCTGCACGAGAACTGCGTCAGTTTCAGCAAAAGCCGTGCACCTATGATCCGTTATCGAAGCCAAAAACAACTCTCTCTCGAAGAATTCGACTGGCCTTTCCGAACGGCCCTCGATAGAGGTAACCGCTGGGTCAAGTTGGGCGAGTGTATTCCGTGGGACGAACTGGCGGAGGAATATTACCGAGGACTGTCCCGCAAGCAGGGTCGCCCGGCCAAGGATGCCCGGTTGGTGATCGGCGCGGTGATTATCAAACACAAGCTCTGTCTGTCGGACAGAGAGGCGGTGGCGCAGATCCAGGAGAATCCGTATCTGCAGTACTTCGTGGGCCTGGCGGGTTATCAGATGCAGGCGCCGTTTGCGCCTTCGCTGTTTGTCGAGATCCGCAAGCGGATGGGGCAATCGGTGTTTGATGGCTTTCAGCGTGCCGTTATCGATGCAGTGGAAGGTGCGAAGCCGAAACCGAAATCTGAGGCGAAGCCGGAACACGGTGATGATGACCCACCCTCCGGTTCCGCGGGTGTTGCCGAGCAAGAGCCATCGGAACACCAGGGCAAGCTGATTGTCGATGCCACGGTGACGCCGCAGGCGATTCGCTATCCGACGGATCTCAGCCTGCTGAATGAGGCGAGGGTGTTCAGTGAGCAGATCATCGATCTGTTGTATCCGACGACAGACTGGACCGAGAAGCCCAGGACCTATCGGGTCAAGGCGCGTAAGGAGTACCTTGCCATCGCCAAACAGAGAAGGCCCGCTGGCAAGGTACGGCGCCGGGGAATCAAACAGCAGCTGCAGTATCTGCGTCGCAACCTGGGGCACATCGAAGGGCTGCTCGAGTGCTGGCCGCAAGGCGCCCCCCTGCCTTTGCCACGGTGGTTGTTATATCGCTACTGGGTGATTCAGCATGTCTATGAACAGCAGTGGCAGATGTACCGGACCAACACGCGTCGCTGTGATGATCGCATCGTCAGCATCAGCCAGCCGTATGTGCGTCCGATCATCCGTGGCAAGGTGAACACGCCGGTGGAGTTCGGTGCCAAGCTGAGTATGAGTTTGAACGGCGACGGTCTGGCGGTTGTGGATCATCTGCGCTGGGATGCCTTTCACGAAGGGCATGATTTGAAGAGCCAGGTTGAAGCCTACCGTGCCCGTCATGGTGTGTATCCGGAAGTGGTGCTGGGTGATCCGGTCTACGGCACGCGGGACAATCGCCATTATCTCAAACGCCATGGGATCCGATTTGCCGGTAAAGCGCTTGGGCGGCCGAAGAAGGTCACGGAACAAAGCCAGGAGACGCTAAAAGTACTCCAGGAAAAGCGACGGCAGGAGTATTTGCAGCGGATTCCGATCGAAGGCAAGTTCGGTCAGGGAAAGAACGGCTATCGATTGAACTACATCCGGGCCAAACGAGCCGATACCTCGGTTGCCTGGATCAACAGCATCTTCCTGGTGATGAACCTGCTGATCTTGTTGAGGATCTTTTTTGCGCTGTGCAGAGCCGCAGTTGCCATGCCCCTTTCGGCTGTCATTTGGATGAAAGGAATGCTTCGTGGCTATCGGCAGCGATGCCAGTGCGGTGCACTCGGCATGTCGGCAACTTTAAACGGCCTGAATTCCTGAGCAGACTCTA
>JAHEFG010000013.1 GCA_024640305.1 Gammaproteobacteria bacterium
GAGATGGAAACCCGCTTAAATCAGATTCCCGGCATCATCACCGTTGGTCTGTTCGCGCACCGCCCCGCTGACATCCTTCTGGTCGCGGACGATAGCGGCACTCGGGAAATGCGTGCCTGAGCCGCGGACGACTCGTTGCAAATAGTCTATTTCACGCTTGTTGCCGCGATCCTGTATCTCGGCGCCAGCTGGATCGTCGATCGCATCGAATTTGCCGCGGGCCGGCGCTTCAAGTACCGGTCACTGCTCTTCTTCGCAGTCCTTCTGACCCTTGCATTGGCAAGTTTTCAGCTGATTAGCGCATATACGGGTAATCCCTGATTTACATTTTTTCCGATTAAGACTATTTTGAGGCGATAGGTGTGTGCGTCATTTGGGGATATCTGGCGCTAACACCCGCCATAGTCGATCAGGGGGACTGAAAATGCCCGACAATAATAATACCGGGGAAGAACAATCACCGGATCCCGACCGAGAGCAAATTCCATTGATGCAACGGGTACTCGATAACCCGTTTCTGTTACTGGTTCTTGGCATCGCAATGCCGACAGTGCTCTACATCATTTGGGGAATCATCGAGATCACCCAGATTCCGATAGCGGACTAGGGGGGGAACCACGTTATGGCCATTACACCACCAAGTGAGCGCATATGGTGGCGGCAGCCTATCGCCAAGATCGAACTGATCTGGATAGTCGTCGCCTTCCTTTGGGGTCTCACGATGTTCTTCATGATGATCTATTGGCATGGCGCCGGAGAGCAAAATCTCTCCAACGAGGCTTACAAGATCAAGCCGCAGCGATTTGCCGAACATGCCCAGAAAATGATCGATGAGTACCAGGTCGGTGAGGAAGCCGGTTTTCCGGTGGTTCATCCGCCACCTGGAAGTGACGTATACCTTATCGCGAGACTGTGGCAATGGTGGCCAATTCTGGAGCTGGAGAAAGACCAGAGCTACCGCTTGCACATGTCCTCAATGGACTGGCAACACGGATTCTCGTTACAACCCATCAATATCAACGTTCAGGTTCACCCTGGCTACGACATGGTCGTAACCGTCAAGCCTGATAAGGCAGGTGAATTTGGTGTTGTCTGTAACGAGTTCTGCGGAATCGGCCACCACACGATGGTAGGCAAGATTTACGTTGTCGAGTAAGGGGTACAAATCATGAGCAAACTTTTCGATTACCGTACCTGCCCGACAACCGGTCTGAGGGTTGATCGGGCAGCTGAAAAACTCATTAAGGCCAATGCTGTCGCCGCCGTCGTGTTTCTTGCGATTGGTGGCTTCTTTGGCCTGACGGTCGCGTTGACCCGTTGGCCGGCAGTGCATTTCCTTCCAGCGGACTGGTTCTATCTGGCACTCACAGCCCATGGCTTTGACGTACTGCTGGTTTGGATCATCTTCTTTGAGATGGCGGTCTTGTATTTCGCCTCGGCGATACTACTGAACTCGCGGCTTGCTGGCCCCAAATGGGCCTGGGCCGGGTTCGCGTTGATGCTGTCCGGTGCGCTGATTACGAATGTCGTGGTCCTGCAAGGCCAGTCGAGCGTCATGTTCACTTCGTATGTGCCAATGATGGCGGAACCTCCATTTTATCTGGGCATTATCTTGTTTGCGGTGGGGGCGCTAATCGGTTGCGGCGTCTTTTTTGGCACCCTTGTCATCGCGAAACGGGAGAAGACCTATGAAGGGTCTATCCCCCTGGTTACTTTCGGTGCACTGACTGCGGCGATCATTGCTGTGTTTACGATCGCCTCGGGTGCCATCATCCTGATACCGACATTTCTCTGGTCAATCGGTCTCGTCGGACACATTGACCCGCTGGTTTACAAGACCATTTGGTGGGCAATGGGGCACTCGTCACAGCAAATCAACGTCGCCGCACACGTTGCGGTCTGGTATGCGATTGCTGCGATGGTGTTCGGCGCCAAGCCGCTGTCGGAAAAAGTCAGCCGCATGGCCTTCCTTATGTACATCCTGTTCCTGCAACTCGCCAGCGCACACCACATGCTCGTCGAGCCAGGTATTAGTTCGGAATGGAAGATCTTCAATACCAGCTACGCGATGTATCTAGCTGTATTGGGCAGCATGGTGCATGGCATGACCGTGCCCGGATCGATCGAAGCTGCGCAGCGGGCACGCGGGCTCACCAAGGGCATGTTCGAGTGGTTACGCAAGGCACCCTGGGGCAATCCGGCATTTGCCGGCATGTTTATGTCGCTGGTGTTCTTCGGCTTCATCGGTGGCATTTCCGGTGTAGTGATGGGCACCGAACAGATCAATCTCATCATGCACAACACCTTGTATGTGCCGGGTCACTTCCACGGCACCGTTGTCGCAGGAACTACACTCGCATTCATGGCGATCACGTACATTCTTGTGCCGCTGATATTCCGGCGTGAGCTCGTGATGAAGAAAGTCGCCAGGTGGCAGCCATATGTATTTGGTATCGGCGTCGCAGGTATCTCGATATTCATGATGGGTGCCGGTACGCTCGGTGTGGCACGAAGACACTGGGATATGACGTTCGCAGATGCTGTGCTGCCGTTTGACTATCCATCAGCCGCCTATCTGATGATGGGCCTTAACGGCATATTCGCAATCATGGCGGCACTGGGCGGCGTAATGTACGTTGTCGTGGTGGTTGGCTCGGTCTTCTTCGGCAAAAAACTCGCCGAAGATGAAAAGCCCGAATACCCCGAGGTTCCGCCGGAGTCGGCCGCAGTAAGTCACTATGGCAGTGCCGAGACATTGAAAATTCCAGGCACAGCATTCCTGGTTGGAATCTTCTTTGTCGCCTTTGTCTTGTACTACTTCGTGAACTGGAAGTACTTGTCTGAGATCTGGCCATTAAGTTAGCCGGGAAGCGGTGCAAAACGCGTGCTGCCGCCGTATTAGGCGCTCTCGCCCTTGCGGGGGGGGTGGCGGCACCGACAGCAGCACAACAAGACTACGACCGAGAAGCTGCCCTGGCCACCAGCCAGGGCGCGCTCGGTAATACAATCGGCGACTACACGTTCCGGGACGTCAAAGGCCAAACCTTTTCCCTGCAGTCGTTGCGTGGCAAGCCGCTCGTCATCAGTCTCATCTACACCAGCTGCCACCATGTCTGCCCTGTTATCACCGCGAATATCGAGAAAAATGCCGATATCGCCCACGAGGCACTAGGCGAGGACGCGTTCTCGATTGTCTCCATCGGTTTCGACTGGCAGGTGGATACTCCGGACCGAATGCGCATGTATGCTGCGGGAAAAGGCGTCGATACGCCCAATTGGCACTTCCTGAGCTCTGACGAACCGACCATTGCGGCCCTTAGCAAGGACGTGGGGTTTCAGTTCTTTGCGAGTGCCAAAGGCTTCGACCACTTATCACAGACAACTATTGTTGATGCAAACGGCAAGGTGTACCGGCAAGTCTACGGCCAGGACTTTGACGCACCGTCATTTGTGGAGCCGCTGAAAGAGCTGGTATTCGACACGCCACGAGACGCGGGCATTGTCGACCACTGGGTAGATACTTTTAAGTTATTCTGTACGGTCTATGATCCCAATAGTGGCCGTTACACATTCGATTACTCCATTTTCATGACAATACTGATAGGCGTGCTTTGCCTCGGCGCCATCCTGGCATTCATAATTTCCGAGTGGCGCCGCGCGCGGTGACGGGCAACAGATGGCGTTCCTGAAACGCATTATTCGACTGTTGTTTGCACGTGCCGAGACAGTCTTTGACTGGAGCTTCGGGCAGCGCAACAGCCCGCTCGCCAATTTGGGCGCCTTAGGCTGGTATTTCTTCTGGATAGTCGCGGCGACCGGCATTTACTTGTACCTGTTTTTCGATACCGGCATCACCGACGCGTATAACTCCGTCGAATACATAACCCACGATCAGTGGTACGCAGCCGGCGTCATGCGCAGCGTTCACCGCTACGCTTCTGATGCACTCGTTATCGTTATGTTCCTGCACATACTGCGTGAATTTTCATTGGATCGGCTTCGCGGCAGGCGCTTTTTCGCCTGGATAACCGGCGTGCCTTTGATCTGGTTCGTGTATATGTGTGGCATCACAGGCTATTGGCTGGTGTGGGACAAACTAGCCCAGTACATCGCCATAGCGACCACCGAGTGGTTTGACACTCTGCCATTCTTTGGTGAACCGATCGCAAATAACTTTCTTGACAGCACGACGCTCGGTGGCCGGTTCTTCACGCTGATGGTGTTCATGCATATCTTTGCGCCGCTGTTCATGCTGTTCTTGATGTGGCTGCACATCCAGCGACATGCCAGGGCCCGGGTTAATCCCCCACGACCGCTGGCACTGGGGACTGCAATAAGCCTGCTCGTCCTGTCGCTCGTCTATCCGGCCGTCAGCCAGGGACCAGCCGACCTCGACGTTGTTCCGGCAACTCTTAACTTCGACTGGTATTACCTCGCAGCGTACCCGATCCTTGATGTCATTCCGGGCGGCCAACTGTGGTTGATTCTGGTGGGTGGCTCGATATTCCTGTCGCTATTACCCTGGATACCGCCGAAGAAGTCGATGCCCGCGGCTGTGGTCAATCTCGACAACTGCAACGGCTGCGCCCGCTGCGCCGAGGATTGCCCATTCGGTGCCATCACCATGGAGCCACGCAGTGACGGCACTGTGTATGACACTGAGGCTGTCGTTAATGAAAGTCACTGCATGAGCTGTGGACTGTGTGTTGGAGCGTGCCCGACCGCCACGCCATTTCGACGCGCGACAGCTATCGTGGCGGGCATTGAGTTACCGGATCAGACGATGTCTGAATTACGAGAACGCACGATAGAGGCTTCTGCTCGATTCGGGGCCGAGCCGCGAGTGTTGGTGTACACCTGCAATACGGCCAACGCAGCAGTACTTGGCGACATGGGCGCGCAGGTCATTACCATGCCCTGCGTCGCCATGCTGCCACCGGCTTTCATCGATTTCACACTGTCACGCGATTTAGCGGACGGCGTCATGCTCGCAGGGTGTGCCGAGGGCGACTGCTTTTATCGCCTGGGCGACAGCTGGACGAAACAGCGCGTAGCCGGTGATCGTGATCCCTACTTGCGCAAACGGGTACAACGGGAGCGGCTGCACCTCAGCTGGTTGCCACAGGGCAGCGCCCGACGGCGCAAACAGGAATTTGCGGAATTTATTGCATCGCTGAGCAAACTACCGCCACCTAAGCGAGGCTCACGAAATGCGTAAAGTGGCCAGAGCAGCTTTGCAGATCGTCCTGTACGCAGGATTCGCGTACGCGGTTGGGTACCTTTCTTTTTGGCCCCGCTACCATTACGCCTCGCCTGACATGGCAGCCGTTAAAGTCTCTTTGAGTCACGCAGCCAACCATGTCAAACCTTGCGTGAAACTGACTCCGCAGCAAATCGCAGAACTCGCGCCGAATATGCGACGTTCAGTGCTTTGCGAGCGGCAACGCCTGCCTTTGATTTTCGAGCTGGATGTCGATGGCAACGCAGCCTTGCGAATTGAAGCGCTGCCATCCGGGCTGTGGAGCGATGGTTTGTCATCCGTCTACGAGCGTTTTGATCTATCGCCGGGCGAACATCGCATTAGCACACGAATCCGGGATACGGCACGTACCGACGGCTGGGACTACGTTTACGAAGAAGACGTTACCTTCGCTGCGGGACGTTATCGTACAATCACATTCAAACCCGAAAAAGGGGGCTTTAGTATTCGATGAGCCTGATCACCTGGAAAGAAGAATTCAGCGTCGGTGTTGCCGAGGTCGATTTTGAGCACAGAGAGCTGATAGAACTGATAAACAGTCTGCACGACTCCGCTCGGCCTGGCGCGAGCCGTGATGCAGTTATCGAATCACTAGGCGAAATCTTCGCTCAGATTGCTTCTCACTTTGCGCTAGAAGAAAAAATGATGCGCGCATCACTTTACACAAGTTTCCTCGAACATAAACAGGACCACGAGACGTTGCTCGACGACCTTCGCGACATCATGGATGAGGTTGAAGATGACGGCGCATACGATGAAATACAGCTCGCCACCGACCTTGAACGCTGGTTTGGCGATCACTTCAGAACGCATGACGCAAAATTACATCAAGAGCATAACTAGCCGGGCAATCGGAATTAGCGCTTTCGCAGCAAAGATCCGTGGCCACGTGATCACAGCACCGCGCTGAACAGGAAAAGGGGTCGAAACCAGGTAATTTGTATCGCTTGAACTCGCCTCCTGGCTTCACTTTCTGCTATGGAAGAGCTTCGAGCATTTGCAGAGCGGATCGTTTGATCGATTCGTCGCTTCCGATTTGAGTAGCTGTTGTCAGGGCTGAGCGGGCTTCTTCGGTATTGCCTAGCTGGCTATTGACGAATCCCAGCGTCAGCCAGATTCTCTGGTTCTGCGGATCGGCAGAGATACCTTCATTGAGACGTTGTAGCGCTTCGTTGGATCTGCCGAGATAGTGCAGGGTGAGCCCAAGGTTGTTATGAATTTCCGCATCATTTGGACTGAACGCGAGCAACTGCTCATAAGAATTGGCAGCCCTGTCGTACTGTCCATTGGCAAAAAACTGTTCTGCCTGACGATAAATTTCGAGCGGATCCTGGGGCCCCAGGTCGCCGAGTCCTGGCAAGCTCAGTCGATCAATTTCTGCTTCTGAAATGCTATTAGGCCAAACCGGTGCGGACTGGACTATCGACGACGAATGAGAGGTTTTTTGCTGCACGTCGATTTCGTAGTAATCGCGGGTAATCGCAAATACCGCGTACGCAAAGAAAACCTGGAACACTGCCATCGATATCCAAAACTTGCTGTCACGATTCATATAGGCCGCCTGTATCCGTTGTTAATGTGGAGAATGCGCTTCGCGGCATTGTACCTCGGGTACATACATCCTGACGTCCCTGCAAAAAAAATGCCCCCTTTCGGGGGCACCTGTTTTTGGCTGGGGGACCAGGATTGACTCGGGCCTGCGGCCCTCGCCCTTCGGGCGCACTTCGTGCGTCCTAAATCGCTTCGCGATTTGGTCGAACAAGGTTCTCATCCTGACGTCCCTGCAAAAAAAATGCCCCCTTTCGGGGGCACCTGTTTTTGGCTGGGGGACCAGGATTCGAACCTGGGTTGGCGGAGTCAGAGTCCGCAGTCCTACCGCTAGACGATCCCCCAAATGTCGGGGCCGCAGCTCCTGTTTAACGCTTGGAGTACTGCGTGGCGCGGCGTGCTTTGCGAAGACCAACCTTCTTACGCTCGACCTCACGTGCGTCGCGCGTAACAAAGCCGGCTTTGCGCAATGCAGGTCGCAGGGATTCGTCGTATTGCATCAGCGCCCGAGTAAGACCGTGGCGGATCGCGCCAGCCTGTCCTGTCGTGCCACCGCCCTTTACCGTAACGTTGACGTCAAACGCATCCGTCAGCTGCATCAATTCGAGCGGCTGCCTGACGATCATCTGTGCCGTTTTGCGGCCAAAGAACCTGTCCAGCGGTCGGTTATTGATGGTGATAGAGCCACTTCCGGGCTGCATGAAAACGCGCGCCGTAGAGGTCTTGCGGCGGCCTGTTCCGTAAAAGCTTGTGTCACTCATTTATACGTTCACTTCTAGTGGGATAGGCTGCTGAGCAGTGTGATCGTGCTCAGGGCCTTTGAATACTTTTAATTTAGAATACATTTGGCGACCCAAAGGTCCGCGCGGCATCATGCCTTTGACTGCGTTCTGCAAGGCGCGCTCCGGATGCTCGTCGAGCAACTTTTCGAGCGATACCGACTTGAGGTTGCCAATGTACCCAGTGTGCCGGTAGTAAATCTTGTCCTTCAATTTATTGCCTGTCACACGGATTTTTTCCGCATTCACGACAACGATGTAGTCGCCCGTGTCCACGTGCGGTGTGTATACAGGCTTGTGCTTGCCACGCAGGCGACGAGCAATCTCGGTCGACAAGCGACCCAGGGTCTGGCCTGTCGCATCAACCACGAACCAGTCGCGGCGAACCTCTGCTGATTTGGCAGAAAACGTCTTCATTATCTTCTTTCCATCGGGAATAGTGTTGTTCGGACCCAGAAGTGCCGGAGGGTCGAAAGGCGCGAAATTCTACTTGAGGGGCGTCCCCAATGCAAACAATCCGAGTCATTTTAGCAAAAAAAGGGCGCCATCAGTGGGGCGCCCTTTTCTAAATCATTTCAAACGCTTAGCTTCGTCAGAACGTATATTCCAGCGATATTGCCGTGTAGGTATCGGTCTTCTCGATTAAAGGCAGCACATCCGAGTTGTTTTTGATCGTATATGAAGCGACAAGAGCCAGGTTACCAACCAATTGTGCGGAAACCGCCGTTACCGACTCCGTGTAGGTATTCGCCTGACCCGATTCGATCGTCAAGACCTGGGTAAATGCCGCTGTCTTGCTCAGTTGCCACTTGTAATCCAGGCTGCCGCGAAGAATGGATTCGTTCTCTTTCGTACCGTCAATAAGCTCCGATTGCCGGGCACCGATGCCAATTTCGCCGTTAAGTTTGTGGACGTCCGAATCGATGAATCGCCGGCCGTAACCGACTGTTTGGGAGAATTGTGTCGCATATCCGCTAAAACGGTCTTTGCGCCAGTGCAACTTGCCGAAGAGGAAACTCTTCTCGGTGAGGTCTCGCTCGCTCTTCCAACTGGCCTCATAGGACTCCGCCGTAGTTGCGTTGTCTTCCGCAGAACTGATCGCCGCCGCTGCGAATGAGTGCTTCCAGTCATCGACGGAATAGCTGACGGTGAGCGCTGCATTGAGTGTCGAATTGTCAGTGTTACCGGATGTCGCCAGATATCCCAGTTTGGTTGTTCCAGCCCATGGGCCCTCTTCTTCCTCCTGGGCTGCAGCAAAAGGTGCCACAAGTAACAATAGCGCCAATATGGCAACGCCTCGCAATCTCATCGTCTTTCTCCGTATTTTGGTGGCTGCGGAGTATACCGGTACAACGCGCAGCATTGCTATAATCCCGCTCATGCAGGGTAGACAACTGACTCCATTGGATAAACTTCTGGCTGGCGCCAACAATGCCTTGCGCACGGTCGCTGCCCCGGCAGGGTTAAGCGCCCGTGAAAATCCGGCCGTCGACATACCCGATGTCGATCTGAGCAAGACACAAAAGTCCCACGCTGCAGGCCTCATGCGGGTCAACCACGCAGGCGAAGTTGCGGCCCAGGGCCTTTACCAGGGCCACGCAACCGTAGCCCGGGACCCGGCCATCGAAGATCAGATGCAGAGGGCAGCCGACGAGGAATTCGACCACCTCGCCTGGTGCGAGCAACGCCTGGGAGAGCTTGGCGCAGCGCCGAGCCACTTAAGCCCGGTATGGTACGCAGGCGCATTTGCCATTGGCGCCATCAGCGGCGTGCTGGGTGACAAGTGGAGCCTCGGTTTCATTGCCGAAACGGAGCGCCAGGTCTGTGCGCATCTCGATAGTCACCTTGCCGCCCTGCCGGAAGAAGACTTGAAGAGCCGCGCCATCGTAAAAACCATGCGCGACGAAGAGCAGGAACACGGCGAAAACGCCAAGGATGCTGGTGCCGCAGAATTGCCCGGCCCCGTTCAGCATCTGATGCGAGTCACCGCAAAGGTGATGACAAAGACTGCCTATTGGTTATGAAATCAATAAAAACACGGACTTAGCTTGCCCTTCTGAGCGAACTGTATTAAAAGAAAGGCCGCAACTGCGTTGAGGACCAACCTATGCAAACAACTGCCAAGACCCTGAGCGATGTACCGGCGATAAATCGATTCCTGAGCTATTGCCGCGTACGGACTGTACCTTCAAAAACGGTAATGATTCACGCGGGCGATCTACCCGACGTGCTCTATTACATCGTCGATGGATCAGTCGAGGTCATGATCGAAGACGAAGACGGCAACGAGATGGTTCTTGCCTACCTGAATAAGGGTCAATTCTTCGGTGAGATGGGGCTCTTTTATGAACAGCCCACTCGCAGCGCGTGGGTCAGGACTCGTACCGAGTGCGAAATTGCCGAGATGACCTATCCGCGTTTTCGCCAGATCGCCAGTGAGAGCCCTGGGCTGGTTTTCGAACTTGCTACGCAGCTGGCGACACGCCTCGATCGCACGAACCGTAAACTTGGTGACCTCGCATTTGTCGACGTCACTGGTCGCGTTGCCCACGCCATCATGGATCTGTGCAATGAGCCAGATGCAATGACCCATCCGGACGGCATGCAAATCAAGGTCAGTCGCCAGGAATTGAGCCGCCTTGTAGGTTGCTCACGCGAGATGGCGGGCCGAGTGCTGAAAGTCCTCGAAGAACAAGGACTTGTCACGGCGAGTGGCAAAACGATTGTAGTTTACGGAGCAAGACCCAACCGCAAACTCTAGGACAACCGGGGCAACGCCCCTGCCTATGTTGCCTTCGCGATATTTTCTTTCATCGCGGCAATCGTCGTGGCGTAGTCGTCGCTGCCGAAAATAGCGGAGCCTGCCACGAAAGTATCGGCACCCGCTGCAGCGATCTCGCCTATGTTATCCACCTTGACGCCACCGTCGATCTCGAGGCGGATATCCAGGCCGCTTCGATCGATAATTTTGCGTGCCTCGCGCAGCTTATCGAGCGCTGACGGAATGAACTTCTGCCCGCCAAAGCCGGGGTTTACGGACATGAGCAGCACCATGTCGACTTTATCGATGACGTATTTCAGGCAATCGAGCGGCGTTGCCGGGTTGAAGACGAGTCCGCCTTTGCAGCCCTCTTCCCGAATCAGTGCGAGCGAACGGTCAATATGCCGGCTCGCTTCAGGGTGAAAAGTGATATAGCTCGCTCCGGCCTTCGCGAAGTCCGGAATGATCCGATCGACTGGCTCGACCATCAGGTGCACATCGATGGGCGCCTCGATACCGTGCTTGCGCAGTGCCTCGCAAATCAGCGGGCCGATCGTCAGGTTGGGCACGAAATGGTTGTCCATCACGTCAAAATGAACGATATCGGCTCCGGCCTCGAGGACGGCCTGAACGTCTTCGCCTAATCGGGCGAAATCTGCAGAAAGAATTGATGGGGCTATTAAGGGCGTCACGATGTTTCCCTCCATTGTAGTTACGAATGTACCTCAGCACAGTGCAGACGAATAGTGGTCATCGAATCGATCGGCGAGCCTTGAGCATTTCATACGCACCGCGGACTTCCCGCGTGCGCTTATCCGCCTCTGCGACAACGGCTGCGTCCGGGTTGGTCGATGCAATCTTGTCCGGGTGGTTCTTGCTCATGAGCCGTCGATAGGCTGTCTTGATCTCGTCATTGGTCGCCGACGATTCAATGCCGAGCATCCGGTAGGCCTGGCGGATACGCCGCGCATCGGCGTCGCCCGCCGGAGAACGTCGAAAGCCTTTTTGTGCGCGGATCATGGCCTCAAGCTGTGCCAACTCCACGCGCCCAATGTCCAGTTCCGTACAAACTGTCCAGATCATCGCGCGCTCTTTATGATGCAACCGGTCTTTCGCCAACACCACCTCGAGCAATAAACGAACGAACAGCAAGCGCAAATCCGCGCGGCGTGCACCAACGCGGCGCAATTGCCGAGCAGTCTTCAGCAGCGGAAAAGTGGCTGGTTTGCCCTCATCAAACCAGTTGATCGCGTGACGAACCTGCGCGGGCCCCAAACCAAGCCGGTGCATTACGGACCGCGCTGCGCGAATTTCCTGCTGGCTGACTCTGCCGTCAGACTTGGCGAGGTGCCCCATTATCTGGAAAAGCGCCTTGATGAATTCATCGGACAAGCGGTCGATACGCTGGCCCTGCTGCTCGAAGCTGCGGTATTTATTAGCGAAGCCACGGTCGAATTGATGACCGAGAAAAAGGCCGAGCAATGCAAACCATGGTTTTAAGGTTGCGAGACCCGCCAATGTGCCGATGATTTTGCCCCAGTACAATCCATATTCTCGCGATGAGCCGTGGCCCAATCCTAACGGTTGCGCGCACGCTTTCCTATGCCGGCGCTTGCCTGATAGGTGCCGAACGGCCATCATCACCAAGTCTTAGACGAACGAGACCAAAAACATGGATTCAGCCGACGCTCTGCTGGAGTCCCAGGTACCCAACCTGCCGCTCATTGGTCGCGGCAAAGTCCGTGACATTTACAGCATCGACCCCGATCACCTGCTTATTGTGACAACCGACCGCCTGTCGGCCTACGACGTAGTGATGCCGGATGGTATTCCCGGCAAGGGTCGTATCCTGACCCAGATATCACTGTTCTGGTTCCGGATGATGGCCGACCTGGTCGAAAACCAACTGACAGAACTGACCATTGATGACGTCGTCAGCGATACCGAAATTGCGAACCAGTTGCGCGATCAGTCCCTTGTCGTCAAACGACTGAAGCCGCTGCCGATTGAATCCGTGGTGCGCGGCTACCTCATCGGCTCGGGGTGGCGCGATTATCTCGATACCGGCAAGGTTTGCGGTATCGACTTGCCTGCCGGCCTCAAACAAGCCGAACAATTGCCGCAAACGCTGTTCACACCCGCAACCAAAGCGGAAGCGGGAGACCACGATGAGAACATCAGCTACGAGGCAGTCGTCGACATACTTGGTGAGACTTTGGCGGAGCGAGTCCGCGACCTGTCTATCGCAATATATGAGCGCGCTGCGGAGTACGCGCTGCAGCGGGGCATTATCATTGCCGACACAAAATTCGAGTTCGGCCTCGACGATGAGGGTCGACTCTATCTGATCGACGAAGTGCTGACCCCGGATTCATCGCGTTTCTGGCCTGTCGATGCTTACTCGACGGGCTCGAGCCCACCCAGTTTCGACAAACAATACGTACGCGACTATCTCGATACGCTCGACTGGAACAAAACAGCACCGGGCCCTCATTTGCCCAGCGAGGTATTAAGCCAAAGCAGCGCCAAGTACCATGAGGCATATGCCCGTTTAACGGACGCGACATAGCAAACCAACATGATCCCGACGCTTCGCACAAGGCTCGACAAGCTCATTTGGAGCGACACACTGGAGGAGCGCTTCGGCATACTCGGTCAGGTCGTATCTGTAGTATTGCGCTACGTCTTCGCACTGGTTCGCGACGTAGTCCAGGGCCAGTTGACGCTGCGCTCAATGAGCCTCGTGTACACGACGCTGCTGTCCGTCGTGCCGCTGATAGCATTCAGTTTCTCAGTTTTGAAGGGCTTTGGCGTCCACAACGAGCTCGAACCACTGCTATTCAAACTGCTTGAGCCACTCGGCGAGCAGGGCGCACAGATTACCCAGGAAGTCATCGACCTCGTCGATAACGTCAAGGGTGGGGTCCTGGGTGGTGTCTCTCTCGCGTTCTTTATCTACACCGCTGTGTCGATGGTGCAAAAGGTAGAAGAGAGCTTCAACTACGTCTGGTACGTTGCCAAGCGGCGAAATTTTGCGCGGCGCCTAACTGAATACATGGTCGTCATGCTCATCGGTCCGGTCGTAATCGTGATCGCCCTGGGACTGATCGCGTCGCTGCGCAGCAATACCATTGTGCAATTTTTCTTTACCTCGGAGCTGTTCGGCCCGGTCTTTTTGGCCACCAGCAAGTTAATGCCCTACCTGCTTGTTACCGGCGTCTTTACATTCGTTTACATGTACATGCCCAACACCCGCGTGCGCTTTCGTTCCGCCTTTGTGGGCGGCATCGCGGGCGGCTCATTTTGGGCCACCATGAGCGTCATTTTCGCAACGTTTATCGTTTACTCGTCTCGCACCCAATTAATCTATTCGGGCTTTGCAGTCGCAATTACTACGCTGATCTGGCTGTACCTGAATTGGCTGATCTTACTTATCGGGGCGCAACTCGCGTTCTACCATCAAAACCCTGCGTTTCTGCGTATCGGCCGACGCGAACCACGTTTATCGAACGCAATGCGCGAGCGTCTTGTGCTTAACACCATGCTGCTCGTCGGTCGTGCTTTTCGTCGCGGGGATACAAAGATTTCGATACACGATTTGGCTGCTGAACTAAGCATACCGTCGATCACGCTGACGCCGATCATTGCCGGGCTTGAGAGCGAAGGCCTGCTAACCTCGACGGAGCAGGAAGACCTCCTGCCTGGTCGCGAAATGTCGCGCATATTGCTGGACGATGTGATTGCGGTCGTTCGCGACAAGGGCGAGACGGGATCCTATCGAGACCCTGAATGGGCCGATGAAATTACTTTACTGGGCGAACAGCTGGACGCGGCCGTGTCATCGACAGTTGGCGAGCAGACTCTTGCAGACTTGCTGGACAAGACAGAGCAGTAAGACTACCCGCCGGCAATAGTCATTTCCTCAACGAGCAACGAGCCACAACGGATACCGCTGCGGGTATCCTGGTCTCTACCAATTGCAGCGATGCGCCCGTAAAGATCGCGCAGATTTCCAGCGATAGTAACCTCGTGAACCGGGTACAGAATTTCGCCGTTCTCCACCCACTGACCCACTGCGCCACGCGAATAGTCGCCAGTAACAGCATTGACGCCCTGGCCGATGAGCTCTTCGACGATCAGGCCGGTGCCCATCTGTTTGATGAGCGACTCGAGGTCCGCAGCATTTCCCGGGACATTGAGGTTCTGCGCGCCGCCGGCGTTTGCCGTTGTCTGCAGCCCCAACCGGCGCGCGGAGTAGCTGCTAAGTACGTATCCCTGCAATACCCCTCCAGCAACAATGTCGCGATCGTAGGTCGCTACGCCTTCCGCATCGTAGGGCGTACTCGACGGTGCTTTAGGAATGTGCGGGCGCTCTTCAATGCTTACAAATTCGGGAAATATCTTCTCACCGACTGCGTCGAGGAGAAAGGATGCGCGCCGATACTGGGCGCCGCCCATGATGGCGCCAATCGAATGGCCGATGAAGCCGCGCGCCAATTCCGGAATGAACAACACCGGAGCACGTGTGGTCTTGATTTTCCGCGCGCCCAGCCGGCTTATTGCACGCCTCGCCGCTGTCTCGCCAATCAGCTCTGTGCTTTCGAGCTCCGCCGGATCGCGAGCGGAGCTGTAATAGTAGTCACGCTGCATTTCGCCATCGGCAGAGCCAAGAACAACGCAACTGATGCTGTGACTGGTTTTCGAGAAGCTGCCGATGAAACCATGCGAATTGCCATAGGCACGTGTACCGCGGTTACTCGACACAGAAGCGCCTTCGGAATTGGTAATGCGTGGGTCGAACTCCAATGCCCGCGCTTCACATTCAATGGCCATCGCAATTGCATCGGGTGCACCAATATTCCAGGAATGATCCAGGTCCAGATCTTTCGCATCAGTACACATCAGCTCGGCATCTGCCAGCCCCGAGGCCGGATCCCTGGCAGTGACTGTCGCGAATGTGCACGCCTTGGTCACCGCCTCACGTATGGCTCCTGCGCTGATATCGGTAGTGCTTGCACTGCCCTTCCTGGAGTCCTTGAAAACCGTGATGCCAATGCCACGATCATTGGTGTACTCGAGGTTTTCAACATCACCAAGACGTGCCGTAACCGACAGTCCTGAGTCCACGCTCACCCCGACTTCCGCCTGGTCTGCGCCTTGTTTGCTGGCCTCATCGAGCGCCATTTGCACGAGGGCTTCAAGTTGTTTGCGTTCCATGAGGTAAGCTTAGCCGGTGACTGATTCAAAGCCCAGCAAAAGCGCGAGAAAACGAGAGCACCTGGCACTACAGAAGCTCGGCGAGCAACTCATCGCCCTGACCGAAGCCGAGCTGGCCTCGTTGCCAATCGATGAACGCCTGCTACGAGCTGTGCGGGCAGCGCGCTCCATCAAGTCACACGGCGCCCTGCGCCGGCAGAAACAGCTTATCGGCAAACTAATGAAAAGCGTGGATGCGGAGCCGATTAGGATTGGGCTCAGGCTGCTGAAAGCCGATGAAGTGGAAGACAAGAAGGTGTTTGCGGCGGCAGAGCGCTGGCGTGACCGGTTATTCAAGGACGGCGAACCTGCTTTCGAGGCATTCAGCGAAGCGACTGGCAGTTCGGACAAACAGCTGCAAGATTTGCTGGACGATCTCAGTGTTGTGCTGGACGAAAGAAAAGAAAAGTCGATTCGAAGGCAGATATTCCGCCGCATTCACGAGATTCTGGTTAAAATTGCAAAATGAGTATCAAGGTCAGCATCATCATGGGCTCCCGGTCAGACTGGGAAACAATGCAGCACGCCAGCGAGACACTGCACACGCTCGGTGTACATCACGAAGTGCGTGTTATTTCCGCACACCGCACGCCGGATCTTCTGTTCGAATTTGCTGAAGCCGCCGTTGATCGCGGCCTCAAAGTCATCATCGCCGGAGCCGGCGGCGCGGCGCATCTTCCCGGCATGGCCGCGGCAAAAACGCGAGTACCTGTGTTGGGCGTTCCGGTGCAGTCGAAAGCTCTCAACGGCATGGATTCCCTGCTCTCAATTGCGCAAATGCCGGCCGGCATACCCGTGGGCTGCATGGCAATCGGTCGTGCTGGTGCCGTCAATGCAGCATTGCTCGCAGCCGCCATTCTTGCCAATGAGAGCAGTATCGTCGCAACCGCATTGGATCAGTATCGCAAGAACCAAACAAACAAGGTTCTCGCTGACCAGGATCCCAGCAAGTAACGAATGCGTATAGGCATTATCGGCGCAGGCCAGCTTGGTCAAATGCTCGGATTTGCCGCGCGCAAACTCGGCCATAGTTGCTGCTTCCTCGACCCCTCGGACGACCCACCTGCCCGAGTAGCCGGGCCGGTCATTCAAGCCGATTTCGACGATCGAGTCGCCCTGGCCGTGCTCGCAGACAAGAGTGACGTCGTCACATACGAATTTGAGAACGTGCCGGTAGAAGCATTAATGGCCATCGCCGACCTCGTGCCGATCTATCCCCCACCCGCGGCATTGCAATTTGCGCAAGACCGGCTGGCAGAAAAAAAACTGCTCGAGAGCCTCGCAATTCCACTGGCGCAATACAGGGCGATCGACTCAATGAAGGATCTCGAAGCCGCAGTCGCATCGATGGGTCTTCCACTGGTGCTCAAGACGCGGCGCATGGGCTACGACGGTAAAGGGCAATTCGTAATAAGAACTGCCGCACAAATTGACGAGGCCTGGTCATCACTGGGCGGCCAAGACCTGGTCGCAGAACAGTGGATCCGATTCGACTACGAGGTTTCGGCTATAGGCGTACGTAACCTCGATGGTGACAGTGCCACCTACTGCCTGACACAAAACGAGCATGTCGGAGGCATACTGCAAACTTCGCGCGCTCCTGTTGAGAACCGCAACCTCACAGAGCAAGCACAAAAATACATCACCAGGTTGCTGGAGCATCTTGACTACGTCGGCGTACTTGCTCTCGAGTTATTTGTTGTCGGAGACGCACTTCTTGCAAATGAATTTGCGCCTCGCGTGCACAACTCCGGGCACTGGACGCTTGAAGGCTCCGAAACCAGCCAGTTCGCGAATCATGTACTGGCGATCACAAATCAGCCCCCGGGACCGATAGAAAACCGCGGCTACGCGGGCATGGTCAACCTGATCGGCCAGATTCCGGACGCCGCTCGGCATCTTACTCATGGCGATCTGCATGATTATGGAAAGGCGCCGCGTCCCGGTCGAAAGCTCGGCCACATCACCGTCGTGACCGCTGCGGAGGCCGATCGAGACTGCCTGCTCGCCGAAATTGAGGGCTTTGTGACGAGTTCCACTACCGCGACAGGACCTGAGACGTAGCCGGTAGCACGAAAAACCGGGTAAACTGGTTGAAAACCGCGGCCTGACAGGCGGTTACGTAGAAAAAGATATGTCATACCTCGAGCATTTCAAACTCAAAGAGCAGCCGTTTCGGCTGACGCCTGATCCGGACTTCCTGTACTGGAGCAAGCAACATGCTCGCGCCAAAGCTTATATGGAATCGACGATCTGGTTGGCAGACGGGTTCGTAATTATCACGGGTGACATCGGCTCAGGCAAAACGACGCTACTACAATCGTTTCTGGCCGAGCTCGATGACGACGTCGTCTACGCCGTCGTTTCCCAGACACAACTAACGCCAACGCAATTCCTGCAATCGGTACTCACGGAGTTCGGTTTCAAGCCTTTCAACAAACACAAAGTTGAGTTATTGGACATGCTCAACATGTTCCTTATCGAGCAATATGCGAATGGTAAGAAGGTCGTGCTTATTGTGGATGAGGCGCAAAACCTGACAAAGAAAGTTCTCGAGGAAATTCGACTTTTGTCGGGCATCGAAACCCACAAGGAAAAGGTTCTGCGGATTATTCTCGCCGGACAGCCGGAACTCAAGCAGACGCTGGAAGCGCGCAAGCTCAAGCAGCTTTTGCAGCGCGTTCGCCTGCGCTTTCACATCGGCCCACTGGATTTTCGCGAATTGCGCGAGTACATCGTTCACCGCATCGGTGTCGCTGGCCGGGAGCACGATGGTCTATTCGATGACTCTACATTCGAAATAATCCACCGCTATACCGGTGGCGTTCCCCGCCTCATTAATACTCTCTGCGATACGGCGCTCCTGTGCGCTTTCGCTGACGAAAAAGAAAGCGTGAGCGCCGATGACATCATGTCGGCCGTTGCCGAACTGAACTGGCAGGAGCACGACAGCGACACGGGCCTGCACAACAAGTTGCAACAAGTGTCAGAACGACGTCGCAGCCTGGAACATCATGCGACGCAGATCGAAGTGCGCACTGAGGGCGAATCGCTGTCGGTGCAGTCGTTCCCGCAAGGTCGTATTATCGTTGGCCGCTCACCAGATAACGAAATTTATATAAAGAGCAAATTTGTCAGCCGACACCATGCACAACTCGTAACCGATGATGATGGCTGTGTAATAGAGGATCTGAACAGCACCAATGGTGTGTTTCTTGGCGAGAAGCAGGTAAAGAAATATCGGCTACGAGATGGCGACGTAGTATCGCTTGGCGTACATGAATTGGTTTACACAGACCTTCGCCAGTCAGACGCTGTCAATGACGCTGATGCAGAGGAACTCGATGAAGACGCGCAGATTGCCGACGACGAGGCCTCAGTCGTCGGAGAATAGCCTGGCTCAGCCGCGTCGATCTGTCACGCGGTAGTCACGGCGCTTCAAGAGCACAACCAAACCTGCAACAAGGCAAACCATCCCTGTGACAAAGCAAATTGTTGGCCAGTACCAATGATTCACGTACATCGATGCACTCAGCGATATCGCACCAACGAGCAGATACATGTAAGGCAAGCTTTCGTAGATTGGTCTTGAGACCCACATAATTTCTGTTGTTATCAACCAGCTTGCACTTATTGTCCATAGCCGGCGGCGGCGCGTCCAGTCAGCACGGCACCGAATCCGGCCAATGGCCGGTAAGAATGGGTCGAAAAAAGGGTCGGGACGCGTGTCCCCGGAAGGTTTCTGGGCTACGAGCGACCCATACCAAATAATCCCATCAGCCGGGATAAGATCGACTCCGACAAGCCGTCTACAGCGAGATCCGGCTCAATATCACGGCCTTCATTGCGCAGTCCCTGCACGAGCAGTTGCGAGTTGGCGTCCAGATCATTCTCTGTGATTGTATTTTCGAATGCCATCATCATGTCCCTTTGAGATACAGACGAACATTACCGAAAACATATGTTGAATTGAGTGAACAATTTCACAGTGCGAAGCGCAAAACTCGAAAATCCGAGCTTATGTAAAGCAATATCGCACTCAGGCGGTACCACCAATGGTGAGTTCATCGATCTTGAGCGTCGGTTGGCCTACACCAACCGGCACAGACTGGCCTTCCTTACCGCAAGTGCCAACGCCGCTATCAAGTTTCAGGTCGTTACCTATCATAGAAATTTTTGATAGCGCTTCGGGACCATCGCCGATGAGCATTGCCCCTTTGAGGGGCGTGGTGATCTTGCCGTTTTCAATGAGGTACGCCTCGCTCGCAGAAAACACAAATTTTCCAGACGTAATATCGACCTGACCACCGCCAAAGTTCGGTGCGTAAATACCTTTGTCGACCGAGGCAATGATGTCGGCCGGTTCATGTGGCCCGGCCAGCATGTAGGTGTTGGTCATGCGTGGCATGGGCATGTGGGCGTAAGACTCGCGACGACCGTTGCCAGTCGGCTCGACACCCATCAGGCGCGCGTTGAGTTTGTCCTGCATATAACCTTTAAGCACACCGTTTTCCACCAGTACGTTGTACTGGCCGGGGGTGCCTTCGTCGTCGACGGACAGCGAACCACGCCTGTTCGGCAAGGTACCATCGTCAACGATAGTGCATTCTGTTGGGGCAACCTGTTGCCCTACTTTGTCCGAGAAAGCCGAGGTACCTTTACGGTTGAAATCGCCTTCCAGGCCATGCCCGACCGCCTCGTGCAGCAAGATGCCCGGCCAACCCGGGCCAAGCACAACTGGCATCAGTCCGGCAGGTGCCGCGCTTGCTTCGAGTTGCACGATAGCCTGTCGCACGGCCTCCCGTGCGTACTCTAGTGGCAGTTCGCCTGACAGGAAGTAGTTGAGGTCGGACCGGGCACCGCCACCGGCGTAGCCCTGCTCACGTCGTCCATCCTGCTCGAGTATTACGCTTACATTGAGGCGAATGAGAGGCCTTACATCCGATGCCAGCGTGCCATCAGATGCGGCTACCAGGACGAGATCCTGACTGCTGGAAAGGCTAATGATGACCTGCTCGATACGACTATCAAGGTCGCGTGTCGCCTGTTCGATCTCCGCCAACATGGTTGTTTTTTGCTCGTCCGTGATGCTCGTCGTTGGATCCGTAACCGGGTAGAGTAGCGACGACTCTGTCCGCCTCCACGCCTGCAATGCCTTCTCGGCGCCCTTACGGGCGATAGCACGTGCCGCACCTGCCGCCTGCTGGAGTGCAGGCAACAACAGTTCGTCCGAATAAGCGAAACCGGTCTTCTCGCCACTAACTGCCCGCACTCCGACACCCTGATCCATGCTGAAGCTGCCTTCACGGATTATGCGGTCTTCAACAGACCAGCTTTCCTGGCGACTCACCTGAAAATACAGATCTGCGTAGTCAACTCCGCCGCGCATCATCGAGCCCAGGGTCTTGTTCAAATGCCCTTCGTCGAGCCCGGCCGGCTGCAGCAGGCGAGACATTACAGAAACGGTCGAAGTATCGGTGATTTCGCTCAAAATGGTTTTCCGTGACAGGTTGTATTACAGGCGCCGGTTAGCAAGCGCCGGGAAATCATGCCGCAATTTTGCCGGCAATTCCGGATCGATATCGGCTGCGACAACGCCCTCGCCTTCAGCCTGTTCCGCAAGAATCTTGCCCCATGGGTCGACGATTAGCGAGTGTCCATAGGTCTGGCGCTTGTCGGGGTGCTCACCATATTGCCCGGGCGCAATCACATACGCCAGATTTTCGATAGCCCGCGCGCGCAACAAAATGTGCCAATGTGCCTCGCCTGTCACCCGTGTAAACGCCGCTGGCACGGTAAAGACCGTCGCACCATCATCGATCAGGCTTCTGAAAAGCTCCGGGAAGCGCAGGTCGTAGCATATCGTAAGGCCGATTTTTCCAACAGGCGTGTTCACAGTTTGCGGGTCGTCACCTGGAAACATCGACCAGGACTCCTTGTAGGCCTCGTCACTGCCCGGCAACTTCACGTCAAACAGATGGATTTTTCGATAGCAGGCTCGCTCGTTGCCCTTCGGATCATAGACCGGGCACGCACCGAAAACACGTTTGGCCTCAGGCGAGACCATCGGCATGCTGCCACCAATAATCCAGAGCCCATATCTGCGCGCAGAATCGACCAGAAACTCCTGGATCGGCCCGCTGCCTGGCTGCTCGGCATGCGCAACCTTGTCGCGCGCATTGCGAGCCATAAGCGCAAAATTTTCCGGCAGAACGGCGAGTTGGCAGGCGTCTTCTGCGGCCGCTGCAAACAGGCGATCTGCGGCCTGTAGATTCTCATCTACATTAGCGCCGCTGTTCATCTGAAGTGCTGCAACCCGCATGCTGCTCCCTGTTGCCCGCCTTTATTCTGCCGCTTTAACGCAGCCGGTTTTCTCTGCGAGCAGCGCGAGCGTCTCTTCCGTCGCAGTCTCAACGACAGGCTCATCAAATGTGCCACTCAGGTCATAATAGACCTGGCCGACCTCCTTGAGGGGCTTTTTGAATATCTGCGAGAAAATGAGCAATACAGCGGCGACTTGCGGGCCGGCTACAAGCGCGCCGGCAACAGGCAGCGCATTGCCGAAATTTGCGCTGACGACAGCAATCTGCTCGTAATCGCGCTGCACCAGTCCCACCCTGCCGACAATGCCAATATCGGCCGCCGGTCCTTCCAGTGCCAGATCGCAGGTATAAGCATTGCCATCGACAAGAGTAAACGTGCTACTGATTTTGTCGAATGCGAATCCCTTGCCAAACACATCGGTAAAATCGAGCGCCAAACGTCGCGGAAGCGCGGCCACACTCATGAGACCGAATACCCGGCCTGCTCCAGGCTTGACCTCTTCGAGCCGCCCCGCGCCTATTTTTACTGTCACCTCGCCATCCAGCGATTCCATCAGGTCTTCGCTCGGGCCGCCGGACCAGCCCAAATCCAGGAGCATGGACATATCATCACCGACGATGCCGGGGCTATAGCCCAGCCGCGTCATGGTGGTCTTAACATCGCTGCTGGTCAGTGTTGCCATAAATTTACTGCGATGACCGAGCGAGTCGCTCTCATCGATTACCCAGCTCCCGTTGCCAACAATTTCAAACGTCGGGTCCCTGGCGACTATCGCATCCGAAGTAAGGCCATCGGCGGTCCGCTTAAACGTCGCTTCGACTGCACCGAGGTGCCGATCGCCAAAAGCCAGTTCGTCCGCTTTTACGGTGATGCTCGGCAGCGACCGCGGGTCAATCTGTGTGCGCGGTCGATCTGAATCCTGATCGTCGCCGGGCAGCAACAGCTTTTCCGCCTCGATAACGATGGAACGCCCGGAATTGAAGTCATACGGCACGAACGCTGAAGCAACGACGCTGTCGCCCTCGAGTTGCACCAACCAGTCCTGTGCACTCCGGTCCATGCGGACGCGATGATCAACCAGGTGCTGACCGATCAGATGCAAATCCTTCACCGACATATCGATGGAACGGATACGCTCCGCCATGCCAACTTTGCTCACGGCGTTCTTGGCCATATCAAACCAGTCTTGCGCATAAACGTAATCAGCATGGCCTCGCAAATGCAGACCCCGGGTATCAGGAAGTGCGGTACTCACGGGCTCTGTGCCAAACACGATTAAACCGCTATCGAGATCCCATATGTCATCCTTGGCAAACGCGATTTGCCAGGAAAACAAGTCACCGGCATTACCTTCACTCTCGATGCGATTACCGCCGCGCGGCAGGTAGATGTCGCCGGAGAGTGCAACGCTGCCCTCCGCCGGTTTACCCAGTGGCACGGGATAGTGCGAAACGAGCCCGACGAGATCACTGGCAATTTCTACCGTGAAAGATGATGGCTCTTCGACATTGCCTCGTGGAAACAGCAGCCTGGCTGTATATGCGGCCTCACCTGATATGCGCTCTGCAAGTGGTAATCGAAGCTCCTCGCTAAGCGCTTCGGCAGTCACTGCACCTGTTGCGTTTGCAATGACGCGATAGTTGGGCATGTTTTCAGGCGCCTGCATTAGTTCAATCGAGACGGGCCGGCCCAACAGCTGCCCGTTCAATGATTCGCTGCTCACGTCTTCTCGCTCGATTGTGACGCTGCCGCTCAGTTCTGTCAGAGGCGCGCTAAAGCCAGCAAATTCAAGGCTGCCGCTGCTCGTTTGCAGTTGCGTTGTAAATTCGAAGCTCTCCCAATCGCGAATAGGAACGCTGAGATCAAGACTGGCCGTTGCGGCACCGCTGACCTTAACGTTGTCCAGCTGACCTCCCAGCAATTCGTTGATAGGGCTGTTGATGGCCAGGTTATGAAGAGACTCGAGTGTGCCATTGGCCAGCGCGCTGAGAGTAAGTACAGGCTGACGGAAATTCGCGATTTCCAGTCTGCCATTCACTATCTCGTTACCGGCGTTGATAATCCGGCTGCGTTCGGAGT
Source organism: Gammaproteobacteria bacterium (assembly GCA_024640305.1). GTDB lineage: Bacteria > Pseudomonadota > Gammaproteobacteria > Steroidobacterales > Woeseiaceae > UBA1847. The sequence continues at coordinate 24,008 of JAHEFG010000013.1, forward strand.
ACAAGCGCAAATTCTCAACGATAACCTCGGCACTAATCACCTCGGCTGCTGGCCATTTCGGTTGATAAACAAGTACCGCATCACGGATAGTGCCTTCGATACGCAACAAACCCTCGCCTTCTTCAAACGGGAATTTATCGAGTGCTCCGTGGAAACTGGCCTTACCACGCGGTATGTCGCCAGACACGAGTCCTTCCTGAAACCACTGACTCATTCGTGGTCGCTTCGCCATGTAAGGGATGTATAGTTTTGCCACCGCGATGTCGCTGATACTGAACGTACTCTCCATATCAACGACCGGCGCCGTGTCTCCGTCAACATACGACACCTCTACGCTGGTCTCATTTTCAAAAAAGTCGTTCCGCAGAACAATGCTGTCTGACAGGAGCGTTGTGCGGTTGTTACTCCGGCGCCAGATTACGGTGCCGGATGTCGTATCGAAACCCAGCGGCTTACCGAGAATCAGCGGCGACGTAACAACCAGGTTATCGGTATCAATTTCCAACCGCCCACCCGATCGATCTGATCGCAGACTTCCAGAAAAGCCGCGTATGCCCGGGCGCTTGCCGCTTGCCGCCATTCCGACATCGAGCAATTCCATTGAAATATCGAAATTCGGCACGTCAGCATCGAAATCGCTCACGGTTAATGCAAAGTTGCGCACGATGCCGCTGGGATCAATGTCTGCGAGCATTGCTCGTTGCTTTTCGTTGAGCCATGGCATCACCACCGCGGCATGTGCAAAGTTTAAATAGGATGCCTGTGCATCGATCATGACGATCTTGCCGCTCTGGTCCGTGCCGGTTTCAAGGCGCAATGTCGATACGGGCCATTTGCCAACTGGCGTTGTCGCCCGCAAATCGTCGGCAGCGACAAGCCAGCCATCGTTATCCATAAGAAACTCAAGCCTGCCACTTAAGGCGAGGTCAACGAGTCCGGCGATGGCAATGTCATCGATATCGATATCAGCCGTTGCACTGGTAACTCTTTTGTTTGCAAACTTAAGCGACAACTGGATATCGCCCTTACCCGAATCGAAGCGCGCCGCTTGTGCCGGCTGCATCGCCGTAACACCTGCGAGCTTGACGTCTTCAATATCGACGGTGATATCCCAACTGCGATCTTCAGCAGGCAGCGACAGCAACTGGGTCGCAGCAATCGTCAGTCGGCGACCGAGTTTTTGCGGCAGCTCCACCGTTGCATCGACAAACAAACGAACGTCATCCCGACGTACAAGAAAACTGGAAACCAGGAACCTCTTGGGTTTCTCGTCTCCTGGCTGCAGGAAAAGCAGCTCGATATCCTCGCCAACAACTTCGATGCGGCCAATGTCCGCGTTCGTGCTACCGGTGCGCTCCGGGAGCAACTCGTCAAGCGGATTGCCCTGAATCCACCACTCGCCGTTCTCCAGCTGTCGAACCTCGATAGTCGTCTCGCGCACCGCGACCTGATCAGGCGCCAATTGTCCGTCGAAAATAAATCGCGCCAACCCGACGCCTACACTGACTTCATTCGCCGCAACGATTCTCTTCGTATCATCGGGAGATGTTAACTCCGCGTCGTAAAACTTGATTTCCGGCCCGCTGAGCCCCCAACGCGCATCCATGCCAGAAAATTCGACCGACAATCCAATCGCGGTGCTGGCCCACTCCTTGATGTCATCCTGGTACTCGGGGAGCCTTGGCAGGAACAGGCGAAACAAACCGACCGCTATTGCCAACAGGATCACGAGGCCGCCAGCCAGGTAGATGGCGAACCTGATCAGGCGTTTGAAAAACTTGTTCATAAATTATGCATCGTAGTGGGCATCACATCAGGACAACGTCGAACTGATCTTGCGAATACAAGGCCTCGGGCTGGAAACGTATGGACTTACCTGTCTGCTCCTCAAGTTCCGCCAGACTCGGTGCCTGCTCGTCCAGCAGCAACTCGATGATATTCTGATGCGCCAGCACCATCGCCTCATCAAATTCAAACTGCCGTGACTGGCGGATTATCTCTCTGAATATTTCGAAACACACTGTCTCTGCGGTCATAACAAAGCCGCGACCTTCACAAGTTTGACAGTCTTCGCAGAGAATGTGCTGCAAACTTTCGCGGGTACGCTTGCGAGTCATCTCCACCAGGCCCAGCGGCGAGATGGGCATCAATTGATGCCGGGCGTGATCCTTCGCCAACGATTGCTCCAGCACCCGCAAAACATTGTCGCGATGGTCTTCCAGTTCCATGTCGATGAAATCGATAATGATGATACCGCCGAGGTTGCGTAGCCTGAGTTGCCGTGCAATTGCGACAGCAGCTTCAAGGTTGGTGCGGTATATCGTCTCCTCGAGATTGCGATGGCCGACAAAGCCACCTGTATTGACGTCTACCGTAGTCATCGCCTCTGTTTGATCGAAAATAATATAACCACCTGATTTCAAAGGAATACTTCGATCAAGGGCCTTGCGGATGTCGTCTTCGATACCGTGCAGGTCGAAAATGGGACGCCGCCGCCGATATTGCTCAATAATGGGCACTACGTCTGGCAGGAACGTGTCTGCAAAGTCGCGCATCGCATCAAAATCTGCCTGTGAATCCACCAGAATATGCTCAACATCACTTGTCACGAGATCTCGAAGAACCCTTAACGGCAACGACAGATCTTCGTGTACCAGTGTTTTTACACTCCCTTTGCTGCACCGTTCCTGAACGACGCTCCAGAGCTTTAGCAAGAACTTGAGATCGGCACGCAGCGCGTCGGCATCTGCCCCTTCTGCGACCGTTCTGACAATGGCACCGCATTCAAGATCGCGTTCCGCCAATATCCCGGAAACCAGCTCCCGCAGCCGCTCGCGCTCTTCTTCGTCTTCGATGCGCGCCGAAACGCCAACACCCTCTCCTTTGGGCAACAACACAAGATGACGCGACGGCAACGTGATATGCGTGGTCAGTCGGGCCCCCTTGTTGCCGAGCGGATCCTTGACTACCTGCACCAGGACCTCAGCCCCCTCGCGAACAAGATCGCGAATATTCGGCAACTCCTCGTCCGTTTCGACGCCAATGCGAGGTTTGGCGATGTCGGAAACATGCAGGAAGCCTGTGCGCTCGAGGCCGATATCGATAAACGCGGCCTGCATCCCGGGCAACACGCGCGAAACACGACCTTTGTAGATATTCGAAATAACACCGCGGCGTGCCGAACGTTCGACATGAACTTCCTGCAAAATACCGTTCTCGAGCAACGCTGCACGAACCTCGCTGGGCGTTACATTGATCAGTATTTCTTCTCTAAGTGATTCGTCCGTCATTCGGCCAGAACTCTTAATCCCGCATTACGCAACAACTGCGACGTTTCGAATACAGGCAATCCGACCACACCCGAGTAACTGCCGGATATCGCCTCTACAAAAATACCGCCGCGACCCTGGATGGCATATGCGCCGGCCTTATCGCAAGGCTCTCCACTGTGCCAGTAAGCCAGCGCTTCGTCAGGACGGATTTCCCGAAACTTGACCTCGGTAGTCGACACAACGGTCTGGACTTTTCCCGATGCCAGTACTGCAACGCCAGTTAAGACTCGGTGTATCCGGCCAGAAAGACTCGCAAGCATCTCAAGACACGCATCACGATCTTCAGGTTTACCGAAAACTTCATCCTCGAGAACAACCAGGGTATCTGCTCCGACCACTATTCGAGAACCATCGACGTCGGCGGCCATTGCTTTGGTGCGCGATAGCCGCAATGCCATTGCCTCCGGCAGTTCGCGCGGCAAACGCTGTTCGTTGACGTCTACACCAGTAGCAGTAAAGGCGAGCCCGAGAGATCTGAGAATGTCCTGTCGTCGAGGAGACTGGGATGCGAGATGTAACCTGGGATCAGCCATTGGTGTTATTCGCGATGGTAGGGGTGACCCGATTGCAATGACCAGGCACGATACAGCTGCTCTGCAAACAGCACGCGCGCAAGACCGTGCGGCAAAGTCAGGTCGGACAACGACCAGGTACTGTCAGCACGTTCCCGACACGCAGAAGATACGCCATCAGGCCCTCCTATAATGAAACAAAGATCCCGGCCATCGCTTTGCCAATCAGACAAACGCTTTGCCAGTTTCCGGCTCGTCATTTGTTTGCCGCGCTCATCGAGCAATACGACCTGCTCGTTCGAACCCAGCTTGTTGAGAATTTGTTCGCCTTCCGCCTCGCGGGCGTTGTTCGACTTGTCACTTTTTCCGCGTCGGGCGGTTGCGATCGAATCCAGGCGAAATTTCCACTCGCGCGGATATCGGCCAATGTAAATATCGACAGCTTCGTCAACCCAGGATGGCTGACGATCGCCGACAGCGATAAGTCTGATATGCACGGCTTAGCCGTCGGTAGCCACACGGTCGCCAGCTGAGCCCAGCGACCAGAGTTTCTCCAGGTTATAGAACTCACGAACCTTCGGCTGCATGACGTGCACCAATGCGTCCTGCAAATCGAGCAACACCCACTCGCCGCCATCCTCACCCTCTACACCAAGAGGCCTGCGGCCGGCAGCCTTCGCCTTCTCAATAACGTTTTCGATGAGCGCTTTGACATGCCGATTCGAGGTACCGCTCGCGACTACCATATAGTCAGTGACCTCAGTCAAATCGCGAACATCAAGCACGGTGATGTCCTGTGCTTTGACTTCCTCGAGAGCGTCGACGACGAGCTCACTTAGTTGCTCGCTGTTCATGTGGACTTCTCTGCAAATTTCAAATGGTTCTCCTGTCAGGTATAGCAATGGTTGTCTACGATGATGTCGCGCACGACATCAGGCATTAGGAACCGTGGGTCACGACCGGCCGCCACGAGTTCGCGGATTTCGGTCGACGATATTTCAAGTTGCGTAACCGCATGGATATGAACTTTCCCGTGAGTTTTGTCATGCAAATCATCAATTTGGTGCGTGCCATATCGATCAATGATGTCACCGAGCGCGCCGATATCAGGCGCCCGCCAGCCCGGGCGATGCGCGACTACTATGTGTGCGAGGCCCAGGAACTCGTCCCAACGATGCCAGCTTGTCAGCCCGAGAAATGCGTCCATACCAACGATCAGACCCAGCGAAGCATCGGGATGTTCCTTGCGCAAGGAATTGAGCGTGTCGATTGTGTACGACGGCCCGTCGCGCCGCATTTCCCTGTCATCGACAACAAACCCCGGCTGCCCGGCAGCTGCCGCACGCACCATTTCGAGCCGCAATTGTGCCGTTGCATAAGTGCTGCCACGATGCGGTGGGTCGCCGCTCGGAAAAAACCGGACCTCGCTCAAACGCAATGCCTGCAGCATCTCGAATGCTGATCTCAGGTGTCCGTAATGGATTGGGTCAAAAGTACCGCCGAAAATCCCGATTGGGCTCATCGTGTGGCCGCCCTGGCATTGACCATGGTCACGCTGCTTTCCTGCGTCCGAGCGATAGACCTAGGACGATTTCGGTCGCGGCTTGCCAAGGGTCGCCATGGGTTTGACCTTTGGCTGCCCGATCCGCGTGGTTGGTCGCTTTTAGCAGCCTGTTAAAGTCGCCCGGCTGGTGTCGTGCCATACAACTGCGCACCAGCGACTGCCTGTTGTTCCAGATACGTGCCTTGCGCATGCCGCTTGCCAGATCCATGCCCTGGGCAATAGCGTCTGCCAGGCCTGCCAGGATGCGTAGTTCTCGCGTCAGCGCCCAGACGACGATGACCGGTTCGACACCTTCCGCCCGCAAGCCCGCAAGAACTTTCAGCGACCGCTTTGCATCACCGACCAATGCTGCATCGACGAGCTTGAATACGTCATACCGGCTGCTGTTGGCAACAGCGGAACTCACGTCATCGGCTGTGACCTTGCCTTCACCCAGCAGGAGCCTGAGTTTTTCGATCTCCTGGACGGCGGCCAGCAGATTGCCTTCAACACGATCCGCTATCAGGGCAATGGCACCACGATCAGGTTGCAGGCCCGCGCGCCGCATGCGTTCGGCAAGCCAGCCAGGTAATTCACGCGCGTCTATGGGCCAGGTGGGAATATTGACACCCTCGGCCTCAAGCGTCTTCACCCATTTTGACGATTGAATGCGGCCATCAAGCTTAGGCGCACTGACGATCAACATCAGGTCCGCGTCCAGCTGCCCAACAAGATCAACTATGGCCTGTCCACCCACACGACCCGGCTTACCGGTTGGCAATCGAAGTTCGACGATGCGACGCTCGGCAAACAGAGAGAGATTGGTCGCAGAATCGCGAAGTTGCTGCCAGTCAAATCCTGTCATCGCGACATGCAGGTCACGAGACGTAAATCCGTTCTCCCGTGCCGCCGCTCGAATGGCATCAAGCGCCTCGTCAACGAGCAAATGCTCATCCCCTGTTACCAGGTAGCAGGACGCGAGATTGTTCTTTAGATGAGACGACAGCTGGTTAGCTTTGATCTTCAACCAAGCTGCTCCATATTGACTGATTCGCCTTGCAGCAAAACTGGTATGCCATTCGAAATCGGATACAACACTTTACCATCGTCCGTGACCAGAGCCTCGGACAGTGGCTCCGCCAATACCCTGCCATCCTGGTTACTAAGCGTGCCGGAATCGATTGCCGCGTTGACATCTTTGAGCATCGCGCTCCTGGCCAGCGACAGCCCTTTGTGTGTCACCGGGCAACGGAGTATTGAAAGTAGTCGTTTATCCATGTTCATCCTGTGCTTCAATGCTCATAAGTGCTTGTTTTTTAAATACTTGAAGGTGCGAAAATTATACTATATCCTTCGCTCCCCCGCGCGTCCGAGGTATCCTGTTCTTAGCAACGCGCAGCATAACGGCACCCCAAGATGGATCAAGACACGCCGAACAAGACTAACTGGCTCGACGGAGCTGCCGTTGTGCTATCTGCCCTGTGCCTGGTTCATTGTCTTGCACTGCCTCTCATTGTCATCGGCGTGCCCTTTCTGGCGCAATTCGCGGAAGGTCACCTGCATTTGCAGATGCTGGCCGTCGTACTGCCGCTGAGTTCACTTGCGCTCGGGATTGGATACCGGCGCCACCGGAGCGGCCGCATCCTTACGGCTGGCATCGTCGGTATGTTATTGCTGACTATTGGCGCAACCGTCGCGCATTCCCAACTGGGGCTGATCGCCGACCGGGCATTTACAATATGCGGTTCGCTCACCCTGGCAACAGCACACTACTTCAATAGTATTCGTGCACAGGCCGCCTGCGATTCATCGTAAAGTCGAAGTCAATCCGCCTTGCCTCCGGAATCATCTTTGTCGCCAGGAACCGGGTCATAGCCTGAGCCGCCCCACGGGTGACAACGTGCAATTCGTTTCGCAGCCAGCCAGCTGCCACGAAAGGCGCCATATTTGCGCAACGACTCAATAGCATAAGCCGAGCAGCTCGGTTGGTAGCGGCAATTGTTACCGAGAAGCGGCGATATCGTGTATCGATATAGCCAGACGAGTGCCAACAAGGGCCAGGCAAGCAGCTGTCCCAACGCTTTGAACATTACGTCGACTGCACCGCCTCGGTGGCGAATGTGCGAATAGCCTTGAGCATCGACGACAAGCCGTTACTGCGCGTCGCACTCAGGTGCTGCTCAAAATTCAGTGCGGTCACAAAATCAGGCGGCGTATCGAGGATATCCTGCGGAAGTCTGCCGCTGTAAATTCGCAGTAACAGTGCGATGAGCCCGGACACGATCGCTGCATCCGAGGTCGCCTGAAAATAAAGTCTGCCGCCCTTCTCGCTGGCAATGAACCAGACTTGCGATTGGCAGCCGCGAATCTTGTTCGCATCTGTTTGCTCGGCCTTCGGGAATTCCGGCAGACGCCGACCCATGTCGATCAGGTACTGATAACGATCCATCCAGTCGTCGAAAAACCGAAACTCCTCGATTAACTCATCCTGCGCTGCTTGAACTTCGTTAGTCAATTCGCCTCCAGGTCGTGCCGCTTGCGCCATCTTCTATCTGGATACCCGCTTCGGACAGCTGATCGCGAACGGCATCTGCGGCCGCGAAATCCCTGGCGGCTCGTGCCGCGTCCCGTTTTGCTATCAAGGCCTCGATATCGTCGGCTGAAAGCTCACCCTCAACGTGACCCGCAAACCAGGCTTCCGGGTCTGTTTGCAGGAAGCCCATCAAGTCGCCGGCAGCCAGCATCGCCGCCGCAAGTTGCTGCCTTTGCTTCGGATCAGTGGTCTTGTTTAGTGTCTTGGCCAGGCCAAAGAACTCCGACATCGCTTTTGGTGAGTTGAGATCGTCCTCGAGCGCAGCAACCAGCGCTTCCGGCACTTCTGCGTTTGCTCGCGCCTCATCGCTGACATCAATACCGCGAATTGCCCCGTACAACCTGTCGAGCTGTCGTTTGGCCGATTTGAGCGTTTCTGTCGACCAGTCGAGCGGTTGCCGATAGTGCGCGCTCAACAATGCCAGGCGAATAACTTCACCCGGTACGGTCTTGATCAGTTCATGCACGAGCACGACGTTGCCGAGTGACTTCGACATCTTCTCGTGATCCATCGAGAGGAACCCGTTGTGCATCCAGTAGCGCGCGAAATCTGCACCGTCATGCGCGCAACAACTCTGCGCAAGTTCGTTTTCATGATGCGGGAAAACGAGATCCAGCCCGCCGCCATGAATATCAATCGTACGCCCGAGGTGCTTCGCCGCCATTGCAGAACATTCAATATGCCACCCTGGTCGGCCACGCCCCCATGGCGAATCCCAGCCCGGTAACTCCGGCGTCGATGGTTTCCACAGGACGAAATCCTGAGCAGCCCGCTTGTAGGGCGCAACCTCCACTCGCGAACCCGCAATCATTTCGCGAAGATCCCGTTTGGACAGTTCGCCATAACCCTTATAGCTGGCCACATCGAACAACACGTGTCCTTCAGCTTCGTAGGCAAAACCCTTGTCGATCAGCTCACCGATCATGCTGATCATTTCCGCAACGTGCTGCGTCGCACGCGGTTCGATATCCGGGCGCTGGACGCCTATAGCAGCCATGTCATCGTTGTAGGCCTTGATGTACTTGGCCGTAATCTCGTCGATAGGCTTGCCGGTTTCGATCGACGCAGCGTTTATCTTGTCGTCAATATCCGTGATGTTGCGCGCGAAAGTCAGCTTGTAGCTGCGCCTGAGTACGCGGGCGAGCAGATCGAAGACTACGGCCGGCCGCGCATTGCCGATGTGGGCGTAGTTGTAAACCGTTGGCCCACAAAGGTACATCGTCACCTCACCGTCGTGGAGAGGTTCAAATGGCACTTTGCGACCCTTGCGTGTGTCGTGTACTTGAATAGTCATGGTTGCGAATGATAGCAATATTGCTGCGCGCTGCTACGCCTTGTATTCTGCCGCCCGTTGCCGAAGTTTTCTGAGGAATTACAAATGTCTGCCGTTACGGTCAATTTTCAAGCCCGCGAATCGATTGAGCAGGTCGAAGAAGGCAGCGACCTGGCACCCAGGTTCGATGATCGCGGTCTGATTACCGCGGTCACAACGGACGCGGAATCGGGCGAATTGCTGATGCAAGGCTACATGAATGCCGAGGCGTTGAGCCTGACTATCAGGACAGGTGAGGCACATTACTTCAGCCGCAGCCGACAGGTGCTCTGGCACAAGGGTGCGACGAGCGGCCTGGTACAGAAAGTGCGGGAACTGCTCGTCGACGACGATCAGGACTGCATTTGGCTGCGCGTCGATGTCTCCGGCGGTGCCAGTTGCCACGTCGGCTATCGCAGCTGTTTTTACCGGCGCATTCCGGTTGGCGAGGCGTTTGAAAAAGAACAGTCCGGTGGCAATATTCGTCTGCAATGGACCGAGACCGAAAAGGTCTTCGACCCGGAGGAAGTCTACGGAGACGTGCCAAACCCGACGATCCTCTAGGAGCGTCCGGCCCAGACTAGTAGCGCCCTTGCCGATCGTGCCGACGTTTCTGCCGCCGGCGTTGTGCGGCCGGAATTGGCTCTCGATATGCGATTGCGCGAGCCTGGTACGTATATTCGATTGTTCCGATTAGCCACAGGACGTAGCCGATCAGTTCAAAGAATTCCTCGACCGCAAGTTTGGCGACAGGTTGGTAGTCGTCACCCAGCAGGGACATCCACAAAGACTCCTGGCCGACAAGACGTACGAATGAAAAAACGATCACGGCACCGGCGAACCAGAGTGCCAGGCCCGGTGACGGCCAGATTCGCGCCCAGGCGATCCTGATGCGACGTCGCACGCGGTAGGTATAGGCGATGACAAACGCCAGCGCAACGGCGATCAGTACCTGCCAGAGGTTATCGATCAGGTAGAAATCCAGAATGTAGTCACACTCGCGGATCAAGAATGCCAGCGCAAGGCCACCGAAAGGAAACGCGATGGGTCGTTGTGACGGACAATATTGGGCGACCCAGGCGAGTAACAGGCCGCAGATACCGAGAATCAACGGCTGAATGATCTCGATTGGAGAATACTCGCTGGTTCCGATCGGGTATTGCTCTCCAACGACAACGTATAGCTTGAGGCTGCCAGGAAAGGCGATCTCAAGTTGCGTCAATATCCAGGTCAGTAACGTGACCGCAACGAAATACAGGATGTAACGTGGCCAGACCATACGTCACTATATAACAGGTCAGGCGCGCAACCTGAATACCGGCATACCGCTTTCCGAGAGCAGTTGATGCCCGAGTAACCAATTGCGCGCATCCTCAGCATCATCCTCGAACCACAATTGCGTTCGCCCGAGGCGAAAACTATACCCCCAGGCATCCATATCCGTCATGAGCCGATGACGGCCGACACCATCTATTTCGTCGGCTAGCACGACTTGCAGATAGCACACGGCCGATTCTTCAAGGTCATCGCCACCGGCGTCGCGGTCAAGCTGCTCGCGGCGTTCCCGCGTCATGCAAATTATGTGGCAGGTCTCATGCAGCAAAGAATGAATGGGGGTATCGCTGCGCACATATACGTCGCGACCAACGATACCCGCTTCCTCGTCACCCCAGAAACTTCCGGTAATCTGCTGGTCGGCCCGCTGCAGATGAAGCGTCAGGCCATACTTCGCCAGCAGTTTCTCCAGGCTCGCCAGCGGCAGATCAGCGACAGCGAGTACGTTTTTGCTTTTCGAAGACAGACTTCTACAACGAGGAAATCTGTTTGAGCACGATTCGCACGAGATCTTTCACCACGGCATCACGCAGCATGGATTCTTCCCGAGACTTGCCCAGTACCTTGGTAGTATCGTAGGTGTAATCACGCGTCAGCGTGAGATCCTGGGGTGGGAGCAGGACTTCTTCACCTCTCGCTACCGAGTACACAACCGTGTAATAAACCTGGTACTCAGTCGGCACGTTGCGGCCTGAAACCGACAGCACTCGTTGGTCCGTCTCGTCTCTGCGAATTGACAAGATAGCGGTCGAGTTATCAGGTGTATCGACCAACTCCACGCCGGCCGCCTGCAACTGCAATCGCAATTCTCGATGGAACTGGCTGTGCTTGTCCACCGGATCAAGGTAAGTGCGTTGCATTTCCACAGGCATCGTCAGTGCACCCTGCAATTGAAAGCCACAACCAGAAAGCATGGCTAGCCCGACAACTGCGAGGAATCTAAACAACGATATTCACCAGGCGACCCGGAACGACGATTGTCTTGCGAATCTCCTTGCCGTCGATGAATCGTTGCACGTTTTCGTCTGCCATCGCTACCGCAGCAAGTGTGTCCTTATCCGCATCGACAGCTACTGAGATACGGCCGCGCAGTTTACCGTTGACCTGCACGACGACCTCGATGAGATCCTCCGCAAGCGCGGCCTCATCCACGCTCGGCCACGGCACATCGATTAACGCAGTCTTGTGGCCAAGTTCCGCCCAAAGTGCGTGGCTGATATGCGGCACGATAGGCGACAGTAACAGCACAACCGCTTCCAATGCCTCGTGCTTCACAGAACGGCCAGCATCGGAATCGTCCTCGAAGCGATTGATTGAGTTAAGCAACTCCATTGAGGCCGCGACCGCCGTATTAAAAGTATAGCGACGCCCAATGTCGTCACTGATCTTGGCGATCGTCTGGTGAGTCTTGCGTCGCAAATCCTTCTGCGCGGCATTAAGCACAGCAACGTCAATATCGCCTGCAGGCCCTCCATCTGTATGACTTTGCACCGCGTTCCAGAAGCGCTTGAGAAAACGAAAGCTGCCCTGCACGCCGTCATCCGACCATTCCAATGCCTGCTCAGGCGGTGCCGCGAACATCATGAACAAACGCACCGTATCGGCGCCGAATTTCTCGATGAGTTCCTGAGGGTCAACTGTATTGCCCTTGTTCTTCGACATTTTCGCGCCGTCTTTGAGGACCATGCCTTGCGTCAGCAAATTCGTAAACGGTTCCGAAATGTCAGTCAGACCCTCGTCCCGCATCACGCGCTGAAAGAAGCGCGAATACAACAAGTGCAGGATCGCATGTTCGATACCGCCCGTGTATTGATCGACCGGTGTCCAGTAGGCTGCACGTTCATCCAACATGACTTGGTCGTTGTCGGGACAGGCATAGCGGGCAAAATACCAGGACGATTCGACAAACGTATCGAATGTGTCCGTCTCACGACGCGCATCTTTACCGCATTGCGGACAACTCACATTGACGAATTCGGGCATATCCCGCAGCGGTGAGCCCTTTCCTGAAACTTCGACGTCCTCAGGCAATATGACCGGAAGTTGGTCTTCCGGGACCGGAACAGCATCACAATCATCGCAATAGATAATCGGAATAGGCGTACCCCAGTAACGTTGCCGCGACACACCCCAGTCACGCAGACGGTAGTTTATTGCGCGTCGCCCACGACCAGACTTCTCGAAGAAATCAGCGATCGCCTCGCAGGCATCGTCATAATTGAGGCCGTCGTACTCACCGGAGTTTACGAGCACGCCCTTTTCGGTGAAAACAGCCTCCTCGATATCAATATCGCTGCCATCTGCAGGCGCGATGACCTGTTTGATGGGCACGCCGTGTTTCTTTGCAAACTCCCAGTCGCGCTCATCGTGCCCTGGCACAGCCATTACTGCGCCCGTTCCATAGCTCATCAGCACGAAATTGGCGACCCACAGCGGTACCTCGTCGCCCGTAATCGGATGGATCGCAGAGATGCCTAAAGGCATGCCTTTTTTCTCCATCGTTTCCATCGTTGCTTCGGCGGCGTCAGTTTTTTTGCAATCCTCTATAAAGGCGGCAACATCTGGATTACCCGCAGCCGCTTTTTCCGCAAGCGGGTGCTCGGCAGCAACCGCCATATAGGTGACACCGAGCAGCGTATCCGGTCGGGTCGTGAATACCGTCAAAGGCTCGTTATCACCTGCAACATCAAAGGTAAGCTCGACTCCTTGTGAACGTCCTATCCAGTTCCTCTGCATGGTTTTGACCGAATCTGGCCAACCGGGCATGCGGTCAAGCTCATCGAGCAATTCATCCGCATACGCCGTGATCCGCATGAACCACTGCGGAATCTCGCGACGCTCGACCAGCGCATCCGAGCGCCAGCCGCGACCGTCGATAACCTGTTCGTTCGCGAGTACGGTCTGGTCTACCGGATCCCAGTTAACGACGGAGTTTTTCCGATATACAAGGCCCTTCTTGAACATCCGTGTAAATAACCACTGCTCCCAGCGATAATACTCGGGCCTGCAAGTTGTGACCTCGCGTGACCAGTCATAGGCGTAACCCAGCCTTTTGAACTGGCCGCGCATATCGGCGATATTTTCGTAGGTCCACTTCGCCGGCGGGACGCCGCGCTTGATAGCGGCATTTTCGGCCGGCATGCCGAACGCATCCCAACCCATCGGTTGCAGCACGTGTTTTCCCTGCATCCGCTGGTAGCGCGCGATGACATCCGAAATGGTAAAGACGCGCACGTGCCCCATGTGCAGCTTTCCACTCGGGTACGGGAACATCGTCAGGCAATAGAACTTTTCTTTTTCGGTGTCTTCACCGACTTCAAAACAGCGTGACCGGGCCCAGTATTCCTGCGCGCCTGATTCGACTGTTTCGGGGTGATAAGCGGTACTCATTGATTACTTGATTGTTGCTACTGAAAGAAGCCGCAAGCCTACATCAAGAAGAGCGAGTGCGCAGCCAGAAAGCGCCGATGATGAGCAGGCAAAGCCCAATGACAGGGCGGTTTCCGGTGCTGGCGAACGGCGTCATGCCCATGCGAGGTTCTACCGTGGCCGTCAGGCTTACAGGCTTGAATTGAGGCCCGGATTTAATGATTTTACCCCGCGGGTCAATAAACGCGCTGATCCCTGTGTTCGTTGCCCTGATCGCGTAGCGCCCAACCTCCAATGCCCGCATTCTGGCGATCTGCAGGTGTTGATGCGGCGCAATTGAGTCCCCAAACCACGCGTCATTGCTGACGTTAATCAACAGCGATGCCTCGGGCAGCGCGTACAATTGCTCGGCACCGTAAGCATCCTCGTAACAAATTGCCACGGCGAGCTCGACGCCATTTCCAGCAACCAGCAAGGGCTGTACATCGGCGCCCGCCGACAAATCGCGGTGCGGCAAGCTCAACATGCGCATCCATTCGCGTACCTGCGCCGGCACCGGAAAATACTCGCCAAACGGCACAAGATGGCGTTTGCGATAAATCTGGCGGCTTTCGCCATCAAGTAGTACGACACTGTTATAGATCCTGGCTTCACCGGATCGCTCGTACACACGCTCGAGGATGCCAAACGCTATGGACTGGCCGCTGCGCTGGCTGTCGGCCTCCAGCGCGGCAATGAAACTCTCGACCTGATCAGTTACTGACGGGATTGCGACTTCGGGCCACACAACGATAGCGCTGTCCGGAACACGCTGCGTTTCCTTGCGGTAGAAATCGAGCGTGGGTAGGAGTTGCTCATCGAGCCACTTTTGATCCTGTGAAATACCACCCTGAACGAGCGTGCTCGCAAACGCAGCACCAGCCGGCTGTGTCCATTCCACCGATTTCAGAGCACCTCCCACCAACCACGGCATCACGACGATGGTGAGTGCAATCAGTTGCTCGCGATTTCGCGTGAGCAATGCCACGAGCACCGCGGTCGTACTCAATACCAGCAGCGCCGACACGCCGTAAACGCCAACGACCGGCGCCCAACCCGCCAGAGACGAATCGATATGGGCGTAGCCCAACCCTAGCCAGGGAAAACCCGTGAGGAACCAGCCGCGTAACCATTCGACGAGCACCCAGGCAGCGGGCGCCACGAACAGCAACAGCCACGGCTCACCGCTCGCGAGACGACTGATGAGCCAACCAGTCAGCCCAAGGAACAAGGACATAATCAGCACAAGGCCCAGCATCAGGAATAAAGCTATCGCCACAGGCGCCTGACCAAACACGACCACTGAAATGTAGATCCAGTAGGTTCCTGTCAGGAACATCCCAACCCCAAACCAGAAGCCGTATTTTGCAGCATCGCGCGGCGATACTGTCAGGCATACAAACAGCAGCGGTAGCAACAGAATTGGCGCCAGCAAATACCAGCCAAACGGTGCGAAAGTGGTTGTAGCCAGACAACCAAGCAGAAAAAATAGAAACTGGCTTAGCTTTGGTCGGTCAGCCGGCAGCAATAGTATCGAAGAATTCCGCGGCACGCGTCAGTCGGTCCGTTGAACCTGCAATGCATCGATGCGGCGTTTATCCGCTTTCATGACCTTGTAATTAAAGCCGCCAAACTCGAGCGTCTCGCCGCGGCGAGGCAGACGGCCGAGCTCGTGCAGTACGAGGCCTCCAATAGTGTCGTATTCATCGTCGGCGAGCTCACACTCGAAGTACTCATTAAAGTCTTCGATGCGCGTCAATGCTCGAACCGCAAAGCTCGGCTTGCCATTGTAATCACCATCAGGACGAATGAACGCAATTTCTTCCGGGTCGTGTTCGTCATCGATTTCGCCCACTATCTCTTCAAGAACATCTTCAATAGTCAGCAACCCCGCCACACCACCATACTCATCGACAACGATAGCCATGTGGTTGTGACTGGCACGAAACTCCTTGAGCAGCGCATTGAGGCGTTTGGACTCGGGAATAACAGACGCCGGGCGCAGCAGTTTTCTGAGCGGCACATCTTTGGCGTCTTCACTGTGAAAGTAACGCAGCAGGTCTTTCGCCAGCAGCACACCGAGCACTTCATCGCGATCCTCACCGATGACGGGAAATCGAGAATGGCCGGATTGAATAATGACAGCGAGTATTTCGTCGAAGTCCTGCTCGATGTCGATAACGACCATCTGCGAGCGAGGGATCATGACTTCGCGAACTTGCGTTTCGGAGACCTCAAGCACGCCAGTGAGCATGCTTTTCTCTTCAGCGTCGAGATCAATCTCGGTTTGCTTGATCAGGTCTTGTATTTCTTCGCGGCTCCAGGGATCACCTTTGACTGCCCGCTTTAATCGCGCAATCAAACCGGTGTTGCCTGTGCCGATGGTACTTGGCGGTTTGTCGTTCATCGAACCTGTTTTGCTGTTCTGTAGTAAATTCTGGCCATTGTATCAGCTTGTGGCTAGGACCTCTGATATGGATCAGTTACGCCGCCGGTAGCGAGAATCAACGTCTCCAGCGCCTCCATCTCAACCGCTTCCGCGTCGATATTGTGGTCAAATCCGAGCAAATGCAGCGTGCCGTGCACCAACATGTGTGCCCAGTGATCGACCAGCGCTTTGTCCTGCTCCGCCGCTTCGCTAGCAACCACCGATGCGCAAACGACTATATCGCCAAGCATCAGAGTCGCGTCATCCGGTAACCCGGTTATCTCGCCACCCGGAAATGACAATACATTGGTCGCTCCGCCTTTCTTTCGGTACAGCTCATTCAGGGTCTGAATTTCCTCCGCATCGACAATTCGCACGGCGATCTCGCAAGGGCGATTCACGGCTCGGCCAGACTGCTTGAGCGCCGCTGATACCCACTTCCGAATTTCAGGTTCCGCCGGGACTTCGTCGTCGCAGGCAATCTGCACATCAACCGTGGGCGCTGAACTCATTCGTCGTCGGATTCGTACGCTTCGACAATTCGTTGCACCAACGGATGGCGCACGACGTCTTTTGGCGTGAACATAGTGAATGCAATACCGGCAACGCCTTCAAGTATTCTCATGGCATTTTTAAGCCCTGACTCTTGCCGATCCGGCAGATCGATCTGGGTAATGTCACCAGTCACAACCGCACTCGAACCAAAGCCAATACGCGTAAGGAACATTTTCATTTGTTCAACGCTGGAATTTTGAGCCTCATCAAGAATGACAAACGACTCATTCAGCGAGCGGCCTCGCATAAAAGCAAGCGGCGCGATTTCAATGACGTTCTTTTCAATGAGCCTCGTGACCCGTTCCGCGCCCATCATGTCGTACAGAGCGTCATACATTGGGCGCAGGTATGGATCAACTTTCTGCGACATATCGCCGGGAAGAAAGCCGAGCCGCTCGCCGGCCTCTACTGCAGGACGCACGAGAACAATACGCCGCACGCTTTCACTCTCGAGCGCATCGATCGCACTGGCAATCGCAAGGTAAGTCTTTCCCGTTCCCGCCGGCCCGATACCGAACGCCAGGTCATGCTCGTGAATACTGTTCATGTACGCAGCCTGATTTGCGCCGCGTGAACGTATCAGCTTTTCCGGCGTCTGAATCGAAACATCTTCTACGCCGGCCACATCAGGATCGGACAACACAGCTGCAGACTCACCATCATTCATCACAGACTCCTGCAAGAGCATGTGCACACGCTCAGCATCAATACGTTCGCTATCGGTCATTTGGAACAGGGACTGCAGCACATCACTGCCCATCTGCGCAGCACCGGGTTGACCGGTAACGCGAAAATGGTTGCCACGGCTTGCGATTTCTACATCGAGCCGGCGTTCAATGTGCCGAAGGTTTTCGTCAAACTGACCGCATAGGTTAGCCAGGCGGTTATTATCGGCGGGCTCGAGGACGACGTCTCGAGATATCTGGACAGCGTTCAAAGTACGTAAAAGACTACCGCGATGTGCGTGACTTGGGAAGCGCTACATTGCACATCGCCACGCCCAGCAACCGCGATCACCGGGAGAACCAGTGTTGTGTACGGAGGCAGAACCTCACCAACATGAGCATTAACGGTACTTCGATCAACACACCAACCACGGTTGCCAGAGCAGCACCGGATGACAGGCCATATAACATCGCCGCTGTCGCTATAGCGACTTCGAAGTGATTCGACGCTCCGATCATCGCCGTCGGCGCCGCGTTTTCGTAACTGAGACCCAGCATTTTGGACAGTCCGTAGCCTAATGCGAAAACAAATACAGTCTGCACAAATAACGGCACCGCAATCCACAGGATCGTCAAAGGGTTCTGCACGATTGTTTCGCCTTTAAACGAAAACAAAAGAACCAGCGTTATCAGCAGTGCAGAAATCGTAACCGGCGTAAGGAAATGCAGGAAAACCTCCTTGAACCAACGCTCACCTTTGGCCGCAATAATCCACTTTCGTGACACGTAGCCCGCAACCAGCGGTAGCGCAACATAAATACCGATGGAAAGTAATAGTGCCTGCCACGGAACTGGCAGCTTGCCGACGCCCAACAGGAAACCGCCCAAAAACCCGAACAAAACAAGCATGGTCAACGAATTGATAGCCACCATAACAAGCGTATGGCCATCATTGCCTTTGGAGAGATAACCCCACACGAGAACCATGGCAGTACAAGGTGCGATGCCAAGGAGAATGCAGCCCGCGAGATAGCTTCGCCACAGAGGCACCTCGAGCATCTTGATGCCGTCGATCAGTACCACGCGACCTGCACCATAGGTGTCACCGACCGCCAATCCCTCACCCAACGGCATCTTGATAAGGTCAACAGCATCGGGCCCGATGAATGTGAGGAAAAGTGTGCCGAGAAAATAGCTCGCGATTGCGTACATCGTGAACGGCTTTACACACCAGTTAATGAAAAGCGTCAGGCCAACCGGGCGCACTGCCTTGCCCGCGCTCACGACTTCATGGAAGTCTATTTTGACCATGATCGGGTACATCATAAAGAACAGGCACAGGGCGATCGGAATCGAAACCACCGGGGCACCGTTTACTGTAATCGCCATGGCATCGAGTGAGCGTGCTATCTCTGGTGCAAATTTGCCGAGCAGAATTCCGCCACCGATGCACAACGCTACCCAAATTGTCAGGTAGCGTTCGAAGACGTTCATCTGAGCACTGCTACTTTTGACTTTGTCCATGGTCTTCTTTCCATGCTAGCTGTTAATGCGTGCAATAAGGTCGGCAACTCTGTTTCGAATATCATCCCGACTTTCTTCGAATATCGCCATGACGTCTTTCTCGGACCCGCGCGCCTTGGCCGGATCACTGAGCGGCCAGTGCTCTTTGCGAACTCCCTCCGGTATAACCGGACAATGCTCGTCGGCATGACCACAAACCGTAACCAGAATGTCGGCAGCAACAAGCATTTCATCTGTCAGTTTCGTGGATTCCTGCCGCGAGATATCAACGCCGGCTTCTCGCATGACTGTTATGGCGCGGGGGTTCTTGCCGTGAGATTCGATACCGGCCGAACTTGCAACGACCCGGTCACCGCCAAGATGGCGCGCCCAGCCTTCCGCCATTTGCGATCGGCATGAATTTCCAGTGCATAGAAACAGGATTTTCATAGGACGGAATATGTAAACGCTTGTTAGCTGGTGATTCGCCCACGCAGCGAATTAGGCAACGCCTCGGTAATGACTACGTCAACGAATTGACCAATGTGCGACGCATCGGCATCGAAATTTACCCAGCGCATGTTTTCAGTTTTGCCGGCGAGTTGCTTGTCGTCTTTTTTCGAAGTTTTTTCGACAAGTACCCGTTGCGTTGTTCCGACCATGCCCTTGCTGATTTCGAACGCCTGCTGATTAATGCGCTCCTGCAGAATTTTCAGCCGCTGCTTCTTGACGTCCATCGGCGTGTCGTCGTCGAGACCCGCGGCGGGCGTGCCCGGCCTCGGACTGTAAATAAAGCTAAATGACTGGTCGAAGCCTATTTCAGCAATGAGGTTCATTAGTTTCTCGAAATCATCATCGGTTTCTCCCGGAAAGCCGACGATAAAATCTGAAGACAATGAGATGTCAGGGCGCGCTTGCCTGAGCTTACGAATCTTTTGCTTGTATTCGAGGATCGTATGGCCCCGTTTCATGCGCGCGAGGATGCGATCGGAACCGTGCTGTACCGGCAGATGCAGGTAATTCGCCAGTTTCGGCACCTCAGCGTATGCCTGAATCAGGCTATCGGTGAACTCAAGCGGATGCGATGTCGTAAACCGGATACGTTCGACTCCCTCGACCGCCGCCACGTAGTAAATGAGCGTCGCCAGGTCCGCAATCTGGCCGTCGTGCATCGGTCCACGATACGCATTGACGTTTTGCCCAAGCAGATTAATCTCCCTAACACCCTGTGCAGCGAGACTGACGATTTCTGCAATGACATCGTCAAATGGCCGGCTTATTTCCTCGCCGCGCGTGTAGGGGACAACGCAGAAGCTGCAGTACTTACTGCAGCCTTCCATGACCGACACGAACGCGGTCGGCCCTTCCGCCCGCGGTTCCGGCAACGAATCGAATTTCTCGATTTCCGGAAAAGAAATGTCGACCACCGGGTTGCCGGAAGCACGCGCACCCTCAATAAGCTCCGGCAACCGGTGCAAGGTCTGCGGGCCGAAGACAACATCAACGAAAGGGGCGCGTTTGCTTATGCCCTCGCCTTCCTGGCTTGCCACACAACCGCCAACCCCGATCATGACTTCGGGACGCTTCTCCTTGAGCGGCCGCCAACGACCCAACTCGGAGAACACCTTTTCCTGCGCTTTCTCGCGAATTGAGCAGGTGTTGACCAGCAGCAGATCAGCCTCGTCCGGATTGCTTGTGAGCTCGTAACCGTGAGCTTCATGCAGGACGTCCACCATTTTGTCCGAGTCGTACTCGTTCATCTGGCAGCCCATGGTCTTTATGTATACCTTCTTGTTCAACGGATGAAACCCATCGCCTCCAGCTTGACGAGAATGCGGTGCGCGGCCAGGTCCGGCGTAATATCGACCGTATCAACGACCATCTCCGCGTTCTCTGGCTCTTCGTACGGATCGGAAATACCCGTGAACTCCTTGATCTTGCCTGCGCGTGCCAGCGCGTACAGCCCCTTGCGATCACGCTGCTCACACACTTCGACCGACGTCGAAACATGAATCTCGACAAAGCCTCCCAACGGTTCGATGGACTCCCGGACAGCTCGTCGGGTAACCGTGTACGGTGCGATCGGAGCGCAGATGGCGATACCACCATTCTTCGTGATTTCGCTGGCCACATAGCCTATGCGACGAATGTTCAGATCACGGTGTTCCTTGGAGAAACCGAGTTCGCTGGACAGGTTTTTGCGCACGATGTCGCCGTCGAGCAGACTAACCGGACGCCCGCCCATTTCCATCAACTTAACCATGAGTGCGTTGGCAATCGTTGATTTACCTGATCCGCTGAGGCCCGTAAAGAACACCGTAAAGCCCTGCTTGTGGCGCGGCGGATGCGTTTTGCGAAGCTCTTCGACGACCTCGGGAAACGAGAACCACTCCGGAATTTCGAGACCTTCCTGCAAACGGCGCCGCAGCTCCGTGCCCGAGATATTGAGTACGTTGTCGTCATCGGTCTTTTGATCGATCGGGATGTACTCAGCACGGTTCTCGGCAAAGACCATGAGCTGGAAAGGCACCATGGAAATATCGAGCTCTTCCGCATGTTCCGTCAGCAGCTCTTGCGCGTCGTAGGGGCCATAAAAATCGTCGCCATTGCTGTCCTTGCCGGGCCCTGCGTGATCGCGACCGACAATAATGTGCGTACAGCCGTAGTTCTTGCGGATTATCGCGTGCCACAACGCCTCCCGCGGCCCGCCCATACGCATTGCGAGCGGCAACAGGCTCAGCATTGTCGTCTGTTCGGGGTAGCGATTCAGCAGGTGTTCGTAACAACGCACGCGCGTGAAATGATCGACATCGCCCGGCTTGGTCATGCCGACAACCGGGTGAATTAACAGGTTTGCCTCAACGTCGCGGGCGGCCCTGAACGTAAGCTCCTGATGAGCCCGATGCATTGGGTTGCGCGTCTGGAAAGCCACAACCTTGCGCCAGCCCAACTTACGGAAACGCGCGCGCAGCTCTCCGGGTCCGTCACGAAGATGTTTGAAGTCATAGTGCATCGGTAATTCGACGCCCTTCAGGCTGCCACCCACGTACACCGGATTGCTACTAGTCTTTAGGAAGTTTACGGCGGGGTGCTTGCTATCCGTCGTGCCATAGACCCCCTCGGCCTCGGCATCAATATCCGGTGCCCAGATATCACCCACTTCCAGCGTCGCGAGAATGACACCTTCGAGGTCGCGCAGTGCCAGCTTGTCGCCGGACTTGAGGTCTTTTGCGAAATCCTCGGTGACATCCAGAGTAATCGGAATCGGCCAAAGCACGCCGTTCTTGAGACGCATTGTTGCTACGACAGAATCATAGTCGGGCTTGTTGAGAAACCCGTCAAGCGGCGAAAACGCACCATTGAGCAGCAATTCGATATCG